>DASTHI010000053.1:0-63099 GCA_035718275.1 Pseudolabrys sp. | reverse complement strand
CGGGCCACGCCACCCTGAATTGTACCAGCAATAGCGATGGCCCCGCCACACGAACTGAACATTATCGAGGATAGTGAACTCGTCGGCGGCCTTGCGAAAACCTTCAGGGGCGATCGCAGCAGCTTCCGCGCGACCACCAAGGCGATGTGCCGGTCGCCCGCGCGCTCTGCGACGGCAGCGCGGTCCCAAGCGGAATTATCTCAATAGAGAGCAAGGGCATTCGCTCAACTGAGGCGTCTCGTACCAATGTCATCAAGCCCGAGAGGCTCAACTGGTTGATGGGAGCGACATATGGAACCGCATTTGCATGGGCTCGGAAGGGACGAGCATCAGCTGCTTGCCATCTTCAAACGCTTTGGAGGAGATGGTCGGGCCATTACACTCGCAAGCCTCGCAGTACATGCCGGTACCGGTAACAGGCGGCTTCGCGAGGCGTTGCGAAACCTGGCAACACGGGGACTCATTCAGCCGGCGGGAGGAGATGCGTTCATCGGCTCGCCCGCAGCCTATCGCCTTTCGCCCGCGTTGACTGAGCGCTCGCGCGAAGAGTTCTGGAGAGACGATCTCCGGGTGAGCCAGGTTCAGCCTGATGAAGCGGGCGATCTGACTGACTCGGAAGAGTCTGAAGTCGCCGCGTACACGGATTCTGGTGTGCCACCCCCAACACATCAGCCCAGGCAGAGGCGCAGGCCGGCGCATCGAATTTGAACGGAAGGAGCGGTGTGGCAGGAGCAACGCCCGAAGCGTTTTGGGTGAGCAGGCCGAGGGCTCTCCGCTGCTAAGAAGGCACGGCGCCTCTTGACTGCAGGGACTTGTGACCTAAATCGAAATCGCCGATCGCCCATTCGGGGGTCGGCAAAAATCCCAGGGGGCGCCTGCTCTTTGGGCGTCCCTCGTATCCATGTTGCTCAACGGAGAATGTGGCTATGAGAACCTTCGATCCAACTCCGCTGTGGCGATCGAGCGTGGGCTTTGATCGCCTGTTCGATCTCATCGACAGTTCCCTCAGCGTAATGGGCGATAACAATTACCCGCCCTACAACATCGAGCGGACCGGTGAGGACACCTATCATATCACGCTGGCGCTAGCCGGGTTTTCACCCAACGAGATCAGCGTGACGGCAGAGCAGAACATGCTCGTCGTCGAAGGCCGCAAGGCCGACAAGGGTGATCACCAATACCTCTACCAGGGGATTTCCAGCCGTCCATTCCGGCGTCAGTTCAGTCTGGCCGACTACGTCCAGGTCAAGGGCGCGTCATTCAGGGATGGTCTGCTGCAGATCGACCTGGTGCGCGAGTTGCCTGAGGCGATGAAGCCGCGTCGAATTGAAATCTCGACCGGCAACGGCAACACCCAACAGATCAAACAACAAGAGGCGGCCTGAGTCGATCGCCGAGATCGCTCAGCTTGCCCATGAGTCCCGTGCGTTCTCGCGGGGATAGGAATGTAATGGAGGCTGATCATGAATGTCCGAGATCTTATACCCTGGAATCGAGGCCGTGAGGTGCCGGTTCGGCGCAGCGAAGAAAAAAATCCCTTCCTTGCGCTGCACCGCGAAGTCAATCGGCTGTTTGACGACGTCTTCCGCGGGTTCGATCTTGCCCCGTTTGATTTTGGACGCGGGTTCGATCGCACATTCGCGTGGCCGAACCTCGAAGTGAGCGAAACAAAGGACGAGGTGAAGGTCATAGCAGAACTTCCAGGTCTCGAAGAGAAGGACGTGGAAGTCGAACTCTCGAATGGCGTCCTTGCCATAAGGGGCGAGAAGAAGACCGAAACGGAAGACAAGGACCGGCTGTTCAGCGAACGATACTACGGCCGCTTCGAGCGTCGTATTCCGGTCGAGGACGTCGAGGAGGACAAGGTCAAGGCCTCGTTCCGTAACGGCGTCCTCACGGTGACTTTGCCGAAGACGGCCGAAGCGCAGCGGCACGTCAAGCGGATCGCGATCAACGGCGGTTAGTCGTCAGACCGTCATCCTGCCGCCGAGATGGCAGGTGCGGCGATGCGAACCGTAATCGTTGCGTTCCGGAACAGGCGGATACATCGTGCGGGATTGAAGCCCCGTTCGACTCATCGCCTTTCGGGCCTGACGCTGTTGCCGTGACGTCGCGTTCATCGCGGCCCCTACGGAATGCGCCACGGCAACGGAGACTGCGGTTCGCGCGCCGCTTCGCGCCACTCATTGAACTGATCGTCAAGACCTGTGGCGAGGACACGAATCAATCATGTCGAACTCCCATTCGCGGAGTAAGCCAAGGGAGGAACCGCCATCCATATTCTTTAAGCCGAAGGTATTCCGTGGGAAGAAAATTTTCGTACATCATCGGCTGACGGCCCGGCCCCATGACAAACCACTGAAGAGGCCACAGACCCGGGGCGAGGATCTGCATGGATAAAGAACGAATCTATGCACGAAACCTCGAGGTGCCGTCCGGCGGAGGAGTCGGAACGGCGCGGGGGATCGCACGTGCCTATGGCAGCTTTGCGACTGGAGGGCGAGAACTGCAATTGCGCGCTGAAACCTTGCGGCTCTTGATGGCGCCGGCGACGCCGTCCGAGAGCGGCTTCTTTGACGAGTGCGTCAAAGGCGAAATGTATTTTTCGCTTGGCTTTGCGAAACCCGGTCCGGCAGCGCCGTTCGGCCATCCAGGCTCGTTTGGGCACCCCGGAGCCGGCGGCTCGTTTGGGTTCGCGGATCCGGAAGCCGGCATCGGCTATGCCTATGTGACCAATCGCATGGGCACATCCTTACCATTCGATCCACGAGACGTGGCGCTCAGAGCAGCGATCAACCATAGTTTAGGCACATGTGATCTGGCTATCACCCGCGTGCGCTCGTGAACCACTAGTCTGTGTATGGCGGTCGGCTCATCGTCTTCCGACGTTCGTATGTTAGAGTTGGCGGAGTCCATCTTTAGTCGTGGGTGCTGCGACCAAGTCGCCACCCCAGGGGGAGACCGAAGCAATGAACAACGATCAGGGTCCGGGGCATTATGCTCGCTGGCGAAATTCGGTGGTAAGTCGAAACTTCCATCGACTTGGCCTTCTTGTTGCAGCGATCATCTTCTCGGCGGGTCTCTTGTTAATGGCAAAAGACGCGCTTGGCCTCAGGTTCTGGGATTTGATTCCAGCTGACATCCCGATTCTCGGTCGGAATATCTCTGTCGCCTTGCTAGGCATCGCGCTGGTTTCGGTTGCCGCATACGGCATCGTCCGTGCGATAGGTTGGGCGATTGACAGATCCGTTTAGTTCGTTGGCGACGTCTTCGACCGTGGCGAGTTATCTGCCCAAAGTCTTAGTTATGTAGCGGCCAATTCCCAAGAGCAAATTCCGAACCCAGTCACTTCCTAACATGAATGCGATGAGCAGGAACGCGATCAAAAATATGAAGAAATCGAATTTGAGCACTTCGCCGGCCACAAAGAGCGACTGTATGTAGTCGATGATGGCTAAGGCCTTTTCAGAACTCCAGTGAAGCATAAGAATAAGTCTGCTGCTTGAAAGTTACCATGGAAGGCTAGTTTCTTTATGGCCGCATTCGTTGCGGGCGTGACAGCCGGCGCCATTTTTTATGTCATCGCCTTCTGCCCGCGGGAGATCGTCCGGCTCCACTGTGTCGAATTCTGCATGCTTAGCCGAACAAGGTGTCGATCGTTCAATGAACTAAAATCGGCATCTCGAATATGACACCGACATTTCTGGAATGCCGGGGAACACGCGTGTGAGTTGATTTTCGGAATCGAGACGCAGACTGAATTGAACGGTGGACAACGCGATATCGGTCGAGCAGACCGCGATCATGTTGACCAGATTCGCCTCTTCTTTGCGCGATTTGACGGCGCACTTCGCCATCTTGCCGCGAAGCTGATTGCGATCGAGGATGAAGCCACTTCCGTGCAGATCCGAATCTCTGCGTATCGAAATGACCTTGTTTTTCACTTGGAAGATCTTCTCGCATGCTGATGCATCACTGGCCCACGCGCCCTCCAAGTCGACTGCTCCAGCCGCGGTCGCCTGTAAAAATACGACCGCCAGACAAGCGGTTCCCCATTTCGAAGACAATTGAATCATTTCTCTCTCCTCTTTGTCGTCGACACGATTGGATTGACGACCGTGCGCTTCTCGGATTGTCGCCAGGCCTGAAAGATTGCGAAAGCGATTGCCAACAGCGTGGGGCCGATGAACATGCCCAAAAAGCCGAAACTGATGAAACCACCCAAGACACCCAGAAAGACGAGTGTGAGAGGCATTGTTGCTCCGAAGCTGACAAGAAACGGACGAATGACATTGTCGATTGTCGAAACAAACAAGCCCCACACAATCATGAAAATTGCCCAGCCCTGAGCCCCAGTGGTGAAAAGCCACCATGCGGCCCCGCCCCAAATGACGACGAGGAGAATCCCGATTTGGCTGAGAGCGATAATGAGCGCCAGAAAACCCAGCAAACCGGCACCAGGTACCCGGGCCACAAACAATCCAATCGTCAGCGCAATCGCCTGAAAAAACGCGGTGCCGACAATTCCATAGGCAACGCCCTGCACCGACGCAGCGGCAGCCCTCAGCAGCTCGTCGCCGAACGTGCCTGCAAACCGGCGCCCGATATTTTCGAGACCCGTTCTGATCTGGTCACCTCGCAGCCAGAGCATGGCGGCAATCGCAAATGACAGGATTATCTGCAATGCGCCCTCCACGATCGCGCCACCGAGATCGATAAAGAATTTACGCAATGTCGCTGAATACGGGCCTATGATTGCCTGAATTTCGCCTCGCCCCAGTTGCGACCAGACCTGCTCCAGTCTTTCTCCTATAACCGGCAGGTTGCCAATCCACCCCGGAAGGTCCGGCGTAGCATCAAAGAACTTCTGAACCTTGTTCGCAGCCTCAGGCAGCTGAGCGGCAATTCTCGGAGCCAGCGCAACTACCGGTACAATCACGAGCGCGACGGCAACGATCGTCATGATGCTGGCAACGACGGGGTTGGAATGCCCTTTAGACGTCAGCCATTGGTGAATGGGCCACGTCGCAACAACAATAATGCCCCCAAAAAGGATTGCGGTTGCAAAGGGACGCAGGACCAATACGACGCCAGCCAGCAAAACAATGAAGAACAGAACGGCCACTACGCGTTCTAGCAACAACGCAGTTTCGTGTGTGCTGGACAAGACTCAGGCCTGCATTTTCTGTCGAACGAAGACGCCTCAATGCGATCTACTTCTTCCCCCAACTCAGTGTAATGCTGATGTCGCCGGGCATCCCTTCAGGCCACTCTGCAATTTGAAACTTTATTCTATAGCCCCGCGGCTGCATATGTTTCTTCCAAAATTCAAACAATTCTTTGGGCAAACCGGTCAATGTTTGCTCCCAGCCTCGCTCTTGCTGATTGATGGCCCGACCTTTGTCGGTGAAAAGGCTGTTAGAAAAGCGACCAACTTCGACTTCAGTCAAACCGTTGTTGATAGCCCTGTTTATGATCGCAGCTGCGCGCTTGAGGCGTTCCTCGTCAGAAACACCCGATGGTCCTTTCAGTTTATCGAGTAGCGCTTTTTTCTCGGCATCAGCGGCAGCCTGCTTGCGCATAAATTCGGATGCCTTTTCGGCTTCGGCTTCCGCCATTCTTTTCGCGCATTCGTCTGCAGTCGGTAACACGTCGATCGTTGTTGACATTGAGCGATACTCCGTCTTTTTGACGAGCGGTTACTGCACGCCCGGAAACTGATCCAACGCCGTCCGGCAATCGCTTGCAACGGACTCCTTCTTGGCGACCAAACATTGAGCAATGTGACCGCCACCCTCCGGAATGTTTGCGCAATGCTTTTCGATGTCCGGCCAGCAAACGTCGGCGGCCTGTTCAATGAGAGCGAGCGCGCGATCCAGATTGCGCGAAGCATCATAGAGCGTGTAATCGCACTTCGCGCTGAGTTTGTCCTCGTGCGCCATCATGCAAAGAATCAAGCGGCCCTCGCCCGGTGTAACCGAACCGCAAAATTTCGCGACGTCGTCGCCGCAACCGGCTTTGATCTTTGATACGGCAGCCGCAATTCGCGCTTTTGCGTTTTCTGCCACCGGAGTCTGGGCACTGGCATTTCCGACAAGCAAAGGAAAAGTTGAGATAAGCACCGCAACGGTGGCCGCCTTGACGGAGACAACATTCATTTCACTCTCCTCGGGATTCGATTGAAAAGCTCACTTGTGAATTGCCTCGTCTCAACCTAGTGCCCGCTGAACACGAGGGTCTGAAACGGTAATACCAGCGCCTGTAAGCGCAGAATGATCGCATGGACGAGCGCCAACGCGTCGACGGCATGCAGTGCGAACGCTCGAATCGCGCCGGTGTCTTTCGCGACGATTTCATCATGATTATTGGAATAGGCGTTAGCGATGCAGCTGCTGCCTGGCGTGACGCCTTCGAGACCGTTTTTGTAAAGCGGCTCAAGAAACGCGAGAAGCGTCCCCGGGCGATTCACTTGCTGCAAATCCATCAGTTGTTCGCCACCGCGAAATTGACCGGCGGCGATATAATCCTGCACGCTGGTTACCACCATCGGGATGACAGTGAACGGCTTTGACACGCACGTGACCTCCGCGATCATCCCAGGTTTCATGATCTGCGCCTCGATCTGCCCGAAACCGGCTTGCAAGGCCCGCTGGCCGGCTCCCGCGGGGATCAAGACACCCGCTGGGCGCATCAATGGATTGACGACGTCACCGACGCGCAAAAAGAACTGCTCGACACGCCCATCCACTCCTGCACGAACGACAGTTTTTTCCAGCTCGACCGTCGCTTGGTTCAGTGCGGCCTCCGCGCTTGCTTTTTCCGCCGGCAGCAGAGTGGATATCCGTTCCTCAGCGCTTTGCTTCGATGCGGTCGCAGCCGCGATTGCGCCAAGCTGACCCTGCGCGCGCTCCTGCAGGCGCTCGATTTCTCGGAAAGGAACGTTACCGGGGTTGCGTCGATACAGTTCCTGCTTCGTCTCGAGTTCGTCCAATGTCTGCTTGCGCTCGCTCTTGGCCTGCTCCAGTTCGCCGTCCGCTTTCATCACGTCAGCGCGCGCGACAGTCATTTGTGCGTCGGTCTCCGCAATCTTGCGCCGCGCTACTTCCACGGCAGCTTCCTGCTTGGAGCTGTCCAGCCGGAAAATAGGAGCGCCCTTCTTAATGTCGGCGCTGCCGCTGACATAAATTTCGGCGACGCGCCCATTGGTCTCGGGAAGGATCGGGACCGTGCGGAACAGCAACGCCACGTTGGTTGTCGAAGGGTGGTTATAAAAAACGGTCGTGATCAGCCCGACCGTCAAGATCAGACAGCCCGTAATACCCCAGCGAAGCTCGAACCAGACTGAATAAAGGGTGATCTCCTTGCCGATCCTCTTTCCCTGAACGTAACGCCGATAGAGATAGTCCGGTAGGATAGTCACCACGGAGCAGAGCAGCAGCTCAAGCATGGTCGAGCTCCTTGCGGCCTACACGTGGCGGCTTTGCCGCGGATCCAGCCTTCTCACGGTGACGATCGATCGTCTCATCCGCCTCATGCGATGCTGTGCCTGTGTCCGCATCGAACGACTGATCATCTGTCACATCCCCTGCCCCGACCTTTACGCCCGCTATTCTCTCCACCGAGCCTGCAATGCGGCCAAGGAATCCGCCAAAATCCGGAATGTCTATGAATGCAAGCAGCAGGCCTGCCACCCAGAAGATATGCATGTGCGTAAATAAGGCGATCAGTCCCAGGATGGCGACGATCTCGAATTGAATCTTGTGTCCCTTGTGCGCTACCCGCTCCGGCAAGGTGTGCAGGCGCAGAAACAGAACGCCGAAAGCGATCACCGCTGCAGCAAGAAGTAGAGCCGTAACGACCATAAGCACGTCTGTGCTTCCGGGTGCCGTGATGAAAATCGGCAGATGCTTGGTCGCGGCGGAATGAGCCTGCTCATCCACGGCGCACCTCGCATCGCATCGAATATCTCATGACTGACTCTGACGCCTCTCGTTGCAACCTGACGGCCACTCACATTCCGGTCGATTGATCAGCTGTCTGCGGTTATCTGACAGGAGAGGTGTCCGTCACCTTCTGCCATGATTTGTCAGGGTTATACGCGGTCATGCGAGCCGCAATCTTCGCCGTGGCTGGCCCGAGATCTTTCTGATACACGGTCCCCGTATGGCTCACGATGAACGTCATCACACCCGAGTTCCTGTACTCAGCCGGATACGCCACCATCGCAAAGCCGCCGATCATCTTCCCGCGGACAACGTATTCCAACTCGCCCCCGGGAGCAGCCGCACCTTGTTTGGTCAGAATTTTGAAATAATAGCCGTTGTAGGGCGTGCGGCCGCCGCCGGCACGATAACCACGAGCCGTCGCCTGAGCGACCAGTTCACCCAGCGGGCTGGGGTCTTCGCCCTCCGCCACCGGCCAATAAAGGCCATCCTTCTTGCCTGGCTGGCTGACCACACGCTGCGCATAAATGTTGGCGCCCGATCCAGTGCGATCTTTTTCGGCATACTCGTTCTGCGCGTCGACATAGGCTAGGCAGGATTGAATCGCGGCCAGCTCGTTCTTGCCGATGCGGCGGGCGAGGATCTCTTCCCGACCGGCTGCGGTGTCGAAGCGCCACATACCGGAAGCGCGGACGAGCGGTATCGGGACCGGAAAGTCCTCTTGCCCGATCACCATGACAGCTTTGTCATCGCCTTCCTTCGCAATGCTGTGCTTTCGATCATAGGCAGCGACAAAGTTTTCGCGGGTTGTCTTATCGGCCACCTCGTCACCTGACGATATGATTTCGAGCCCGTCGGGACCGAGCACGTCCAGGATAGCTTTCCGATCACCAGATTTCGCCGCATCGACGAGCGCCGCCGCGGCCTCATCTGGACTGTTAAAAGTCTGTTGGGCGGCGACGGGTGACATTGCGCAAAGTAACAGTGCTAACACCGTAGCCACGCTGCGCACGCGGTAAAGGGACATGATTTCCGAAGAATGAATTCTGCTCATGGCGTCCTCAATGGCAGTTTGCTGTGCGCGGACATGTTCAGTGCGAGATGCTCGTCGATCCGGGCATATGGCCGCCGGACGCCATCCACTGCTTGTAGGTTTCGAATTTGATGCCCAGACGGTCGTAGAAGACCCGCAAGTAGCCGTCGCGCCCGCGTATTACGGCGTTCGGCATAACCATCTGCACTTCCTGGGCGATCACGCCGACATAGGCCCGGTCGCTTCCGTTGTAGCTGAAACGGTAAAAGCCGATGCCATTGGGAAGATGCCCCAGAAGAACGATGTCGTGCTTGAGCGCGATGTCTGATCGACGTCCGCCACCACCTCCGCGGCCGCCGCCCCCACCGCCACGGAATCCACCACCGCCGCCGCCCATGCGCATGCCTCCGCCGCCGCCCATACGCGCGCCTCCGCCGCGTGGTCCTCCGCCGAGGCTCGCATGTCCGCGTGCCGATTGCGCCCGCGCAACGTTGCCTCGTTGAACATTTCCCAGCGCATTGCCACCACCTGAGGGACGCTGCGCAGCACTTGGACGCGAGCCGGATGGCCTCTGACCTGCGCTCGGCCGTTGCCCACCGCTTGGTCTCTGGCCAGCACTTGGACGCTGCCCGCCGCCGGGCCGTTGACCGGCCTGTCCGCCGCCGGGTCTTGCATTTCCTGCGCCGGCGCCGGGACGATTGCCGCCGCGGTCGCCGGCACCGCCCTGACCCGGTCTGAGGACCTGGTTGCCGTCGCGGCCGCGAAAATCCGCGCGGTTCTGCGCGCTGTTACGCAAATTATTACTGCCGAATTTTTCGCCGACCTTTGAGTTGTTGTATTTTACGCCTTGCCGGTGTGCCGGGTTGTGCTGCCAGTTGTTCCCCCCGAGCGGGTTTACTTGCGGGCGATTGATATTGATGTTGTTGTTGTTCCAATTGATATTGCCGCCCCAATAGTTGCCGCCTGATGCCCAGCGGCCGAGCGCGTAGCCTGCGCCGAATGCTAGACCTGTCGCAAGAATCCCGCCGGCAACATAGCCGGGAGGATAGTAGTAATACGGCGGATAAGCCGGATATGGCCAAGCACCGTAAACGGTGGCCGGATCATAATAGGGAACGTAGATCGTATTCGGGTCGGTCGGTTCGATGACGATGACCTGCTTGCCGCCCTCTTGTCTTTTGGTGACCTTCTGCTCTTTTGTCGAGCTAAGCTTCTTGTTGTTGTCCGCTTTCACTCGCAATCGTTGTACGGCATCCATCACGTCCGGCTGCTGAGCAAGGACGGCATCACCGAGCTTCTGCGTCCAGTCGAGCTTCGTGCTCATCATCGTCAAAGCGTCTGGTGTTGCGACAAGCGATTTGACACTTTCGTCCCAGCCCTGCTTGTCGACGGCTGCTTTTAGCGCCTCCCCTTTCAGGTTCTTGTTTTCCTTCACCCAACGCTCCGCCTGCACTACTTCAAGCGGATATGTGGAGGCTATGAGGACTTGGGACAATAACGTATCCGGGTAAAGCGCGATTGGCGCAACAAGCGCGTCGAGTTCTTCCGGCTTGAGCAGTTGGTCATTTGGCGTTGCAGCGGCCACCGGCGCATTCTGCGCCGCGGCGGAAAACGAAACGCAAACGACCGCAAAAACGAGAACGCAGCACGACGCGACCAGTCGAAAAAAAGACATTAGCCTCCCCCGTCAAACGGAACGAGAACCAAGTGAGGCCGACGTCAAAGACTCCGATGTCTTCGTGTCGTGCCAGCGCGATTTGACAAACGCTAATCGCGAGGAAGTTCATCATTTTGATGTATGTCAACGCCGTTTGATTTTGCTCTTCGCAGCCCTCGTGTTGAGCCTAAAGGGTTCCAACTACGAATAAGTCAAGATTGATCGAGAGCCGAATGTGGCTATCCCACGGCCCACCGCCTATGCGGTACAAACCGTCTAGCATTTGAGTCTCGAGGAATTCCGAGCCTATACTGGCCGCCAGCTCAGCCTTGCGGTGCAC
This sequence comes from Pseudolabrys sp., assembly GCA_035718275.1. Classification (GTDB taxonomy): domain Bacteria; phylum Pseudomonadota; class Alphaproteobacteria; order Rhizobiales; family Xanthobacteraceae; genus Pseudolabrys. Next base: position 52,126 of record DASTHI010000053.1, on the reverse strand, counting down.
AACCTGCTTTTTTGATTTTTGGTGCAGGCCGCAATGGGAAAGCGCGTAGATCACATGGCCCCGCGGCTGATCGTACGACTCGAAATTTTCTGCACGACTGTGATCGATTCTGCGATGCGGATGTTTCGACGTTATCTGGTGATCGTGCTCGCTGCAGGCTGCTTTCCTGCGCCGTGCCTCGCTGATCCCTTGCCGAGATCGTTGCTGGTGCTGAACGAAGGGAGCGCGGGAATTCAAGGGTATGCCGACACCACTGCCGCATTCCGCACAAAGCTCAACGCGGGTCAGAGTGAGCCATTCAATATCTACATCGAAAATCTCGATCTCAATCTGTTTCAGGGCGTGCAGTATCAAAAGATTTTACTCGCTTATTTGCGCGACAAATATTCGGAGAGGCCGATCGGGATCATTGTTGCCAATGGCACAGAGGCGCTCAAGATCGCCCTTCAATTAAGAGCCGACCAGGGTTGGGGCGAGATCGCAATTTTATTTGCAGCCGTTGACGAAGGACGCGCGCGATCGCTGATGCCGTTATCAAACGTGACGGGCAGGTTCCTAAAATTTTCCCTCGAACCATCCATCGAAATCGCGCGCTTGCTCGTCAAAGATCTCAAACAGATTGTTCTGGTCGGCGATCCGCTTGATCGGCAACCGTTCCGGAGCCATTTCGCAGGCGAACTGCCGAGTCTGGCCGCAAATCTCGGGGTAACGGATCTTTCCGGGCTGCCTATGTCCGAGATTCAAAAACGTGTGGCAACGCTGCCGGAGCGATCCGCAATTTTCTATACGACCCTGACAACCGACGGGGCGGGCCGTCAGTACTCTCCCAACCAGGCGCTGAGGATTATCGCCAGGGCTGCCAATCGACCAATTGTGGTGGACATCGATAACCGAGTCGGTAATGGCGCTATGGGCGGATTTGTCGTGTTGACGAAATTGATGGGTGAAGAGACCGCCACGCTGGCGTTACAGCTCTTCAATGGCGAGAACATTTCCAACCTGCCCGTTAGCCGTTCAAGCGCGCTGAAGCCGGTTTTCGATTGGCGCGAGTTGCAGCGCTGGAAAATTGCCGAATCGGATCTACCGGAAGGCAGCGAAATTCGTTTTCGCCCGCGAACGGCATGGGAGCAGTATCGTTGGCAGATTGTCTTCATCATTGCGATCGTCCTGACCCAGGGTCTCTCGATTCTCGGTCTGCTGTACGAGCATCGGCGCCGCCGCGTGGCGGAAGCCGAGTCCCTGCGCCGCATGTCTGAGCTGGCCCATCTGAATAGGATCGCCACCGCCGGAACACTATCGGCTTCAATCGCACACGAGGTGCGGCAGCCCCTGGCCGCGATGGTTGCGCAAAGCGGTGCGGCTATGCGCTGGCTTGGGCACAAGAAACCCAATATTGGCGAGGTACGGGACGCGTTGCAAAAAATCATCGCTGCCGGCAATCGTGCCAGCCAGATCATTGAAAATCTTCGCTCCATGTTCAGAAAGGGGCGCAGCGCGCAGCAACCCGTAAACCTCAACATTCTGATCGGCAATGTTCTGGCCCTCACAGCGACTGAAATCCGCAGGCATGGTATTTCTCTCGAAACCGTTTTCTCGAGCTCGCCGCCACAGGCGTTCGGTGATCCAGCCCAACTGGAGCAGGTATTTCTGAACCTGATTACCAACGCCATCGAGGCGCTAAAGTCCTCAGCCAGTGAAAAGCGCATGATAAGAATCGAAACGGCAACGAGCAAAGGAGACGTATTGGTGTCGGTCGCCGACTCCGGCCCCGGGATTAGCGCCGCCGAATTGGACACGATTTTCGAAGCTTTTTTCACAACGAAGCCCGAAGGCATGGGAATGGGTTTATCGATTTGCCGCTCGATCGTTGAGACTCATGGCGGGCGCCTTTGGGCAACGCGCGGCCATCCCGGTCTCGTTTTCCATCTGCTGCTGCCGGCAGATTCTCGATGAGCAAACCTGCCCAGGCGCCCGACCTTGTCATCATCATTGATGATGACAAGGATGTACGCGAGGGAGTGTCGAATTTGCTGCGCTCGATCGGCCTGCAGACGAAGCTTTTCGCCTCAGTTTCTGATTTCCTGCAGTGGAACGCGCCGGATGTGCCAAGCTGCCTGGTTCTCGACGTCAGGTTGCCAGGTCTGAGCGGCCTCGATTTTCAATCTGAGATGAGCAGATCGAACATCGAGATTCCCGTGGTTTTCATTACCGGTCATGGAGACATTCCCATGACCGTGCGCGCGATGAAAGGCGGAGCCGTTGATTTCCTGGCGAAGCCTTTCCGCGATCAGGACATGATCGATGCCGTTCAGAGCGGGCTCGACCGTGACCGCAAGCGACGAAAGAGCCTCAGCGATGCGTCGGGGCTGCAGTCTGCCTACGGCGACTTGACGCCGCGAGAACAACAAATCATGGCGCTGGTTGCCGAAGGACTGATGAACAAGCAGATCGCGGGCAAGATTGGTGTGAGCGAGGTTACCGTGAAATTTCATCGCGGCAATGTAATGCGGAAGATGGGCGCAAGGTCCGTGGCGGAGCTGGTCCGCATGGCAGATGCCCTCGGTTTGCGTCGGCCCGCGCACTAAGACCTATACTCAAGTACAGTTTTCTTGTTCATCGTCCTGGTTGTTCACCCCTCTGGGTGATAGTCCGCGGCGTTTGCGCGCGGTATGGCTTCGCACTGGTAGGATAGCGCAGGTGAAGGTTCCGGTGATTGCGATAATTGACGATGACGAGCAGGTCCGCGATGGCGTCAAAAACCTCGTAAGATCGCTCGGCTATACAGCAGCCGTGTTTTCAACGGCGGAGGAATATCTGTTGTCGGACTGCATCCGCACCTCATCTTGTGTCGTCACCGATCTGCGGATGCCGGGCATAAGCGGGGCGGAACTGCAAAAGCGATTGATCGCCGTCGGCAACCGCACACCGGTGATCTTCATGACAGCGTTCGCCGATGATTCAATTCGGGCGAATGTTCTCAATGCGGGCGCTGCCGGATTTCTGAAAAAGCCGTTCGACGACAAGCTGCTGGTCCAATGCCTGGAAAACGCGCTCGGCGGAAATAAAGGCTAGGCAGTCCATTCCGGCCCAACTGCCAACAATCGCCTCTTCAGGCAATTACCAACAATCGCGGGGCGACCGTGCTGTTTCGCATGCATAGCCGCCCCGCCGCGCCTATCCGAAAGAATAGGATTATTCCCCGTTTCCGGTAGGAAAGGCTTCCGAACAAATAATGGAAGATTGCCGGCTCAACTCTATCCTATCGCCCTCGAACTATCCTGTGGAGCACGCATGATGTTAAAGCGTAACGTGCGATCCGGCCACGAGCACCATTTGGCGTTCAGCCGGGAGTCAGGCTTCACAGAAACCCTGCCCTTTCTCCGATTGGGCGCAAGGGGTCCCCAGCAGGAGATATTGAGGCAGAATATCCACGCGCTCAGACGGGGCCCCATTCGCTATCGTCGCAACAAGGTCATTGTCTGCGAGGGCGATCCGGCGGAATATATTTTTCTCGTTGTCAGCGGAGTGCTCCGCAGGTGCCGAACCTTTCGCAACGGGGCGCGCAGTATCATCGCCTTTCACTTGCCGGGAGAGTTGTTCGGCTGGACTTTCGATACTGCCCATGCGCTCTCGGTTGAGGCGGCAACGGATGCCACTGTTCTTTTCGTGAAACGGAGCGCATTGATTGCCTCGGCCGGACAAAATAATGCGATGGCTAACTTCCTTCTCGCCAATACTGCAGCAGAGCTTGAGCACATTCAGAAGCACTCTGTCCTCATCGGCAGGGACGCCAAATTCCGAATCTTAAGCTTTCTCACTGACCTCGCACAGCGGACAGGAGGTCAAAACCGAGTCGACCTTCAGATGCCGCATCATGACATTGCGGACTATCTTGGGCTCACGATCGAAACTGTGAGCCGCACAATCACCGAACTGGAACGCGCAGGATCGCTTGCGCGACAGTCGCGCCGGACCTTGCTTCTCAAAGATCCGAAATCGCTTGCAGGCATGCTGAACTGAGCGAGTGAGCGGACTGCCACACCAGTCACTCACGAGCAGGCAGTCTGCATTTTGTTTGGGAGTCGCATTCTCGAGCCTTTCTGAAAAGGGGAAATTAATGTTCAGGATGACCTTCGTTTTGGTCGCAACCGGCTTTTTCGGATTCGCGGCCGAAGCCGTGCTTGCCCAGACAATCGGCTATGCGGGCGCGCTCGATCGGCTCGCCGTGGCCTGCAGGGCGGATATCGCCAAATATTGTAAGGGTGAAAACCTTGGCGGCGGTCGTGTGCGCGACTGCCTCTTGCGCAATCAGTCAAACGTTTCAGCGCGCTGTATCGGTTCGGTCAATTCGCTCGGCGCGCTTCTGCAGAAACGGGCAGCCGCGCGGGCTTCCGTGATGAGTGTTTGCGAGGTCGACATCAAGAGACGTTGCTCGGGCATACAGTCCGGGGACGGAAATCTCATGGAGTGCTTCTACAAGACGAAAGAGAACATCAGCCCAGCATGTCAGCAGGCAGTTGCCGATGCCGGCTTTGAAGTAGAGCTTGGTCCATCGACCCGCTCCGGATCGATCAATCTGAGTTCAGGCGATTTGGTCAGCAGCCTCCAGGCCGTTGAGGCCGCCTCCAACAGCAGCATTACGGCATCGCAGCTGCGCAGCTTAGTGAATCAATCTCTTGCTGACCCGAGCCGGACTAATCGCGTCAACCGTCCGCCACTCTATGAGCTCGATAGCCTGGCTCAAATTACCATTGCGATCAATTTCGATTTCAACTCCGCACGTATCCGGCCAGATTCGTTCAGAGCTGTGGGGCTCATGGCTGACGCGCTGTATCACCCTTATCTGCAGGGCTACCGCTTTCTCATCGTCGGTCACACGGATGCGAAAGGAAGCCGCGAGTACAATCTGAAGCTGAGCCAGCAGCGGGCCGATGCCATTCGTGCAGCACTCGTCAATCCTTTTGGGATTTCGGCATCGCGCATCGATGCCGTTGGATTGGGCGAGGAGCAATTGCTCAATCGGCGTGATCCGGGAGCTGCTGAAAATCGTCGAGTTCAATTAATCAATATCGGAAGGTAGCGAAAGCCTAGGTCTGGCTTCACTTGCAAACCTGCTGAAGTGACCGGAGCGCAGTAATTAAGGTACATCGAGCACAATAGCGATTCTCAATCTGAATTCATCGACACCTATGGACCCGCTAAGCGAAGTACGCCTATTGCGGCGCAAGTACAGCGACCGGCTGCTCACGATGCTGGCCGTGCTCCTGGTGCTCACGATCTTTGTGTTTGCCCCGCTTCAGGCGATGGGCATTTTTTTGTTTCAAGGTTTTGCGATCGTCGCCTTGCTGGCGATTATCGGGGCAATGCTCGTCATTTCTGACCACCCGATGGCGGTAGCCGTGATGTCGGTGGCCCTGGTCGCCAACATCATCGTCTTTTTATTGCGACTATATTATCCATGGCGTTATAACCTGCATCTATTGGCTGGCGCTTGGCTCGCCATCGCGGTGACTCTCGGAGCAGTCGTAGCACAGGCCGTCTTCAGGCGTGGTCGCATCACGTATCACCGGATCATCGGAGCGATCTTGCTGTATGTGCTTGTCGCAATCATTTTTGGCACCTTGTTCACATTTGCCGGCTTATTGCTTCCAGAGGCATTTAAAGGAATAACGTTTGAAGATAATGCCGCACTTGCCAACTCTGTCTTCTATTTGAGCTTCGTCACACTGACATCAACCGGCTATGGCGACATCGTACCGGTGCATCCCATTGCACGGAGTTTATGCAACATTGAAAGCGTTGTCGGGCAACTATACCCAGCCACTTTATTAGCCAGACTCGTAACTCTCGAGCTGAGAGAGCGCAGTCCCCGCGACTAACTGCGTAATTCCGCGTCAGTAGCAGCGAGCATTCCGCGGAATTACGCAAACCCATGTCGGTGAACGCGTGTGGGTCAAGCCCGCCTTCCACCTGCTCTTCCAGGGAGGGTGCTGCTTCAGGAAGCTTTGGCTTGCGGCTTCTTACCGATTTCGCGCAGGTGCCCTTTCGCGCCAATTGCTTCGACGTCGAAGAGACGCGCAATTTCCTTGAGTCGACTATGATCTTGTTCGCTGAGTTCGCCGCGCGCACGCAGGATCTGGTGGATCAGTTCGTAGGCCTTCTCTCGGCTTTCCTTGTCGGCCGGCAGCATCGAAGGAATAGCATCGAGTGCCGCCTGCTGATCAATCAGCAGGATATTGAACTGCTCGCGGACCAGCCTCTTGAATTCCGCAACAGGTATGTCGCCATGCGCCTCGCGGATGCGGCGTGCCAGCTCGAATCCGCGCTCGTCGATCGCGGCCCGATTCACCCCGACATAAATCAGGCTCCGAACAATCGCCGCCCGGAGACCGCCAGCTGGAATAAGCGCTTTGAGTTCGGCAATTCGTTTTTGCAAAAGCTCACGGTGGAGCGGATTCTTGCTGATCTTTCGCAGCCGTTTTGTCCCGGATGGGTCGATGCCGGCCGCGGCCTGCAGCGTCGGCGAACCGTAGATCGCGAGAAACATCCGCTCGGCCCAGGTCTCACTTGTTTGCCGCCAGGAATCGAGCGCAGCCTCGATCCGCTTTGACATGTTTTCCTGTGCCGCCAGAAACGGATTATCCTTTGCGATTTCCTTCCGGTTGGCGCGAACTTGCTCTGCCAACCGCGCCACTGGAGCCATAAACGGATTCTGGTCCGAGAAGATTTCGTATTGCAGGCGCAAGGGGTGAAGCTGCCGGATCCAGTCGGCAACCGGCGCCGGCACCATTGCTCGCACGAAGGGCTGCAAAAACGTGCGATAAAGCGACAGATTTATTTCCGAGACGCGCGCGGCCGTGGCGAAACGGCGGTCGTCAGCCACATCATTGGTGCCGAGTGCCTGAATGTCCTCCAGAGTTCGTGCTTCGCAACGCATCACCCAATTGCCTCCGGCAAGATCAGGATTAGCAATGTCGTCGCCTTTGTTCACGAACACGGCCTCATAGAGCCCGGGAGGCAGGGTATCGATCAAATCGATATTGCTGGAGAACTCGCCATGCTCTTTCTTTGCGACCCCGCCCGAAACGAAAATACCAAGATGGCCAATCGATTCGTGGATCGTGTAGACAATCGTCTGCCCATATGAGCGGATATCGTCGACTGTATCGTACAGGTCTAGGATCCAGCCAAGCGCCTGCTGCGGAGGCGTGATGTTGTCGCCCTTGGAGCAGAATACCACAATCGGCGAGCGAATATTCCGAAGGTCGATTGTTGTTTCGTCCTCTATCTGAATCCGTCCCGCCGCGAGATTGTTGCCGATAAACAGTTCATCGACGATGAATTGAATTTCCTCGGCATTGAGATTGACGTGTCCGCCCCACCATTTCTCGAAACCCAGATAGCGCGGGGCTTCCGTGTCGATCTTCGAATAGAGGTTATGTTGCTTGGTCCATAGTGTATTGGCAGGATTTTGATTTTCGAAATTCTGTACCAACCAGGCGCCATCAAACTTGCCGTTTCCAAGATCACTGGCGAGCGCAGCCATCCAGCTGCCGCCGAGTAGGCCGCCCGAATAGCGCATCGGATTCTTGCCGTGCACGCCCGCCCAGTAGGAAAGCGGTGAGCCTGCGACGATGATGGGGCCAAACAGATCGGGCCGCAAAGCCGCTAGCATCATGATTGCCCACCCGGCCTGACAATTTCCGATCACGCAGGGCTTGCCGCCCGCATCGGGGTGTGCAGCTATCACCTTTTCAATGAAGATCGCCTCGGCGCGCGCTATGTCGCCGATTGTTTGGCCCGGAACGGGCTCGGGCAGGAATCCGACGAAATAACAAGGATGTCCCGCCCTGAATGCAACGCCGATTTCACTGTCGGCCTTGAAGCCGCCAATCCCCGGGCCGTGACCCGCGCGCGGATCGACCACGATAAATGGCCGAAGCTTCGGATTGATCGTCACGTCACGCGGAGGGATAACTCGCACAAGGGCATAATTTACCGGCCGCTCCAGCTTGCGGCCATCCACAATCAATTCGACCTCATAATCGAGGACGTGCGGCGCATTCTCTGCCACGTGCTCGCGATATTGATTTCCTCGCTGACGCAGCACGTCCCAAAACAGTACGGTGCGCTGGGCTGCATCAACCGTGTATTCCATAGCGGCGGAAAACATTTCCAATGGAGTCGCCACCTCAAATGAGGCCTTCTGATCCGACATTTCGCAGCGCCTTGGTGACTTGGATGGAGATAGCGCCCTTTACCACTGAAGGACGACTGCCCATTGATCCAGATCAATAATATGCCGCACGAAAGTTCATATGCTTGCGCGACTTTTTCGCCAATTTTGTATTTTTTGGAGGTATCGCGCTATGGCCGTGCGGGAGTCATCAAATGCTCAGAAAACACGTGCAGCTGCTGCAGATGTCGTCAACTGGGGGCAGCACCAGACACAAGCGGCACTCGATCTTCAGAAAGCGATCGTGGAGTCATGCGAACACGCCAGCCGTCTCTGGATCAACCGCATGCAGTCCGAAATTTCGCTGTGGTCGGACTTGGCGAGCAAGTTGAGCAGCACCAAAAGCTTTCCGGAAGCATTGGAGGCGTACACGAAATGCTTGTCACAGCGGATGCAGATGGCCGCCGACGACGGACGTAAACTCGTCGAAGAAGCTCAACAGATCACGCAAAAATTTGCGCAGTCGGTAGGCAACGGGCGTCCGGGGCTGACCACGTGAGGCGCGTCCATGGAAACGGCTACACAGCGTGCAAGTGAGAGGCAGGACGACTTGGAACGGGATCTGCCGCAAGATTGGGCGAAGCTGATCCGCAAACTGCGATGGATCGGACTAGACGACGAAGCCGCGCGCCTGCAACAGGCGGCCTGCCGGCTGCCGCCCGACAAGCGAGAAACGGTCTCGGTAGGTCCCTTCAGCACGGACTGAAGTACGAGGACGCGTGATTTCGTCAGCTATCGAACGCGGTACAGGTCGCAATTAGCGGCAAGATGCCCATCGCAGAGGCTTAGCCACATGCCGCCAGGAATACTGGAATGGAAGACTGATCAGACATTGGCTGCCGGAAAAGGGGCAACAGTTCAGCAATTCGTCGCGGTAATCGGCAACGACCGGCTGGAAATGGACGTTGCGCCTTGGGGTGAAGGCCACTTGAGAATAAATGGCCGGGAAATCGCCCACGTTAACGATGCCAAGGATCGACGCCAAGCCTTCCAGTCAATCAAAAAAATCGCTGATCACTATGTGGATACACACATGACCAAGACAGAAACAAAAAAGGCCTCACAGGGTTTGCCGAGCGTAAAAGCGAAACTGCTGGAGGGGAAAAAAGGACTGATTGTCGGTATTGCGAACGAACATTCGATTGCCTGGGGTTGCGCCAAGGCGTTCCGCGCGCTCGGCGCCGAGGTTGCCATCACTTACGTGAATGACAAGGCGAAGAAGTACGTCGAGCCGCTCGCTCGCGCCCTCGAGGCGCCCATTTTCATGCCGTTGGACGTCAACAAGCCGGGGCAGATGGAGGCTGTCTTCGAGCGGATCACGAAGCAATGGGGAGAGCTTGATTTTGTTGTTCATTCCATTGCGTTTTCACCGAAAGACGACCTGCGTGGTCGCGTCGTGGACGTATCGCGCGAAGGTTTTGCGACAACGATGGACATATCCTGCTGGACCTTTATTCGGATGGCGCATCTGGCGGAGCCGCTCATGCGCAAGGGCGGCACTCTGTTCACGATGTCATATTACGGCAGCCAAATGGTTGTTAAGAATTACAACATCATGGGCGTGGCCAAGGCCGCGCTCGAGTGCGCGGTCCGCTACATTGCGGCGGAGCTTGGCCCAAAGGGCATCCGGGTACATGCAATCTCGCCCGGCCCGCTTGCGACGCGCGCTGCGTCAGGCATTCCTGAATTCGACGCATTGCTCGATAAGGCCAAGGCAAAGGCGCCGGCACGCAGCCTCGTAAGCATCGACGATGTCGGTGTCGCCACAGCTTTTCTGGCACACGACGCGGCACGCCTGATTACGGGTGAAACTCTGTACATCGACGGCGGCTATCACATCATTGACTAAGAAGAGCCAACGAAGTTCAAAGTAGACCTGCCAAGCCGATTAAAATCAATCGGCAGCTCGCAAACATCGATGAAAGCGAACTCTTCGTTCCGTTACTCCGGCGGATACCGCGTAGCGACAGCGGCCGCAATCACCTCGGATGGCGCGGCCGCATTCCGATCGGGTCAGATCCGATAGCCGTGCTTCTTCATGCATGCGGCGCCGCGCGTATGGCGCTCGTTTGCCTGGACGCCCGTTCCAAAAATTCCCATCTTGTCCATCTCTTTTTTGCAGACTTGCCAAGCCTGTTCGTAGGTGAGCTTTTTCTTCGTCTTTGCGAAAGCATTTTCCACAACACTTGGACTTACGACAAACGCCGAGACCAGAAGCACCGCAAGAAGTCTGTAGTTCATCATCATCGTCGCCTCCTCTTTGCAATCGAACGATTTTCGATTTGCTCACCCCCGGAGCATTGACTTATATCAACACACACGTCTTGAACGCCGTGCTACGCGCCTGAGCTCACTGGTAAGGAGAGACATGCCGGACGTGGGCGACTATTCGGCAATGGACCGAATGCGCGATGGTCGCCCGTTCGAAATACGTGCGCTGAAGCCGAGCGATGAACCGGATATGTTGGCGGCCGTCGACCGGATCGGCGCGCAGTCGTTGTATCGGCGATTCATGGGCGCAAAGCGCGGATTTTCCGACAAGGAGCGGACATTTTTTTTGAATGTGGACTTCATCAATCACGTTGCGTTGGTTGCGGTGGTAAGGGAAGAAAACCGCACCTCGATCGTCGGCGGCGGCCGCTATGTTGTAGAAAAGCCGGGAATAGCTGAAGTCGCGTTCGCAGTTGTCGATGACTATCAGGGACAAGGTATCGGCGCCGTACTGTTGCGTCACCTCGCCCTGCTTGGCCGCCGCGCCGGGCTAAAGGAATTTACGGCCGAGGTTCTCCCGGATAACGCTCCGATGCTGAAGGTCTTCGAGCGATCAGGGCTGACATTCAGCGCCAAGCGCTCCGCCGATGGCGTGCACGCGGTATTGCAACTGTAACGGTGGACTATTCCGCAGCCCTTTCAGTCCGTCCCGAGATCAGGTCCAGCGTGTGCCGCGCGATCATCAGCTCTTCATTCGTAGGTATGACGTAAACGGTCGCTCGGCTATCCTTGCCGGATATGACTTGTGCCGAAGCCGCGTTGGCCTGTACGTCGAGGGAGATCCCGAGCCATGAAAGGCGGTCGGCAATGCGTGCGCGGATCGTCGGGGAGTTTTCGCCGATGCCGGCAGTAAAGACGAACGCATCAATTCCGCGCAACGCCGCAGCCAGCATCCCGGCAAAAAGGCCGGCCCGATAGACGAAGTATTCCAGGGCAAACGCTGCTCTCGGATCGCGGCTCGCCTCGAGTTCGCGCACGTCATTACTCACTCCCGACAGTCCCTTCAATCCGGATTCCTTGTACAAAAGATCCTGCACCTCCGCGGCGCTCATTCTTTTCTCGCCGATCAGATAAAGTACGACACCCGGATCGAGCTGGCCGGGACGGGTTCCCATCGGCAACCCGTCGAGGGCAGTGAATCCCAAAGTGCTCTCGATGCTGCGACCGTCGTGCAAGGCGCACATCGAGGCGCCACTGCCAAGGTGCGCAACGATGACGCGACCCTTCGCGGTTTCGGGGGCGATCTGGCGCAGACGGTCCGCAATGTACTCGTACGAAAGGCCGTGAAAGCCATAGCGTCGGACGCCTTCCTCATAGAGTTTTTCGGGCAGCGCGAAATGATCCGCCAGGGCGCCGTGGTCGCGATGGAATGCGGTGTCGAAACATGCCACCTGAGGAAGCCCAGGGCGCCGTGCAAACAGGGTGCGGATGGGCGCGAGATTGTTGGGTTGATGCAGCGGCGCCAGTGAAACGTAGCGCTCAAGTTGAGCAACGAGATCCGGTGTCAGGCGAACCGGCCTGCTGTATTCAGGCCCGCCATGAACGACGCGATGACCAACCGCGACAAGGTTGACCTTCTGACTCTGGCGCAGCCAATCGCCCGTTTCCTGCGTGGCGGCGGGAAGGTCCGGCACATTATTGGCAGGATAAGAGCGGTCTATCAGCGGCTTTCTGTCGGGCCCCGCCGCCCGCAACCTTGGGCGGGTGCCGATCCCGTCCATTTGCCCTTTGATGAGGCACTCAAGCTCGCCCCTCGCATCAGTCGCAAAGACCTGAAACTTGAGGCTCGATGAGCCGGCATTGACAACAAGAATTGCGTCCATGGCCTCACACTGCAGTGACGGTGGCTTTCTGACGGCGTGCATCAGCGTAAAGCACGGCGGCCGCCGCGGAAGCCATGCGGCTGCGCACTGAGTCCGCCCGCGATGTCAGGATGATGGGTACACGGGCTCCAAGTACCAGGCCTGCAGCGTCTGCCCGCGCGAGAAATGTGAGATTTTTGGCCAGCATGTTGCCAGCCTCGAGGTCGGGAACGACAAGAATCTGGGCACGACCGGCAACAGGAGATTTGATTCCCTTGATCTTCGCAGCCTCAGGATCGATGGCATTGTCGAAGGCGAGCGGACCGTCGAGCACGCCGCCGGTTATCTGTCCACGATCCGCCATCTTGCACAAAGCGGCGGCGTCGATCGTCGATGGTATTTTCGGCGTGACCGTCTCAACCGCTGAAAGGATTGCAACACGCGGTGTACCTAAACCGACGTCTGTGAAAAGATCGATTGCGTTTTGGATGATGTCACGCTTGGCTTCAAGATCGGGAAAGATGTTGATGGCCGCATCAGTAATGAACAAGGTGTCCGGATAGGTCGGCACGTCCATCACGAAGACATGGCTGATGCGGCGGGCAGTCCGTAGTCCCGTGCTTGATGATGTCACCGCCCGCATGAGTTCGTCGGTGTGGAGACTGCCCTTCATCAAGAGCTCCCCCTTCGACTCCCGAATAAGCTCTACGGCTTTGGCCGCAGCCGCGTTGCTATGCGGAGCATCCACGATCTTGCAGCCTTTGATGTTGATGCCATGTTCGCGGGCGAGTGCTGCAATTTTTTCGGCAGGCCCAACCAGAACGGGCTCAATGATGCCGATCTCCGCCGCCTGAATTGCCCCACGCAACGACGATTCATCACACGGATACGCGATCATTGTGATGGCAGGCTGCTTTTCTTTCGCTCGGGCAATTAGACGATCGTATTTGGAGTCCGGCGCCGGCGCGGCCGCACTGATCGGTGCGATCGCATCGATATAGTCGTCCATGTCCACTCCTAGGCGCTTGTTGCTGTAGCGGGATAAAAGATTATCACGCCAAGTGGGACCGTATTGACTTAGGTCAACGGCGGTCGACTTCGCTGGCCATTGGTTCGTTTCACAAATCTGAGTGACCGCGAAGCGCAGCGCAGCATCGCGTGCGCCGTTGACTTAAGTCAACGAGAGCGCATGGAGCGCTCATAGCATTCCAAATAGTGACATTCCGATCTCAACGACGCGGAGATCGAAGCAAATCTGTTTTTAGAGGGGCAAGCCATGGAAGCTAGCGTTGCTATGAAAGCGAAAGCGAAAGACGAGGATTGCTGGCGAAGCTTTAAACCGGGTGACTGGAGCTCCTCGATAAACGTACGAGACTTTATCGTGCGCAACGTGACTCCATACGGCGGCGACGAGAAATTTCTCGCCGGAGCGTCAAAGCGTACCAAAGCAGTATGGGACAAGCTTCAGCCCTACTTTAAGGCCGAGCGCAAGAAAGGCGTACTTGCCGTCGATGCAAAAAGCCCATCCACAATGCTCGCGCATAAAGCCGGCTATATTGATCGAGACAACGAAGTGATCGTCGGATTGCAGACCGACGAGCCGTTCAAGCGCGCGATCTTTCCATTCGGCGGCTTGCGCATGGTTGAAGCGGGCCTCAAGGCAGCGGGTTTCGAAGCCGACTCTCAGGTTCACGAGGCTTTCACGAAATATCGAAAGTCGCACAATGACGGCGTTTTCGATGCGTACACACCCGAGATCATGAAGTGCCGCAGGTCGGGCATCATTACCGGACTTCCTGACGCCTACGGCCGCGGGCGCATCATTGGCGACTATCGGCGGGTGGCTCTCTACGGCGCCGACAGGCTGCTCGAGGTGAAGCGCGAAGAACGCGCGCAAATAGATGACATGTGGCCGACCGACGAAGTCATCCGGGTGCGCGAGGAATTGGCCGAACAAATTCGTGCGCTGAATGATCTCGTCGCGATGGCAAAGCTCTACAACTGCGACATTACCCGACCGGCCAGTAACGCCCGCGAGGCATTCCAGTGGACGTATCTCGCCTATCTCGGCGCCATCAAGGAGGCCAATGGTGCCGCCATGTCGATCGGCCGCATCTCAAGCTTCCTCGACATCTATATCGAACGCGATTTGCGGGACGGAGCACTGGACGAAGCCGGCGCACAGGAATTGTGGGACCAACTGGTCCAGAAGTTGCGCATTGTCCGCTTCCTCCGCACGCCCGAATACGACGCGCTGTTCAGCGGCGATCCCTACTGGGCCACCGAATGTGTGGGCGGCATGGATCTCGACGGCCGCGCCCTCGTGACCAGGAGCAGCTATCGCATGCTCCACACGCTATACAATCTTGGCCCGGCGCCCGAGCCCAATATTACGGTGCTCTGGTCGAGGCACATGCCGGAGACGTTTAAGCGTTTTTGCGTCAAGGTGAGCCGCGATACCTCTTCACTGCAATATGAGAACGACGACCTTATGCGTCCGTTCTGGGGCGATGACTATGCTATCGCGTGTTGTGTCTCGGCAATGCGCCTTGGCAAGCAGATGCAATTCTTCGGCGCACGCGTGAATCTTGCGAAGGCGTTGCTCTACGCCATCAATGGCGGCCGCGACGAAGTATCAGGCGAACAGGTCGCGCCTCGGACTCCGGCGGTCACGGGCGACTTTCTCGATTACGAGGAAATCATGGCCCGGTTCGATGTGACGATGGAGTGGCTCGCACGAACATATGTGCATGCCATGAACTGCATCCACTACATGCACGACAAGTATTTTTACGAGCGCCTGGAGATGGCATTGCACGACCGCGACATTCTGCGGACGATGGCATTTGGCATTGCCGGCCTGTCGGTGGTCGCCGACAGCCTGAGCGCGATCAAATACGGAAAAATTCGTGTCGTCCGCGACAACACCGGACTTATTGTCGACTACCAGAACGAGGGCAATACGGCGACTCCTCAATTCGGCAACAACGATGACCGCGTCGACAAGATCGCGTCCGAGATCGTCACACGATTCATGGCAAAGATCAGGAAGCATCCGACGTACAGGAATGCCGTGCACACCCAAAGCGTGCTGACGATTACGTCAAATGTCGTGTACGGCAAGGCCACCGGAAATACTCCGGACGGACGCAGAAAAGGTGAACCGTTCGGGCCGGGAGCCAACCCGATGCATGGCCGTGACAGTCACGGCTGGCTCGCGTCCTGTCTTTCGGTTGCGAAGCTTCCTTACAAGGATTCACAGGACGGCATCAGCTACACCGTTTCGGTTGCGCCGCAAAAGGCGCACCTGTCCGAAGGCCAGTTCCTGGAAGAGGCCACAAAAGCATTCGACGTCTATTTTGGACATGGCGGATTCCACATGAATCTGAACGTCATCGATAAGGAGACGCTCGAAGATGCAATGAAGAATCCCGACAAGTATCCGCAGCTCACGATCCGCGTATCTGGCTATGCGGTCAATTTTGTCCGCCTGACTCCCGAGCAGCAAAGAGATGTGATCAGCCGCACGTTCCATGGGCAGATCTGATTCGGTGATAAGCGATGTCGGATCTGCAAGCACTTGAATCCGGGAGCCGGCACGACCTGCGTGTCGAAAGATCGCCAGATGCGCCAGACGAAGCTCTGTTCAAGGACGATTCGGAAGGCGCATTTGGTTATTGCCATTCATATGAGACGTCGTCCCGATACGATGGGCCGGGGCTGCGAATCGTGCTGTTCACCTCGGGCTGCTTGCTGCGCTGCGCGTATTGCCACAACCCCGATACATGGCATCTCAAGGACGGGACCTACGTTTCCGCACAGCAGGTGCTTGATCGACTCGCCGGGTTTGCGCCTGCCATTCGGGACCTTGGCGGCGGCCTGACCATTTCGGGCGGGGAGCCGATGGTGCAGCTCGCCTTCACGAAGCGGATATTCGCAGGTGCCAAGAAGATGGGCCTGCACACTGCCATCGAGACATCGGGCTTCATGGGTGATCGCGCCGACGATTCCTACCTCTCCGTCGTCGATCTCATACTGCTCGACATCAAGAGCTCAAATCCAGACATCTATCACAAGGTGACGAGCCGCGATGTGGCGCCCACGCTGCGGTTCGCGGAGCGGCTCGCCTCAATCGGCAAGCCTACCTGGATCCGCTTTACGCTTGTCCCGGGCTGGACCGACGACCCGGCAAATGTTGAAGGCATCGCCAAGTTCGTCGCGCCAATGAAGAACGTCGAGTGGGTCGAGGTTCAGCCATTCCATCAACTCGGTGCCTTCAAATGGAAGGCCATGAATCTCGAATACAAATGCGCTGATACGACATCGCCAACCCCTGAACTCAAAAACCGAGTCATCGAGCAATTTCGCGCGGCAGGTTGCCGGGCTCGCTAACCCGACTGGCCTAATCAGTCGTCGTCCAATTCCGAGGAGAGCTTTTCATGTTAGATCTTGCACGCGAGATCATAGGCACTCAACCAATTCTCACCGCTTTCCTTGCAATCTGCCTCGGTTACCTGGTCGGCCAAATCAACATCGGCGGCTTTTCACTCGGAGTGGGCGCCGTTCTGTTCGTCGGTCTTGCGCTCGGTGCGTTCGCTCCAAAAGCACAGATTACAGGACCTATCGGCCTGACCGGGCTAATCATGTTCCTGTACGGCATCGGCATTCTCTATGGACGGCAGTTCTTCGAAGGAATGCGAGGGGTCGGCCGCAAGTACAATTTATTGGCCCTCATCGGTTGCGTGAGCGGCCTCTTGGTGGCGCTGGGCCTCGGTCACGCTTTCGGCATCAAAATCGGCCACACTCTCGGGATCTATGCCGGATCAATGACGAGCACTGCCACCCTGCAGGCGGCCCTCGACGTCATGAACAACAAGGATCCTTCGATCGGCTACTCGATAGCCTATCCTTTCGGCGTGATCGGTCCGATTTTGTGCATCTACTTCATGACCCGCATCGTGCAACCGAAATTTCCGGCAAAAGCGCAACACTTTCACATGGGCGAAATTTCAATTGGAGATAAATTCTCCGGTAGACAACTTGCCGAACTCACCAAGGAACTACCGGAAGGTGTTCAGGTCGCCATGGTCCGTCAGAGCGGGCAAAACGTCATCCCCGCTCCAAGTCTCGCGCTCGCCCCAGGCGATGCCGTCTTAATCATCGCTGAACGGCAGGAGGCAATCGGAGACGCAGCCGCGCGCCTTGGAAAGCTTGAACCTGGTCGTCTCGCCTCCGACCGCGCCGATCTCGATTACATTCGCGTTTTTGTTGGCAGGGCCGCTGTGGTTGGCGTGCCCCTTGCACGCCTTCCGATGCCCCAAGGCTTTGCCGCCCACATCTTGCACGTGAGACGCTACGATGCCGACCTGGTGCCGGCAGCCGACCTGATGCTGGAATTTGGCGACCGGGTCGGCGTGTTGATGCCGCCGAATCGGCGCGAGGAAGTCAGAAAACATTTTGGTGATACCGAGAAAGCCGCGGCGGAATTCAGTTACGTCTCGCTCGGGCTAGGCATGGTGCTTGGCGTATTGCTGGGGCTCATTCCAATTCCGATCCCGGGTGTGGGATCGGTTACACTGGGCATCGGCGGTGGGCCGTTGATCGTCGCCCTTATCCTCGGCAAATTGCGCCGGACTGGCCCGATGTTGTGGACCATGCCACTCCCCGCGAACATCGTGCTACGCAACTTCGGGCTGGCGATGTTTCTAGCTACGGTCGGCGTTAATGCCGGGCAGCCGTTTGTGCGTACGATCGCAGAATCGGGCTTCACGATGTTCTTTATCGGAATCGCCGTTCTGCTGACGACCGTGTTTATCGTCCTGATCATTGGGCACTATCTCATGAGAATCCCCTACGACGATCTCGTCGGCGTGGCCTCCGGCGCGACGGGAAATCCCGCCATTCTCGTCTATTCGACCAAGATGGCACCGACCGAGCGCCCCGATATCGGTTACGCCATGATCTTCCCGTCAATGACGATCGTGAAGGTTATCTGCGTGCAAATTGTCGGGCTAATAGCAGCCGCCGGAGCCGGGGGAGGGTAATCATCACTGCTTCGTACGAGATTCTCCGAGACCCCTCCGATAGATGAGCCAGTAGGCTAGTCCGATGAAACCGGAACCGCCGACGATATTGCCAAGCGTAACTGGCACCAGGTTGTGAATGATTCCGTTTATTGTAATGACGGAGCTGTCAAAACCTGCCGGAACCTTTCCAGTCTCAGTGAGCAGCCAGGCCAGCGGCAAAAAATACATGTTGGCAATACAATGTTCGAAGCCGGCCGCTACGAAAGCTGAGACCGGCAACATCAGGCCGACGATCTTATCCGTGACTGAACGCCCTGCATAAGCAAGCCAAACGCCCAAGCATACAAGCACGTTGCACAAGATGCCCTTAAAAAACAGCGTCACCAGGTCGGGGCTGATTTTTGCCACCGCCGTGTTCAATATCGTCAGCCCAATACGGCCGCCGTTCATATCAAGGTGCCCTGAGAGCAGTACGAGCATCACGAGTCCAATGCTGCCGACGAGGTTACCCAAGTAAACGATCGTCCAGTTCCGTAACACCTGTCTCGTCGAAATCTTTCCACTTGCCCACGCCATCACGATCAGGTTGTTACCGGTAAACAACTCGGCGCCCGCCACCAACACCAGGGTCAAACCGAGTGAGAATACCAGTCCGCCGATCACGCGAATCGTTGCAAAACTCAAATCAGCATCGCTCGCCACGATGGTGTAATAAAGCGCACCCAAACCAATGCTGCCTCCGGCCATGACCGACAACATGAAGCTGGGCAAAAACGGTAGAGTCGCCTTCTTGACGCCAACTGTTTCAACCGAATCTTGAATTTCGGCGGGGCTATAGGCGTTCAGATTAAAAATGGGTTGTGACGATTCAGGTGTTCGGCCACTCATCCCGGCTCTCCTCTGAGCGTTCCGTCACATCAACTAATCGCATACAGACTGACACGTTCGGTGGTTCGAATTGGGCTGACAGCAACGGGCCGCCGGTGGCAATCCAAAGTGCTCAAAATGCTTTGGGTCGCGCAAGAGCTGGCGTGTTTCGTGGATCACAAAAGCACCGCGAGTGAACCAGCCGTTGACGTAAGTCAATGTCTCGTAATTTTCGGCTGCCATCCTGTTCAAACAAGCAAAGAAGGCTTCATCGTCGAGTCACTGCGACATGCTAAATGGAAAAACCGCAATTGTAACCGGATCGACAAGTGGCATCGGACTCGGAATCGCGCGCTGCCTTGCGGAAGCCGGTTGCAATGTGGTGTTGAATGGCTTTGGCGATGCAAAGGCCATTGAAAGTGAACGCAAGCAAATTGAAAAGGACTTCAGCATCAAGGCGTTTTTCGACGGTGCTGATCTTGCAAAGCCTGCAGCCATTGCGCAGATGGTCGAAAAAGCAACCCGCGAGTTCGGCGGCGTCGACATTCTCATCAACAATGCTGGCATTCAACACACGGCATCGATCGAGACCTTCCCCGTTGAGCGGTGGGACGCAGTCATCGCGATCAATTTATCCGCAAATTTCCATGCCATTCGAGCCGTTATCCCTCAAATGCGGAGCCGCAATTGGGGCCGCATCATCAACATCGCCTCGGCGCACGGCCTCGTGGCATCGGTCGAAAAAGCTGCCTATGTAGCTGCGAAGCACGGCGTCTTAGGTCTGACAAAGGTTGTCGCGCTTGAAACAGCGACAACAAATATAACTTGCAATGCAATTTGCCCGGGCTGGGTACTGACCCCGCTGGTGGAAAAACAAATCAAGGAACGAGCTTCCCGCGAAAATATTCCGGTTGATCAGGCAAAGGTTGAACTGCTGGCAGAAAAACAGCCGTCTCACGAATTTGCTACTCCCATGCAAATTGGCTCACTTGCGGTATTCCTGTGTTCGGAAGCTGCAGCCCAGATCAGAGGCACGGCCTTGCCTGTCGATGGCGCTTGGACCGCCCAATGACCTAGTTCTTGATCTTCATCAATGAGAAGCCACTTCACTCCTTCACTATTCAACTAAGCTTTCGACCAATCAATGCACTGAGAGGCGTGGTCCGGCGATGAAAACGGTTTCTGTAGAAGACGCCGTCGCAATGATTCCGGATGGTGCGACATTGATGGTTGGCGGCTTTATGGGCGTTGGAACCCCGGAACGAGTAATCGATGAACTGGTGCGACAGGTAAAGAAAAATCTCACTGTGATTGCTAATGATACGGCGGCACCGGGTCGCGGTATCGGAAAGCTCATTGACAAAGGCCTGGTGAGCCGGGCGGTTACGAGTCACATTGGACTTAATCCCGAAACGCAAAAGCAGATGCTTCATGGAAAAATGGAGGTCGACCTTGTCCCGCAAGGCACCCTCATCGAGCGCATTCGCGCCGGCGGTTTTGGCCTGGGCGGAATTCTGACTCCGACCGGAGTTGGAACGATTATCGACGAAGGTAAGCAGAAACTCGACGTCAATGGAAAAAGATATCTGCTCGAGACTGCACTGCGCGCCGACTTTGCACTGATCAGCGCGTTTCTCGCTGACTATCTCGGCAATCTTTCATACGCATTGACAGCACGAAATTTCAATCCAGTCATGGCTATGGCTGGCGAGACCACAATTGTTACAGCAGAACACATCGTTCCCGTGGGACTGATCGCGCCGGATCACGTCGTGACGCCCGCGCCTCTCGTTGACTATCTTGTTGCAAACGGCTGACAAAAATGGACGCACAGTCGATCATCGCCCGGCGTGTTGCTCGTGAACTGCGGGATGGAATGCTGGTCAACCTCGGCATCGGAATCCCGACTCTGGTGGCCAACTATATTCCGAGCCAAATAAAGGTGTTCTTTCAATCGGAAAACGGACTGATCGGCACTGGGCCAATTCCCGAACAAGGTTTGGCACATCCGATGCTTACCGACGCGGGCGGAAAGCCTGTCACGGCGTTACCTGGTGCGTGCACGTTCGACAGTGCGATATCGTTTGGCTTGATCCGCGGTGGGCATGTGGACGTTACGGTTCTTGGTGCGCTTCAGGTGGACGCGCGAGGACAGCTCGCCAATTGGATGATTCCGGGAAAGATGGTGCCGGGCATGGGCGGAGCGATGGATCTCGTGACCGGCGCAAAGCGGGTAATTATCGCGATGCAGCACACGGCCAAAGGCAAACCGAAAATCGTCAACAAGTGTTCGCTCCCGCTTACCTCAGCCAGACCGGTCGACCTTTTGGTGACCGAACTCGCCGTCATTGCGTTTCCAGGGGGTCGCGCAACGCTTATGGAGACTGGGCCGGGCGTTTCAATCGAGGACGTCGCGTCGGCCACCGAAGCCGAACTCGTCCTACCGCCCACAATTTCTGAAATGCAGCTTTAGAGTCGTTTTTTTCGAGACCTTCGGCGGCGCGTGGAAGACTGCCGAGAGACACTTTCATTAGCTTACGTCAAAAGAAGCAATCGCGGGACGTCGCGTGAATCGGCGGCGTTATCGGCCATTGCAAGCTCGCACCAATCGAGAATGCCCCGGGTCAAGGTACGGGCAGCTACGGCGCTTGATGCTCAACTAGCCATTGCTGAAAAAACGCGCTGTCGCCAGACCCATGGCCAGTGCTCCGATAACAAAGCCGCACGATGCCGAGGCCTGCAGTGCCTCGACCATCTGCCCCCGATTGAACAGCACGATCATCTCGAACGCGTAGACGCCCGGCATCATGATGACGGTCGGCGCCACCGTCATTGCTATTCGCGGCACGCTATAAAGCCGGTCAGCTAGGACCGCCACGAGCCCGATGGCCAGGGCAGCCAGAAATGCGGCCGGCCCCAGCATCATTCCCATATCGGTCAAGGCAAGGCGCAGGCTGTTCGCGAACATCGCTAACAGGCCGGCGGCAAGCGCCGTACGCACCGAACTGTTGAATAGCATGGCAAAGGCGCACCCCGCTACAAAACTCGCGACTGCTCGCAACAAAAGCGCCAGTGAGTATGCAACACTGGGTGACGGTTCCCGCAACGCACCAATCCCAGCAAGCACAACGACAATGCTGAGGCCTATGGCCACCGCTAAGAGAAGCATTGTTCCGTACGCAAGACGGCTGACGGCGGCCACAGTTTTGTAGTGCAGCAGATCGAATAGTCCACCAACCAAGGGAAAGCCGGGCACTAGGAACAGCACAGAACCCATGAACCCGGCCGAAAAATTCACGATTTCCATCCCAGCCTTTTGCATCAACGCCGTCAACAACACATAGAGCCCCGAGGCTGCCAGTGCCGTTAGGGCTGTGATTGCATATTGATTGTATTGATTGTGCGACAACCGCGCACGGACACCATGGCCGATCGCACCGGCAATGGCCGAAGCAATGAGTTCAAAGCCCAAAGCACCGTTGATGAACGCAAATCCGCAACTCGCGGCGCCGACCGCCGCTACGATCAACGACGCAGGATATACGGCTGGTTCCGATTCTATTTTTGCGATCGTTTCCAGAATTTCGCGCGGCGCCGATTCGGCCCCCATGCTCTTCGCAAGTTGCTCCAAGCGAGCAATACGCAAAACATTGACAGCCGGCGTCCCAATCTCACGCATGACCGTAATCCAATCGCCTGATCGGCGGACCGTCACAACGATGCTTTCGAGGGATTGGCTCACCGAAAGTGATTCCAAGGCAAGCTTCCTAGAGATGACTTCTATCCATTGATGTGTGCGGGCTGCGGTGTTTCCAGCACGCAACATAGCGATCCCGAATCGCAGCAACGCCTCCACAGCGTCGGGCGCCGGCGAGACATGCACGCTATCCTCGCGACGTGAGGTCATACTCGATTGTGACGCACTAAGTGACGTAACGGCCAGTCCATTGACAAAGATCAACGCTACCAGTTCGGTTGCTGCCAATTTGGCACCAATCGATGCGGATCGCCATACATGTCTTTCTCTGTCGATTGAGGTCTCATGTTTCTTTTGCTCAAGGAAATTAAACAGAATCCGATTCTTTGGCTTCTGCCACTCGTGCCGGTCGTGTTGATTGCCGCGAAGGTAGCGCCTCAAGCTCATACGTTGTTATTCATTCTATCAGTGTTCGCGATCGTACCGCTTGCCGCCTTGCTCAGCCACGCAACGGAATCAGTTGCGGAAAAGACCGGAGACGCGGCGGGTGGCTTGCTCAACGCAACGTTGGGGAATTTGACCGAACTGATCATTGCGGCCGCCGCATTGCGAGCTGGCGAGTATGCTTTGGTCAAAGGCTCAATCGCTGGCGCCATTGTGACCAACACGTTGTTCATGCTTGGAGCATCGTTTCTTCTTGGCGGCCTCAAGCACCACGTTCAGGATTACAACCGCGCCCCTGCCCGTCTAAATGCAGCTTTGCTTTTTCTTGCCACAGTGGCTCTCATGGGCCCCTCGGCAATCGCCAAGGCCGATCTGGTGCCCGGCGCCGGCTTGACTCAAAAACTGAGCGTCGCCTTGGCTGTTCTTCTGATCATCGGATACGGGTTGGGCTTGCTCTTTTCGCTCAAGACTCACCGCGAAATATTTGCCAGTGCGGAGCACGCGGAGTCAGGCGAGGTTTCATGGCCCATTGGCCTGGCCCTCGTCACACTCGCAATAGTTACGGTGCTCGTGGCTCTGGTGAGTGAAATTTTCGTCGAATCGGTACAGAAGGCCGCGGAGGTCTTCGGCATGAGCCAGGCATTCGTTGGCTTTATTGTCGTGGCGCTCGTAGGCGGTGCCGCCGAAATGGCGGTGGCGTTCTCCGCCGCGCGCAAGAACAGGCTTGACCTGAGCGTTGGAATCGCCCTCGGAAGTGCTTCCCAGATTGCGCTCTTTGTCGGTCCTGTTCTCGTGCTCCTGAGTTACCTCATCGGTCCGAGTCCGATGGATCTGCAGTTCTGGCCCGGCGCGGTTGTGATGGTCTTTATCGCTACCCTGGTCGCAGGATTCATCACCAGCAACGGACGTTCCGCCTGGTTCATCGGCGTTTTGCTGATATTGGTCTATGCGGTCTTTGCCGCCACTCTATACCTGTTGCCTCCACAAGGGCCGTGAATTCGATTCGCCAGCTTTGCTCGAGCTATTCGCAGTACCTGCAAGGCGGGAAATCGCGGCTGTAGACCGGCTGCGCCTTGAACTTCGCCGGGTCATATCGCCAATATGTGCTGACGTCGTTGTAAGTCTTGAGCACCGTGTTCCAGAGTTCGTCCTTGTCATAGCCGAACATCTTCTTCTTCTCGACCTTCTTGATGTAGATGTTCTGGATCGGACTCTTGGTGGCGAGGTCGAGCTGCACGGGGCCGCGCGGCGGCTCGAGCTTGATGGTAGCCATCGCCTTGATGAATTCCGACGGGCCGGGATACTTGCCTTTGAACTTCGCCAGCGTCTGGTCGATCCACATGGCGGTCGCGTAATTCGCTTCCGAATAGTACGACGGCACCTTGCCGTATTTGGCGCGGTACTTTTTGACGAAGGCCTCGTTCGCCGGAGTCTGGAGTGCTGCGCTATAGATGTGCGCCGAAACGTCGCCGATGACCTCGTCGCCCATGAAGGGCAGGGCGAACTCGTCATAGTTGGTGCTGCCGCCGAGAATAATCGTCTTATTGCCGGACGCGCGCAGCTGTTTGGGGAATTGCAGGACCATGGGTCCAACCATCAACGAGAAGATCGCGTCAATGTCGGACTTGATGCCGGGAATGTACGGACCGAAGTCCTTCGAACCGAAAGGCACCCAGATTTTCTGCACGACCTTACCGCCGCAATCCTCGAAGGCCTTCTGGAATCCGCCAACCTGCTCGTAGCCAAAGGCGTAATCGGTGCCGATCGCGGAAACGCGCTTATAGCCTTGCTCGCAAGCCCATTGCCCGAGCGCGTGGGTCGGCTGAGATGAGACCCACGTAGAGAATACGGTGTAAGGAAATTTCTCGGATTGACGCTGGGCAATGTCGTCTCCGGTGGTGATAGTACCGATGAAGAGCGTCTTTTCCTGGGTCGAAATCGGCGCCAGTGCATAGGATGCTGAGCCAAGCACCGCGCCGACGAGCATGTCCACCTTGTCCTGCAGGATAAGCTTCTTGGCCATGGACACGTCCCCGTCGACGGTGCTTTTGTCATCCTGAACAATGAAATTAACCGTGGCGCCGCCGAGCTTCCCGTCATGCTCGTCGAGATACATCTGAAAGCCGTTGACCATATCGGTGCCGAGCTGCGTGATGATGCCCGTGCGCGGCGCCAGAAATCCTATCTTTAGTTCTTCTGCTTGGGCGGGCAGGAACGCGCCGAATGCAATGATGGTGGCAAGGCACAACGGCTGCAATATCCGCAATAGCGTATTCATCATGATCGTCCCCTCCCGAGCGAGCGTGCCGTATTTTTACGTGCGTTTGGTTTGCGGTCGGCAAATGCTAGCACAGCGAGTGGAACTGTTGAATGTGCGCTATTGGCTCGGAGCGGATATTGGCCAGGCACAACACCTCTAAATTCCGAACCCAGTCACTCCTATTGGATAGAACGATGGGTAGTCGCAACTGGCACGCGAAAACGATCTGTTCATTCTGCGTGCTGGCGCAACGAATCGCGGCGGATGAAGGCAAACGCCACGACCGCTCCGATGAGTTCACCGATACCGCCCCCGAGGTAAGCGGGGGCAAGGCCCTCGGTGCCTGCACCCTCGGCCACATGCATTGCAAACACCGCGCCCAACACCGCTACGCCGAGTGTTGCGCCGAGCATACGGGCGGTATTGACGAGGCCCGATGCCGTACCCGAACGCATCGCCGGCACGTTAGCGACCGCGACCGCATTCATTGGCCCGGCATTGAGACCGAGCCCGCACCCGATGACAAGCAACGCGGTCTCGATCATCGCGATGCTGTCGTTAAGCGCAATCAATGCCAACATCAGGAGGCCAAATCCCATCAGCGTCATGCCCGCTGTCATGGGAACGCGAGGCCCCAATTTGTTGGCGATCACGCCTGAGAGCTGCGACGCCACGATAAAGCTCAGAGACATCGGCAAGAGCGCGAGCGCCGCATACAGTGCCGGTGCGCCACGTGCGGCCTGGAAATAAAGCGGGGTGAGGAACAACATCGCATAGGCGCCGAAGGTCATCGCAGCAGCGACGGCGAGGCAGGCGGCGAACACGCGGTGGCGCAGTATGGACAGCGGAATAAGCGCGCCGGCTGCACCTGCCTGTCGACGGAAGAACAGCACCCCCATCACAATCGAAAAGGAAAAGGCCGCCACGCTCTGAGTCGAAGCCCAGCCCCACTGCGGCCCCTGAATTGCAGCAAGCGAGAAACTGCCGAGCGCGAGAATTGCAATCGCCTGCCCCGGAAGATCGAGCCGGCGGCCTTGCGGGCTGCTCGACTCCGGTACCGAAGTCATGGTCAGCAGAAGTGTAAAGGCGCAGAAGGGAAGGATAAGCAGGAAAATGCTGCGCCAGCCGGTTGCGTCGACGAGCGCGCCGCCAGTTATCGGGCCGACGACCATCGCGATGCCATAGCAGCTCGCCCAGATTCCCAAAGCTCGGGTTCGTTCCTTTGTGTCTGGGTAGGCAATTGTCAGGATAGCAAGCGAGGCCGGTACTTCCAGAGCGGCGCCAAGCCCCGCCAGCCCGCGGCCGACGACGAGGGTTGCGACATCCGGAGCCAATCCGCACACGAGCGTGCCCAAGGTGAACAGCGCGATGCCCAGCGTGAAGATAAGGCGGCGCCCGTACAGATCGGCGAGCGTTCCGGCCGACAGCAGCAGGCTCGCGTAGACAAGATTGTAAACATCTACGATCCACTGGAGCGCAGTCACGCTGGCGCTAAACTCAGCACCGATCGGCTTTGCGGCAAGATTAACAACAGACGTGTCGATCTGCGCGATCAGCACGCCGAGCGACATGGTGAGAAGAATAAGACCGGTTGCCGGGCGACGCATCGCGCCATTTGTGAGCGTAAGGGACATTGCGAACTCCGTCCTGCCTGAAGCAGCCATCAGTTGATCCACGTCATCGTCGCCGTGGTGCTACATTGGGAACGGGTCGGTCCTGCTCAAGTTCTGAGAGTACGACGACGGCCGAAGTATTCCGGCTAGCGGTTGGGCAGCGCGGTCATACATTGGCCAGTGAGCCGTGATGTGAGGTGCACAAATGGCAGAAGACATTCGCATGGCGGAGATCGCGGCGCTGGTGGGCGATCCGGCGCGCGCCAATATCCTTTCGGCATTGATGGGAGGGCGGGCGCTCACCGCAAAAGAGCTTGCCGGTGTCGCGGGCGTGTCGCCGCAGACGACAAGTGGCCATCTTGGCAAGCTTTTCGGCGCCAATCTCGTTGCGAGAGTCAAACAGGGCCGCCACCGGTATTTCCGGATTGCAACGCCACAGGTCGCTGAAATGCTGGAAGCGATCATGGCGGTGGTGGCCGCAACGCCGCCGCGCTACCGTCCGCCTTCGAAGGCCGATGATGCCATGCGCATGGCCCGTACCTGCTACGATCACGTCGCCGGCATGCTCGGCGTGCAGCTCGCCGATCGGCTCGTCCAGCGCGAGTTGATTATCCTTGGCGCAGAGGCCGGAGAGGTGACGTCCTCCGGTACGAAATTCCTAACAAGGATCGGGGTCGACCTTTCCGCTGCACGTGCCAGACGCCGCGTGTTTTGTCGCCCTTGTGTGGACTGGACCGAACGGCGACCTCATATCGGTGGCGCGGTCGGAGCAGCTTTGGCGAGCTGGCTGCTCGAGCTCAAATGGATTGAGCGCGTGCACGCCAGCCGCGCGGTCATGATCACGCCAGCCGGACGCCGTGGCTTGCAGGAGATTTTTGCAATTTCTCTGTAGTGATACTCAGCCGCTTCTGCGTCACGATGATGCGCATCTTAGGGAAACCAACCATGACGGCGCAAAGGATTCCATTGGTAGTCGAGGCCGCAACGGTCGCTCCGCGCACGAAGCCAATAGGGATATTAGACACTGTAGCTTTTTTCTCACGGCGTTGACGAATGCTGCGTTGACGTGAGGCGACGTTTTAACGGCTGCTTCTCCGAAGGAGCGAGGAGTGGTCGAATTGTCTCTAAGTTCTCGGTGATAAAATCGAAGAATGCTCGCACACGTGGTGTGCGTCGTATATCTTGATGGATGAGCAAATGAAATGGCGTCGAGATCGCAGGCTTGATGCGAAGTACGCAAACCAGGTCCGTTTCGTTCTCACCAACAATGACTGGCATCGGCGCGACGCCGGCCCCCGATTTGACCGACAGAAGCAGGGCAGCAATGCTATCGGCACGGGCTGCGACATGCGGCTTTGGCGCGACCGACCTCAACCACAGCGCGGCAGGATGGTCGTTCAAGGATCCAGAGAACATGACTACGGAATGGCGGTTGATCGCTGCGGGACTTCCAATTTTTCCGCAACGCTCGACGTATGATCGGCACAGGGGCCATCGAAGAATTGTTTGCTGCTGCATATACCTTGAGCAGATCTAAGAAACTCACCTTCGACGATTGGCGAATGATCGCGACCCCTCATGGCGTGGACATCGTCGGCCCACCATTAAAGATCTCCTGATAGGGGCGTCGAAGATGTTCGCCCGACGAACAATTAAGATCACCATTTCGACTCTAATTGGGCTTGGCTTTGGACTGTTGATTGTCATCCTGGGATTCCGGCCTGCCGCAGACGCCACGCAAACCGAAGCTGCTTTCCGGCAAAGCCGCAATCTGCCGATCGCGGGAAATCACGGGCAACTAGGCGTTCTCTCAGCGCAATCTGGTGCAACTGATCTGTCGCTTGATCAGGCCCGTTGATACGGGGCGCCACGCCCGGAAGAATCTCATCGTCGCGCCCCGCATCACTGCCCCGATCACTTAGGCAGAAACTCATTGGTGAATGTCTCGCTGAATTCTACTTTTTGACCTTTCGGTTGGAGATATGCGTAGGTTGCTTTCGCCTGTTCTTCGGTCATGCGACCGTCGCTGGTCCAGATCTGGCTCACCGTGTCATAGGCTTGACTGTTGGTCTCCGGCGTCATTTTCGGATATTCCTTAGCCATCAGTTCCTTTCCACGTTTGGGATCGGTCTTGAGGATGCGCTGTGCTTCGGCGAAGACGGCCGCGACCTTACGCAACAGCGCTGGCTTCTCCTTCATAATGTCTGGGTGCGTCGCAAGCGTCATGAACAGGATGTCGCGAAATTCCGGAATCTCGCCATTCATGACGTTGAGGTAAATCTTTCCTTTGCCCTCCTGCTGCACGAGAACTCCAGCGGGCTCGAAGGGAAGTGCGGCATCGACCAGATCTTTCTGAAATGCCGCGACGTAAGCCCCGGCTTCCGCGCCAACGTACACCGTGCTGATGTCACCAGGCAATTTCAGGCCGTATTTGTGCGCGAGCGTCCCAAGCATCTTTTCGCCCGAGCCATTCGGTGACGGCAGCGCAATCCGTGCCCCTTTGAGGCGTTTGATTTTTTCTTCGACACTCATTTTTTCCGAGCCGCTCACCAACTGTTCGTTAGCGATGACATTGTTGACCGGACGATTGGCAATATTGAAAAAAGCGACAATTCGTTTGCCTTGCGCGGCTACGGTAAGAACGTGCTCATACGATAGGATGCCGACGTCAACTTGCTTGTTGAGCACCGCCTGCAGAGCAAGCGCTCCGCCCTGCACGAATGAAATGTCTGGTTCCAATCCGTGCTTCTCAAAAAGCTTGAGCTCCTTAGCGACGTAAAGCGCGCCGGAGAAATAGCCGTGACCAATATTGACGATCTTGACCGTCTCTGCCGACGCCGCTGCTGACAGCATGGTGCAGGCGGCAATCACCGCAATTGTCAATCGCTTCATTGTGTGTACCTCCCCCATTTCGCATCTCGCGATCAGTGGCCGACAATCCGCCAGCGCTGGATCCGGTTCTGCACGCCATCTACTAGCATATTGAGTGCAACGGCCAGCAGAGCGATCACGATAAGAACCGCGAATACTCCCGCTGAGTCAAATTGCGAGCCGGAAAACTGCACGAGGTAGCCCAGACCGCGGTTGGCAGCGATCATTTCTCCAAGCACAGCGCCGATCAATGCATAGGGAACCGAGATCTTGAGCCCGGCAAACACCCACGACATGGCCGATGGAACGATCACTTTGGTGATCACCTGCCGGCGACTGGCGCGCATCAATCGTGCGCTATCGATCAGATCTTGGTCGACTTCGCGCACGCCCGCAACGGTATTGAGAAACACCAAGAAGAGCACCAGCACGGCTGCGAGTGCGATTTTGGATTCTATGCCGAGTCCGAACCAGAGTATGAAAAGCGGTGCCAGCGCTACCTTTGGCAGCGCATTAAGCGCATCGAGATAAGGGCTGAGCAGACGGTTGCTGAATTGCGAGACCCCCAACCAGATGCCGAGGATCACCCCGCCCACCGAGCCGATGAAAAAGCCCATGAGCGTGGCATAAACCGTTGCCCAGATGTGCACGAACAGTGAGCCATCTGCGATCCACTGATAGAGCCGCTCGGCCACGTCCATCGGATTGGATATGAAGAAGTCGTCGATAAGACGCCCGGAAGCGCCTTGCCAGATCAATAAGAGAGCGAGCCCGAGGCAGATCTGGTAAGCGAGCATGATTCCGTTGCCAGTTTCCTGCGCTGCGAGGCGGCCAGTCGCTTCGTCGCCGGGAGCATCTCGCCGCGAGGTTTGGGCGTTTACCGCGTTCATATCCGCTCCTCGCGGTATTCAAAGCGAAGGCGCTCCCACAACACGTCGTACAGTTGCTTAAACTCATTCGTGAACCGGACATTGAGCACGTCACGTGGACGCTGGATCTCGATACGTTGTTCAAGCGCAATTGTTGCTGGCCTTCGCGTACAGACGAAGACGCGGTCCGCCAAAGTTACCGCCTCCATGAGGTCGTGCGTGACCAGCACTACAGTCTGCCCGGTTTCGGCGGCGAGTTTGAGTAACAGATCATGCATGGCCAGCCTGAGCTGCGCGTCGAGCGCAGCAAATGGCTCGTCAAGCAGCGCCGTTTCCGCCCCGTAGAGCAGCATGCGGGCAAGGCAGGCGCGCTTGCGCATGCCGCCAGAGAGCTCATGGGTGAAGCGGTGGCCGAACCCATCAAGCCCGACATGCTGGATGACTTCGTCAGCGCGCTGATTGCGGTCCGTTTTGGGTATGCCGGCGAGCTCGAGCGGAAAAGCGATATTGTCCCGCACTGTCCGCCACGGCAGCAAATTGTCTTTCTGCGTCATATAACCGACATCAGTGTTGACGTCGGATATGCGCCTTCCCTTGTAAACGATTGCACCGCCTGTGGGCGCATAAAGGCCGGCAATCATATTGAGTAATGTCGACTTGCCACAGCCGCTCGGCCCGATCAGCGCTACGATCTCGTGCTGCTGAATAGTCAGGTCGACATCCCGCACCGCCTCGACCAGTTCATCGCGCTTGCGGAATGACTTGGAAACGTGGCGGAGTTCAATCATGGCCCTTCAGAAGATCGAGCGCTGGTGTCCGCCGTCGACGTCAATATTGGTGCCGACGATAAATTCCGCCCTTTTGGATGCGAGGAAGACCACCGCATTCGCTACATCCTCAGGTGTACCCCAGTGTCCGAGCGGCACCTCGGCACCCCACCTTGATTCCTGCTGGTCAAGACTGCGCCCAAGATAAATCTCGTTGTGCAGGGCGAGGCCTTCGGTGAGCGGACTGATGATCCGGCTCGGGCAGACCGCGTTGACCAGAATCCCGAACGGCGCCAGCTCGTCAGACAGCGATTTGACGAAAGCGTGCTGTGCCGCGTTCACGACAGCCGAGGCGATGGCATTGGCCTGCGGCACCTTGCCAGCCTGGCCGATAATCACGATGAAGCGGCCAGTTCCTTTTTCCTTCATCAAAGGTGCCACGCAGCGTGCGAGGTCCCAGGCCCCGGTGACTTTGGTACGGAAATGCCGGCACAGCTGGTCACTCGAGATTTCGTCCACGCGACCCGGCAAGTGCGTACCGGCGTTGCTCACCACAATATCGATGCCAGCGAAGCTCTTGACGACGTCTTGAATTAGAGTCTCGACTTGCATCGGCTCGCAGATGTCGGCAACGAATCCTTTCACCGCTGGCGAATTTAGCGACATCACCGCTTTTTCGAGCTTGGACTTGTCGCGTCCGCAGATGGCGACCCGGCAGCCTTCCGTCATCAGCTTTCGCGCGACCACCAGACCGATGCCGCTGCTGCCGCCCGTGATCAGCGCCGTTTTGCCGGTCAACCAAAGGTCCATCGTGCCGCCCTCAACCAAAAACGTAACGCTGATAGCCCCCGTCGATGCTCACCGAACTGGCGGCAACGAAGTTGGCGCAATCGGAGACGAGAAATGCCACCAAGTCTGCAACCTCGCTGGGCTGCCCGGTTCGGCCCAAAGGATTCGCGCGTGTGAAGCCTGCTGCAGCCGCAGCTCGGTCGACCCCGCGCTGCCGCATTTCCCTTTCGATCAATGAGGCAAGCAACTCCGACTCGATGTATTGCGGACAGACCGCATTAACCCGGATGTTGTCTCTTGCCACCGCATCGCCCACCGACTTGGTCATCGCCATCAGCGCTGCATTGGTAACACCGGACGGAAAACGATCAGGATGCGGATGACGTGCGGCTTGGCCGACGATGTTGATGATGCGTCCATCGCGTTGTCGCTGCATCGTAGGCAGGACTGCCTTTATCATGGTGAAAAAGCCAAACACCTTGTCGCGCAGCTGCTGTTCGAGAATCTGAACTGTGGTGCTTTCTACCGTTGCGCGGACATGTGTGCCGGCATTGTTAATTAAAATGTCGACTCGTCCGAAATCCTTGAGTGCGCGTTCAACAAATCTATGCGCCTCGGATTCCTTGGTGACGTCCGTTGCCACACCAATGATCCGGCCTTTATTGGAAAGCTCAGCGACCGTCGCCTCAAGTTGAGTTAATCCCCGACTGCAGATCGCGACATTGCAACCTTCTTCAAGCAAGCACTGCGCGACGGCTCTGCCTATTCCGCGCGATCCGCCGGTGACAAGTGCAACTTTCCCCTTCAGGTTGAGATCCATTCCTCCCCGCTTTTTATGGTTCTTGCCGTGACAAGGATACTTTAGGGTGAGGTCAGAATTGCATCAAGTGACGGGAGACGGGGTATGGACTTGGGAATTAAAGGCCGCCGCGCGATTGTCACCGGCGGCTCGAGCGGTATCGGTTTTGCGACTGCCCGCCAGTTTCTTGAAGAAGGCGTTCGCGTTCTTATAACGGGTCGCAACGAAAACAAACTCAATCAGGCGCGCGACAATTTGGCCACGCATAGTGGCGGCGATGTCCATGCGGTGGTCGCCGACATGACCAAGGAGGCCGACATCGCAAACATGATAGATGCAGCGAAAATAAATCTCGGCGGCGTGGATATTCTGGTCAATAACGCGGGCCAAATGTATTCAGGTCGATTCGCCGCGTTCAATGATAACGACATGAAGACCCAGCTTGAAACCAAACTCTTCGGTTTCTTACGCGCCATTCGTGCCGTCTATCCGATGATGAAGGCGCAAAAGTGGGGTCGAATCGTCAACACGATTGGCGGTGCCGGCAAGGAGCCAGATCCCTACATGTTTGGCAGCGGCATGACCAACAGCGCGCTTCTCAATCTGACCAAATCGCTTTCGACCGAGTTTGGCGCGGACAATATTCTGGTCAACGCAATCTGCCCGGGCTGGGTCGAAACTGATATGTGGGTACGCAACACCGAAGGCATGAAAAAGGAATTTGGAGTGAGCAGCGAGGCCGAGGCACGCAAGGTTGCGGCTAAGAAAAACTCGCTCGGTCGCATGGGTAAGCCGGAAGAACTGGCGAACGCCACGGTATTTTTGTGTTCGGAGCGAGCAAGTTACATCACTGGAGTGTCACTCAATCTCGATGGGGGACGGTTGAAGGGACTTTGGTGAATCTTCCCTTTGCCGGCGACCTGGTCACGCATCACGTGTCGATTAGAGACTTCCTGGGGCCGTTTCCGTTCTTCGGGCCGGGCGGCCGCTTACTCTGAAGAAAGCTTCCCTCGAAGCTGTCAGGATGTTGTCTCGTTCTCGGGGGTGGATGGCGGAGGGAGCGCTACTGCGAACGAAATTCTCTGCCTAGTGCATGATAATCCTACCTAGGCAGGGCTCACGTGCCCGGTACAGCGCAACCGCGCTTTGCAAACTTTGGCGCTTGGCTAGCCGTAGGGCAAAATCGACTTGGATCACGTTTGGAAAATCGACGATCCGCAAATTCAGAATGACGCGGACTTCGATGTAAAGATGGAGTCTCAAACAATGAGGATTATCGAACGAAAACAGATCTTGGCCGAATGAACGGAGCGTTCGTTCTATAGCGCGTAAGTTTTGTTCCATGCAGCCTGAAACGCCTGAACGCACCTTACCGCTCGGGACCGTCGAAGAGCTGGATCAAGATGACAAATCCGAAAGCGGCAGCGGTGAGACAGGCCGTTGATGGAGATCCTTAGCTCCTATTCTGGTATCAACGGCACTTCACTAATGATGTTGCCGTCCTCGTCTGTGACCAGGATGTATTCAAGCTCTAACAGATGTTTGTGGCGCGCTAGCTCTCTGGCAACGACCATGGCTTCCTCTTGCGCGGTGTCGTGATCTGGAAATTCCTGGCCTTGAGCGTCACTGACGCCGCGGGTCGGAATGTGAAAGAAATAGCGCGGCATGGCCCTCCCAGCGAACCTTGCCACGCCAACGGTTGATCATTCTTACTTGTTCCCCGCCTTGGTCAGATCGAGGCCGACCTTGATTGCATTGGCGCGCGCAGACGTGCTGTCCAGAGCGCTTCCTGTTGCGATTGTGCCGCGGTGGCTACTTTTGGTTTCCCAAAGCCAAGCCCGGTCGTCATGCCAGACGCGGTACTCGAGCTGCTCACTGGTCTGCCCATTGGGCACGATCTCTGAATGGATGCTCCCGCAATTGGCACATTCGAACGTGCGCTGGTCATAGTCCGGATTGAAGGAAGGTTCCTGCAGTGCAAGTCGCATCAGAGATCCGCACTGGCTACATTTTGAACCTTGGAGTGCTCGTGGCGGCGAAACGGAATGTGACGCAATACGCATGACGCGCTCCCATGTTGCAGGCGGGAGCACTCAGCCACCGACGCCTGTAGGGTCTTCCCTCGGCCGGTGATGAAATGACCTTGCGCCTTCATTCAGCGCATGACTACGTCAAAAAGCATGAAAGCAGAAAAAAGTACGAAACACATTATACCGCGCTATACCCGAGCTGCACACTGCCAGAGTCGGTCAACAGTGTTGCCTACATACCAATTGCAAGCTGTTGCACTTCCTGGGCATTCTTCCGGAACCTTAAATTCTTGTAATAAACAGAAACAGCCGCGCCGGTCGGACGTTGATCCGCGCCAGGAAAAGGAGGCTGTTATGAAACGGATTTTCCTAGCGATATCGGCACTCGCGATTGCGGCTGCTGCGGCGTCAACATCAGTCAATGCCCAAGGCGTAGGCGTGCAGGTTGGCCCATTCGGCGTCGGCGTGGGCGTTGGTCCATATTGGGATGGTGGTCACCATCACCGCTACTGGCATGACTACGGGTACGCGCGCGAATGTCGCGTGATCCGTGAACGAATCGAGACGCCAAGCGGCCGCATCATTCTCAGGTCGCGTCGCGTTTGCGACTAAGGATCAGCCGTCCTACGTTCAGAGAGCCGGGTGCGGAAGTCTGCGCCCGGTTCTTTTTTCCTAATTTAGTGCATTACGGCTGACAGGAATTGGCAGAGTGGGTGGAGGTTGCGCCATGTCGGCAACACCAAGGCATCCGAATTCCGAAATAGTTGGGACCATACCCGTTCTCATTGTCGCTCTGGTGGACTGCCTCGATCAAAGGGGCATCCTCTCGTTCGAAGATTATCGCGACAACTTGCTTCGACTTTATGATCAGATGGGTTCCGAAGACGCGAGTAGCGGCTACGGGTTTGTTTTCGAACGCATGCTTGACACACTCAACGAGGCGATCGCGCGACGAAATTAGTTGTGTCGCATCACGTTATTGCGGCAGCTTCGACAGAGGACGGCTCAATCCCCCGAACCGGAGTTCTGTAAGGAGACGGCATCCATTTTGATCTCCATTAAAGGAGGCAAGTAGGCCCGAGACCAGCCGCCGCGAGCCGAACTCCTGATGATCGGGCCTGACAACAACGGGTCCACTACCGCGAACAAAATTGTCTCCTCGTAACCATGAGTACTCGAAGGCGGCGAGGCCCTGGCCTATACGCCAGTCTGGCCGCTTTCCGAGGCAAGGTGGACCTCGCGCTCAGCTTTTTTAATTCAATGGAAGACGCAATGATGCGAGGTCGGTCCCAACCACGATGTTGCCGGTAAAGCCGCCGTCTTGTGCAGCCTTTTTGTAGTCAGCTTCCTTCAGCGCACCGCCAGGGATGGTCCATAGCCCTTGGCGCGCCGCCCCGATCGGGGGGATTAAGTGCGTGAGCATAAGGTGTTTCACTCCTATGCGTTCTGCCATTCTGCCCAGGTCTGAAGCCGTGCTCTGACGGAAAAAGATGGGAGGTGGCATGCCGCTCCCTTTATCCGGGCCCATGACAGGATGAATCGCGGAATGCACGACAATGTCGGCGCCCTTTGCCAGCGCCTCAACCTGCTCGGAGGTAGAACTGGTGCGCGGCGGGGCAACCTTATCGTTGCCGGCATCGCCCGCTATCACCACGCTTCCGGCAGGCGTGTCGACCCGGAAGGATGCATGCCCAGCGATGTGGGTCGAGCGTATGGCGCTCACTCTTACGTCGCCGGAGGTCCAGACGACTTGCGGCTCGTTCTTCGGCTCAAACGTCATAAGGTGCACCAGATCAGCAGGCCCTTTTGCAAGGCGGTCTTTGTTCTCGGAAATGCGCTGGGCTATCTCACCCGATTGGATATAGGCGTCTGCGATATGGGCAATAAATTTCTGACAGCTGATGGTGAACCCGAGAACTGCCACCGTATCCGAGCTGCACACCACGTCGACTTTTGGACCCTTCGAGTTGAAGTGCCATCGCATCTGGATGAGATCGGCAAAGCCATCAGCGTGGTCGGAATGCATGTGTGTGAAGAACACAGCATTAATTTGTGCCGGTGGGATATTGAGTTGGGACAATCGCATAGTCGTCCCGCGGCCCGCATCGAATTGCATTTTGACAGCGCTGCAATTGTTGGCGTCATCGCCATACCGCACCAGTGTTCCGGAGCCTGCAAGGCCGTTAAATTCCGGCGGCCCACCCATAGTGCCGGTCAACGTCACGATCATACATGGGGCCGCATTGGCCGCAGTCCAGCCGATCAGGAGCCACGCACCGGCAACAAGTGCTGTCGTCAACGTGAACCGCTTCATGGTGCTACCCAACAATGAATTTCCGCCCCAAGATGGTGCCTTGAAAATGTGATGCGGACAATACGCCCGAATTCAGCGCCTTTGCCGTTCGACGGTGTGCGGTTAGCGACGGCTGATCTCAAACCCGGCTATAGTGTGGTTGCAAACGCCTCGAAGCCACCTGTGGGCGCATCGCCTGCACCACGAAATCTCGCCTTTCAGGGCGCACGTTCGAGACCCTGATCAAATCGCTTTACGAAATAAATGAGGTCGGCGTGAGCTCGAACATGGCCTCAGTGACTGGTGTGGTTTTCCGATCCACTCAACTTAGAGGCCCGCCGTCAGGGTTCCCCAGCGCAGCCACCGGCAGTGGCGGAGGGAGTGGGATTCGAACCCACGTTACGGTTTCCCGTAAACACGCTTTCCAAGCGTGCGCCTTCAGCCACTCGGCCACCCCTCCTCTGCGGCCCCGATCCGGGACCTCTCTGCAGCAACGCATCCGCGCGACCGCTGCTTTATCAAGCTGCTAGCTTGAAATCGAGAAAGCAGACTGGATTGTCAATCCGGCTGCAGGCGCATCGACAAAACATTTGTCCTGCAAGGAGCCTGACGCCCGCCTTTCGGGTGGCAGACCAGAATCGTAAGTCACGAGCGAACTTCCGGCCCTCCACCTCTTGAAGTTCGGGTTTGAAGCCTGATCCCCGCGGCATAGGCGGGAGAAGCCCCCTGTCTTTTCGAAGGCTTAGCTGCGGCACGGGCATTCAAGCTCAAAAAGACTTGCTCTCCCCCGGTCTCGACGAGGCGGACTGCGCATCTCCCCGCGGACGTTATTGCGCAGAAGCCTGCATATATATGCATTTTCTTCTCTAGTTTGACCTTAATACGAAATTCCTGCACAAAATGGACGATGAACGCAGGCGCCTGGCCAGAAGAAGAGATCCGGAAAAATGGCAGCCAATCAGTCCGCACTTCAGCTGATCCTGAGCGGCGATCCCGGGCTGTTCGCAATCGTGCGCCTCTCGCTGCTGGTCAGCCTGAGCGCCGTGTTCTTTGCGGCGCTGATCGGCGTGCCGGCGGGCGCGCTTCTGGCGCTCACGCGGTTTCGCGGCCGCGAGGCCGTGGTCGTGATCGTCAATGCGCTCATGGGGCTGCCGCCTGTGGTGGTGGGGCTCGCCGTGTTCCTGCTGCTCTCGCGCTCCGGCCCGCTTGGCGAACTCGGTCTGCTGTTCACCCCGAGGGCGATGGTGGTCGCCCAGACCGTGCTCATCGCGCCGATCATTGCAGCGCTGACGCGGCAGACGATTGAAGACCTTTGGATCGAATACCAGCCCGAGCTTACGGCCATGGATGTCGGGCCGCTCGGCCGCATCGCGACGCTGATCTGGGATGCGCGCTTCAGCCTTGTCACGGCTCTGCTTGCGGGATTCGGCCGCGCCGCCGCGGAAGTCGGCGCCATCATCATCGTCGGCGGCAATATCGAGGGCTTCACCCGCACGATGACGACTGCGATCGCGCTTGAAACATCGAAGGGCGACCTGCCGCTGGCGGTCGGCCTCGGCATGGTGCTCATTACCATCGTCATCATCATCAATGGGCTCGCCTGGACGGTGCGTCGCGCCGGCGAACGCTACGCTGGATGACAATGCGCTCGCCCGCCCTCGATTTGCCGATCGTGTTTCTGGACGTGCGGATTGCGGTAGGCGCAGTCACGCTTCTCGAAGGCTTCACGCTCACTATTGCGCCTGGCGCGCCCACCGTTCTTGTCGGTCCGAACGGCGCCGGCAAGACCACCGTGCTGCGCGCGGCAATGGGGCTGATCCCGATCACCAGCGGTCTCATCACCTGGGGCGCCCGCGAAACGCCGCACCGGAAACAGCGCGCCATCATGTTTCAGCGGCCCGCAATGCTGAGGCGCAGTGCAGGAGGCAATGTGCGCTACGCGCTCGCCGCTGCAGGCATGCCGCGCCGCAAACGTTACGAACGCGCTGCCGAGTTGCTCGCCGAGGTCGGACTTGCCGGTTTCGATAACCGGCCGGCGCGGCGGCTCTCGGGCGGCGAACAGCAGCGATTGGCGCTCGCCCGGTCGCTTGCGCGGGAACCAAGCGTCCTGTTCCTCGACGAACCGACCGCAAGCCTTGATCCGGCCGCGACCAAAACCATTGAGGACATTGTGCGAGCAGTCAGCGCGCGCGGCGTCAAGGTCGTGATGTGCACCCACGATCTCGGACAGGCGCGACGGCTCGCTGGCAATATTGTGCTGATGCACCGCGGGCGGCTCATCGAGAATTCGCCCACGTCACAATTCTTCACGACACCGCGCACGGAAGAAGCCCGCAAGTTCATCGCGGGAGAACTGCTCGTCTGAAAAAGAAGGAGGATCATATGTTGACTCGCCGAACCGTCATTGCCGCTGCTGCGGCCGCTGTCCTATCGAGTGCGCCGGCACTCGCGCAGGACAAATCCATCATCGTAGCATCGACTACCTCGACGCAGGATTCTGGCCTGTTCGAATACCTGCTTCCAATCTTCACAAAAAAGACTGGCATCACGGTCAAGGTCGTGGCCCAGGGAACCGGGCAGGCGCTCGATGCCGCCCGCCGCGGCGATGCCGACGCCGTGTTCGTGCACGCCAAGGCGCAGGAAGAGAAATTTCTCGCCGAAGGTCAGGGGGTGAAGCGTTTGCCAGTCATGTACAATGATTTTGTGCTGATCGGGCCGAAGAGCGATCCGGCCAAGATCAAAGGCATGAAAGATGTGGCGAAAGCTTTGCAAGCCATCAAGGACAAGCAGGCGCCGTTCATCTCACGCGGCGACCGCTCGGGCACCCACAGCGCCGAGCTCAGGCTCTGGAAAGCGGCCGGCCTGGACATCGAAAAGGACAAGGGGTCCTGGTACAAGGCGATCGGCCAGGGCATGGGCCCGGCACTCAACACCGCCGGCGCCAGCAATGCCTACGTGCTCTCCGACCGTGGCACTTGGATCCACTTCAAGAACAAGGGTGATCTGCAAATCCTCGTCGAAGGCGACAAGCGCATGTTCAACCAGTACGGCGTGATGCTGGTCAATCCGCAGAAGCATCCGAACGTGAAGAAGGAATACGGCCAGCAGTTCATCGATTGGCTGGTTTCGCCTGAAGGACAGAAAGCGATCGCCAACTACAAGATCAATGGCGAGCAGCTGTTCTATCCCAATGCCAACGATCCGAGTGCATGATGCGCGCGACAACGATAGCACTCGCGATGCTGGCCATGGCCTCGCCCGCGGCCGCCGAGACGGTAACTCTCTTCGCCGCGGGCAGCCTGAAGGCTGCGCTCACCGACGTTGCCAAGGCCTATGAAAGCTCGAGCGGCAACAAGGTCGAGTCGCGATACGGACCGTCGGGACTGCTGAAGGCCGATATCGCAAAAGGCGCCAAGGCGGATGTCTTCGCCTCGGCAAACATGGCGCACCCACAGGCGCTGCACGGTGAAAAGAAAAGCGGGCCAGTGACCCGCTTCGCGCGCAACAGACTATGCGCATTGGTCAGGCCAGACGTGAAAGTGGACAGCGCCAACCTGCTCGAGCTGATGCTTGATCCTGGCATCAAGCTCGGCACCTCGACGCCGAAGGCCGATCCTTCAGGGGACTATGCTTTCGAGGTCTTTCGCAAGACGGAGGCAGTTAAGCCGGGCACGCAGGCCATTTTGGAAAAAAAGGCGTTGCAGCTCACCGGCGCCGCGGACAGTCCAAAATCGCCGGCCGGCCGCATCGTCTATGGCTGGCATGTCGCGGAAGGACGCGCCGATATCTTCTGACCTATTGTACCAATGCACTTGCTGCCAGCAAAGAAAACCCAGGGCAGCAAATCGTATCGCTTCCGGAGAACCTCGCGGTCGGCGCCGACTACGGCCTGACCGTCATATCGGGAACTCCGCCTGCGGCTCAGCAGTTCGCCAACTTTATCCTCTCGGC
Source organism: Pseudolabrys sp. (assembly GCA_035718275.1). GTDB lineage: Bacteria > Pseudomonadota > Alphaproteobacteria > Rhizobiales > Xanthobacteraceae > Pseudolabrys. The sequence continues at coordinate 10,541 of DASTHI010000053.1, read as the reverse complement.
GCAGGGCCAGGAGATTCTGAAAAGCCGCGGCTTTGCACCGGGACAATAACCGAGGAGTCCGATGAAACTCAGCGCGCGCAACCAGCTCAAAGGCCCAATCGTCGACGTCAGGAAAGGCACCACAACTGCGCATGTCCGAATCGACGTCGGCGGACAGACGATCACCGCGGCAATCACGAACGACTCCGTCGACGAGCTGAAGCTCGAGAAAGGCAAGACCGCCTACGCCATCATCAAGGCGTCCAGCGTCATGGTGGGCGTCGACTGATCCTGCTCATTCCTTCTGCGAAGGCGGGCGATCCCATGCGAAGGGCGGGTGGCTGAATCGTTCGCTTTCGCGGACGTTGACAGCTCCGTATATTCTGGCATGTCCCTCTCACGCCGCAGCTTCGTTGCCGCCGCTGCAAGCCTGGTCATGCCGCGTCTCGCGCACGCGGCAACCGTGACGGACGCGACCGGCCGTGCGCTGCCGATCCCGGAGAAGGTGACGCGCGTGTTTCCGGCCGGTCCCCCAGCGGCGATCCTGCTCTACACGCTTGCGCCCGATCTGCTGCTCGGCTGGCCGCGCGCCAACCGGGCTGAGGAATGCATGTACATGCTGCCGGATGTGTGCGCGCGCCCGGAAGTCGGCCGCATCACGGGCCGCGGCAACAGCGCCAATCTCGAGAGCGTCATTGCGCTCAAGCCGGACCTGATTCTCGACGTCGGCTCAACCAGCGGGACCTTTCGCTCGCTCGCGGAGCGCGTGCAGGAGCAGACAGGCATACCCTATGCTCTGCTCGACGGCCGCTTCGATGCGATCGCATCAACCTACAAGAACCTCGGAGAGCTGACCCGACGGCAAAGCGAGGCTGAAGTGCTTGCGAAATATGCGGAGGATACGCTCAACACGGTGTTGGGCCGCATCGCCCCAATTCCGCCTTCCACCCGCCCTCGCGTGTATTACGCGCGCGGTCCCCGCGGTCTGGTCACCGGTCTCGGCGGCTCGATCAATGTCGAGACCATCGAAATGCTGGCGCAGAATGTGGCCGGAGGCAGCAAAGGCGGCCTTGCCAATGTGTCGATCGAGCAGGTGCTCGTCTGGAATCCGGACGTGATCGTCACCATCGATCAGGATTTTGCCGCCACCGTCGGCAGCGATCCGGCCTGGTCGGCTATCAAGGCCGTGCGCGAAGGCCGGGTGCATCTCTCGCCGAAAATGCCGTTCGGCTGGGTCGATTTTCCGCCTTCGGTCAACCGGCTCATCGGACTTCGCTGGCTCGCCAGGATTCTCTACCCGGACAAATTTCTGGAAGACATGCGTACGCTGACGCGCGACTTCTATACGATATTCTATCATCGCACGCCGAGTGATGCGCAGATCGATTATGTCCTGGCCGGAAGAGATTGATGACTCCCGCTTCCGCGGACGATGACGGTTGAACAATGCCTTCCATGACACGCTCCGCGGTGCCGGGACTGGCGATCGCTACGGCGGCGCTGATCGCAGGTCTGCTTCTAGCCTTTACGGTCGGTCGCTATCCCGTGTCACTCGGCGAACTCGGGAACGTGCTGTTCAGCAAGGCTGCCGGGCTACCTGCTGACGTATCGCCGGCTGTCGAAAGCGTGATCCTGCAGGTGCGAGGGCCGCGGGTGCTTGCTGCCGCAATCGTCGGCGCCGCGCTCGCGGTCGCGGGCACGGCATTCCAAGGCCTGTTCCGAAACCCGCTGGTGTCGCCGGATATTCTCGGGGCCTCGTCGGGAGCCGCGCTGGGCGCGGTGATCGGCATCTTCCTCTCGCTCGGCGTGATCGCGATTCAGACTTTCGCCTTCCTCGGCGGCTTGCTTGCTGTTGCTGCGGTGTACGGGATCGGATCCGCAGTACGCTCGCGTGACCCCATTTTGGTGCTGGTGTTGACCGGCGTCGTGGTCGGCGCCTTGCTCGGTGCCGGAGTCGGTCTCGTCAAATACCTCGCCGATCCGTACAACCAGCTTCCCGCCATGACTTTCTGGTTATTGGGAAGTCTCGCCGCAGCCAATGTCTCCGACCTGCTGCCGCTGTTCGGACCCGTCGCGATTGGCACCGCGACGCTGATCGCGCTGCGCTGGCGCATGAATGTCATGTCGCTGCCGGAAGAGGAAGCGCGCTCGCTCGGCGTTGCAACGGGGCCGCTGCGTATTGCAATCGTCGCCGCCGCCACCCTCACGACCTCTGCCAGCGTTGCAACGGCCGGCATCATCGGCTGGGTCGGGCTGGTGGTACCGCATCTTGCCCGTTCGCTGGCCGGGCCTGACTTCGCCCGTCTGCTCCCGGTGGCCGCGATCCTCGGCGGCGGCTATCTGCTTTTGATCGACACGCTGGCGCGAACCGCCGCGGAGGTCGAGATTCCGCTCGGCATCCTCACCGCCGTTGTCGGCGCCCCGTTTTTCATCTGGCTGCTGGCCAGCATGCAGAGGAGCTGGTCGTGATTCTCTCCGGTCACGATCTCACCATCGGCTACCCGGACCGCATTGTCGGGCGCCAACTGGACGTGTCGCTGGCCACAGGCGAGGTGCTGGCGCTGCTCGGCCCGAATGGCGGTGGCAAGACGACGCTGCTCAAGACGCTGCTGGGACTGCTCAAGGCCAAGGCAGGCGAGGTGCGCCTGGGAGGAAAGCGGCTCGGCGACTATTCCATCCGCGAGCGCGCGCGCGTCATTGCGTACGTACCGCAGGTGCATATCGGCACGTTCGCGTTCACGGTCGAAACGATCGTGCTGATGGGCCGAACGGCGCATAACAACTTATTCAGCCGCCCCAGCGCGCGTGACCGAGAGGTGGCCCATGGCGTGCTCGACCGTTTCGGCATCGCTTCACTTGCGGATCGGCCCTATACGATGATTTCCGGCGGCGAGCGGCAGCTGGTGCTTCTCGCGCGCGCGCTGGCACAAGAGCCACGATTCATTGTGCTGGACGAGCCGACGGCGAGCCTCGATTTCGGCAACCAAGGCAAGGTAATGAATGAAATCCGGAGCCTCGCCAAATCCGGGCACGGTGTGCTGTTCACCACGCACGATCCCAATCATGCGCTGCGTGCTGCGGATCGCGCTTACCTGCTTCGCGACGGACAGCGCATCGCTGACGGCCCGTCGACCAGCGTCCTCAACCGTGAACAGATGGAAGCTCTTTACCGCACCTCTGTCGACCAGATCACGGATACAATGAGTGGGGCCGTGGCATTTGTCCCGGGCTGAAAGTCAGAACGTACCGGGTGCCACGGATGCGACGCGGCGCTCGCGCGACTGTTGCAGCGCCTGAAGCGCGGCAGCAGCTTCCGCGCGCAGCGCATCGAAGTCGATGCCGATCGCGGCTTCGTTCGGCAGCGCGGATGTCGCAGGCTGGGGCGGCGCGGCAAACAAAACCGCGCAGATGGTCAATGCGGCAGCGGCCATAATTCGTAGAGACATTATCAAGCTTCCTGCTCGACCCCTCACCCACGAAGATTCTTATACGCGAGAGCCGTTGAAGCCGCGCGAAAGTGCGCGCACCGCTTGGACGCAACATGTTAGCCAGATTTTAACCCGCGGGCCTCCGGCCGCGTTCGCGTTTTGCCCTTGATTAGCGGGCCTATTTCGCCGGCACGACCAGCGAGTAGCGCGGATCGGCAGCAAGGCATTCTGCCTGCGGCAGGCCGAGTTCCTTGCGCACCATATTCGCGCCGAGCACCATGGAAACGATCTTGTAATACGCGTGACGGCGGCTCATGCCTTCGCGCCCCATGCCGCAATCGGAGGAAAGCACCAAACGCTCGGCAGGGATATGCTTAAGCGCGCGGCGAATGTGGTCGGCAATCTCCTCCGGCCGCTCCACCTGCAGCGAGTGATGGTCAATGACGCCGATGCAGATCTTCTTGTCGGTGATGATCTTGCCGAACGCTTCCAGATCCATGCCGCCGGCGCTTGCCGATTCAAAGGTGATGACGTCAGCATCGACCTTGTTCAGCATCTCCAGTGCGTTCTTGTAGCTCTGCACGTCCTTGAACATGCGCTGCTGCGAAGGGTTTCCCCAGCAGGTGTGGCACCAAACCTCGGTCTTCGCGCGCAGGCCCTTCACCGTGCGGTTGAACACTTCGACGCTAAATGCTGGATTGATCACGTCATCGACGATGTTGCGAACCGCCAGCAGATGAATCTGCGGCTCCTCGAACTGGATCACCGGACAACCGGCATCGGCAAGATCGTGCAGTTCGGCGTTCAGCGCGTCGGTAATGGCGAGAATGCGGTCCTTCAGCGACTTGTAGTGCCTGTCTTGCACCGCAAAAGCGATCAATTCGGGGCCGATGGTGCCGAACTTGACCGGCTTTCTGGTCATCCGTTGCGCCACCTTCCACATCGCGGCGTATTGCAGTTCGCCACGCGTTACCGGCCCAACGATGCCAGGCATCACCCGCGATTCCAGATAGTCATGCAGGATATGACCGGGAGGAAATCCGAGACCTCCCTTCCCGGCCGGAGTCGGCTGAGGATCCTTGTCGAAGCCGCCCATGTGGCGCGGCGGATAGTTGGTCCAGCTTTGGCCGCCGACATCGGAATCGAAATGCGCGTCTCCGTCGGTGACGATATCGAGTCCGGCGATCTCCTGCTCGTGCAGGTAGACCGAAACCGTGTCCACATACTGCTCGCGGAACTGATTGTTCACCATCGCATCGAGGAAACTGCGCTGGCCGAGATTTTGTGTGTACCAGCTCGGCCGTGGCAGAGATCCGGTGATGGTCGTCGGCAGCATGATGTCTTTGGTCGCACGAAGCATGACTGGCATCTCCCCGGGATGGCTTTTTGCTCGGGCGGTAGTCTATGTCCGCAGCGCGCCGCTTGGAAACCATCTTCTCATTTGATTGCATGAGGCATGGACAAAACCAGGACTGCTGCCCACCTATGATGGGCAGTTTTCATCCTGTGCCAACATGTCTGCTATAGTGATTGCATGACTGATAACGATGACCATTACATCATCCGGCCCAATCCGCTCGATCCGCGGTTGACGGAGCGCGTGGCGGGCGTCGACCAGACAGGCTCGCGCATCGACACCTCCGTGACCGTGGAGCGGGCATTGACGATTTTCCTCAACAGCCAGGAGATCGTCACCGCCATGACCATCAACGACTATCCCGAATACCTGGCGATCGGATATCTGCTCAACCAGAACATGCTGAAGCCGGATGATGTCGTCACCGGCGTCGACTACGACGAGGAATTATCGGTCGTCGTCGTACGCACGAAGCGCAAGACCAACTACGAAAAGAAATTGAAGAAGAAGGTGCAGACGTCCGGTTGTGCCCAGGGCACCGTTTTCGGCGATCTGATGGAGGCACTTGAAGGCGTCTCGCTACCGCAAGCGGAGCTGCGCACGTCCTGGCTTTATGCGCTGACGCAAAAGATCAATACGACGCCCTCACTCTATCTCGAGGCCGGAGCGATCCATGGCTGCGTTTTGGCAAAACGCGATCAGCCTCTCGTGTACATGGAAGACGTCGGACGCCACAACGCGGTTGACAAGATCGCCGGCTGGATGTTCCGGGAAAAAGTCCCCGCCAGCGACAAGATCTTCTACACCACCGGACGGCTGACCTCCGAAATGGTGATCAAGACCGTACGAATGGGGATCCCAATCCTGATCTCGCGCTCCGGCTTCACCGCGTGGGGCGTGGAACTGGCACGCAAGGCGAATCTGACCTTGATCGGCCGGGCCCGCGGCAAGCGCTTCGTGGCGCTGGCAGGAGACGATCGCATCGTCTTCGATCAGGATCTCGCATACGTAGAAGAGGAAAGCGCCAGGCATCGGCGCAAGGCTGCGGTGCATGATGAGTAGCTTCGCCGGAGATCCGGCTGCCTGCACGGAATCGCAATGACCACTCCCGTTCCCGCTACACTCGGCTTGGTGCTGGCCGGCGGACTCGCGCGGCGAATGGGTGGTGGCGACAAGGCGCGGCTCGAGATCGGCGGGCTGTCAATTCTCGACCGCGTGCTCGCGACGCTGTCTGGCCAGTGCACCGGGATCATCATCAATGCCAATGGCGACCCCGCCCGTTTTGCCGATACGGGACTGCCGGTCGTCGCCGACACGGTACCCGATTTTGCCGGCCCGCTCGCAGGCGTTCTTGCCGGCCTCGATTGGCTGGCCGACCAGGACAACGGCATCGAATGGATCCTCAGCGTGCCCGGCGATTGCCCTTTCCTGCCCGACGATCTGGTGGAGCGACTGCATCAGGCGCGACGCAAAATGGGCGCCGGCGTGCCGCTTGCCTGCGCACGGTCGGGCAGCTGGCGTCATCCGGTCATCGGCCTGTGGCCGCTCGCGCTTCGCGAAGAGCTGAGAAGGGCACTGATCGAGGAAAAGCTGCACAAGATCGAAGTGTGGACAGCGCGGCATGGCGTCGCGATTGCCGATTGGCCAGACCAGCCGATCGATCCTTTTTTCAATGTCAACACGCCAGAAGATGCCACACGGGCTGAACGCATTGCGTTGCAGCAAGGTTGAGATCACTTGACGCTGATCATTCCGTCTCCATACTTAATTCTTCAGATTATGGGTCTGGAGGAGTGACAAGAGATGAAAGAATTCATCATGGCCTGTGTTGTGGCGATCGTGCTCGCCGTCCTCGGCGGCGTGGTGCTCAACAGCATACAGGAGCCAGTCGAAAAGGCGTTCAGCAGCTCCACCGGCGTTCGTTTGGGCGCATAGAACTCACTTGAACTATCCGCCTGGCCGAGCGGGGCGCGCCGGGATGTTATCATTGTAATGCCGTGCAGGCCGGCTCTCTCACCTATGGCAGCGGCAAGGGGGTAAGAGCCGTTTAGCCCATCAGAGCCGAATACGAGAGGAAACCGACGCGAGCCCCAGGCTCGATTGCGGTCATCTCTTCGGGCAATTCGAGCAACCCGTCTGTTTCGGTCAGTGAAGTGATGACCCCGGCCCCGTCCTGCGGATGCTTGACGGCCTCGATCTCCCCATTGGCGGCCCGCCGCAGGGCGACACGCACATACTCGCGGCGATCCTTTTTCTTTTTGTACGGAAATGCTGCACGCACCGGTATGGGCACCAGCCTGTCCGCCCGCGCTCCGGAGAGACGACGGAGCATCGGCTTGACCACGCGCACGAATGTGACAAAGACAGCGACCGGATTGCCAGGCAGCCCGACAAATGCCGCGCGGCGTCCGGAACCTGTCGGGATGACACCAAGCGCAACTGGCCGGCCCGGCTTGATGGCCACACGCCAGAACACGAGCGTGCCGATGCGCTCCACTGCAGCGCGAACATAGTCGGCGTCTCCGGTCGAAACTCCGCCCGATGTCACGATGAGATCGTGGGCGGCGGCAGCTTCGCTCAGGCGCGCCGACAATTTTTCAGGCTCATCGGGGAGAATGCCGAGATCGGTCACGAGCACCCCGAGCCTTTCCAGGAGCTCGTTCAAAAGAACGCGGTTGGAATCATAAACTGCGCTGCCGCCCCGCACGGCCCCCGGCTCCACGACCTCATTGCCGGTGGAGAAAATCGCGACCGATAGACGGCGCCGCACCGGCAGCTCGGTGAGCCCGAGGGCGCCGGCGAGCGCGACGTGCTGGGGCTCGAGCACGGTGCCGCCTGTGAGAGCGACAGCGCCGGCGCGAATGTCCTCCCCGGCAAGCCGCCGGTTGGCACCGCGCTTGAGTCCCTTCGGGACCGTGACATGGTTGCCCTCGACCGTCACATCCTCTTGCATGAAGACCGTGTCGGCGCCGGCAGGCATCATTGCGCCGGTAAAGATTCGAATGGCTTCTCCAGGCCCCAGCGAAAGCTCCTCGCGCGCGCCGGCGGTCAGCCGACCGACGACGGAAAGTCTGGTCGCCTCCGCGAGCGAAAGATCCGCATGCCTGACCGCGTAACCATCGACAGCCGAGTTGTCGAAGGGCGGCAGACTCACCGGCGCGGTAACGTCGGCAGCGAGAACCCGGCTGCAGGCCCCGTGCAGCCGCACGCGCTCGGTCTCTGCGACCGGGGAAATCCGTTCGGCAATCAAACGCTCCATATCGTCGAGCCGCAGCAGCGGTCCCGAAAAGGCGAAACAATCGTCGCTGAGCTGAGCCATCACACCACTTCCTGACTGCAGCGCCGTTCGCCGGGATTCGCGCCTACAGGCGAGGCGAGGATCAGGACGTCAGAGCCTGGGGCGCCCGACAGCATGCTAGGTCGCGAGCTTCACGTTACCGACCGGTACGGCGTGCCTGAGCAGCAGGTCGGCAATGGCGGTGATGTCGTTCAGATCGATGACCGGGACTTTCGCGTGTGGCAGCGCGATGTCCGATGCGATCGCCACGATGTGCGGGTCATCGGGATGGATGAGTTCCTTGCCATTGGCTGCACGATGGATTTCAAGCTTGGGAAAGGCATCGCGCTTGAAGCCCTCGACCAGCACAAGGTCGACCGGCGACATCTTGGCGACCAGCGCCGGCAGATCCCATTCGTGCTCATCACGCAGTTCATGCAGGATGGCCCAACGCCTGGCCGAGGAAATGACCACTTCGGTTGCTCCTGCGGCACGATGGAAAAATGAATCCTTGCCCGGCTGATCGAGATCGAAGCCGTGGTGCGCGTGCTTGAGCGTCGAGACCCTCACGCCACGCGCGATCAGATGCGGAAGGAGCTTGGTGATCAGGGTCGTCTTGCCTGAGCCGCTCCAGCCGGCCAGTCCGATGATGCGCATGCCACTTTTTGCCGGCACGTCCATGACCCTCTTCCTCGCCCCTTATAGCAAAACGCCCGGCGATCAAGCCGGGCGTTTCCAGGCAATAAATGGCAGCCTATTCGGCCGGCGTTGCCATCGGCTGGCGTTGTGACCGGCCGGGCCCGGTGCGAGCCAACTCGTCCTCGAGCCAGAGGCTGTGATGCTCCTTCGCCCAGTTGAGATCCACCGTTCCTTCGCCCATGGCCTCAAATGCACCCTCCATGCCGATGGTCCCGATATAGATGTGTCCCAGCATGGCCGCGATGAAAAGCATGGCGACAACACCGTGGATCATCTGCGCAAATTGCATCGTATCCATCGTGGTGCCGTAGAACGGAAACATCAGGAGATAGCCGGTGATCGCGACGCCCGCGCCGCCGAGAACGACGATCCAGTAAATCGCCTTCTGGCCGCCATTGAAGCGGTACGCAGGCGGGTGATCGTCACCGACGATGCCGCCGCCGCGTCTAAACCACTCGACATCCACCTTGTTCGGAATGTTCCCGCCGATCCACATCAGGAAGATGACGACGACGCCGATGGTGAACGGGAAACTGAGATAGTTATGCGCGTATTTGGCCCACTCCGACCAGGTCGAGAACACTTCCGAGCCGAAGGTCGATACAAACAGCGGCCGTCCGAAAGTCACATTCAAGCCGGTGATGGCAAGGATGATGAAGCACGTCGCGGTCATCCAGTGAATAAACCGCTCGAAGCCGTTGAATCGGACGATCTTGCGGCCCGAGCGTCCGCTTTTGATCATCACCATCCCACGCCACAAATAGAAAATGATCAGCACGGCCAGCATGCCCAGAATTGCAATGGCGCCGATCCACCGCAGCGTCACGTTGTGAAAGTATTGCCAGTTGCGACCCACCGGCTGTTCCAGCGTGGCCGATTTCGCATCCGGAATACTCACGCGGCCCTGAATCGTCTTGAGCTGCTGGAGCAGTTGCTGTTCCTTGACGGCGCTTGCCGTCGGATTGACCGAGGTCGGCTGCTGCGCCGAAACGGGTCCCGATATCGCGACGATGAAGGCGATCGCCAATGCGCCGGCGATTAAGCGCAGATGCGCAGTGAGTTTCGCCATGCGTTCCTCCCTTTCAAATGTTCTTCTGACGAACCGGCGGTGCGGCCAGCGCCGCTCCGCCGATTTCTGCATCAAGTCGCTATCGTCTCACGATAGGCCGTCTGCCAGCCCCACGCCCCTGAGCCGTAGCCGCGCTTGGACACGCGTTCCTTGTAGATCTGGGCAATGACATCACCGTCGCCGGCGAGCAGCGATTTGGTCGAGCACATCTCGGCGCAAAGCGGCAGCTTGCCTTCGGCCAAACGGTTGGCACCGTACTTCTCGAATTCTTCCTTGCTGAAGTCGGTTTCCGGCCCTCCCGCACAGAAGGTGCACTTGTCCATCTTGCCACGGGAGCCGAAGTTGCCCACCCGCGGATACTGCGGCGCCCCGAACGGGCACGCGTAGAAGCAGTATCCGCAGCCGATGCACAGATCCTTCGAGTGGAGCACCACGGCATCAGCCGTGGTGTAGAAGCAGTTCACCGGGCACACCGCTGCGCAAGGCGCCTCGGTGCAATGCATGCAGGCCATCGAGATCGACCGCTCGCCTGGTTTGCCGTCATTGAGCGTGACGACACGCCGCCGGTTGATACCCCATGGCACTTCGTGCTCGTTCTTGCAGGCCGTGACGCAGGCGTTGCATTCGATGCAGCGGTCGGCGTCGCAAAGAAATTTCATTCTCGCCATTGTCGTTGCTCCTTACGCCGCTCGAATTTGACAGAGGGTGACCTTCGGCTCTTGCATCCCGGTG
>DASTHI010000052.1:0-69949 GCA_035718275.1 Pseudolabrys sp. | reverse complement strand
TGAAGGCAGCCGGTCATAGTGCCGGCGGACGGCTGGCCGAGGCCTCCCGGCTCTGCGGTTACGAGCCGCAGCGGCGGGCGCCGCATCCTGCTCCGCCTTCAGGATCGTCTCTAGATGACGCCCCTCGATCGAGCAGGACGCGGCGTGAATATTATCCTATAGGAATATTGTCAAGTGAGGATGACGCCTTTCATCGCGGATGACCGTCGATGAGGCGTGACCGTGGATATTATGTGCCACCGCCTCTCGTCCCGTCATCGCCGGACTTGTTCCGGCGATCCACGTCTTTGCTGAAGCACCGCGAAGGAAGACGTGGATGGCTCGGGACAAGCCTGAAGAAGGAAGACGCGGATGGCCGGGACAAGCCTGACAAATCCGGCCATGAGGAACTTTCAAAAAATTTTGCGAGGAACCTTTCACATCGCCTCCGCATTTATTCCCGCTTGAGTTTTGACAAGCGTTTGTTCCCGCATGGGTTTGGAGTTGAAATGATGGTGCTGGGCTATGACGCCGAAACGCTCGCTTTGTTGCGGGCGACGCTGGACGAGGCATGGGCGTCATTGCGGGCCGATGAAAAGGCATCCGCGAGCAAGGCCGTTCTCGCCAGGCATATCCTGCGCATCGCCGAAAGCGGAGAGCGCGATCCCATCCGTCTGCGCAACCAGGCGCTTTGCCAGATCGTCACCTCGACGCTTTGAGAATCTGCGCGCGCCGCTCGCGCGGACTGAAAATCACCGCCTCTCTGGACCCTCACGCCGCTCACTCCCGCGCAAAGCGGGGAGACCGGCTGGACGACAGAGAAGAGTCTGCCGCCGGATGCCACTGGCCTCTCTCCAAATGCTGCGCGGTCCCGGCCGGTCCGCGCGGTGCGGCGGCCTCCGCGGCAGGCGATTGAAATCCGGCTCCTGTTTGTGTTGAATTTTACAGGGTGCGACTTTCCTCTGACCGGAGGCGAGAACATGCTCCGTTTCCTGCTTCTTGCTTTGTCTTCCGCAGCCTTGAGCCTTGCCGCCGCCCATGCCGGTGCCGCCGAGACCGAGGTCCAGCGCGGCAAGTATCTCGTCAGCGTGATCCCCTGCACCGACTGCCATACGCCGGGAACGTTTCTCGGCAAGCCCGACATGCAGCGCTATCTCGCGGGCTCCGAGGTCGGCTTCGAGATCCCCGGTCTTGGTGTGTTCTATGGGCCGAACCTGACGCCGGACAAGGGGACCGGTCTCGGCAACTGGAGCAAGGAGGAGATCGCGACCGCGCTCACCACCGGCAAGCGGCCCGATGGCCGCATCCTCGCGCCGGCGATGCCGGTCCAGTCGTTCAAGCATCTCAGTCACGCCGACGCGCTGGCGATCGCCGCCTATCTCAAGAGCCTGCCCGCGATCAAGAACAAGGTGCCAGGTCCTTTCGGCGCAAGCGAGAAGCCGAGCTCGTTCGTGTATCAGGTGCTGCCGCCCGACAAATACACGCCGACGCCAGTGGCGAAGGGGAAGTAGGGGAGCGTTCAGTCGGCGAGAGCAGAATCATTTGAGATCAAAACAGTGCTCGTCATGGCCGGGCTTGTCCCGGCCATTTCGCTTAAAGAGGCAGTGTGTCTTCCACCGCATGCTCACGACGAAGACGTGCGAAGCACGCACGCGCACCGCTGACGATCGCGCCCCGGCTCTTTTTCTAGCAGGCCGACCTATCATTGGTCTCGATGCGGGCAATGAGAGCCCAAGCTTGCTAGTTAAGGGTGGAAATGCGGCGAACAAACCACACAGTCTCTGCTTGAAGTGCTGATTTCGTATTTCGTTCCGCCGATTAGCCGATAATACAAAACGCAAAAAAAGCTCGTCAAACGCGGGCTCCAAATAGTGGGCGTTATAAGGTTGAACCTACGACCTCTCCCGTGTGAAGGGAACGCTCTCCCGTGGCGTTCAACAAGATGCTTCGAGAAGAAGAAGACCAGACCTACTCACACGCAATCCCGTCACCATCCGCATCAAGGTGACTCCAATATCCCGGTTGACCTCTGCGCGCGGGAGCCAGGCCCATCATCTCCGCGGCGTGGCAGTTCGGGAAGGCGGCGAGGTGTCTAAGCCTCAGGGCAATTGGCCACGGGCTGCTCACGAAGGACCAGACAATCGCGAACGTGCCGATTGCCGTCGCTGCAGGCAGCACGATCAGGCGGCAAAAATATTTCAGCCCGGACCAACGATCCCATCGGCGCGAGACGCTGCTGAACGCGCTCCTGATCTCCCGCAATCGTCTCTCGGCGCCCGCCACGTCGCTGTGGACGACCTGCGGTTCGAATGCATCCCGCTGCGAGCCCGCGCCCACCGCGGCCGTCACTCATCTCGCCGGCGGAAGGCATTGCCGATCGCATTCATGCGCATCGTGCTCATGCCGCGCGCGTCGCGCTCGGGACGCGAAACGACTTCGTCGCAGCTCACATACCCATTGTCCCACATCGCGCCGGTGCGGTTGTCGAGCATCATCTGGCGGCAGGCATCGCCCCGCGGCGGCATGATGATGATCGAGCCGGTGTAGGATTCCACCCTGGGCGTCTCGCGGGCAGGAGCGGCCGCCTCGCGGCGCAGCGCCGACCAGCCGCTCGGATGCCAGTCATTGGCATAGATCAGGAGGACGGCGCCGAAAGCGAGCCACACGATCAGCACATAAGTGCGCGGGATGTCGCGCAGGAACCAGCGGCGGGACGAGGAACGCGTGGCCATCGTGTGCGAGCCCCAAGCCATCCGGCGCGCCCGTCCTTCATGCAGTTCCGGTTTAACTGGCGCGCTTTACGCCAAGTCTAGGCCACGCATCGTTAATGCATGGTTCAGCGGCCATGCCGCGGCTGCGGTCCTTGCTTCGGGGAGGGGTTTGCGCTGCGCCTGCGAACGGAGGTTCGCCTGCCGCCCAGGTCCGCGCAGCACGTTCTTTCACGGTGTTCTTCCAAAACTCCCCGTTCGGGATTGACCGCCCTTGGAAAACAGACGTTCGGCGCACCTGGCCATGTCTCGGCCCTTGTGCAGGGACCGCCGCGCCGCGTACGCTCCGCTCCAGGGAAAACCTTTCTTAAAGTCGAACCTCAAGAGCCGGCTGCAGCAAGGCCGGCGCATAGGGAGTGGAGCGCCATGAAAGCGTTGAAAGTGCTCGGCCTGGGCTGCGTCCTGGGAATGGTTCTCGCCGGCCCGGCCGCGGCGGCCGAGATCAAGATGATGACCGGTCCGCAGGGCGGATCGTGGATCCCGCTCGGCGGCCAGCTGAAGGATCTGTGGGAGAAGGCCATCCCCGGCCTCGTGGTGCAGCAGTCTCCCGGCGCCGGCATCGCCAATGTGCGGGCGGTGGAGGAAGGCAAGGCCGATGTCGGGATCTCCAATTCGATCTCCGCAGTCGATGCGATCGCAGGCAAGGCGCCCTTCAACAAGCCGCACACCAATGTGTGCAATGTCGCGACACTCTATCCGCAGTACTTCCAGTTCGTCGTCACGACCGACTCGGGCGTGAACAAGATCGCGGACCTCAAGGGCAAGAGCATCACCACGCAGCAGAAGGGCAATACCGGCGAGCTGATTACGCGCCAGCTGCTCGAGGTGAACGGCTTGAGCTACAACGATGTGAAGGTCAGCTTCGTCGGCTACACGGATTCCGTGAACCAGATGAAGGACGGCCATGCGGTCGCCTTCGGGCTCAACACGCAGGTGCCTGCCGGCGCCATCATGGATCTCGCCGCCGCGCGCGACATCAAGCTCATCGACCAGTCCGACAGCTACGAAAAAATGAAGAAGATCAATCCCGGCTACAAGATGATCACGATCGCCAAGGGCAGCTACCCCAAGCAGGACCAGGACGTGAAGGTGATCGGCTTCTACACGCATGTCGTGGTCTCGTGTAAGCTGCCGGCCGACGAAGTTTATACGATGACCAAGACGATCGCGGCGAACACGAAGACGCTGGCAACGATCGCGAGAGACATCGGCAAGATGCAGACGCCCGATCTCGGCACCGACATCGGCGTGCCGTTCCATCCGGGCGCTGCCAAGTTCTACAAGGAAGCCGGGCTCAACGTGCAGAGCCACTGACCTGATCATTGCGCGCGGGCGGCCCCGCTGCCCGCGCGTATCTCGTCGCGAACGAGGGGCGGCAGCCATGACCTTGAAGGTCGACGTGTCCTACGGCGGCCTGTTCCGCCTGGCGGTGATGGTGATCTCCGTCGCCATGGTCATCTATCACGTCTGGGCCATCGCCTTCGGCTCGCCCGAGGCGTTCCACTACCGCGGCACCCATTTGCTGTTCGCGATGACGCTGGTGTTCCTGCTCTACCGCAGCTCCGGCAAGGCGGAAGGGCTGCCGACGCCGCTCGATTACCTGCTGCTCGTCCTCGGCGCCGCGCCGATCTTCTACCTCTTCATGAACTACAACTACTTCATCGATCGCATCTTCTATGTCGACGAACTCACGTGGTCCGACATGATAATGGGCACGGTGATGACGGTGCTGGTGCTGGAAGGCACGCGGCGGGTCATCGGCCTGGCGCTGCCGATCACGGCCATCGTGTTTCTGGCCTACGGCCTGTTCGTCGCGCGGCTGTCGCCGCAGAACATGATCGACCAGCTGTACATGACGGTCGAGGGCATCTTCGGGATTCCGCTGTCGGTGTCAGCCGCTTACGTGCTGATCTTCGTGCTGTTCGGCTCGTTCATGGAACGCACCGGCACGGGGCAGCTGTTCATGGATTTCGCCATGAGCTTGACCGGCTCGACCGCCGGCGGCCCCGGCAAGGTCTCCTGCGTGTCCTCGGCGCTGTTCGGGACGATCTCGGGCAGTGCGGTGGCGAACGTGATGGTCGACGGGCCGATCACCATCCCGCTGATGAAGCGCTCCGGCTTCCCGCCGCATTTCGCAGCCGGGGTCGAGGCGGTGGCCTCGACCGGCGGACAGCTGATGCCGCCGATCATGGGCGCAGCCGCCTTCGTCATGGCGGAGTTTCTGGGCGTGTCCTACGCGCAGGTCGTGATCTGGGCGATCATTCCGTCCGTACTCTATTATCTTGCCTGCTTCTCCGCCGTGCATTTCGAGGCGAAGCGGCGCGGCCTCGTCGGCGTTCCGCGCGCCGAGCTGCCGCGGCTCGGCAATGTGATGCGCGAGCGCGGCCACCTTTTCCTGCCGGTGGTGACGATCCTCGTCGTCATGTATTCGGGCTTTAGTGCGCCCCTCGCGGCGCTCGCCGGCGTGCTCGCCTGCTTTCCGGTCGCGGCCCTGCGCAAGTCGACCCGCCACTATTGCACTTTCGAGAACCTGATCGAAGCCTGCGTCGATGGCGCGCGCAACGCGCTGCCGGTCGCGCTCGCCTGCGCGGCCGCCGGGGTCGTCATCGCCGTGGTGACGCTGTCGGGGCTCGGCATCGTGTTCACGCAATATGTCGTGCATCTGTCGCAGAACTATCTGCTGCTGGCGCTGGTCTTCACCATGCTCGCCGGCATCGTGCTCGGGATGGGCATGCCGACGACGCCCGCCTACATCATCATGACCGCGCTGCTGGTGCCGGCGATCGTCAAGTTCGGTGTGCCGATTCCCGCCGCGCACATGTTCGCGTTCTACTTCGCGATTCTCTCTGCGATCACGCCGCCCGTGGCGCTTGCCGTCTACGCTGCGGCGGGGCTTGCCAAGTCGGATCTGTGGGCGACCGGCTGGGCCGCCGTCCGCATTGCCGCCACGAGCTTCATCGTGCCGTTCATGTTCGTCTATGCGCCGCAGCTGCTGATGATCGGCGAGTGGCCCGAGATCATCTGGGCGAGTGCGACCGCCTCGATCGGCGTGGTGCTGTTCGCCTCCGGGCTGCACGGATACTTTCTCGTGCACTCGTCGCACTGGCAGAGCGCGCTGCTCGTCGTCGGCGGGCTGCTGCTGATCGATCCGAACTTCTCGACTGACCTGATCGGAGCCGCGCTGGCGCTCGTCGTCATCGCAACGCAGATGCAGGCCCGCCGCGCGGTCGGCAAGATCCCGAAACCCGAGATCGCGGCGGAATGAACGCACGCAAGCGTCCCGAGGAGCTGCGCAGCCATCGCTGGCTCGGCGTCAACGACCTGCGCGCCTTCGGGCACCGCGCGCGCCTGCGGCAGGGTGGATTCGACACCGCCGATTTCGCCGGCAAGCCGGTGATCGGGATCATCAACACCTGGAGCGACATCAATTTCTGCCACACGCATCTGCGCGAGCGCGCGGAGGACGTGAAGCGCGGGGTGCTGCAGGCGGGCGGGTTTCCGGTCGAGCTCCCGGCGATGTCGCTGTCCGAACCCTTCGTGAAGCCCTCGACGATGCTCTACCGCAATCTGCTGGCGATGGAGACCGAGGAGCTGCTGCGCAGCCATCCGATCGACGGCGCCGTGCTGATGGGCGGCTGCGACAAGACCACGCCCGCGCTCATCATGGGCGCGATCAGCATGGGCTTGCCTGCGATCTACCTGCCGGCCGGCCCGCAGCTGCGCGGCAACTGGCGCGGGCAGGCGCTGGGCTCGGGCTCCGACGCCTGGAAATACTGGGACGAGAAGCGCGCCGGCCGCATCAGCGAGGCGGACTGGGCCGAGCTCGAAGGCGGCATTGCCCGCTCGTTCGGCACCTGGATGGTGATGGGGACGGCGGCGACGATGATGGCGATCGCCGAGGCGCTCGGGCTCTCGCTCCCCGGCGCGTCCTCCATTCCCGCGGCCGACGCCGCGCATCCGCGCATGTGCGCCGCTGCCGGCCGGCGCATCGTCGAGATGGTGTGGGAAGATCTCGCCCCGCATCGGCTGCTCACGCCGGCCGCCTTCGACAATGCGATCCGCGTGCACATGGCCATGGGCGGCTCGACCAATGCGATCATTCACGTGGTGGCCATGGCGCGCCGGGCAGGGCTCAAGCTCGACATGAGCCGGTTCGACGAGATCGCGCGCGAGATCCCGGTGCTTGCCAATGTGCGGCCGTCCGGCGAGCTGCTGATGGAGGATTTCTTCTACGCGGGTGGCCTGCGCGCGCTCATGGCCGAGCTCAAGGACGCGCTCGACCTCTCGTGCCTCACCGTCACCGGCAGGAGCATCGGCGAGAATATCGCAGGTGCCAAGGTCTACAAGCGCGAGGTCATCCGCCCGCTCAAGGATCCGGTCTCGCGCGCCGGTGCCACGGCCGTGCTCACCGGCAATCTGGCGCCGCGCGGCTGCGTGATGAAGCCATCGGCCGCCGAGCCGCGGCTGCTGCGGCACCGCGGCAAGGTCATCGCGTTCGAGACCTACGAGCAGATGGCGCGCGAGGTCGAGCGCGATGATCTCGACGTGACGCCCGACCACATTCTCGTGCTCAAGAATGCCGGCCCGCGCGGCGGCCCGGGCATGCCGGAATGGGGCATGCTGCCGATCCCGCGCAAGCTGGTGAAGGCAGGCGTGCGCGACATGCTGCGCATTTCCGATGCGCGCATGAGCGGCACCAGCTACGGCGCCTGCATCCTGCACGTCGCGCCGGAGAGCTTCATCGGCGGGCCGCTTGCCTTCGTTGCGACGGGCGACGAGATCGAGGTGGATGTCGATGCGCGCCGCATCCATCTGCATGTCAGCGAGGAGGAGATGGCGCGCCGCCGCGCGGCATGGAAGGAGCCGGTGCCGCATTATCCGCGCGGCTATGGCGCGCTGTATTCGCAGCACATCGGGCAGGCGGACGAGGGATGCGATTTCGATTTTCTCGCGCCGCTCGGCTCCATTCCCGAGCCGGAAATTCATTGAATTCCCGCGCCGGAATTTCATTGAATTCCTGAGCTAAAAATTTGAATTCCCAAGTCAAAAAAATTCATTGAATTCCCGAGCCGGAAATCCATTGAGCTGTTTTCACGTCGCGCATTTCATTGTCATGGCCGGGCTTGTCCGGGCTTGTCCCGGCCATCTCGCTTAGGAAGGCACGGCCGCAACAGAGTCATGCTTTGGAAAAGTTCTCAACTGCGCGCGATTTAGAAACGCTCCGAACTAGAAAATTCTAATCTTTGCTTCACGCATTGACTCATGCGTGCCAATTCCTGAATTGTGGTGAGCGCGTTGCACGCTCGTGCATGCGCAACCTGATTGCCGGACCTTGAACCCGGCGTATGAGGAAAACAAAAATGCCGAACATTGATTGCGCGCGCGCGATCGTTGTGGTCGCGCCTTTTCTTGTTGCAGCAAGCTTCGCCCACGCCCAGGACAATCCGCAGCTCTACCGCGAGGCCGAGACGAAATACATCTTCGGCTTCACCAGCGGCTCGGGCATCGGCCTCGAAGGCGAAAAGGAGTTCTCCGTTGATACCACCGCGCGGATCGGCAAGCGCGACGGGCGCTACTTTGCAAGCGACACCAAGCTCGAATACGAGTTCACGCCGAACCAGTACGTGCAGTTCGAGCTCGGTCCGCTGGTCACGCTGCACAACATCCATGGGGTAACCGACCTCGACGATCGCAGCCAGCTTGCCTTCGGCGGCTTGTTCGGCGAGATGCGCTACATGCTGCTCGACCGCGGGCCGTCCTCGCCGCTCGCCGTGACGCTTTCTGCCGAGCCGGAATGGCGGCGGATCAGCGGGACGAGGGGCAAGCGCGTCACCGAGCTCGAGTTGGAGCTCAAGCTCAATGCCGATCTCGAGCTGGTCAAGAACCGGCTCTATCTTGGCTCCAACCTGCTTTACGAGCCGGAAGCAGCGCGTGACCCGGGCGAGTCCGGGTGGGAGAGCGAATCCACGAGCGGCATCTCCGGCGCCCTGGCGTACCGCATCACGCCATCGGTCTTTGTCGGCGCCGAGCTCTGGTATTTGCGACACTACGAAGGCGCCTGGCTCAACACCTTTACCGGCGACGCGATCTATGTCGGGCCGACGCTTTACGTCAAGCTCGGCCCCAAGACGTTCATGACGGCGGCGTGGAATACGCAGGTGGAAGGTCACGATGTCGAGGAGCCCGGCGAGTCGCTGAACCTGTCGGAATTCTCGCGCCACCGCGCGAAGCTCAAGTTCGCCGTCGAATTCTAGCCGGAGACCCATCATGATCGAAAAAATCAGCAAGTTGATTTTGTGCACACTGCTCAGCGCGGCCGCCGTGCTGCCGGTCGCTGCACAGCAGGCGGCGACGGTGAATGTCAGCGTGAAGAATCATCGTTTTCAGCCGGCCGAGATTCATGCGCCGGCGAAGGTGCCGATCGAGTTGCGCGTGAAGAATCTCGACGCAACGCCGCTCGAATTCGAGAGCGTCAGCCTGCGTGTGGAAAAAGTGGTGACCGGCAAGGGGGAGGGCGTCATCCGCCTGCGTCCGCTGCAGCCGGGGCGCTACAATTTCTTCGACGACTTTCACCAGGAGACGAACGGCGTGCTGGTAGTGCGCTGACGTTTCGGCGCAGCACGCCGGTCTTCGAACGCGCATACCGTCGTGGCCGATGGCGGAGCGCACCGCCTCTCATTCGTGGCCGCGCTTGTCGCGGCCATCCACGACTTGAACGTTGCAAGCTGTTAAGACGTAGATCCCCGCGACATAGACGTGCCAAAGCACGCCGTCCTTCGGACGGCTATGCGCGGGCATGACATGCGTCCGGTGAGGGGCCGGTCCCGGGGTGCATCGCGGACGGAATAATGATACAGGCCCGATCGCACCAGGAGCCGAACGCGCATGAACGAACAATCACCGCACGAACGGGAGTAGTTCCGCATGAGCGAGCAACCACCGTGCATCAACGAGAACGGCCCCGTATTGACGACCAATCATTGCGCATGAACGACGACATCCCGTTCGACAAGAATCTCGAGCTTGCCCCCGATGTGGTGGATGAGCCGTTGCCCGGAGTGCGGCGGCTTATGGCCAACAATCCCGGCCCGTTCACCTTCAAGGGAACGGTGAGCTACATCGTCGGGCGCGGCAAGGTGGCCATCATCGATCCGGGGCCGGATGATCCGGCGCACATCGGCGCACTTCTCGATGCGGTGCGCGGGGAGACGGTGACGCATATCTTCGTCACCCACACGCACCGCGACCATTCGCCGGCGGTGCCCGCGATCAAGGCGGTGACGGGCGCGACTGTCTGCGCCGAGGGCCCGCATCGCGCCGCGCGGCCACTGCGCATCGGCGAGCACAATCCGCTCGACGCCAGCGCCGACCGGGACTTCCGTCCCGATCATGCGCTCAAGGATGGAGAGCGTGTCGATGGCGACGGCTGGAGCATCGAGGCAGTGGCGACGCCGGGCCACACCGCCAACCACATGGCCTTTGCGCTGAAGGAGAAGAATACGCTGTTCGCCGGCGATCACGTGATGGCATGGGCGACTTCAATCGTCGCGCCACCCGACGGCGCGATGAGCGACTACATGGCATCACTGGCGAAGCTCGCGCAGCGCCGCGAGACGATCTATTTTCCCGGACACGGACCGGCCATCACCGACGCGCCGCGTTTCGTCAATTATTACATCCTGCACCGAAAGGCGCGGGAAGCTTCGATCCTGCACCGGCTGGCAAAAGGGGCAAGCGACATCCCGACCATCGTGCGTGCGATCTATATCGGTATCGATCCGCGGCTCACCGGCGCGGCCGGGCTTTCGGTGCTTGCCCATCTCGAGGATCTCGTCACGCGGGGCGTGGTCGAAACCGACGGCGCCCCCGCGATCGACGGTGTCTACCGCCTGGCCGGCTGACGTTTCTCCGGCGGGCGCTGGCCTTTCTGCTGCGCCGGAGTTCTGGGCGGGGGCAGGGCGCGCGGCTCGGGCAACGCGCTCACCACGTCATCGAGGTCCTCGAGCAGGCTCCTGATGCGCGAGGCGTTGGCGCCGAGATCATGCGTGCCAATCCGCGAAGCCGATCGCACGTCCACGCGTGCACCCTGGCCGATCGGCGCGACGCGGATCACGACGTCGTCGCGAAATCCCATGATCGGCGAGCGCACGACGGCTTCAATCACGCCGTCGCGGCGCGCAAGCGTGGGCGCTCTTGCCTCGCTGATCGACCATTTGCGCTTGGTGACGAGCGCAAGCGCCGCGTCATAGACGGCTCGCGAGGGAACGTCGAGCTCGAGCGGGGCGATGTCGGGATAGGCGGCGCGCTGCAGGGCGGCGACGCTTTGTCCCGGATAGTCGATGCGGTCGGGTGGGCGTTGGCGCGCGAGGCTGTCGAAGCGCGGCGGGTTCACCGGATCCGTCGTTACATCCGCTATCGCCGGAAGGCGATAGGCGCGCACGCCGAGATAGGCCGGATAGGCAAGCAGCGCCAGTCCCAGGAACAGTCCGATCAGCGCGCGCCCGAGACCGGAGGAACCTTGCCTCCAGATGACAACGAACGCCGCGAAGGCGAGGAGAATCGCGAGACCGGCGAACACGAGCGCGGCGCCGAACGTCGTGAGTGCTGGTCCGATCTCCAGGAGATTCGATCGCACGACGAGGATGGACATCGCCGCGACCAAAAGGGCGAAGAAGGCCAGATGAGACGACCACACGGCCGTTCTCGATATCGGAACTTCATAGAATGGACGCCGCACCATCAGTTCTCATCCCGCGCAGATTTTCTTTAGCGCTACCCAGTCCTCCGCATCAAGGAAGGGTGAGGCCTTGCGCGCCAAAGCGAGTTTATTGATTGCCGCGACGCGTGCCGCGGTTTCCGGATGATTCAACAGGATTTTCATTCCCGGCTCCGTGGCGCCGCCGATTTTCTCAAGCATGACGGCGAGCGCGCGCGCATCGCCTCCCGCCGCGTTCATAAGCCCGGCCCCGTAGGCATCCGCTGCGGTTTCCGCTTCGCGCGTGTAGCTCAACTGCAGCAGAGTTCTGGCGGCGAGCACAACGGCGCCGCCGCCGACAAAGTCGCCGAGCAGCATGCCGAAGAGAAACGACAGCCCGGCGCCCTGGAGTACCGCCCTGGTTCCATCCCGATTGGCAACATGGCCGATTTCGTGCGCGATGACGCCCGCCACCTCGTCTGCCGTATCCGCTTTGTCGATCAGCCCCTGGAAAACGTAGATCCGCCCACCGGGCAACGCGACGGCATTTGCCTCCTCGCGGCGCACGACTTCGGCGCGCAAGGGAAATGGCAGCGCCGCGGCCGCCTCGAGCCGCCTGACGATTTTGTCGAGGGCGACGCGCCCACGCGCGCCCGTCGAAGTCTTCCCGCAATCGAAGTCCGCGCCGGCCTGGCCATTGTCGAGCATGCCGCGGATCTGGACATCAACCGCCTCGCCAAGCCTGCGTTCGATACCCGGGGGAACGAGCGGCGTCAGCCGTGTGGCAATCGCCGGGATCCCAAGCCAAGCCACGAGCACCAGGGAAATCGTGGCGCCCAGCGTCCAGGCAATCACACTCATGCGGGCGCGGCGGTGAATGATTCCGGTGCGGTCGACAAGTGCGCTGCGCAGATCGATTTGTTCCGCGAATACCGGATCATGGATTTCCAGCCGCTCAAGGCGGGTGCTGCCGCGCCGGCCGATGCGCAGGATCGCCTCGGACGCGGCAAGCTCCTCAACCTCGGGGTAGGGCCACTCCGACATGAGGCTGCCGTCACGGCCGAAGATCTGCAGGCTCGTGTCGCCAAGCTCGACACGCACGTCATGGCGCGCGCTGGTCACGCCGTCAAAATAGAGGGCCTCGCCGGATGCCCCAGCATTCATCAATAGCCGCCCACATTGAGAGCGTCGGCAAGACCTTCGCCGACGGCCGAGCTGGGTAATCCTCTCGCCTTGACGTCATCGAGCAACGCGACGTCGGAGAGCTTCAGCGACTCCACCCCGAGCTGCCAGAGCGAAAACATCACGGTGGCGCGATAGATTGTGGAATAGCCGAGGGCCGCGACCACGTAGCCGACCAGCAGGGCCAAGGTGGCGAGGATCTCGCCCGCAGCTCCGTCAGCCCTAGCAGCGCCAATCGCGGCGAGAAGACCGAAAACGACAGCGCTGCCGATCCCCAAAATGATTGTGAAGAGGATCGCGTAGCCGATAAACCGCGCATAGGCGGCATACACATCGCGTAGCCGCAGATGCGAGCGAACCTCGATTGCCCCGAAGCGCAGTCCGGACAACCACCATCGCAACACAAGCGCCTGAAACGCCGGATAGAGCAGGCCGGCCATGCCGACGCTGATGCTTGCCATGAGCATCGCGAATGCGATCGCGGCGGCAAATCCCGGATTGCTTCCTTCGATTCTGCTCATCGCATCATCGCCGCCCTGTGCCAGAGCCTCCGTGAGGGCGGTCCAGTCGATGGCGCCGAACACGGTCAAGCCGGCGATGATGAGTGGGGCGAACACCAACAGCCACATCAGAAGGCCTCGCAAGAAAAGCCGCGAACCCGAGCCGGCGAAGTGGCCGGCGAGATCGCCGAAGAAGGTGTTGCGCATCTTGTAGCGCTCGAGGCTTGCAAGCTGGAACGGGTAGGCAAGGCCAAGTGTCAGCGCCGTGAGCAGCCACCAGAGGACAGCGCGAATGGCGTAGACCGATGCCGATCCCTGCTGGTGGAAGCGCAGCCCGCGATAGATCGTGCGGGTCAGGCGATAACGCCGGGCCCGGTAGATCGCGTATTGGCCCAGAAATCCAAGCGCGGCAAAGCCGATCACACCGGACAGCTTTCCGATCACGCCGAGATCGAGAGCCGCCAGAAAGATCCCGGCATAGACGGGAACGAGAATGGCAATGGCAATGAGAAAGCCGAGCAGCAACTCCAGAGCCGTGCCGGAATATTCGAGCGGCTCGCCGGCGATTTCGGTGTTGGACCAGAAAAAGCGCCGGATGTCGGTCGCGAGCCAGAAGCGGTAGATGCCGAGCGTGAACATCAGCAGCAGCGCGCCCTTGATAAGCAGCCGCCAATAGGACCGGCGCTCGCCCAGGAATCGCACGCCGCCGCCCATTGCGATCCCGCCCGCTTCGAGGCTGGTCATGATCAGCAGGGATAATGACAACACGGCCCGGAGGCAATGTCGTTCGTCTCCCGCAATTGCACGCGTGGCGGATTAACCATTGCAACAACAACGGGTGTCGCGAGGGTTAATTTTTCATTAAAGTCACAAAACACGGCGGGTGCGGCTTTTTTAATTTTCGCCGCAGGTGCTTTGGGGGACGGGGTAGTGTCGGTATCGCGTGCGGCGGTCAGCCGGGTCAATGTCACCCCGCTTGGGCGACTGGGCCGGACGACAGAGATCAAAATTCCAACTCAGCTCGAGCTCTGGTCATCCCACACGAATCCTGTGCCTTTTGGCGAGCAGCGCTCTCCGGAGCGGTCCCGTGTCAACTTTGGTATCGCGCTGGCGAACGCGGCGTTCAACGAACTTGAGTTGACTTTCAGCCCTCACGACGAAGCAATCTGGTGCTTTATGCGGCCAGAGGGGCCGCCGAGCTTTACGCCAACGCTGCTTCGCGAACTGATTGCGATGCGCCGCCTGCTGCAGCGGCAATTTGCCTGCCTGCAACCTGGCGAAGCTGCGCCGGTGAAATATTTCGTCGGCGGCTCGCGCATTCCCGGCATCTACAATCTCGGTGGCGACCTCAATTTCTTCATCAAGAGTATTCGCGCGCGAAATATCGATGCGCTGCGCGCCTACGCGCATGACTGCGTCGACGTTGCCTATCACATGACGGTCGGCTTCCATCTGCCTGTCATCACCATCGCGCTCGTCGAAGGTGATGCGCTGGGCGGCGGCTTCGAAGGCGCGCTCTCGTTCAATGTCCTGATCGCGGAAAAAAGCGCGAAATTCGGCCTGCCCGAGATCCTCTTCAACCTGTTTCCCGGGATGGGTGCATTCAGCTTTCTGTCACGCAAGCTCGACGCAATCCGCGCCCACAAGATGATCCTTGGCGGAAAGCTTTACAGCGCCTCCGAGCTGTACGACCTCGGACTTGTCGATGTGCTGGCCGAGGACGGGCAGGGCGCCGAGGCGGTGCACGACTACATCGCGCAGAACCGCCGGCATCACGCCGTTCACCGGCGCGTTCGCGAGGTGGGCTTGCGCGTCGATCCGCTCTCGTATGAGGAGCTTCGTGACGTCACCGATATCTGGGCCGAGCACGCCATGCGGCTGCAGGATGCCGATTTGCGCAATATGGAGCGCCTCGCGGCTGCACAGCTGCGCCGGGTCCGGCGCGTTCCGGGACAATTTTGCAACGAGATCCGCGACTTGCGAGGCGACGTTCGGGTTTGAGATAAGCTGGCCGGCGTGTTTCCCGCCGGCCCGATCATCGGATCACGACGCTGCAAGGAGTTAGGCGGCGTTGCGGTCTGAGATGCGCTTGCGCAAGGCGCCGCGCACCCGTTCGAATTCCTCGTGCAGCTTTGCGAGATGCGCTTCGCCGCGAACGGCAAAGTCTTCCGGACCGATCTGCCGCCAGCCCAGGCACATGTCGTAGATGGCGCGCGCACCGATATTGGCCGCGGCGCTGCGGAGCGCGTGCAGCTGTTCGCGGAAAGCGCCGATATTGTCGGTCCGGCATGCCTCCGCGAGGCTGTCGAGCGTATCGGCCGCATCGCGCATGAACTGCGTCGCAAGCTCGTCGACGAATTCGCTCCCCCCGAGGCCTTCAAGCGCCTCGAGCGTGTGCGGATCGATCGGCTCGCTCATGGCGGCGCGTGGGCGCGCAGATGCAGCGACTGGACGCGCAGAATCGCGGGGGTCGCGCTCCATATCTCGAGCGTTTTCAGCGTTTTGGACGACATTGTCGATAAGCTGGAGGAGCGTGTTGGGCTCAATCGGTTTCGTCACGCATCCGTCCATGCCGGCATCCTCGCAGCGGCGTGCAATCTCTTCGGTAGCGTCTGCAGTGAGTGCGATGATCGGAATGCGCGGCCGGTCGAGAGAGGCGAAGCGATACAGCTTCGTCGCCTCGATGCCGTTCATCACGGGCATGTTGACGTCCATGAGGACGAGGTCGAACTCCTGCACTTCCAGCATATCGAGCGCGGCTTCGCCATTTTCGACAATCGTGATCCGATGACCCGCGCGTTCGAGGATCTTGGAGATGACGATCTGATTGGTGCGCTTGTCCTCTGCCACGAGAATGGAGAGCGGTTTCGCTGGAGTGACGGGCGCCCCGCGATGCGCGACCTGAGCCGCTTCGTTGTTGCCGCGGGCGATTCGAAGCGCACTGGCAAGCTGCGCCTGATCGAAGGGAACCGTAAGCACGGTCACGAAGCGGCCGCGCACGGCCGCCTCCGGCAATCCTTCTGCGGCGTCGTCGGTGAGCAGGATAAGAGCGGGCGCACACCCGGCATTGGCCCCGAAAATGCGCTGAAGCGCCGCATCGCCCATATCCGGACAGACCCGGTGATGAACGATGGCGATCGGCCGGCGCACGCCATCTTCCCGCAATGAGGTCAGGGCCGCGGCCGCCTCGTCCATCGTCGCCACAGCCTTCGCGATCGGAACGCAGGTGCTCACCAAGGCCCGAGTCTGGCTGTCGCAACCGGCGAGAACAACCGGCGTCGGAGCCGTATAGACTTGCGCACCGTCTTGCGACTGGACCCCGTAGCTGAGCTCGAACCAGAACGTGCTGCCTTCGCCGGGCTCGCTTTCCACTCCCATGTTTCCTCCCTGCAGGTCGACGAGCTGCTTCACGATGGCAAGGCCCAGTCCCGTGCCGCCGAACCGGTCGATGATGGTGTCGTCGGCCTGCGTAAAGCGTTCGAAGATGCGCGTCTGGGCATCCTTGCTGATGCCGATGCCAGTGTCCGTCACCTCAAAGCGCAGCCGCACCATGTCGCGGTCCCGCGCGATCGCGTCGACCGCGATGGCGACAAAACCCCGGTGGGTGAACTTGACCGCGTTGCCGGCAAGATTTGTGAGCATTTCCTCCAGGTGGTGATCGTCGCCGACGAGCAGCTGGGGCGTGCGCGAGGTGCAGTGAATTGCGAGGCGGACGCCTTTGCGCTGCGCCTCATGCGCAAGAATGCTGCGGACTTCGCCGAGCACCGCTATCAGATCGAAATCGGCCGCCTTGATCGCGATCTGCCCGGCTTCGGCGCGGGAAAAATCAAGAATAGAATTGATCAGCGCGAGAAGCTGTCGGCCCGACTTCCCGATCGTCTCCGACATCTCTTCCTGCTCGGAATCGAGCTTCGTCTTGCAGAGCAGATCGCTCAAACCGATGATCGCATTGAGCGGTGTGCGAAACTCGTGGCTGATGCTGGCAAGGAAGGCGCTCTTGGCGCGATTAGCTTCTTCCGCCTGGCGCTTGGCTTCCGACAGCTTGCGGATCAGGGTGGAAACATAGAGCGGCAGCAGAACAAGCCCGGCAGTGAACCCCGCCGCCAGTCCGGCGTGCGTCTGCCAGAACGGCGTTATGTAGATGACGATACCAAAGCACAGAACGCTTGTTGCGCTCGCGGCGAAAAGATACCGCACTCCGAACCGGAATCCGTTTCCGAATATCACCCACAGGTAGATCGGATAGAGCGGAGCGAAGGTCTCTCCGCCCACATGCATCCCATAGGAGAAAAGGCCCAGATCGAACACCATGCCGACGAGCCGCCGCGCCACGGATTCCGCCGGCCGGTAAAGGAGGTGGGCGAAAAGAAGGATCGCGATAATTTCATAAGCCGCGAAGACCGGTGACTGCTCGCGCAACATTTCCTCCGCGTCGGTGCGGCCGAACATCGACGCAATAATGAGATAAGTGAAGGCGAGACCGCTGAGCGCCAGGCGGTTGACGGTGAGTTCATGCTCTGAATCGGAGCGGCTCCGCAGCCGCCGGGCGGTCCAGGAGACGAGTGCCCGGGGGCTGAAGTCGGCGGGCCAGCCCCGAGCACGGGTGCGAAGCGGGCCTGTGCTCATCGGAAGCCTCACGCGCTCCGCGCTCGTGCCCGGTTTTCCCGGACAAATGCGAGCAGTTCGTCGGCGACCATGGGGCCACCAAAATAGAAGCCCTGGACCTCGTCGCAGCCTTCTCCGCGCAATAGCGTCGTCTGCTGCAGGGTCTCGACCCCTTCGGCTACGATCTTGAGATCGAGACTGTGACCAAGACTCACGATTGCGCGCACGATCGCGGCGTCGCTCGGATTGGTCGCGATCTCACGCACGAAGCACTGGTCGATCTTCAGCCGGTCGACCGGGAAATGTTTGACATAGGCGAGGGTGGAATAGCGCGTGCCGAAGTCGTCGATCGAGATCCCGACGCCCAGCTCGCGCAGCTGTTGTAGATCCTTCGAGACTGCTTCCGCGTTGTGCATGACGATGCTTTCGGTGAGCTCGAGGTCGAGCAGCCACGGATCGAGTCCGGTTTCGGCGAGCACCTTCGTCACCATCAGCGGAACGTTCTGCTTGAAGAACTGTATCGACGAGAGATTGACGCCTACACGGATCGGCAGGTGTCCGCGCTGCTGCCACAACTTCGCCTGCCGACAGGCTTCGCGCAGGGCCCACTCGTTGATCGGCACGATCAAGCCATTCTCTTCTGCGCGGGCGAGGAATTCGCTCGGGCCGATGAGTCCATGGCCCGGCCGCTGCCAGCGCAGCAGGGCTTCCGCACCCGTGACGCGTCCGCTCCTTAATGCGATCTGCGGCTGGTAATGCAGGACGAACTGCTCTTTTTCGATCGCCGTACGCAGATCGGAATCAAGGATCAGGCTGGCGCGCGCCCGACGATCCATATCCGATGCATAAAATCGGAGCATCTTGCCGCCGTCATGCTTTGCGCGATACATCGCGAGATCGCTGTTGCGCAGCAGCTCCTGAACGTCGCTGCCATCCGCTGGGTGAACTGCGATGCCGATACTGGCGCTGAGGGCAACGTGCTCGCCGGCGTACGACCACGGTGTGTTGATCGCATCGAGGATGCGGTTTGCCATGTCGACAGCGTCTTCGTTGCGCGTGACGCGCGTTTGCAGCACCGCGAATTCATCGCCGCCCAGCCGTGCGACCGTGTCGGTGTCGCGCACGACCGAGCGCAGCCGGTTTCCGACCTCGACGAGGAACTGGTCGCCGACCTGGTGACCGAGACCGTCGTTGATGTCCTTGAAGCCGTCGAGGTCGATGAGGTGAAGCGCGAACGGACTGTCGCCGCGCCGCGTACGCGCGATCTCGCGGCGAAGGCGATCGGAGAGCAGGGCGCGGTTTGCGAGGTTCGTCAGCACATCATGGTGCGCCATATAGAAGAGGTGATTTTCCGCCCGCTTGCGATCAGTGATATCGAGCGAGGAAGTCAGCACGCCGACAACGGCGTTCGATCCGTCGCGCAGTGGTGTCTTCGTCGTCAGGAACACGCGTTTGGCGCCGGTGTGGTCGATAATCTCCTCTTCGAAGCTTGGCAGAGGGGCCTGGGTGTCCAGGACTTTGCGGTCGAGGGCCTCGCTTCTTGCGGCATGGTCTTCGCCGAATATCGGACGTAAGTCCCATCCCGCAGCTTCATTCGGGCCGATGCCTGCCAATGAAGCCAGATAGGCATTGATGAACAAAACGCGTCCCTCGGTATCCGTGGCGCTGATCAAGGCAGGGAGGGTGTCGATGACCTGCGCAAGGCGCTCGCTGGAATCCCGCAGGGCCTTTTCGTGCGAGCGTTCGGAATCTTCGAGTTCCTGGGCGAGATTGTCGGCGCGTGCTGCAAGCTGGAGCTGCTGCTTGCGAAGCTTCAACAGATTGCGCGCGCGGGTTACGAACTCCTGGTGGTCCACCGGACTGTTGAGGAAGTCGGTGGCTCCGGCCTCCAGTGCCCGCAATCGAAATTCGCGCTCTTCATAGACAGTGATGACGATGACGGGAATTTCGCCGCAATGTGGCAACGCCCGAAAGCGCGAGATGAACTCCGCTCCGTCCATCGTCGGCATCTTGAAATCCGTGACGATCAGATCGGGTATGTTCGTCTGCAGCCACGCGAGTAGATCGGCCGGATTTCCGAAACTCTCCACCTCGACGTCGGGTTCAATCGAGGCGGCAAGTTTCGAGAAGATCCGTCGATTCGTCTCTCGATCGTCGAGAATGACGATTTGTACCATTGCGTCCCAGATCCGCTGCGGCCGCGAGGAACACAGTGCTCCTACGGACGGGGGACCTTACGGACTGCGCAATTAAGGGATTGGAGGGACCTTACTTCAAGTTGTAATAAAAAACCTTCTATTAACGATGTGCGGCCCGGCTGCAGTTGCTTCAGCTGCAGTCAGACAAAAATCAGGTACCGGTTGCACGGTGTGTGCGCGGTTAATCAAGCTAAGAGCGACGAGGCCTACTATGCGACCGTTCGGCCGGATACCAATTCGCCGCGTTCGAAGCGCATTTGCGAAAACCGGTCGCGGTATTCGCCCGGAGTCATGCCTGTGTGACGCTTGAAGAGATTTCTGAAAAAGCCGATATCCTCGTAACCGATTTTTGAGCAGACCGCCTGAATTGAGGTGTTCCCGGTCTCCAGCATCTCCTTGGCGGCCGAGACCCTGAGAGTTTGAAGGTAGGCCCCGGGGACCCGACCGGTCGCGGCCTTGAAACGGCGGATAAAATTGCGCGAACCCATCCCGGTCCGGCGGGCAAGATCGTCGATCGAAATCTCGCTGTCGAAATGCTGCTGCAAATATTCTTCCGCCTGCCTGATCCTCTCATCTGAGTGCGGACGCGAGAGGTGTACGACTGAATATCCGGACTGGCGGCCGCGCGGCATGCTGAGCAGGAGGGATTTCGCGCATTGGAGTGCGACCTCATGGCCGCAGAACTTCTCGACCAGATACAGGCTAAGATCGATGGCGGCATAAACCCCGCCGCTGCAGAAGATTCCGGAATCCTCGGTGACGAATTGTTCGGGACGCCAACGCACCTTGGGATAACGCTTCTGGAAGATTTCCGCCACGCCCCAATGCGTCGTTGCCTGACGGCCATCGAGCATCCCGCATTCGGCAAGGAAAGCAACTCCGCTGCAGATGCCGGCGACGTAGGCGCCTTTTTCATGGTGCTTCTTCAGCCATGGCAACAGGGGAGTGCTTTGCGCAATAAGCTGAATGATGTCCCAGCCGGACGCAGGGACGATGATGACGTCAGTGCGTTTGATATCGCTGATCTCGCAATCCGCCGTGAGGCTCAGCGGGTATCCGGCCTTGATCTTGCGTCTACCGATGGACGCGGTCTGCACCCTGAAATGCGGTTGTACGGGCTGGCCATGGAGCCAGTTCCAGACGACGCCGGCCGCATGGAAGATTTCGATCGGCGCAACGGCGGTCGACGCGTAGCCGCCCTCGAGAAGCACCACCGTGACGTCCAGCAGTCGGCCGGATTTTTCTGACGAGGCCGTTTTTTTCATTGTAGCTCTCTCTCTTGACCCGCGGTGCCGTTCACATCCATGCCGCCTGTGATTGGTTCCCATAGGCCCACCAGCGCGCCAACTGAATCCAGGATCAGAGCAATTCGCGCCACACCGGACACGAGGAAAGGCTGGACGACAACATCGCCGCCGAAAAACTGCACCCGCCGCGCCGCGTCGCGCACGTTGCTCACGCGCACATACGGCGTCCAGTGCGAGGGCATGCCGTGTTGCAGCAGGACATCCTTGAGTTGATAGACTGAACCGACATCGCAACCGAGGGATCGAAGCCGGGTAAAGCTGCCGCCATTCGCCAGCTGCTCTTGTGAGGTCCAGCCGAACACGTTGAAGTAGAAACTCTTCGCGCGCCCGAGATCAGTGGCGGCGAGGTCTAGCCAGCAGAAACGACCGACTTGCGTTTCGGTAGGATGGATCATTGGAATTCCGAGCCAAGTTGGATTTGAGTGCCGGTGCCGCCTCCTGCGCGCGTACAAGGCGGCGGCACCGGCGGATCAAGCCGCTGCCGTCAGCGGATCGATGATTGTCCGTACTTCGGTGACCTTGGTTGCGGGAAAACCACTCAGCCTCGCGTGCTCGCGAACAGCCGCCTCATTCTCCGCGCGATAGATGCAGAACGTCTTGTCGTCCACGACGTAGGAATGCTCCCAGTGCGCTTTCCCTGCGAGCTTTGCCAGCGCGTCGTTTGAGGTCGCGGCGGCATCCTTGAGCTGCCCAGGGGTCATTCCGCCGATCCCCGGCAGTTCCCGTTCGATGACATATCGCTTCATGGTTTGCTCCGATTGATGACTGCTTGCGGAACGCAAACTGCTCGCTTTGGTGATCAAAACCCAGATGTCAATTTTGACATTATAGCATGGCGATAATGACATTCCGGGCTCAAGCGAAGATTTTTCGCGTGGCGCGCCCATAGGACCATGTGCATGGGGGATGTGCGTCGAGAACCTGCCTCCCACGCATTCGAGGCGAGTTGGCGTCACGCGAGGTACCGGCGCCAGGAACAGGTTAGACGTTACGCTTGCCGATGCGTTGTGCCGCAGTCAGAAACCGGCAAAATCAACTGCGTCCGCCGTTCCTGTTGTGGCCGGTTGTCACCCGGCGCCGGCATGCAAAAACGCGCACTTACCGACGCGGTTCCGTCAAAACCTCCGATACTTCGAAAGTTGCGGACACGGTACGCGGCACGATGGGTCAATTTTTGCTGCGAACACCTTAGCTGGATTTCGACTGCGCGCGAAATCGTGCGGGGTTGTTCTTGCCAGTCGTGCAGAATGCAGCCACGAATCCGGGAAGCGGAACCTCTGCTTGTCTCCTGCGCAGATGCTATTCCGCCGCCTGTGCCGTAGGAAGCACGTAGTCTTTGAAACGCTGGCGCAGTGCGAGCTTCTGAATCTTGCCGGTGGCCGTGTGGGGAATTTCGTCCACGAACACCACGTCGTCGGGCATCCACCATTTCGCGATCTTGCCCTGCAGGAACCCGAGCACCTCGTCCTTTTCCGCGGTTTGGCCTTTCTTGAGCACGAGCACGAGCAGCGGCCGCTCACCCCATTTGGGGTGGCTGACGCCGATCACGGCGGCCTCGGCAACTTTGGGATGTCCGACTGCGAAGTTTTCCAGGTCGATCGAGGATATCCATTCCCCGCCAGATTTGATGACGTCCTTAGCGCGGTCGGTAATCTGCATATAGCCGTACGGGTCTATCGTCGCGACGTCGCCGGTATCGAACCAGCCGTCCTTCTCGAATACAGGATCGTCCTCAACCTTGTAATAGCTCCTCGCCACCGCGGGTCCGCGCACCTTCAGCCGGCCAAAAGTTTTGCCGTCCCACGGCAAGTCGTTGCCGTCATCATCGGTGATCTTCATCTCCACGCCAAAGGGAGGATGGCCCTGCTTCATCTCGATATCGAGCTTCGCCTCGCCGGTGAGGCCGGCATATTCGGGCTTCATCGTGCAAAGCGAACCGAGCGGACTCATTTCCGTCATACCCCAGGCGTGGATGACTTCGACGCCGTATCGGTCCTGAAAAGTCTGTGTCATCGCGCGCGGACACGCCGAGCCGCCGATGACAACGCGCTTGAGGTAGGGCAGCTTGCCACCGGTTTTTTCGAGATCCTGTAGAAGCATCAGCCAGACCGTCGGAACGGCGGCCGTGAAACTGACCTTATACGTGTCGAGCAATTCGTAGATAGACGCGCCGTCGAGCTTCGCGCCCGGCATCACCATCGTGGCGCCCACCATAGGAGTCAGAAAGGCGAGGGACCAGCAGTTGGCGTGGAACATCGGCACGACCGGCATGCAAACGTCACGCGAGGAGATTCCTTTGGCGTCGGGAAGCGCGGCCATGAAGGCGTGCAGCACGTTGGAACGGTGCGAATAGAGCACGCCTTTGGGATGTCCGGTGGTTCCGGAAGTGTAACACATGCCCGCGGCGGTATTCTCGTCGAAGCTTTTCCACGTAAAATCGCCATCCACTTCTGCGATCCAGTCCTCATAGGCGACCGAATTCTTCAAAGTCGTATTCGGCA
Source organism: Pseudolabrys sp. (assembly GCA_035718275.1). Classification (GTDB taxonomy): domain Bacteria; phylum Pseudomonadota; class Alphaproteobacteria; order Rhizobiales; family Xanthobacteraceae; genus Pseudolabrys. The sequence continues at coordinate 46,214 of DASTHI010000052.1, read as the reverse complement.
TGTGCGCCGCATCGGTCAGCACGATATAGCGCTCGACGCTCGGCAGCCGATCGGCGAGCGTTTCAAGAAGTGGAATGAAAGTGAGGTCAGTCATCACGACGCGGTCTTCGGCGTGGTTGATGATCCAGACGATCTGATCGGGGAAAAGGCGAGGATTGACTGTGTGATAGATAGCGCCGACACCGAGTATCCCATACCAGCACTCAAGGTGGCGCCAGGTATTCCAGGCAAGCGTAGCCACCCGATCGCCGAGGCCGACACCATCTTTTTCGAGACGCTGGGCAACCTTGAGCGCACGCGTCCGGATTTCAGAATAGTTGCTCGCGTGGATAGGACCTTCCACAGAACGCGTAATCACCTTGCGCTCGCCATGAAAGGTGGCGGCATGGTCGATGATGCGATGGCATAGAAGCGGCCAATCCTGCATCAGGCCAAGCATGACATTTCCCCTCCCAATCCTGACGATCCTGGACACCGGCTCCCGCTGGCGCTTAAAGGTTATCCACCACATCAGGCGGCGCAACCGGAACATTAAATCAAGGCCCACGTTTTCGTTTTGAGGTTTTAATCGCAAATTCCCCGATGCCAGCTGACAAGATGCGGCTCGTGATCGCCCTGTTCTGGCTGGCCGCAGTCGGCGGCATCTCGGCTGCCGGAGAGGTGCCGTTGCCTCGTCCCCGTCCAACGATCTCGCACGAGCCGCTATCTTTCAGCGAGGCGGCAGGACCGGATTTCGACTTGACCGCCGTGACGAATGCACCCACGGATTGCGACCGGCGCCTGCAGGCGATCGCGGTGTTGGAGCTGTTGCCGCGCCTGATCGGGCCGGGCGCCTGTGGCGGTAACGACATGCTTCGACTGGAAGCAGTGCTGCGGCCCGACCGCGGGCGCATCGAACTGCATCCGCCTGCCACACTGACATGCGTGTTCGCGGAGGCGCTCGCCATTTGGCTGCGCGAGCAGGTGACGCCGCAGTTAATGCACAATTTCGATGCAGCTCCGCGCACTGTCGAAATTTATGATGATTTCAACTGCCGTAGCCGCAACCGGATCTCAGGCTCCAAAATCAGCGAGCATGGCAAGGGCAATGCCATCGATATACGTTCATTCGTCCTTGACGACGGCCGCAAGCTGGAATTGACAGACGTATTCGTCGACAGAGATCAACGCGAAGAACTGCGCAGCAGCTCGTGCAGGCGTTTTACAACCGTTCTCGGTCCCGGATCAGACGGTTACCACGAATCGCACGTTCATCTTGATCTCATCCAGCGTCGACACGGATTACGCTTGTGCCAGTGGGATGTGCGTGAGCCCGCCAAAAGAGAGATTGCATCGCAAGTGCCGCTTCCCGTTCCGAGGCCGGAACGCACGAGCATTCGGCAATCCAAAGATTGAGACTAAAAGGCTCTGCAAGCGCTGCTTTTGGCGAGAGTTGAGGAACGAGTGCCAGAACGAGTCACATTCGTTCGAGCAGAAAGACGCCCGCAGGGCGCCTTTCATTCTCGTCAGGTGGCTCAATTAAAGAGATAACTGGTCGACGCGACGCGCGGATTGGTAGGCGAATCGCCTTGATGCGGCGCCAGCACCACAACCACCGTTCCCGGCTTTACGCGCTTATAGAGATCGATCACGTCCTCGTTTGTCATGCGAATGCAGCCTGAGGAGATCGCCTGACCGATATATTCCGGCTGGTTGGTGCCGTGGATGCGATAGAGCGTGTCCTTGTTTCCTTCGTACAGATACAAGGCACGGGCCCCCATCGGATTTTGCGGACCGGGACCTACATAGTCCGGTACGTCCATGCGTTTTTTGATGTCCGCGGTCGGCGTCCATGATGGCCACTCGGTCATGCGGCCGATCTTCGCGACCCCGGACCAGGCGAGGGCTTCTTCACCGACCGTCACGCCGTAGCGGATCGCCTTTCCCTCGGGCAGCACGTAGTAGAGGTAGCGGGCATCGCTGTCGATCACGATCGTGCCGGGGCCCTCCTTGCGGTGGAATTGCACGATATGCCGTTTGTATGGCTCGGGGATCGCCGCCTTTTCGTACGGCGCCGCGGCTAGCAGCTTCTTGTCGCGGGGGGTCAGGTTTGCGTCTGATGCCGGCTCGATCGTGGACTGCATGCAACCGCCAAGCATAACGCCTGCAAAAAAAAGCACGAGCAACCGGCCCCGAAACGCCATTTGTTCCTCTTTTTCTCGGCCGCGTCCTCAACGACCGTAACAAATTGCCTCACCCGGCAATTAACCGAAAAATCGCCGGGAATGCTATGAAATCCATCGTCCGGGCGATCACCTTCCTGTGGACCTGTTGCAGGAATGTCGCAGTGCACCCAAACACCATCATTCAAAAACTACACTGACTGCAAGACCTTAAGGGGCGGTTTACCCTGGAGATCACACTATTGCGCTGCGGCATCACATGTCCCGCTGGGTGGTAAATGTCACGAGAGCATACCAATTGCCGCGCAATTCCGCCCTACTCATCCACCATCTTGAGCACAAGGGACAACGCCAAGAAGATCGGAGTGCAGTTCTATGGAAGCGGCGAAAGCAACGGAGCAGAAGCAAGACTCCGGCCGACAATTTACGAATCTCGACAATCGCTATGGCAAGATCGGGATATCGGCTGTGGCGGCCGCTGTCCGCCACCAGAGCAGTCAGCGCGAGACCACTGAGCGGCATCTCGAGCCTTACGACCGCGACTAGCAAATCGCGCCGGCCGGCTGGCGAGTAGCACCGGGAAATTCATCAGCCAGAACTGCTTGTGCGCCGCTGACGATTCGGCCGCGCAAACGAGTATTTCTGCCTTGCGCATGTGCGCGTGATCGGTTCATGACTGGGAACGCGCCCATATGATCGACTGATCGTGCGCAAGGTGGTGATCGCATGCTCTCAGTCTATGTCCCACGCGGCAACTCGCTTGAGAGAATTGGCATTGAGCCGGGCCAGAATCCACCCGACGATCCGGTATGGATTGACCTCGTTACGCCGACTTTGCAGGAAGACAAGATCGTCGAAAAGCTGCTCGGGATTGCGGTACCGACGCGTGAGGAGATGCAGGAGATCGAAGTCTCCAGCCGGCTCTACGTCGAAAACGGCGCACGCTACATGACCGCCACGCTGATGTGCCAATCGGACACCCCGTCGCCGAAAACGACTCCGGTCACTTTCGTACTCACGAACCACCGGCTTGCGACGGTGCGCTACGACGATCCGAGACCATTTGCTATCGTCGAGCACAAACTTGCCCGGACGTGTCCTCCGAAGATAACCGGGGAGGGGATCCTGACAGATCTTCTCGATGCGGTAATCGATCGATCCGCCGACATTCTCGAACGCATCGGCGCGGAGGTCGACCAGATTTCGCATACCATTTTTGAAACGGGCGAGGAGGCCGGTCCGCCTTCATACAACGATGTCTTGAGGGCGCTGGGTCGCAAGGGCGATCTGACGTCAAAGGTGCGGGAAAGTCTCGTGTCGATCGGCCGCTTGCTTCTGTTCCTCGCAAATGAAGCCGATACGATGAAGTGGCCGAAGGATATGCGCGCGCAGCTGCAGTCGATGCAGCGTGACGTTGGCTCGCTCTCGGACCATGCCACTTACCTGACCAACAAGATCACCTTCCTGCTCGATGCGATGCTGGGCGTCGTCAATATTCAGCAGAACAACATCATCAAGATATTTTCCGTCGCTGCCGTCGTCCTGATGCCGCCGACGCTGGTCGCGTCGATCTACGGCATGAATTTCAAGCACATGCCTGAACTCGATTGGTTCGGAGGCTATCCGTTCGCTCTTTTCTTGATGCTGCTGGCAGCCGTGCTGCCATATCTCTATTTCAAATGGCGCAAGTGGCTGTGAGAGCCGGACGATTATTCCCGCGGTCCGCCAAGCCCTGCGATGATAAAATCGATCATCTGATCGAGTGTGGGTCCTGGCTTTTTGGCAGCATCTGCGATGAATTGTGGGTGAAAGAAGCGAATCATGGCCGCACAGATGCACATGCCGGCAACACCGGCGTCCTTCACGCGGAACTCGCCTGACTGAATGCCCGATGCGATCACAGCCGCGATGTCTGCCGTAATACCGTGGATATGGGCGTTGCATACCTCCCAATTCTCTTCCATGGCGGCCGCAACCATTTCGTGCATTTTTGAATCGCCGACGTAACGGGCCGCATTCATCTTGTGCACGGTCGTGAGCAGTTCTCGGAGCCGTCTCGAGGCGTCTCCCTGTCTCATGACAACGGCCTGAGAAGCCTGTTCGACCTCGCCCATGAGCCGGCGAGCCACGCCGGCATTGATCGACCTCTTGGAATCGAAGAAACGGTAGACGTTTGCCGGACTCATCTGCAGCGCCTTGGCAATGTCGGCCACAGTCGTCTTCTGGTATCCGATCTCGCGGAAAAGCCGCTCGGCTGTGACGAGAATTCTTTCCCGCACATCCGTTTCAGTGTGGTCGCTCACCTCGCTCATCATTTTCCCCTCATCCATTGCGCGACTATTCGGCCGCGACCTCCAGGGCAGTGTTTGCGCTGGATAGCTTCGATGCTGGCAGTTCTCCCCCTTGCTCGCCAAGTTGCTTACGATACCACAAGGCGTAGAGGCTGGGCAGGAACAGCAGCGTTAGAAACGTTGCAACGAACAGGCCACCCATGATCGTGATGGCCATCGGGCCCCAGAATGCCGACCGCGACAGCGGAATCATCGCGAGAATTGCCGCCATGGCGGTCAATATCACGGGCCGCGCGCGTCTGACAGTCGCCTCGACGATCGCTTCCCGGCGACTGAGCCCATTGTTCACGTCCGACTCAATTTGATCCACGAGAATCACCGCGTTGCGCATGATCATGCCGGCAAGTGCGATGAGACCAAGCAGTGCCACAAACCCGAAGGGCTTGTCGGCGACATTGAGGCCCAAAGAGGCTCCAATGATGCCGAGAGGAGCTGTGAGGAAAACCAGCACAAGCCGGGAGATGCTTTGCAGCTGGATCATCAGCAGGGTGAGCATCACGGCGATCATCACCGGGAACAGCGCGAAAATGGAGGCGTTGCCCTTTTGTGATTCCTCGATGGCTCCACCGACCTCAATCCGATATCCAGGTTCGAGTCCGGCGCGAATTGTCTGCAACTTCGGCCAGATGGCATTGGTGATGTCCGGTGGCTGGACTCCATCGACAACATCTGCCCGAACAGTGATCGCTGTATCGCGGTTGATGCGCCAGAGGATCGGCTCCTCGTGCGAATACTCGACTCTAGCAATCTGGGATAGCGGGACCGCCACCCCGTTGCGCGAAAAGAGTGACAGATCGCCGATATGGGCGAGATCGAGACGTTCCGAGGGGATCGCGCGCGCAACGACTTCGATTTTCTCCACACCATCGCGCACCGTGGTGATGGGGACCCCTGAAAGGAGCATGCTCAGCGATTTTGAAATCTCCTGCGGTGTCATGCCCAGGGCGCGAACGCGATCCTGATCCACCACGAGCCTGAGATAGGGAGACCGCTCGTTCCAATCGAGGTGAGGATCGATCACCTGCGGGTTGGAACGCATGACTTCGCGAACGCGGTAAGCGATATCGCGCACCTTTCTGGTATCCGGACCGATGACGCGGAATTGGACGGGGAAGCCGACCGGCGGACCGAAGTTGAAGCGGTCCACCCGCACCCGCGCTTCTGAAAGGGCGCCATCCGCAACGGCCTTTTCAAGCCGCGCCTTGATGCGCTCGCGCGCTTCGACATCCTTGGACACGATCACGATCTCGGCAAACGACTGGTTCGGAAGTTGCGGATTGAGGCCGAGCCAAAATCGTGGCGAGCCGCGGCCGATATAGGCGGTGTAGGTAGAGATATCCCGATCGTCTTTGAGCAGGGCCTCGGCTTTTTTCACCGACTCTGCCGTCGTGTTGAATGCGGTACCCTCCGGCAGGCGCAACTGGAAAAATAATTCAGGCCGTTCCGAAAGCGGGAAAAATTGCTGCTGCACGTGCCCAAATCCCGCGATCGAAGCCGCGAAAACGACAACTGTCGCCAGCACGACGGTGACTCGCCGTTCAACGCACCATTCGATGAGGCGACGCAATGCGCGATAGGCCCGTGTTTCGTAGATCGCATGAGGGTCATGCCTGTTGGCGCGCCCCGTCAAACTTCCGAGCAGCTTCACGCCCAGATATGGTGTGAAAACCACCGCCACGATCCAGGAAGCGACGAGCGAGATCGCCACAACCCAGAATATTCCGCCTGCATATTCGCCGACGGAGGAATTGGCGAATCCGATCGGAAGAAAGCCGGCGGCAGTTACCAGCGTGCCGGTTAGCATCGGGAAGGCCGTCGACTCCCACGCGAAGGATGCCGCCCGCTTTCGATCCCAGCCCTGCTCGATCTTCACGACCATCATCTCGACCGCGATGATCGCGTCGTCGACAAGCAGCCCCAGCGCTATGATCAACGCCCCAAGCGTGATCCGGTGCAGGTCAAGCCCCATCGCATTCATGACGATGAAGACGATCGCGAGGACGAGTGGCACCGAGAGCGCAACCACGACGCCCGTGCGCCAGCCCAGAGCGACAAAGCTGACGAAGAGCACGATTGCCAGCGCTTCGATGAAAGAATGAACAAATTCGCTGACGGCATGCTCGACGACCGCGGGCTGATCCGCAATCTGCTCTAGATCGAAGCCACGCGGAACTGCTGTCATGAATTCCGAGACGGCGCTGTTCACGGCGGGACCAAGAGCGAGAATGTTTGCTCCCTTCGCCATAACGACGCCTATTCCGATCGCAGGCCTGCCTTCCTGGCGGACGACAAAGTCGGGGGGATCGACAAATCCATGAGAAACCGTCGCGATGTCGCCCAGGCGAAACACGCGGCCGTTGGCCTCGACAGGCGTTTCCGACACTGCCTTGACGCCATCGAGAGCGCCGGTGACGCGTAGCGGCACGCGTTGCGCGGTGGTGTCCACCACGCCGGCAGGGACGACAGCGTTCTGACGTGCAAGCGACTGGAAGATCTGATCGGTGGTGATGCCAAGCGTCGCGAGCTTGGCATTCGAGAATTCGACGTAGATCTTCTCGTCCTGGGTGCCGTACAGGTTGACCTTAGTGACGTCCTTGACCTTCAGCAGCTTTTGACGAAGGCCCTCGGCAACTTTTTTCATTTCCGCGTAGTCGACGCCCTGCGCCGTGAGCATGTAGAGGATTGAATCGACGTCGCCGTATTCGTCGTTCACCGACGGGCCAACGATGCCCGCGGGCAGATCATCTTTGATATCAGTGATCTTCTTCCGCAGCTGGTAAAACAACTCCGGTACCTCGCGCGCAGGCGTGTTGTCCTTGAAAGCGACCTGCATCGCCAGGAACGACGGCTTTGCGTAGGTCGTCACCTTGTCGAAATAGGGCAGTTCCTGAAGCTTTTTTTCGATCGGATCCGCGACTTGAGCCTGCATCTCAGCGGCAGTAGCGCCTTGCCACATGGCGGTTACCACGGCCACCTTTATCGTAAAGGACGGATCCTCAGCGCGGCCAAGTTCGCGGTAGGAGAGCGCACCGAGCGCTCCGAACATGATAATCAGGAACAGGATCAAGGCGGGGTGCGCTACCGCCCATGCTGAAAGATTGAATCGACGCATGGCTTTTCCTCGCAAATCTTGAGTTCTTTCAGCTTCAGAACGAGAGCGAAGATACGACCCTGACTTTTTCCGCCGGGTCGAGTTTCTGCACGCCGAGTGCCACCACATCTGCGCCCTCGGCCACTCCGCCGCTGATCAGGACATCATTGTGATCATAGGACTTCACCGTGACGCGCTTGAGCTCAATTGCGCCGGTCTTCTCGTCAACAACGTAAATGGACGGTCCATTGCCCTGGTCGAAAAGTGCCGACAGCGGAAGTCGCGCTAGAGGCTCGCTGGCGGCATCGGAGAGCGTCAACGTCGCCGTCATTCCGAGTTGCACGTCATCGCCGGCACCAGGAATCGAGAACTTGGCCAGATAGGTTCGTGTCGCGGGATCAGCTGAGGGCGCAAGTTCGCGAAGTCGGGCTTCGTATTGTCTGTCGGGGATGGACCAGATCGAAACCCGCGCTTCGCTCGTCTTGGTGCGCGCCAACAGCGTTTCAGGAATCGCGACCACGACCTCCTTCTCCGCAAGTCGGGCAATGCGAATTGCGCCCTGGCCCGCGGAAACGACCTGACCCGGCTCTATCAGTGTCGCCGTGACAACGCCCGGCGCATCGGCAACAAGCGTAGCGTAAGACACGCTGTTCTTTGTCAGTTCGACCGATCGCTGCGCCCGGTCAAAGCGCGCTCGCGCTTCGTCTGCGGCCGACTTCGCCTGATCCAGCTGCGCATCGGTCGACCAGCCTTTGGCCCGCAGTTCTTTCGCGCGGTTTTCCGCAGCAGTGGCTTGGGCCAGCACGCCCGTCGCTGCGCCAAGCTCAGCCTGGGCTTGCTCCGCCTGCAGGGTGAGATCCGACTCGTCGAGCTTCGCGAGGGCCTGGCCAGGTTCGACGCGCGCGCCGACCTCCACTAGCCTTTGCGCGACCTTGCCCGCTACCCTGAAACCCAGGTCACTCTCGATCCTCGGTCGCACGCTTCCAACAAAGCTGCGCGCCGGAACCTGCGGCTCGTAATGGACAGTAGCGACAAGCACTGGCCGAGCAGGGGCAGACTGCTCGGCCGTGGTCGGCTGGCACGCCGTCAGGACGACTGCCGAGAGGAGGGACAACGGCTTGAATAGGCTGACCCGACTGGACATATGCGCCTCCGAGTAATCCGGTGACGCGTGATGTGTGACGAATACTGAATTTCATCAATTATCAATTAGTATATACCTCCGAGAACGTAAGCCGAACAAATTCAAGGTTGGAGCCAAACGCGCCTGTTGCAGCTCATGTTTTACATGAGCTTGCAACTCCCTTTGCAACTGATGAATTACGCGAGCTGCAGCTCACAAGGATCTGAAATGTCGCTTATTGGCTCACGCCCAAGTTTCGGAGCACGGGCGGACTATCCGCCAAACCTCGCGAGCATCGCACACGACGGTTCACACGTGCTGCCCGCCATTTATGTGAATCTCCGCACCATTCACGTAAGAGCTCGTGTCCGTGCAGAGCACATAAATGATCTTGGCGACCTCGTCCGGTGTCCCGAGTCGGTTCATCGGAATCTGTTGCACGATTTTCTCGGTGCCAGGAGACAGAATTGCCGTGTCGATTTCGCCTGGCGCGATCGCATTGACGCGAATGCCGAGACGGCCGAAATCGCTCGCCATTTCGCGGGTGAGCGCCGCGAGTGCCGCCTTCGACGTCGAGTACGCGGCGCCCGCAAATGGGTGCACGCGCGAGCCGGCAATGGACGTCACATTGACGACCGAACCCTTGGCAGCCTTGAGTTCGTCAATCAACCCGCGCGCCAGCATGATCGGCGCGAAAAAATTGACTTGGAAAACGTGGTGCCAGTCGCTGTTGCTGGTATCGAGCGTGCTCAGGCGCTTGCCGCCCTCCGCTTTCGGTGAAATCGCAGCATTGTTGACGAGTGCATGGAGTTCTTTGGTGTCGAGGCGACGCCTTATCTCGTCGATAGCGGCATGAGTGTTTTTTTCGTCCGAGAGGTCGACTTGAATGTGATCTTCGGGTCCCGCCTCCCATGGACAATTTTCAGGGAATGCATGGCGTGAGCAGGTAATCACGCGCCAACCGGCAGCGGAAAAGCGTTTCACGGTTGCATGACCGATGCCGCGGCTCGCTCCGGTGAGAAGCAAGGTGCGGCGCAGCTGATTGGTCTGTGAACTCGGCATGGTCCTTCGCGGGTAGGGGATCCCTAAGATGCTAGCTCAGGGATACAGACGCGTCTTCACCCATGGTGCGCCAATACCGGCGCGTTTGAATTCGATACGGTCGTGCAGACGAAAGGGACGGTCCTGCCAGAATTCAATCGACCAAGGCACGATGCGATAGCCTGACCAATTCGGCGGCCGCGGCACGTCACCGAGGGCGTACTTTGCGGCATAGAACGCGACCGCTTTTTCGAAAGCCAGTCGCGTTTCGAGCGGCTTCGACTGCTTGCTTGCCCAGGCTCCCACCTGGGCCTGCTTGGGGCGCGAGGCAAAATACGCTTCCGCCTCGGCGTCAGTGACCCGTTCGGCATCGCCCCTGACGCGGACCTGCCGGTTCAGGGACTTCCAGTGAAAAACAAGGGCCGCTTTAGGGCGGGCATCCAATTCCTGCCCTTTTTGGCTGTCCATATTGGTATAAAAGACGAATCCCCGCTCGTCGGCGCCCTTCAGGAGAACCATCCGGGCGTTTGGAGAGCCGTCATTATCGACTGTCGCCAGGGTCATGGCGGTGGGGTCACGTGGCTCCGCAGCGGTTGCCTCCTTCAACCAGGTGGCAAATAATTGAAAAGGTTCTTCAGCGGCTGTGAAATCACCAGTCGTTAACCAAGTCGGGTGTTGAATCGGTGCTGTGTCGGACATCTGCTCGGGTGCTTCGCGTGACTGGGATCAGGACCCGTGGCCTATATAGTGGATACAGGCGCCCGCGCCTATGGCGCAGGATGACCGTGACGGGCGTTCTCATCGTCTCGCTCGGCGGATGCAGCCTATCTGGACAATTCGATTCCCTTTTCGGCAGTGAACAGACTGGCGCGATCGCGCCACCACCTGGCACGAAGCAGGTTGCCCAGTTGCCGCCCGATGCTGATCTCGCATATGCGCGAGCCGCTGCGAAGGCGGTGCTCAGCCGCGGCGAGAAGGACACGAGCATGCCGTGGGAAAATCCCAACACCGGAACGCGCGGCACGGTCACTCCCATCGCGTCTGCATACACTCAGGACGGACAGACCTGCCGGGACTTTCTGGCAAGTTTTGTCAGCGCTAGTTCGCAATCGTGGGTGCAAGGCGAAGCCTGCAAACAACAGGGCGCCTGGGAAGTCCGCTCGCTGAAGCCCTGGAAAGGCTCCTGACTTCATTCTTCGATGAGTTGGTTGCGTGCCGGCTCGCAAGTAAGGACGGACTGAGCAAAGCTTCGATTGATGCAGCTGCCCGCGCGAACGGTTCCGCGCGCGTTGCATCCAACCCCGTAAAGCCCCACATTGATGCCGAAGTTGCCAGTCCGGGTCGGCTGGCCGGGGATTCATGGGAGTTTGGATGAATGCGTGACCCCTATCAGATTTTGGGGGTTTCCAAGAGTGCGAGCCAGGCGGACATTAAGAGCGCCTACCGTCGGCTTGCCAAGAAACTCCACCCCGACGCGAACAAGCATGATCCCAAAGCCGCCACGCGGTTTGCGGAGCTCAACGCGGCTTATGAGATTGTCGGCGACGCCGAGAAGCGCAAAGCTTTCGATCGCGGCGAGATTGACGCGGAGGGCAAGCCGCGATTTCAGGGCTTCGAAGGATTTGGTGCTCAACCTGGCGGCGGATTTTCGCCCGGAGGCGGAACACATTTTGAAAGCTTCAGCTTCGGTCCGGATGGATTTCGGCGTTCCAGTAGCGGACCGGGAGGCGGCTTCAGCGCTGGCGGGCTAGATGAGTTGTTGCGGGGCATGTTCGGGGGTCGCGGCGGAGCCCGCACAGGGTTCAGCACTTTCGAGGGAGAAGACTTCGGCGCGGCTGCGGGAGCTGGGCAGGATCTCCACGCCACATTGACCATCACGCTCTCCGATGCGGCGCAGGGCGCCAAGCGGCGCGTGCAACTTCCAACGGGGAAGGAAGTCGAAGTCAAAATCCCTGCCGGTATCGCAAGTGGTCAGCAAATCAGATTGAAGGGGCAGGGCTGGCCGAGTGCGAGTGGACGGGCCGGCGACGCGCTCATCACGGTCAATGTTGCGCCACATCCCCTGTTCAAGCCGGAGGGTGCCGATCTGCGGCTGGAGCTACCGATCACGCTGTATGAAGCAACGCTGGGCGGCAAAGTGCGTGTGCCGACCCTGGATGGCGCCGTCGAGTTGGCGATTCCTGCCGGTACGAATTCCGGGCGTACGTTCCGTCTCAAAGGCAAGGGCCTGAAGGCCAAAGGCGGCGTCGGAGATCTGCTCGCAACGGTGCGCATCGTGCTCCCCGATCGCCTCGATGACGAGTTCAGGGAACTGATGAAGAAATGGCGCGACAGCAATCGCTATGATCCGCGCAAGGATATGGAGTAATCCTCAACGGCTGTCGCTCCGTAGCGGAGATGCTTGCCAAAAATCGTGCGCCGCATGGGAGGCAAGTCAGGATTTCTTCGCGCCACTCCTGTCGATCTGCTCGTAGGCGGCTTTGGTTACCTTCTCGAGGCGCTCGCGATCCGCGGGCCCGCTTACGACATAGGCCACCTTGTCGTCGACCCAATAGAACGCCGCGACCCGCTCGGCAGCCGTGTAGCGCAGCGCGCTTGCCGGCACCTTCGCCCGCGCACAATAGATTGTGAAGCGTTCGCCCGAAGGTCCTTCATACATGTAGAACGCGGCGGCACCCGTCGGGCCGGGCAGCAAACGGCCGCCGACCAGCTTCAGCCCGATCGATTGCAAATCGGGGACGCGCAACTCTTCTCCCAGGCGCTTCGAAAGCCATTGGGTCATATGGGCGCGCTCGTTTCCGGGCACTTCGACCGGGTGACGCACTTCGACGACGTAGAGCTTGTAAGCGTCGAGCGCTTCGCTCGCCAGAGTCTCGAAGCCGTTTGTCTTTCCAACCGAGACGCTGTGTCCAAACCAGCCCGCAGCACCGCCGAGCACGAAGGCCAGAACCGCCGCAGCTCCCGCGAGTGCCGCCCAGGAGCGGCCGTACGCCCGCTCGCCGCGCATGATCTGATCCAGCATGAGCCTTCTCGGGACCACTTCTTCACTCACGGCGCCATAGCGCGCGCGGATTCTCTCCGCTTGCGCCCGCCACGACGCCACGGTTGCCGCGTGCTCCGGGTGATCGGCAAGCCACGCCGCGACCGCCGCCATGCGATCGCTCGGCAATTCGCCGTCGACATAGGCGTGCAGTTCATCCTCGGTAATTGGTGAATCGCGAGTCGTCATGGTTCACCTTCTCCGTTATTTCACGCGGCGCAGCGGGGGACGCGCGCCGTCGAGATAGCTTTTGATCTGTACCCGCGCACGCGCGAGACGCGACATGACGGTCCCAATCGGCACGCCCTGAACTTCGGCGACCTCGCGATAACTGAGTCCTTCCAGGACGACGAGCAGCAGGGCGTTGCGCTGATCCTCGACCAGAGCCGCCAGCGCACGTTCGATGTCGCGCCCACCGGCCTCCGGTCCGGCAAGATCGGGAGCGTCGTTGTCGTCGATCGAAGACAGAGCAGGGCGGCGGGCGAGTGAGCGCAACCGATTTCGATTGAGGTTCGTCAGGATCGTGTACAGCCAACTCCTGACATCGCCGCCGTGAAAGAGATGCTCCGAGCGCAGCGCGCGCACCAGCGTGTCCTGCACCAGATCATCCGCGATGTCTGCGTCGCGCGTCAGCGCTCGCGCGTAGCGGCGCAGGGCCGGTATCGTCGCTTCGACATTCTTGCGAAAGGCCGGCAAGCCGAACCTCCTTTATCCGTACTCGCGTGCAAGCAAGATCCCGAGCCCCGCCTGTCAGCCTCGCCGCGGACCTTTCGGTGCGGTCGATCGAGTGTCAGAAAAAACCCCACCCGCTCGATCATATTCCCCGAAATGAATTGAATTAACAGTGCCAAACGCGACGAAAACAGCCGCTTGCTTGATGGTCCAAAGGCCCTGTGTCATAGGAAACGGCCGGCGCTCACCGGCAAGTGCGGGACGAATGATGCCGGAAACTTCGGCTCTCATGCGCGGCAAACGCGGTTTGATCATGGGCGTGGCGAACAATCGCTCGATCGCCTGGGGAATCGCCCGTGCATGCAGGGACCATGGTGCCGATCTCGCCTTCACGTATCAAGGTGATGCCCTCAAGAAGCGTGTCGAGCCTCTGGCGGAAGAAGTTGATGGGCTTGTAGTGGGACATTGCGATGTGACCGATCCGGCTTCAATGGACGCGGTTTTCGGCGCCGTAAAGTCGGCCTGGGGTTCGTTGGACTTCCTGTTGCATGCAATCGCTTTCTCCGACAAGGATCAGCTCGACGGCCGTTATGTCGACACCACCGAGGACAATTTCATCAAGACAATGGTCGTGAGCTGCTACTCGTTTACGGCGCTTGCTCAGCGCGCGGAAAAGCTGATGACGAACGGCGGCTCGCTGCTGACGATGACGTATTACGGCGCCGAGAAATGGATGCCACATTATAATGTGATGGGTCTCGCCAAGGCCGCGCTGGAATCGTCGGTCCGATACCTTGCGGCGGATCTCGGCGCGAAGAATATCCGCGTCAATGCGATATCCGCAGGCCCTCTCAAGACGCTTGCCGCATCCGGCATCGGCGACTTTCGATACATTCTGAAATGGAATGAGTACAACACGCCGCTACGGCGCAATCTAACGCTCGAAGAGGTCGGCAAGGCCGGCGTGTATTTTCTCTCCGACATGTCGAGCGCTGTGACCGGTGAAATCCATCACGTCGATGCCGGCTACCACATTGTCGGCATCAAGCACCCTGATGCGCCGGACATATCAGTCGGCAAGACCGACTGATGCTGGCAGCGGGGAAACCGCGCCCGGTCTTGTACTATATTCGTCACGGCGAAACGGATTGGAACGTGGCAGGTCGCCTGCAAGGCCGCCAAGATGTTCCGCTCAACGCGCAGGGGCGCGCGCAGGCAGTTCATTGTGGTGACGTGCTGCGCGACCTGTTCGCGCGCAAAGGCCGCGACCCCTCCGAATTTGATTTCGTTTCGAGCCCGCTGGGTCGCGCTCGCCAGACGATGGAACTGATGCTTGCACCGCTCGGTCTATCCTCTAGGGCCTACCGCATCGAACCGCTGCTCGCGGAAATTTCATTTGGCGACTGGGAGGGGTTCACGATCGCCCAGTTGCGCACGCGCGATCCGCAGCGAATTGCCGCGCGCGAGCATGACAAGTGGCGCTTCCTGCCACCGGGCGGTGAAAGCTATGAGGCGGTCTCGGCGAGAGTGGGCAGCTGGTACGAGCAACTGGCCGGCGACACGGTAGCCGTCGCGCACGGAGGCACTGCGCGTGGGCTGATCGCGCACCTGGGAATAGCCAAGCCGGCGGCGGCGCCTCTGATCGATATCGCCCAAGGCGTGGTCTATGTTTTCGAGGGCGATGGACTGACTCGCTACGCCTGAGCTGCCGCCCTGGTCATGCGCATCGTTAACCTTTCAGGCATGCGGCTGGCGCACAATGCGCGGTCACGTCCGATTAATTGACCGGCGCGCGGGCGCGGAGTACGAAATTCACAACGTAGAGCTGCTATGTCCTTCAACACTTTCGGCCATCTCTTCCGATTCACCAGCTTCGGCGAGAGCCATGGAGCAGCAATCGGTTGCGTTGTGGACGGGTGTCCGCCGCGGATTCCACTTAACGTCGAGGATATCCAGTATGAACTCGACCGGCGACGGCCAGGACAATCGAGGTTCACGACACAACGGCGCGAGCCCGATGCTGTGAAAATCCTATCGGGCCTGTTCACGGATGAACAAACGGGAGAACAGGTTACGACCGGGACACCGATCACGCTGATGATCGAGAATGTCGATCAGCGGTCGAAGGATTATTCCGACATCAAGGACAAGTATCGCCCGGGACACGCCGGCTACACTTATGATGCGAAATACGGAATTCATGACTATCGCGGGGGTGGGCGGGCCTCCGCAAGGGAAACCGCTGCGCGGGTAGCGGCGGGGGCCATTGCACGCAAGATTGTGCCGGGGATGCAGGTCCGTGGCGCGCTGATTCAAATGGGGCCGCACAAGATCGATCGTTCGCGCTGGGACTGGAACGAGGTCGGCAAGAACCCGTTTTTTTGCCCGGATGCGAAGCAAGCGACTGCATTCGAGGAATATATTGACGGTGTGCGCAAGCAGGGCTCCTCCTGCGGCGCGATCATCGAAGTGGTCGCGGAAGGCGTTCCGCCAGGTCTGGGCGCTCCGGTGTATGCAAAGCTCGATGCCGAGATCGCTTCCGCGCTGATGGGCATTAATGCCGTCAAAGGCGTGGAGATCGGTGACGGATTTGCGACCGCAGCAATGAGTGGAATCGAGAATGCCGACGAAATGCGGATGGGAAATGACGGCAAGCCAATTTTTCTTTCCAATCATGCAGGCGGCATTCTCGGCGGGATATCGACAGGTCAGCCGATCGTGGCCCGCTTTGCTGTGAAACCTACGTCGTCGATCCTCACGCCGCGAAAGACCGTGGATCGGTATGGCCGCGAAACAGAAATTGTCACCAAAGGTCGGCACGATCCCTGCGTCGGTATTCGAGCCGTGCCGATCGGTGAGGCCATGCTGGCATGTGTGCTGGCCGACCATTATCTGTTGCATCGCGGCCAGGTCGGTGAGCGGACTGCGTGGCCCTTCAACAAGCAATGAAGCCAATTGATAAGCCGCCCGCTCGCAGTTGTGTCTCGATGGGGACGCCAGAGCAGGAGAAAGGTGCGGAGGTCCAGGTGCGCGATACTCACAATCGCGTGGACGCCGCGATCAAAGCCTTTGCAAGGGGCGAGATCGTGGTGGTTACAGATGACGATGATCGAGAGAACGAGGGCGACCTGTTCGTCGCCGCTTCGCATTGCACGCCGGAGAAGATGGCCTTCATCATTCGCAACACGTCGGGCATCGTGTGCGCCCCGCTGGGCGCCGACCAGGCGCGCAGGCTGCATCTCGAACCGATGGTTGCCGAGAATGAAGCCCCGCTCGGGACCGCATTCACTGTGTCGGTCGACGTACGTCACGGACTGACGACCGGCATCTCGGCCGAAGAGCGCTGCAACACGGTACGCGCGCTCGCAAACGACAATAACGGTCCCGCCGATTTCGTGCGGCCCGGGCATGTCTTTCCGCTGGTTGCGCGACAGGGAGGCGTGCTGATGCGCTCGGGGCATACCGAAGCCTGTGTCGATCTATGTCGTCTGGCGTCGCTTCCGCCTGTGGGCGTGCTGGCCGAACTGATGAACGATGATGGCTCGGTGATGCGAGGGCCCCAGGTTGCCGAGTTCGCAAAGAAGCACCGCCTTGCGCAGGTCTCGATTGCCGAACTCATCGGTTACCGTCAGAACCGCGACAAGCTGGTCGAGCGTGTCGGCGAGTTCCAGCTTTCGTCGGAAATCGGAACACTGCGGGGTTTTGCGTATGTCACGCCATTCGATCGCGTGCACCACATGGCTTTCGTCTATGGCGATATCAGCAGCGGGACGAATGTGCTTGCAAGGCTGCATCGCGCCGACGTCATCGGGGACGTTTTCGGCGGCGCAAAGGCAATACGTGACTCGCTCGCGCGTTTTAAAAAAGCAGGTCGTGGCGTGATCGTTTATCTTCGTGACGGAACCGCCGGCGTGCCGGTTGCCGAGATACCGCACGAGGGCGGCTCGGAGACCGATGCGGCGCGTTCTCGACAATGGCGCGAGATCGGCCTCGGCGCGCAAATTCTCAAAGACCTCGGAATCTCCTCGATCCGCCTTCTCACATCGAGCAAGCGCACGTATGTCGGTCTTGCCGGGTTCGGCATCAAGATCGTGGCGACGGAAACCCTGGAAACCTGAACGACCGGCCTTTCCTTCGCCGATGTTGCGTGCCAGCATTCCGCAATGGGTCGTCGTCGCCTCAGAATGCTGGCTCTGATCGCGGCCTTCATGGCTGGCGCATTCATGCTCTCGGTTTCTGCTGCGCCGAGTTTGCGGACACTCGCGGACATGCGGTCCGGAGCAATTCCGGTCGACGTCGAGCTCGTCATCGCGGTGGATGTCTCATATTCGATGGACACTGATGAGCAGGCGCTACAGCGCGAGGGCTACGTGCTGGCACTTACGTCGAAGGAATTCCTGCAGGCGTTGCGCCAGGGTGCTCACGGGAAGATTGCCATCACCTATTTCGAATGGGCCGGACAGAGCGACCAAAAGATCGTTATGCCCTGGCGGCTGATCGACGGCCCGGAAGCCGCGGACGCGGTCGCGGCGGAAATCGCACGCGCCCCTTATCGGCGCGCGTCGCGTACATCGATCTCGGGGGCATTGCGTTTTGCCAAGCCGCTCTTCGATGACAGCGGGTACCGGGGACTCAGGCGGGTGATCGACGTGTCGGGCGATGGCGCTAACAATGCAGGACCCCTTGTCGTCCCCGTCCGCGACGAGATCGTGTCGGCAGGCATTACGATCAATGGCCTGCCGATAGTGCTCAAGCGTCCTTACAGGGGCACGATGGATATTCAGGACCTTGACGTCTACTACGAAGATTGCGTGATCGGCGGACCAGGCGCTTTCGTCGTGCCAATCCGCGAGCGGGAGAAGTTCATCGAGGCGACACGGACCAAGCTGGTGCTGGAAGTCGCCGGTCGAACGCCGGCGGTGCGGTCGATCCCTGTCTCCGCACAGGCGCCGCGCATCTCATGCACGATAGGCGAGAGAATGTGGCAGGAGCGGTGGGGCGGCGGCGATTTCCAGTGAGCGGCCCTCAGCGCCGGAACTTGGCAACGATCTCCACGTGGTGGGAATAACGAAACTGGTCGACCGGGGTCACGATCTCCGGCTTGTAGCCGGAATTGACCAAGATTCTCGCATCCCGCGCAAAAGTCACTCTGTCGCAGGATACCGCGACGATCGTCGGGACCTCGCTTCTGGCAAGTTCGCGCGCCTGCGCTTCCGCTCCTTGCCGGGGCGGATCGAAAACGACGGCATCGAATTGCTTGAGTTCTGGCAATACGAAAGGGCGTCGAAATAGATCTCGGCCCTGGGTCTCGATGGGTTTGAGACCAGCCGTCCTGCCGGCCGCCTGGCGCAAAGCGGTGATCAAAGAGGATTCGGCGTCCGCAGCCGTGACTCGCGAGTTTTCCGCGAGCCGCAAGGCGAAGGTCCCGATCCCGGCAAACAGATCGGCTGTGTGCTTTGCCCTTCCGCCGTATTCGAGCACGAGCCTAGCGAGAGTGTCCTCGCCTTCTTTGGTCGCCTGCAGGAAAGCACCCGGCGGCAGTGGGACCTCCGCACGGCCGATCCGCACGACGGGTTGGATACGCTGCGCAACGATCTCGCCGTGACGGGTGATGCGGGCGAGATTGAATGCTTCGGCAAGCCGCGCCAAGGCGGCGTGACGACCCGGGTCGAGCGCACCGGACCCGCGGACGTCGACGTCGAGTCCGGTATCCGTAGCAGTCGTCTGGATATCGAGAGGCTTCCCCGTGACGTCGAGCGTTTCCGCGATTGCCCATGCTGCACGAAGAGCGCCGCCAAGACCCGGATCCAGGATAGGGCATTCATCGATTGGCACGATGTGATGAGCGCGCGGAGCCGAAAAGCCGACCTCGACGACATCATGCGCGCCTCGGCGTGCATGAAACACCGCCCGTCTCCTTCCCGAGCCATGCGCATCGATGAGATCGGCAACCGGAGCGATGACGCCGGCCTGTGCCAGCGCTTCGACGACTAGTGATCTTTTCCAGAGATGGTATTCAGCGAGAGACCAGTGCTGGAGCGCGCAGCCGCCGCAGGTGCCAAAGTGCTTGCAGAGGGGCTCGACGCGCTCGTGGCTCGGCTTATCGACGCGCAGTAAGTGCCGACGATCGGGGTGCCCGAGAACGGACTCAACTGTGACCGTCTCTCCGGGCAGCGTGTAGGGCACGTACACCGGACCCGCCGGTGTATCGGCGATGCCGTCGCCGCGGTGACCAAGCCGCTCGATAGTCATCCGCTCAGCCACGCAATGCACCGAGCAGAAATTCGGCGTTGCCGTCGCCGCCCTCGATCGGCGAGGGGATGACGCCCAGCACTCGCCAGCCCAGCCGTGAGGTGAGTTCAGCGAGATCATCGCAGACTTGGGCATGAATTAAGGCGTCGCGCACGATGCCCTTTTTCACAGCAGCGCGCCCCGATTCGAATTGGGGTTTGATGAGCGCAACGACTTGCGCATGTGGGCCAGCGATCGCCAGGGCTGCCGGCAGCACGATCTTGAGCGAAATGAAGCTCACGTCGATTGTGACAAGGCCGGGCGGATGATCGAGAGGTCCTAGATCCCGAATGTCGGTTCTTTCAAGGGAGATGATCTCTGGTCGAAGCCGCAACGACTCGTGCAGTTGCCCATGCCCCACATCGACGGCATAGACGCGCCTTGCCCCCCGCTCGCACAGGACCTCGGTAAATCCGCCGGTCGAGGCACCGACGTCAAGGCAGATCTGGCCGCGCGGATCGAATCGAAAATGATCGAGCGCTGCGGCGAGCTTGATACCGCCGCGCGAGACATAAGGATGCGGTGATCTTGCACGCAGCACCGCGTCCGTCGCGAGCTCTTCAGACGCTTTGCGGACAAGGCGGTCGTCGGCGATGACCAGGCCGGCTTCAATTGCAGCCTGCGCCTTGGCTCTGCTTTCGAAGAGTCCTCGCCTGACCAGCAGCCGGTCGACACGGTCACGGGAATTCACAACCCGTCCTCATTCAGGGTCCCACGGGTTACGGACTGGAACAAAGTTCCGCTCCGTGCGGTTAGCAGCATTGGCCGAAATGCAACGGCCAACGCTCGATTTGGAGAAGAAGTATGGCACGCAAATATTCAAAAAGCGCGTCCAAGGATGTGGAGCGCGCGATGAAGAAGCGGAAAAAGGGTACACTGAAAAGTGGGCGCAGCGGGAAGAAGGTCAAGAGTCGCAAGCAAGCGATTGCGATCGGGCTCTCGGAGGCACGCCGCAAAGGAAAGAAAGTACCAAAGAGAAAGAAGAGAGCCTAAGCGAGACGAACGGTCTCCTCCGCTGCGTTCTTTCCCAAAGCTTCGAAAACCTTCGCCACGATCCCTTTGGCATCGAGGCCGGCCTGCGCGTACATCGCTGCCGGTGAATTTTGATCTATGAAAATGTCGGGAAGGACCATGCAGCGCACGCGGAGGCCGCCATCCAGCAGGCCGTCTTCTCCCAGCGCCTGCAGCACATACGCGCCGAAACCGCCGATCGCGCCCTCTTCGATGGTGACGAGGACCTCATGCTCGCGCGCAAGCCGCCCGACGAGCTCCGTATCCAGCGGTTTTGCAAACCGTGCATCGGCAACCGTTGTTGAAAGTCCCAGCGCCTTGAGCTCGGCGGCCGCGGCGAGGCATTCCGCAACCCGTCCCCCGTAGGAAAGAAGGGCGACCTTGTGCCCCTCCTGAAGGATGCGGCCCTTGCCGATGTCGAAGGGGACGCCTTCAGCCGGCATGGGCACGCCGAGACCTTCTCCGCGCGGGAAGCGGACCGCGCAGGGCCGGTCATCGATCGCCACCGCCGTGGCGATCATGTGCACAAGCTCGGCTTCATCTGCTGCAGCCATCAAGACAAAGCCGGGAAGGCAGCCGAGATAGGTGATGTCGAAAGAGCCCGCATGCGTCGGTCCATCGGCACCCACGAGGCCTGCGCGATCGATGGCAAATCGGACCGGGAGCCTCTGAATGGCGATGTCGTGGACGACCTGATCATAGGCGCGCTGCAGGAAGGTCGAATAGATGGCGGCGAAAGGCTTCAGACCTTCGGCGGCAAGCCCGCCGGCGAAGGTGACTGCGTGCTGTTCCGCGATGCCAACATCGAAGCAGCGGTTTGGAAATTCCTTTGCGAACAGATCGAGACCAGTGCCCGAGGGCATCGCCGCAGTAATGGCGACGATCTTTTCGTCCTTGCGGGCCTCCTTGATCAGGCTTTGCGCGAATACCTTGGTGTATTGCGGAGCCTGGGATTTGGGTTTCGCCTGCGCGCCCGTCGCGACATCGAACTTGACCACACCATGATATTTGTCCGCGGAGCTTTCCGCGGGCGCGTAGCCCTTGCCTTTTTGCGTCACCACATGGACGAGTATCGGCCCCGCCTCGGCGTCCCGCACGTTGCGCAGGACTGGGAGCAAATGGTCGAAATTATGCCCGTCGATGGGCCCGACATAATAAAAGCCAAGCTCCTCGAAGAGGGTGCCGCCGGTCCAGAACCCGCGTGCGTGCTCCACACCTCGCGTGATGAACTCATCAAGGCGTTTGGGCAGATGGGCCGTAAGTTGCTTGCCGACATCGCGCAGCTTGAGATAGGTGCGCCCCGATAACAGCCTCGAGAGGTACGCGGACATCGCGCCGACCGGCGGCGCGATGGACATGTCATTGTCGTTGAGGATGACAATGAGGCGCTCGTTACTCGCCCCGGCATTGTTCATGGCCTCATAAGCCATGCCCGCGGACATGGCGCCGTCACCGATCACGGCGATCACATTGTGCTTCTTGCCATCAAGATCGCGCGCGACGGCCATCCCAAGGGCGGCCGAGATCGATGTCGAGGAATGCGCTGCGCCGAACGGGTCGTACTCGCTTTCCGCGCGTTTCGTGAAACCCGAAAGGCCACCTCCTTGCCGCAGGGTACGGATGCGGTCGCGCCTGCCGGTCAGGATTTTGTGCGGATAGCTTTGGTGGCCGACATCCCAGATCAGCTTGTCTTCGGGAGTGTCGAAAATATAGTGCAGTGCGACGGTCAGCTCGACGACGCCCAGACCGGCGCCGAGATGTCCTCCCGTCTTTGCAACGGCATCGATCGTCTCGAAGCGCAGCTCGTCCGCAAGCTGTCTGAGCTGGTCGGGCGACAAGTTCTTCAGATCGCGGGGAAACCGCACGCGGTCGAGCAGCGGCGTCTTTGACACGTCGGACAAGAGCAACTCCACACGTATACTCAGGTTCTCTGGCGTACTTGCGGTAAGCGCCAACCCCCTAAAGCGGCCACTTCCGCGTTTGTTCCGGTGGTGCTGCTTACACCAGGTCCGCCCCCCGGGGCAATTCGGTCAAGACTTGATCTGTCAGTCCACGTCGAGCGGTTCGCTGCCCGTCGGCCTGCCATTGGCGTCGAGAGTAATCTTTTCGACGCGCGCTTCGGCCTGGCGCAACAGCTCTTCGCAGCGTTTCTTGAGTGCTTCGCCCCGCTCGTATAGCGCGACTGACTGTTCGAGCGGGACTTTCCCGCCCTCGAGATCCTTGACGATGGACTCCAGCTCCTCGATGGCGCGCTCGAATGGCATCTTTGTGATATCGCTATTGTTCTCGGCCATGTGCTGGTTCCGCCGTTCTTCGACAATATCCTGGATCGCCCCGCGGTTCTGAAGATAGCCTAGTTTCCTACCCGTGCATCAGCGCCGTCACATGCGCCGCGACTGATCGCGAAAGCCCCTGCAGATCGTAGCCACCCTCAAGCAGGGATACGACTCGTCCGCCGGCCCTGGCATCGGCCACCTCCATGAGCTTTTTTGTTACCCAAGCGTAGTCCGCCTCGACGAGATTGAGATTGGCGAGCGGATCACGCGTGTGCGCGTCGAAGCCCGCCGAAATAATGATGATGTCAGGACTGAAGTCGCGCAGCCGAGGCAGGATGACCGTGTCGACTGCCTCGCGGAAGACATCGCCTGCGTCGCCTGCCGACAGCGGCGCGTTGACAATGGTGTTGAACTCTCCACGCTCGCCGACTGCTCCCGTCCCGGGATAAAGCGGCATTTCATGCGTGGAGCAGTACATGACGGTCTTGTCCGACCAGAAGATGTCCTGCGAGCCGTTGCCGTGGTGGACATCGAAATCGACGATCGCGGCGCGCTCGGCCCCGTAAGTTTTTTGCGCGTACCTGGCTGCGATCGCGGCATTATTGAAGAGACAGAAGCCCATCGGGCGCGCCGTTTCCGTGTGATGGCCGGGCGGCCGCGTTGCAACAAACGCATTCGCGGCCTTGCCCGTCATCACCTCGTCGACGGCAAGCTTTGCTCCACCGACCGCGCGCAGTGCCGCCTCGAAACTGCCCGGCGACATCGAGGTATCTGCATCGAGCCGCACCAGGCCCTCAGTGGGCGAGGCCTCACGGATTGCTTCGACATACTCGCTCGGGTGGCAGAGCGTGATGATGTCGAGTGAACCGCGCGGAGCCTCGACGCGCGCGAGAGATTGGAACTTCTCGTCTTCAAGGGCCCGCTCGATGGCACGCAGCCGATCCGGACGTTCAGGATGGCCGGCCGGCGTCAGGTGCTCCAGGCAGTCGGGATGCGTAATGAGAAGCGTGGACATTTCGTCTTCTAACGCAGTCTTTCGACGGAGTGCAAACCTAGACTGGGGCTTTAGGGGCGAGCGTCACGCCTTGCGGCGGCAAGCTGGTCTCCGGGACAAAAAAGTCGATCTGCAGCGGCTGGGTGGGATCGACACGATAGCGGTCGAAATCGGTCACGCCTTCGCCGGCCAGGAATGTGTCGTCGATCAGGAAATTCCCGGTGAAGGTTTTCGGCTTGCTGAATATGCGGCAGGCGGCATCGGCAACGATTTCCGGCTTTCGCGAACGACGCATCATGGCGTCGCCCCCGAGCAGATTCCTGATGGCGGCGGTCGCGATGGTGGTGCGCGGCCACAACGCGTTCACTGCGACCTTGCCGCGCAGCTCGCCGGCGAGGCCAAGGACCACCATGCTCATCCCGAACTTCGCAATTGAATAGGCTGTGTGAGGGGCAAACCACTTTTCCGACATGTCGAGCGGCGGCGACAGCATCAGGACGTGAGGATTCGCTGCTCGCACCAAATACGGGATGGCCAGCTTGGAGACCATGAAGCTGGCGCGCGCATTGACCTGCTGCATGAGGTCATAGCGCCGCATGTCGGTTCCGGCGACCGATGTCAGCTGGATGGCGCTGGCATTGTTCACGACGATGTCGATTCCACCGAACTTAAGCGCTGTTTCTTCGATGGCCGTCTGCACCGCCGTCTCGTCACGCACGTCGACGGCAAACGGCAACGCTCGTCCGCCCGCTTTGGCGATATCGGCCGCCGCCGTGTGGATGGTTCCTTCAAGCTTGGGGTGAGGCTCGACCGTCTTGGCCGCAATCGCGATGTTCGCGCCTTCGGCGGCGGCCTTGAGCGCAATGGCGAGACCGATGCCGCGTGAGCCGCCGGTGATGAATAAGGTCTTGCCTTTCAGCGACATCGATTCACTCGGCAAGCGCAGCTTGCACAGCAAGGATGCTCTCGGCGCCTCCGGTCACCGTGCGCTCGAGAGATCCCGCCTGCACGGCGATGTTCTCCGCGAAGAAACGCGCGAGTTCGGTCCGCCGCGTGCCGTCGGCGCGCCGCGATGCAGCGATCGCATCCGCCGCGAGCATGCAGCCACCCGCAGCATAGCCGAACAGCCGCAGGTAAGGTGTGGCTCCCGCGAGCGCAGCGTCCGACGACTTGCGTGCGAGCAACCATTGCGTTGCGCTCTCTAGGCTGTCGATCGCCGCATCGAGCCGAGGGCCGGTGTCGCCGAAGAGAGGTACATTGCTTTCTTTGACCTTCCTCGCGGTTCGGCGCAATTCATCGATGTAAAGCGCGACGGTGCGGCCGTCCTCGAGCGGCACCTTGCGCGTGACGAGGTCAAGCGCCTGGATGCCGTTCGTGCCTTCATAGATCGCCGCAATCCGCGCATCACGATAGTGCTGGGCGGCGCCGGTCTCCTCGATATAGCCCATCCCGCCGTGTACCTGCACGCCAAGCGATGCGACCTCAATGCCGATATCGGTCGAGAATGCCTTGGCGACGGGCGTGAGCAGCGACGCACGCTCATGCGCGCTCTTGCGGGCTGATGCGCTGCTGGCGCGCAACGAGCGGTCGATTGCAACACCTGTGGTATAGCAGATTGCCCGCGCCGCACCGGTGAGGGCGCGCATACTGAGCAGCATCCGTCTCACATCAGGGTAGGCGATGATCGCGCCGGCCGCGCCTTGCTTGCGCTCGCGGGCATAGGCCATCGCCTGCTGGGTCGCGCGTTCGGCGATGGCTACTCCCTGTAGCCCAACGGCGAGCCGCGCACGGTTCATCATCGTGAACATGCAGCTCATGCCCTTGTGTTCTTCGCCGACGAGAAAGGCGACGGCACCGCCATCATCGCCATAGACCATTGTGCAAGTCGGTGATGCATGGATGCCAAGCTTGTGCTCCACCGAATGCGCGCGCACGTCATTGCGCGTGCCGTCGGGCAGGAATTTGGGAATGAGGAAAAGCGACACGCCTTTGGTGCCCGCCGGCGCGTCAGGAAGCCGCGCGAGCACGAAATGAATGATGTTGTCAGTGAGGTCGTGCTCGCCATAGGTGATGAAGATTTTCGTGCCGGTGATCCGGTAACTGCCGTCGGGCATGCGTTCGGCCTTCGTCCGCAGGGCTCCGACATCGGAGCCGGCCTGCGGCTCGGTGAGTTGCATGGTGCCCATCCATTCGCCGCTCACGAGCTTCTCGAGGTAACGCTGCTTCAAAGACTCGCTGCCGTAGGCATGAAGCGCATCGACCGCCGCCATGGTCAGAACGGGACCGATACCGAACGCCATCGAAGCCGAGTTCCACATTTCAATGCACGCGGCGTTGAGCGCATGCGGCAACTCCTGGCCGCCCCAATGGGCGGGGGCGGCGAGGCCGTTCCAGCCGGCGGCGCTCCATGCCTTGTAGGCTTCTTTCCAGCCCGGCGGGGTAACGACCTGCCCGTCCTTGAAAGGGGTGCCGAACTTGTCGCCCGGTGCATTGAGCGGAGCGATGACTTCAGATGCAAATCGACCCGCTTCGGCCAGCACCGAGTCGATGGTCTCCTCGTCGAGATCGCCGTAAATGCCTTCCGCCAATGCCTGATCGAACCCCGCTGCGTGATTGAGCGTGAAGGCAATATCGGCGATCGGCGCGCGGTAGGTCATTCCCCGCTAATCTAGTCTCCGGGTAGGGCCGGTCAACGCGGCCAACAGGCATTTTGGAGAGAATGGCAAAGCATTGATTGCATGCTGCCGCGCCGGTATGGTCCCGCGGCCGCCTGCGATATGGCTTCGATGCGGCTCTCCTGTACTATTGGGGCGTAGCCAAGTGGTAAGGCAGCGGATTTTGATTCCGCCATTCCCAGGTTCGAATCCTGGCGCCCCAGCCACCAAGGGCACACACCGCTCTCTTCATTTCATTGTGGGGCCAAAAACGTGCCAGGAAAGCCCGCGCCTCGGACTGGTTTTCGGTGATCTGTTGGGCTGCCGCCCTGAGTTTGCGTCAACCTCTCTCGACAACCTTCAGGCTCGAATATTGTTTACGCCGCTGGATCAGAGCAAAGTTCAGCGACATCCCTGATCCTGTGCAAGGCAGACTGGAGGCGCAAGTGGGGGAAAACGAGGAATTGTCCGTCCAGGGACTCAGTTTTCGAACCGATGGTTGCCGGGCAACCATCATCATAGACAACGCAGCCGAGGGTAATCGGCTCACGGCAGCCGCTATCGAAGCGCTCTCTCGCGTCGCGGCGATTTTAAGGATGCGCGACGATTTGCACGTCGTGCTCATTCGTGGTGTCGGTAGCGAAGACTTTTCCAGTGGAATCCTGAATCCGGTGCTGCGCGGGCGCATGACCAAGGAGGAGGTCGTGCAACTCGTGATGCAGGCAGCGGCGGCGTTCGATGCTATTGAGGCGGTGCCGCAGATCGTGGTCGCCGGGTTGAACGGCAATGTTCGTGCCGGAGGCGTCGAACTGGCTCTCGCCTGCGATATTCGCTTCGCCTCAAATCATATCTCCGCTTCTTTGCCTGAAGCTAGGTGGGGTGGATTTCCTGGCGCGGGCGGACCATTGCGGCTGGCGCGCCTGGTGGGACGCCCACGCGCTCTTGAGCTTATTTGCACCGGGCGTGACTTTTCGGCAGCCGAAATGGAGGCAATCGGCTTTGTTCAAAAAATCGTGCCGGAGTCAAATTTCGACCGAGAGTTGTCGGCTTTTCTGTCCTCAATTGAATCAAACGGACCGCTTGCCTTGCGCGGGGCCAAGGAAATTATGAAAGTGGATGAGGAGCTTGGCTTTAACGCGGCACGCAAGGTTGCGCTATTGCTGCGACGTCAGCTCGAATGGAGCGTCGACGTTGACGAGGGCATACGGGCACATCAGGAAAACAGAGTGCCTAAATTCTTGGGCAATTAGGCTTCCATGACGCTCCATGCGCCGAATCGACCAGTTTGCCTGTTGCCTGGGCTCCGATAGAGTCGAAACAAAGATCGCACAATTGGTGAGGGAGGGCCGTCATGCGTACGGAAAGGTTCACAATGAAACGGGTGGCCACGTTCATAGTGGCGGCATTCCTGCTGTCCGCAATTTCAGGTCATGCGCACGCGCAAAACAAATTGACCCACGTGCGCGCGGCCTATGTTCCGGTCGCTACCTGGCTGCCGGCCTGGGTTGCCAAAGACAAGGGCATTTTTGAAAAGCACGGATTGGACGTGACGCTAACCTCGGTTCAAAACCTCTCACTGCTGCCAGGCACCGTCGGCCAGCAATTCGAATTTGCTGCCTCCACCGCGCCCGATTTGCTCAAGGCGGTCGCCGGTGGGCTCGACGTGGTGGCGACGGCGGGCGAGGCTATTGAAACGAAGGACAACCCCGTGATGCAGTTGATGGTGCGTGGTGACTCGCCCATCAAGGAGCCAAAAGATTTGAAAGGCAAAGTAATTGGCGCGCCGACACTTGGGGCCGTGATGCACAGCGCCACATTGTATTGGCTGAAGAAGAATGGCGTTGATCCCTCATCCGTGCGCGGCGTGGAAGTTCCCTTCCCCAACATGGCCGATCAACTAAAAGCAGGCAGCATCGATGCGGCCGAGGGGCTTGTGCCGTTTACTACAGCGATGATGGCGGCGGGCGCCCGGTCACTCGGAGACCCGATGTTCGCCGTCGGTGATGAGGTGCTATTTCCGTTTTGGATCTCAAGCGGGGCTTGGGCGCGCGCCAACAAGCCGGTGATCAAGGCTTGGATTGACTCGTTGACCGAGGCCAAGAAGTTCATGGATGAGAATCCGAATGAAATGCGCGCGATCCTCGGTAAATACTCGCACCTGCCGCCGGCAATCGTAAACAAAGTACCGCTGCCGACGTATCGTTTCACCATCAAGCCGGAAGAGTTGGCAGTTTGGGCCGATGTGCTGAACGAACTCGGTCAGCTGCCAGCTGCGGTGGACAAAAGCAAACTTGTCGTGACCGCACAGTGAGCGCGCCTGATGTGACTACGGATGGTCCGCGGCCGAACCGCGGGCCGTCCCGTGATCTGCTATTTTCATGTGCTGACGTTTCGGTCGTTCTTCCGCACGCCGGCGGTGAACGAAAAATACTCGACGGCATCACCTTTGATGTGCAGCGAGGTGAGGTATTCACCATCGTAGGCCCCTCCGGCACCGGGAAAACGACCCTGATCCGGGTGCTCGGGGGTCTGACACAGGCGACGAGCGGCTCGGTCTACATCAATGGTCGCGCGCTGACGGGCCCGCCGGAAGAAGTGGTCATTGTCTTCCAGGATTACTCGCACGCGCTCCTGCAATGGCGGAGCGTGGCGCGGAATGTGGCCTTCGGCCTAGAAGGTCGCGTCCCAGCCGCAGAGATCGACCACCGCGTCCAGAACGCCTTACGGCTCGTGAAGCTTGAAAAGAATGCCGATGACTATCCATGGCAACTGTCGGGTGGAATGCAGCAGCGGGTCCAAATTGCGCGCGCACTCGCTGTCCGCCCCTCGGTGCTGCTGATGGATGAGCCGTTCGCCGCGTTGGACGCGATGACCAAGGCGGCCCTTCAGGACGAGCTTCATCGCGTGCGCAAGGAGACCGGCACCAGCATCATTTTCGTAACGCATGACATCGAAGAGGCCGTGTATCTGGGGGATCGCATCGCCGTCATTACCGGATCGCCCGGCCACATTGCGCGGACCTTTGATGTCGACCTGCCATCCACGCGCGATCAGATCACAACTCGTCAAATGCCGGCCTTTCTTGAATTTCGCTACGCCGTCCACCAGGCCATTGGACTAAAGAGCAATGCCTAGTGCCGGTGTCGGAACGATGCGGGTCAACCTACCCGGGCTGATGACGATAGCTTTGTGCGCCATGCTGTGGGAGGCGCTGGTTCGCGGGGGCGTGGTAAACTATGCCTATTTGCCGGCGCCAAGCGCGATACTATCTGGTCTGTACACCTTAATTTTGAGCGAACAGTTCTGGCGTGACGTTGGCCATACGCTGCAGGCGGTCATCATCGGATGGGCCATTGCCAGCGTCATTGGGCTTGCACTCGGCTTGCTTTTGGGCGTTTCCCCACTGCTCCGCAAGTATTCGCTGGCCAGTATCGAGGTATTGCGCCCGATGCCGGCAATCGCATTCGTGCCTGTCGCGCTATTGCTGTTCGGATTTTCCTTAAAAACCGAACTTGTCGTGATCGTGCTGCCGGCATTGTGGCCCGTGCTCATTAACACCATGGGCGGTATTTCCACTATTCATCGGCGCCTTTTCGATGTGGCAGCCACATTCAGGCTTTCGCGCGCGAGCAGCCTGCGCAAGATCGTTCTGCCGGCGGCTTTGCCGCCGATTTTGGTCGGCCTGCGGCTTAGTCTGACGCTTGCCCTGGTGCTAGCCATCGTGGCGGAGATGGTGGGCAACCCGACGGGGCTTGGATATGCCGTGGTTCGAGACCAGCAGGCGCTTCAGCCTGCGTTGATGTTTGCCAATGTCATCTTCATCGGCGTGCTTGGAATTGTTCTCAACCAGGCCCTTTTGCAAATTAGCTGGCGGCTATTCCCGGCAGCATCGCGAGGGGTACAGCGGTGAATGCATTGTTTAAACGCCTCGCGCCATTTGTTGCCAATCTGCCGCCATTGCGCGGCTTGCTTCCACTCATTCTATTTCTGATCGTGTGGCAGCTAGTTCAATCGGCCCCGTCGCCCTATTTCCCTGCGCCCTTTGAGTGGTGGAAAGCTGGACTACGCTTGTCGCATAGAACCGACTTGATGGCGGCGTTGCTGTCGACAACTTCATCCTTTCTGCTTGGGCTCGCCTTGGCGATAACCATCGGCGGCCTCGTTGGCGTTTTGATCGGCACGTCCGATCTGGCAAATCGGGCGCTGCACCCGCTGCTGGAATTCATGCGCGCGATCCCGCCACCGGCGACGGTCCCGGTCGCCGGCCTCTTAATCGGCTACAATGAAACGATGAAGGTGGTGGTGATCGTCCTGGCGGCACTTTGGCCGATCCTACTCAACACGGCGGCCGCTGTCCGTCAGATCGATCCGTTGTTGCTCGATATGGCGCGCTCGTTCCGACTAAGCCGCTTGGAAGTGGCTCGGCGCATCACCGTGCCGTCGATCGTTCCGGCGCTGCTCTTGGGCATCCGGGTCGCGATACCGTTGACTGTCATTCTAGCGCTGCTCGTCGAAATGCTCACATCCTTGCCGGGAATTGGCGCGCTGATGATCCAGTCGCAACGAAATTTTCAGTCCAGTGAAGTGTACGCGTTGCTGGTGCTGATCGGATTCTTCGGGCTTGTCGTGAATAACGCCTTTATCGTGATCGAGACGACTATCTTACGGGCCTGGCCACCCCAAGTGGCTACTGCATAGGAAGCAGGGATATGGACGTCGGATTTTTCTTTTGGCCGTACACGCCGGAATTGGTGGAGCAACTGGCGGAGTGCGCCGACCGTTACGGGTATTCCATGATCGGCATCGCCGATACCCCGGGTAACGCTATGGATCCATGGATTGCAGCGGCTCTTGCTGGCCGGGTGACCCGTAAGGCCCGCGTCGCGATTTGCGTGACGAATCTTGTCACTCGCCAACCGGCCGTGAGCGCGGCCGCTATTGCTTCTTTGGATCTCATTACTGGCGGGCGCGCCGTCCTCGGCATCGGAGCCGGACATAGCGGCACGCGCAATCTGGGGCAGGGCAGGTCCACGGCGAGGGAGCTTGCAGAGGGAACGAGGTTCATACGGCGCCTGTTGCGTAAGGAGCATGTGCGCGTCGGCGAAGGCGAGGCCTACATTTCGTGGGTCGAGCGGCCGCCGCCGGTCTTTGTCGCGGCGTCACATCCGCGCGGCTTGCAGGTGGCCGGCAGCGAGGCCGATGGCGCATTTGCAAATTATGGTCTCGCCGCCGAGAACATTGCTGATTCGGAGAAGCGTATTCGCGAGGCTGCCTCCGCGGCCAGGCGCTCGCCGGATGAGGTCGAAATTTGGCAGATCGCGGCGCTCGATTGCGACGAGAACGGCGACGTCGCCCGGGCAAAAATAGGCGCCATGCTGGCTTTCCTGGCGGGCTATGTCATCGGCGACAAAAATCTGGAAACGCGAGGCGTGCCTGACGAGTATCGCGAACCCTTGCTTGAACTGCGCCGCCGCTACAGTACGCGACCGGGTGATGCCGATATCAGGCTCGTGAAGGAACTCGGTCTGTTCGACTATCTCTCTCGCCGGCTCGCGATTTGTGGCACGCCGGCGGAGTGCCTGTCGCAGGCGCGTGCGGCCAAAGAGGCCGGCGCAAAGCGACTGATGCTGACGGTCAGCCTGGCTTCCAATCCGGTAAACACGGTCCAGCTTTTCGGCGAGCAGGTGCTGCCGAAATTGTGACCGCGTCCCCGGACGCGGCGTTTTGTCAATGGTGCGGTCGTTCGCCGCTCCACGCGGTCTCGAGCAGGGCGCGGATACTCTCGCGAGTTAGCGGCCGCGGGTTCCAATAGGGCTGCTCCATTGCGATATCGGCAGCGCGGTCGAGATCTTTATGGGACAGGCCGAGTTCTCTCAGGCTGGCCGGCGCATGGATTCGTCGGGCCAGATCATACAGCGCTTGTCCCGGCTCGGTGCCGCCAAGCAGATTGGCCAGCGGCTTGAGAAGGTGAGGAACGGCCTCGGCGTTGAAGGAGGTGACATGCGGCAGGACAACCGCATGAGTTTCCGCATGCGGTAAGTTGAAGCTGCCACCCAGCACATGGCAAAGTTTATGATGAAGCGCCATGCCGACGGAGCCAAGAACGGTTCCACATAGCCAAGCACCATAGAGTGCGTCGGCGCGCGCGTTCTTGTCGTTTGCAGCGTCTGTGATCTCTGGCAATGCGCTCGCCAGGGCACGGATTCCCTCAAAGGCCAGCATCGATGTGATCG
Organism: Pseudolabrys sp.; assembly: GCA_035718275.1. GTDB lineage: Bacteria > Pseudomonadota > Alphaproteobacteria > Rhizobiales > Xanthobacteraceae > Pseudolabrys. The sequence continues at coordinate 13,275 of DASTHI010000052.1, read as the reverse complement.
GGTTGGCGTCCTTCGCGTAAACGCCTTCAATGCCGTGGGCAATCGCGTTCATGCCGCTGGTTGCCGTCAACGCCGCCGGCAAGGAATAGGTCAGCTCCGGGTCGTAGATAACCAATTTCGGCAGCACTTTAGGATCGCGAATCGTGGTTTTTCTACCTGAGTCGGTCTGCCCGAGGATCGGAGTCATTTCCGATCCGGCATAGGTCGTCGGAAGAGCGATGAGCGGCAGATCGGTGCGAAGTGCAATTGCCTTTCCCAGTCCGGTCGCTGATCCGCCGCCGATGGTGATCAAAGCATCTGCGTCTTGCACAATCTGCACCGCCTGCGCAGTGGCCTCGACCGGCGTATGCATAGCGGCCCCGCTATAAGATCCGAGTGCCTGCGAGCCTAGGATGTCCTGAAGTTCTTTAGCCGCACCTGCGCCGCGAGGACCGGACAAAATATATGCGCGGCTGCACTGCAGGCTGGCCAGTTCTTGGGCAATGCGTTTGCGCGCACCTGTACCGAAGATCACACGTCCCGGAAGCGCAGCATATACGAAAGAATGGGCGGAAGCTTTAATCATCTTAATCAAGGGACGTCTGGAGATCTTTCGCTAATCCTAACGCAGCCACGCAGGCGAATAAATTACCAGTTTTAGATCTGAAAGTCCCGGTTTCGATTAAAGTCGCGTCTGGTCTTTGCGACTTTGCGTCAACTCAAATTTTTTTTGACGAAAAATCTCTGCCTCGCATCTAGAAAATTTTCGTTTAGCTTTCAAACCGCACGTAGCAGCGAAAAAGTCGCTCGCAGATCTTGTCGGATGCGCGACGTAGACGTTACCAGGAGCCACTGTTGCTCTGGCATGCGTGTGATTAGCGGGAGAGCGGCTCGTCTGGACAACTGATCAATTTCACCGACTCAGGCAGCGAATTTAGAAACTCCTCCAGTTTGTCCTTTGGTGTTACCAGAGTCACGGTGTCACCAGCTTTTGCCCAAGGAGAGCGCAGCCGCAGTGCATCAAGCAAGAACGTCCCAAGCCTTTTGCGGGGCATCTTCACCGTCACCTTGGTGCCATGAGGCAGTTGGTTCCAAGGGGTCGTTAGTTGAAGTTTGACAGCCTCGTGCCCCTCGATGCTGATCGCTCTCACCCATGGAATGTGGGCTAAAAAACCATCGAAGAATTCCCGGACCTCAGACTCATCCATGCTCACCACGACATATGCGTAGTTCTTCTTTGCCGATTCTCTCAATGCGCCAGGGGCCTCACGCGTGTCGATCATAGCATTTCGCTTTCAGAGCCGCCTGCTGACGCAGCTCTTCGACGGCCTCACCGGAGCCAGTGGTGAGGAACACTGCTAAATTGCTGTAGTTCCCAACACTCACAGGGCAATGCTTTTAAGAAGCTCGGCGCTCCTAAGCCCGTTTCGGCGGAGGCAGCGATAGCGGGTCCTCGAATACGTTTTTGATCAGTGAGTGCTCCGATAGATATTTGTGATATTGCGCGACGACCGCCTTGGCTTCCTTCAGCGTCGCAAGCCTCCATTGAATCTCCAGGTTTTCACTTCCTGCGATGCTTTCTACGATCCTGCGCTCTTCTACCAGCAATTTGAACTCGGTCGGTTGATCGGCGTCCGCTGAATTGCCGTTGACTCGGGTTGCGAAATCGATGCGCCCGGTGGGCACCCAATCGCGCTTCACCACACTTTGGTATGCCGTTTGTTTTCTCCACGTTTCCACTTTGGGCAAATATGTCAGCACATTAGCCATCGTTGTCTCCTTTCCAAATGCGGACCACAAAAGGTCGCGCAGCCCCCGCTACATGCATCTCGGTGATCAGATTAATTACTCCTGTCGCCGCCCCGCGCGGCGGTAAGGGACGGCTCCAAGTTGAGCGATCTCTCGGCAAATTGGAAAAAGCGCTTAACCTTTAAGGTTACTTTGCGACGCGCGCGCCCGCATGAGGTTAAGTCGGACAGGCCGAAATGTCTGTCTCGCGCTATTCGATCAGAGTGCGATCCACCATCGCGTGGATGCCCTTATTGCCGTCGACCAACTGTGTCACGCGCAGGTCGCATGCGAGACTGCAGAACACGTAGGCCTCTTCCGAGTTCCAGCCCTTGATCTCGACCAGCCAGCGGATCATGTCGCGGAGTGCCTGCTTGGCTGCGTCATCGAGGTCGGGATCGAGGCCAAAAGTGATATAGTGCGTCGGAGTGAGCGCACGCGGCATGTCGAGCCTTCGTTTGTGCACCGCGAGCTCGAATGTTCCGGTGAGGCACGTTTCCAAAGCCGTCAGGCAGACTTCGCCATCGCCCTGAACTGCATGGCCATCGCCGCAGGAGAAGTTCGCGCCGGGCACGAATATTGGCAGGTACAACGAAGTGCCCACGACGAACTCCTTGCAATCCAGATTGCCGCCAAATTCGCGCGGCTCGACCGAGGAGCACAGTCCGTAATTCGGCGGCGGCGCCACCGCGAGGATTCCGAAAAAGGGTCGCAGCGGGACGGTCGCACCCCATTGCAGCTTGCAGGTCATTGCCTTGCGGTCGATCGGAATGATGCGGCAGCGGAATTCGGGGTAGTCTTCCGGAAGCGTGCCGCGCAGTGGGCGGATCAGATTCCAGCCCCAGTCCACCGTGAGGTTCATCGCCTTGATGCGCACCTCAAGCGTGTCGCCCGGCTCCGCGCCACGCACCGCCACCGGACCCGTGAGAATGTGCGGCCCAGGTGATGGTTTGAGCGCCTGACATATCTCGCGATGGTGCGGCAGCATGATCGAGGTGTCGCCAACGTCCGCCAGTCCGCCTGAGACTGACTCGATCGTCACCGTGTCGCCCGACTCGACGGTCAGGCGCGGGGGAATCTTTGCATCGAGGTAACCCCAATGCACGGTCTCCGAAGTCGGCGCGAGTGTGTGATGAGCCCCCATGGCGTTCGTCCTCCTCCAGTCCTGCTAGGTCAACGCCGCGGCCGAGACGCCGAGGTGCTGGTCGAGCACCCGTGTTTCGCGTGCCAACGCGGTTGGCGTGCCCTGAAACACAAAGCGCCCTGATGTGAGCACGTAGACTTGGTCAGCGACCGCGAGCGCAAGCTCCAGGTTCTGCTCGACCAGCAGGATGGCGTGGCCGCGTGTGCGCAAGCGCTGCATGATGTCGCGGATCTGCAGCACCAGGCGCGGCGAAAGCCCTTCCGAGGGCTCATCCATCAGAATCAGCTCGGGATTGGCCATGAGCGCCCGCCCGATCGCCAGCATCTGCTGCTCACCGCCGCTGAGCGCCCCGCCCGAATGATCGATGCGTTCGGCAAGCTGAGGAAATTCCGCCAGCACCTCGTTGAAGCCCCAGCGCTGGCCCGCTCCGCCGACGTCGTTCGAGAACGACGAGCGGGCGAGAACGCTTGTCGGCAGCAGCAGATTCTCGCGCACACTGAGCGACCGGAAGATCCGGCGTCCCTGCGGCACGATCGCAATGCCCATTTGAGCGATGTCGTAAGGCGGCTTGGCGTGCAGCGACATGCCGCGGAAGAAGATGTCGCCCGAGCGGGGCGGCGTCAGGCCGGCCAACGAGCGGATGAGCGTCGTCTTGCCCATGCCGTTGCGGCCGAGGATAGCAGCTATCTCGCCCTTGCCCAGAGTAAGGCTGATGCCCTGCAGGACGTAACTGTCACCATAATAAGTATGGATGTCGGCGACCCTGAGGAGGGGGCCCGGCGTCGTCGCGCTGGCGAGAGAGACGCTAGACATGACCGAAATACACGTCGCGGACTTCCGGGTTCGACTGGATCTCAGCCGGCGTGCCCTCCGCCATGATCCGCCCGCGGTTCATCACAGTGACACGATCGGCAAGGCCGAGCGCCACGTCCATGTCGTGCTCGATCATCACCACCGTGATGTCCCGCGGCAGCGCGCGCACCATCTGAAAAATCCGCTGCCGCTCACTCGGCGAAAGCCCGGCGCAGGGCTCGTCGAGAAACAGGACTCTTGGACGGGTATTGAGCGCGAGCGCCAGCTCGAGCTGGCGGCGCTCGCCGTAGGAGAGAAGCTTCACGGGATCGTCGGCGCGGCCTTTGAAGCCGACCGCCTCAAGACCCGCTATCGCCTGTTCGCGAATTGCCGGAAAGGCGCTGAGCGGCCGGCTGAACAGCCACTTGCGGCGATCGGTGCCGATGATCGCAAGCGCAATGTTTTCTGCGAGCGTGAGATCGGTGAGCACATTGGTGATCTGGAACGTGCGGCCGACTCCGAGCCGGGTGCGCTGGTGTTCCGGCAGGTGGGTGACGTCGGCACCGAACAAGCGCACCGAGCCGGACGATGGGCGCAGTGTGCCGGTGATGCAGTGAAACAGCGTGGTTTTGCCGGCGCCGTTCGGCCCGATCAGTGCGCGCCGCTCGCCCGACGCGACCTCAAGCGACACTCCGTCGACCGCGTGCAAGCCACCGAACACCTTGGCGAGCTTATCGACGGCGACGACGGCGGTCATGGCCGCTCCTTCGTCCCTGTGGTGACAGTGCGCCAGCGACCGATCAGGCCGACGATACCGCTCGGCGCCCACAGCACGGTCGCAATAAAAGCAGCGCCCATCACCGCCGTGTGCAACTCGAAAAAGCTGCTGACCCAGTTGCGAAGGCCCAAAAAGATGCCAGCGCCAACGAACGGACCGATGATAGTGCCAGAACCGCCGACGATCGCCATGAGCGAAACCTCGACGGAGATCTGGAACGAGGCGGCAACGGGGTTGATGAAGCGGTTGTAGTAGACGTAGAGCACGCCAGCCAGGCTCGCCATCAGGCCCGACACCACGAAGGCGGCATAGAGATGCATCGTGGTGCGGTATCCGAGGGTCCGCATCCGGCTCTCGCTTCCCTTGATCCCACGCAGGGACAGCCCGAATGGCGAACGGATGAGAATGCGGTAGCCGAACGCGCACAGGATCACGATGGCAAGCACAAAGTAGTAGTAGGCAGTCTGCGAGGCGAGGGCGACGCCGCCGACCGACAGTGGCGGAACGTTCGTGATGCCGTTGTCGCCGCCGGTAAACGAAGCCCAGCGATACACCGCGCCCCAGATGATGAAGCCGAGCGCAATCGTAATCAGAATGAAATAGACGCCGCGGGTACGCACCGCGGATCCGTAGACCACCGCGAGCAGTGTTCCGACCACCAGTCCGGCCGGCGCCGCCACGGCGGCCGTGTAACCGTAACGGACCTGGAGGATGGCCGTGGTGTAGGCCGCCACGGCGAAGAACGATGCCTGGCAGAGCGAATAGAGTCCGGCATGACCGAGCAATAGATCGACCGAGAGTGCGAGCAGACCGTAAATGTAGATCTGGGTGATCAGTGTCATCCAGAATTGGCCGGCGAGGAGAGGCGCGAGCAGCGCTGCGGCGAGCGCGACCAGAGCTACGACGGTGCGGCCGTGGGCACGCATACTCAGCCCTCCCGACCGAAGATACCGCGCGGACGGAACAGGAGCAGCAGTGCCATTGGTCCGAACAGGACGAAATAGGAGAATTCAGGCAGCAGCCAGCGGCCGTAAGCGTCGAGCAGGCCGACGATCAGGGCGCCGATCATGGCGCCTTCCAGACTTCCCAACCCGCCCAGGATCACCACCACCAGCGCGTAGACCAGGATTTCCCATTCGGCGCCCGGATAGAGGGTGAGGAATGCCCCGCCGATGACACCTGCCATCCCGGCGAGGAACGAGGCCAGCGCCGACACCAGCACAAAAAGCCGATCGATGTTGATGCCGATTGCGCTGACGATTTCGCGATCGTCGACGCCGGCGCGCACGACCGCGCCGATCTGGGTCTTGCGGTAGAGCAGCCAGAGCGATAGCCCGACGAACACCCCGAACACGATGAGAGCGAACCGGTAGGTCGGATAGATGATGCCGCCCGGCAGCTCGATGGCTCCGCGCAACGCGATCGGCGCCGGTACCTTGAGACTGTCACCGCCCCAGATTTTCAGCGCCACGTCGCCGAGCACAAAGGCGATGCCGACCGTCAGCAGGACCTGCGCCAGATGGTTTTCGCCGGTGCGCCGAATCAGGAAACGATCAGCCAGGTAGCCCAGCGGAATCACTGCAAGCCCGCCGCCGAGCACGCCGAGCGTGAAGCTGCCGGTTGAGCGGGCGATCGTCAGTCCGATGTAGCCGCCGATCAAATAGTAGGCGCCATGCGCCATGTTGACGACACGCATCAGCCCAAACGACAGGGTGAAGCCGCTCGCGAGCAGGAAGAGGAGCGCGGCGAAGGAGACGCCGTTGATCGCCTGGAGAATACCGCTTTGCATTTGAGGACGCTGCGATGGCAGGCCCAGGGAGGACCGCGCGATACGGGAGGCGGCGCCACACGGCGCCGCCGGTCGTCAATTTGCGTGTTTCAGCGTTTGTAGGGACCGCGCTTGAGGAACTCTTCCGGCTTCCAGGTCCAGAACTGCGACACATTTTCGTAGGCTTTGATCGGAACGTTGGTTAGCACTGAGCCCACCACCGGATGGTTGATCTTCTGGATGCGCGTCACGTAGACGTTCTGGATCGGATTGTCATACTCGTCGAGTTTGAGCTTGCCGCGCGGCGCCTCGACCGTCGACGTTCGCATCGCCTTTAGGAAGGCGTCTCTATCCTCAACGTTGCCCTTGATCTGCTCGATCGCGGTGCGGGTCCACAAGCTTGCCGTATATGCCGACTCCGAGAACCAAGACGGCAGGCGTTTGTGCTTCTTCGCGAACGCATCCACGAACGCCTTGTTGGCGGGCGTGTCGAGACCGGCTGCATAGTGCAGCGAGTTGCCGATCATGCCGATTGCACGGTCGTCCATCTGCGGCAGCGCGTCCTGATGCATCCAGTAGCCGCCGTAGATCTTGAACTTCTTGTCCATGCCGAAGCTGAACCAGGCTTCAAACAGGCGGATGCGGTCGGCGCCAACCACGACCGCGACGACGGCGTCGGAGTCGGATGGAATGGAAGCGACGGTCGCGCCGTAATCCTTGGTGCCGATCGGGTTCCAGATAATCTTGGCAACCTTGCCGCCAAGCTCCTTGAAAGTTTGCACGGTGCCCAGTGTCACCTCATGGCCCCAGGTGTAGTCCTGACCGATGAAGGTGACGTTGCGCGCGCCGAGCTCCTTGTACAGATAGTCGCCGAACGGATGACCAATCTGGCTTGCCGACACTGCGGTGCGCACCACCGTCGGCGTACGATCCCATTTCGTCACCGCATCCGCTCCGGCAGTGTCCATCACCAGCGGCACGCCGGTCTCCTTGCTCACTTGCGCGACCGCCGGCCCCTCGTGTCCGCACAGCGGACCGATCATGATCTGTACCTTTTCCTGATGCACCAGGCGGCGCGCCTGGGTAATCGCCTGATCGGGATTGCAGGTCGTGTCGGCGATCACGTACTCGACCTTGCGGCCGCCGGCTTGGTGGTTCACCTGCTCCCAAAACAGCTTGAAGCCGTCGACCATGTCGGTGCCAGGTGCGGCCAGCGGGCCGGTGAGCGGGACCAACAAGCCGATACGGATCGGGCCGCTTTGCGCGTGGGCCGAAACCGTTCCAATTGCCACGGCCACGAGCGATGCGCCGAGCGCGCGGACAAGATTCCAACGCAGGGTTGACGTACTCATGTTTCTCCCCCAAGGCCCTGTTTTGTTGCACCACTGCCGATGGCCGGACAGTTTGCAGGGCCGCGTTGATGATATCATGGGAGGGGATTTAATATAGAGAAGAGTGCGCGGTGCGGCCGCAGGAGAGTTGGGGGGTGGCATGGACCTGCGAGCGGAAAGATCCGAGAACCGCGCTGCAGCATCGGATGTCACGCGATTTGGCAGCAGCCGGCCGAGCATCCGCAGTGAGGACTCGCCCCTGGTCAGCGGACGCGGGCGGTTTACCGACGACATCGCGATATCCAATCAGGCACATGCAGTGTTTGTGCGCTCGCCGGTCGGCTCGGCGCGTATCGGCGCAATCGATACCGTTGCGGCGCGCGCAATGCCTGGCGTTATCGGTATCATCACCGGCAAGGAGCTCGCGGCCATGCAGATCGGCGCGATTGCTCCGGTGGCGTCATTTCCCGGCCGCGATGGTCGACCAATGTTTGCGGCGCCTATACCGGTGCTCGCAGCTGAGCGCGTGCGGTACGTCGGTGAACCGATCGCAGTCGTAATCGCAGAGACTGTACATCAGGCGCAGGACGCAGCTGAAGCCGTTGATTTTCGCTTTGACGCGCTGCCGGCCGTTCCCGACGTGGCGCGTGCCGTACAGCCGAACGCGCCGGCGATTTGGGACGAGGCGGCCGGGAACATCGCACTGGACTGGGTCGACGGCGATGCTGCGGCGGTCGACAAGGCGTTCGAGCAGGCGGCACACGTCGCGCGTGTGCGGCTAATCGACACGCGGGTTGCGCCGAGCACGATGGAGCCGCGCGCAGCGATCGCGACCTTCGACGCCAAGTCGGAGCGCTATACCCTGATGGCGCCGACGCAGGGCGTCGCTGTGGTGCGCAAGGTCCTGGCCGAAAGCGTTTTCAAAGTTCCGCCCGATCGCATTCGCATCGTCACGCACGATGTGGGAGGCGGGTTCGGCATGAAGGTGCAGCCCTACGCCGAGTATGCCGCCCTGATGATCGCGGCGCGGCAGGTCGGGCGACCCGTTCGCTGGTGCGCCAGCCGGATGGAGAGCTTTCTCACCGACACCCATGGCCGGGACGGGCTGCTCGAAGGCGAACTTGCGCTCGATGCTGCCGGCCGTTTTCTGGGGCTGCGCGTGCGCACGTTCGTAGGAATAGGCGCCTACACCTCGACTTATGCGGCAATTATCGCCACCAACAACACAAAGAACTGCCTGTCGAGCGTATACGTCATTCCGGCAATCCACATTGAAGTGAAAATGGTGCTCACGACGAAGGCTCCGCTCGGTCCCTATCGGGGCGCGGGGCGTCCGGAAGCGATCTATCTGATCGAACGCCTGATCGATCAGGCGGCCAACGCAATGCGCATCGATCGCGCCGAACTCAGGCGGCGCAACCTGATCCCGGCCACGGCGATGCCCTACCGTACGCCGAACGGACCGGTCTACGACAGTGGGGATTTCACCGGAGCGCTGGATCGTGCGATCAAGCTCGCCGACTGGAATGGCTTTGCGTCGCGCCGCGCTGCGTCGGAACGGCAGGGGAGGCTGCGCGGCATCGGCATGTGCTGTTTCCTCGAAGTCGCCGGCGGCATTCTCGATGAGACTGTCGACCTGCGGTTCGAAAAAGACGGCAAGGTGGCTCTGCGCACCGGCGTGCAGGCGATGGGGCAGGGCCATCTCTCCACATTCGTGCCGCTGATTGCGCGACGACTGGGCATCGATCCTGAAGCCGTGCGGTTGGTGGAAGGCGACAGCGACGAGGTGCCGGTGGGTACGCCGAGCGTCGCCTCCCGTTCGATCATGATGGCCGGCAGCGCCACCAGGCTGGCCTGCGACCAAGCTATCGAGAAGGGCCGTCGCGCGGCCGCGCATCTCCTCGAGGCGGACGTTGCCGACGTCGAGTTCACCGATGGCGTCTTCCGCGTGGCCGGCACTGATCGCGCGATCGCGATCCTCGATCTGGTGGAGCGGATGCGTACCACCGCGATGCCGGAGGATGTCGGCGCCGGGCTCGACAGCGTCGCCAAGTTCGTATCGCCGCAAATGAGTTTTCCCAACGGCTGCCACGTCTGCGAGGTCGAGATTGATCCCGACACCGGCGCCGTCACGATTGTGGCCTACACCGCGGTCGATGATGTCGGCACCATGCTGAACGAAACGATCGTGGAGGGGCAGATCCATGGCGGCGTGGCACAGGGCATCGGCCAGGCATTCGGAGAGCACGTCGTTTACGGTGACGACGGTCAGCTTCTCACCGCCTCCTTCATGGACTACCCGATGCCGCGCGCGGCTGACGTGCCGTTCCTGTCCGTGCATCACCACGTGGTGCCGTGCGCGACCAATCCACTCGGCGTGAAGGGCGCCGGCGAATCGGGAGTGGCCGGCTCGCTTCCCTCGACCGTCAACGCCGTCCTGGACGCCGTGGCCTGCCGCGGCGTCGACCATCTCGATCTTCCGATGACGCCTGCGCGCGTGTGGTCGGCGTTACAGAACGTGCAATGAGCGGCCTGTTCGATCTGAGCGGCCGTGTCGCGGTCGTGACCGGCGGCAATGGCGGCATCGGCTTTGGTATTGCCCGGGCCCTCGGCGATGCGGGAGCGACCGTCGTCGTCGCGGGGCGTAGTTCCGACAAGAATGCCAAGGCGGTTGAAACGCTCGATCGCGCGGGAACGAAGGCAATGGCTTTCGCGGGCGACCTCAAGGAGGAATCCGTCTGCCACGATCTCATGCAAAGCACCGTGAGCAGGTTCGGTCGCCTCGACATTCTCGTCAACAATGCGGGCATCGCCGTCCGCAAACCGCCGGAGGCCTACACACTGGCCGAATGGCATGAGGTGATCGACACGAACCTGACGGCCGCCTTCGTTTGCTCCTGTGCCGCGCGCCCGCACATGGTTACGGCCGGCGGCGGCAAGATCATCAACATAGGCTCGATGCTCTCGATCTTTGGCGCCTCGTTTGCAGTGGCTTATGGCGCCAGCAAAGGCGGCATCGTCCAGATGACCAAGGGGCTGGCGACGGCATGGGCCAAGGACAATATCCAGGCGAACGCCATCCTGCCCGGATGGATCGACACCGAATTAACCCGTTCGGCGCGCGAGCAGGTGGCTGGGCTCAACGAGCGTGTACTGGCCCGAACACCGGCCGGCCGGTGGGGAAGGCCTGAGGATTTCGCCGGATTAGCCATCTTCCTCGCCGGTGCGGCGTCCGATTTCATCACCGGCGCCGTCATTCCGGTCGACGGTGGTTTTTCCTCGCAAGGTTGACGCCGGAATATTCAATGCGGCTGCCACTATAGTCTTGCACCCGAGTCGCATTTGCGAATTTGCGCTGGGCACGGCCGGGCATCGCCCGGCTGGGTCAGCGAGCATTCCAAAAATAATTGGGCCGTTTCGCGGAGCAGGCGATAGAACCTACCAGGAGCCATGGTGCTCTGGCAGGCGTGTGACTAGCGGGAGAGCGGCGACGAGCAGCAGGGCTGCCATGATGTACACCCCAGCTTGCATGCGGCCGGGGTCGTCGGCGCTGGCAAGAATAGCAGTCGTTATTGAGATGGCGGTGATGGCCCCGATCTGCCGGCCCATCGAGCGTAGGGCCGCAAGGGTCGAAGAGTGTTCAGGAGCCAACTGCAGACCAGCGTTTCGACTGGCCGGGTTGACCGCACCGCTGCCAGTTCCGACAAGAAATGCAGCACCAGCCAGCCACGCGTATGGTGTGATGCCTGCAAGCGGATTAAGCGAAAGCAAAAACATTCCTGCCGCCATCACGACACCGCCGATGTACAATGGTGTCCTGTGGCCCGTGCGTCGGAGCGCTAACGCACCAGCAAAGGACAATATGATTGCGGCGGCCCCTTGCGCGACGAGCAGCGTACCAGCATCGAGTGCATTGAAACCGTAGCGGTCGGTCGCGTATAGCGGGATCAGTGCCACCATGCCGGCAGTGACGCCGCCGTACAGGACGTTTAGCAGGTTGACCGCGCCGAAACCTCGCCCGTGAATCAGGCGCGGGGCGATGAACGGATGCGCCGAGTGGCTGATGTGACGAAAGAACGCGCATATCGCAACAATGGCGATGGCCGTCGACGCCATGAACGTAAACGACCATACGTGTGCTGTCCTCTCGCCCAGGTAACTCGCAGCGAGCATGCCGGCCAGCAGACCGCTTCCGAGGAGTGCCATACCGGTGACGTCCATTCTTGGGTCGATTTTGCTTTTCGCCGGCTGATCTCGCGGGATGTAGTGCAGCGCCAACACAATGATCGCGATGCCGATTGGCACGTTGACGAAAAACACGCCTCGCCAACTCCAATATGATACGAACAGCCCGCCAAATATGGGCCCAATCATCGCGCCGATTGAAAAGATACTACCGAACAAGCCCACCGCGCGGTCGCGCGCGTCACCAAAGTGATCCACGATGATCCCGGTTGCCGAAGGCGTAAAGCCCGCTCCGCCGGCCGCCTGAACCGCGCGCAATGCGACGAGCACGTAGATATTGTCGGCCAGCCCACAGCACAGTGATGCTGCGGTGAAGGCAAGGACGGAACAGAGGAATACTGTGCGGCGGCCGTACTGCTCGCTAAGCTTGCCGCTAATTGGCAGCATCAGCATAAATCCAAACGAATAGGCAGTGATGGTCCAACCGGCCCAGTTGATCGACGTTTGCAAATCGTGTTGCAGGGAATCCAGCGCCGTCGCCACTATCGTCGAATCGACCGACATCATCAGCAACGCCAGTGCGACGATAGTAAACACCGGCACGCGACGGACGGGCCGACTCTCTCCGTCTGGCCCCACAAACAGGGCAGTCCCGTTTCGATTGTGACGGTTGCTCATATCCGTGCGTGCCATGCGTTCGGCGCCAAAACAACCCATCGAAGGGCATGTCTGCTATTGGTTCGTAGCAGAGATAGCGGCTGGCGCTGACACATGTCGGGCATCGGAAACTTCGGATGACTGCCGATTTGAAGGCGCGCGAAGGCGCACTCCATTCTTCGCGCTGACGCGCCTTGAGGCGTATCACCGATCTTCAGGGGTGATCCGCACAGCGATACGTCGAATAGCAGCGTTCGTCGCGTTTCCGTTAACTGCGATGAGCGCCATGATGGTCTAGTCCCCGGCGGGGAGATTTCCGGTTAAATCTATTTGAAAGCCCATGTCATTGCCCAATGCAGCAACACCCGAGAGCACGACACGGCCGCTGCCATCGATGACGACGTATCGGCACTCCGGCGCCGACCGCTTCAAAACATCGCGCGAGATAGACTGAATTGGTGCCCGCTCGATCCGGTAGCTCCGCGCAAATTTAACGATCGTCTCGATGTCACCGGACAACCTGATCTCATTTTTTTTCTGTTTGACGTTGGTGATGTACCCACGCCGCGGGATCGCGTAGGCATCATACGAGCCGACGCCCAGAGGATAAGTCAGGTCCCTGAGTCTATTCCCGTGTTTCGCTTCGCGCTAGTGCGGGGGAAAGCACGACAGAGTTCTATTTTCCGAGATTTATCAAGCAAATACGTTTGAGTTGGGTGACGGACGCGGCGCGTCCATGTGGGCCAGTTGGAAATACTATGTTCGCAGAATCCCCCTGTCATAAGGCTGACACGCCTGCACCGTAAAAGTATTGCCCCGATAGCTTGATTTGGAAATCGAGTGATGAGCCGCG
>DASTHI010000051.1:0-17310 GCA_035718275.1 Pseudolabrys sp. | reverse complement strand
GCGGCGACTGCTTCCTCTTCTGCATGATGCAAGTGCCGGACCGTTCTTCGGCACTTTGGGCCTGGACGTGAAAGGCCGCGAGATTGAGAACCAAGATCAACCCACAGGAGAAAACGCAAATTCACCACGCGCCATAGCTGCATCATTGCAAAGCGGGTTGAGAAATTCTGCCGAACGTTGCCGAAAAACTACATCGCTGCCGTTGCGGCATGATATTTATTTTGAGTCGTTGAAGGTGGGGCCAGCATGCGCAGTTTTATTATCAGATCCATTGCAAGAACCGCGGTCCTTATTCTCGTACCTCTTGCCGCAGGCACGGCCGGGGCAGCCGATCTTCCGGCAAAGGCTCCGGTCTACAAGGCGCCTGCACCCATCATCTACAACTGGACCGGATTCTATGTCGGCGCCGGCTTCGGCTACGGGATGTTCAATCTGGATTCCTCGCTGACCAACAATGGCCTCCCCGAAAGCGACAATGTCACGAATGCAGGGCGCGGGTTCTTCGGCACCGTGGGTGCCGGTTTCGATTATCAGTTCACCAATCGCATCCTCGCCGGCGTGTTCGCAGATTGGGACTTCTCCGACATCAAAGGCCATTTCGGCGACCCTTGGTGGGAACGCTCGGGCGCCATAAAGCAGAATTGGGCCTGGGCAGCGGGCGCGCGCATCGGCTATCTGGCCAACCCCGCGGTGCTCTCGTATTTCAGCGGCGGCTTCACGCAGGCGCGTTTTTCGGGTGTGACGCTTACCGATTTCGGCCTCGGACAGAGCGGGTTCGATACGACGCAGGCTCAGACATATGACGGCTGGTTCCTCGGGAGCGGGATCGAAGCCATGCTGCCCGGGCTGCCGGGCTGGTCGGTCAAGACCGAGTATCGCTTCTCGGATTTCGGCAGCAAGGATGTGACGATCTTCAGTCCAGGCGGAGCCCCCTCAGGCGGGGTGGCGCACGTGCATCCATATGTACAGACGGTTCGTGCTGAGCTCGCCTACAAGTTCGGCTGGGGCCGAGACATGCTGGGGGCCTCGGCAATGGCCTATGCGCCGCCCGCCGCTCCCGCCGTTCATAACTGGACGGGATTCTATGTCGGGGCCGGAGGCGGCTACGGCATGTTCAATGTCGACAGCTCAATCACCGAGAATGGAAATCTACGGAGTGACAACCAGACCGTCGGCGGCCGCGGATGGTTCGGCACCGTCGGCGGCGGCTTCGACTACCAGTTCGCAGGCCGTTTCCTCGCCGGTGTCTTAGCCGACTGGGATATCTCCGACATCCACGGCAACTGGAGCGACCCGTATTGGGAAGAGGCCGGGCCGATGAAGCAGAAATGGGCTTGGAGCGCCGGCGGCCGCGCCGGCTATCTCATCACGCCTGATCTGCTCGCCTATGTGAGCGGCGGCTTCACACAAGCGCGTTTTTCGGACGTGCACTTTTTCGCCTTCGGGCTCACAAGCCAGCCGGAGCCCGATACGCTTCCGGCGCAAACTTACAGCGGCTGGTTCATCGGCGGCGGGGCGGAAACGATGGTGCCTTGGTTTCCAGGCTTCTCGGTCAGGAGCGAATACCGTTTCGCAGATTACGGAACCAAGGACGTCCCGATCATCAACCAGCCGAGTGTCGCCGTCGATCATCAGCATGTGTATGTGCAAACCATCCGCACCGCGCTGGTGTACCGCTTCAATGTGGGCAGATGAGGTACTTCGCTCCGCGGTGAAGTCGGCTGACTCCGGATGAACTGAGGCAAACTCGCGGCGGCAACTCGCATGCGCCAGCGCTTCGTCGCGCCCAAGCGAGATGATGAGGCGAGAGCGAGAGCGCCGGTGCAATTTCGGAACTATCCCTATAGCTGAATTGTTGGCATCGGCCGGGTTCTCAAACGTCAAAGCGATGACATCAGCGGAAAGAGAACGCCATGGCGCTTACTCGACTGCGTCGGCGGCTGTCGGATCGCTACTACAAATCCATCGCTCGTAGGGGCCTGCGCCCTATGAGCTCATACATTCAGCATGTCGCAGCAATTTTTCCGCACAAGTCGGAAGCAGGTACCTATACCCTTCCCGCCTATCCGGAGCCCGTCGAAATCGACGCGATCTCAGGACTTCCCGTTCCGCCGGAGATCTTCAGAGCCGGATACTGCACCACGACCGAAGCATATTTGCAAAGTGGCCGCGATGACATGGCTATGCTGCGCAAGCTGTTGCGGGAAAGCGGCTCCGACATCAAGCAGTTGGGCCGCATTCTAGAGCTCGGCGTTGCGGGCGGTCGACTTGTTCGTCATTTGCTGGATATCGCTTCTACACAAGAGATCTGGGGTGTCGACGTTTGGGCGAGCGCAATTCTGTGGTGCCAAGAGCATTTGTCACCACCGTTTCACTTCGCCACCACGCCCGTGCTGCCGCACCTGCCGTTTGAAGATCGTTCGTTCGGACTTGTCTTCGCCGGTTCGGTGTGGACTCACATTGATGATTTGGCCGAAGCGTGGGCACTCGAGGTACAGCGCGTGCTTCAACCGTCGGGACGATTTTATTTCACGATCAACGATCGTTCCGCGGTAAAGATTTTTATGGGTGGCGGCACAGCGGAAAACAGGAAACGCTACATAGAGCGCATTCGACCGGACGCATATTCAAGGTGGCTGAAAAGTCTGGGAAGCAGCGAAGCATACCAGCGTTTCGCGCGGGGCGAAGCACAGATGGTAACGATGGGCCGATCCACGGAAGCTCAGGTTTTCTGGGACGCGGAGTACCTGCTGAAACGCCTGGGACCGGGTTGGCGCGTATGCTCGGTGACCCCAGAAGCCTATGGGCATCAGACAGGGATATTGCTGGCGAGACGCTGATCGAAAAAGGCACCCCACTTTTCGTGGGATCGGCGGTGCTTGTATCCCTATCCAATTCTACAATCCAGCGAGACCAGGTCGCGCGCGCGCATGCACCGGTCATTCAGGTTTCGCTTGCTCGCGTGTCAGGATTGCCGCCGGGCGGCATCATCCATCCAGTACTGCGCAGCGCGCTTTGCTGCGCACTATAGTCCGGCCGCACGTCAGCCCGCCTCCATCCGCAAACCGTGCAGCGGCAGCGGCGCTGAATGTCGGGCAATGTTTCCTCCGCACCGAATCGATCGATCGGCAGAGCAGCTTGATGATGACATGGCCAATCGCCCTCGCGCTTTCCGAAGCAGTAGACGAGCAATCGGCGAACGCCATGCGGACGCAATGATGCGATTGTGATCGCCATCGCCATGTCTTTCGATTTCGGGGGCGCGCGCACCCCCGGCGATTAACTATCTCTTTCGGAAAATGTGGAGATAAATTTTGCGCCAGTTTACTATGAATCCACCGGCGCAGATAACCCGCCGCTAGGCGGCCGCAACTCTACCGGCGGGTCACTGTAGAGCCTTTAGGGGTCGCGTGAGCGTTTTACCTCTACGCGGCCCCCACCAGTTTCATTCCGCCGAAATCAAAGAGTTGGCTGCCATGCTGCGGTGCGCAACTTGACCGGATCTCGAACTGCGGTGCGAAAAGTCTTTCCGCTCTCCACTTGACCTCAGGCGCTCGCCCAAATCCGATTGCTTCGATGGGGGACGAGAACCGCTCCATTTTGAATGCACCAATGACGTTTCTTGCGGATTCTAGGGCAACGCGCCGGAGCCTTCGGCCTTTTTATGCGTCGAGGCTGATCCCAAACCGCAGCCGCTGCGGAGTGGTGATTTCGACCAATCGAATAGCGCGGCGCGAGCGTCGAAGGCCGCCAAATAGGAAGGCTTAACGCGCTCCACAGGCGCAGGCGGGATTGCCGCCAAATCACGGCGGCCACTCTTTTTTCCTACAAACGGCCGACGCGGGCGTGTTCCAGGCAGGTGATGATTGCCGCGATGAAACCGAAAAATGACTTGCCGCAGTTTTCCGGCCTGCGCGGAATAGCTGCACTATTGGTTTTGTTTTTCCACGTCAGAACGCCACAACACACTGAACTTGACTTTGGCGCCTTCGATTCATTTTCAAAATTCGGATATCTAGGCGTGGACGCATTTTTTGTTTTAAGCGGATATATCCTCAGCCACGTTTACCGAGATAATTTTGCCACCGGTCTCCGCGCTTCCGTTTTGAGGTCCTATGGCGTTGCGCGTTCCGCGCGTATTTATCCGCTTCACCTAGCAAGCTTGCTTTTGATGCTCGGCGCTTATTTCGTTGCCCTCCGGATGGGCGTTCGACCCACCGAAGATGCCGGATACACATGGCGCGGAATTATCCTCGGACTCCTGCTCGTACACGAATGGTTTGGAGCCATCGCGCCAAATCCGAGTTCATGGTCTATCTCAATCGAGCTAGCGAATTATATTCTTTTCCCATTTCTCATGCTGCTCCCACGGGCTCCGCGTTTGTTGCCAATAATCGGAATTGTTGTCGGCGCTGTAATCGTCGAGACATCCGCGGGACATCGCGTACTTCGAAGCGTGATTGAGTTTTTAATGGGTGCCTGCGTCTACGGCAGCTCGGCCAGTTGCGATATGAAATCGCTGCACCGCGTGGGCCGGCGTGACGTTTGCGCTACCTTTTGTTGCTGCTGGATGGCTCGGTCGAGAATTGTCAGGCCTAGCGGCATTTAGCTTTACGACGACAATGTTCTTTCTTGGCAGAGTGAAACGGGACCCGTTCAGTCGTTTTTGTTCTTGGCAACCTGTCGCCTTCCTCGGCGAGATTTCCTATTCGATATATTTGCTGCAAATGGTTCATTTGGGTTGGATGGAAGCATGGCATGGCGCGGTTCACGTTCTTTGGTTCGCACCCGTATTTACTGTCACTGTGCGCTGCCGCGAGCGTTATCATCTGCGCCATACCGAGCTTCTATTTTTTTGAAAGACCTTTCCGCGCAACGCTGCGGAGAATGCTGGAACGTCGTGTTCCCGGTGTTGATGACGTTCAATCCTTTACTAGCCGTTCTACCTTCTAAATTCTGGTTTTGGTGCGAGCGCTACCGGACACGACAGCCGTCGTTTGCATGACACGCTTTCAGCAACCACCGAATCATTTCGGCTTCAAGGACAATGTTCGCCTGCAGTTGGGCGTGAACTACCGCTTCGCTTGGGGGCGGTAGTTTCCTCTTGGAAGCAACCACATCAATTGAATCTGCACAAGTAAGCCCGGTGGCACTATAGGGTATGTGAGAACCCAGAGGGGCGCGGTCTGCGAAAAAAAGCCCTGCACTAAGACCCCCAGGTCCAGATCAGAAGTCAACAGGGGCGGCGCATGTCATCGCCGAATGACGACGGTATTCCAGCCGCCCCGGTTGCCGTTGCCAAAGCAATACACCAGAAACTTACGAATGCCGTGCGGTCGTAGCGATCCGATGGTCACGGGTTGCCGGCGGCTTGTCACAACGGCGATCAATGGCTGGACTATTTCCGCATACAAAGTCCCGTGACTGCGGAGTCTGGGATGGAGCACTTGGAGCCATCGGTTGTGCCACTTGCACACACCAATGAGACCAGCACTTCATTGTCTGCGCATTGAACGCTGCCCGTCCCTGTCACGACGCGCAACGCCGGAGCAGGACCGGCATCTCCTTTTGGACCAGGAGGTCCTGGTGGACCGGCATCCCCTTTTGCGCCAGGAGGCCCGGCGGGACCAGCATCTCCTTTTGGACCAGCGGGCCCCGCTGGACCGGCGTCCCCTTTTGGACCAGGAGGTCCTGCTGGACCGGGGTCTCCTTTTGGACCAGCGGGTCCTGCCGAACCCTGCATGCCTTGCGGGCCCGGGGGACCCTGTGGACCCGGCGTCGGCTGGCCGCATCCCGCTACGGCAAGGAGAGTTGTAATCGCAAGAAGGCTCGAAATGTGCCGCATGAAATTCCTCCCCGAATGGTCAATATCAGTAGCTTGTTTGATTTTTTGTTGGACCCCGGAAGTCTATAGGCACAGCGGCCGGATGCGCAAACGCGCAGCCGCCACTTGCAGCCAACACATCGTATGAGCGCAATGGGTGATGAGGTGAAACGTCTTGCTTAAGGACCGCTCGAGAATGTCGCTGCGCTGAGTGCTAAGGTGCAATCGTAGTGCACTAGTTATTCGGATGCGAACGAAACGGCGACGGCTAGATGCCGCCGCCCTAGGGAATAACCTTTAGCCGAAACATCGAAAAATTTCGCGCGTGAGTCGTAATCTAAGTCTGCAAGACGTTATGCGCTTAGCAAAGCGTCCGCGATTCTGGCTGGCATTGCAGATTTATAGAGCGGCCGTCTCCATCTCGGCGACGTCTCCGGGTCATCCATCCCGCATGTGGGCGACATGCGCGCGTGCCACAGATTCGGATTGCTTCGCCAGATCAAAATTGCCTCCGTTCAAAATGGCTTTTCTGCGCGCCAGGACTCGGCGTCAGCAGGAATTTGGACTCTGGCGAATGATCTGACCATGTTGCGTTCATGTTGCATGGAGCTGCCCATCGTGTTTGGGAATATCACGCATACGCCGCATGAAACGGCCGCGTCCGGAGCGGCGATTTTGCCTTTTGTGCTGAATTCTGAGTGATGGTGGGGGAGGTAGGACTCGAACCTACGAAGGCATAGCCAGCGGATTTACTCCTATTTCTTTATTTGATTTTACTTGAGAATTTGCCTGTATGTTGCGTTTGTGTCGCATCGCCATTGTAAGCGCAAAGAAAAACCCCGCACGTAGCGGGGGCTTTCTTTGGTTTGGGGGGGTTCCCGTAGGAGACCCCCAACCGGCTTTCGCCAGTCGGCTGAAAGGAATGGTTTCCCAGTCCCCAGCAGGTTTGATTCCAATAGACCCTCGACCGGGGTCTCGTCAACGTTGTACCCCCAAAGCAGTTCCCAAGAGGTTACGAACCTCCATCAGGTGTTGCCGAGATATCGCAGCAGCCGTCATTGGCCGGCGATTGACGTTAACCATCCAAAGTCGCTCCAGGGACACTGTATATATGTGATCACATAGCGCCCAAACAGGCTCGGTTGCATGAAAAAACGGATACGTTCCTGGTGCAAATTCGTAATGGTGCGGGTTCGGCGTGATTGAGGGCAATTTGCTGACGGGCACGACTGCACACCGCCCAGTGTAATTTTCTGATCGTGCTGACACGACAATAGCCCTACGTTCCTTCTGCATTTCTGGCTTCTTGAGAAACGTAAAGTCGCACATTACGACGCGACCAGGGCTGGGTTGATGTTGAACGGCTTGGCGAATTTCTGCGTGCCGAGGCGCGATGACGGCCGCATCGAGTGCGTTCAGAAACGGTTCGGCGATCGCGGCGGGCATATTTGCCCTTACCAACCGCGTCTTGAGCCTCACTTTGTCGAAATGCGCTCTAAACCTTTGGCTCGGAAAGCATGTCCTGAGGGCGTCTCTCAGCACCTCGGCGAGATCTTCGGAAAATCCAGCATCGCACAAATCATCGACTATTTTCTCACCATTGAAAATTGACGGCTCCATTTTCGCCGTTTCGATGACATCTGCGATGGCCAGTGATCGTTCCTCACTGATTCCCAGCGCCTTCAGGCATTTGTACACGCGCAATGAGTGCGGCATGGCGTCCCCGGAACCTTCCAATACCGCGCGCAACCTATAGTTTCTATCTTGGGAAGGCAGTCAAATTGGAAGGCTATCCCCAGAGCGCCGCCTCAGCGGCTGCGAGCTCGGCGCGATCGTTGCCGCGCGGGAACAAGTGCCCGTATAGGTCCAGCGTAATGACGATGCTGCTGTGGCCCATGAGTTGCTGCACGTTCTTCGGCGGCAGCTCGCGACCGCCAGCCGAGCGCGGCCGGATGCGCAAACACCCGACCGCCACTTGCCACAACGGAGGATCAAAAAATGGCGATCGAATGGGTGACCGCTGAAGAATGGGAGCGCCTAACTGGCTCGCGGGGCAGTGTGCATTTCGGGCCCGCGCCAGCTCGGAAACCGAAGCCATCGTCCGAAAGCGAGCCGCCACCTGCGCAACCTGAGAGCGACAATGTCGAACGCGAATGACACCCGCAAGCTTCTGCCGATAGGGACCGTCGAAGAGTTCGAGAGGCTCACCGGCTCACGCGGCAGCGTGCATTTCGGTCCCGCTCCTGCGCGCAAGAGGCCCGAGACTTCGCCGACGTCGCCCAATGACCGTGAGCGGCAAGTCGATCACCGCGGCGACGATTGATGCGCCTGCATCAGTTCGCGACCATCACACAATTGGACAACCATCGAAGGACCACCGAGCTCTAGCGCACGGTGGCCTTTTTTATTCGGGCAGCCAGCAACAGTTTGCTCCGCTGGCGATGCGTCCTTGCGGTTAGGATGGCGTTCCTGAGCATGTCGCATCCATGTCGCATCGAGTAAATGCCAGTCGTTGATAGCCGTTGAAAATGCTTGACACTTTTTAATGCAACATGACGCAACATGCTCGACGCGATGTAATCCTCCCAAAACGATTTCTTCTTTATTTTAAGGCTGGTGGGGGAGGTAGGACTCGAACCTACGAAGGCATAGCCAGCGGATTTACAGTCCGCCCCCTTTGCCGCTCGGGACACTCCCCCGGGGCCGTCGCGCCGCGTTGATCTCGAGAGACAATCGGGTCCGCCCGCCGGCCGGGTTGCCGGGTTTATGGGGACCCGCACCCTTGAAGTCAATGGAGCCGCGCGACGCCGTTTGCAATGCCGGCGCACGCATGGGAATAACGAGCATGGCTCGAAAATCGTGGCGACCCGATGCACGCCGCCATCGCGGCAAACGGACCGTCGCGCAAGGACGGCGATTTCGTGCGGCCCCGCGCACGTCCGACGGGCCCGCTCTGCTTTATGGATGGCACACCGTCAAGGCGGCTCTCGAAAATCCTGCGCGCCACTTCCGCCGGCTGCTCGCAACTGAAAATGCGCTGCGGCGACTCGCCGACGATGGGATCGCGTTGCCAGTCAAGCCCGAAGTCGTACGCCCCGATACCATCGATGCGCGGCTCGGACCCGACGCCGTGCACCAGGGACTGCTGGCGGAAGCTGATCCCCTGCCCTCACCGGCAATCGCGGACGTCGCGGGCGATGGAATCGTGCTGGTGCTCGACCAGATCACCGATCCACACAATGTCGGTGCAATCCTGCGCTCAGCCGCAGCGTTCGCCGCACGCGCGATCGTAACGACGGCTCGCCACAGCCCGGAAGCGACGGGTGTGCTGGCCAAGGCGGCCTCAGGCGCACTCGAGTTGGTCCCACTCGTGACGGTACAGAATCTTGCGCGCGGAATGGAGGAAATGCGGCAGCGTGGATTTCTTCTGCTGGGGCTCGACAGTACCGGCGATAGCGATCTCGCCGATGTCACTCTGCGCGCGCCACTCGCGATTGTTCTCGGTGCCGAAGGCAAGGGACTGCGGCAGCTGACAAGATCGACCTGCGATCACGTCGCCAGAATCGACGTGCCCGGCGAAATCAAGAGCCTCAATGTCTCGAATGCAGCCGCGCTCGCGCTTTATGTGGCCAGCCGTGGCCTCCATGGTGTTTCTTAGCCTTCTCATCATGTGGCCAGCCGTGTCCTCCATGGTGCTTCTTAGCCTTCTCATCATGTGGCCAGCCCTGGCCTCCATGTTGCTTCTTAGTCTTCTCATCGGGGAGCGACCTTTCCGTCTCCGCTGGCCACGATGCGCCGGACGCGTCCAGGTTGATCGTGGTGGCAGGGGATGCGGGCAAGAAGACCGACGATGCCGACCAGAAGCGATAATAGTCTTCCGCTCTCGGCGCTGGCTTAGCCGGTATGCGCTCGAGACGGCCAACCTTCGGGCGTCGGCCGGTACTCGGGAAATAATGACGATTCTGCCAGGGCACGTCCCAGTAGGAGCGGACGATCACGCCGGGCTCATAGTCGAAAATCACGATCGGCTCGATGCGCGCAGCGTATGGCGAATACACGCCAATGCCCGAAAAGCCGCCGCCAATGTCGGCCGTGCTCGCTGCAGAAGCCGCCGTCACATAGAAGATGATGGCCAAAGCGAAGCGCATGCGCATGAGCAATCCAAATCGCTTGATTGTCAAAACTGATCGACAGTTTACACGATGTAATTCGGGTTGATCTTTCAATCCGCCGGTAACATTAATTGCCATGTTGCCGTGCCTCGCGTGTGGGCATTTGCAAGGACTTCAATCGAAGACTTCAGTAATGGGGTGTTAGCTGCCATGCCTCACCGTCGTCCCACATCCGCAGCATCCAATTCCATCCCGCGCAAACGCCCAAGCTTCCGGAAACAGTACGATGAGATGGAAGCACATCGCGCAGCGCTGTGCGTGCGCTTGCAGGCACTCGGACATGCAGCTCGGCGCCATCCCGCGCACAAAGGCGCGCTGAAACTGCTGAACAACATTTATCGCAAAGAAAAACTGCCGCAGCGGCTTGCAGTTCTCCAGTCCGCGGCATGGTTGATCTCCATCCTGGAAAAGCTTTCGAGCTCCATCTGACTGACTTTGCGTCCACGTGAGCTGCAGGTCGTTTCACATTTGCCGAACAGGTAAAAAACCCGCAGCAATCTGGCTCGGCTTGATCGAGCGAGCAGGATCCCGCAGCCGAACTGCCCGCTGACAAGGGATTTTCGGCGCTCCCGCAACGGCGGCCAGGGCGGCAAAAAGCGGTTTTTTGTGACGGCCAGCACAGCGCCCGCAGACCGTTGCCCTAGGGTGAGCGTCAGCAATCAAGCCGTGGGGAGACGCATGATGATCGGCTTTGAATTGATCGGATACGGGTTGCTGATGCTCCTGTTCACCGCCGTCCAGTATGTGTGCCTGCTCGCATCGGAAAGCCGATCGAAGTGAGTCGGCGCCACGCTGAGGGCGACCGGTCGGGTCTCGCTGCGTCCCATGCGGGTGCATCGAAGACCGAAACGCGGACCGCGGGAGACCTTGGGCGCGCTCGGTCGCCCCCTATCCGGGACTCCCTGTTGAGGTCAATGACCGATGGCGGCGGATTCTCGCGCTATTCCCTGATGGTCCACGCAGAACATATTGCACGGACGATCGGGGCGCAGATATTCGGGAAATGGTAGATCTTCGCCGGTCAAGGTGGCCGCGCTCGGATGCAAAATCGAGGCACCGCCCAGCAGTCGGATTCTATTTTTTACGAGACACACAGATCTTTTCGTTCGGCTGAGGTGCACATCGCGCGCACGCGAGGGCGTTGGCATCAAGCCGCACCAGAGTCCACGTCTGGACCCTGCGGCCGCCGAGAATCGAATGTCGCCCCTCAATCGAAATACGCTCACGGGATTGTCCGGATAGCGGTACCAATGCGGTCACGCGCGGATCATCATCCGAACTATCCCACAGCGCGAACCCGACGCGCGAATCGGCAGGCCGCGCGGGCGGACACTGCAGGCGGAAGCTGTCGGCGGTGATCACACGCAAGCCGGGCAGGACGGCGCGCAGATTTCCCGCGATGCGGACATCCGGCACAAAGGCGCTGCCTTCGACAAGGCCGCGCACCTTGAGCTCCTCGGCAAGCCGATCGTAGGCGACCAATGTGTGATACGGGTCGGGCTGCATGACGCGAATGTCGATGACCGAAAACACGCGCACGACAAAGACGATGGCGGCGGAGCAGACAAGAAACGTCCCGAGCCTCTCGATCAAAGTTTCCGAGCCGGCGCATCGTTCGATGCGGGCCAGCATGTAAAGCGGTCCCATGATCAGCAGCGGATACATATATCGCTCGCCGATATTCGTGGCCCCGATGGCAAGAATTCCCATCGCGGCAAGCGTCACGCAGATTCCGATGGTGCGGCCGGCGAGCCGTTCGGCGGTTGTCGGCGGCGGCGCCGCCGGCGCTCGGCGAAACGCGGCGGGCGCAAAGACCGCCATCACGATGATCCAGGGAGTCGAAAACGTTACCAACGATACCATCAGCTTGCCGAAACCGTGCATGCTCCGCACCAGGTGCGGAGCATGCATTGTAATCAGGGTATCCTCGGAGCTTGCGACGACATCGCCGTGCGCCTGTGCGAGCCAGATGACGTACGGCGAGACAATAAGGAAGGCGATGGGCGCGGAGAGCAGAAGCCGCCGGCTGTACAGCCGGTCGCGAAGCTTCGGCAAAGTCAATGCGGCAAGCGTCATACCCAGGAGAGTCAGCGCGTAACTGTGCTTCGACAGAAAACCGGCGCCAACCGCAAAGCCGAGCCATGCGGCATGCCGCAGCGAACGCTGCGACGCAAATCGCATGATGGCATCGAACGTGCAAAAGCAGGTCAGCGACAGCACGATCGACTGCGTTCCCGATTCCAGGAATGACCAACCGATCTGGTAATTGGCGCAAATAGAGAGTGAGGCGAGCGCGGCAAACCGACGGTCGCGCACGGCGTGCGTGGTGGCCATGTAAATCGCGCAGCCCAGCGCGGCGAACAGCGAAAACCTTAGGACGAGAAAGCTCAGAATGCCGGTGCCCAGCACCTGCTGCAGACACCAGAGCATCCATTCGTAAATGGGCGGCTGACGGGCCTGGTAGCCCCATGCAAAAGATTGAACGAGCTCGCTTGCGCGTGAATCATCGAGCGCCAGCGTACCGGAATAACTGAATCGATAGACGGCGTGGACGATGCCGAACACCAGCCAAAAGACAAAAACGCCCTGCCCCGTCAGAAGCCTGGCAAGAAAGCGCGACTGCAAGGAATTCGGAGAGCCGCCCGCAGGGACGGCGACAGCCCCGGCAGCCGTGCCGCGAACGAAATCCAACATTAAATGGCTATCCCAGCCTCAGAAAGGCGGCACCATAAGACCGCGCATCCCCGTGGACCAGATCATTTCTTGTGCAACGCATGCTGATCAAGGGTCCGCCAGGCAAAAAGCCTCTTTCTAGCCTCCCCAACGTGTTTCCGCGTTTGCGGTGACAGGCAAATCCGTGATCGCTATCGCGGTGTTCGTGACCAGCGCGCAAGATTGAACAGCTGCTCATTTTTCGAATCAGTGGCAGCCAGAGATTTCATTTTGGGTCATGCCGCCTCGGCATTCTGACAGTGCAGCGCGGTGGCAATTTTCGTCCCATATGTTTAGAAAGTCCCGCAACGCCGGGTTAGCTCAGTGGTAGAGCAGCGGTTTTGTAAACCGTTGGTCGGGGGTTCAAATCCCTCACCCGGCACCACTACGGCCTGAATTTGCTGAAAATATCTGGAAAGTCCCGCCACATGGGACCTTGTTCGCGGCTTGCCGATTGTGGCACACTGGAGCGTTGGTAATACCTCGGAGATCTAGCATGCCTCAGGGCACCGTAAAGTGGTTCAATCCGACGAAGGGCTATGGCTTCATCCAGCCCCAAGAAGGCGGGAAGGATGTGTTCGTACACATCTCGGCGGTTGAACGCGCCGGACTTAGCACGCTGAACGAAGGCCAGACTGTTCAGTATGAGCTCGTCGAGAACCGCGGGAAGACATCCGCGGAGAACCTCAAGGTCAAGTGACCTTCCCTCCGAGCTGATCTAGGCATCCTGCATCTGCGATTTGCCGCCGAGCTTTTCAGCCCGGCGGTTGTCGCACGTTGCTATCGTGTCAGGCGCTCGAGCTCTGGGAACGGGTTGAACACTGCATTGCTGCAGAGTTCCCGCACTTCCTTTTTGGCATCGAAGTATCGATCGAGCCTGCCGGACACGTAGGTGGCCGCGCCGTCCTTCAGCCCGGTGTATTTTCCGTCGGTGTTGCGGGCGTTGTAGCGCACGCATGCCACATAGCGCTCGCCCGGGCCGATATATTTCAGTGCTGGCTGAGATATGCCTGCTTCGCGGACATGCGTCGGATCGTTGAGATAAGTCCGCAGGAAAGCCAGCATATCCTTCCGGTAAGACTGCGGATAAACGTTCTCCGCCTCCCAGCGCGCCTTGAGCTCGGACGCAGTTGGGCCGACTTCGCTGGCACAGCCGGCAAGCGCGGCCGCAGCGAGGCCGGCCGCCAGAAACGCCATCGAACGCATCCGCGCTCTCCCCTTATGTTCGCGGGCCGCCTCAGTTCCCGCCGCACCGTTCAATGTTATCCGTCCTGCTTCGCTCCGGCACCTGCATTCATCCAAGCGAAAAGAAAGGCCGCCCTTCGTACGGGCGGCCTTCCATTTTGCCGGATGCAGCGGCTCAGCGCGCGGGGTAAAGCTCCAGACCGCCCACGGCGACGGCAAGGTCAAGACCCTTCTGCGCGCCGACCGAAATCGGCTGCAGCATAATCGAGCGATGGAATCCACCGACGAGTACGTTGGCGCCCACGCCTGCCCCGATCGTTGCTTCACCGCTGGCACCGCCATAGACACCGGCGAGGACGCCGCGCCCGCGCCGGGATGGCGCGTAAACAGCCCATGCGATCCTGCCGCCACTGGTGAAGCCCACGTCGAGGCCTACACGGGTCAGACGTCCGGAATAGCCTTCACGCCAGCCGCGAACCGAGCGAAATTCGCAGACCACCGACTTTTGCGAACCAACAATGAATCCGACGCCGGGCGCGACGTCGCAGGTCAGCATACCTGCGCGCACACGCGCATCGGCCGGCATGGCTGCCAAGCCACAGAGCGCAAGTCCTCCAAGCAAAACAAGAAATTTCTTGATGATCATATCGTGTCTCCCTGAGATACAGCGCGGGCACCGAATTTCCTGATACCCCGCCAATTCAAATAATGCGCGGACGCCTACGGCATTGATGCAGATCAGTTACGGCATCGACAAGTTTCTACGCTCACGGTCTCAGCACAAGCAAGCTTCGCACCGGCCTGAGCGGAGCCCTTTACCGTCACGAAAATTCGCTCGGACCACCATCTTGATCAGCAACTCACAACCAGAGCATCCGTCATCGCCCCGTCAATCGGACGCGCAAACTAGCAAATTCCAGCGAACGGGCGCGACTGCCCGCTCAAAACGTCAGGCCCGCCTTGATCATGAATGTCCGTCCCGGGAGCGGATAAGCGTTATAGCGCCCGAAAGTCGCCGAACTTGCGACCGCGTAGTCGAAATACAGAACGTTGAACAGGTTCTGCACAGTTATCGACCAAAACAGGTTCTTGGCGCGGCCGCCAAGGCGGACGTCGACCGTGGTGTGCGCCGGAATGAGCGGCTGGAAATTTGCCTGATCATTGTCCATGCGGCGCTCTCCGACGTAGCGAAGCACGGCATCGAACACGAGCAGTTTCTCATAAAGATTGGCAGAGAAGCCGACATTTCCCCACCACTGCGAAACGAGCGGCACGTCGTTGCCCGCGAACGGCCCTTCACGGAACGTCGCTTTGGTGTAGGTCAATGCGCCGGTCAGTCGCATTTTTTCCGTGAGATCGTAGGTGGCGCTCGTCTCGACGCCGAACCGCCGCGTCGGGTCGAGATTGATATTCGCGCCGATCGGCGGGAAAGGAATGAACACAATTTCGTTGTTGAGCTCCATGTCATAGACGCTGGACTGCCACGAGAACGCACCTAGCCGGCCGCGCGTACCGACTTCGACATCTCGCGACGTTTGTGTTTTCAAGTCGAAATCGACCGGAAACGCGTTCACGCCGATGCGCTCGTCGACATTTGGCGTGCGGAAGCTGCGTGCAACACGGCCGAAGACGGTCAGTAGTGGAGAAATCCGATGTTCAATGCCGAGATGCAGAGCGTGCTGCAATTCATTTGAATCGAGCGGAACCGCCTGGGCATCGAACAAAGGAAAGGCACCGGGTGCCGTGGGATCAAAGCGATCACGTGCCGACACCCGGGTCTGCTGCAGACGCGCCCCAAAGGAGATGTCAGTGCTTGGCAGAACTGATATTGTCTGCTGGGCATAAGCCGCAGCCGATTGCTGTTCGAGATTGAAAGTGTGGATCGGCGGATCGCTGAGCCCAACGCTTCGCCTGACATCGAGCGTCGAATCGGAATAGTCGATGCCGGCCGTCAGTCTCGCCGGCAGACCGAAAAGCGGAGCATTAATATTCGCGCGCGGGGTCAGTGAGGCTGACTTGAGTTCGCGGATATCAGACGCATCGAACCCGAACAGCGACGAAAACGCGGTCTGATCCTTGCGGCGGAGGTTGCCGTCCAGGATGACCTCCACGCTTGGACCGATCATCCGCGAGACGCCCAATGTGACACTCTCGCCGGTCTTGTCCGCAAAAGCCGTCGGAGTGGTCGCGCCGCGGCGGTCGGTCACCAGTTCGTTGATGCCCAAGGACTGATCTACCAGCCGCGCCCCGGGAAGCCCGAGATGCTGGTCATCTCCGGAAATATTCAGCCATGCCTTGCCTTGATCGCCAGTGTATCTGAGATCGCCAACGGCGTTTCTCTGACGCAGCGCGCTGTTGACGCGATACCCGTCCGAGTCGAGCCCATTGGCAAAAGCCGCCACTGCGAATGGACCGTGGGAAGCCGCGGCAGAGGCACTAAGCTCTCGCTGATTGAATGATCCGAAACCGCCCTCGATGCGGGCCGTCGGAGGCAGCCCGCCCCCGGTTTTGGTGATGATATTGATCACGCCTCCGATCGCTCCGCCTCCGTACAGAACGGCACCGCTATTGCCACGCGTGATTTCGATACGTTCAATACTGTCGCGCGGGATTGCGCTCAGGTCGACACCTGCTAGATCGATGTCCGTCAGCCGCCGCCCGTTGAGCAAAAACAGCGTGTTCGATGAAGCTGTCGCTCCAAAGCCGCGCAGATCGACAACCGTTGTAGCGCCATTCTGGGCGCCGGTCGTACTCCACGTCTGGATACCGGTTTGTTCGGACAAAACGTCCTGGATGGTTGTTCCCGGCGAGCGTGCGATCTCTCCCGAAGTAATGATTGTCGTCGAAGTCCCGATGACTCCGGTGCCGGTCCGCGTCGCCCAGACGTCGATTGCAGGAAGGACCTGTAGATTTTCCTGCGCGCGCGCACATTGAATAGAGAAAGCGGCGGCGACGCATGCTGCGCATGCGGAGCGAAAGCTCATCCCCATCAAACACGCTCCTTCGTTTGCGCTCGTGAATCGCCGAGCACACCGGTGAAGACCAAACCCGGCAAAGGATGCGGTGAGTGTCCGCGCCAAGGCGCGTACCCTCACCTGCGAACTGTCGTGGAGTTGTCGCTCTCACGGCCTTCGCACGGGCGCTGCCGTCACCGCTGCGAAAGACCGCTCCGTATGGACGCCCCGTCCACCGGTTGGGTGACCGTGCTGGCAGGTCTCCTGGCTCGCGGGTCGTTGCCTTGTGGTCCGGCCTTCCCAGTTTCCCAGTGGCCGTTTTGGACCTGTAGCTCGCCGCTCACAGTTGCGGGGGCAGCCACGGATTGCTCCGCCTTCGAAAAGGAAGCGAAGGTCCGTGTTCCCTCTTTCGTCCCCGACGTGACTCGGGGAACCAGCACACCAAAATGTTCCATTGAACGCG
>DASTHI010000050.1:0-185180 GCA_035718275.1 Pseudolabrys sp. | reverse complement strand
AATGACCTCGGTACGGATCTCGTCGAGAGCAAGACTGCCGAGCTTCGGCAGGATGTGGATGCGCAGGACGGTCTCGTCCGTCTGCCAGCTCTCTTTATACGTCTGCACGAAGGGCAGATAGCGTTCATAGACGAACCGGCTGAGCTGCGGCACCGCGCGCAGCTCTCGGCGGCGCTGCTGCGGATCCGCGCCCAGAAGGGCCTCGGCGCAGATCTGCCGCCCCTTTTTGCGCGCCTGCTCCAGAGTGAGCACGTCGGCGGCTCCGATTTTGTATTGCCGCTCGCGTCCGTGCTCGTCGGTGTAGCGCTGATAGTAGGTCTTGCCGCCCGACACCCGCACCTCGAGCAGGAAGCCACGCTGGGACAGGTCGAAATAATCGATCTTTTTCCGACCGGCGATGCACTGCGCGGTTCGCACAAAGCTCGCCGTCAACGCAATACTCGGCACTGTGGTCCCGTAACCAATTATGTATATGTTGTTAATATTGATTAAGAGGAAAGCGTAGTCGATGGTCTTCGATGTAATAGTGAGTAAGCCGCGCAATGTTAGCAACAGAAGATCATGAAATATGA
This sequence comes from Pseudolabrys sp., assembly GCA_035718275.1. Classification (GTDB taxonomy): domain Bacteria; phylum Pseudomonadota; class Alphaproteobacteria; order Rhizobiales; family Xanthobacteraceae; genus Pseudolabrys. The sequence continues at coordinate 184,608 of DASTHI010000050.1, read as the reverse complement.
TTTGCGCATCAACAGCTATACTGTCGTGAAAAGTCAAAGGCTCGTCGCGAGCGGCTCTGAGCTTCCAACGCGGAAGAAGCAGCTGAGGCATCGCATGCCTGCTGCCGAAACCGACAGCGAAGTCGATTCGTGACTGGCGGGATTCTATCCGATCGCTTTCTTGACCCGTTCCTCTGTAAACGGGGCATGCCGTAAGCGTTTGCCCGTAAGGTTCATCACGGCGTTGGACACTGCTGGCGTGATCAGCGGTGTTGCCATTTGACCCACCCCGGTGGGGTGGTTGTCGGTCTGGATCACCTCAATATGCATCGGAGGCACATCGCGATTGCGCGGCACGATGTAATCATGGAAATTCGACTGCTCCACCGCGCCATTTTTGATACTGATCCGCTCGGTAAGCGCCAGTCCGATGCCGTAGACAACACTGCTCTCGGTCTGTGCAGTCACATTGTCCGGCTGCACCGCGGTGCCGCAGTCGATCGCACACCAGACGTTGTGGATCGTGATCTTGCCGGTATCCCGGTTGATCGAGATTTCGACGACCGCAGCGACTTGGGTCCCCGAGTAGTCAATGTAGGCAGCACCAAGACCGTGTCCTTCGCGTTTCCTGCCCCAATCCGCCATCTGTCCCGCACGCTCCATCACCTTATGACCGCGCGGGGTTTTTGAGAGCAATTCGAGCCGGTATTGCAGAGGATCAACGCCGCGATGATAGGCGAGCTCGTCGACGAACGTTTCCGTTGCGAACTTGTTCGCGGTGAAGCCGATGCCACGCAACGGCGCAGTTCGAACGCCGGTGTCCTCGTAGACCTGCTCCACGAGCTGGTGCGCAACGTCATAGCCCTTGGCATCGGCGCCGAGCATCAGGATGAAGTCCTTCTTTCCGGCCTTCTCGTAACGCACCGGATCGGCGAATGGCGTGACGCGGTCACCGACGAGGCGATGCTGCCATGCCGCGAGCTTGCCCTTGTCATCGAAACCAGCTCTCAGCAGATGGGCCGAGAGCGGCCGGAAACGCCCATTGCGGATGTCATCCTCGCGCGTCCACATTGACTTTACCGGCTTCCCGGCGGCTTTCGACAGCAACACCGCATCGATCAGAAAATCCATGTCGCGCGGCCCGCGCCGGCCGAAGCCGCCGCCAAGCAGGGTATCGTGCAGCGTGACCTTGCTGCGGTCGATGCCGAGCGCGTTGGCGGTCGCCTCCAGCGCCATGGTCTGGCTTTGTGTGCCGCACCAGACCTCCGCCGAGTCGCCGGCCGGCGACACCGACGCGACCCCGTTCAGCGGCTCCATTTGCGAATGATAAGCGTAGTCGCAGAGATATTCGGCTTCGAAGGTCGAAGCAGCTTTCGGCATCTCGGAACGGACATCGCCGAGCTTGAACCAATCGGTGACCTTAGCGTTCGGGTCGCGGGCCGTTGCCGAAAAGCGTGCAAGCCCGTTCTCGCTGTCAAAGCCCCAGGCTTTGCCGTCCTTGGTCCAGCTCACGCTGTCTTCCACCGCGCGGCGCGCGGCAAAGGCGGCCCACGGCGTCTCTGCAACGACACCGACGCCATAGGGAAGTTTCACCGTCTTGATGATGCCTTTCACGGCCATGACTTTGGCTTCGTCGAAATTCTCCGGGGCGGCGCCTTCGACGGGCGCGCGGACCACCGCCCCATACAACATCCCCGGTAGCTGCACGTCGATGGAGTATTTCGCGCTGCCATTGATCTTGTGTGGCAGTTCAGCCCGCATCACGTCTTTGGTGATCAAACGGAAGCTGGCAGGCTTTTTCAACTCGTCGGGCTTGACCTCAGGGGCTTGCGCCGGAATTTCCGCGAACGCGGCAATTTCGCCATAGTTTAGCTTGCGATCAGACTTGGCATGAACGACGACACTCGGCTCAGTGGAAAGCTCCTCCACGGGCACGCCGAGCTTCTTGGCCGCATTGTCAAGCAGCACGCGGCGCGCCTGGGCACCGAACAGCCGCAGGTTCTTGTAATAGCTCGTCACCGCGTTGGATCCCGCGGTGTACATCATGCCGCCGAAACCCGGATTGCCGTAAATCTTCTCGTTGACCGGCGCCGGCACGATCCTGACTTTGCTCCAGTCGGCATCGAGCTCTTCGGCGATGATCAGCGGCAGCGAAGTCATCGATCCCTGGCCCATTTCGGTCGCCGCCGACATGATCGTGATGGTGCCGTCCGGCGCGATGCTCACCCACGGGCTCAGGGCCTGTCCGGCGCGCTCGGTCGCGACGGCCGCGGCATCCGCGCGGCCGCCAAGCGCAATGGCAAAAGTAAGACCGGCTGCGCCGATCATGACCTGACGGCGGGAAACGCCTGCTTTCTCGAGCCTGTTGATATACATGTTCATGTCACGCCTCCCGCGCCGCGCGCTCGATCGCGCGCACGATCCGCTGGTAAGTGCCGCAACGGCAAAGATTGGTGCTCATGTGTTCCACGATCTGCTCGCGCGTCGGCTTGGGATTTTGCTTGAGCAGGTCGGCGGCGCTCATGATCTGGCCTGATTGGCAGTAGCCGCATTGCGGGACCCGCTCGGCGAGCCAGGCCTTCTGGACCGGATGGTTCGAGTCAGCTGACAAACCTTCGATGGTGGTCACGGATTTGCCGGCGATCTCCGAAACTTCCGTCTGGCATGAGAATGCACGCTTGCCGTCGATGTGCACCATGCATGCGCCGCACAGTCCGGCTCCGCAGCCGAATTTGGTGCCGGTCAGTTTCAGATCTTCTCGGATCACCCAAAGAAGTGGGGTTTCTGGCGGCGCATCCGTTGTCGCAGGTTTGCCGTTGACAACAAAGTTGATGGGCATTGCACCCTCCCTAGCTCCAAGGCGGGGGCCGAGCATAACACAAAGAGTGCGCGAGTAGCCGATGCGACGCTGTAAAAATCAAATAAATCTTCGCGGGTCGGGGTCTCGTTCACCAGCGGGTATGCGATTGATGCTTCGGATCCGCTTGGGTTCGTCGATGAGGCGCGTTTATACATATGCCGTTTCGGCACCAAGCGTGCGTACCAATCGACGGACAGTTTAAGGCTTTATCGCAACCGGATTGGATTTTTGGCGCGAGCGAGGACGGAACCAAATGCCACATCCAGCATTTCGATCCAACATTGCTCCGGGCATGAGAGCACGTTGGATCGACGTGCGCTCACGTGTGTTGCGAGGGTGATGTCGCGAGGAGGTTGAAATGAGATTACTCGTTCCGACACTCGTATCGCTAGTCGTATCAATAAGTCTCGCGTTCGCCGACCGGTTACCTACCCCGGAAGAACGCGCGCAAATCGAACAAACTCTTCGATCTGAAGGGTTCGTCCGTTGGGGCAAAATCGAGTTGGATCACGTTTGGGAAGTCGACGACGCGCAAATTCAGAATGGGACGGAGTTCGATGTCAAAATCGATCCCAAAACAATGAGGATTATTGAACGAGCACGGGATTGACGTCGTTCTTCGGCGAATGAACGGAGCGTTGGCTCCATCCAGCGAACCCCGCCACGCGTTCTTACTTATTCCCCACCTTCCTCAGATCGAGACCGATGCTTCGCCACTGGCGCGCGCAGACGTGCTCTCCCGGAGCCATATCGCAGCAGTGCTACAGCGTGTGCTTCAGAATCTATCCGCCCTCCAAAAAGATTGCTGAAAAGTACACCCGTCCGCACCACCACCAGCGCAATGGCCATAGGGGATGTCGTTCGCTGTCCGTCCCTGTGCGGATTGGTCGGGGCAGCAGGATTTGAACCTGCGACCTTCTGCTCCCAAAGCAGACGCGCTACCAGACTGCGCTATGCCCCGCACTTCTTTCTGGGCGCCTTTCGACGCGACGCCCGCTGTTAAAGCAAAACGTCCGGCATTCATCAATGTCTGAAAACAAGGCACGCGATTTCGCGTGATTACATGTCTCGAGGCCCTGGCGTCCGCCCTTAGCGCTTGAAAATCGGCGATGAGACCTGGTCCCCCGGCGCGATGCCGAGCTTGCGCGCTGTGCCGCCGATCACTTCCAGCACTGCCCGCACGGGGCCCCCGGAGGGGATCAGCCGCGTCGAGAGCGGCTGCGTATTTTCCTCGATGCGAAGAATCCTTCCGTCGCCGCGAATGAAGATCATGTCGAGCGGGATATAGGTGTTCTGCATCCAGAAGCTCACGTCCTGGTCGCGATGGAAGTCGAAAAGCATTCCGCGCCCTTGCGGCAGCTCCCGGCGGTACATGAGTCCCTTTGCGCGCTCGGCTTCGTTGTCCGCAACTTCCACCGCGAAGACATGAACGCCGGTCTTTGTGGCAATTTCCAGAGTGTGCTCTCCGGCGGCGCGGCCTACATCGGTTCCGGCAAACAGTCCGACGACAATGGCAATGGTCAGCAAGCCCAAGCGACGCATGCGCTGGCGTTTACGCGCCCTGAACCGCACCCGCAACCGGAAAAATGACAGCCGCTAAACCGCTCCTGCAGCCCGTTTCAAATGGAATTCGTCATGTCCGCGATTGTTGCGAACATCCGCCTCTTTAACGAGTATCCAGCTTCGAAGACGTCGATGGCCGGAGCAAGTCCAGCCATGACGGCGTCAATTTCAGAAATTTCAGAAATTCAGCGCTAGTGCGAGGCGGGGCCGAGCGAGCCGCCGTCGGGGCGCACCTCGGCAGCCATGAGCCCCTTCGGCCCCGGGCCGAAGCGGACCAGCACGGTCTGGCCGGGCCGCAGTTCGGCGAACCCGTAGCGCCGCAGCGTCTCCATGTGCACGAAAATATCCGGCGTTCCCTCGCCGCGGGTCAGGAAGCCGAATCCCCGAAGCCGGTTGAACCATTTGACCTGCGCACGCTCGAGTCCGCTCGTCGGCGTCACCGTCACATGCGTGCGCGGCGGCGGCATCTGCGCTGGATGAACTGCGGTGGACTCATCCATGGAGACAATACGGAACGCCTGCAGCCCCTTTGGACGCTCCAGAACTTCACAGATCACCCGCGCGCCTTCATAGGCTGTCTGATACCCGTCGCGGCGGAGACAGGTCACGTGCAGAAGGATGTCGGGCATTCCATTGTCAGGGACGATAAATCCAAAACCCTTCGACACATCGAACCACTTGATGACGCCGGTCAGCTCGATGAGATTGGTCGCCGTATCGTCGACGATCTCTCTGACCGTGCCGGGTCGGAGGTTGGTCCCAGACATGTTCGATTCGATCCCGTCCGACGCCACGATGCCGCTTTCCGGCGCCCCTTGATGAGCGCTGCAACGAATCTTTGCGTAATCGAAGATAACACCCGGTCCGGTTCCGAAAAGCGCAAAATGGGCTTGCACACAGCTCTATACACAGCGCAACGCACGCGAATCAGTGGGCTATGAACCCTGCAAGCGCGTCTCCGATGTCGTTTCGGATCACCAGATCGGCAATATCATCGAATTCTGTCGGCTCGCGATTGACAATGACGAGCGCTGCGCCGCTGCGCTTGGCCATGAGCGGAAACCCCGCAGCCGGCCATACCACCAGCGAGGAACCGACCGCGATAAACAGATCGCAACTCTTTGTCAGATGTTCCGCCCGCTGCATGGCATCTGCCGGCATGGCCTGCCCGAATGAGATGGTCGCGGTTTTGATGTACCCTCCGCAGGCGCAATCGGGCGCATGCCCGCCAAGTGACTCGAACTGCTCGCGGACCCAAGGCAGTTCGTAACGTTTGGCGCAGTCGAGGCAGATGGCATAGGTTGTGTTGCCGTGCAGCTCGACGACATCTGCTGCGGCAATTCCGGACTGCTGGTGCAAATTGTCGATGTTCTGCGTGATGACTGCCTGCACCTTGCCTGCGCGGTAAAGGCTCGCCAGGGCGCGGTGCCCTCGGCCAGGCTTTGCAGCACCGAATTTGCTCTCCAGGACGAAGCGCCTGCGCCAGGATTCATCACGCATCTCGCGGCTTGCGACAAATTCATCGAAAAAGATCGGCCGGTTCACTGTCCAAAGGCCGCCGGGCGAGCGGAAATCCGGAATACCGCATTCGGTGGAAATGCCTGCGCCGGTAAATGGAACAACGACACGCGCTCCCGCGATCAATTCGCCGAGCCGGACCGTCGCAGTCGCAAGATCGGAAGCGATCATTTCTATATGGTCTATATGGTAGGTTTGCCATTTCGTTAGCCAGCGAGGTCTTAGCCTATGCGTTACCTGCACACCATGCTTCGCGTCCGCGATCTCGACGCCGCGCTCGATTTCTACTGCAACAAACTTGGCCTGAAAGAAACCCGGCGCCGCGTGGACGAGAAGAACCGCTACACGCTGGTATTTCTGGCCGCGCCCGGCGACGAGACACTCGTCGAAGAGAGCAGGAAAGCGGGCCGGCCGGGCCCGGAGGTCGAGCTCACCTACAATTGGGATACGGAAGATTACGGCGAAGCGCGTTTTTTCGGACACCTGGCCTATGAGGTCGACGACATCTACGAAACCTGCGAGCGGCTCATGAAGGGCGGCGTCACCATCAACCGGCCGCCTCGCGATGGAGTGATGGCTTTCGTGCGCTCACCCGACAAGCACTCGATCGAATTGCTGCAGAAAGGATCGCCCAAGCCGCCGCAGGAACCGTGGAAGTCGATGGCCAATACGGGAAAATGGTAGGCCGCATTTGCTTGCCGCTGGCGGCGAACGTCTTTATACCCCCGAAACCCAATCTGCCGCGCGGGTCACTATATTAGTCGTGCCCTCGCGCGGCGTGCGCCCTTCGTCTAGAGGCCTAGGACACCGCCCTTTCACGGCGGTAACAGGGGTTCGAATCCCCTAGGGCGCGCCAGTACGTCGCCTGATCGAACTCGCGAGAAAGAGAAGACCCCGAGACAATGCCTCGGGGTCTGCGTTGCTGTCGCTTTGAAGCTTTCGAATGCAGCTCAGAACTTGTAGTTCACGCCCACGCGAACCACGTTGAACCTGTTTTCCCAGGTCGTGGTGGCCGAGAACGCAGGGACGGGAACGACAGCATTATGGAATGTCACGTCATCGAGGTCGATGTAGAGATACTCGAGCCGCGCCGTCCAGTTGTTGTTGAAGGCGTATTCAAATCCGCCGCCGACGGTCCATCCTGATGCAGTGTCATCAAACGTGACCGCATTATATAGACCGGCATAATTGGGACCGGCCGTGTAGTCGATTCCGCCCCATGCGCCGCCACCGGTGACATAGAGCAGCCAGGGCCCGCTTGTGAAGCCGAGCCGGGCTCGCAACGTGGCCAGCCATCGGACGTCGCGCTCGGCGATGTGGTTAAATCCCGGTCCAGCCGGAGCGCCCCCGAACGTGACCGGAGCAGTCGCGGTCTCGCGGATGCCGGTGCCGGAAAAATCGCCTTCGATACCGATCAGCCAGTTGGGAGCAAACTGCCAGTTGTAGCCAAGCTGGAGACCGCCGACGACGCCGTTACCGCCCTGATCCAGCGATACCGGATCGAACAGCAAGAAATTGTCGGACACTGTCGCATCCGATGAGCTCGTAAAACCCCAGCCTGCATGAAGACCGACGTAGAAGCCGGTCCAGGTGAAAGCCGGCGCCATCGGCATCGGTGCAACCGCCGGTGCCTTCCGTGGCAGGTCGGCGGCCGATGCGCTCTGCGCAAACGCCGCAATTGAAAGGGCAGAAACGATCGCAATTCCAAGACGGTGCATCACAACCTCCAAAGCGGCCAATTATTATATTAATTTACAATAATATGATTGCGTGCCCGAGCAGAAGTACCTACCAAGCCGAAACCGGGGGAATAACAGGGAAATTCAGAAGCTGTGATAATCCGATCACACTGACGTCAAGCGGCCGCATTTGCAGCATTTTGCTTCTGGCCCCGCACCGCTGAGTTCGAACCTCTTAGGCCAGCCAGTAACGAAGAGACGCATAATGGGCCTTAACCCACCCTCCCCGGTTGGCACCGCGCGTTAGCACGCCGCGACTAATAAGCCGCTCATCATCGGTCGCCACGACTTGAAGGGCGAGTGGCTGCGTGAACGGCCGAAACGAGTGCGGCCATTACGAGTCTCGTATGGCTATCGTTTGAGGTTTTCCGGAAGCGTGTTTATGCCGGGCCAATTTCTTTTGGGCTCACCTGCGGCATGGCATCCGAGGCAATCAGCTTTCCTCATGCCAAACCATGAGCCGCCACTTTCGATGATAGGCTTCTGCACGTAAATGGTTGGCAATGGATCAAGGCATAGTCGAACGCATTCCGCATACAGCTTGCGGCCCTCAGCGGAAATGAGATTCGGGTCGGATGAGCCGTAGGGCCGGTAGGTTCCGTGCAGATGGCCCGCGCTGCAATCGGTTTTGCAAGCAGCAGTCCTTGCCTGCAGACTGAAAGGCTTCTTCTTCGCCGGTGCCGCAATAGCCAGCGTCTGGGCTAAAATGAAGAGCGCAAGCGAAGCAGTCACAACGATCAGACGCATGGTCATGCCCGTACGCTGCCGAATCTGACCGTACAATAATTCAACTGCTGGATTTAGTGCAAAGACTAAGCATCAAGTCAGCGTGCCGGGGCTCGCGGATCTGGGAGCAGTGCCTGAATGAGTGTGGCCGGCGCGCCACGGATTTGAGCATGGCATTCGCGGTGACCGCCAGGACCTCGGCGCGGCGACCTACCTTTTGCAAAGCATTCAGCTGCAAGCAGCTTTTTCAAGCGCCCGCTTGAGCCAGACCCGGCCGGGATCCGCGGCACGGCCGATCTGCCCCATCATCGTGATCCACTCCTCGTCGGAAGCACCCGCGGCATAACGCTGCACGACCGCCCTGGTATAATCCGCAAGACCAAGACCCTCCGCATCCGCCTGCCGGCGCATCGTCGCGAGCAGGCCCAGATCTCCGGCATGGAGAATGACTTCGGCCGCCTCGCCGTCATCCGTCAGCCCACCCAGAAGATCGCCGAGCAACATGATCGAAAACCTCAGTGGACGCGCAGCGCCTCGGCGCTCGCAAGCTCGATCCCTTCGATACGCGCGGCCGAGGCCAGCCTCGCGACATATTGCGCGCCTGCGCGCCTGCGCACGTTCTCGCGCAGATAATCGGCTATGCGCCGCGCGACCAACTCGTAGGGCAGAACACGTCCATCGATCTTCCGCTCGAGCCGGATGATGTGAAAACCGTAGCGGGTCTCGACCGGCTCGGCGCAGAGCTCGCCGGGAGCAAGCGCGAACAGCGCGCGCTCGAATTCTGCCGTTGTCTGCCCTTTCGTGATCTGGCCAAGATTCCCGTCCTGCTCCGCCGAGGGGCATCGCGAATAGGCGCGCGCGAGCGCGGAAAAGGTCTCCGGCGATTGCTTGAGCTTGGCGAGGACGGCGATGGCATCGGAGCGCGCCTGCGCAAAGGCATCCTTGTCATCACGCGGCGCCGCGAACAGGATATGCGCGGCCTCGTAGATATCTGATGACGAAAAGCGCTTGAGGTTCTGCGTATAGTACCGCCGGCATGTCTCCTCATCCGGTTCCGGGACCTGAATTTCGCGATCGAGCAACGCCCGGATGCGAGCCTCTTCGTCGGTCTCGCGCCTTCCCGATGGATCGCTGATCGGCTCCGGATTCAGATCAAGTTCTGCTGCTCGCTGCAGCAGCAGCTCCCGGATCACCAGCGCCTGCGCGGCCTGCTGCCACGCCGCTATGGGCTTTTCCGCGGGATGATGTTGCATCTCGCGCTGGATCGCATCGCGCGCGATCGGCACGCCGTTGACGCTCACCGTCACCGGCTTGCCGGCTGGGACCTTCGCCTGAACCGAGCAGGACATGGTTCGCTACTCCGCCGGAACGGCGCGCGTGCGACGCGCGGGGACGCGGCGGCCGTCGCTGCGAACAATCTGATAACCGCTCCGGCCGAGATACCAGATCGGCGCGCTCCAGACATGCACCAGACGCGTGAACGGGAACACCAGGAAGATTGTCATTCCGAGCACCAGGTGCGCCTTGAACAGCGGGTGCGCATCGAGGATCAGATCGGCCACGCCCGGCTGCAGCGTGAGAATTCCCTGTGCCCAGGTCATGAACTTGACCATCTCGTGTCCGTCAAGGTGGTTGAGCGATACACCAATGGTCGCGAGCCCCAGAATGAGCTGCGCGTATAGCATGAGAAGGACGGCGATATCGCCAAAGGACGAGGTCGTGCGAATGCGCGGGTCAAACAGGCGCCGGTGAACCAGAAGCGTGATGCCGACAAAACAGAACACGCCCGCCACGCCGCCGATGACGATCGCCATCCACTGCTTGAACGTGTGCGAGATGCCGAGCGCATCGAAAATCCAGATCGGCGTCAACAGCCCGACGAAATGGCCGAAGAAGATCACGAGGATGCCCACATGAAAGAGGTTGGAACCCCACATCAGCTGCCGGCGCCGCAAGAGCTGGCTTGATCCGCTGCGCCAGCTGTACTGCTCGCGATCGAAGCGAAGCCAGCTACCAAGCAGGAAGACGGTCAGACACAGGTAGGGATACCAGCCGAAGACCGCGTAGTTGATCAGTTCGCGCATTGAGGACTCCTCACGAACGCGGAATGGGGCGAGAGGGAACGGGGGCATCCGTGGCCGGACGCAATGCGCCTCGCACGCGGGCAATGAGACTGTCCTTGCAGCCATCCCCCGTTCCCGGACCGAAATTCACCGGCTCGTCCTCCCAGGCAGCATCGAGCGCGGCCAGATCGGTCGCGTCGGTATCGGGCTCCTGAAGCAAGGCTGCGACTTCGTCGTCCTTCGGCTTGGCGGCCGAGAGCGCGATCAAAGCGCGGAAGACGGCTTCATAGGACGACCGGCGCTTGCGCAGGCGCTCGGCGAGCGCCGCGAAGATATGAGCGGGCTGAGACAATGCCCCGCAAGCTTCCTTCAAGGGCCGCATCGCGAGATATTCAAGGAACAGCGGCAGAAAATCCGGCAGTTCGCCGGCGCTTATGAACAGGCCCGACTGCTCATATTGCGACTTGAGATCGATCATCGCCTGCCCGCGATCGCGGCTTTCACCGTGCACATGCTCGAACAGATGCAGCGACAGCGAACGGGTGCGGTCGAACAGCAGCACGTACCGTTCCTGCAAATCGTAGAGATCGCCGGTGGCGAACTCGTCCACCAGCGTCCGCAGATCGCCGCGCACCCGCGGCGGAATAAGCCTGTCGGCATTAAGCACAGCGCCGATCTCCCCCGCGGCACCTTGCAGGTCAGCTGTGGGATAGGTCAGCAGCGCAGAGAGCGCCTTGAGAGTTCTGTTCATCAGGCAACCTCCATCGGCGTCTTGGCGCGCTTCGGCGTGCCGAAAAGGTTGACTTCGCTGGTCCCGCCTGAGCAGCCATTGCCGAATGAAAAGCCACACGAGCCGCGCAGGTCGTAGGCATCCTCGTTCACTTCGCGATGGGCCGTCGGGATCACGAAACGGTCCTCATAATTCGCGATCGCCATCACGTGATACATGTCCTCGATGTCGGGGCTGGTCAGGCCGACACGCTTGGCAATGTTCTGGTCGATCACGCCGTCCACGGTCTTGGCCCGCATATAGGCGCGCATCGCCAGCATGCGCTCCAAACAAAGCGCAATCGGCTCCTCCTTCCCGGCGGTTAGCAGATTGGCCAGATATTTGAGCGGGATGCGAAGGCTGCGGACATCCGGCATTTCCCCGTCATGCCCGATCTTGCCCGCCTGCGCGGCCGACTGGATCGGCGAGAGCGGCGGTACGTACCATACCATCGGCAGCGTGCGGTATTCCGGATGCAGCGGGAAGGCGACCTTCCACACCATGGCCATCTTGTAGACCGGCGAACGGCGGGCGGCTTCGAGCCAGTTCTCGGCAATTCCATCCGCACGCGCCTGCTCTATGATCGCGGGATCGTTCGGGTTGAGGAAGATGCCGAGCTGAGCCTCATAGAGATCCTGCTCGTCGGCCACGCTCGCAGCCTCCTCGATGCGATCAGCGTCATAGAGCACGACTCCGAGATAGCGGATGCGTCCGACGCATGTCTCCGAGCAGACCGTCGGCTGGCCGTCCTCGATGCGCGGATAGCAGAAGATGCATTTTTCCGACTTTCCGCTCGACCAGTTGTAATAGATCTTCTTGTACGGACAGCCCGACACGCACATGCGCCAGCCGCGGCACTTGTCCTGGTCGATGAGAACGATCCCGTCTTCCTCACGCTTGTAGATGGCGCCCGACGGACATGCCGCGACGCAGGTCGGGTTCAGGCAGTGCTCGCACAGCCGCGGCAGATACATCATGAAGGTGTTTTCAAACTGGCCGTAAATCTCTTTCTGCACGCCCTCGAAATTGTAGTCCTTCGAACGCTTCGAAAACTCCGTGCCGAGAATCTCCTCCCAGTTCGGCCCCCACTCGATCTTCTCCATGCGTTCGCCGGTGATCAGCGAACGCGGCCGCGCCGTCGGCGAGGCCTGGAGCTCGGGTGCCTTTTGCAGATGCTCGTAGTCGAAGGTGAACGGTTCATAGTAGTCGTCGATCTCGGGCAAGTCCGGATTGGCGAAAATATTCGCCAGCACGCGCCACTTCGAACCGATCCGCGGCTCAATCCTGCCGTTTTTCTTGCGGCGCCATCCGCCGTTCCAGCGCTCCTGGTTCTCCCATTCCTTCGGATAGCCAATGCCGGGCTTGGTTTCGACATTGTTGAACCAGGCGTATTCCATGCCTTCACGGTTGGTCCAGACGTTCTTGCAGGTGACCGAACACGTGTGACAGCCGATGCACTTGTCGAGGTTGAGCACCATCGCGATCTGCGCACGGATTTTCATTTCAGTCCTCGTTTGCGAAACATTGAGCCACGGTCCGGTTACAGTGATCCCTTACTCGGCAGCCTGGAGACGCGAGTCCGGATCGCCCGGCTGATCCGCGCTCGGTGTGTCCAGCCAATCGACCTTGCCCATCTTGCGGACGATGACGAATTTGTCGCGGTTGGTGCCGATCGTACCGTAGTAGTTGAATCCGTAGGATTGCTGCGCGTAGCCGCCGATCATGTGCGTCGGCTTGACCACGGTGCGCGTCACCGAATTGTGGATGCCGCCGCGCTGGCCGGTCACTTCTGAGCCCGGCACGTTCACAATCTTTTCCTGCGCGTGGTACATCAGGCACATGCCCGGCTTCACCCGCTGGGACACGACCGCACGAGCGACCAATGCGCCGTTGGCGTTGTAAGCCTCGATCCAGTCATTGTCGGCGATGTCGGCCTTCTTCGCATCGGTCTCGCTGATCCAGACGATGGGTCCGCCGCGCGAGAGCGTCAGCATCAGAAGGTTGTCGGTGTAAGTGGAGTGGATGCCCCATTTCTGATGCGGCGTGATGAAATTCAGGACGATCTGCTTCTCGCCGTTCGGCTTGGAGTCGATCACCGGCTTGACGGCTTTGAGATCGACGGGCGGACGGTAGAGACAGAGCGCCTCGCCGAAGGCGCGCATCCACAGGTGGTCCTGATAGAGCTGCTGCCGCCCGCTGAGCGTTCGCCACGGAATCAGCTCGTGAACATTCGTATAGCCGGCGTTGTAGCAGACCTTCTCGGACTCAAGCCCCGACCATGTCGGCGCCGAGATGATCTTGCGCGGCTGTGCGACCACATCCCGGAAGCGGATTTTTTCATCCTCCTTAGGAATGGCGAGATGCCTATGGTCGAGCCCGGTGGTCTTTGACAGGACATCCCAGGCTCGCACGGCGACTTCACCATTCGTCTCCGGAGCGAGCGAGAGGATGACTTCGGTCGCGTCGATATCGGTATCGATGCGCGCGAGACCCTTCGAGGGGCCGTCCTCCGTTACCTCGCCATTGAGCCTTTTGAGCAGTTCGACTTCCTCTTCAGTGTTCCAGGCCATGCCCTTCACGCCGTTGCCGATTTTCTGCATGAGCGGGCCGAGCGCGGTGAAGCGCTGGTACACATTCGGATAGTCGCGCTCGACCACCGTCACCGCCGGCATGGTCTTTCCGGGAATGGGTTCAACCTCGCCCTTCTTCCATTCCTTTACATCGATCGCCTGCGCGATCTCGCCCGCCGAGTCGTGCTGAATCGGCGTGAGCACGACATCCTTCTCGACACCGAGCACTTCGGGGGCGACGCGAGAAAAGGCTTTCGCAATCGCCTTGTAGATTTCCCAGTCGCTCTTGCACTCCCAAACGGGGTCCACCGCCGACGTCAGCGGATGGATGAAGGGATGCATGTCCGAGGTATTGAGATCGTTTTTCTCGTACCAGGTCGCCGTCGGCAGCACGATGTCCGAATAAACGCATGTGGTCGACATCCGAAAATCGAGCGTCACCAGAAGATCGAGCTTTCCTTTCGGCGCGTCGTCGTGCCAGGCAACTTCCTTCGGCTTCTTCTTGCCGGTCTCGCCGAGGTCCTTGCCCTGCACGCCGTGGGTTGTGCCAAGCAGGTGCTTGAGGAAATATTCGTGGCCCTTTCCGGAAGAGCCCAGAATATTCGAGCGCCACACGAACATGTTGCGAGGCCAGTTGTCCGCATGGTCCGGATCCTCGCAGGCCATCTGCAATTCGCCCGACTTGAGCGCCTTGACGACGTAGTCCTTGGGTTCCAGTCCGGCCGCCTCGGCCTTTTTGGTGATCGCAAGCGGATTCTGCCGCAGTTGCGGCGCCGACGGGAGCCAGCCCATGCGCTCGGCCCGCACGTTGTAGTCGATCAGCGCGCCATCCCACGGGCCGGCAGGAGCTGTCGGCGAGACGATTTCGTCGACGCCGATCGTCTCATATCGCCATTGGTCCGTATGCGCATAGAAGAACGAGGTCGAGTTCTGCTGGCGCGGCGGTCGCGCCCAGTCAAGCGCGAAGGCAAGCGGCAGCCAGCCCGATTGCGGCCGCAGCTTCTCCTGTCCGACATAATGCGACCAGCCGCCGCCCGACTGCCCGACGCAACCGCACATCACCAGCATGTTGATGGCGCTGCGATAATTCATATCGCAGTGATACCAATGGTTCATCGCGGCGCCGATGATGATCATCGATCGCCCTCTGGTCTTCTCGGCATTGAGCGCGAATTCGCGCGCAACGGCCACGATCTGATCGCGAGGCACGCCCGTGATCTTTTCGGCCCATGCCGGCGTATAGGGCACGTTATCATCGTACGATCTTGTGACGTGCTCGCCGCCGAAGCCGCGATCAAGTCCATAGTTCGCGACGAAGAGGTCGAACACGGAGGCGACAAGCGCCTCGCCCTGCTTCAGCTGGACACGTTTTGCCGGCACCTTGCGCACAAGCACCGAGGGATGATCCGTGCCTGCGAAGTGGTCGTGCTCGCGGTTGCCGAAATACGGAAAGCCGACGTCGGCAAGCGCGTCCTTGTCCTTCGCAAAACTCAGCTGAAGATCGGTGTCCTTGCCGTCCGACTTTTTCTTTTCGAGATTCCACTTGCCCTTCTCGCCCCAGCGGAAACCCACCGATCCGCGCGGCACGACAATGCTCTTCGAGGCCGAGTCATACGCGACGGTCTTCCATTCCGGGTTGTTGGCCTCTCCGAGATTGTCCGCGAAATCCGATGCCCGAAGGAGCCGGCCGGGTACGAGATGATCGCCCTGCTTGTCGAGTTGCACGAGCATCGGCATGTCGGTGTATTGCCGCACATAATCTTCGAAATACTTGGCCTGCCGCTCGAGATAGAATTCGCGCAGGATCACATGGCCCATCGCCATGCCAAGCGCCGCGTCAGTGCCCTGCTTCACGGAAATCCAGAGATCGGCAAATTTCGAGGCTTCCGAGTAGTCCGGCGAGATCACCACGCTCTTGGCGCCGCGATAGCGCGCCTCGGTATAGAAATGCGCATCGGGCGTGCGCGTCTGCGGAACATTGGAGCCCCACAGGATCAGAAATCCGGAATTGTACCAATCCGCACTTTCCGGAACGTCGGTCTGCTCGCCCCAGGTCTGTGGCGACGATGGCGGCAGGTCGCAATACCAGTCGTAGAACGACATGCACACGCCGCCGAGCAGGGACAGATAACGCGAACCCGCCGCATAGGACACCATCGACATGGCCGGAATGGGAGAGAAGCCGATGACGCGGTCGGGCCCGTGCATCTTGATGGTGTAGGCATTCGCTGCCGCGATGATTTCGGTCACCTCGTCCCAGCTAGCGCGCACGAATCCGCCGAGACCGCGCTTTTCTGTATAGGCTGCACGTTTTTTGGGGTCTTCGACGATCGAGCCCCAGGCGGCAACTGGGGTTCGCAGCGCCCTCGCCTCGCGCCAAAGCTTCAGCAGCCGCGATCGCACCAACGGATATTTCAGCCGATTGCCTGAGTACAGGTACCAGGAATAGCTCGCCCCGCGAGAACAGCCGCGCGGCTCATGATTGGGTAATTCGGGCCGCGTGCGCGGATAGTCGGTTTGCTGCGTTTCCCAGGTGACGATGCCGCCTTTGACATAGATTTTCCAGGAACAAGAGCCCGTGCAGTTTGCGCCATGCGTGGAGCGCACGATCTTGTCGTGCTGCCAGCGCTTGCGATAGCCCTCCTCCCACCGCCGGTCCTCGCGGGTCACGATGCCGTGGCCGTGCGAGAACTCGCCGACGGTGCGCTTGAAGAAAGTCAACCGGTCAAGGAAATGACTCATGATCCATCCTTATTGCGCGGGCGCAGCCGCTGACGCGGCCGTCCTCTGAGCGGGGCGACGCTCCACGTCATAGAGCAGACCTCCGCGACGAGTGTAGAACCACCAGGTGATGACAAGGCAGCTGACGTAGAACACAAGGAATCCCCACAGTGCAGCCTCGACGCCCCCCGTGAGCGCAATCGAAGAGCCGTACGCCTTCGGAATGAAGAAGGCACCAAAAGCGGCGATCGCAGAAGTGAAGCCCGTAATGGCCGCGGATTCTTTTTCCGCCTGCCGCACCCGTTCCTCTTTTTCGAGATTGGGCATCAGGCGATCAACTTCCTTGCGCATGATATTCGGGATCATCTGGAAGGTCGATGCATTGCCGACACCTGTGGCAAAAAACAGCAGGAGAAACATCGCGAAGAAACCCCAGAACGCTCCAGGCTGATCCTTGATGCCAAGGAAATAAAGCACGCCGGCCACGCCGACCATCATCGTGATGAACACCCACACGGTCACGCGGCCGCCACCCCAGCGGTCCGAGACCCAACCGGTTGCCGATCGGGACAGGGCGCCTACCAACGGACCAAGGAAGGCAAAAGGAAGGGCATCGACCATCGGGAATTGCGTTTTGGCCAGCAGAGGGAACCCTGCTGAGTAGCCGATGAATGAGCCGAAAGTTCCGGTATACAGCCAGCACATGAGCCAGTTGTGCTTGCGCTGGAAGATCACCGCCTGCTCGCTGAACGAGGCCTTTGCCGATGCGATGTCGTTCATGCCGAACCACGCGGCAAAGGCGCTCGCCGCGATGAATGGCACCCAGATGAACCCGGCGTTCTGCAGCCACAAGGGAGTCGGTCCAGCCGGCCCTTTCACCATTGCCGGATCGCCGCCGAACCAGCCGAAGACGCCGGCAGTAATCACGATCGGCACCAGGAATTGCACCACGCTGACGCCGAGATTGCCGAGCCCGGCATTGAGCGCAAGCGCATTGCCCTTCTCCGATCGCGGGAAGAAAAAGGAGATGTTGGCCATCGAGGATGCAAAATTGCCACCGCCTAGTCCGCACAGCAGCGCCAATGCGAGAAAGATGAAGTATGGAGTATCCGGGTTCTGTACGGCATAGCCAATGCCGACCGCGGGGATCATGAGCGACCAGGTCGCGAGGGTGGTCCACAATCTGCCGCCGAAGATCGGCACCATGAACGAATAAAAGATGCGCAAGACCGCGCCTGATATTCCCGGAAGTGCCGCCAGCCAGAACAACTCGTCAGTGCTGAACGGGAAACCGACGGACGGGAGTTTGGCCACGACCACCGACCACACCTGCCAAACCGCGAAAGAGAGCAGCAGCGCAGGAATCGACACCCACAGGTTCCTGCGCGCGATTGCCCGGCCTTTCGTTTCCCAGAACGTCCTGTCTTCTGGCCGCCAGTCGATGAGCACCGCACCAGACAAGGCTCCGACATGCGCAGGCTTATGGATTTCCTGGAATTCGGGAAGCTGCGGCAGTCTCGCCAGCGCTGGTCCGGCGACGCTGCGCTCCATCTGACGGATCGAAACGTGCATCCATGCGAGCGCAATACTCACCAGCAGGAACAGCAGCATAAAACAGCTCGTCCACAAGCCGGTGAGGTCATTGAGCATGCCGAATGCGATCGGCAGCACGAAGCCGCCAAGCCCGCCGATCATTCCGACCAGGCCTCCGACAGCGCCGACATTCTTCGGGTAGTAGACAGGAATGTGCTTGTAGACCGCCGCCTTGCCCAAAGCCATGAAGAAACCGAGAACGAAAACGATCACGGTGAAAGGCACGACCGACATTTCCAGATGAAATGCCCGGGGCCCATTGATCGTCCTGACGATGTAATCAGTCGGCGGATAGGACAGAACGAATGTACAAGCGACCGCGACAAGAAAGGTCCAGTACATCAACCGTCGCGCGCCATAACGGTCGGACAGATGACCCCCATAAGCGCGAAACACGCTGGCCGGGAAAGAAAACGCAGCCGCAATCATGCCGGCGATCTTGATGTCGACGCCATACACGTTGATCAGATACTGCGGTAGCCATAACGACAGCGCGACAAAGGCGCCGAACATAAAAAAGTAATAGAGCGAGAACCGCCAGACCTGCACATTCTTCAGTGGCTCGAGCTCGAGCCAGGTGCTGCGCGGCCTTTCGCCGCGCGCCCGGCGCGCCACCAGAACCGGATCGTCCTCGGTGAAAAACCAGAAAACGACCGCCATGATAGCGATCGCCGCGGCCCAGATTTCTGCGACGGCGTGCCAGCCGTAGGCAACCATGATGAAAGGCGCGACAAACTTGGTGACGGCGGCGCCGACGTTTCCGGCGCCAAAAATGCCGAGCACAGTGCCCTGCTTTTCAGTCGGGAACCAGCGCGAGACGTAGGCAACGCCTACCGCGAATGACCCGCCGGCGATGCCGACGAAAAGAGCGGCAATAAGATACTCCGGGAAAGTCGTCGCCCAGGTCAGCAGGTAGGTGGCGACAGCGGCCGCCAGCATGATCGCGGTGTAGACAAGACGTCCGCCATACTGGTCAGTCCAAACCCCGAGCATGATGCGAATAAGGGAGCCGCTGAGGATCGGAGTGCCGACAAGCAGCCCGAACTCCGTCTCGTTGAGACTGAGCTCCTGTTTGATCTGGACACCAATGATCGCGAAGATCGTCCACACCGCAAAACACACGGTGAAGGCGATCGTCGACATCCAAAGCGCGCGCCGCTGACCTGCTTGGTCCATCGCCGGTACCGATGCCATCGAAATGGCTCCCCCTGTTCGTTCGCTAGAGTACCAAACGTGCCCCGGCTTCGACGACGATGAGATAGATCAAAAATTTCCAGAATTAGGGGATTTCCCGGATCGCGAGCGACGGATCCTCGGGCCGAGGTTCCCTGAAATCATGGCTGCCATGCGTCGGAGTGTCACTCCTCAGCTGGCGTTTTAACGTACAAATAATGGGTCGGATGATTCCAAGCGGATTACTATTGCTGGTCTCGTCGCCAGCTCTCCTCTTCGGAGCGTCGGGCCATGATCAAAGCCAAGGATGTGGGCGCAGCGCTGCGACGTGACGCGATCTTTGTCTGGCACGCTGTGATCGCCGTCGTATTCATAGGTTTCGCCAGTCTGGCCATCGCTGCGGCCCTGATCGATCTGCTGTCGTTTCGGCAATAATCAGCGCGGCGGGTAAAGATGCCGCGCGCCGTTGAAGTCCACGACAGTGGCTTGCGCATTCATCGGCGCGGCGGGCTCAAGATAACTCGGACCGATAGGTGATTTGCCATAGCCGCCGGGAATATCGAGGACGTAGGTCGGCTGGCACAATCCCGACAATCTGCCGCGTAGCGCGCGCATCAGATGCTGTCCGGTCTCGATCCCGGTGCGCAGGTGCTCAGTGCCCGGTGCAAGATCTGGGTGATGCAGGTAGTACGGCTTGATCCGGCATTCCACCAGTGCACGCATCAGTTCGCCCATGACGACTGGCGAATCGTTGACCCCCGCAAGCAGCACCGTCTGCGATAGCAGCGGTATTCCGGCATCCGCCATGCGCGCGCATGCAGCACGGGCTTGCCCGGTCAATTCACGCGGATGATTGACGTGGACTGCTACATATGTCGGCTTGCCCTTGATCTTTATCGCGCGCACCAGAGCGGCAGTCACCCGTTCGGGAGCAGCGATCGGAACGCGCGTGTGGATGCGCAACACCTTCAGGTGATCAATAGCCGCAAGCGCACTTGTCACAAACCGCAGTCGCCGGGGTGACAGAACCAGCGGATCGCCGCCCGTGAGGATGACCTCCCATATTTGCGATGTTCGGCGAATGTAGTCGAATGCGCGATCGAGCGCGCCTGACGACAGCATCTTCGGCTTGTCCGGCCCGATCATTTCTCGCCGAAAGCAGAACCGGCAATAAACCGCGCATAAGTGCGTGAGCTTCAGCAAAACACGATCGGGATAACGGTGAACGATCCCTTCGAGCGGACTGTGCGCATCATCGCCGATCGGATCTGCCGTATCAGCGGGATTTTGTACGAGTTCTGAAAGATCAGGAATGAACTGCCGGGCAATCGGGTCCTGCATGTCGTTGCGATCGATCAGTCCAGCCAACGCGTCGGGTATGGCTACAGCGTATCGCGAGAAAACTTCGCCCAATGCCTGACTGCGCTCGCGGGCTATAAGGCCGCGGTCGCGAAGCTGCTCGGGTGTGCGGAGCGTTTTCATATTCTTCCTTTGCTCTACTGAATTGGCTCGTAGACCGGAGCCCACATCACTTGTTCGATCCGCTCGGCGCCACTCGCCAGCATCACAAGGCGATCAAAACCAAGAGCTATACCGCTCGATGGCGGCATTTGTGCAAGCGCAGATAGAAATTCCTCGTCCACCGGATAGCGCTCGCCATAGATACGTTGCTTCTCTTGCATGGCTGCTTCGAAGCGAACGCGTTGTTCCGTCACATCGTTGAGCTCGCCAAATGCGTTGGCGATCTCGATGCCGCAGGCATAAAGCTCGAAGCGCTCGGCGAGATGGTCGCTGCCGGGCTTGCAGCGCGCGAGCGCCGCCAGAGGCAGCGGATATTCGTACAACAACGTGGCGCGGCCATTGCCAAGATGGGGCTCGATGCGTTCCGACAGTATTCGACTGAAGATGTCGGCCCAACTGTCGTCCTTTGCTATTGCCACACCGCCTTCCTTGGCGGCGGCAGCAAGGGCCGAGCGATCGCCTTGCCCGTGCCTTAGTGTGGCCTCGAGATCAATCCCGGCATGGCGGCGAAAAGCCTCTGTGACGCTCAAGCGCTGGAACGGTGCCAAGGGGTCCATCGTCCTGCCGCGAAAACTGAAGTTCGTGCTTCCGGCAGCGCGTGCGGCTTCGGCCACCAGCGCCTCGCAATCATCCATCAGTGTCTCATATGGCTCGTTCGCTCTGTACCACTCCAGCATCGTGAATTCGGGATGATGAAGTGCCCCCCGCTCGCGGTTTCGGAAGGCGCGGGCAAATTCGAAGATCCGGCTCTCGCCAGCTGACAGCAGCTTCTTGCAGGCGAATTCGGGCGACGTGCGGAGATAGAGCGGCGCCCGGTCCCCAGCAGAGCCAATCAGCTCGGTGGCAAAGGCGTGAAGGTGGATTTCATTGCCGGGGGACACCTGCAGAGCGCTTGTCTCGACCTCGACGAATTCCCGTCCAGCGAACCAGGCCCGCAGTGCCGCAGTGACCCGTCCTCGAGCCAGAAGGTACGGTCTTCGGGCGGCATGAACGCCTGCGATCCAGAACGGTGGCGCTTTCGGCACATTTACCTCGTGCAGATGAAAAGCCGGAAGGACTGGCATCGGCCGAGAAGATCGCTATGGTGCGCCCCGAATCTGCGGCCGGACGCCGCACGCAAGCCAAGGATTATTACCGTGAAGGTCATCGCGTCATCGCTTCGAAAAGGCAATATCGTTGATATCGACGGGAAGCTCTACGTCGTCCTCACGGCGGAAAACTTTCACCCGGGAAAAGGAACGCCGACGACCCAAGTCGATATGCGCCGGATTTCCGATGGCGTGAAGACGACACAAAGGTACAAGACAACAGATCAGGTCGAGCGCGCGCATGTCGAGGATCACGAATTCTCATATCTTTACCAGGACGGCGATGGTTTCCATTTTATGAATCAGGAGACCTACGACCAGGTTCAGGTGCCAGCGGACATTATCGGTGATCAGGCGGTCTATCTCCAGGAAGGCATGGTCGTGAATCTGAGCATGCACGAAGGCGTGCCGGTCGCGATCGAATTACCCCAAAAGGTTACACTTGAGATCGTCGACACTGAGCCGGTGGTCAAGGGACAGACAGCGTCAGGCTCATTCAAACCGGCGAAATTGTCCAATGGCGTGCGGACGATGGTCCCCACCCACATCACGGTGGGCACGCGGGTTGTCGTGAGCACTGCTGATGGTTCTTATGTCGAGCGGGCGAAAGATTGAGAGGCTGACAGTCTCTAGACCCGCACGCTGGCGCGCACCTCAGCTGGAAAGAGATCATCGGGCACAAGGCGCTTCGCCGTGATGCCCTGCTCGTGCGCAAAACGGCAGAACGCCTCGAGCGTCTTGCGATTGGCATCGAGGCCATAAGGAAAAGGATCATCTCCGAAATCCTTTGACGACTCGGCGGCCATGGCAGCCGCCCATGGCACCGGTATGCGCGAAGCAGTCAGGTCGGCCATGCGGTCAAGGCTGCGCCGCTTGGCCTCCTCAAAAGCGTTGAACAAGTTCATCGCCACCCATGGACATCTTTCGAAGACCGCGCGGCGCATGGCAATCACGTGCATGATCGGGAAAATGCCCGTGGCAAGATAATAATTCCGCTCCTCAGAGCGATACTGCGGATACAATCGTACGATGCTTCCGTTGCCACGTTCAAAGGCATCCGGGACCCGCGCAGAAATGGCCGCGTCGACCTCACCGGCCAGCAACATCGCCGAAACGCTGGTGTCGCGCCGCTGCTCGTACCGAATTCCCGGCGGAAGTTTAAACTCGACTTTTTCCTCCCGCCCGGCCTGGTTCATTCCCGCCTGAACCCATTGGATCTTGCGCAAGTCGACGCCGGCTGATTCGCTGAGAAAACCGCGCGCGTAAATTCCCGCTGTCTGGGCCCACTCCGGAATTCCCACGCGTTTCCCTTCAAGGTCCTTCGCGGTGGCGATCTTGCGATCGGCACGGACGTAAATCGCCGAATGGCGAAATACCCGCGATGGGAAGACAGGAATGCCGATGAATGGCGAATCCCCCTGCGACGCAAAACCGATGAACTTCCCGAACGACATTTCAGAGACATCCCATTCCCGGTTCTTGATGAACCGGAAGAAGATCTCCTCCACCGGAAGCACGAAGGCAGTGAGAGTGACGCCCTCAACCCGAATCACGCCATTGATGACGTCACGGACATGGTCGTAGTCGGTCGCGGCGAGGGTAAGATGGAGCCGCGCGGTGCCGCCGCTCTCGATCATTTCCGGAGCGCGATCGCCCTTCGCTGCCGGCGCCAAATTCAACTTATGCACTGTCATTGGGATAAACTCCGGACCGCTCGCAGGACCTATCGCCGCAGCACACCCTACACTAGGAGACCGGCCTTGTGTGCCGCGATTCGATGCCGTTTACTCCAGCGGGGGATTGCATTTCACGAATAGTAGAACGAGGGGCGCCGTTGAGAGGCTTCGTTCTTACTGCCATTGCATTGTCCTTAGCCGGAGCAGCGGCGGCCGACGAGATGAAGGCGCCGCACATATCCGTTGCGCGCGTCGATTGGAGTGCGGCAGCGGCAGCCGTCAGCAATCAAGCAGCCGCTCCGGGAGACACTTTTGCCACCTTGAATGCGCTCTCAGAAACCGAATTTCCGGGGATATCGGAAAGCGCAGTGCCGGTGCTGCTCCCGTTCGACACCGACGGTCTTGCCGAGGATCACTCTCTCAGACCGAAAGCTGCGGAGGCAAAGCCGGAGGAAAAGATCGATCGAATGCAGGCGGGCTTTCGTTCGACCAAATTCTTCGTCACAGGACCGGCCGGTTATGATTCCGCTTTTGCGATAAGGGTCGCCGATGTTGCCGAGCTGTCAGACATCCGCTACGGCGAGCCTGTCTACGTTCTTTTGTCCGGTCTGCGGATGACATACGAGCTCGAGGGGACTGCGCTCCCTGAGGGCGAACGCGTCAAGGCGCTTCAGGACGAATTTCCCGGCATCCGCCGATTTCTGCACGAATCCTATATCCGCTACAGTTTCGAACGTTATGGCGCGACCTATGTGGCGGCAATCTATTGCCTCGATACCCGGCCGCGCCGGAAGATCCTGACCTGCAAGCAGGCCGATCGAATAATGGAACGCTTCTTGCGAGCCCTGAGGATCGTGGGAGGCACACCCGCACCTCCAGACAAGACGATCCGCGAACTGGTGCTGGATCGGCCGAGCGAAGCGTCGAAAGACTTCACCTATGTCAGCCCCGGCTCACTGATTCCGAACACAGGACGGAAGAAGGATATCGGCGGTCGGGACGATTACACGGTCTATGCCCGTTTACGATTTCCGCTGAAGGATGCGCCCGCCTTCGCCAATTCGCAGTCATTCAATAATTGGGGTGATTGCGATTTTACCGGGCGTACCGTCCGCAACCCGCACCGGAAAGATCAGCCGTACGCCTGCAAGGTGAACGGACGGCCCCTTGTCTTCAACGAGTCGGCGCCTGGCAACTATTCTTATCCATGGCGTGATAATTTTTGCGAGCACCGCCGCTTTTTCGTCGGACAATGCCCCGGTGGTGAAGGTCACCAGGGTCAGGACATCCGGCCAAGTTCCTGCACTTTATACAACGAGGGCGCAGACAGGTGCCTTCCGTACCGTCATGAGGTCGTCGCCGCTCACGACGGATTCATTCTTCGGGCGCGCAAGCAGCAGGCGGTCTATTTGTTCATCAACACAGCCGATACGCATGTGCGGCTGCGGTACATGCATATGAATCCCGATCAACTCGACAGCGATCAAATCCTGAGCGGAAAGCTGGTACGAGCCGGAGACGTGATCGGGAAGGTCGGCAATTACAATGACGGCGAACGCGGCACCACTTACCATCTGCATTTTGATATGCAGGTGCCGACTAAACTCGGTTGGGTGTTCGTCAATCCATACATGACACTTGTGTCCGCCTATGAAAGACTGATCAATGGCCGCGGACGGGAAATCAAGGATGGCGATGCAATGCCTCCCGTCGTCGGCGCTCCGCCTATCATCCTGCACAAATCCGAGCAAACCACTGCCGGAGCGAAGACGGGCGCGGCGCGAACGGAAGGCTCGGCCGCCGTCCGACTTAAGTCCCACAAGTCAAAAGCAAAGGTCCATAAAAAACGCCATTCGGTTCAACGAAGGGCCTCCGTGCCCTGAGGCTTGCGACATAGTTGCAATTGTGCATGCGAACTCACCCTTTAGAATGACTGGATGTCGCTATTCCATTCGTCAGCTCCGCTGCTGGCACCCACACGACGACTGTTCCTGACCTCGCTGGCGATCTCGACCGCGGGCATCCTCGGGACGCGACATGCCTTGCCCGCACAGCATTCCGGATTTGCTCATTGGGCATCGCAATTCCGATCTCGAGCACTCAACCGCGGCATCTCGGCAGAAACCTACGACCGCGTCATGACTGCGCTGTCGCCCGATACGAGCGTGCTCGCTCAATACCAATCGCAGCCCGAGTTCAACGAGCAGATGTGGCAATACATCAACCGCCGATGCTCCGACTGGCGAGTCATCACCGGGAAAGAACGTGCCCGGCAATACGCACTCCTGCTCGCGAGAATTGAGAAAGATTATGGCGTCGACCGCTTCATTCTGCTCGGGCTCTGGGGAATGGAGTCCTCTTACGGGGATGTCGTAACCAACCCGAAATACATGCGGCCGGTGATCCCTGCGCTTGCAGCACTTGCCTGGAAAGAACCGCGCCGCCGCAAATATTGGGAGGCCGAGCTGCTCAACGCACTCAAGATCGTCGATCAAGGCTGGGCAGAACCTGCCGAAATGATCGGCTCGTGGGCGGGCGCCATGGGTCACACGCAGTGGATGCCTGAAGTGTGGCTGCACATGGGCGTTGATTACGATCACGACGGACGAACCTCTCCCTTCGGCAACCCGGATGACTCCTTTGCCGGCACCGCCCGATACCTGCGCGAGCGTGGTAATTATCGAAGCGGCGAGAGTTGGGGATGCGAGGTGGTCGTCAAAAACCCCGGCAAGCTCGCGGATAACCGAACGATCCGAACCTACGCAAAATGGCAGGCGCTCGGAGTGAGTCCAGTTGCCGGCGGCGATTTCCCAAGGCCCGGCGATCGTGTGAAATTGTGGACTCCCGTGCCCGGTGGACCCAGTTTTCTCGTAGGTCAAAACTTTCGCGCGGTCTTTTCCTACAATCCCTCATTGAGCTACGCGCTCGCGCTGTGTCACCTCGGCGATCTGATCAGGGGCCGCCCTGCGTTTCAGCACCAGTTTCCCGGAGGCGAACGGACTCCCACTATTGCGGAGATCAAGGAAATTCAGCGGCTGCTGAACGAGCGCGGCTTCAAGACCGATGGGGTCGATGGGCGGACCGGCAGGGATACGATGAGAGCTATCGTTGCGTTTCAAAAAAAGGTGGGCATGGAGCCCGCGGATGGCTACGCAGGGCTGAAGCTACTCGCCCGATTGCGTCAGGGCTCGTAATCCGGTTGGATGCGGCCCATCCGCCCCCCGCGGCGGCGGAGAGGGTGGAGTTTTTGAGGCGTGTCGAGCAAACGTACTGAACCGGCGGCGCGCTCAGCAGGCCTGTCGGCCTTCGATCGGCCAATTGCGGCCGGCATCAATGCTGCCGGATTCGGCAGCGACGTAGTCGCCGACGCGCTTCGCGCCACCGAAATCCCATACATCGCATTGAACCCTGGCGCGAGTTACCGCGGGCTGCACGACAGTCTCGTCAACTATCTTGGTAACGAGCGGCCGCAAATGCTGCTGTGCCTTCATGAGGAAAGTGCGATCGCGATCGCCCATGGCTACGCAAAAGTGACCGGCAAGGCGATGGCTGCAGCTGTTCATTCGAATGTCGGCCTCATGCACGGAACCATGTCAATCTTCAATGCATGGTGCGACCGGATGCCAATGGTGATCCTGGGGGCGACCGGCCCGGTCGATTCCGTAAAGCGGCGTCCTTGGATCGATTGGATTCACACGGCCCGCGATCAGGGCGCGCTCGTGCGCGGCTATACGAAATGGGATGACCAGCCCGCCTCGCCTGCCGCCGCACGAGAAGCCGTGCTGCGCGCGAACTGGATTGCCAATACGGCACCGCGCGGGCCCACTTACGTGAATCTGGATGCCGGAATGCAGGAGAGCAGGCTTAGCGAACCACTCCCTCCGGTAGAGGCGAGACGATATATGCCGCGAATGGAGTCGGCTGCGCCTCCGCATTTGGTCAAGGAGGCGGCGGCACTGCTCCGCGATGCCAGGCACCCTGTCATTCTCGCCGGCCGGGTTTCGCGCAGCGTTGACGCATGGCGCGCGAGGATCAATTTGGCCGAACGTCTTCATGCCAGGGTCGTAACCGATCTGAAGATTGCAGCGTCATTTCCAACCTCGCATCCTTTGCACGCGGGCGCGCCCGGGGGGATGGTGCTGGCGCCGGAAGCAGCGGAAGCAATCCGCGCCGCGGACGTGATCCTCAGCCTTGATTGGCTCGATGTCGCCGGCACTTTCAAATCGATCGGTCCTGTTGCTGCGAAAATCATCCAGATTTCGGTTGACCACCATCTGCACAACGGTTGGAGCATGGACTATCAAGCTCTGCCGCCGGTCGATGTGTTCATTGACTGCCAGCCCGATCTTGCTGTGCCCCCCCTGCTCGAGGTGCTTGGCCCCAGCCCTTCCAGGGCAGTTGCTTCGCGAATACGGGAATTTCCGATACCCTCGGGCGACACGCTGACTGTCGATCATCTGGCGACGGCATTACGCGAGGCTCTCGGCAAACGCCCGACGAGCCTTGCCCATGTGTCCTTGTCATGGAACGGCGCGACCTGGGCCTTCGATCACCCGCTCGATTATCTTGGATCGGACGGTGGCGGCGGCGTCGGAGGCGGTCCGGGTATCTCTGTCGGGGCCGCGCTGGCTTTGAAAGGAAGCGGCCGCATGCCCGTCGCGGTCTGCGGTGATGGCGATTTTCTCATGGGGATTACCGCGCTCTGGACGGCGGCGCATTATCGCATTCCTCTCCTGATTGCGGTGGCGAACAATCGCTCCTTCTTCAACGATGAATTGCATCAGGAGCGTGTCGCCCGCATGCGCAATCGTCCTGTCGAGAACCGTTGGGTCGGTCAGCGCATTACTGAGCCGAGTATCGATCTGGCGGCGATGGCGCGCGCCCAGGGGGCCGAAGCCTTTGGTCCTGTCATGGCGGCTGGAGACCTTTCGACGGCTTTTCGGAAGGCCATCGCAGCCGTCGAACAAGGTGCGGTCGCAGTCGTGGATGTTCACGTTGAACCCGGCTATACGGCCGACACGACCGCGGCCATGACGCGCAAGGGCGACTAACGTGTCTATGTCCACCGCCCAAACAGACGATGCCATCCTCGTGGCCGACGGAATCTCCGTCAATTTCGACACGGCCGAAGGCCCGATCACGGCAATCGAGAACGTATGTCTTAGGGTCAGGCAAGGCGAATTTGTTTCGGTGATCGGCCCTTCCGGCTGCGGCAAGTCCACGCTCTTCAACGTCATCGGCGGGCTGCTCGCCCATCATGATGGGATTGTCAGTGTCGGCGGCGAGACCATTTCGGGACCACACAGATCCATAGGTATGGTGTTTCAGGAAGAATCAACGTTTCCGTGGCGCACCGTTACGGACAACGTTTCCTTTCCGCTCGAGCTCGCCGGCCTGGCGAAACAAAAACGCATCCAGCGTGCGCATCATTTCATCAAGATGGTCGGTCTCGACGGCTTCGAAAATCGCTACCCGGGGGAGCTTTCCGGGGGCATGCGCCAGCGTGTATCGCTCGCACGCACTCTCGCTTCCGAACCAAAGATCCTGCTGATGGACGAGCCGTTCGCAGCGCTTGATGAACAGACACGGCTTCTGCTCGGAGACAAAGTTCTGCAAATACAACAACAGCTGAAGCAGACCACGCTATTGATTACGCATAACATCACGGAAGCTGTCCAGATGTCGGACCGCATCCTGGTCATGACATATCGGCCGGGCAAAGTGAAACGTGTGGTCGACATCAACCTGCCGCGTCCGCGCACGTCGGAAATTGTCGGGAGCGAGGCTTTCGGCCGATACGTGGCGCAAATCTGGAACGACCTGCGCGAGGAGGCAAGCCGCGGCATTCGCGACGAGGAAAAACTTGCATTGCGCCACGATGAGCATGCGAGATGACAACCGCCGCGGCTTCCATACGCAAACCACCAGGCTATCTGGCTCCGGCCGTGGGACTCGGCACATTCGTCGCATTTCTGGTCATCATTGAAGTCTGTATCCGCATCGGTTGGCTCAATCGATTCATTATTCCGCCGCCTTCGGAAATCATCGGCAGCTTCGCTCGCCTGTTCGGCGAGGAACACATCGTACGCCGTTTCTTCCTCACCGCCGGCGAATGCCTCGTGGCAGGCACCATGGTCACGTTTGTCGGAATCACGATCGGCGTCTTGATGCAACGCTACGCGATCCTGCAGCGCGCTTGCGAGACCTGGGTGGCGGCCTTTGCTTCGGCGCCGCTTGTCCTCACCTATCCTCTGTTCATGGTGATCTTCGGGCGCAATGCCTGGACCATCATCATGATGGGGTTTCTCTCCGCCTTGCCGCCGGTCATCCTCAAGACGATCGAGGGCATCGCTTCAACGCGAAAGGTGCTGGTCAATGTCGGACGCAGCTTCAACCTTAACGAGACACAGCAATTCTGGAAGATTCTGTTTCCTTCCGCGCTGCCGACCATATTCGTCGGCGTAAGGCTCGGCTTGATTTTCGCCCTTATCAATATCGTCGGCACGGAATTTCTGATCAATTTCGGCGGCCTCGGTCAGCTGATCAACGATCTCGCCGAGCGGTACGACCTTGCCGGGACATACGCGGCGATCTGTTTTGTCATCCTGGTGAGCGTGCTTTTTTTCGTTGCTCTCGAAAAGGCTGAAAGATGGCTGAGACCGGTCGACTGACCCAAGCCGCGAGAGTGTCGACACCAGCTATCAGCCCGGTGACGTTGCTGCGCGTCGCCATCATCCTTGCCGTGCTCGCGGCCTGGGAGTTCCTCGCCCATTCGGGCTGGCTGTATCGCGATGTGGTGCCTTCACTACTATCGATCGCCCGCGCGCTCGGTGCCCTCCTTACCGATCGAAACTATTACTTCAATCTCGGTGTGACAGCGGCGGAAATCGGAGTCGCGCTCGCAATTGGCGGCGCCGCCGGACTCGCCGTCGGGCTGCTGCTCGGTGGAAATCGTTTCCTCTCGAGGGCGTTTGAACCTTATCTCTACTACCTTGGACCGACACCGAAGATCATCTTCTTCCCGGTTATGATCATGTGGTTCGGCGTGGGCCCCGAATCGAAAGTGGCACTTGGCACGCTGTCCTGCTTTTTCCCGATTGCCTTGAATGTCGCTGCGGGCATGCGCCAGATCGACCAGGTCTTGATCCGGGTCGGCAAAAGCTTTCGCGCTTCTACGACACAGATGGTGTTCAAGATCTATCTTCCGGCGATGCGTCACCCGATCATCAATGGCGTGCGTCTCGGTTTTGGTTTCGCGCTGATCGGAACCCTTCTGGCTGAAACCAAGCTCTCCAACAAAGGAATCGGATTCCTTATCATTCAGACCTACAGCGTTTTTGATATGCCCGGCATGTATGCCATGCTTATTGTACTGTTCGTACTGGCGATCGGCGCCAATGCACTGATCGGGAAGCTCGGCGGTCTTGATACCATCAAAAGGAAATAGTCGGTCAAACGGGAGGAGTGTCATCCATGAAGCACATTCCCACGCTTACAGCGGCGGCTGTTCTCGCTTTCGCGTCCCAGCTTTTTCCCGCGAATGCCGACGACTTGGTGAAACTCACGATCGGGCAACGGGGAAACTGGGATACCGCGATTGCGCATCTGGGCGAAAAGGCCGGCATTTTCAAGAAACACGGACTTCAGCTCGAAATGATCTACACGTCGGGCAGCGGCGAAACCCTGCAGCCGGTCATCGCTGGTCGTGTTGATCTTGGTCTGGCCGTGGGCACGCTTGGGGCGATGGCTGCCTATGGAAAGGGAGCCCCGGTCAGGATCGTTGGCGCTCAGGCGACAGGCGCCGCGGATTACTGGTATGCCAAAAACCCGGCCATCAAGACGCTCAAGGACACCAACGGCCATACTATTGCCTATTCGACGAACGGGTCCTCGACCCACAGTATCGTTCGCGCATTCATTGATGAGTTCAAGCTTACCGCCAAACCGCAGCCCACCGGCAATCCTAGCGCTACGCTGACAGCCGTGATGACAGATCAGGTCGATGTTGGCTGGGCGTCGCCTCCGTTCGGACTCAAGGAAATGGAGGATGGCAAAATCCATCTCGTCGCACGTGCGACGGATGCGGCACTGGTGCGCGGCCAAACCATCCGCGTTTTGGTGGCGAATGCCGAGGTACTGAAGAACCGGAAGCCGGTGATCGACCGCTTCATGACCGCTTATCGCGAGGCAATCGATTATATGTATTCGTCCGAACCGCAGGTGCTCAAGGATTACGCGGAATTTGCCAAGGTACCCGAAGCGATGGCCAAGCGGGTACGTGACGAGTTTTTTCCGAAGAGTCTCGTAAACCCCGATCAGATCCACGGCCTCGATACGCTGATTCCAGAGGCCGTCAATTTGAAGTTCATTCCGCAACCGTTGAGCAAGGAGCAGATCGCGGAGTTGATTGAAATCTCGCCGCGCAAATAACCACAGCCGTCGGGCATCCACTATGAGTACCGCAGTATTGCCCCAAATCGCATCGACCACGGCCGCAGTGCCACGCCCCGAAAATCGCGGGGCGTATTACGGGGGCCGCTGGCATGAACCGAAAAGCGGCCATTATCTCGATACGATAAGTCCCGGCACCGGCGAGTCACTTGGCAAAGTGGCGGATTGCGGTCCAGAGGACGTCGATGCAGCGGTAGCCGCGGCGAAAGCCGCTTTTTCGGAATGGCGCCGGGTTCTCCCGCTCGAGCGGGCCAAAATTCTGCGCCGCATCGCAGACGTTCTGCGTCAGAATGCGAGCGAACTTGCCATGATCGACGCCGCGGATTGCGGAAATCCGGTCAAGGAAATGATCAGCGACGCCATGGTCGCCGCCGCACAAATGGAGTTTTTTGCGGGGTTTGTGACGGAGATGAAGGGCGCCTCGATTCCGATGGGCCCCGATGTTGTCAATTTTTCGGTGCGCGAGCCGCTCGGCGTCGTCGGTCGCATCATCCCTTTCAATCATCCATTCATGTTTTGCGCCGGAAAGTCGGCTGCACCTCTGGCAGCCGGCAATACAGTCGTCGTTAAACCGCCGGAACAAGCTCCGCTTTCCTCCTTGCGACTTGCCGAATTGATCGGAGGGTTTTTGCCGGCCGGCGTTTTCAATGTGGTGCCAGGTGGACGCGAGGCCGGACAACGGCTCGCGAGCCATCCGGATGTTGCCATGATTGCCCTTATCGGCAGCGTCCCGACGGGCCGAGCCGTCATGAAAGCCGCATCGGATTCGGTGAAGCGGATCATGCTCGAGCTCGGTGGCAAGAACGCTCTAATCGCATTCAGCGATGCCGATCCTGACGAAGTTGCCGGAGCCGTAATCGCGGGAATGAACTTCACCTGGTGCGGCCAATCTTGCGGATCCACCAGCCGCGCCTTCATTCACGAGACGATCTATGACGCGGTGCTCGCCCGGGTGAAGGAGAAAATCAAATACTACAAGCCCGGGATTCCAACCGACCCCGCGACCACTATGGGTGCCATCGTCTCGAAGCAGCAGTTTGATCGTGTGATGAGCTTTATCGAATCCGCAAAAAGCGAAGGTGCCGAGCTCATTACGGGCGGCGGACCTCCTGCCGATCCCGCGCTCAAGGACGGCTTTTACATCGAGCCGACCGTCTTTGCAGTCACAGAAAGAAATCGGATCGCGCGAGAGGAAATCTTCGGGCCGGTGCTAAGCGTGTTCAGATGGTCGGAAGAAAAAAGGATGCTGGAAGCAGTCAACTCGGTTGAATATGGCCTCACGGCGTCGATTTGGACCAATGATCTATCGACCGCGCATCGGACGGCATTGGCGGTGCAGGCGGGTTACGTCTGGATCAACGAGGTCAGCAAGCATTTCCTTGGTGCGCCGTTCGGCGGATTCAAGCAATCGGGCCTTGGCCGCGAAGAATGTCTTGAGGAAATGCTCGCATTCACTCAGGAAAAGAACATCCACGTGCGGCTCAGACCCGAAAGACCTCAACCGGGGGGATCAAAGCCGGCGTGAGCCCAGGCGTCGCGGTGCGCCGGATCGGCCATGAAGGCGATGAATGCAGCGGCCGCATCCCGATCTGCACTGGCGCTTGTCACCGCCGCACCATAGATGGTCGTAAGCTGAATCGAACGCGGTAACGGACCGACGACTGTCAGACCTTCCGTATTGATGATTTCGCTCTTCGGATAAAACCCGATCTCGGCTTCCCCACTTGCAACCAGCTCTACGCCGCCTTCGAGCGCAGGGCGATGGATAATCCTGCCCTTCATGGCATCGATAATGCCGAATTGCTCGAGCAGTTTTCCCATATGCGTACCGCTGGGTGTGGCGCCGGGCGTCGCGTGAACGATGGCCCGGCTACCGAGAATGGCCTGTTTGACATTCTCCGGCGTTGATAGATCGGGCTTAGGCGCGCCGGTGCGCACGACAGCGTTGACACTCACGAGCCCGAGAATTGCGCGGCCCGGGCCTCGCACAGTTCCGGACTTTTCATACTCATCAAGGATGTGCGTCGGCATAACCAGCACGTCGGCGCGTTCGCCGCTGGCGATCCTGTCGCGAAGGGCCGACATCACGGCAAAGACGTATTCAGCGCTATGACCCGAATCTTGTTCGAATTTCGGCGTCAGCCTCAGAAAAATCTCCTTGGGCGCGCCGCCGCTCATGATGCGAAGCATTGTCATAAGTTGGCCTACAACTTGAAGCTTTCGAGTGTCCCGGGATGAAATATTTCCTCGATCGTCACCGGCCGCGACGAGAGCCCTTGCAGGTGATGGTGGCGAAGAAATGTTTCCAGAGTCTTGCGGTTGGACTCCACTCCATAGGACCAGAAATTCTCACCCATGAGGCTACGTGCCTCTCGCAGCCGTTCCTCGACAAAGGGCAAAGTGACCTTGGTTGATGAGGTGTCCGCCAGTTTTTCCAGCGCAATCGCTTTCGACCGTTCGAAGGCCTTGAACACCGCCGCCGGCAACCAGGGATGCCGCTCGGCAAGCTCCCGCCGTACTCCGACGAGATGCATGATCGGGAAGATGCCGGTGCGTTGGAAATAGTCCTTGGCGGCTTCTACCGGATCAGGAAAGAGCCAGCCGATGTTCGGCTGCCCACGGGTAAAAGGCGAAGGAACGCGGGGCCCTATGAATCCGTCGATGTCGCCGCTTTCGAGCATGCTCGAAAGCGTCCGCCCCTCCGGAGCGTTATCGAGCCGCACGTCCTTCGGAAGCGTAATGGCGATCTTTTCCGGTCGGCCCACTTCCTCCAGCCCGCCCCTGATCCAATGGATATCGGAAGGCTTCACGCCATGATCGTCCGCGAGAATGGCGCGCGCCCAAACATTTGCGGTGAGCTGATATTCCGGGATCCCAATTTTCCGACCTTTCAAGTCGGAGGGCTTTTTGATGCGGTCGGTACGAACGTAAATCGACGTGTGGCGGAAAGCGCGAGAGACGAAAGCGGGCACGCCTACATAGGGGCAATTGCCCTGGGCCGTCTTGACCGTGAAGCTGGACAGCGAAAGCTCGCAAATGTCGAATTCGGCACGCCGAAACGCCCGGAAGAAGATTTCCTCCGGATCGAGAGCCATAAACACCGGATCGACGCCGTCGATCTGCACCAAGCCATCCATCAAAGGACGGGTGCGGTCATAGTCACGGACAGCGACGGAAAGCTCGAGCTTGCTCATGAGATACCGGACCTGGACAGGCGGCCGGCTTCAGTCATAAGCGAAAGCGCGTCACAACGCAAAATGACACCGCCGCCTTGGCTCTTAGGCCAGAGGACATTCGCACGACAACTTGATGCCTACTCCACCCCGTGCGGCACCTTCTTTTCGTCGGGGGTGACGTCGATGGCCTGCGCGTGGCCGGTGATACTGACCGGGCCGCGGCAATCCTTCATGCAGGGGTTCGGATTCCAAAAGGCTTTCTCGGATGTCTCGCGGTCGTCGTCGAAGAACCCATTCGCGTTCGGCATTTTAACTTGGGTCCACGTCTCCTTCGACAGAACAAATTTATCATCGACAATGTCATTCAGGTTCAGCACGTAAGCAGTGACCGCATAAAGTTCGTCATTCGTGAGCGATTGCGCATCGCCGAATGGCATGGCTCTGCGGATGTAATCGAACAGGCTCGACAGGTAGGGAAAATACGAGCCAACCGTTTTCACAGGATCGTGCGAGGCAAGCGTCCCTTTACCCTGCGCAAGCGGCGGCCAGCGACCAGCACTCTCGCCAAATTCACCGTGACAGGCCGAGCATTTATCCATGTAGACCTTTTCGCCATCCTTCACGGAGCCCTTGCCGGGCGGCGCTCCTTCTCCATCCGCTCGCACATCGATGTCCCAGCCTGCGATCTGTTCGGGTTCAGCCAGCGCGCCAACACCGTACTGTCGCGGCTGCGTATTGCCGCCTTGCGCCAGCGAAAGATTGGAAAAAATAGTCAGAGCCGCAGCGAGAACCATCGAGCTAGCCCACTTCGACATTCTCGACCTCCCCATTCGGCTTGACCGACCAAGTCTGTATGCCATTGTTGTGGTAAATCGAATTCACTCCGCGAATTTTTCGCAGCGCATCCTTCGACGGCTGCACATAGCCGGTCGCGTCCACGGCGCGAGACTGGAGCAGAAGCTCTTCGCCCGCCCAGTCGAACTCATAATAGAAGCGTACACAGGCCTTCTCGAAGACAGGGCCGTCGATGCGGGCCGTCCGCCAATTACGCCCGCCATCAACGGAAACATCGACGCGGGCGATCTTGCCGCGGCCGGACCAGGCGAGACCGCTGATCACGTTGAAACCTTTATGTGTCACCGGCGCCTGAGGGGACGGTGACGTGATCACGGACTTTGCATCCATCACGAACGTGAATTGACGAGCTTTGCCGTTTTCGAGGAGATCGGTGTATTTCGATGTTTCCTCACGCGTATACCAGGGTTCGTCCCCAACCTTGATCCGCCGCAACCACTTGATCCAGACGTTTCCTTCCCAGCCGGGCACAACCAGGCGCAACGGATAGCCCTGCTCGGGCCGCAACATTTCCCCGTTCATGCGATAAGCGACGATACAATCGTCGAGTGCTTTCTCGACCGGGATGGATCGGTTCATCGCCGCAGCATCGGCGCCCTCCGCCATGATCCATTTCGCATTGGGCTTGAGACCTGCCTGCTCCAGCAGAAGCTTAAGCGACACGCCCGTGTACTGCACGCAGTGAATCATTCCGTGGGTATATTGGCAGCCATTGAGCTGCGCCCCGCGCCATTCCATTCCGGAGTTGGCCGCGCATTCCAGAAAATAGATCTTGTTGACGCGCGGCAGCCGCTGGATGTCGCCTAAACTAAATATGAGCGGCCTCTCGACCAGGCCGTGCAGCATAAGCCGATGGTCCTGCGGATTGATTTCGGCAATTCCTCCGTGGTGGCGTTCAAAGCAGAGCCCATTGGGTGTAATGATCCCGTCGAGTTGATGGAGCGGCGTGAAACTCACCGACGACTCAGGCGTGGCTGTCAACCACGGAACCGTGCGGCGGATCACATCCTTTTCGTATTGCGAGGGAGTGCCGTAGGCTCGCACGCCAACGCCATCGCCGAGTTGGCGAGTCCAGTCGGGCACTTGGGGAGGCAGATTTTTCGTATCGGCACGAGCGATATCTGCGCCCGTTGCTGCAAGTCCGGCAGCCGCGGCGAGAAAGTGGCGCCGTGTCGCGCCTGGTGATCTGGCTGGTTTGGTCATGGCCCCTCCGGCTGCTTCCCGCGGCGGCCTAGCTCATATCACATTCTGTTTTTGGAATGTAAGAGAAAACCCCGTCGCTAGGTACCGAAGACCTTGATGCTTGTGTTCGGCGTCACGCGCACGTTTCGCTTCCCGGCCACATACCGCTCGACGAGGTCCCAGACCGGCGGCCCTTCTGTACCTTCGTTCACGCTCGCCCACCCGGCGACGACGTACTCTTTGTCCGGCTCGATGCGAGCGCCGGTCGCGAGATGAGTCATCGCGGAAATGCGCTGACCGATCGGGCGCGAGACGTCGATCGCGTATCCGAGGCCGCCGCAGCGAACCATGTCGCCGCCCTGCTGATAGTACGGGTCCGGATTGAACAGATTGTCGGCAACATCCTCGAGGATTTGCTTGAGGCGGTCTCCGCTCATTGATGTTCGATAAACCTGCGGATAGGTGATCGCTGTTGCGTTGTGAATATCCTCGATCGTAATCGGCTCGCCGGGCAGCACGCTCGTGCCCCATCGAAATCCTGGCGATAATGCGATTTCGGCGTCGCGCTCCTGCAACAGTGCAGCGCAGATCAGGTCGTCAAAAGTGCCATTGAAGTTGCCGCGGCGATAGAGCAGCGACTCCGTGCGGCCGACCTCGCGCCCGAGTTCTTCGACGTATGGGTAGCGCGCTTTTTTCACAGCAGCCGTCATTTCCGGATCGGGCTTGATGGCATCGGCAAACAAAGGAATGAGCCTGTAGCGATAATCTCTGATGCCCTCCCCGCTCACTTCGAGATCGAGCCGCGACACGAATTTTCCATGGCTGCCGGATGCGATAAGCAGCGTCTTGCCGACCCTGATCACTTCCGGAAGCGCATCGTGGGTATGCCCCGTTAAAATGACGTCGATTCCTGATACTCGCCCTGCAAGCTTGCGGTCCACGTCGAATCCGTTATGCGAAAGCAGCACCACCAGTCCTGCGCCCGCTTTGCGGGCCTTCTCAACGTTGGCCCGAACATCCTCCTCGCGAATTCCGAATGACCACTTCGGTATCATCCACCGGGGATTTGCCACCGGCGTGTAGGGAAAGGCCTGGCCGAGCACGGCAATCTTGATGCCGCCCTTCTCGAACATCTTCATGGCTTCGAAAGCGGGCTCATTCCACTCGGTGTCGCGAATATTCTGCGCCAAGAAAGGAAAACCGAGTCCTTCGATCAATTCCTTTACCCGGCTCTCCCCGTAGGTGAATTCCCAATGACCGGTCATTGCATCGGGCTTGAGCAAAGCCATGCAATCAGCCATGTCCTGCCCCTTGCTCCGATTTGCCCCCAGCGAACCCTGCCAGGTGTCGCCGCCATCGAGAAAGAGCACCCGCTCGTCGCCTCTTTCCGCACGCACGCGCTTGACTGCCGCAGCAAGGCGATCAAGGCCACCAATGCGCCCATAGGAATGCGCAAGGGATTCAAAATCTTGATCGGTCAAGGCGTAGGCGGCGGCGGACTTCGGTTCAATGCCAAAACGGCCGAGAAATTCATGGCCGGCGATGTGCGGTGGCTTGCCCCTTGCGTCGCCCACGCCAAGATTGACCGAAGGCTCACGAAAAAAAACCGGAAGCAGCTGGCCGTGAATATCGGCCACATGCAGAAGCGTCACATTCCCCAATGGCTCGAATGCGAATAACTCGGCTTCGCTCAGACGCTGCTGCGCGATCGCAGGCATGAAGCGCCCATTGGCGGCCGCGAGCGCCGCAGTCGCCGCACCGACCTGAAGAATTTCACGACGGGTGATCACGTCAGTTACAGCCGATTGGCCGGGTTAACCCGACCATGCCCCGCTCAATGCCTTATGCCGGGAACGCTCAGTTTGCGGCCCTCGTTTTGGGAAGCGAGATAAAGCTCGAGATCTCCATATTCCTTGGCGTCAGGCGGAAGCTCGTCTGCACGAATGTTCACCTGGCACCACTGAAAACGCTGTCGGATGTCCCAAATCTTCAGCAGGCTCGTGCGCCAGGTTGGGAAGTGATCGTACTGCCCTTTCGGTTCGCCCAGCCACTGTCCGCGTATCCAGTGGTTCGCGACTTTGCCGTGGCAATCAGTGCAGGCCATGTTGAGCTGTCCCACCTTTCGCTCCGAGAGTTGCTTGCCACGCTCGATTGCGGCCTTTGCCCCCGGGCTGGTTGTATCGACATTGATCGGCGTGCCATTAGCGAGGTAACGCAAATAGACGGCCATCGCGAGATTCTCGTCGGTTTCCATCAGCCATTCGGCACCAGTCGTCGCCTTGGTATGACGGGTGACGAATTCCTCGACGCCCAGCACCTTGTTGAGCCGCGGCTCCCATTTCGGCATCGATGCTGCCCAGGTTTTGAATGACGCCTGCGGATCGCTATGACAGGTGTTGCAGGAAAAGCCGGATGAGCCTCGCTGCTTCCATAATTCCTGGGCCTTGTCGACCGCCCACATCCCCGGATTCTCGATGGGATCGAGATTCTCACGCTTCTCGACAGGAATCGGCCGTTTGTTCGGATCATCAAGGGGCGTTTTGAACACCGCCGGTGATTTCAACGTCTTCAGGAACGCGACCATGTCGTAGATTTCCTGCTCGTTGAAAAAACCGTGACTGCCCCACGGCGGCATCACAGTCTCGGGGTTGTAAACGCGTGCGTCATAAATGTAGTTGAACAGCCACTCGTCCTCGCGGCCGGCATTGCCGATTTCGGAAAGGTCAGGAGCAACATTGCCGGGAAGGTTTGCACCTCCTGCCGGGCCCATCACATGGCAGGCGAGGCACGAGCCGCCGCGGGTGCGGTCGGCGACCAGTTTTGCGCCTTTATCGGGGTCGCCATTGATAATTCCAGTGACCTTGAGCGGCTCTTTCGGCGCGGCAGGCGTCGCCAAGTTGCCAAGGGTGTTATATTTCGACTCGTCGCGCGTGGGCCAACCCGGATAACGCTTCCAGGGGCGCATTGAAGCATCGCCTTTGATTTCAAGGGGAGCTTCGCGCTT
This sequence comes from Pseudolabrys sp., assembly GCA_035718275.1. GTDB lineage: Bacteria > Pseudomonadota > Alphaproteobacteria > Rhizobiales > Xanthobacteraceae > Pseudolabrys. Next base: position 144,381 of record DASTHI010000050.1, on the reverse strand, counting down.
TTGAGATTGTGCACTGGCGTCCCGCATAACGGGGTTGATAAGCGCGCCTCCCGTCAATAGTAGCACGGCGGCGCCGCCAGCGAGAATTCCTCCACGCGTCATCCGATCCTCCCCGAAATTCTTTTCGTTTCCCGTCGCGATTTTGCGATCGCGTGCTAGCTCACAGTGATTTTTTCCTCCGCCGTGGTTACGGTCCCGTCATCATCCGTCCATGTGAATTTGAACGTGCCGCTTTCATCGACCTTAGCATGGAATTGCAGGTACGGATTTGCGGCGATTGCTGGCTCAAAGTTCGCGGTGAACACCGACTTCCCGTTGAACTCGCAAGCAAACTTATTGATGATTTTTCGCGGAATGGGTTTGCCATCCTTGTCTTTGCGTTGCCCGGATTCCATGACGTGAGGCAGAAGGGTCTTTATTTCAATGACGTCGCCCTTTTTTGCTTCCTTGGGGATTTTCAGTCGTGGCTTTTCTGCCATAAGTTCTCTCCTGGTCGATGATCGTCCGGGTTTCAGCCGCCGCAGCCGCCGATTGTGACTTTCACCAGCTTCTGATTAGTGAAGACTTCTCCCTTGCTGGTTTTTGCGACAACGATGATGTTCTGCGTTGTCGCCAGGCGAATGCGTGTTGAAGCCTCGGCCTTACCCGTCAGAGGCGACAGGTGGAACGTAGCAACGCCTGGATTGGGATTGCCGTCCGCGACGACAAGAATTTCACTGACGTAATTCTCTGCCGTCATGGGCGAGTCGACGGATACGGAGAGAGGCACCGTATTTCCGTTCTCGGCAATTTCGGGCAGTTCGATCGAGACCTTCCCTTTCTCGGCCGACTTTCCGCCTGTGAACTTCGCAATTTGCTCGGCTGCCTCCTTGGCCGCAGCCGAGGCCCCGGTGCTTAAGCCCGCCAACGTGAGCGCCGCACCCGAAGCTCCAAGCGCCAGAGCCTCGCGACGGGATAAGTCTCGCATTCTTCCCTCCGAAATGACTGTCTTCTGGGGCAGACCGCCCCCCCTTATCGCCGACCATAGCCGCGTGACGCGATCTGTTCAAATCATATTCACAACATCGAATGTGATATTGCAGGCCATCCGGCTTTGGTTTTCGTGGTCAACCCTGGAGCTCTTTAAGGTATTGGCGAAAATTCTTCGTCTCATACGCCTTTTCGCGCACAAATCGGAACATGGCCAAGAAATCGCGGGGTAGCATATATCCGGCAGCGCGATTGACCTCTCGTTTGAGTGGCGGCAAGTCCTTAAGGACGGTTGCGGACTCGCCGAAGAACTGGAACGTGGGCGTGAATCTGATTCCGTATTTCAGCGCCAGCGCCTTTTCTGACATCTCCCGGCCGTCGAAATCCGTGACCTTGCGTGAACCGATAATGTTGAGCTGAAGTACCTCAAAATTCGATTTCACATATTCCGAGATCTGCGGCTGCGCAAAATTGACCAGATGAGTTTCCTTGCAATATGGGCATCCCCGCAGCTCCCACATGATCACAAACCGCTTGCCGTCCTTGTGCGCGGCTTCCAGATCATCGGCGAGATCGAGAAAGCTCTCCAGGAACCACGGCTGCTTGTAGAGCCCGTCATCCGTCAGAATCGGCTCCTCTGCCCGGGCCTGCAGAGCGGCAAACGCGGCCAGACTTCCCAACAGCAGAGTTCGGCGCCCGATCATGAAGTACTCCGTAAACCACGACGGCAGGCCAACCGCCAAAATTCGGTGCGAACTCTATACTGATACTCCTAAAGAGGGCGTCGTCAAAATCGAGTAAATGCGATGCTTAGTCGGATTGCACCCTGCATATTGCTCCTCCTGCTCCTCCTCGGAAACTCCCCGAGCACTGCTGCCGATAATCTCGCTGAATTCAATGCCGCGGTCGAAGCCGCGGGCGCGCACAACCGCATTGCGATCGGATACCTGCGTACCGGCAATCTGGATCTGGCTTCGCTCGAGATCGATCGATTACGGAATGCGTGGGCCAGGCTGACAGAGCGTTTCTCGGGCAACCGCCCCGCAGCATTCAAAGGCAATCCGCATTATGCAAGTCTGTTTACCGGCGTAAGCGCACGTCTGGTTGGGGCCGACTTGATGCTGAAGACGGGACGGCCCGATGCTGCGCGAAGCGGCCTCGACGCAATTCGCAGAGACCTCTATGAACTGCGGCGAGACAGCGGTGTCTTCGTTTTGGCCGATTGTGTGCGCGATGCAAATGCGGCCATGGATGAATTGATGGTCTTTGATGGCGATGAGATCGATTGGGTCAGAGCAGCCGCGGCAGGTGGACTTGCAAGCAAGTCAGCCGCCTATGCATCCATTCTCAATCAATGTGACGAAATCGCCGGCGACAGAGTACGAAACGCGTCGGAATTTCGGCGTTTGATAGATGGAGCAAAGTCAAGTCTCGCACTCATCTCCAAGGCCATTGCAGAACACGACGGCGGCCTTCTCCATCGCGTTCTGATCGAACTGCGATCATTCGCCAATCTTTTGGATTTTCGATTTGGATAAGCTGCTTCGATGCCTATAATTTGGAAAGTTGCGCCGTGGGCAACGCCAGAGGAGCATATGAGGGATGAGCACACTCTGGTCGTCGCGATGGATAAACTGCCTGTTGCTTGCATCGTTGAGCGGCGTCATTTTTTTGATGGTATTAACCCAACCGCGCGCCGCCGAGCTCATCATGTTCCAGCAGAGTGGATGCGCATGGTGCGAAACCTTCGACCGGGAAATTGCGCCCATTTACCCCAAAACCGCGGAAGGCCTGCGCGCGCCCTTACGGCGCATCGACATCGATACCGCAATTCCTCCTGACCTGTCCTTCATTGGTGTCGAACGGCTGACGCCCTTGTTCATATTGGTGGACAACGGCCGCGAAATCGGTCGCATCCGCGGCTATCCTGGAGAGGACCACTTCTGGGGATTACTCGGCGTGCTGATCGGAAAGCTTGGGCAGGATAGCACTCCCCAATAACAACAGCTCTTCGAAAGTCGTTGCACGCGGCCGATTGTTCGTCTGTATATGATCGAGAACTGAACGCAATTGTTGGTGTACCAATGGAATTGCATCACTTGGACGGTCGCTCTTCATCACATGAACTCGACCGAATGGTCGATAATGCCAAACGTGCCAGCAATTTTCTGAAGGCTTTGGCACACGAGAGTCGGCTGATGATCCTTTGCATTCTTGCTGAAGGCGAAAAATCGGTCGGCGAACTGGAAGATTTGCTCCAACTCAGGCAGCCTACGGTATCCCAGCAGCTCGCGCGACTGCGAGCGGACGGTCTCGTCTCGACGCGGCGGCATGGCAAGGCGATTTATTACACGCTGGCTAGCGAAGATGCCCGCGTCATCATCGGTGCCGTTTACGATGTGTTCTGCCGAAAATTGCGCAAGCGTTAGCGACCACACTCGCCGGTCTCAAGGTGACGGAAAGAGCTCATTCGTCTTTCCTGTCAGCCGGTATGCAAGTAACCCGATCCATTCGTAGGCGGCGGCATCGAAACGCCGCAAGCCGTCAGCAAACGTTTTTCCCGAATGGAAATCGATGACTCCTGACGTGCGCCAGCCGACCGGGTATGCCTCGACCGCAAATCCTACTTTGCGGAAGCAGCCGATGGCGCGAGGCATATGATCGGCGGAAGTCACGAGCAGCCAAAGGTCCCCCGGCCTGGGATCGGCAGCCTGTTTGGAAAAAAAGGCATTTTCGGCGGTGTTGCGCGATTTGTTCTCGAGGATGAGCCGAGCATGCGATATTCCGAATCCGTCGAGCAAAGAATAGACGAAATCTGATTCGCGCCCCTGGTTGCCCATAAGGCTGGCGTCTCCACCCGAATAGACGATGCGGGCATCAGGATATCTTCGCGCGAGATCGACAAGGGCGAAGAGTCGTTCCGCGTCACCATCGATTATGGTCGTGTTGTGGGCCCGGGAAAGTCTTGGAGAGATTGCGCCGCCGAGAACGATGATGCCGTTTGGAGGACGAGGGCTGGCTTCCCACGGCGGGAATCGTGCCTCGAGTGGGTGGATAAGCGCGTTGCCAATTGGCAAGAAACCTAAAATCGCAAGCAGTACAATGCTGGAGACCGCAAGTCGCAGACCAACCTTATTCCAGCGCGTCGCGAGCAATACGGTACCGATCAGTGCAAGCCCGATAAGAAAGTTCGAAGGAAGAAGGATCAGCGCTGCCGTCTTTGAGAGGACGAAGAACATCAGCGTGTTTTCTTCCAGTCCTCGTAACGTTTCTTGTTTTCCTCATTGGGGGGGTAAAGACCCGGCAGCTTGGCGCCTTTTTTCACCTCCTGCACAAGCCAACTCTCAAGAAGCTCGTGCTCGGCGCCCTCGTTCGCGACAAAGTCGATGAGATTCCTGGGCACTACCACCGCGCCATCATCATCAGCGACGATCACGTCTTCCGGAAAAATCGCGCAGCCACCGCAGCCAATAGGTTCGTTCCAGCCAACGAAAGTGAGCTGGTTGACCGATGCTGGCGCTGCAACGCCTGCGCACCAGACAGCCATCCCAGTGGCGAGCACGCCCTGCTTGTCGCGCATCACGCCGTCGGTGACCAATCCGGCGACACCGCGCTTGACCATGCGCATGCAGAGAATATCGCCGAAGATGCCGGCACCGGTCACACCCATTGCGTCGGCAACGACAACGCAATTTTCCGGCATGGCTTCGATCGCAGCTCGGGTCGATATCGGCTTTGACCAGCTCTCGGGCGTGGCAAGATCTTCGCGCACTGGCACGAAACGCAACGTAAAGGCCGGACCGACGATACGCTTGCCCGAGAATCCCATCGGAAAGGCGCCGGCCATCCACGACCGGCGAATGCCTTTTTTCAAAAGCATCGTGGTGATCGTGCCGGTGGTGACCGTGCCAAGGAGTTCCAGATCCGAGTTCATGACTTTCACGCGGGTTTGAGACCGAGCCGCTCGTCACGGCGGCGAATCCAGAAAACGAAGGGCAGAGCGAGTACAACCATCCACAGCTTGCCGACGATCTGTCCGAAAAGGAATTCGAGAGAGCCGAAGGCGAGCCACAGGAAGACAATGGAATCGACGACAAGGCCCACCGCGCTCGAGGCCAGTACGGCCAGCACCAACTTTCGGCGGGCGAGCGGCGTGTAAACCATGAAATCCGCGAATTCCGACAACAGGAACGCCGCGGCCGATGCAACCACCAGGGACGCGGGCGCGAGGCCAGCCGAGATCGCAGCCCCGGCAATTATCGCGCCGATTCCAAACGAGATGCCGAGTCGGCGCTGAACCAGGTCGCGCAGAACCAGTGCTGCACCCACCATGAGTACCCCGGATGGCGCCATGAGACCGGGAGCCACGGGCACCAGACACAGCCCACCAGACACACATATCGTGCCAACATGGCCGATCATCCAGTTGGCGGCAGGAATGGTCAGGCAGAACAAGATGAGAAAAAGGCTGCCCTCAATAGTTTTCCGTCTGTCGTTATCGATCATCTGTCCTGCGACTCTTGAATTTCGCAAACCCTTGTGCCCGCAACTCGCAGGCGGGGCACGTTCCACAGCCATAGCCCCATTCATGGCGCACTGAGCGGTCGCCCAGATAGCAGCTATGGCTGTCCTCGATGACGAGATCAAGAAATGGTTTACCCCCGATCTCTTCTGCCATTGAAAAAGTGTCCGCCTTGTCGACCCACATCAGCGGGGTATGAATGACAATATTCCGGTCTAGCCCGAGCGACAGGGCTACCTGCATGGCTTTCACGGTGTTGTCGCGGCAGTCGGGATAGCCGGAATAATCGGTCTCGCACATGCCTGCGACGACGTGACGAGCGCCGCACCGATACGCTAAAGCACCCGCAAAGCAGAAAAAGATAAGATTGCGCGCGGGAACAAAGGTCGTGGGCAGACCGCCTTCACCGCTTTCGATCGAGGTTGGGCGCGTCAGAGATGTCTCGGAAAGGCTGGCAAGAGCATCAAGCGTGATGAGATGGTCACTGCTCAAGCGAGCCGCCCACACCGGATTGAGTTCGCACATCGAGCCGCGCAGCCGTTCCCGCATGCTTATTTCGACTGCGTGCCGTTGGCCATAGCGAAAGCCGACCGTCTCGACGCGTGCGAAACGCTCCAGCGCCCAGGCGAGGCAAACGGTCGAATCCTGTCCGCCCGAGAACAGAACAAGTGCGGTATCGGTGCTTGTCGTCGTCACCCGTCTATAATTCCTTGGCCGCGTCGTGGTACTTGAACCTGTACAGGGCACCACAAGAGAGCTTCTGACCATGCGCAAGACGACCGGAATGATCGCCGTCGACAAGATGGGCGCCAAAATCCTGTTTCTCGACCCGGTTACTTACGAGACTCAGAAAGTCATCGATGGTTTTCAGCGTACGGTCCACGAGCTGCTCATCGTCCCCGAAACCGGTCTCGCCTATGTCCCCATATACGGTGATGGCATCCATGGACGAAATCCGAACCCCGGGCACACGCTATGCATAATCGATCTTGCGAACCGGAGTCACGCGGCCGATATCGACCTGCGTCCGTATATTGCGCCGCATACGCTCAAGCTCGGGCCGGATGGTCTGATCTACATTACCTGCGAGAACACGGCGGTGGTCGCGATCATCGACCGCAAGTCGCACACCGTTGTTGGTGCGATCGATTCCGGATCCACCAATGCGCACCGCCTGATCATCTCCCCGGACGGGCTGAGACTCTATACGGAGAACGAGGAGGACGGTGAGGTGTCCGTTATCGATCTGCCGGAACGCAAATTGCTGGGTAAGATCAAGACCCCGCATCCGCTTGCCGGAATTACGATAACTGGCGATGGCAAGACAGTGGTCGTCGTCTCCGATCAGGAGCCGGTGCTTTTCCTCATCGACACGAAGACCGAGCGCGTGCGCGAGACCGTACAGCTCACGGATGTCCCCAAACCGGCGCAGATCGCACGCTACAGTCCGGACTGGAGCGTGCTGGGTGTCACCAGTCTCAACAGCGACACGGTCAGCCTGATTGGCCCGTCATTCCGAGAGCAGACCGCTATCAAGATCGGCAGCCAGCCTATGGACATGGCATTTCATGGCGATCAGCTATTTGTCGCATGTCAAGGCGACGGGTCGGTTCACGTCATCGACGTCCCGACCCGAAGCTGGAAACAAAGCTTCAACGCCGGGACCGGCTGCGAGTCGCTCGGCTTCTTCTGAAAATCAGTCCCACTCCGGGGACCATGCCCAATCGACGATGCGACCGCCGCGACGGGCCAGTCCGGCGATTTCGCGCATTTCGCCGTCGCTTAGTTCGAAGTCGAACAGCGCAAAATTTTCCTCCAGCCGCTCGAGCTTGCTTGTCCGGGGAATGACAGCAATTCCCTGCTGCACCAGCCATCGCAGGCATACCTGCGCAGCAGACTTGCCGTGGGATCTGCCTATCCGCTCCAGTGTCTTGTTTCCCTTGGCGCTGCCGCGCGCAATCGGACTATATGCAACGACCGCCATTCCATGCTTGCGGCAGGCAGCAATGACCGTGTCTTGATTGAGAAAAGGGTGGCATTCAATCTGATTGCAGACCAGAGGTTCCTCTGTAAGCCTGTCGGCTTCTTCGAGAAGGGCGACAGTGAAATTGGAGACTCCGATCTGCCGCGTATAGCCGGCACGCTTCATTTTCGCCATTGCGCCGAGCGTCTCCGCTAGCGGCACGCGCGGATTTGGCCAATGGATGAGCAGCAGGTCGATCGCGTCGAGTTTGAGCCTGGCCAGGCTCTCCTTTACCGAGCGCTCGAGATCCGCCGGCGCGAGCATGCTCGGCTGCACTTTGGTTGTCACCAGCACCTCCGATCTCAACCCGGAGGCGCGGACGCCCTCACCGACCTCGCGTTCATTATCGTACATCTGCGCGGTGTCGATATGGCGATATCCGATGCGAATGGCTTGCTCGGTGAGCCGGGCGCAATCGCGGCCGCGCAGAGCCCATGTCCCGAGCCCAACGATAGGGATCTTGAAGCCTTTCGCTTCGACGGCACGCATGAGGCCGCACCTGCTATTTGCCCAGCCACCCTCGGACGTGACCGACACCCTCCGTGGGGGCGGCTGTAAAACGAGACCAGCAGTTCGCGAGGCTCATGGAGTGTCCCATTTGGGCGCGTGCGGAGGATTGACGACGCGCAAATTGGTGGAGTTGAGCTTTTTGAGTTCGTTCATTTCCGCATCGGAAAGCGCAAAATCGAACACGCTGAGATTCTGTTTCAGGTGGTCGGGCGTTGCCGTCCTCGGAATCGCACAGACTCCCATCTGAACCAGATAACGCAGCGAAATCTGTGCGGCAGTCTTTCCGTGCGCCTTGCCGATGCGTTCGAGGACATCCGCACCCGGAACCTTGCCGCGTGCGATCGGGCAATATGCGACCACGGCCATGCCGTGCTTCTTGCAAGCGGCAAGCACTTTGTCCTGATTGATGAAGGGATGCATTTCGATCTGATTGCAGACGAGCGGCTCTGTCGTCACCGCCCAGGCCTCGTCCAGCATGCTGGTCGTGAAATTCGCAACACCGATATGCTTGGTCTTTCCTTCCTTTTTGGCCTTGCAGAGCGCGCCAACGGAAAGCTTGAACGGAATGTCAGGATTATTCCAATGAATGAGCAGCAAATCCACGTAAGGCAGCTTTAGATTCTCAAGGCTTTGCTCGACAACTTTTGCGAACGCCTCCGGCATGAGGTCGCCCTGCCGCACCTTCGTGCAGATGAAGACGTCTTCTCTCTTGATCCCGGACTGGCGCAGCCCCTCCCCGTTCTCCTTTTCGTTTCCATAAAATGCTGCAGTATCGAGATGACGATAACCGATCTGCAGGGCAGTCTTGACCGCCTGGATGCACACATCGTCCTTCAGGGTCATGGTGCCCAGACCGATGGTCGGAATGCGGGCGCCATGGGCTTCAATCACTTGCATTGCAGGCTCCTTGGAAACGCATTTGAAGCGGAGGGGGTGGGATAAGCATCCATAACAATGCCCTGCCGGCGACTGACTGCCAACTGGCGTACAGCGACAATAGATTCAGGATCGAGGCGCGACGAAAGATCACACAGATTTTTGACGTACCGCAAAGCTACACATCACTATAGGTGACAAGCTTTTAACTTGGCTTCTTACATTGGAATAGTTCGAGAGTACAATAAAACTATTGCATCCCGATTATTTAATGCTTTTGTGAGGCGCAGAATTTGCCACGAGGGATGAATGTTGAAACGACTTTTCGCAGTTGGGATATCGGTCCTTCTTTTGTTGGGAACTGGCGCAGCAGGGGCTCAAGACTACGTGCTGACCATCAAGGATCATCGTTTTACGCCAGCCGAACTCAAGGTACCTGCAAACAAGCGCTTGCAGATTACCGTCGTAAACAACGACCCTACGCCGGAGGAATTCGAAAGCCACGAAATGAAGGTGGAGAAAGTCATCCCGGGAAAGTCGAAAGCCGTGGTAAGAATTGGTCCCTTGAAGCCGGGCCGCTATCCGTTCTTCGGTGAATTCAACGAGGCAACGGCGAAAGGCACGGTCATCGCGGAATAAGTCATGCTCGGAGCACTGATCATCGTTTTCCGCGAGGTCCTCGAGGCGGGGCTCATTGTCGGAATTGTCATGGCAGCCACGCGCGGCGTCATCGGACGGGACCGCTGGATCGTGATGGGAATGTCCGCTGGCGTACTCGGCGCCGCCGTGGTCGCCATGTTTGCCGGCATGATTTCGGAGGCATTTCAGGGATCCGGTCAGGAGCTTTTCAATGCATCCGTGCTCGGCGCTGCCGTTGTGATGCTGATGTGGCATAACGCCTGGATGGCGCGGCATGGCCGCGAAATTGCCGACGAAATGCGCCGCATCGGCACCCAGGTCAGCACGGGTGCCAAACCGCTCACAGCGCTCGCAGTCGTTGTTGGGCTTGCCGTATTGCGAGAGGGTTCTGAGGTCGTGTTGTTCCTCTACGGAATTCTTGCCTCCGGAACGACGGTCGCTGCGCTGTTGTTTGGCGGCGTGCTTGGCATCGCGGCCGGTGTCGCTTTCAGCGCACTCACTTATTTCGGCCTACTCGCCATTCCAAGCCGGTACATCTTTTCCGTGACAAGCTGGTTGATTGCGCTTCTCGCAGCGGGAATGGCGGCCCAAGCGGTACAGTTTCTCAACAATGCGGGCGTGCTCCTGGCCTTGGACCAGACGATCTGGGACACATCCTGGCTCTTGTCGGAGGCAAGCATTGTGGGCCGCCTGCTGCATGCGCTGATCGGCTACACCGAGAGACCGACCCAAATGCAGCTTTTGATTTACCTGGCGACGCTTATGGCGATGTTCCTGCTCATGAGGTTTGCCCGTTATAGCCCGCGCGAGCGCTATCCTGCGGCCGCCGAGTAGAACGAACCGTCAATGATGCTTACTTGGGCGGGCAATCAGCGCGCCCGTTTCCCCAAAGCGGCAAAAGCCGTTTCTGGCGCCCGGTCGATTAGCTTGAGCAAAGCGCGGGCCGGCCCGCGCGGATGGCGTTTGCCCTGCTCCCAGTTGCGCAGCGTTTCGATGGGCACTTCGATCTTTTCCGCAAATGCTGCCTGAGTGAGCCCGCAGCGTGCCCGGACATGACGCACAAATTGTGCCGCGTCGGTGTGGTCGACCGTCCTCTCGCTTCCGTCTGCAAGAATTTCCACGATCCGTCCGTCGGCCTTGAGCCGAACCCGCATCATCGGAACCTCCAAGGGTGCAGTCGGCCAATGCACTAGCTGATTCGCGGCCGTGAAAAGTTAATGCGGTTCGCTTTATTGGGTCTTTTCGAAAATTTCGCGCCCGATCAACATACGCCGGATTTCAGATGTGCCAGCCCCGATCTCGTACAGCTTGGCATCGCGCAGCAAGCGACCGGTTGGATAGTCATTGATGTAGCCATTCCCACCGAGGCATTGAATGGCCTCAAGGGCCATCCACGTTGCGCGCTCGGCCGCAAAAAGGATGGCGCCGGCGGCGTCTTCTCGCGTCGTATGCCCTTGATCACAGGCGCGAGCGACCGTGTACACATAAGCTTTTGCCGCATTCATCGTCACGTACATGTCCGCCAACTTGGCCTGAACCAGCTGAAAGCGTCCGATCGCCTGCCCAAACTGCTTTCGTTCGTGCACGTATGGGATCACTGCATCCATGCAGGCCTGCATGATGCCCAGCGGTCCCGCCGCCAGAACCACGCGCTCATAGTCGAGGCCGGACATCAGCACATTCACGCCATTGCCGACGGCTCCAAGCACGTTCTCCCCGGGCACTTCGCAATCCACAAATACGAGTTCGCTCGTGTCGGAGCCGCGCATTCCAAGCTTGTCGAGTTTCTGAGCGGGCTCAAAGCCCTTGAAGCTCTTTTCCACGATGAATGCAGTGATTCCCCTGGCTCCTGCGGTACGATCTGTCTTCGCGTAGATGATCAAGATATCGGCAACCGGCCCATTCGTGATCCACATTTTCGATCCGTTAAGGACGTAACGGTCGCCTTTCTTTTCGGCGCGGGTCTGCATCGACACGACATCCGAGCCTGCGCCCGGTTCCGACATCGCGAGTGCGCCTACATGCGCTCCGGAAATAAGGTTCGGTAGGTATTTGCGCTTTTGCCGCTCGTCACCGTTGCGACGAATCTGATTCACGCAGAGGTTGGAGTGTGCGCCGTATGACAGTCCCACTGCTGCGCTGGCACGGGATATTTCTTCCATTGCCACGCAGTGCGCGAGATAGCCGAGCCCAGCCCCACCATATTCTTCTTCAACCGTGATCCCGTGCAGCCCGAGCGCTCCCATTTCCGGCCACAAGTCTCGCGGAAAGACATTCTCGCGATCGATCGCAGCAGCGCGGGGCGCAATGCGTTCCTGTGCGAAAGCATTGACGCTTCGCCGCAGCATGTCCACTTCCGGCCCGAGTCCGAAATCAATACCCGACCAGGCATTGGGGATCATGAATCTCCTCCAGTGCCGCGCCCGCGCGGGCGCTCCGGACAAACCTTATAAGCTACCCGTGATGCTGTCAGGCCCTGTCCGGCGTCCCGGTAGCCGCTGAAATGGCTTCGGCACCCGCAGTGCTCTTGGCTCGAAGACAGCTTCAGGGTCACGCTTTGTGGTGGTCAGGAAACTGGGTGATTCACCTGAGGCCGAACCATAGCGTCGCAATCCCCAGAAAGGAGAAAAAACCAACCACATCGGTCACCGTTGTCACGAACGGGCTCGAAGCCACGGCTGGATCGATCCTGAGGCGATGAAAGAGCAAAGGGATGAGAATGCCGCCCAATCCTGCGGCGAGGAGATTGCAGATCATCGCTAGACCGATGACCAGGGCAAGCCCGGGCACCTTGAACCACACATAGGCCGCTACGCCCGTTATGATGGCGAAAGCAACGCCATTGAGCAGCCCCACCAGCACTTCGCGCGTGATTACGCGTCGGGCATTCGTATCCATCAATTCGCGTGTTGCCAGCGCGCGTACAGCAACCGTCATTGTCTGCGTGGTCGCGTTGCCGCCCTGACTGGCGACGATCGGCGCCAGCACCGCCAAGGCCACCATTTTTTGCAGTTCGCCTTCGAAAAAGCCAAGCACCGATGAGGCCAGAAACGCGGTCACGAGATTGACCAACAGCCAATTGAATCGGCCGCGTGCAATGGTCCAAACCGAATCCGAGAGTTCCTCGTCGCGCGTGATGCCGCCGAGTGCATGGATGTCCTCTTCGGCTTCCTCCGCGATGACGTCAGCGACATCGTCGAAGGTGATGACCCCGACAAGGCGATCATCCTCGCTGACAACTGGAGCGCTGACCCAGTTATATCGCTGGAATAGTCTTGCCACCTCTTCCTGATCCTGTGTCGCCCGCACCCGGGGCCGATCGTCTTCCATCAGTTCGGATATCGGCACCGGCCGTTTCTTGCGAAGCAAGCGATCAAGCGGCACGGCGCCAAGAAGCCGCCCGCCCTCGTCCAGCACGTAAAGCTCATAAAAGTGCTCGGGCAACTCGCTGGTTTCCCGCATGTAGTCGATGGCTTGGCCCACATTCCAATCCGGAGGCACGGCGATGAACTCGGTCTGCATCCGCCGCCCGGCCGATTCCTCCGGATACTCAAGGCCGCGAGTGATGGGAATACGTTCGGGCGCGGGAATCTGCTCAAGAATCTCGGCGCGCTCCTGCGTCGGAAGATCCTCGAGGATCGCTACGGCGTCATCAGAATCGAGCGCGCGAACGCCTTTGGCGACGGTATCAGCCGGCAGCCCTTCGAGAATCTCTTCACGTACCGCGTCGTCGACCTCGGTCAGAGCGGTAAAATCGAAATCGATCCCCAGCAATTCGACGAGACGTGGCCGCTTCTGGGGGTCGAGCGACTCCAGGACTTCGCCAAGATCGGCCTCGTGGAGATCGCCGACAAGCAGCCGCAGCTTCAAAGAGTCAGCCGCATCGATTGCGCCGGTGACGTGTTCAATGAACTCGGCACGAATGACGCCCTGATCGTCGCGTAGTTGCGGCGGCATGGTCGGATTCTCGTCGAGCATGTCCATGACCGATCAACAATCAACGCGCCGCTTGTACGCCCTTAACAGACCGGACCGCAAACGTTTTGCCGGAGAGTCGCTGCCTTGCGCAGCCCGTCAGGCGATGGTCAGCACGCGACTGCCCATGAATCGATTCGTCGCCTCTCAATGCCTGTGTGCGCCTCTCTATTGTTGCCTCCATGACGCCATGCCTGCAGAATCCGCAGGCGCCAGGCACTGATCGCATGATCGAAGTTGACGCCCAACCGGCGAGAACCCAAACGATCCCGTCGTCCTTGCCCCTGAATGCGAAAGAGCTGGTGTTGAGCTTTGACAATGGCTCGCGGCGAGGAACCACGCCGAAAAGTATTGGACGCGCTCAGAGCCGAAGTGTGCGCGACCACCTTCTTCCTGGAATGCTGCTGCGTACTCCTAGAGCCTGTTCGGCGTCTAGTCAGCGATGGAGAGCGGCGGGCAACATACTCATCCCGATGCCCGCTCGATCAGATGAAATTGGAGAAGGTCGAGGCGGAGATCAGCCGCGGCACCGAAGCAGTCAAACAGGCAACCTAGGGACGCCAACACTAAGCCCGCACGCGGTTGTTCAGGTTTCCCGCGCTCTGCGCGCGATCGAGTTGAAATGGTCGGATTTTCACCGGCTCAAAAAAAAGGGAGAACAGCCTAAAATGCATTCACATTGCGCAATCATGTATTAATGTGACCGGCGATATTCTCAGACGTCTCCGGTCGGAGGCGGAGGGCGTGGGTCCGGGGGGCCTCATGCGTGCAATTGCTGTCTTCTTTTGGCTCCTTGCGAGCACCACCGCTTCTTTCTCTAGCTCATGCCCCGATAATCCGAACGCGCTTGGCACAAGCCGTGTTCTCACGATCGGCCCGGAAGAATTCGCCCGCATCGGCAGAATGCAATACGAGCAGACGCTGCCGCTGGGCGATCATGAGGTCGTGCTCACGTTCGATGACGGACCAATCCCGCCCTACTCCAACGTCGTTCTCGAGACGCTTGCTTCCCAGTGCATCAAGGCCACCTATTTCCTCGTCGGAGAGATGGCGCGCGCGCACCCGGCGATCGTCCGCCGCATCTACAACGCCGGCCATACAATCGGTACGCACAGCCAGAATCACCCTTACCGATTCAGGCGCCTCTCTGCCTCCGAAGCTGAGCAGCAAATCGATTCCGGAATTGCTTCGGTAGACGCCGCACTCGGAAATCCGCAGGCCCTCTCGCCGTTCTTCCGAATTCCCGGTCTGGGCCGAACCCCCGCGATCGAGAACTATCTTGCATCAAAATCGATTGTGATTTGGAGTGCGGACGTGGTCGCCGATGACTGGAAGCACATCGGGGCCCGCGAGATCGTTCAGCGCGCCATGCGACGACTCGAAGCGAAGGGACGCGGCATCCTGCTTCTGCACGACATCCATCCGGCAACTGCCGTTGCTCTTCCCATGCTCCTCAAGGAACTGAAGGACCATGGCTACCGGATCGTACAGGTTGTCGCAGCAGGCGACCGGCCGCCGTCGGTCCCTGAACTGGCAATTCCACACGAGTCCATGAAGGAAGCTCGGCCGGCGGTGCTCAAGGCCAAGTTCGGCAAAGCGCACGTCCACACCCGGACACACAAGCGTGTGAAGAGCAGACAACGACATCCCGCGATCGCCACTGCCAAGAGCTGAATCGTCTGTTCCGCTAGCTGTTCGCCAAGGAACAGCTTAAGGCGATCTTGCGTCGCGCATGCCAAATGAGCGAAAAGCAACCCAGCGCTGCAAGCCCGCAGCCGCTTGCAAGAGACGCATGGTGAGCATGGCGACAACCGATACGGCGGCGAGCACGCGTCGTAACTTCATTATCCTGCTGCCGCTGATCGCATTTCTCGCATTGGCAGGCTTGTTCCTGTACCGGCTTGGAGCCGGAGATCCTTCCGTTATCCCGTCGGCCCTGATCGGGCGTCCGGTGCCGCAAACCGATCTTCCGCCGATCTCTGGTCTCATGCGAGACGGCGCACACTTACCCGGTCTGAGCAATGCGACTTTTCAGGGTCAGGTTACAGTTCTCAATGTATGGGCGTCCTGGTGCGTGCCATGCCGTGACGAAGCCCCTTTGCTGCTGCAGCTCTCCAGAGACAAGCGTATCCAGATAGTCGGGATCAACTACAAGGATGCTCCCGATGACGCGCGCCGTTTCCTCGACCGATACGGCAATCCTTTCGCAGCCGTGGGGGCTGATCGGAGTGGGCGCGCGTCGATCGAATGGGGCGTCTATGGAGTGCCGGAAACCTTTCTGATCGGGCGCGACGGACGCATTCTCTACAAGCTTGTGGGGCCGATTTCGTCCGAGAACCTCACAAAGGTCCTGGCGCCGGAGATTGCAAAAGCGATCGAAGGGGCCGCCCCGCTCAGTCGCGCTGAATGAGCGTGGATAGCCGCTGTTTTTCCTCCTCGCTGAGGTCGCCCGGTTGACTTGCTGTTCCCGCTCTCCGGCGGCCGGCAATGACGAGGCCGATAATTCCAGCCAGCAATGCGGCCGGAGGAAGTCCCCACAACAAAACCGTGTGCCATTCGAGGCGCGGCCTCAGCAGCACGAATTCGCCATAGCGCGCGACCAGATAGTCCAATACCTGCTGGTCGCTGTCTCCATTCTGTAGACGCTCGCGGACGAGAAGTCGCAAGTCACGCGCCAGCGGCGCTTCCGAATCATCGATCGACTGATTTTGACAAACCATGCAGCGCAGTTCACTTGAAAGGCTGCGCGCACGGGCTTCCAGCGCGGGATCCTTGAGCATCTCGTCGGGATGCACCGCATAGGAGGTCCCGGGCAGGAACAGCAGGCACACGAGAATGGCGAGCCGAGTGCGCAGCATCTCCTACTCCGCGGGCTGGATCGCCTGTTTTGCCGGCCTGGCAATTCCGATCCTCAATCTCCTATCGGACAGAGAAAGGGCGCCGCCCAGCATCATGACGATGGCTCCAAGCCAGATCAGCATCACCAGCGGCTTGAAATACGCGCGGATCGCGACCGAGCCGTCGTCGTTGGTATCACCCAGCGAGAGATAAAGCTGTCCCGCGCCGCGTGTCATAAGCGCCGCCTCATTGGTCGTCATGCTGCGAGCCGAAAAGCTGCGCTTCGAGGGCGTCATCGTTCCCACGCGTACACCACCGCTGCGCACGGTAAAATTTGCGACCAATGCGTCGTAGTTCGGCCCCGGCTTCTGCAGAAGACCATCGAATGTCAAATCATATCCCGACAGCGAGACGGTTTCATGCGGCTTGAGCGCCACGATTCGCTCGGTGCCCCAGGTCGCAGCGGAAATAATCCCGAGCATCGAAACGGCAACGCCGAAATGCGCAATGCTTGTTCCCCAAATCGAACGGGGAAGCCCGGCGGCGCGCAGGCGCACCGTGGCCATCGGTTCGCGGAATAGCCCGGTGCGTTCGACCATATCTATCAATGCGCCGATCATCACGAACAGTGCGAGACCGACGCCGAAGGGAGCAAGTACCGAACCTCCACCTTCAATCGCAAAAGTCGCGGCCACGGCAACAAGCCCGATGGCAAACGCAGCGAACAAACGCTGGCTGACGCCCAGTAGGTCTCCTCGTTTCCAGGCGAGAAGCGGCCCGAATGGCATTGCAAACATCAAGGCAACGAACAGAGGACCAAACGTCAGATTGAAGTAAGGTGCTCCGACCGAAATTTTCTCCCCGGTGACAGCCTCGAGCGCCAGCGGGTAAAGAGTTCCGACAAGGACAGTGAGACAAGCGGTCGTGAGAAAAAGATTGTTGAACACGAGCGCCCCCTCTCGCGAGATCGGCGCAAAGAGGCCGCCCTGCTTGAGCATCGGGGCACGCCATGCAAACAGCCCAAGCCCGCCGCCGATAAAGATGACGAGAATGAGTAGAATAAACACGCCGCGCGTTGGGTCGCTCGCAAAAGCGTGTACCGAAGTGAGGACACCGGACCGCACCAGAAAGGTGCCGATCAGCGACAGCGAGAAGGTCAGGATCGCGAGCAAGACCGTCCAGACCTTCAATGCGTTGCGCTTTTCCATGACCACCGCAGAATGCAGGAGAGCCGTGCCGGCGAGCCATGGCATCAACGATGCATTCTCAACGGGGTCCCAGAACCAGAAGCCGCCCCACCCCAAAGTGTAATAGGCCCAGTACGAACCCATCGCGATGCCAAGGGTAAGAAACATCCAGGCCGCAAGCGTCCACGGCCGTACCCAGCGCGCCCACGCGGCGTCGAGGCGTCCCTCGATCAGTGCCGCAATAGCAAATGAAAAGGCGATCGAGAATCCGACATATCCGACGTACAGCAAAGGCGGATGTATCGCGAGCCCGGGATCCTGCAGGATTGGATTGAGATCGCGGCCCTCACCTGCCGGTGCAGGCAGCCGAGTGAACGGATTCGAAGTCAGGAGAATGAACAGATAGAACGCGCTTGCAACCCATGATTGGACCGCGAGCACGCGTGCTTTGAGAGTCGCTGGCAAATTGCTCCCGAAAGCAGCGACAAGCGCTCCGAAGAGCGCGAGTATCAGCACCCAGAGAAGCATCGAGCCCTCGTGGTTGCCCCACACGCTCGTGAATTTGTACACGAGCGGCATTTTTGAATGTGAGTTTTCGAAGACAGTGGCGACCGAGAAGTCCGACCCCACGTAGGAAGCGGTGAGTGCCGCAAACGAGAGCGCAACGAAGGCGAACTGCATTAAGGCAGTCGAACTGGCAAGTCGCATCAATGCGGGATCGCGCGCACGGGCTCCCCACATTGGCGCCACCGATTGGATGAGGCCCAACCCGAGCGCCAATACCAGGGCATAGTGGCCCAGCTCCGGAATCATCGCGGAACGCTCCTTGATTCCTTTGCCCCGCCCTCCTGCCAATGCCCACTCTTCTTTAGCGCATCCACTACTTCTCGGGGCATGTACCGCTCGTCATGTTTGGCGAGCACCGTGTCGGCTGCAAGCGTACCTCCGGGCTCAAGCTTGCCTTCGGCGACAACGCCCTGCCCTTCGCGGAACAGGTCGGGCACAATCCCCTGGTAGCGCACGGCGAGATCGGATTTTCCATCGGTCACGGCAAACCGCACCAGCAGGTTATCTCCCCGCTGCAGGCTTCCCGGTTTGACCAGACCGCCGACGCGCAGACGCGTTCCCGGCGCAAGATGCTTTTCGGCGATATCGGTAGGAGAGTTGAAGAATACGATTGAATCGCGCAACGCGCTGAGCACCAGCACAGCCGCAATGGAAAGCACCCCGAAGCTAATGCCGATCAAAATCAGTCGTCTTTGCTTGCGGGTCATTCCACCTCGTTCAGCCGCTAAGCCCCAGGCTTTTGATCATGTCTTCGATCCGCCGGAGTTTGCTCGGATCGTTCGCAAGTGCTCGTCGAGCATCGCCGGCAGCGGCGTGCGCCTTTTCGCGCTCCCCGAGCACGATATAGGCGCGCAACAACCGTTGCCAACCTTCCACGTCTTGCCCATCCTCTTTCAGGCGATCCGCCAACCGCGCGACCATCCCACGGATCATTTCGTCGCGGTCCTTTTCGCTCATCCGCGATGCGGCCGCGATATCGGCGGCGGTCGGAGCCGGCGAGCCGGAAGGCGCAGCAATGGACGGTGCTGAATCCGTCTCACCGGCTGTTGACCCCCGAGGCGAGGACCCTGACGATCGAGAGGTCTGGGCTGACCGCGCCATGGCTTCCCTGACCGCCTGAACCCACGGCGCGCCCGGAGGGGCGCTCGCGATGAGGTCACTCCAGATCGCATTGGCATCTGCTCGTCGGCCTTCCTGATCAGCCGCAAGGCCGAGATAGAACCGCGCCATCAAGTTCTGCTTGTCGAGGGCAACAGCCCTCTCGAAAGCTGTTTTTGCCTGCTGAGTGACGCTGCCACCTGCAGCCGCAACGAGCGCCTGACCAAATTGTGCCTCGCGAGAGCCTGTCGCACCATTGACCCGAATTGCGTTACGCCAGGCGGTGACCGCATCGTCGAACCGGCCGAGGCGCATATAGACCGGCGCCAGCACTTCCCAGCCGCGACCATCGTCCGGATTGCTGGCGAGATGCGCTTCGACCTGGGCGACCATGGTCGTAATGGACCGGTCGCCCGCAACGGTCCGTTCGCTCGAAAAATGGTCCGCCATTTGAGGCGAACCGAGGATGCCATAGATGACGAGCGCGCCGATCGGCAGGACAACGACACTCGCTAGAGCGACCCAGCGACGCCCCCAGATCGAGTGTCCTTCACTTTCTCCCTGCGCTGCCTCGGCTGCCGCAATCAGCCGACGCGATACTTCTATTTTTGCAGCCTGCGCTTCCGGAGCGGCGATGAGTCCGTTTCGTTGGTCGCGCTCGATTTCGCTTAGTTGATCGCGATAGACCTCGACATCGGTCCCTGCGGGCGACCGCTTGGGTTTGCTCAGCGGCCACAGCACGGCTGCGACAGCGACAGCAGTCATCAGGCCAAGAATCAACCAGAGAGCCATTGCTCACACTCGAACACGCTCGAAGTTCGAACGGATTCTCCCGCAAGAGAAAGGATCGGCAGGGAAAATCAAAATAATGCCCGAAACCGTTCCCACGCGAGCTGGTGCGGTCGAGAGGACTCGAACCTCCACGGGTTGCCCCGCTAGCACCTCAAGCTAGTGCGTCTACCAATTCCGCCACGACCGCATGGGGAAACGAACGAAAAGGCGCCGAGCCCCGCGTCCTGCCGAGGCGTGTAACAAATAGGATATGCAGGGACAAGTGCCACCCGCGTGGAGGAGGCTGGCTTTCTGCTGCGGCGGCTGCAGCGACAGCTCACCGCATGTCGGGTGGCCGCGGCAGGAGTTCGGCGACATTCACCGCAATCCGGTTCCCATTGACCACGACCGTGCCCTTGGCAACAGGCAGATTGTTGGCCAGGATGCTGACTGCGTCTTCCTCGGACGCGTCGAGCTCAATGATCGCGCCTCGGCCAAGCCGCAGCACTTGATGAATGGGCATGGAGGTGGTGCCAAGCACCACCGTGATATCGACGGCAACCTTGTCGAGTGTGGCCACGGGTGTTTCCTGATTGCGAGCGCAGCATGAAGCAGAGATCACGTCACCATGCTATGGTGAACGAGTGGTTAACGCGCGAAACACTTTGAATTACGGGCTTCCCCCGGCCGACGGGTCTCGCCCCATCGAGTGGCGCCTGAACGATTCCACGGTTTCCTACGCCGAGGCGCTCAGGGTCATGGATGCCCGCGTGGCGGCTATTGCGGCTGAAACCGAGCCCGAGCTCGTGTGGCTGCTCCAGCACCCACCACTGTACACGGCCGGTACAAGTGCCCATTCCAGCGACGTGCTCGATCCGCGCTTTCCCGTCCATGAGACCGGCCGCGGCGGCCAGTTGACCTATCATGGTCCAGGGCAGCGCGTTGCCTATGTCATGCTCAATCTAAAAAGACGCGGGCCCGACATCCGACGCTTCGTCTCCAGCCTGGAAGAATGGATCATCCGCACGCTGGCTTCCTTCGATATTCGCGGCGAACGCCGCAAGGATCGCATCGGCGTATGGGTGCGACGCCCGCGAAAAGGCGACGGTCACGAGGACAAGATTGCAGCTATTGGAATTCGCGTCCAGCGATGGGTCACGCTCCATGGAATCGCCCTGAACGTTGACCCGAACCTTTCGCATTTTTCCGGAATCGTACCCTGTGGGATCAATGAAACGAAATTCGGCGTGACGAGCCTCGCGGATCTCGGCATCCGCGTATCGATGCGCGAGGTGGACGTGATACTACGACGCGAGTTTGAACGCCTGTTTGGACCCACAACCGATCAGATTGTCGGCAGCACGACGAAGGATGGTGACCTCAATATCTCGGAAAGCTCCACTTCGCTGCCCGCGCGCTGATCGATTGCGCTTACCCGCGCCAAACGCGGTCCGCTCCGGCAACGCTCAACGGCCTCAGTGACTGCCTCCGGTGAGCCAACGAAAACGGCTTCGACAGAGCCATCGCTTCGGTTGCGCACCCAGCCGTGAATTCCCAAATCTTGCGCTTCGCGCTCAACGAAAGCGCGGTATCCCACACCTTGAACAAGCCCTCTCACCACAATGTGCCGAATGACCTTCGCCGTCATTTTCAATTGCCCCTGCCGGGCGGAACGCCTGCAGGCGTCAATCGCTGCAGCGAGTGGATGTAATCCTCCGGAAAATTCCAACTGCGCGCAGCCGCTATGACGGCCTGCAAATACCCGCGCCGTGCTTTTCCAAGCCGGATATTTCGCAGCATGTAAATCATGGCGCGCCAGGGCCTTCCGGCACAGCGCACAGGCAAATATTGCACTGAGTACAGTCCTTTCCCCACCATTTCGTAGGCATGCAATGCAGCGACGTCGCGTGGACTCAGTCTCCAAAGCACGCCGTGCACTGTGTCGCCGGGGCTGCGCAAGAGCGAACCCCAACCACCCTTGGCACCGATGCAAAATCGATAGCCGTCGAGAACCGCAGGCCTGAGCGGTTTTGCCCCGGGACACCGGCGCTTCATGGCGACGCCATCCATGTTGAGGCCATACGCGAAATAGAGGGTCACCGTACTGACTTCCTGCGACATCACGTCAGCTTTCCTGCCGACGCAGCCGAACGACCGATCATTCGAACTCCAGAATGACCGCATCGACAGCAAGGCTGTCGCCCGGTTTGGCAAAGATCTTCTTTACGACGCCGTCGATCTCGGCGCGAAGCACGTTTTCCATTTTCATGGCTTCTACGACGGCCACGGTTTCTCCGGCTTTGACTTCCTGCCCTTCTTTTACCGCGATCGAGACAACAAGCCCCGGCATCGGACAAGTTACCTGCTTTCCGGTGTCGTCCGCTTTCATTGGCGGCATGAGCCGCGCATAGGCTGCCTCGCGATCGGTGTAGACGTAGACCTTTTCTTCCACACCCCGATGCGAAAGCGCGAATCCGTTTGCAACGGACCGCACTTGCACGGTGACGGCCTTGCCATTGATCGTTCCGGTCCAGAGCCGATCGCCCGGTTTCCAGCGCGAAACGAGTTGGTAAGGCGGAGACTCCCCATGGCGAAATTTCAATTCAATAGCGCTACCGGCTCGGCCGATTTCAGCTTTCACCTCCTCGGCGCCCACCCAAATCGTACGCAGGCTTTCGCGCGTAACGGTTCTGCCGCCGATCTGGCCTGAAATCTGGCGTTTACGCTCGCCGAGAACGTGGTCAATGGCCGCGGCGACCGCGGCGAGCCGATTGGTGATTTCGCCATCCGGCCGGTACGCGTGAAAGCCGTCCGGAAATTCCTCGTCGATGAACCCTGTCGAAAGCCTGCCGGACTGCCATCGGGCATTGGCCATTATCGCGGCAAGAAAAGGAATGTTGTGGCGAACTCCGTCGATGACAAAGGCATCGAGCGCCTCGCTCTGCACTTCAATGGCCCTGGCGCGCGTCGGGGCATGCGTCACCAGTTTGGCGATCATCGGATCGTAGAAAAGCGAAATGTCTCCACCTTCAAATACGCCCGTATCATTGCGTATTATGACGCCGTCGAAAAAACCTTCCTTTGGCGGTCGGTAGCGCGTCAACCGGCCGGTCGAAGGGAAAAAATTTCGATACGGATCTTCAGCGTAGATGCGCGTCTCCACCGCCCAGCCATCGAGACGCACGTCGCTTTGGCGAATGCCGAGCTTTTCACCGGCAGCGATGCGGATCATCTGCTCGACCAGATCGATACCCGTGACGAGCTCGGTTACCGGGTGCTCGACCTGCAATCGTGTATTCATTTCGAGGAAATAAAAGCTCCGGTCCTGGCCTGCGACAAACTCGACGGTGCCGGCGCTGTCGTAGTTTACGGCCTTGGCAAGTGCGACAGCCTGCTCGCCCATCCGCGTTCTCGTTTCCTGGTCGAGCAAGGGAGACGGCGCCTCTTCGACGACTTTCTGATGGCGACGCTGAATCGAGCACTCCCGCTCGCCGAGATGGATGACGTTTCCGTGCTTATCCCCCAGGACCTGAATCTCGACATGTCGCGGGTTCACAATGAACTTCTCAATCAATACGCGATCGTCACCGAATGAGGATTTGGCTTCCGACCGAGCGCGCGCAAAACCTTCAACGACTTCAGCCTTGCTTCGTGCGATGCGCATACCCTTGCCGCCGCCACCCGCGCTCGCCTTAATCATCACGGGATATCCGATCTCGTCTGCAACCTCGATTGCTTCGGCCTCATTGGTGATGGCTCCAAGATGGCCGGGAACGGTGGAGACCTTCGCAGCAGCAGCCGCTTTTTTGGACTGAATTTTGTCACCCATGGCGGCGATGGCGCCCGCATGAGGGCCGATAAACACGATTCCCGCAGCTTTCAGCGCCTTGGGAAATTCATCTCGTTCCGACAGAAATCCATAGCCGGGATGAACGGCTTCCGCGCCACTCTGCTTGCAAGCAGCAATGATTTTTTCGATCGCGAGATAACTTTCGGCTGCAGGTGGCGGACCAATTGCGACCGCCGTATCAGCCATCGCCACGTGAAGCGCATCCTTGTCCGCATCCGAATAGATGGCGACGGTAGCGATTCCCATTTTCCGCGCGGACCTGATAATCCGGCAGGCAATTTCGCCACGGTTGGCAATGAGAATCCGCTTGAACATACTTTGCCAGTTGCCCCGCCGCCGTGTTTTTGCCTTTGGGTCTTAGCAGGAAAAAGTCAATCGCTCAGCCGCTCGGCGCAGCGGCCACAAGGCAGTCCCGTAAATGAAAAGCGGTCTGGTGCCGATCGGGGTTGCAGCTGGCCAGCCTTTAAACCTCAAAAGCCCCTCCTCGAGAGCGCGGAAGACAAGAATACGCGAGTGCACGAACGGCGGCTCCTGAGGACTATAGCGCGCCACTTTGACGCGCTGCCAGCGTGCCCGAGTCTCTGATCCACCAGTCTTCCCGGATTCCCGTAGCGCGGAGAAGGCTTTTCCATACTCGACCTGAGCGCCACGCTTTTGTTCTATGGCCTGGTGACGAAATGCACGTTGATCCTCTTCAGATGCGGGCCTATGACGTGTTGCGTCTCTTGACTATATTAACGTCGAGGGACCAACAGTTCGAGTGGAGGTTAACATGACATTGGCGATTGGTGACACAGCACCTGATTTCGAAGCCGAAACAACCGAAGGCAAAATCCGGTTTCATGACTGGCTGGGCAATTCGTGGGGAATTCTTTTTTCACATCCGAAGGATTTCACGCCGGTTTGCACCACAGAGCTCGGCACTATGGCGCGACTGAAGCCGGAGTTCGACAAGCGAAACGCTAAGATCATCGGACTCTCGGTCGATCCGGTAGAGAATCACAAGAAGTGGTCGGAAGATATCAAGGATGTCGTCGGATTCGCTCCGAACTACCCGATGATCGGTGACACCGATCTCAAAATTTCGAAGGCTTATGGAATGCTGCCTGCCAGCACTACGGGGACCTCGGAAGGACGCACACCTGCGGACAATCAGACGGTGCGCAACGTGTTCATCATCGGGCCGGACAAGAAGATAAAGCTTATCCTCGTTTATCCGATGACGACCGGGCGCAATTTCGATGAGGTGATCCGGGTCCTCGATTCCCTACAGATGACGGCCAAGCATCGCGTGGCAACGCCTGCAAATTGGAAACAGGGTGAGGATGTCATTCTCACCGGAGCGGTCAGCGATGACGAGGCCAAAAAGCTTTACCCGCAGGGTTGGAAGTCGCCACGGCCCTATATCCGGATCGTGCCCCAGCCGCGCGGCTGAATTTGCGCGCAGATTGCGCCGGCAGGGCGCGGGCGATAACGTCCGCGCCCTTAGTGTTTGCGCCGGCTTGGAGCAATTGCATGAATGAAGCGGCCCTTAAGCAACCACCCTTTGCAGAGTTTCTCGGTCTCAAGATCACGCACGTCTCTCCCGATCGGGTAACAGGCGAACTCGTTGCACGAGAGGACCTCAACAACCGCTTCGGAATTTTGCACGGCGGCGCCATCATGGCTCTGGCCGACAATCTCGGCGGTACGGCGACGACAGCCAACCTGAAGGCAGGCCAATCGACCACCACAATCGAAAGCAAAACCAATTTTTTCTCGCCGGTACCGATCGGCGACCTGGCGAAAGCTGAATGCACTCCCCTGCACCGTGGCCGCAGGACGATGGTTTGGCAGACGCGCATCACGCGCGGTGATGGCAAACTTTGCGCGCTCGTCACTCAAACTCAGCTCGTGCTCGACCACGCAAGCTGACGACTACTCTGCACGCGGACTCGCGCCTCGATTTGCGAGCAGGACGCCGCCGGCACAAAGGGCCATCCCGAAAATCGATATTGCATCGAGGCGCTCTCCAAACAAGATGAATGCCAGCAAAGCAGTCACCCCCGGCACCAGGTAGAAAAGACTGGCGAAGCCTGTCGCAGCTGATCGACGTATTAGCCAGTACATCAATCCGACCGCGGCGATCGACAGAACGAGGACAAGCCACGCAAGGGCGAAAATGAGTTCCCCGCTCCAACGGATGCTGCGCGTTTCGAATGCGAA
Source organism: Pseudolabrys sp. (assembly GCA_035718275.1). Lineage (GTDB taxonomy): Bacteria > Pseudomonadota > Alphaproteobacteria > Rhizobiales > Xanthobacteraceae > Pseudolabrys. The sequence goes on along the minus strand of DASTHI010000050.1, from coordinate 118,351 downwards.
CGCTCCAAAGGCGAAAAGTACCCCCGCACCGATATACTGCACCAGATTGCCGGAACGCCAATCAATCGCCCCGCAATATTGCTTCTGATATAGGGTGCCGACGGTAATTCCAAGAAGTGATGCAAAGCTTGCAAACCATCCGAGCGGCGATCCCGCCATCACGATCGTCCGATCATGCAGAACAACGAGAACTCCGACCAGCCCGAGCGCCAGCCCAAGCCATTGGACGCGTGTCACCTTTTCGCCCATGAAACGGTTCGCGATCGTTGAAGTAAGTATCGGCTGAAGCCCGGGTATCAATGCCGATATACCTGCCGGCACTCCCTGGCTTATCGCCGTAAACACACCGGCGAGATAAACACCATGCACGAGCGATCCCGCAATCAGCGCATGAGCAATTTCGCGCGCATTTGGAAGCTTGGCCCCGCTGACCGCAGCGATAGCGCCCAGAATGAGCACGACAATTGCCATGCGAATGGCAAGAAATGTCAGTGGCTCGATATAGGGCAGACCAAACCTGGCGCCGATGAATCCGGTGCTCCACAAGAGCACGAACATGACGGGAGCAGTCGCGATGGCAAAGCGGGCCAGAAGCGATGTTTTTGACACGGACCAAGCTTGAGAAAAATTGGGTGGGTATCGGCCTATAGCATTATTTACATTTACGCGGTATTTCCTTGTCCCAAGCGCCCCGATAGTTCCCAATGGTAGCGGGGCAAAATCGGGGACCTCACCCGTCATGAAACTGATCACGTTTTATATCGTTTTTGTCGCCATCGGCGAGGCGATCGCATACTTCGCCGGACGCACTGTTGAGCTTTGGTCGGAGGCGACGAGCCTTCCCGTATTTCTAATGTTCTTTTTTGTAACGTTCTGGGTTGCTTGGCGACTCGCGGTTCGCCTCAGCTGAAGTTCCCCGCTCACTCCAAAATCAGCTACTTCCGGAACCGCACCTGCGGCGAACGGGTTTTCTTCATTCAAGACGAAAGATCGCGTCCTGAATCCATGGAGGAAGCCATGACTGATCCGCGTCTTAACGATCCAAGGTACAGCGATCCGCGTTTGAGCGATCCAGTGCTGCGCCGTGACGAAAGTGTCGGTGGAGTTTGGGGCTGGATTGCCGGGATTGCGGTGGTACTCCTGATCGGGTTTCTGATCATCGCCGGCTGGAATAACTCCAGCAACACGGCGAGCAATGGAAATTCGTCAACAGCGACGAGCAGTGCGCCCGCGCGAACAGGCTCCGCGCCAAGTACGACTGGGTCCGGTACGACTTCGCCACAACCGGTTGCGCCAGCCCCTTCGAAAAATGGCTCGCGCTAGATCCGGCGACTTGGGAGAACCTTTGGCCCGGCGCCTGACAGGCGCCGGGCCATCACTAACGAAAGGGCGTCAGCATGAGTTCATCCGACGGCGATCCGGTGCGGAATTTGCCTCTGGTCGCGCCTCCGCAGCCAGGTGAGCGACGCGCGGCAGGATGGCAGGTTACACTCACGACTGTGGCTATAGCGCTCGTCATTGCAATCGTCCTGTGGGGTATCAATAATCAGCGGCAGGAAGGCGCTGGCGAACAAACTGCGACGGCACAGCAAACGCCCGTAGCCACGCAAAACGGCAATGCCTCTCAGGCTCAGAGTGAGCCGCAATCAACCCAGTCTCAAGCAGAGGGTTCAAAGCCAAACAATGTGCCGGGCACTACGGGGCAAGGAAGCTCGTCATCCGGCGGTAGCGAAGATACAGGGGGTAAAAGCGAACAGCAGCCGACCAGCGCGGGACGAAATGGAAAACCCACCGAGCACTCCGATAAGCCTACGCAGCCACGGTAGACTGCTGCAACTCGGCTCATCCGAAAAAAGCAGAGAGTCCAAGTCCGAGAGCCGCGCTCGCTACAGCCTCAAGGGCCTGAAACTGCAAACGTGTGAGTTCCTCACTGACGTAAGGAAATAATGCTCGTCCGAGCGGCATCATCAGAGCCGCAACCAGCGCCACGCACAACAAACGGCGCAAGAGGTCTTTGTCGAGCATCAGCTTTCTTCTCCTTCCACTATTCAGCTCTGCCACATTGGCCGAAATTGCCCAGCATCAGGATCTCAGAAAATCGTCGATCGGTACACGATATCCATTGGCGAGCCTATTCGTTTCGTTGGCCATACCCACGACCGCCATCAACTCGCCAAACATGGCCTCCGTCATTCCGGCCTTCCGGGCGGCCGCGGTATGACTGGCTATACAATAGGCACAACCATTCGTCACCGATACGGCCAGATAGAGCATCTCTTTCACGACGGGTTCGAGCGCCCCAGGCGCCATGACCTGCTTTACGCTTTCCCAGGTCCGCTGAAGGGTGGCAGGGTCCCGGGCAAGATATTTCCAGAAATTGTTCACGTCGGCTACGTTGCGCGTCTTCTTTATGTCATCATAGACCGCACGCACCTGCGGTGATGCATCGGCATATTCGACGAAGAGGGTCGCGGTCATGGCGCGGCTCCTTTTGCTTGTGTCTGAGATATTGTGCCAAGCCTTCGGCCATTTGCTAGTCTTTGACTGCTTGTCGGACCGACCATAGTCAATCAAGACCACTGCATGCCAAAAACGCCCGATTATTTCACCGGAAAAACGGTTGTCATTACCGGGGCAGCGAGCGGCATCGGCCGGGCGACGGCTCTGATCTTCGCCCGTGAAAAGGCGAATGTCGTCTGTGCCGATATCGACGAGAAGGGAGTCAAGGAAACAGCCGAGTATGTGAATGCTGCCGGTAGCCAGGCTCTGGCGCTTACGATCGACGTGACCAAGCGTGAGGCCGTCAAGGACATGGTCCAGCTAGCGATAGACGGCTTCGGCAGCGTGCAGTTTCTTTTCAACTCGGCGGGAGCTGCGATCAGGCGCGCAAAATTCCTCGAGATCGATGATGAACTCTTGGACCGGACTTTTGACCTGAATGTGAAGGGCACCTTCTATTCCATGCAGGCAATACTGCCGCATATGCTTGCCAACAAATTCGGAGTGATCGTAAACATGGCAAGCATGGCGCATCGTCGCGGTGGTCCAGGATCGTCAATCCACTATGCCGCTGCAAAAGGCGCGGTCGTAACCATGACCATGGGAGTCGCGCGCGAATTCGCAACCCAGGGCATCCGCGCACTATCGATTTCTCCGGGACCGGTGCGAACTCCATTCCAGGCGGCGGCGAGCAGTTCGCCGGAGCTCGTGCAGCGATTTCTTGATGACGTGCCAATGAAGCGCTTTGCTGAGCCGGAAGAAATCGGAGAACTCGTTCTTTTCATGTGCTCCGATGCCTGCGAGTTCATGACGGCCGACACCGTCTATGTGAATGGCGGCGGCGGCTGGCGGTAAGCCCCCCTCAAAGCGGCAGGTTGTCGTGCTTTCTTCCAGGCATCTCGACATGCTTGTTGCGCAACATGGCCAATGCACGCGCGATGCGCCGTCGCGTCGAATGCGGCATGATGACGTCGTCGATATAGCCGCGCTCCGCTGCGATGAACGGCGATAGAAAGCGCTCCTCATACTCTTTCGTACGTGCGGCAATTTTTTTCGGGTCGTCCATATCGGCCCGGAAAATAATTTCCACCGCCCCTCGCGCACCCATGACCGCAATCTGGGCGGTCGGCCAGGCGTAGTTGACGTCCCCGCCCACATGCTTGGAGGCCATGACGTCGTAGGCGCCCCCGAAAGCCTTGCGCGTGATGACGGTTATGAGCGGCACCGTGCACTGGCTGTATGCAAAGAGAAGCTTCGCACCGTGCTTGATGAGCCCTCCATACTCCTGGTCTGTCCCAGGCAGAAAACCCGGAACATCCACGAACGTCACGATTGGAATGCCGAAAGCATCGCAAAACCGTACAAACCTGGCTGCCTTTCGCGAAGCATCGGAATCGAGCACACCTGCGAGCACCATAGGCTGATTGGCCACGAATCCCACCGTTCGGCCAGCGATTCGGCCGAACCCCGTGACGATATTTTTCGCATGGGCGGCCGACAGCTCGAAGAAATCGGACTCGTCCGAAACTTTCAGGATCAGCTCCTTAATGTCGTAGGGCTTGTTGGGATTGTCCGGTACAAGCGTGTCCAGCGATTCGTCGACACGATCGACCGCATCCTCGCTGGGCCATTCCGGAACCCCGCTTTCGTTGTTTGCAGGCAAAAAATCGATCAGCCGGCGCATCTGCAGCAGGCATTCCACATCGTTCTCGAAAGCTCCGTCCGAAACGCCCGATTTCGTGGTGTGCACCGAGGCGCCGCCGAGTTGTTCAGCGGTGACGACTTCATTGGTCACCGTTTTCACCACATCCGGGCCGGTCACAAACATGTAGGACGTCTCGCGAACCATGAAAATGAAATCGGTCATCGCCGGTGAATAGACGTCGCCCCCGGCGCATGGCCCCATGATCACGCTGATCTGCGGGATCACGCCGGACGCGATGACATTGCGCTTGAACACCTCTCCATAGCCGCCGAGCGCTGCGACGCCTTCTTGGATTCGTGCGCCTCCGGCATCAAACAGGCCGATGATCGGGCAACGCGCCCGCATGGCCATATCCTGGACCTTTATGATTTTCTGCGCGTGTGTCTCCGACAATGAGCCGCCGAATACTGTGAAGTCCTTCGAGAACATATAAACGGCGCGACCATTGATGGTGCCCCAGCCCGTAACGACGCCGTCACCGGGAATCCTGCTCTTTTCCATCCCGAATTCGTTCGAGCGGTGCTCGACGAACATGTCGAACTCTTCGAAGGATCCCTTGTCGAGCAGAAGTTCGATGCGTTCACGGGCCGTGAGCTTGCCGCGCTTGTGCTGCGCCTCAATGCGCGCTTTGCCGCCGCCAAGGCGGGCTTCCCCGCGCCGTTTTTCGAGCCTGTCGAGGATGTCTTTCATGACCCTGTGGCCTCTGCCCTCACGGAATTTCGAGGTCAAGGCATATCATGACCTGCAAATATTGTGGCTGCCTTCGTGGGCTCCAGCCGATCGGCCGAACTGCGAAGCCAGGCCAAACAGTCCCTCTGGGCGCTTTATCTGTTGGCATGAGGACCCTTCCCTGCTTACAAACCAGTATGGTCCCGCCGCCCACCGCCGCAGATCTCATCAGTCAGGGTCTGACGCACCACCGTGCTGGAGAGCTTTCGCTTGCGATGGACCGTTATACCGAGGTGTTGAGAAATGATCCGCGCAACCCGGACGCTCTTTACTACATTGCCGTGATCGCCTGTCACGAAGGTCAGTTCCAGCAGGGGATCGATCTCGCGAGACGGTCGTTGAACTTCCGGCCGCGGCAGGCGCGGGTGCACAACCTGATCGGGCAGGCTCTGCATCGGATGGGCCAGATCAATGACGCACTGGCCAGCTTCGATGACGCCATCGAATGTGACATCAACTTCACCGATGCGTATGGCAACCGCGCAAATATGCTTAGCGAGCTTGGCCGTCATGCCGAAGCGCTTTCGAGTTTCGATCGCGCCGTCGCACTTGATCCGAAATCATCTCGTGACTGGCTCAATCGGGGCGTAACCCTGCACGCCATGGGCCGGACCGAGGAAGCGATCGCAAGCTATGCCAGGGCTCTGGAGCTCGATTCCGAATTTTGTGTAACGCATTGCAACCGTGCACATGCCTTGCTTGACCTCGGCCGCACTACGGAAGCCCTTGCAGCCTACGACGCCGCTATTGCGCTTGAGCCGAAGATGGCGGAGGCCTATCTTGGCCGCGCGCTCGCATTGAAGAAGATGTCGCGACTGGATGACGCACTCGCCAGCGTTGACGCCGCGATCGAGATCAAGGGTGGCGTGGCTCAAATGCATGAAGCGCGTGCATCGCTCTTGTCACAACTCGGCCGTGAGTCTGAGGCACGGACAGCTGAAGCCAAGGCTGCCGAAATTGCGTCGAAAACGCACAGTCGCCGACCGGACGAAGCAGGCCGTCAATAAATTTGCCGCCGTGCGGAACTTTGCGGCTGCCTGGATTGTTTCGTCACGTAGTCAGAGGGAAATCCCATGAATCACGCTACCCGCTCGCGCGCCACCGCGCCGCGCCTCGCCACTCCGACCGATCTCGGCAACGATGCGGCCAAGGATATCGCCGGTGCGCTCAACGCTGTTCTTGCCGACACATTTGCGCTCTACCTCAAAACCAAGAACTTCCATTGGCATGTGAGCGGACCCCATTTCAGGGATTACCACCTTCTCCTCGATGAGCAGGCGGAACAGATTTTCGCGACCACCGATGTGATAGCCGAGCGTGTTCGCAAGATCGGTCAACCCACACTTCGATCGATCGGCGACATCTCCAGAAAACAGCGCCTCGCGGACAACGATGCAGACTATGTCGAGCCGCAGGATATGCTGGCAGAGCTGCGTGACGACAATCAACGCGTCGTTTCTGCACTGCGCGAGGTCCATGACCTGTGCGATGAGCACAACGATGTTGCGACCGCGAGCCTGATCGAGACCTTTATCGACGATGCAGAAAAGCGCGTCTGGTTTCTTTACGAGGCCAGTCGCAAGGGTGACCCGAGCGGGCACTAGATCAAAACTCCGGATTGCTCCTCCTCAATCCACAAGCCTCAGCACCGTTGCGGCAGCTCGGAATTCTGCCTCCCGGTAGCTGCGCTGCTTGAGCGCAAGCTCGTCACGCCCCCACTGGAGCATTTGCCAATCCTCATCCAGATGCGCGGCCTGCCACGCCGCGTCCGGGTCGAGTATGCGGTGTACGATTGCGAGCGCAAGTAGGGCCGAACCTGTCAGATTCGTCATCGATGAAACGGCGCCGAGCCGCCACGGCTCGATTGGAACAGCTTGCCGGATGGAAGAAATAGCTGCACGCGGCTGGGTCACGTACATTATGCCTTCCGCCAGGATAAAGCGCGCCCCGAACCGGTCGCGCGCCCAGGCGAGAATTGGATCCCAAGCTCTCGATTGCCGTTCCGCCAATGCGATCGGGCCCTCAGCACGATAGAACAGCAAATCCGAACGAAGATATTTCTCAATCTCGTCGATGACAGTGTGTGGTGCGTCCGTAACGCCATCGATAACAACATTTGCCAGGCGAGTGATCGGCATGCGCGCAGGGTCGATCAACTCACCTTGTGCATTCCATTCCTCCGCGATTGCTTCGGCAAGTGTCCGCGTCGGAGCGGAAAGACGGCGGCGAGCTGGCGTATTGACCGGCCGATCGTCGAGCAGAACAGTCCCGCTTTGGTCTGCATGTGCGCTCTTGTAGAAGCGTCTTCGCAGATTTGGCCGGGCACTTCTTCGCGCCGCCTCGACCGGATCGAGCGGTTGGTCGATGAAGATCTCCTGAAAAATCTCTCGCATGTTGCTATTGACGCGAGTGGGGCGGCCGGACGATTGAAGTTGCAATCCCGGCTTTTACCATTGGTTCCGCGACTTCTCCCGAAGATTCAGCGAGCCTTCGGGTGCCCAGCTGTCCACAGGAGACATTCAAAGGCGCACCGGTGAGCGGAATCAGCGCACCACACAGTGCTGCCGCGGCATCACGTTCACGTCATGGTGCGGCGCAAAATCTCTGGGAACCCAAAAAAGGCGCGCACTCGGATTGGCTCGCTCTTAAGGAGGCGAAAACAACTCGCCTTACCCTTTCAGCAAGCGAAAAAGTGCCAAACCTGCGGTTAATGGACGCTGCATCTACGATGGGACGGGTAGCTTTGCTGGTATCGACCCCATATTATTGTCTCGGATTCGTGGTCGTTACATACCAATAGCTGATAAGGCAGAGCCGCGGGGGCTGCTACGCGACGCCGGGGTTGGTTCTGCGGGAGCGGTGCGCGTTTGAGGAGTCAATGAAGAATACCGATATCTCCGACCCGAATTGCTTTCACAAGGTGGTCGATTGCCAGTGGGCCTGCCCGGCGCATACGCCGGTACCGGAATATATTCGCCTGATCGCGCACGGCCGATACTCCGACGCTTACATGATCAACTGGCGGTCCAATGTGTTTCCGGGGATCCTTGGCCGGACCTGCGATCGCCCGTGCGAGCCTGCATGCCGTCGAACGCGCGTCGAGAAGGAGCCGGTGGCGATCTGCCGCCTGAAAAGAGTAGCGGCGGACTATAAGGATGACATCCGGGAACGCCTGCCCAAGCCCGCCACAAGGAAAAACGGCAAGCGGATAGCGCTGATCGGCGGCGGTCCTGCTTCACTAACGGTTGCTCGCGATCTCGCCCCGCTTGGGTACCATTGCGTGGTGTTCGATCAGGATCCCAAAGCCGGCGGGATGATCCGCACTCAGATCCCTAAATTCAGACTACCCGATTCCGTGATCGACGAGGAATGCGGCTACATTCTCAATCTTGGCGTGGAGTTTCGATCCGGCAAGCGCATCGACAGCATGAAGGGGCTGCTTGCTGAAGGTTGGGACGCGGTATTCGTCGGTTCCGGCGCGCCTCGTGGACGCGATCTTGACATTCCGGGACGAAAGGAAGCGGCCGCAAATATTCATATCGGCATCGATTGGCTCTCTTCGATATCGTTCGGCCACATCGACAGGATCGGCAAGCGAGTGGTCGTCCTTGGAGGCGGCAACACGGCTATGGACTGCTGCCGTTCCGCCCGACGACTGGGCGGTGAGCAAGTCGACGTGGTGGTCCGATCCGGTTTTGAGGAAATGAAGGCGTCTCCCTGGGAAAAGGAAGACGCGATGCATGAGGGCATACCGATTCACAACTATCTTGTGCCGAAGGAATTCGTGCACCAGAACGGGAAGTTGACAGGGATCATCTTCGAAAAAGTCAGAGCCGAATACGATTCCAAGGGCCGCCGCAAGCTCGTTCCGTCCGGCGAGCCTGACCAGCATTTTCCATGCGACGACGTGCTGGTTGCCGTCGGCCAGGAGAACGCGTTCCCGTGGATCGAGCGAGGGATCGGCATTGAATTTGATCAATGGGACATGCCGAAGGTCGATGCCACGACGATGGCTTCGACCCATCCAAAGGTCTTCTTTGGAGGTGATGCCGCCTTTGGACCCAAAAATATCATCTGGGCGGTGGCACACGGGCATGAAGCCGCGGTGTCCATAGACAAGCTGCTCAATGGCGAAGATATCTCGGACCGCCCCGCCCCGGCTGTGCAGATCATGAGCCAAAAGATGGGCATTCACGAGTGGTCCTACGACAACGAGATCGCACTGGATAACCGTTACAAGGTGCCGCAACGCGACAAAGTGGTGGCGCTCAAGGATATCAAGGCTGAAGTTGAACTCGGATTTGATGTCGCTCTGGCTGTCAAGGAATCGCACCGCTGTCTCAATTGCGACGTGCAGACAGTATTCTCGTCTCAGCTCTGCATCGAATGCGACGCATGCGTCGATATCTGCCCGATGGATTGCATTACATTCACGCAAAATGGCGAAGAAGCCGATTTGCGCCGGCGTCTGAATGCGCCCTCACACAACCTTACACAGGATCTGTATGTCCAGGACGGCCTCAAGACGGGTCGCGTCATGGTCAAAGATGAAGACGTATGCCTGCACTGCGGGCTTTGTGCCGAGCGCTGTCCTACGGGCGCCTGGGACATGCAGAAGTTCTTGCTCGATATGACTCACGCAGGGAATTCATGCCGACCGCCACGCCGATCAGCCGCGTAAACGACTTCGTCATTCGTTTCGCCAACGTCAACGGCTCTGGCTCGGCGAGCGCGAACGAGATGTTCGCGCGCGCGGTGATGCGCATGGGAGTGCCGGTGGCGCCCCGAAATATATTCCCCTCGAACATCCAGGGGCTGCCGACCTGGTATGAAGTGCGCGTCTGCGAAGCAGGCCATCTCGGGGCCCGCGGCGGTACCGACTTCATGGTGGCGATGAATCCGCAAACATTCGACAAGGACATCGCCGCCATAGAGCCAGGCGGTTACCTGCTCTACGATTCGACCAAGCCGCTGCCAGCTTCCAAATTCCGCGAAGATGTGACCGTGATCGGCGTCCCTTTGACCGCCATCTGCAATCGCGAATACACGGACCCGCGTCAGCGGCAGTTATTCAAGAACATCATCTATATTGGCGTGCTGACGGCCTTGCTCGACATGGACGTGAGCGTCGTCGAGCAGCTCATTGGCGAGCAATACAAAGGCAAGGACAAGCTAATCGAGCCGAATATCAAGGCTCTGCATATCGGTCGCGATTTCGCAATCTTGAATTTGCAATGTCCGCTCGGCATCAGGCTCAAACGGGCAAACGCGGTTGGCGACCGAATCTTCATCGAAGGCAATTCGGCCGCCGCTCTCGGGGCAGTCTATGGCGGGGCAACCGTTTGCGCGTGGTATCCGATCACGCCTTCCTCCTCATTGGCCGATGCCTTCACCCGTCATTGCGCAAAATTGCGCGTTGATCCCGAAACAAAAAAGGCAAAATACGCGATCATTCAGGCCGAAGATGAACTGGCGTCCATTGGCATAGTCATCGGCGCCGGGTGGAACGGTGCGCGCGCGTTTACCGCAACTTCGGGCCCGGGCATCTCGCTGATGCAGGAATTCATCGGGCTTGCGTACTTTGCTGAGATTCCTGCCGTTTTGTTCGACGTGCAGCGCGCCGGACCCTCTACCGGAATGCCCACGCGTACCCAGCAATGCGACGTGACCACCTGTGCCTACGCATCCCATGGCGACACCAAACACGTGCTGCTGTTCCCGGAAGACCCGGCTGAAAGCTTCGAATTTGCGGCGCAGGCTTTCGATCTCGCTGACAGGCTGCAGACCCCGATATTCGTCATGCTGGATCTCGACATCGGCATGAACCATCATCTGTCAAAGCCCCTCGCGTGGAATGACAGCCGCAAATACGACCGAGGCAAGGTCATGACGGCGGCCGATCTCGAGAGTGGAAAGGAATTCGGCCGCTACCTCGACGTCGATGGCGACGGCATCCCGTACCGCACCTATCCGGGCACACACCCGACGAAAGGGTCCTTTTTCACGCGCGGCACCTCGCGCGATCGGTATGCGCGCTACACGGAAGAAGGCGCTCCTTACGTCGACAACATGCAGCGGCTGATCAGAAAATTCGATACAGCCAAGGATCTTGTCCCTCGCCCGCTCATCGCGAGGTCGAGCAAGCCGACCAAATATGGCGTAATCTATTATGGCTCGACATCGCCTGCCATGGACGAGGCCATTCACCTCATCGAGGCACGAGGGCATGCGCTGGATCGCATGCGGATACGTGCGTTCCCGTTCCACTCGAGCGTCAATAGCTTCGTTGCGGATCACGATTTCGTTTTTGTGGTCGAGCAGAATCGGGATGCCCAGCTGCGATCGCTGATCGTCAATGAGTGCGGCATCGACCCCGTCCGCCTTGTGCCCATTCTTCATTTCGATGGAACACCAATCACCGCCCGGTTCATCGCCAGATCGATCGGTGACCTTCTTGATCAGCTGAAGGTGAAGCCGATGAAGGTGACGTCGTGAGCCGACAGCCCGTCAGGGTGTCCGTGGGCTTAACCCGCGTGTCCCGCGCCGACGGACGAACCCGGCCACCGGGAATCGACCCAGGTCTCGGCCGCGGTAATCCAGGAATGCGAGCATGACCTATCTCGGAAAACCCAAATTCCGTCATCCCGAGCTGCCGAAGAATTCGCTTGGCTACACGCATCGCGACTATGAGGGCACTGTCTCAACCCTATGCGCCGGCTGCGGACACGACTCGATTACGGCAGCAATCATTCAAGCCTGTTTTGAGCTTTCTATCGAACCGCACCGTGTCGCGAAGATTTCGGGAATTGGCTGCTCGTCGAAAACTCCGACCTATTTTCTTGGAAATTCGCACGGATTTAATTCGGTCCACGGGCGCATGCCTTCGGTGCTCACCGGTGCCAATCTCGCCAATCGGGATCTGATCTATCTGGGCGTATCCGGCGACGGCGACAGCGCATCGATCGGGCTCGGCCAATTCGCACATTCGCTGCGCCGCGGCGTGAATATGGTTTATATCGTGGAGAACAACGGCGTTTATGGTCTCACAAAGGGGCAGTTCTCGGCCACCGCGGATCGCGGCTCCAAATCCAAGCGCGGGTTCATCAACACCGACAACTCCATCGACCTTGTGGCCATGGCCCTGCAGCTTGGGGCATCTTTCGTCGCTCGCTCCTTCTCCGGCGACAAGCAACAGCTGGTCCCGATCATCAAGGCGGCCATCGCTCACAAAGGCGCGGCATTCATTGATGTGATCAGCCCCTGCGTTGCGTTCAACAATCATGCAGGGTCGACTAAAAGTTTTGATTTCGTGCGCGAGCACAACGAGGCTGTGAACCGCCTCGACTTCATATCCAGCCGAATGCCCATCGAGGTCAAACAGGAACCTGGCACCGTTGAAATCGTCGAGCAGCACGACGGATCAAGACTGGCATTGCGCAAGCTTGCTGCCGACTATGACGTGCATGACCGAACGGCTGCGCTCGGTTTCCTTCAGCATCACGCGGCCAAAGGCCAGATTGTGACCGGCCTCCTCTACGTCGAGGAAGAACCCGAGGATCTGCACGCGCATTTGCGCACTGTCGATCGTCCCCTCAACCAGCTCGGTGAGAAGGAGCTGTGCCCCGGCCAGGAGGCGCTCGACAAGGTGAACGCTTCATTGCGCTAATTGTCGGTGATGTCATTCCGGCACGCCGAAGCGGCGAACTGAAGTACATTCCACATCTCCGAAAATATGGACACCGGTCGAGCTATCCGGAACAAACGGCCAGAACCTCATGAAAAGCCGTCGCCTCGGTCAATCCGACCTCTATCTCTTCCCGATCATGCTTGGCGGCAATGTCTTTGGCTGGAATGTCGACGAGTCCACGTCGATTGACATTCTCGATGCTTTTGTCGACGCGGGCTTCAATGCGATCGACACAGCGGACAGCTATTCGCGCTGGGTCCCCGGCCATTCCGGCGGCGAGTCCGAAACCATCATCGGCAACTGGCTCAAGAAAAGCGGTAAACGCGACAAAGTTCTTATTGCGACCAAGGTCGGCGAAGACATGGGCGAAGGTCGGAGCCTCAAGGGCGACTATATTCTGCGATCATGCGAGGGATCGCTTCGGCGTCTCAAGACGGACTACGTCGATCTTTATCAAACACATTTCGATGACGGGGTCACCGCTCCGGAAGAGACCCTGCAAGCCTACGCGCAGCTGATCGCTGCAGGGAAAGTGCGGGCGATCGGCGCCTCCAATGTCACACCGGAACGATTGAAGGACTCGCTCCGGGCTAGCAGGACACTGGGAATCCCGCGCTACGAGAGCCTTCAACCACTCTACAACCTCTCGGACCGCAAGGAATTTGAAAGCGAATATGAGCCAATTTGCCGGGAGGAAAAGCTTGGCGTAATCAACTACTATTCTTTGGCCGCCGGATTTCTGACTGGCAAATATCGATCACCTGAAGACGCGTCAAAAAATCCTGCACGGGCCGCAAGGCTCAAACGCTATCTCGACGGCAGAGGGCTTCGTATTCTAGGCGCCCTTGATACCGTGGCAGAAAGGCACAATGCTCGGCCAGCCCAAATCGCTCTGGCGTGGCTGATTGCCAAGCCCGCCATTACCGCGCCCATAGTGAGCGCAACAAGCAGAAAGCAACTCGCCGAGATCCTTAAGGCACCCGAGATAAAGCTATCGCGCGAGGATATTTCTTTGCTGGATCACGCGGGCGCCTGAGCGAAGTCCGATCGCAGAGCTTAGGCCGCATCGAAGGACAACAGATAGTTCAACCGTCGTCCCTCGATAAGGGCGCCTGACTCTGAGTACCTATGCCACTTTCTGGTTTGCGTCTTCATACCAGGGCGCGCGCAGCACGCGGCCTGCTTCCAGATAGCTCTTGAGACTTGAGAGGACGAGTGGCCAACCCACGCTGATCTTGCCGAATACCTTGCTATCTGGCGCAAAATCATCATGGATCATAGTGAGCTTCACCTGCTCCTTTTGCTGCTCGATTTCCAGCACTACACGCGATGGCTGCTCCGTATAGAGACCGTCATGCTGGGAATGGAACGTGTAAGACAGCCGGCGGGGCGGATCGCATTCGAGCACCTTTCCGCTGACGATGAGCTGGCCATTCCTGTGGAATGCCACCGGTGAACCGACCTTCCAGTCGGATGTGACGGCATTACCGAACCAGAATTGAGCGGTCGCATCAGTATCGGTAAGGGCCTTGAAGACTTTGTCGGGGGTCGAAGCGATATAGATAACGTAGACGAAATTCGGCTTATTCATCATCAGCCTCCAGTGCTTTTTTCATGTCGCTCAGCGCCTGCAGGCGTGAGCGTTCGAATTTCCCGATCCAGCGCTCGGTAATCTCGTGGATCGGCACGGGATTGAGGTAGTGCAGCTTTTCGCGGCCACGTTTGACAGTCGCGATCAAATTGGCGTCCTCCAGAATGGCCAAATGCTTGCTGACAGCCTGTCGTGTCATGGCAAGACGCCCGCAAAGCTCGCCTAGGGTCTGCCCATTCTCGGCACGAAGCCGATCCAGCAATTCCCTTCGGCTCGCATCAGCTAATGCCTTGAACACCGCATCCATGACGATTCATTATGCAACCATTTGGTTGCATGTCAAGTCGCAAAAAGGAACCGGGACGTCGCCCCGTACGTTCATGAGCGGTCATGGCGAGACCCGCTTCGAAGAAAACACAAGAAAAGAGCGCTCGACACCAGTCCGGAAGCAAGCGGACTGCAGTCGGAATGACGGCAGACGAGATCAAGAACGTCGAAGAGCTTTCCAGCCCGCGTACGCCCGTGATCTATGAAGTCGTCCGGCGGCTCGGCGAGGAGGAATTGGAAAGGCCTGTTACCTCTTTGTGGTGGTCCGGCCTGGCCGCGGGCCTCTCGATGAGCTTCTCCCTGCTGGCGCAAGCTGTTCTGCTTGCTCATTTGCCCGAAAGCTCATGGCGTCTTCTGTTGGCGGGGTTCGGCTACAGCCTCGGATTCCTGATGGCGGTTCTCGGACGCCAGCAACTCTTTACCGAGAGCACTATTACTGTGGTCCTGCCGGTCCTCAAGGATCTCTCGTTCGCCAACCTGTACCGCCTCGTTCGCTTGTGGGCGATTGTGTTCGCCGCGAACATCGCCGGCACCCTCTTCGCTGCCCTGTTTTGCTCGTTCACGCCGGTGCTTCCTGATGAGCTTTACCGGGCCATGCTGGAGATCAGCCGCATCTTGCTCACCTATTCCTGGAGATTCATGCTTTTCGGCGGAATCTCATCTGGCTTTCTTATAGCAGCCATGGTGTGGATGATTCCGAGTGCAGAAAGCGCGAAAGTGTCCATTGTCGTGATTATGACGTGGCTGATTGCAGTGGGCGGATTCACCCACATCATTGCAGGAAGTATGGAGGCTTTCCTTCTTGTGATCGCAGGCGAATGGGAATGGTGGCGAATGCTGATCGATTTCATGATACCCGTGCTGATCGGAAACATGATCGGCGGCACGGCCCTGTTCGCGCTTTTGTCGTACGCGCAAGTGATGGAAGAAATTTGAACGCAATCAGTTCGGCCTGAGCGATACAGCCGACGTAGCGGGAAAATTACTGATTAATGCAGGTGCCGATATAGGTATTACGATCCCCGGCAGCGGGACCATAGACTCCGGCCTGGTGCGTGCAGCGGACCGAGCGGTCCTGATAAGTTTCCCTCCCGCCGGGTCCGGATCCGGTAACGCTCGGCAAGTTAGGCAAGACTCTGCCCGTCTGCGGCACGACGATCGGAGGCGGAACTGTAGACGCCCGCGGCTGCGCTGTCGGTGCGCGGCGCGGGGGGATAGGGTGTTTCAAAGTCCCGCGCGGCGACCTGTACTTTGGCGCGAGCCACGGCTCCGGCTTTTGCGCCGCTTTGGAGCCCCTTTCGGGAACCATGATCGAATAGGGATAGCCGCTGTCTTGTGCCCGAACAGACACGTCCGGCAGAAAGAACAGAAGCAGTAAAGAAGCGGTCGCCAGGAGCCTGTTGGCCATTTTGATCAGATAGGAGGCGCACGGGGGAAACGCTACTCCTCCGGCGCATCGTCTATGGGATCGTACCTTTTTGCATCTAAGCCAAGCAGGTTCCATGACTGCTGCATGTGAGGCGGAAGTGGAGCCGTTACGTCGATGACGCCCCCACGCGGATGCGGCACCGCAATCCTGCGGGCAAGCAAATGCAGCTTTTCCTGCATGCCTCCAGGCAGTTCCCAATTTTCTTTCAGAAAGTACTTCGGATCGCCAACGATTGGGTGACCTATATGGGCCATGTGGGCACGCAACTGATGGGTACGTCCCGTGACCGGCTTGAGGGACACCCAAGCCACACGCCTGCCCGCAGTCTCTACAATGGCGTAGTAGGTTACTGCGTGGCTCGCGCCTTTCTCCCCATGCGCTGCAATACGCACATAGGAATCCTCCTCGCGCTCTTCTTTCGCAAGAAAGGTGGAGATGCGACCCTGTCGCGGCCTTGGGACGCCGGCGACGAGCGCCCAGTAGATCTTTCGTGCAGAGCGCGAACGAAATGTTCTTGCAAGTGCCGCCGCAGCGAACCTCGTTTTAGCGACGAGCAGACAGCCGGCCGTATCCTTGTCCAGCCTGTGCACGAGGCGCAATTGCTGGCTGTTGCGGTCGCGTAACGCGCCGAGCATGCCGTCGATATGGCGTCTGGTGCCCGACCCGCCCTGCACGGCTAGTCCCATTGGCTTGTTGAGCACAAGGACATCATCATCTTCAAATAAAGTAATCGATTCAAGGAAGGCACGATCGTTTTGTCTCGCGAGCGCATTTCCACGCTGCGGCGACGCCTCGATCTGCAGCGGCGGGATCCGCACGGATTGCCCTGCTTGCAATCGGAATTTTGGCGGCAGGCGCTTCCCGTCCACCCGCACCTCGCCCTTGCGAATGATACGCTGGATATGGCTGAACGACAGACCGGGAAAGCGCCCTTCAAAGAATCGATCAAGGCGCATACCTGATTCATCTGCGGTGACGGATACGGTCTGAACGCCCCGGTAATCCTGCGCTGATTTCAGTTTAGGATTCGGATGCGCGCGGTTGTCGGCTGTTTCCAGTCGCGAATCCACGTTTCGTTGAGCCTTGCGACCCGTCCCTTGCGCAGCTGTCATCTCAGATTGGCGACGAGAGAATCCGCGGTCCGGTCCGTGCCAACGGCGCGGCCCGGCTTCGCGACGACCTCCACCCGGTTGGCGTGGACCGGATCTGCCGCGGCTCATCTACTGCCCCGCTCTCTGCGCAGCCCCGCCCAGTATTCAAGCCGCTTCCTGATCTCGCGCTCAAAGCCGCGTTCCGGCGGATCATAAAATTTCTGCCGCTCCAAAGCTTCAGGAAAATAATTTTGTCCGGAAAACGCCTCCTCAGCATCGTGGTCGTATGAGTAACCGCGACCATATCCCTCGTTCTGCATCAGTTTCGTAGGCGCGTTGAGGATGTGCTTGGGCGGCAGAAGCGAGCCGGCCTCCTTTGCGGTATGCATCGCCGCCCCAAAGGCCTTGTAAACGGCGTTCGATTTGGGGGCGGTAGCGCAATAGATTACGGCTTCGGCAATGGCCAGTTCCCCTTCAGGCGATCCCAGAAAATCGTATGCGTCCTTTGCTGCATTCGCGATAACCAGTGCCTGCGGATCGGACAATCCAATGTCCTCGATCGCCATTCTGACTACTCTCCGCGCAATATACAGCGGCGGCTCACCCGCATCGAGCATGCGGCAGAGATAATAAAGCGCCGCATCCGGGTCAGAGCCGCGAACCGACTTGTGCAACGCAGATATCAGGTTGTAGTGCCCGTCCTGGCTCTTGTCGTAAATAGGCGCCCGGCGTTGCACGACCTCCTGAAGCTTGCGCGCGTCGAAGATTTCATTCTCGCGCGCGGCGCGCCAGACTTCCTCCGCGAGGGTCAGAGCGGCTCGCCCATCCCCATCAGCCATGCGGATCAGCGCTTCCCGCGCCTCAGCATCAAGCGGAAGCTGCCGCTGCTCGATCTTCTCCGCTCGGCTGAGAAGCTTCTCGATCGCGTCTGCATCGAGTGACTTGAACACCAGCACGCGAGCGCGGGAAAGCAGCGGCGCAATCAATTCGAAAGATGGATTCTCAGTCGTCGCGCCGACAAGCACGATCGTGCCGTCCTCCATGACAGGCAGAAAACTGTCCTGTTGAGCGCGATTAAAGCGATGGATTTCATCAACGAATAGCAGCGTGCCTCGGCCCATTTCGCGGCGTTTGCGCGCTTCCTCGAACACTTTCTTCAGGTCGGCCACCCCGGTAAAAATCGCAGATATCTGCTCGAAATCGAGATCCGTTGCCTGTGCCAAAAGGCGGGCGACGGTGGTCTTTCCAGTGCCAGGAGGGCCCCAGAAGACGAGTGAGCCCAGCGAGCGCGTCTCCAGCATGCGCGTGAGGGGGCCGTCAGGGCCGAGCAAATGCGCCTGCCCCACGACTTCGTCCAGCTTCGTCGGTCGCAGCTTGTCCGCCAACGGTCGCGGTGCATCCCGATCAAGGGCAGCAGCGGCGAAAAGATTGGGGCTCGACGCTTTGCCGCGGCTCATCACGGCCCGCCTCCTTGCCCGCGCTTGCGGCGGTCTCTCGGTCTGGTCAGCACGGGAGAGCTGCGTGGTATGGACCCGCGCGGCTCGCGTGGAAACGACATCGGAGCACTGATCATCCGCTGAACACAGCGGAAATCTTCTGGCCCCCGCGTATGATCACGATGCGCCATGTCCGGTTGGGAACGCTCGCCAACCGCTCAAGGTCGCGCGTCTTCGCGATTCGCTGTCCATTGACTTCTTCAATGACGTCGCCTCGCTGGAAGCCGAGATTACTGGCATAGGAGCCTTGATCGACATCCAGGATCACCACGCCCTGCTCGATGTCGCGGAGTTGCAATTCGTCCGCAAGGGCTGGCGACAAATTCGCTATCTTCACACCAGAAAACGGCGACCGGGACCGGATCACGATTTCATCACGTGGCGTCTCGGGCGCGGTCCTGAGTGCCACCGCCACCTTCCGCTCGTGTCCGCCCCTTACGAGACCAAGAGTTGCGCTGCCGCCCAGCGGTTTGGTCGCAAACCGGTAGTCAAAGCCGTTGGGATCTTCAACCTGCTGACCGTCGATGGAAACAATCAAGTCGCCCGGCTTGAGCCCGGCCTCGGCCGCGGGACTGTTTGGCGAAACATTGGTCACTAACGCACCTGCTGGACGCGGCAGGCCCATGCTGTCCGCGATTTCAGGGGTGACCGCCTGCAATTTGGCCCCGAGCCATGGCCTGCGAACGGCGCTGCCGCCGCTTTTTGCCGAGGCTATGACCACCCTGACCATATTGGCCGGAATTGCGAATCCTACCCCTTGGGATCCGCCCGACCTGGAAAAAATTGCTGTGTTGATGCCGATCAGCTTGCCAGCCAGATCCACGAGCGCGCCGCCTGAATTGCCCGGATTGATGGCCGCATCAGTCTGGATGAAGAACTGATAGTCGCTGACACCAACCTGCGTGCGCGCCAGAGCCGAGACGATCCCGTGCGTCACGGTCTGCCCGACCCCGAATGGATTTCCAATAGCCAGGACGACATCGCCAACTTGAAGCGCGTCCGAATTCGCAAGTTCAAGCACAGGAAAGTGCTCGCGGCTGTCCTTGATCCGTAAGATCGCGAGATCGGTCCGCGCGTCCTTGAGCACGAGCTTGGCTTCGAATTCCCGCTTGTCCGCGAGTGAAACCTTCACCTCGTCTGCACCCTCGATGACGTGATTGTTCGTGACGATCAGCCCTGAGGCATCGACGATCACGCCGGAGCCGAGCGACCGCTGGACCTGACTTCCCATTCCCCCAGGCACGCCGAAAAATCGGCGGAAGATCGGGTCATCCAGGAGCGGGTTACGACTCTGCACGACTTTCGCGGCATACACATTGACCACTGCAGGCGCCACGTGCTGCACGACTGGTGCATAGGATAGCCGCAGCTCTGACTCGGTCGGCACACGTCGTTGCTGCGCGGCGCTGGCGCTCGCTAGACCCAGACTGCCAATGAGAACAATAAGGAGGGTCAAGGGACGCATAATTTCCGATCCGACCTTCGGGTATCCTGCAGGGTCAAAACCTCCCGGTCCCGCTCGTAACGCGATACGCCGTGCCCGGCAGCAGCCGGGCACGGCAAAGATGAAACAGCGCAGATATAGGTATCCTCTTCAGCTCTATGAAGGCTGTCGACTGCATCTGACCCTATCGCTGCTCGCTGTCCAAGCCTCATTCGAGCGGAGGAACCGTGCGCAGATAAGCAACGATATCGTCGAGATCACCTGGCGTCATCGTGGCGTAATAGTGGAAGCCCATCGGCGGCTTGAGCTTGCTGCCATCCTTGCTCAACCCCGTCGTGATGGCGCGCTTGATCTCGTTGTCTGTCCAACCCCCAAGGCCCTTGCTCTTGCTGGATGTGATATTCCGCGAGACCGAAACACCCCAAGGGCCCGGAAATTCGAATCCGCCGGCCCCAAGTCGCGAGGCGAATTCTCGCCCGCGCGGCCCCATCGGCGTGTGGCACTCCATGCAATGCGCGATGGTGACCAGGTAAAAGCCATGCTTGACCCGGTCTTTGAACATCGCCTCGGTATAGGGTTTTTCCCCGCCAGGAGGGATCGGATGACCTTGGGGAATCTTGTAAACCGGGTCGGCAACCTTGTTCTTGATGGGCTTCAAGGTGCGCAAATAAGCCACCACGGCGTCGAGATCGTGGTCCGTCATGATTTCGTAGAACCCGCTCGGCATGATCATTGCGACCGGCGTCCCATTCCGCTTTACGCCTTTGCGGAGCAAGTTCTTTATCTCTGCATCGCTCCACGCGCCAATTCCGGTTTCCTTGTCAGTGGTGATATTGGGAGCGGTCACCTTGAATGGTGGCTCGTCCCAGGACAGGCCTCCGGAAAATGCCTTGTCCATCACGTCGGCTCCCTGCGGCCCCTTCGGAGTGTGGCAATTGCCGCAGGTTAGAATGCCATTGACGAGATAGTCGCCACGCTTGACCAAATCGGACTGCACCTGTGCACCGGCCGAGGACATCAAGGCCAGCCCGAAAGCACAGGCCGTGAGTACCAGACGAATTTTCATTGAATTCCCCCACAGTCACTTGGACTTTGGATCATAACTGCGTAGGAGCATCCGGCAAACAAAAAGGGCGGCAACCGGATGCCGCCCTTTTCTAAACTGGTGCATCAGCGTGATCACACAGCCGCTGGCGCCTGCTCTTCGGCCTTTAGCTCCTGCACTGGACCCGAGTCCTTGCCTTTTGCATCAGGGTCTCGGTCCACAAACTCGATGACAGCCTTGGCCGCGTTATCACCATATCGGAAGCCGGCCTTCATGATGCGTGTATAGCCACCATCTCGCTCTTTGTAACGCGGACCAATGATCTCGAAGAGCTTTCTGACCTGAACCACATCGCGGATTTCCGCGATCGCCTGACGTCTGGCGTTCAATCCACCTTTTTTCGCAAGCGTGACCAGCTTCTCGACGATGGGACGCAACTCCTTGGCTTTCGGAAGCGTCGTGACGATCTGCTCGTGCTTGATCAGGGAAGAGGCCATGTTTGCGAACATGGCCTTGCGATGCTCCGCCGTGCGGTTGAGCTTCCGGTGAACCTTGCCGTGACGCATTTCGGTAATCAGTAATCAGCGATCAGTGATCAGGACTTCTGATTACTGATTTCTGATCACTGTCCTCTGGTTAGTAGTGATCCTCAAAACGCTTGGCCAGCTCTTCGATATTCTCCGGTGGCCAGCCCGGGACCTCCATCCCGAGATGCAGGCCCATCTGCGCCAGCACTTCCTTGATCTCGTTGAGCGACTTGCGTCCGAAATTCGGCGTGCGCAGCATTTCTGCCTCGCTCTTCTGTACGAGATCGCCGATATAGACGATGTTGTCGTTCTTGAGGCAGTTGGCCGAACGTACCGACAGTTCGAGTTCGTCGACTTTCTTGAGGAAGGCCGGGTTGAAAGCAAGATCGGGAATTGCCTCGGCGGCCGCTTCCTTGCGCGGTTCCTCGAAGTTCACGAAAACATTGAGCTGATCCTGCAGGATGCGCGCGGCGTATGCGAGCGCATCCTCCGGCGAGACAGCGCCATTCGTTTCGATGGTCATGGTGAGCTTGTCGTAGTCGAGAATCTGGCCCTCGCGCGTGTTCTCGACCTTGTAGGAGACCTTGCGCACCGGCGAGTAGAGGCTGTCGACCGGAATGAGTCCGATGGGCGCGTCCTCTGGGCGGTTGCGCTCTGCGGGCACATAGCCCTTTCCGGTGTTCACAGTAAACTCCATGCGAATTTCCGCGCCCTCATCAAGCGTGCACAGGACGAGATCGGGATTGAGCACGACAACGTCGCCGACGGTCTGAATGTCGCCGGCGGTCACCGTGCCGGGGCCCTGCTTTTTGACGACCATACGCTTCGGGCCCTCGCCCTGCATCTTGATGGCGATGTCCTTGATGTTGAGCACCATATCGGTGACATCCTCGCGCACCCCTGCGATCGAGGAAAACTCGTGCAGTACGCCGTCGATATGGACGGACTGCACTGCCGCGCCTTGAAGCGACGACAGCAAAATTCGTCTGAGCGCATTGCCCAGCGTGACGCCAAAGCCCCGTTCGAGCGGCTCGGCAACGACCGTTGCCACTCTCGAGGCATCAGCGCCGGGCGCCACTTGGAGCTTGTTCGGCCTGATCAGTTCCTGCCAATTCTTCTGGATCACGTCTTCACCTTTTCAGCGGCGCGGCCTTCTCGCGCCTAGCGCACCCCACCCGCCGCGTGGGGAGAATTTCGGCGGCAGCAACGCGGGTCGTAGCCCGCACGAAAGATCAATCAGACACGCCGACGCTTGCGCGGCCGGCACCCATTGTGAGGAATCGTGGTTACATCGCGGATCGAGGTAATCGTGAAACCCGCCGCCTGCAGCGAACGCAGCGCCGATTCGCGGCCCGAACCGGGGCCGGACACCTCGACCTCCAATGTGCGCATTCCATGTTCTTGCGCCTTCTTGGCTGCGTCTTCGGCTGCAACTTGCGCCGCGTAGGGCGTGGATTTGCGAGAGCCCTTGAATCCCAT
Organism: Pseudolabrys sp.; assembly: GCA_035718275.1. Taxonomy (GTDB): domain Bacteria; phylum Pseudomonadota; class Alphaproteobacteria; order Rhizobiales; family Xanthobacteraceae; genus Pseudolabrys. The sequence continues at coordinate 95,302 of DASTHI010000050.1, read as the reverse complement.
AGTTCCCGCCGACGACCAAGCGATCGTGTTTCCCTGCGCATCGGTAATCGTGATCATCGTGTTATTGAATGAGGCCGCGACATGCGCCACGCCTGACGCGATGTTCTTACGTTCGCGCCGACGGACGCGAGTGGCTTCCTTACCCATTTCTCTATCCTTTCGCGCCCATCCGCCAAACAGCAGGGGCCAATCCTGTTATCAAGTCGGTCCCGGGGTCTTCTTCTTTCCGGCGATTGTCTTGGCCGGACCTTTGCGGGTCCGAGCGTTCGTGTGCGTCCGCTGGCCACGAACTGGCAGGCCCTTTCTATGACGCAGGCCGCGATAGCAGCCGAGATCCATCAGCCGTTTGATGTTGAGCTGGACATCGCGACGCAGATCGCCTTCGACCATGTAGTCGCGGTCAATGATTTCGCGGATTTGAAGAACTTCAGAATCGGTCAATTGAGACACGCGCCGCTCGGGCGGCAGATTGACCTTCGCCATGATATCGTGGGCTGTCCTCGGCCCGATCCCATGGATGTATTGCAGCGCAATCACTACGCGCTTGTTTGTCGGCAGATTCACGCCCGCGATACGAGCCACTTAGTTTCTCCTATACCGGCCAATGGCGCGACAGCGCCCAATTTCCAAGTCCCTTTAAGGGGATAGCGCAAAGCGTAACACGACGCCTGTCCCCGCCTCGCTAGGGCCCGGCATCGCGTCAAACTCCTGAATGCGGAGCTTATTAAGGGATTCATCGCACGCTCGTCAACTCCGGCGGCCCCGATTCCTGCGGTTACCAGCCCGCTTTTTTGCGGGTTGGGGCGCACGTTTCGAGCCGGTCGCGCCTCTCCGAGAGGCAGATTTCCCGCGCTTGGGTGCTTTCCCCTTCCTTGACCGGAGCCGTGCCCTCTCCCGGGGTTTGCTCTTGGGGGGCCCACTGGACGGCCGTTTTGCCGTCCTCTTTGGCCTTTTCCTGGAGCGCAGCAGCCGATTTATGGCGGCGGTAACCTCATCGATTGAAGCCATGCCATCGACTGCTTCCAGCAGGCCCTTACGGCTGTAATAGTCCGTCAGGGGCGCCGTCTGAGCGCGATAGGCAGCAAGGCGCCCCTTGAGGACCTCCGGATTGTCGTCGGCGCGGATCTTTTCGCCGCGGGACAGCATCTCCGCAACCCGCCTCTCGATCCGATCAAGAAGGATGCCTTCGTCGACCTTCAGCTCGATCACGGCGTCAAGTTTGAGCCCGCGGTCGGCGAGAAGCCGGTCGAGAGCCTCTGCCTGGGGGACCGTCCGTGGAAATCCGTCGAGCACAAACCCCCGCCGTGCATCGGGCTGATCGATCCGCTCTGCAACGATTGCAACAACCACATCGTCCGGAACGAGCTCGCCCTTTTCCATGATGCTTTTTGCGCGCAGGCCAACGGGTGTCCCTGCAGCGACTGCCGCGCGAAGCATGTCGCCGGTCGAAAGCTGCACGATCTTGTATCTGGTTGTAAGGCGCTGAGCTTGTGTGCCCTTCCCCGCCCCCGGCGGGCCGAGCAGGATTAGCCTCATCGCGTGCGACCTCGCAGCTTCGATCGCTTGATAAGTCCCTCGTACTGGTGTGCGAGCAGGTAACCCTGAATCTGCGCCACCGTGTCCATCGTAACACTGACCACGATGAGAAGGGATGTCCCACCGAAATAGAATGGCACCGCCGCATAGGAGATCAGGATTTCGGGAACGAGGCACACGATCGCGAGATAGATCGCGCCTACTACAGTAATCCTGGTAAGGACATAATCGATGTATTCGGCAGTGCGCTCGCCGGGTCGAATACCTGGAATGAAGCCGCCGTGCTTCTTGAGGTTGTCAGCGGTTTCAGTGGGATTGAAGACGACCGCTGTGTAGAAGAACGCGAAAAAGACGATGAGCGCAATATAGAGAATCAGGAACAGCGGCCTGCCGTGCCCGAGCAAGGTGGTAACGGTGGTGAGCCAATTCGGGCCTTGCCCGGCATTGAAGTTAGCGACGGTAGTGGGCAACAGCAGCAGCGACGAAGCGAAGATTGGCGGAATAACGCCTGACGTATTCAGTTTGAGCGGCAGGTGAGACGATTGCCCTTCAAACATGCGGTTGCCGACTTGCCGCTTTGGATACTGAATGAGCAACCGACGCTGCGCGCGCTCCATGAAGACGATGAAGGCGATGACCGCTACAGCCATGACGACAACAGCCAGAATCAATCCGGTGGATAGGGCGCCCTGCCGTCCGAGTTCGAGAGTTCCGGCGATGGCCGACGGGAGCTCCGCGACGATGCCGGACAGAATGATCAGCGAAATTCCATTTCCGATGCCGCGGGCCGTGATCTGTTCGCCAAGCCACATCAGGAACATGGTGCCCCCGGTGAGCGTGATCGTGGTTGAAATCAAAAAGAAAATGCCAGGATTGGAGACGACGCTGCCGGTGCCCTGAAGCCCGATGCCAATGCCGTAAGCCTGGAATGCAGCCAGCACCACGGTGAGATAGCGAGTGTACTGGTTCATGATCTTACGGCCTTGCTCGCCCTCTTTCTTGAGCGCCTCGAGGGTCGGCGAAACCGTCGTCATCAATTGAATGATGATCGATGCAGAGATGTACGGCATGATATTGAGTGCAAAGATCGCCATCCGGTGGATGCCACCACCAGAGAACATGTTGAACATGCCCAGGATGCCGCCGGACTGCGTGTTAAAGATTTGTGACCAGGCGTTTGGATCGATGCCCGGCAGGGGAATGTATGTGCCGAGCCGATAGACAAGCAGCGCCCCGACAGTGAACCAGATACGTTTCTTGAGTTCCTCGGCCTTGGCAAGCGCCGAAAAATTGAGATTGGCTGCCAGTTGTTCCGCCGCCGAAACCATCAGTTGCTCCTGCCCCGCCTTCCCGCCGTCGATATTGCGTCCCGAAAGGGGCGATCTCGTATGTCAACCTAAAATAGTAGTTACAGACGAAAACTGTAGAGCCGCGCTTTTTCGGCCGCAGCCGGTGGACAAAGAGCAGCTACTCAGATCGAGATTCGCCTTCTGATTTGGCTTTTCCCTCTTTTTTCTTGTCGCCGCCCTTCGTCGCCTCCAAGGCCATGCGTTTGTTCTTGCCCCTAGGCGGCGAGTCCTCTTCCTTCTCGGGCGCGAGAACTTTGACGCTACCGCCGGCTTTTTCTACCGAGGCAATTGCCGATTTCGAGGCTCGCCAGACCGTGAACTCCACCCTGCTCTTGATTTCGCCTTGGCCCAGGAGCTTCACGCCGCCTTTTTCTCGGCGCATCAGGCCGGCTTTCACCATCGCAGCAGCATCAACGGGGGCGTTGGCATCGATCAGTCCCGCATCAATTGCCGACTGCACCTTGCCGAGATTGATCTCATTAAGCCTGACTGCAAACGAGGTGTTGCGGAAACCCCGCTTCGGCAAGCGACGGTGAAGCGGCATTTGGCCGCCTTCAAATCCCTTGATGCTCACACCGGTGCGGGCAGTCTGACCCTTGCCGCCGCGGCCGCCAGTCTTTCCCATGCCGGAGCCAATGCCGCGACCAATGCGCATGCGTTTTTTTCGCGCGCCAGGCCTGTCGGCAATCTGGTTGAGTTTCATCGTTTTCGTCCTTTGACCCTTGTCGTTCTCAGCAGTCGCCCGGCGATCTCGCTTTGGGAGCCGCCTACGTCTCACCAGCCCCCGTGAAGATGCAACCGCTACCTCGTATCTCCAACCACTCTCACCAAGTGCTGTACCTTGCGGATCATCCCGCGCGTCGCCGGCGTGTCCGGTAAATCGCGTATACGCCCGATCTTGTTAAGACCGAGGCCGATCAGAGTCGCGCGCTGATCGTAGTGTCGCCTTTGCGGGCTGCCGACCTGCTCGACTTTTATGGATTTGCCTGCCTGAGCCATGTGTCCGTTCCCTAGTCGGCTGCAGCTTCCGCGTCGCCATCTCGGCGCCGTGCCTGCAAGGCGGAAACCTTTATGTTTCGACGAGCCGCGACGGAGCGCGGTGAGTCCTGGTGTTTGAGTGCATCGAAAGTCGCACGCACAACGTTGTAAGGGTTCGAAGAGCCGAGCGACTTGGCCACGACGTCCTGCATGCCGAGCGTCTCGAATACAGCGCGCATCGGACCGCCGGCAATAATGCCGGTGCCAGGCGGTGCCGCACGCAGGAATACCTTGCCGGCCCCGTGCTGACCGAGCACGTCATGGTGCAGCGTGCGGCCTTCGCGGAGCGGCACGCGGGTCAGACCACGCTTGGCCGCATCGGTTGCCTTGCGGATGGCTTCCGGGACCTCACGGGCCTTGCCGTGGCCGAATCCAACTCGTCCCTTCTGATCACCGACAACCACCAGGGCGGCAAAGCCAAAGCGTCGGCCGCCTTTCACCACCTTGGCCACGCGGTTGATGTGCACCAGCTTGTCAACGAACTCGCTGTCGCGTTCCTCGCGCTCACCGCGTTCTCGATCCCGTCGGCCTTCACGTGCCATATCATTCTTCCCTTCGCATCACCCGCTTCAGGATCAATGCGTCTGTTAAAAGTTGAGTCCGCCCTCACGCGCTGCGTCGGCGAGCGCTTTGACGCGTCCGTGGTAAAGATACCCGCCGCGGTCGAACACGATGTCCTTGATGCCTTTTTCTTTGGCCCGTTCGGCAATCAGCTTGCCGACCGCCTTTGCCGCAGCGATGTTCGCGCCTGTTTTTGCGCTCTCCCGCATCGCCTTCTCGAGCGAGGAGGCGGCGGCCAGCGTCACGCCTTTATCGTCGTCGATCAACTGCGCATAAATATGTTTGGACGAACGAAAGACTGAAAGGCGGGCACGCCCATGGGCCGCCAGCTTGAGCTTGCGCCTTACCGTTGCCGTCCGCCGCGCAGTTCGGTCTGTTAATCTCGACATGGCGCGATCTCTATTTCTTCTTGCCTTCCTTGCGGAAGATGTACTCGTTTACGTATTTGACGCCCTTGCCCTTGTAGGGTTCGGGCGGGCGAAAGCCCCGGATCTCGGCCGCAACATGGCCGACCTTCTGCTTGTCCACGCCCGAGACCACGATCTCTGTCGGCTTCGGTGTCGCGATCGCGATCCCGTCAGGGATCGCGAAATTCACATCGTGCGAAAACCCGAGCTGCAATTGCAGGGTCTTGCCCTGTACGGCTGCACGATACCCGACACCGCTGATCTCGAGACGTTCTTCGAACCCCTTCGTCACCCCCGACATCACGTTGGCCACAAGCGTGCGCGAGGTGCCCCACATCGAACGCGCACGTTTGCTCTCATTGCGCGGCTCAAGTTTGATGCCATCCTTGTCCATAGCAACGGACACGTCGTCATGTACGACGATCTGCAATGCGCCCTTCGGGCCTTTCACCTTGACGGTCTGACCTTCGACATTGGCTGTTACGCCAGAAGGAACTGGGACCGCTTTTTTGCCGATGCGAGACATCAGAACACCGTGCAGATGAGTTCGCCGCCGACGTTTGCCTCGCGGGCATCATGATCGGCCATGACTCCCTTCGGAGTCGAAAGGATCGCAACTCCGAGACCGTTGTTGATACGCGGAAGGTTGCGTACGGCCACATAGACGCGCCGCCCCGGCTTCGAAATGCGTTCGATTTCACGGATCACAGGCTCGCCATCAAAATATTTGAGTTCGATCTCAAGCTCAGATCGACCGCCAGCGTGCGCAACGCTGGCGTAGCCACGAATAAAGCCTTCCTGCTTGAGGACTTCGAGCACACGTTCGCGCTGCTTCGAGCCCGGCATCGAGACTTTCGACTTGTTACGCATCTGCGCGTTGCGGATACGCGCGATCATGTCGCCGATCGGATCGTTCACTGACATCGCGCCCTCCTACCAGCTCGACTTGACGAGGCCGGGGATCAGGCCCTTTGAGCCCAGTTCCCGCAGCGCGATGCGGCTCAATCGATGCTTGCGGTAAAAGCCACGCGGACGCCCGGTCAGTTCGCACCGATTGCGAATCCGGGTCTTGGACGAGTTTCGCGGCAATTCAGCCAACTTCAGACAAGCCGCGAAGCGCTCTTCCATTGGAACCTTCCGGTCATGTGCGATCGCCTTCAGCTTGGCCCGGCGATTCGTAAACTTCTTCGCCAGCCTGCGGCGCCTCTTGTTTTTCTCGATTGAACTCTTCTTCGCCATCGTTTCACTCCTTGCGGTTCCGCGTATGAGGCAAGACCTCACTGCCGGAACGGAAAGTTGAATGCAGTGAGCAGCGCACGCGCTTCGTCATCGCTGCGCGCACTCGTGCACACCGTAATGTCCAAGCCCCAGCTGTCCGTCACCTTATCGAAGTCGATTTCCGGGAACACGATGTGTTCCCGGATGCCGAGACTGTAATTTCCGCGCCCATCAAAACTCTTCGGGTTCAGGCCGCGGAAATCGCGAATCCGCGGCAGCGCGATGTTCACCAGCCGGTCCAGAAAGTCGTACATTCGCGACTTACGAAGGGTTACCTTACAGCCAATGGGCTGTCCGTCGCGCAATTTGTAGGTCGCAATCGATTTGCGGGACTTCGTGATCACCGCTTTCTGGCCCGCAATGAGGGAGAGATCGTTTGCCGCGTTCTCCACTTTCTTGCGGTCCGCGACGCCCTCACCGATGCCCATATTGAGGACGATCTTTGTGATCGCGGGTATCTGCATTCGGTTCGTATACCCGAACTTGTTCGACAATTCGCCGCGGATGACCTGCTCGTAGTGCGTTTTCAAGCGCGCGACATAGTCCGAACGCTCACGCGGCTTCTTCGCTTTCGGTTCGCCGCTCTTGGGCGCGCCATCCTTGCCGCCCTTTGGAGCGCCCTGCGGCGCCTTGGGCTTCTTGCCCTGGCTCTGTTGTTGGGTTTCAGCCATCGATCTCGACTCCGGAACGCTTGGCTACGCGTACTTTCTTGCGAGCATCGCCTTCACCGACGAACTTGAAACCGACGCGCGTCGGCTTCCCATCCTTTGGATCGGCAAGAGCCAAATTGGACAGGTGGATCGACCCCTCCTTCGAGATGATGCCGCCCTCCTGCTGCGCCGTCTGACGCTGATGCCGCTTGACCATGTTGATCCCGCGCACGAGAGCGCGATTATCGCCCGGTCGTACTTCAATCACCTCGCCGGTGCGCCCCTTGTCGCGGCCCGTGAGGACAATCACCTTGTCGCCCTTGCGAATCTTGGCAGCCATCACAGCACCTCCGGCGCCAAAGAAATGATCTTCATGTGGTTCTTTGCACGAAGCTCGCGCGGTACCGGGCCGAAGATACGAGTGCCCACCGGCTCCATCTGCGGTGTGATCAGAACGGCCGCATTGCGATCGAAGCGAATGACAGACCCGTCCGGCCGCTTGATGTCTTTCGCAATTCGCACCACCACCGCCTTCATGACGTCGCCCTTCTTCACGCGTCCCCGCGGAATGGCCTCCTTCACGGATACGACGATGATGTCGCCGATAGTCGCGTATTTGCGCTTGGAGCCGCCCAGCACCTTGATGCACATGACGCGGCGCGCGCCGGAATTGTCCGCCACGTCGAGGTTGGTTTGCATCTGGATCATGATGCGACTCTCTTTGTCTCAACCGGCATTATGCCTACTGCACTTTCTGCTTCTTCTCGCCGCGCACGACCGCCCATCGCTTGAGTTTCGAAATCGGGCGGCGCTCCTCGATCCACACGATATCGCCGACCGAATACGTATTTCCCTCGTCGTGCGCATGATATTTCTTGGAACGGCGAATGGTCTTCTTCATGCTCGGGTGCGTAAAGCGCCGGTCGACCCGAACGACAATCGTCTTGTCCTGCTTGTCACTGACGACCACGCCATGGAGCGTACGCTTTGGCATCGAGAACCCCTTATTCCTTCGGCTTCTTGGCGCGCGTTTTCGGTTTCGCGGCAGTCCTGGATTTTGCTGCTTTCGGAGCAGACGCAGCGGCGGCTTTCGCTGCCGGCTCGGCGTTGCCAGCACGTTTTTGCGCCCCGATCGTTTTCATGCGGGCGATGTCGCGGCGAATAACCCGGACGCGAGCCGTATTCTCAAGCTGGCCCGTGGCCCGCTGGAAGCGGAGATTGAACTGCTCCTTCTTCAGCTTGAGAACTTCGTCCTCAATCTGATCGAGTGTCATGGCGCGAACGTCGGCGGCTTTCATGGCGTCACTCCGCAATTCGCTCGATGAAGCGGGTCTTGACCGGAAGTTTTGCAGCAGCCAGCGCCAAAGCTTCCCTTGCCACCGCAACCGGAATACCGTCGACCTCGAACAGGATGCGGCCAGGCTTCACGCGCACAACCCAGAGTTCGGGCGTGCCCTTGCCCTTGCCCATCCGGACCTCGATCGGTTTCTTTGACACCGGCACATCCGGAAATACGCGTATCCATACGCGGCCTGACCGCTTCATGAAGCGGGTGAGCGCGCGCCTGGCCGCCTCGATCTGGCGAGCCGTGACTCTTTCCGGCTCGAGGGCCTTGAGACCATATTGCCCGAAGGCCAGCGAGGTGCCGCTCGTGGCAACGCCGTGAATGCGCCCTTTGTGCGCCTTGCGGAATTTCGTGCGGATCGGTTGCAGCATGACAAATCTCTACGCGTGTTCTCAGGCCGCCGTTTCTCGACGCGAACGACCACCCTCGCCTTCAGCAAGCTTCTTGTCCTGGGCCATCGGATCGTGTTCGAGGATCTCACCCTTGAAGATCCACACCTTCACGCCGCAAGTTCCGTACGTGGTGAAAGCGGTAGCGACGCCGTAATCGACGTCCGCGCGCAACGTATGCAGCGGCACGCGGCCTTCGCGATACCACTCCATGCGCGCGATTTCCGCCCCACCCAGGCGGCCGGAACAGTTGATGCGGATGCCTTCGGCACCCAGACGCATGGCCGACTGCACTGCCCGTTTCATGGCGCGCCGGAAAGCCACCCGGCGCTCGAGTTGCTGCGCGATGGATTCGGCCACCAGTTGCGCGTCGAGCTCAGGCTTGCGGATTTCAACGATGTTGATCACGACATCGCTCTCGGTCAGCTTGGCGACCGACTTGCGCAGTTTTTCGATATCAGCACCCTTTTTCCCAATTACAACGCCTGGACGCGCCGAGTGAATCGTTACCCGGCACTTCTTGTGCGGCCTCTCGATGACGATGTGGGACACCGCAGCTTGCTTGAGCTGCTTCATCAGCTCCTCACGAATTTTGATGTCCTCGTGCAGAAGAGAGCCGTATTCGGCCTTGCCTGCAAACCATCGAGAGTCCCAGGTGCGGTTGATCCCGACGCGCAGCCCGATTGGATTTACTTTTTGACCCATAAGCTCCTGCTCCTCAGGCTTTCGCCTGCGCCTCTACCTGACGCACCACGATGGTCAGGTGAGAAAACGGCTTGAGAATCCGACCAACGCGGCCACGGCCGCGAGGTGTGAAACGTTTGATAACGAGCGCCTTTCCCACGTGCGCTTCGGCAACAACAAGATCGTCGACGTCAAGATCATGGTTATTTTCAGCGTTTGCGATCGCCGACTCCAGGCACTTTTTTACGTCCCTGGCGATACGTTTCTGCGAAAACTCAAGATCGGCGAGCGCGCTGGCGACTTTCTTGCCGCGAATGAGTTGCGCGACGAGATTAAGCTTCTGCGGAGAAACCCGCAGCATCTTGGTCACAGCCTTTGCCTCGTTCTCTCCGAGGTCTCGCTCGCGGTGGCGCTTGCCCATGACTTACTCTCGATTCGTTAGGTCGCCGCCGGCGCGGGAGCTGCCGGAGCCGCGGCTCCGGGCGCAGCAGGTGCGCCTGTGCGCTTGGCTTTTCGGTCCGACGAATGGCCGTAGAACATCCGGGTCGGCGCGAATTCACCGAACTTGTGGCCAACCATCTCTTCGGTCACTAAAACCGGAATGTGCTTCTGGCCGTTGTAAACGGCAAAATTCAGCCCCACGAACTGCGGCAGAATTGTCGATCGCCGACTCCAAATCCTGATCAGCTCGTGACGCCCCGATGCGCGCGCAGCTTCCGCCTTGCGCAGGAGATAACCGTCAACGAACGGGCCTTTCCAAACTGAACGGGTCATCGAACTGCTCTCGTCCTATTGCTGCTTCTTCTTGCGGTCATGCCGGCTGACCACAATGAACTTTCCGGTGCGCTTGTTCTTTCGGGTTTTCATGCCCTTGGTGGGAATGCCCCAGGGCGTGGTCCAATGCTTGCCGCCTTTGGTGCGGCCGCCGTGAGGATGATCGACTGGATTCATCGTAATGCCGCGGTTGTGCGGCATGCGCCCTCTCCACCGCTGACGTCCGGCCTTTCCGATGGCCGTGTTCATGTTGTCGGGATTTGACACTGCGCCGACGGTTGCCATGCATCGTCCATGGACCAGACGCTGTTCCGACGTGCTGAGCCGGAGAATCACGTAGTCCTGATCGCGCCCGACAATCTGCGCATAACTGCCGGCAGAACGCGCAATCTGTCCGCCTTTGCCGATTTTGATCTCGACATTGTGCACGATGGTGCCAACCGGAATGTTGGCAATCGGCATCGCATTTCCGGGTTTTATATCCGCGTGCTCCGCCGCAACAACACTGTCACCCGGGGCAAGCCTCTGCGGTGCGAGAATATAGGCGAGTTCGCCATCCTCGTATTTGATCAGTGCGATGAACCCGGTGCGATTGGGATCGTATTCGAGGCGTTCGACTTTCGCGGGCACGTCAAATTTCCTGCGCCGAAAGTCTATACGGCGATATGCCTGCTTGTGTCCGCCACCGCGAAAACGGGACGTGATCCGGCCATGATTGTTGCGGCCACCGCTCGATTTCTGTCCTTCGGTGAGTGATTTCACCGGAGGTCCCTTGTGCAGGGACGAGCGATCGACGATCACCAGCTGCCGCTGGCCCGGCGTCACCGGATTGAAGGTTTTCAACGCCATCGCGCCACCCTCCTCACAAGCCCGTGGTCACGTCAATCTTGTGACCCTCTTCCAGCGTTACGATCGCGCGCTTGACATCCGACTGCTGCCCGGCACGGTTTCGAAACATTTTCCGCTTGCCCGGGCGGTTCAGCGTATTGACGCTCTTCACCTTCACGTCGAATAGCTTCTCCACCGCCTCCTTAATCTGCGGCTTGGTCGCGCCCCTAGCCACCTTGAAAAGCACCTTGTTGTGCTCGGAAGCCATCGTCGCCTTTTCCGTGATCACGGGGGCGATGATCACATCATAGTGGCGTGGATCGCTGGTGCTCATTTGAAACGCGCCTCCAGCGCATCCAGCGCGGCCTTGGTCAGAACCAGGGTCTTGCGCCGCAGAATGTCGTAGACGTTAATTCCTTGCACCGGCAGCACATCGATGTTGGGAATGTTGCGCGCTGCGGTACGGAAATTTGCTTCGATCTCGGCGCCGTCGATGATCAGGGCGTTCTCCAGACCAAGTTTGCCGAATTGCTTAGCCAGCGCCTTCGTCTTGGCTTCTTTCAACGCCGCCTTGTCGAGCACAATAATTCCGCCGCCCTTCGCCTTCGATGACAACGCGTGCTTCAACGCCAGAGCGCGCACTTTCTTCGGAAGATCGATCGCATGGCTGCGCACAAGAGGTCCGAAAGCGCGTCCGCCACCCCGGAATTGAGGTACGCGCGCAGAACCGTGCCGCGCGCCCCCGGTGCCCTTCTGCGAATACATCTTCTTGCCGGTACGCCAGATTTCGCTGCGGCCCTTCGTCTTGTGCGTGCCGCGCTGTCGTTTTGCGAGTTGCCAGTTGACGCAACGTTGGATGATGTCAGTGCGCGGCTCGAGTCCGAAAATCGAGTCAGGCAATTGAATGGAACCGGCGTCTTTGCCCTCGAGAGTAGTGATCTTCAATTCCATGTCACGCGCCCTCCTTCTCGACGGGAGCGGCAGACTCCGGCGAAGGCGCCGCATCTTCTGGCGCGGACTGCGGAGCGGAATTTGCCGGGTCGCTCTCGCTGACTCGGAATTTGCCGGGTTTCGGCGCCTCTTTTGGAAGCTTCTTCTTGACCGCATCACGAACGGTGACCCAGCCACTCTTTGCGCCTGGCACGGCGCCCTCGACCAAGATGAGTCCTCGGTCAGCGTCGGTCTGAATAACTTTGAGGTTCAAAGTGGTCACGCGCTCGACACCGAGATGTCCCGGCATTTTCTTGTTCTTGAAGGTCTTGCCGGGATCCTGGCGACCGCCGGTACCGCCAATCGAGCGATGCGAAATGGAAACGCCGTGCGAAGCGCGCAAGCCTCCGAAGTTCCAGCGCTTCATGCCACCGGCAAAGCCCTTGCCGATGGTGATTCCGCAAACGTCCACGAACTGCCCAGGAACGAAGTGATCGGCCGTTATTTCCGCACCGACGGGAATGAGGGAATCCTCAGTGACCCTGAATTCAGCAAGTCTCCGCTTTGGTTCGATCTTCTGCTTGGCGAAATAGCCACGATCCGCCTTGCTCATGTTGTTGGTACGGCGAGGACCTGAGCCGACCTGGAGCGCGACATAACCGTTCTTGTCCATGGTGCGATGAGCGACCACCTGACACTGCGCGAGGCGCAGAACCGTGACCGGCACGTGCTCACCGGTTTCGGTGAACACCCGGGTCATCCCGACCTTCTGTGCGACCACACCCGAACGCATTGCTACTTCCCACCCGATCCTAAAGCTTGATCTCGACGTCTACGCCTGCCGCTAGGTCGAGCTTCATCAGCGCGTCCACGGTTTGCGGCGTCGGATCGACGATGTCCAAGAGACGCTTGTGCGTGCGCATCTCGAACTGTTCACGACTCTTCTTGTCGACGTGCGGCGAGCGATTGACCGTGAACTTCTCGATCCTGGTCGGGAGCGGAATCGGGCCGCGGACCTGAGCGCCGGTGCGCTTGGCCGTGTTCACGATCTCGCGGGTCGACGCATCGAGGATACGATGATCAAACGCCTTGAGCCGGATCCGGATATTTTGGCCGTTCATTGTCTCGTCTCTCTGTCCCGTCATGGCCGCACTCGCTGCGGCCATCCACGTCTTACACTCACCCCCAAGTCGCGGATGCCCGGCACAAGGCCGGGCATGACGACAGACTCTTACTCTATAATGCTCGCCACCACGCCGGCTCCGACGGTGCGGCCGCCCTCGCGAATAGCGAAGCGCAATTTTTCTTCCATCGCGATCGGAACGATGAGGTGCACCTCCATCGCCACGTTATCGCCCGGCATCACCATTTCCGTTCCTTGCGGAAGGTGGACCACGCCAGTCACGTCAGTGGTGCGGAAGTAGAATTGCGGTCGGTAGTTGGTGAAGAACGGAGTATGGCGGCCGCCCTCTTCCTTGGTGAGAATGTAGGCTTCCGCCTTGAACTTGGTGTGCGGTTTGACCGAACCGGGCTTGCAAAGCACCTGGCCGCGCTCGACTTCCTCGCGCTTGGTGCCACGCAAGAGGCAGCCGATATTGTCACCGGCCTCACCCTGATCAAGCAGCTTGCGGAACATTTCGACGCCGGTCACGACAGTCTTCGCAGTCGGTCTGATGCCGACGATTTCGACTTCCTCGCCAACCTTGATAATTCCGCGCTCGACACGGCCGGTGCACACGGTACCGCGGCCGGAGATCGAAAACACGTCTTCCACCGGCATCAGGAACGGCTGATCCTTGGGGCGCTCCGGCTGCGGAATGTAATCATCCACCGCCTTCATGAGATCGAGGATCGACTGTTTCCCAAGTTTCTCGTCGCTTCCCTCGAGCGCCTTGAGCGCCGAGCCTTTGACAACGGGAATCTTGTCGCCTGGGAAATTGTACTTTGACAGCAACTCGCGAACTTCGAGCTCAACGAGTTCGAGCAACTCCGGATCGTCGACCATGTCGACCTTGTTCATGTAGACGACGAGCGCCGGCACACCGACCTGACGGGCCAGCAGGATATGCTCGCGAGTCTGCGGCATCGGGCCATCGGCCGCGGAAACTACCAGAATGGCGCCGTCCATCTGCGCCGCTCCCGTAATCATGTTTTTCACGTAGTCCGCATGACCGGGGCAATCGACATGCGCGTAGTGGCGCTTGTCGGTCTCGTACTCGACATGCGCGGTCGAAATTGTGATGCCGCGCGCTTTCTCTTCCGGCGCCTTGTCGATCTGGTCATAGGCGGTGAATGTCGCACCGCCCTTTTCCGACAACACCTTCGTGATAGCTGCCGTCAGCGTCGTCTTGCCGTGATCGACATGACCGATCGTCCCGATATTGCAATGGGGCTTGGTCCGCTGGAATTTTTCTTTGGCCATAGAACTCTCCGTTCAGATCCTTCTGTTTTCGCCGTTCTCGATCACGCAAATTTCTTCTGGACTTCCGCCGACACGTTGGCCGGCGTTTCCGCGTAATGATCGAATTGCATGGTGAATGTCGCGCGGCCTTGGGACATGGAGCGCAGGTTGTTTACGTAGCCGAACATGTTTGCCAAGGGTACCATCGCGTTGATCACGGTCGCGTTGCCGCGCATGTCCTGGCCTTGAATCTGACCGCGACGCGAGTTGAGGTCGCCAATGACAGAGCCGGTGTACTCCTCGGGCGTGACCACTTCGACTTTCATGATCGGCTCGAGAAGAACCGGTCGACCTCGTTGCAGCGCCTCCTTCAGGCACTGACGCGCGCAAATCTCGAATGCAAGCGCCGAGGAATCGACGTCGTGATACTTGCCGTCGATCAGCGTGACCTTGAGGTCGACGACGGGGAACCCTGCGAGCACACCCGAGCCCAGAACTGATTCCAATCCCTTTTCGACACCCGGGATGAATTCCTTCGGGACGGCGCCACCGACAATCTCGTTCTCGAACGTGAATGGCGTACCCGGAGGCGTCGGCTCCGCAATGATCTTGATCGCTGCAAACTGGCCCGAGCCACCGGTCTGTTTCTTGTGCGTGTACTCTTGCTCGACGCGCTGCGTAATCTTTTCGCGATAGGCGACCTGCGGCGCGCCAATATTGGCGTCAACCTTGTAAGTGCGTTTGAGAATATCGACTTTGATGTCGAGATGAAGCTCGCCCATCCCTTTGAGGATCGTCTGCCCGCTTTCCTGGTCAGTTGAGACACGGAAAGAGGGATCTTCGGCCGCCAGCTTGGCAAGTGCGACACCAAGCTTCTCCTGATCGGCCTTTGACTTCGGCTCGATCGCGATCTCGATCACCGGATCGGGGAATTCCATCTTCTCAAGAATGACGGGTTTCTGCGGATCGCAAAGCGTATCGCCGGTACGCACTTCCTTGAGGCCGGCCAGGGCGACGATGTCGCCAGCATAGGCTTCCTTGATGTCCTCGCGGTTGTTCGCATGCATGAGCAGCATGCGGCCGATTCTCTCCTTGCGCTCCTTGGTCGAGTTGATCACGCCCGTTCCGCTCGTCAGCGTGCCGGAATAGATTCGGCAGAATGTGATCGTGCCGACGAAGGGATCGTCCATGATCTTGAAGGCAAGCAGCGCCATCGGCTCTTTGTCGTCCGCCTTGCGCACCACCTCGTTCCCCTTGTCATCGATGCCCTTGATTGCCGGCACGTCGAGCGGACTGGGAAGATAGTCAACGACGGCGTCGAGCAGCGGCTGCACGCCCTTGTTCTTGAAAGCCGACCCGCAGAGCACGGGGAAAAATGCGCCGGTAATAACGGCTTTTCGGATTAGCTTCTTGAGAGTGGCCTCGTCGGGCTCTTTCCCCTCGAGGTATGCGGTCATTGCGGCGTCATCAAGCTCGACCGCCGCTTCGACCATTTCTTCGCGATATTTCTTCGCCTGATCTGCCATCTCGGGCGGAATATCGACATCGTGATACTTGGCGCCGAGAGACTCATCGTCCCATACCACGCCCTTCATCCTGACTAGGTCAACCACGCCCTTAAAGCTCTGCTCCGAACCGATCGGCAGCTGGATCGCGACGGGCTTCGCGCCAAGCCTGGTCTTGATGTCGTCCAGACACTTGAAAAAGTCGGCACCGATTTTGTCCATCTTGTTGGCAAATACGATGCGCGGAACCTTGTACTTGTCTCCCTGGCGCCAGACAGTCTCGGTCTGCGGCTCGACACCCTGGTTGGAATCGAGAACGCAAACGGCGCCGTCGAGCACGCGCAGCGAACGCTCCACCTCGATGGTGAAGTCGACATGCCCGGGCGTGTCGATGATGTTGAGGCGCTTTTCCTTCCAGAAAGCCGTCGTCGCGGCAGACGTGATGGTAATGCCGCGCTCCTGCTCCTGCTCCATCCAATCCATCGTCGCGGCGCCTTCGTGCACCTCGCCGATTTTGTGACTCTTGCCGGTGTAATAGAGGATCCGCTCCGTGGTCGTGGTTTTTCCCGCATCGATGTGAGCCATGATGCCGAAATTGCGGTAGTCCTCGATTGGATGGCTGCGGGGCATAGGGGTTCAGTCCTCGAATCTTTCTTCTGTTACCAACGGTAATGCGAGAAGGCGCGGTTGGCTTCCGCCATCTTGTGGGTGTCCTCTCGCTTCTTGACTGCGTTTCCCCTGTTATTGGATGCGTCGAGCAGTTCAGCCGAAAGCCGCTCGGTCATCGTACGTTCGTTGCGCTCGCGGGCGGCCGCAATGATCCAGCGGATGCCGAGCGCCTGACGGCGCGACGTGCGTACTTCAACCGGCACCTGATAAGTGGCGCCACCAACGCGGCGCGAGCGCACTTCGATCGAAGGCATCACGTTTTCGAGGGCCTGCTGAAACACTGTGAGCGGATTCTGCTTGGTCTTGCTTTCGATTGTCTCAAGCGCACCGTAGACGATGCCTTCCGCTACCGATTTCTTGCCATCGTACATGATGGCATTCATGAACTTGCTGACGACGACATTTCCGAATTTCGGATCCGGAATGATGTCTCGTTTTTCGGCGGCGTGACGGCGTGACATGGTCGTTATCTTTCAGTCCTGAACTCTCGATCTCTTGCCTTACCGTGACCGGAGTGTTCCGGCGATCTGCTTTTCTCTCTCGTGACCGGCGAACCGGTTATCGTTGTCTCTCGGTTTCCCGCATCGAGCTTCGATACCTGGAATATCCGCGACAAGCCGAACTATTTCGGCCGCTTTGCTCCGTATTTCGAGCGGCGCTGCTTGCGGTTTTTCACGCCTTGCGTGTCAAGCACACCGCGGAGAATGTGATAGCGCACGCCCGGGAGATCCTTGACGCGGCCGCCGCGGATCATCACCACCGAATGCTCCTGAAGGTTGTGGCCTTCGCCGGGGATGTAGCCGATGACCTCGAAGCCGTTGGTCAGACGCACCTTGGCAACCTTGCGCAATGCCGAGTTCGGCTTCTTGGGTGTTGTGGTGTAGACGCGCGTGCAGACGCCGCGCTTCTGCGGACTTGCCTGCAGGGCTGGCACCTTGTTCCGCGCCTTGAGCGGGTGCCGAGGCTTGGCAATCAGCTGGTTGATCGTCGGCATCGTTGATCTTGCTACCTATATTCCTGGGGCAAACGCGAAAGCGTCAGCGCCGCTTCTCCTGCTTCCCTGCGGACAACACCGATGTCCGCATCCTCTAGGGCATTCGCCCCCGGCATTTTCTTAATTCCATGTACGCGTTCAGAACGCCGTGCCTTCACGCGCAAAACGAAATCGCGCCATCCGCCAATTCGCGGCAGGGCGCTCCTCCGTTCGGACGGTCACGATGCGGTGAAACACCGCGGCCGTTCAGTCTGAAAGTCTGACAGGTGCTGTCAGAGGCAGCGTCTGAGCTTCATTCGTCGAGGCGATGCGCGGCCAGGCTGCAAGAAAATAATCTGAACTTTCAAGTGCTTGACCGGGCGGCCGTTCCGAGCAAGCGAAGCTCACCGCCTGCCGAAAAGTGTGGGGTATGTATCGGTGCGACTCTGCCAAGTCAAGCGAAAATGGCTGAAAAATCGAGGGTTCACGGCTTGGGCAGCGCGAATGCGTGCGAAACGCCGGGGTTTTGGCGGCTCATCCGTCGTCGATAACGACAATCATGCCTCGAAAGCATAGAGGCGCGCCGGATTGTCCGAAAGGATGCGCTCGGCGAGGTCTGCTGATCCGATTGCTTCCAGGAAGTCGTCGACCAGCTTGTCGTAACGCAGGGGCCTATAGGGTGCGATTTTTTCGCGGGTTTTCTGCTCATCGAGTGGAGGCGTATGCGGCCAATCGCTGCCCCAAACGCAACGATCTGGCGCTGCTGAGAGCATAGCCGCGAGCCACTCGGGGTCGGGCCTGGTAGCCAGATGATCCCTGCTGACCCGGTAGGGTGCCGAGAGCTTCATCCAGACGTGCGGCATGGCGAGCAGTTCCAACAAAGCACGCCCTTCGGCATCCTCGGGACGTGCGGTGGCGTAAAGGCCATAATGGTCGATCACCAGCGGCACGCGCGATTGGGCGAGCACTGCGGTTGCGGCCACGATATGACTCAGCGGCGCAATGATCTCGACGTGCCAGCCGAGGTCGTGAGCGACGCCGGCCAAGGCCATGAAGCGCTCGGCCAGTGGGCCCTTGTCGCGGATCGGACTGTAAAGGTTCAATCGGAGCCCGCGCACCCCCTCTCGGGCGTAGGACGCGAGCGTTCGGACCGGCGTTCTTTCAGGCTCGATGACAGCGACGCCGCGCCCGCGCGCGCCAAGTAATCGAAGGCCGTCGAGCAGTAGGGTGTCGTCGGCACCATAGAAGCTTGGCTGTACGATGACAAAACGCCTTACGGCGCGCGCCGCAGCGACAGTTTCGAGTTGTTTCAGCGTCGCGACGTCAGCGGTGTAGGTTCGGCTGGCGAGCTGGGGATATTGCCCGATTGGTCCGACGAGGTGGACATGGCTGTCGCAGCGCATGCGAGGGTTCACACGCACAGCCGCGATGCCACAGCTGCGCCGGCCTCTCGTGTGCCGAGAGGGCCGCCGATATCGGCCGTGCATTGCTTGGCGACAATGGCTGCTTCGACTGCCGCATCGATAGCGTCGGCAGCAAGCTGGAACGAACGGTCGCCACAGCGACGGCTGTGCCAGGCCAGCAGCATGGCGCTCGACAAGATTAGGGAGAAAGGGTTCGCAACATCCATGCCCGCGATATCCGGCGCCGAACCGTGCACCGCCTGTGCCATTGCATGGTGCTCGCCTGCATTGAGCGAACCGGCAAGCCCGAGACTGCCCGCGAGCTCTGCAGTGAGATCAGAAAGAATGTCCCCGTACATGTTTGTCGTGACGATCACATCGAACCGCCGCGGATTACGGACAACGTGGGCCATCACGGCATCGATGATCACATCGTCCACCGATACGCCCGGAAAATCTCGCGCAACATCCCTGCATGCTTCAATGAACAACCCATCTGTCACCTTGAGCACATTCGCCTTGTGCACAATGGTCACGCGTTTGCGCCTGCTTATTGCGAGATTGAAAGCCACGCGCGCGATCCGCTCGCTGCAATGGCGCGTGATCCGCCGGAGTGATACGGCGACATCTCTGGTCACGAGCATCTCGCCGTTTCCAGCCTCCATGTTGCGATCCGCATAGAAGCCTTCAGTATTTTCACGAACGACGACGAGATCGAATTCGCCGGTGTTGCGCACGGAAGCGCCAGGATAAGTGCGTGCCGGACGAATATTGGCGAACAGATCGAGAGCCTTGCGCAGGGTCATCGACGGATTGATCTCGCCGCGTGCCGGATCCTTGAACTCGAACGTGGACGTCGGTCCAAGCACAACACCGTCAGCGCGGCGGGCTTTATCGAGAATGTCGGGATGGATGGTGCTACCATGTGCGCGCAAGCCGGCATGCCCGACCGCGAGCTCCTCCATTCGCAGATCAAGATTGAAGCGCCGCGACGCAATGATCAAAACTTCGACGGCGGCGGCAGTGATCTCTGGGCCAATGCCGTCGCCTGGCAGGACGAGCAGGTGCATCGAAAGGATTCCAGCTTGCGCAGCGGCGGGCTTCCTTTTGGTCGAAAAGAATGGCGTGCTGCTTATGCAGGCGTCGCTGTGCTATTGCAACACGATTTGGGTCCCCTTTTTGCCCTCCAGAAGCTTTCTGAGATGGAAGCTGGCAAGCTGGTCCGACGGGTAGCTGCCTACGTGTGCGGCAAATGCCGCCATCGCCGTAGGATCATCCGATTCGAGCTTTGCAAACGCCTCCAGATAGCTCTTTGTCGCCGGGCTCTCATAACGCTCGACCCGTGATGGCTCGAATGCCCGCATCGGTTCGGATCTGCCTCTGAGCACAAGATCACCAATGGGACGACCACGAAAATCCTTCACTTGCTTGGCCAACATGGAGCTCACGCAAATACGGGTGCCGAAGTATTTGTTCGCTGTCTCCAGTCGCGCTGCAACATTGACCGTATCGCCATAGGCTGTGTAGTCGAAGAAACGCGCACCGCCAAAATTCCCAACAATCGCCGGGCCCGCGTGGGCGCCGATACGGGTTATACCGAGTTCAATTCCCTTCTCTTTAAAACGCTCCTCGAATGAGCTGGCGTACTCGTCGAGGTCAAGCGCACAACAAACGGCACGGCTACTATGGTCAGGCTGCTCCCCCGGCGCGCCAAAGAGCACGTGGAGAGCATCACCAACAATCTTGGCAACCGTTCCGTCGTGCGAAAACACGATATCGGTCATCCCCGTGAGGTATTCGTTAAGAAGCGGTCCAAGCACGCTTGGATCGAGCGTCTCAACCAAAGTGGTGAAGCCGGCAATATCCGTGAAAAGCGATGCAATTTCACGCCGCTGGCCGGCCAGATCTATTGCATCCCTATCGCCGGCAAGCCTTTGCGCGAGATTGGGCGAGAAATATCTCGAGAGGGAGGCATAGGCTCGTTCGGCCGCTATTTGCCGGCGTCTCGCATCGCGCAATTGTTCGACGTGGCGGATGGTCTTGGCAATAGTCGCCTCAAGATCTGGAAAGTCGATTGGCTTTGTCAAAAAGTCGAATGCGCCTCTATTCATGGCAGTCCGAATATTGGCCATGTCGCCGTATGCCGAGACGATTATCGTCGAAGGTTTCTCCTCGGATTCCTGCAGCTTATGTAAAAGCGTAAGTCCGTCCATCCGCGGCATATTGATATCGGCAATAATCATGTCCATGCCGCCGTTTTCGGTCAGCATCTGCAAAGCTTCAATACCGTCTCTGGCGAACAGCAACTCCACGGATCCCTCGCCGATTTGACGACGAAATTTCTGGACGAGCAGCGCCTCCATGTCCGGTTCGTCATCAACTACAAGAATTCGAGCGGTCATGCGGCCCATTCACCGTTGATGAGAGGTTTCATGCGTATGCTTTCGGATTTGAAAGGACTGCAGCCTTGCGTGGAAGAACGATACGGAATTCGGTGTACTGACCGGGCCTGGTGTCGACTTCAATAGATCCGCCGTGCTGCTTGACGATAATGTCGTGGCTGATCGACAAACCAAGTCCTGTCCCCTCCCCGGCAGGCTTGGTCGTGAAGAACGGATTGAACATTTTTTCCTTCACCTCCGCCGGAATTCCGGTACCATTGTCCCTGATACTGATTTCGACAGTGTCGCCGAGGCTCTTTGTTGAGACCGCGAGCGTAGGCTCGTAGGCAGCGCCGTTCGCTTCGGCCTTGCGCTTCGTCGTCGCATAGAAGCCGTTCATGATGAGGTTGAGCAACACGCGCGTGATCTCCTGCGGATATAGATCAACCTCGCCCGCGCTCGGATCGAATGATTTTTGGAGGGTTATGTTGAAGCCCTGTTTCTCGGCTCGTGCGCCATGATAGGCGAGATTAAGACTTTCCTCGACAACGGCATTGACATCGACGAGGCGGTGCTCGCCCGAACCCTGACGTGAATGCAGCAGCATGTTTTTTACGATCGAGTCGGCACGTTTGCCGTGCTGCACCACCTTTTCAAGATTGCCTTGCAGCATGTCGGCGATTTCGTCGATCTCCGTTCGCACCCTGTCGTCGAGATTAGCCTTCTTCAAGATGCCGCGCAGTTCATCAACAAGTTCGCCGGAAACAGCTGAGAAATTGTTTACGAAATTGAGCGGGTTCTTGATCTCGTGCGCTATTCCAGCCGTAAGTTGACCAAGTGAGGCCAGTTTCTCTGTCTGAATCAGGCGATCCTGCGTAGTGCGGAGTTCATCCAACGATTTTGCAAGTTCGCGTGTCCTCGCGCCGACACTTTCGAACAACCTGGCATTTTGTATTGCCAGGACTGACTGCGCCCCGAAGGTCTGCAGCAGCTCGACCGTACTTTTCGAAAATTCGCCAGGTGCTCTGCGACGCACAATGAGTGCCCCTACAATCTCGTTATTGCTCAGCAGAGGCACAATCAGAAGAGCGCGGAAGCCCGCGCGGATGATAATGTCCAGCGTGCTTGAAGGATCGTCCTGAACGTCCGGAATTTGGATCGGCCTGCGGTACTGCACGGCCTCGCCAATCGCAGTCTCCCCCAGACGAATGTGACGATCCCGGATTTCAGCCACCGCTCCAGAGTCCAGCCCGTAAGTTGCCCTCAGGCGAAACTCCTCGATTACCTCGTCGAAAACATAAATGGCTCCGGCATCCGTATTGGAAAGTTCCACCGCTTTGGCGACGATCGTTGAGAGCACAGTCTCAAGATCGACCGTTGAATTTACGGCCTGAGTCACCTCGCCAAGCGCGCGCAACTCCCTGACCGATTGCGCAAGCTCTTGCGTGCGTTGCTCGACCTTGTTCTCCAATCCTGTGTATGATTCCTGAAGCCGGCCGGCCATGTCATTGAACTGATCGGCGAGCGCTTCGAGCTCATCGCCGGTCTTGACCTCGATCCGTTGCGAAAGGTCGCCGCTTCCGATACGCGCAGCCCCAGTCCGCAAGGCTTTGATCGGCACGACCATTCTGCGCGCAAGAAGTATTCCGGCCACGGCCGCAAGACAGAGCGCGGCAAGCAGAACCAAGGCTGAACGCCGGATGGAAGCCATCAACGGCTGGTAGGCCTCCCCTACCGGCAGTTCGACAAAAACGGTCCAACCCAAGGGCGTAACTGGCGCAAAAGCACTCAAGACGGTGCGGCCCTGCAAATCCGTTGCAGTTGGAATTTCGTCGTCAGATGATGCTAGCGCCGCCTGAACCTGCGCGAGGCGAGTCATATCCGTATTGCGCAATACAAGGCTGATGTCGGGGTGAGCGATCAGACGCCCGCGCCGGTCCACCACATAGGCCTGACCGCGTTCGCCAACCTTGATCCTGGATACGACGTCCCAGATGAGCTTGAGATTGACCTCCGCAATACTGACGCCGGCATCGCGACGAGTGCCAGCAAGCGAAAGGGTCATATACGGCTCTGACTCCCGACGGAAATAGACGGGGCCGTAATAAACCCTATTTTTGACGGCTTCGCTGAATTTGGGCTCGTTCGAGAGGTCCACTCCGCTGCCCACGACGTCCATCGCGAGGCGCGAAACGCGCAGCTGCTCCTTGCCCTTTGCGTCGACCTGCGCAAGCTCCGTAATTGCCGGAACCTGACGCAGGAGACGCAGCGCGTCGAACCGGCGCTGCTCGATCGTCTCTGCTGACCAGAGCAGCTGCGTGGTCCATCCGACTTGGTTTTCGATTTCCTTGATGAATTGGCTGATCTTGGCCGCCGCCGATTCTGCCTGCTCGTGCTGTATCCTGACCAGCGCAGTTTTATGTTCGCGATAGGACCCCCAAATCTCGAGCAGGCCATTGATCACAAGGGCAATGCAGACCACCGCAACGAACAGACCGATATACTTAAAAAAGAGACGACTGCGAACTTCGTGCCGCGACGGCGGGCCAGCTTGATCCAGTGCCGTGCGATCTCTCACTCGATCACCTCGTCGGCACGAGAGAGCATCGCGAATGGCACGCTAATGCCTAGCGCCTTTGCGGTCCTTAGATTGATGACCAGCTCGAATTTCGTTGGTTGTTGGACCGGCAGATCGGCTGGCTTGGCGCCTTTGAGGATCTTGTCAACATACGGTGCGGCATTCCGATATCTGTCGGCGAGACTTCCGGCATACGACATCAGGCCTCCCGCATCGGCGAAGGCCCTGTTGCCTGAGACGGCCGCGAGACGATATCTCTGCGCGAGCGCGATGATCGGCGCGCGCGGAAGTGTCGGCTGCACAACCAGCGCATTGACTCCGGCAACGGCCAATCGGGCGAAAACAGGCTCGTGATCTTCGAGTGCTCGAAGCATGACGGTTTCGACCTCCAGATCGGTACCTTTGGCAGCAGCATTGATCTGGCCTAGAAACGACCTAGTAAACGCATTTTCGGGGTCGGCGAGCGCCGCGATACGGCTCGTTGCGGGAAGTATTTCCCGGATGAGCTGAAGGCTTTTCCCCGCCAGCTCGGCAGTTGCCGCGGACAGCCCTGTGACGTTTCCGCCCGGCCTGGACAGACTAACAATAAGCCCTGTTCCTACGGGATCGCCTGATGGCGCCATCACGATCGGAATTTCGGATGTCGCGCGCTTAGCCGCCTGCACGGCGGGGGTTTCGGAGGCGATGATAATGTCGACTCTAAGGCCGACGAGCTCCGCAGCCAGGGTGGGAAGAAGGTTCAGGTTTCCTGCTGCCGAGCGATACTCAATCTGTATGTTTTTTCCCTCGAAGTAGCCTAGGTCGCGAAGTCCATCCAAAAACAGACGGGAAAATGGCTCGCGGTTTCCCACCAACAGCACGCCGAGCTTGGCGACTCTTGAATGCTGCGCGTGAGCGACCAGAGGCCACACCGCCGCCCCGCCAAGTGCCACGATGAATTCACGCCGTTTCATGAAGTCATTCCGAGGCTCCGAACTAAATCCTCTTTGGGCCGGATTTCACGCAGCTCCCTCCACCCGCATGTCGATTTCGCTGCGTAAAGCGACGAAGTCGATCGGCTTCGTGAAGAGCGCATCGGCGCCACTCTCCAACGCCTTCCGCTTGGTATCGGCATCGCCATAGGCGGTGATCATAATGATTGGCACATCCGGCCGAACCGCTTTCGCTTTTGGCAGAAGCTCAAGTCCGCTCATGCCGGGCATATTGATGTCTGACAGAATCAATATGAGCGAAGCCGCACCTGCATTCCCGATGCATTGCAAAGCCGCATGCGCCGATTGAGCGAACTCCATTTGAAAGCGTCCGTCGCGAAGATCGCGCCGGAAGTGCTGTCGAAACAGAGCTTCCACGTCCGGTTCATCATCAACCACAAGAATAAGAAGTTGCACGCGGATCCCCCTATTTTTCTAGCGTTGCGCCTTTACGCGGAAGCACAATACGAAATTCCGTGTATTCGCCGGGCGCGGTATCGACTTCGATCGAACCGCAGTGCTGTTTGACGACGATGTCGTGACTGATGGAGAGACCAAGACCCGTACCCTCCCCAGCAGGTTTGGTCGTGAAGAACGGATTAAACATCCTTTCTTTCACGTCCGGTGGAATGCCCGTGCCGTTGTCGCGAATCCTGATTTCCACGCTGTCGCCAAGGTTTTTGGTCGAGGCCGCAAGCGTTGGTTCATAGCTGCTTCCGTTTTCTGCTGCCTTGCGCTTGGCTGTCGCGTAAAAACCATTTGAAATCACGTTCAGAAGAACCCTTGTGATTTCCTGAGGAAACAGATCGACTTCGCCGGCGCTTGGATCGAAAGATCGCTTTAGGCTGATGTTAAAGCCTTGCCTCTCGGCTCGGGCTCCGTGGTATGCGAGATTGAGACTCTCCTCGACAACGCTGTTGATGTCGGTCAAGCGATGTTCGCCTGAGCCCTGGCGGGAATGGAGCAGCATGTTTTTGACGATCGAATCGGCACGCTTCCCATGCTGCACGACCTTTTCGAGATTGCCTCGCAGCATGTCGATAAGTTCTCCGACTTCGCCACTCGTCTTCTGATCGAAATGAACGCGTTGCAGCGCCTCCTGCAATTCACCAATCAACTCCGCTGACACCGCTGAAAAATTGTTGACGAAATTCAGAGGGTTTTTGATTTCGTGCGCAATCCCCGCAGTCAATTGCCCGAGGGATGCGAGTTTTTCGGTTTGCACGAGTCGATCCTGAGCGGTCCGCAGTTCCTCGAGCGACTTTGCCAACTCGCGCGTGCGGGTCTGCACGCTTTCGAAAAGACGAACATTCTCGATCGCAATCGCAGCCTGGTCGGCAAACATCGAAACGAGCTCGATCTGTTTGTCCGTGAACGGCTTCATTTCGATTCGCGTCAAAGCAAGAACGCCGATCGCTTTTCCTTCGCGCAGCATCGGCACCGCAAGAATTGTTTTGAATCCGCCTTTTTCTATCGCTTCAGAAAAGGTGTAGTCGGGATCGGCCCGAACGTCCGCAATGTGCACGGTGCGGCCATCCAACAATGCACGCCCGGTTGCAGAGCCACGGTTAGAAGCGACCGGCAACTCTTTAACGAGTTCGACAAATTCGCGCGAAAAGCCGTAGCTCGCGGCGCGCACGAAGGCTCCGGCTTGCTCCCTTGCAATAGTGCCCTGGTCAGCTTCACAGAGCTTGGCAGCCGCTTCGACAAGCGTCTGCAGCACCATGTTTAGATCGAAAGCCGATCTGCTGATGACCTTAAGCACCTCGGCTGTAGCGGTTTGCTGTTGTAGGGCGTCCGCCAGTTCGGCCGTCCGAGCTTGTACTTCGTCGAACAGACGAACGTTTTCGATCGCGATGACTGCCTGGTCAGCAAAAGTTTCAACCAGGTCAATCTGACTCTCATTGAAAGGTCGGACGGTTTTTCGCATCAAAAGCGCGATGCCGATCGGCGTTCCTTCACGCAAAAGCGGAACTCCGAGCATCGTGCGGAAGCCCGCTATTTTTTGGACATCGAAAAACTTGTAATCAGGATCGGCGAGTACATCGGGGATGTGAATGGTCTTGCTCTCTATCAGCACGCGTCCAACCACGCTGTCTCGATTACGTCCCAGGCGGACCGTTTTGAGATAATCGCTCAGCCCAGGTGCATAGCCATAGCTCGCGGCCCAATAATAACCGTCGTCTCTCTGGCGGATAATGGCGGCCATGTCAGCCTCGCAGAGGCGCGCTGCTGACTCCGTCAACGTTTCGAGCACCGCCCGTAGATCGAACGTCGAGCGACTGATGACCTTGAGAACGTCAGCCGTGGCTGTTTGTTGCTGCAGTGCTTCAGAGAGATCCTCGGTTCGCTCCCGCAACTCGCTGAGCAGGCGCGCATTCTCGATGGCGATGACCGCCTGATCGGCGAAAGTTTTCAGGAGATCGATCTGCCGCTCTGGAAAACGCCCGACTTGAGGTCGCGAAATAGCGATCGCCCCGACGGGCTTGCCGTTCTTCAACATCGGCACGGCCGCAATGCTCCGAAAGTTCACTTCCCGTGCCGTCGCGCCGTGCTCGTATTCGGGGTCAGCATCAATGTCCGGAATTTGCTCGACCACACCGTTGAGGATGGCGCGCGCCGCGGCGCTTTTCCGCCCCGGCGCAATGGGATAGGCCCGCTTGAGAGCCTCGATCGTCTCGCCCTCATAACCATGGGTTGCGGCAAAATGAATCAGTTCTCCATCAAACCGAAAAACGTTGCAGAAACGGGCATTGCAGACCCTGGCGGCGCTTTTTGCGATGATCTCGAACACAGGCTGAGCATCGGTGACCGAACTGGAAATGACGCTCAACACTTCCGCTGTTGCCGTCTGTTGTTCCAGTGCCTCCGAAAGATCGCGCGTTCGCGCCTGCACTTCGTCAAAAAGACGCGCATTTTCGATTGCTATGACGGCCTGATCGGCGAAAGTTGTCAGGACTTCGATTTGCTTCTCGGTGAAGGGCCGGACGGCCTTGCGAGTGAGCACGATCACGCCAATCGATATTCCTTCGCGCAGTAGCGGAATGGCAAGAACCGTTCGATAACCCCCGCGTCTCTGCGCCTCGTTGAAAGTGAAGTCCGGGTCCGCAAGGACGTCGCCGATGTGAACTAGGCGGCCCTCAAGCAATGCACGTCCAGCAACCGAACCGCGGTCGCGCAGGATCGGGCGGGTCTTGACATATTCCATGAACGCCGGCGGAAAATTGACGCTTGTGACCCAGTAGTGCTCTCCTTCTTTGGGGCGCACTATGCCCGCCATATCCGCATCGCATAGTCTCGCGGCAGATTCAGTCAACGTATTGAGAACCGCGCTGAGATCAAAGGCAGACCGGCTGATGACCTTCAGCACATCCGAGGTTGCGGTCTGTTGTTCCAGCGCCTCGCTTAGCTCGTCTGTGCGCTGGCGCAACTCGTTGAGCAGCCGTGTGTTCTCGATCGCGATGATGGCCTGGTCGCCAAAAGTCGTCACCAGCTCGATTTGTTTTTCGGTGTACGGCTTCGGCGCAGTTTTCCCTACAAAAATGACACCAACAACATTTCCTTTGCTTAATAACGGGGCCCCTAGCCCCGCGCGGTAACCGCCGATTTTTTGCGCTTCGCCCCATTTGTACTCCGGGTCGGCAAGCACGTCGGGGACGTGAACGACTTTGCCCTCGAGTACAGCTCGCCCTGTAACGCTCCCGCGATCCACGCCGACCCTGTGCTCTATGAAATAGTCCCTGATGCGCGCGTTCTCATGGGCCGCATGGCCGTAGCCGGCGACCCAGCTCAAAAAATCGCCCTTGCGCTCGAACAACCAGGCATGATCGGCCTCGCAGAGGTGCGTCGCCGATTCGACCAATGTGGCCAGCACTGCCTGCAAATCGAAAGTAGACCGGCTGATAACCTTGAGCACATCCGCGGTGGCAGTCTGCTGCGACAATGACTCGGCAAGCTCGGCGCTGCGCCGCTGCTCGGCATCGAAGAGCTGCACATTCTCAATTGCGATCGCCGCCTGATCGGCAAAGGATTCCAGAAGTTGGATTTGTTTGCCGGCAAAAGGCCGAACCTCCAGGCGATAGGTGAGAATAGCACCGAGAAGCTCATCACCTTTGACGATCGGGACAGCGAGTACGGTCCGAACCGGCGCCACGTCTTTCGACTTGAAGGTGTATTCCGGATCGATCGTGACATCAGGAATGTGAACAGTCCGGCGCTCGAGTGCAGCGCGCGCGGCACCACTTTCGCGTCCAGGAGAAATTGGATTTTGGCGGATGAACGTTTCCAGTTCGGGCGGCGCGTTATGCGAAACAACAGACCGCAACAGCTGCCCATCGAAACGGAATATAAAGGCCCTGTCGGCTCCACAAAGTCTCACTGCGCTTTCGGCAACGGTTTCAAAGACAGGCTGTAATTCGAATGCCGACCGACTGATGACACTGAGCACATTGGCGGTGGCTTTCTGCTGCTCAAGTGCTTCTTTAGTTTCATTGAGCAGACGCGTATTCTCGATGGCAATGACTGCTTGCGCAGCGAACGTCTCGACCAGCGCTATTTCTCTTTCAGTGAATGGCTTAACTTTTTTGCGCCCCAGCGCAATCACGCCAATCGGAATACCGTCGCGCAAAAGCGGCACTCCAAGATCGGTACGGTATTTTCCCGCTTTCTGCCATTTGGCCAGGGTGTATTCGGGATCGGCGAGGCAATCCGGGATGTGAACGATCCTGCCTTCCAGCACTGTGCGCCCAACCAACGAGCCGCGCCCCGGCTCAATCGGATTCTTGGACGCAAATTGCAAAAACGCTTCGTCGGCATTTTTTGACGCCGCTACGTGATACTTTCCATTCACCTGCCTGAACATGATAGCGAAATCGGCGGCGCAAAGCCGAAACGCGCTGGCGACGATACTGTCCAGGACAGGCTGGAGATCAAAAGCAGAGTGGCTGACGACCTTAAGCAGTTCGGTCGTCGCCAACTGCGCTTCGCGAGTTTCACGCAGTTCGTGGGCATACAGATCGAGTTGCGATCGCAGACCTTCACCCTGCGACGCCGGCTTCGAATCCTTCCGCCTTTTCGAAACGCGGCGACGCCGGCCCCTGGCCGGCCTACCCGCCGTAGCACGCCGTCTCATGTCGCCCCCTTGAAACTCGCGACAGTCGGTAAATCTACGCGAGTTCCGTGCATTCTGCCATCAGGAGCACCGGAACCCAAAATGAAAGGGCCGCCTTGCGCAGGCGGCCCTTTCGATCAGCTATGCTTTTTTTCTATTCGGCGGCAGGAAGCGCTGGCGTTTCCTCCTGCTTCGCGGCGGCCTTGGCCGCGTCCTTCTCCCGCTCTTCCAGGATGAGGGCGTCGCGCTTGGTGGCGACCTCACGGAGCGAATTCATCATCGCACCGGTGCCCGCCGGGATAAGCCGGCCAACGATCACGTTTTCTTTGAGTCCGTCGAGCGTATCGGCTTTGCCATTGACTGCCGCTTCGGTGAGTACGCGCGTGGTCTCCTGGAAGGACGCCGCAGAGATGAACGAGCGAGTCTGCAGGCTGGCCTTGGTGATCCCGAGCAGGACCGGGTGCCCCGTGGCTCCTTTCTTTCCCTCGGCCTCGGCGCGAGCATTGATCTCGTCGAGTTCAATCTTGTCGATCTGCTCGCCTTGCAACAGTTCAGTCTCGCCGGAGTCGTCGATTTCAACTTTCTGCAGCATCTGGCGGACAATCACCTCGATGTGCTTGTCGTTGATATTGACGCCCTGCAACCGGTAAACCTCCTGAATTTCGTTCACCAGATAGGCGGCAAGTTCCTCGACGCCCTTGATCGCCAGGATGTCATGCGGAGCAGGATTGCCCTCGACGATGTAGTCGCCCTTTTCGATTACGTCGCCGTCCTGAAGGTGGATGTGTTTGCCCTTCGGGATCAGGTACTCCTTCGGCTCATCTCCCTTGCTGGCCGGTTCAATCGTGATACGGCGCTTGTTCTTGTAGTCCTTGCCGAAGCGTACCGTGCCGCCGATTTCCGCGATGATCGCAGCTTCCTTCGGTCGCCGGGCCTCGAACAGCTCCGCCACCCGCGGCAGACCACCGGTGATGTCGCGCGTCTTGGCGCTTTCGGTCGGGATACGCGCGATGACATCTCCCGCCTTCACGTGACTTCCCGGATCAACCGAGATGATCGCGTCGACCGCGAGCTGGTAGCGCGCTTCGCCGCCGCGGGCGAGCTTGAGGATCTTGTTGCCCGACTTGATCACGATGGCAGGCCGCAGATCCTGCTGGTTGCGAGACGAGCCGGTTCGCCAGTCGATCACCACGCGCTTGGCGATGCCGGTTGATTCGTCGAGTTGCTCCGACATCGAAAGCCCGTCCACCAGGTCCTCGAACTCGACGGTGCCCTCAACTTCGGTGAGAATCGGCCGCGTGTAGGGATCCCACTCCGCAATCCGCTGCCCGCGTTTGATCTTGTCGCCGTCCTCGACCCGCAAGCGTGCACCGTACGGAATACGGTGATGCGCGCGCTCGGTGCCGTCGGGATCGACCACCGCGACCACCATATTGCGGACCATTGCTACGACCTCGTTATCCGAGTTCTTGGCGACGTTCTTGCTCTTGAACTTCACCTTTCCCTCGAAATTCGATTCGATGAAGGACTGCTCGGAGATCTGTGCCGCGCCGCCGATGTGGAAGGTGCGCATAGTGAGCTGGGTGCCCGGCTCGCCGATTGACTGCGCTGCGATGACGCCGACTGCCTCGCCCATATTGACTGGTGTGCCGCGCGCGAGATCGCGTCCGTAACAGGCGCCACAGACGCCGTTCTTGGTCTCGCAAGTCAATACGGAGCGGATGCGCAGTTCCTGCACCCCCGCATTCGTGATCTGCTCGACCTCGGGCTCCTGCAGCAGCGTGCCACGTTTAACGATTAGCTTCCCACTGGCGGGATCCTTCACATCTTCCGCCGTGGTTCGGCCGAGGATACGGCTCGCCAGCGAAGCGACGACGGTCCCGGCATCGATGATGGCGCGCACCTTGATGCCGGCTTTCGTGCCGCAGTCCTCCTCGGTGATGATGCAATCCTGCGCGACGTCGACGAGGCGCCGCGTCAGATAGCCGGAATTCGCGGTCTTCAGCGCGGTGTCGGCAAGACCCTTGCGAGCGCCATGCGTCGAGTTGAAGTACTCGAGCACGGAAAGACCTTCCTTGAAGTTGGAAATGATCGGGCTCTCGATGATTTCACCCGAGGGCTTGGCCATCAGACCGCGCATGCCGGCAAGCTGGCGCATTTGCGCCGGCGAGCCGCGCGCGCCGGAATGCGCCATCATGTAGATGGAATTGACCTGCGCCTCGCGACCGTTGCCATCCTTCTTGGCCGACGAGATCTCCTTCATCATCGCTTCGGCGATCGCCTCGGTGCACTTCGACCAGGCATCGACCACCTTGTTGTACTTCTCGCCCTGCGTGATGAGGCCGTCATTGTATTGCTGCTCGAACTCTTTCGCGAGCTCGCGCGTCTCCTCGACCGTCTTCCACTTCGAAGCCGGCACCACCATGTCGTCCTTGCCGAATGAGATTCCCGCCTTGAACGCGTGGTAGAAACCGAGCGACATGATGCGGTCGCAGAAGATTACCGTCTCTTTCTGCCCGCAATGTCGGTAGACCGTGTCGATCATCGACGAAATCTCGCGCTTGGTCATCAAGCGGTTCACGATATCGAACGGAATTTTCGCGTTCTTCGGGAGCACGCTGCCGAGCACCACGCGACCGGGAGTCGTCTCGTACCATTTTCTGAACGGCTCACCCTTCTCGTCGACGCCTTCCCAGCGGTATTTGATCTTCGAGTGCAGGCCGATGACCTTCTCATGCAATGCATGATCGATGTCGGCCATGTCGCCGAACACCTTGCCTTCACCCGGCTCGCCTTCCCGCATTAGCGAAAGATAATAAAGTCCGAGCACGATATCCTGTGACGGCACGATGATCGGTGAGCCGTTCGCCGGATGCAGGATGTTGTTGGTCGACATCATCAACACACGCGCTTCCAGCTGCGCTTCCAGCGACAGCGGAACGTGAACCGCCATCTGGTCGCCGTCGAAGTCGGCATTGAACGCGGCGCAAACGAGAGGATGCAGCTGAATAGCCTTGCCTTCGATCAACACGGGCTCGAACGCCTGAATACCGAGCCGATGCAAGGTGGGCGCGCGGTTCAACAGCACCGGATGTTCTCGGATCACCTCGTCGAGGATGTCCCAAACCTCCGGCTTCTCCTTCTCGACGAGCTTTTTCGCCTGCTTCACGGTCGTGGACAGCCCCTTGGCGTCAAGCCGCGAATAGATGAACGGCTTGAACAGCTCCAGCGCCATCTTCTTTGGCAGCCCGCACTGATGTAGTTTGAGTTCCGGACCGACCACGATAACCGAGCGGCCGGAATAATCGACGCGCTTGCCGAGTAGGTTCTGCCGGAAACGACCCTGCTTGCCTTTGAGCATGTCGGCGAGCGACTTGAGCGGCCGCTTGTTCGCACCCGTGATGACGCGTCCGCGGCGGCCGTTGTCGAACAGGGCGTCCACCGCTTCCTGAAGCATTCGCTTTTCGTTGCGGATGATGATGTCCGGAGCGCGCAGTTCGATCAGCCGCTTCAGCCGGTTGTTCCGGTTGATTACCCGGCGATAGAGATCGTTGAGATCGGACGTGGCGAAGCGCCCGCCATCGAGGGGCACCAGCGGCCGAAGATCCGGCGGAATGACCGGCACAACCGTCAGGATCATCCACTCCGGCTTGTTGCCGGAAGCGATGAATGCCTCGATCAGCTTGAGCCGCTTGGCAATTTTCTTTTTCTTGATGTCGCTGTCCGACTCGGCGAGCTCGGCACGCAGTTCAGCCTGCATCTTCTCGAGATCGATAGCCTTGAGCATCTCGCGAATGGCTTCTGCACCGATGGTCGCGGTGAAGCTATCCGCTCCATACTCCTCCTGCGCCTTGAGGAACTCGTCTTCGGAAAGCAGCTGACGATCCTTGAGCGGCGTCAGGCCTGGCTCGAGCACGACGTAGTATTCGAAGTACAGGATCCGCTCGAGGTCCTTCAGGGTCATGTCGAGCAGCAAGCCGATCCGGCTGGGCAGTGATTTCAGGAACCAGATGTGCGCAACCGGGGCCGCCAGTTCGATATGGCCCATGCGCTCGCGCCGCACCCGGGAAAGGGTCACTTCAACCGAGCACTTCTCGCAAATGATGCCCTTATACTTCATGCGCTTGTACTTGCCGCACAAGCATTCGTAGTCCTTGATCGGCCCGAAAATTCGCGCGCAGAACAGACCGTCACGCTCGGGTTTGAAGGTTCGATAATTGATCGTTTCCGGCTTTTTGATCTCGCCGTAGGACCAGGACAGAATCTTTTCTGGGCTCGCGATTGAAATCCGGATCTGGTCGAAGACCTGAGCCGCAACCTGCGGACTGAAAAGATTCATGATCTCTTGATTCATCGTTTTCTCCGCTTGCCGATCATTCTCGGCCGCTAACGCTGTTTCCTTTGCTCGGCCAGGCTTGGCCCAGCCAACTCGCTCAGGAAGGCAGTGCCTTCCTCATCGAAACGCGCGGGACATGTCCGCGCATACAGAATGGGTTACTCCGCCGCCTCGGCCGTTTCGGGTCCTTGCCGCTGCTGCTTCGAATTGTGCAGATCGACGTTGAGGCCAAGCGAACGCATTTCCTTGACCAGCACGTTGAAGCTTTCCGGGATGCCCGCCTCGAACGTGTCGTCGCCGCGAACGATCGCCTCGTACACCTTCGTGCGGCCGGCGACGTCGTCCGACTTCACCGTGAGCATTTCCTGCAGCGTGTAAGCGGCGCCATAAGCCTCGAGCGCCCACACCTCCATTTCGCCGAAACGCTGCCCGCCGAATTGAGCCTTGCCGCCCAGCGGCTGCTGCGTCACGAGCGAATAAGGGCCAATCGATCGCGCGTGGATCTTGTCGTCCACAAGGTGGTGCAGTTTCAGCATGTAGATGTAGCCCACGGTCACCTTGCGGTCGAACGGCTCCCCGGTACGGCCGTCGAAAACGGTGACCTGCCCGGAGTGTTCAAGGCCGGCGAGATCGAGCATCTTCTCGATATCGCCCTCCTTCGCGCCGTCGAACACCGGCGTGGCAATCGGCACGCCATGGCGCAGGTTGCCGCCTAGTTCAATTAGCGCGTCCTCATTCAGCGACTTGATGGTCTCGTCATCGCCATAGACCTTCTTCAGGATCTCCTTGAGCGGACGCGAATCATGTCGGGCGTTGTAGGCGTCGACGGCTTGGCCGATCTTTAAGCCAAGACCGGCGCAAGCCCATCCTAGGTGCGTCTCCAGGATCTGCCCAACGTTCATCCGGCTTGGCACGCCCAGAGGATTGAGGACGATGTCGACCTGCGTACCATCCTCAAGGAAGGGCATGTCCTCGACGGGAACGATCTTCGAGACGACGCCCTTGTTGCCGTGCCGGCCGGCCATCTTGTCGCCAGGCTGGATCTTGCGCTTCACCGCGACGAAGACTTTCACCATCTTCATCACGCCGGGCGGAAGCTCGTCGCCTCGCTGCAATTTCTCGACCTTATCGAGAAAACGTTGCTCGAGCAGCCTCTTCGACTCGTCGTACTGTTTGCGAATGGCCTCGATTTCGGCCATCAGCTTGTCGTTCGGCGAAGCAAACTGCCACCACTGCGAGCGAGGATATTCGTCCAGCACCGCCTTGGTGATCTTCGAATCCTTCTTGAATCCCTTCGGGCCCGCGATACCGGTCCGCCCTTCCAGCATCTCGGCCAACCGGCCATAGACGTTGCGGTCAAGGATCGCCTGCTCGTCGTCGCGGTCCTTCGCCAAACGCTCGATCTCCTCGCGCTCGATCGCCAGGGCGCGCTCATCCTTCTCGACGCCATGCCGATTGAATACACGAACCTCGACGACGGTGCCCTGAACACCGGGCGGAACGCGGAGCGAGGTATCGCGTACATCGGACGCCTTTTCGCCGAAGATCGCCCGGAGAAGCTTCTCTTCCGGCGTCATCGGGCTCTCGCCCTTCGGTGTGATCTTGCCGACGAGAATGTCGCCTGCATGCACCTCCGCGCCGATATAGACGATGCCGGCCTCGTCGAGATTCTTCAGGGCCTCTTCCGACACGTTCGGAATATCGCGCGTGATTTCCTCCGGTCCGAGCTTGGTGTCGCGTGCCATCACCTCGAATTCCTCGATGTGGATGGACGTGAACACGTCGTCCTTCACGATCCTCTCCGAGAGCAGGATCGAATCTTCGAAGTTGTAGCCATTCCAAGGCATGAACGCGACGAGCACGTTTCGCCCGAGCGCGAGCTCGCCGAGATCTGTCGAGGGGCCGTCGGCGATGATATCGCCCTTCTCGACCCGATCGCCCACCTTCACCAACGGACGTTGGTTGATGCAGGTATTCTGGTTGGACCGCTGATATTTCATCAAGCGATAGATATCGACGCCCGGCTTGGTCGGATCCGTCTCATCGGTGGCCCGGATAACGATACGCGTGGCGTCGACCTGATCCACCACGCCAGTGCGGCGCGCTGCGATCGATGCGCCGGAATCGCGTGCAACCACGCCTTCCATTCCGGTGCCGACGAACGGAGCCTCGGCGCGCACCAACGGTACAGCCTGACGCTGCATGTTGGAGCCCATCAAGGCGCGATTGGCGTCGTCGTTCTCGAGGAATGGGATCAGCGCCGCGGCAACCGAAACGAGCTGCTTCGGCGAGACGTCCATGTAGTCGACTTTTTCGCGCGGAACGAGGTGCACGTCACCGGCCTGACGGCAGACAATGAGATCTTCCGTGAACCGGCCACGGCTGTCGATCGCGGCATTGGCCTGCGCGACGGCGTGACGAGCCTCCTCCATTGCCGAGAGATACACCACCTCGTCGGTCACCCGCCCATCCTTCACTTTTCGGTAGGGAGTCTCGACGAAGCCGTACTTGTTCACCCGCGCATAGGTCGCCAGTGAATTGATGAGGCCAATGTTTGGACCTTCTGGTGTTTCGATCGGACAGATCCGGCCATAGTGCGTCGGGTGCACGTCGCGCACTTCGAAGCCGGCACGCTCTCGCGTAAGGCCGCCGGGACCGAGTGCCGAAAGGCGCCGCTTATGGGTGATTTCCGACAGCGGATTGGTCTGATCCATGAATTGCGAAAGCTGCGACGAGCCGAAGAATTCACGCACCGCGGCAGCTGCCGGCTTGGCGTTGATCAGATCCTGCGGCATAACGGTGTCGATATCGACCGACGACATGCGCTCTTTGATGGCCCGCTCCATGCGCAGCAGGCCAATGCGATACTGATTTTCCATCAGTTCGCCGACCGATCGCACGCGGCGGTTGCCGAGATGATCGATGTCGTCGATCTCGCCCTTTCCGTCGCGCAGGTCGACCAGTGTGCGGATCACCGCGATAATATCGTCCTTACGGAGCACCCGCATGGTGTCGGGCGCATCGAGGTCGAGGCGCATGTTCATCTTCACGCGGCCGACCGCAGACAAATCGTAACGCTCCGGATCGAAGAACAACGACCGGAACATAGCCTCGGCAGTTTCTACGGTCGGCGGCTCGCCGGGCCGCATCACGCGATAGATGTCGAACAGCGCGTCTTCGCGCGTCATGTTCTTGTCGACGGCCAGCGTGTTGCGAATGTACGCGCCGACATTGACGTGGTCGATATCGAGGAGCGGCAATTCCTTGTAGCCCGCCTCGATCAGGATCTTGAGGTTCTTCTCCGTGATTTCCTCGCCGGCTTCCATGTAGATTTCGCCGGTACGACCGTTGGCGAGATCCTCGGCAACGTAGTGACCGATCAACTCGTCATCGGTCATACGTAGCGCCTTGAGACCTTTATCGGCCAGTTGACGCGCCTGACGCACGGTAAGCTTCTTGCCGGCCTCGAGGACAACCCTGCCCGTATCGGCGTCAACGAGATCGTTGACAGCTTTGTAGCCCCTCAGACGATTGGCATCGAACGGAACGCGCCAGCCTTCCTTTGCGCGCTTATAGGTGACGTGCTTGTAGAACGTCGCGAGTATCTGTTCGCCGTCGAGACCCAGCGCAAAGAGCAGCGAGGTGACCGGAATCTTGCGGCGGCGATCGATGCGCGCATAGACAATATCTTTTGCGTCGAATTCGATGTCGAGCCAAGAACCGCGGTAGGGAATAATACGCGCAGCAAACAGCAGCTTGCCGGAGGAGTGCGTTTTTCCTTTGTCGTGATCGAAGAAGACGCCCGGCGAGCGGTGCATCTGCGAAACGATCACACGCTCGGTGCCGTTGACGATGAATGTGCCATTGTTCGTCATGAGCGGAATATCGCCCATGTAGACATCCTGCTCCTTGATGTCCTTGACGGAGCGGGCGCCGGTCTCCTCGTCGATATCGAACACGATGAGACGCAGCGTCACTTTCAACGGCGCAGCATAGGTCATCCCGCGCTGACGGCATTCGTCGACGTCGTATTTCGGCGACTCAAATTCGTATTTGACAAATTCCAGCTGGGAGGAATTCGAAAAATCCGAAATAGGAAATACCGACTTGAAGACAGCCTGCAAGCCTTCGTCAGGACGTCCCCCGACGGGCTCCTTCACCAGCAGGAATTGGTCGTAAGATGCCTTCTGAACCTCGATCAGGTTCGGCATCTCCGCCACTTCTTTAATTGTACCGAAAAACTTCCTTACGCGCTTGCGACCGGTAAACGTCTGCGCCATCTTTTCTCTCTCGATTCGGTTTGGCGGCCGGCGCGGGCGCCTCTCCTAACAGCCGCCATCCATCGCGACCATTGGGACAGGCGTCGGGGCCGTCCGATTACTATGTGATTCGAGCTTGGCCCGAACCACCGCATTATCTTTCACCGTGACCGCAGATCGCGGTTCACAGCCGTCTCTCCTGATCCGAGCCCCCCCCGGCACTATCCGGTATTGCTATTTCGTCCCGGGTCTCAATACGCTCGCTCGGTTCTCTCCTCATCAGCCAAGCTCGCCTTCGGGCTTGTCCCGACCGTCCACGACGGCAAGTTATCTCGATCCCCGGGTCTCGCTACGCTTGCCCGGGGATCTCGCTTAAGTAGGCTTCGCCTACTTAAGCTCAACCTTGGCGCCAACCTTTTCGAGAGTGGCCTTCATCTTGTCGGCCTCCTCCTTGCTGACGCCTTCCTTCACCGGCTTCGGAGCACTCTCGACGAGATCCTTGGCCTCCTTCAGACCGAGCCCAGTGAGTGCCCGCACTTCCTTGATCACCTCGATCTTCTTGTCGCCGGCACTGGCAAGAACCACCGTGAACTCGGTTTTTTCTTCGGCGGCAGGCGCGCCACCGGCCGCGCCGGCAGGGCCCGCTGCAACCGCCACCGCGGCGGCAGCCGAAACGCCCCACTTCTCTTCAAGCATTTTCGCCAGATCAGCCGCCTCGAGGACGGTGAGCCCAGACAATTCATCAACGATCTTCTGCAGGTCAGCCATTGTTCAGTTCCTGTTGGTTCGAACCAGAGAATTTGAGTGTTGGCGTCAGGCCGCAGCGCCCTTCGAGGCAAAAGCCTGGACCACGCGCGCGACCTTGGCCGCGGGAGCGTTAGCGAGCTGTGCGATCTTGGTCGCCGGAGCCTGAACCAGTCCGACAAGCTTTGCGCGCAGTTCATCCAACGACGGCAGAGCGGCAAGCGCCTTGACGCCGTTGGTATCCAAAGCCGTTTTGCCCATCACTCCGCCGAGAACCACGAATCGCTCGTTGGCTTTGGCGAAATCGACGGCCACTTTCGGCGCCGCCACCGGATCGCCCGAGAAGGCAATCAAGGTCGGCCCCTTCAGGAGGGGCGCGATGGAAGCGGCGTCGGTGTCTTTGAGTGCGATCCTGGCGAGACGGTTTTTTGCAACCTTCACCTGCGCTCCAGCCAGCTTCATCTGCTTGCGCAGAGTCTGCATCTGGGCAACGGTGAGGCCTGAATAATGAGCCACCACCACCACGTTCGAGGTCTTGAAGACCCCGTTCAGTTCAGTGATGGACTCCTGCTTAGCCGCTCGATCCACTGCAAGCTCTTTCCGGTTTTGGCGGTTGCCCCGCATCACCTGCGGAACCGCCGGTTGCTACCAGCCGTCCCGCTCGATTCACGCGTAGCGAACCAGGCAGAACGACTCTTCAAGAAGCCTGCCCCCCAAACGGCTTTTGACCGCACGGGTCTCCGAGGTCGAACCAAACTGGTGCACCGCACGGGTGCACAAACTCGGGTCGCTTCCCCATCTGTGCTGGCCTCTTGCGAAATTAAGCGTCGGTCGATGGACCTCAGCGCCGGCAGTCTCGGACAGGTGGGCCGCTCCGTTTTTGCGGGACGGCCCTGCGCGCCAGGGCATTCGCAAATGGCGTCGGACCTTATCCCTTCAGAGCTCCCAAGCGGGTTTCCAAAAGGAATAAATTCAGATCACCACAGGTTTGCAGAGACGCGCAAAGGCGCGCCGACAAATTGGGCCGGCACGCCCGATAGCCCCCATTTAGACCTTTGCACCCCTTTTGCCAAGGGTCTTTTGAGGAAATTCGAATCGATGGAGCGCTCGTTCAATGGCCGGACCCACCCCCGAAAAGACTGGGGATCTCGACTTTCACTCCCGGGCCCATCGTCGAGGATATCGCCACCTTATTGATGTAGTGCCCCTTCGCGCCGGGAGGCTTCGCCTTCTGCACCGCATCGGCGAAGGCCTTGATGTTTTCGATGAGCTTGTCTTCTGAGAACGAAGCCTTTCCCACGCCTGCCTGGACAATGCCGGCTTTCTCCACGCGGAACTCGACCGACCCGCCCTTTGCGCCCTTGATCGCGTTGGTGACGTCCATGGTCACAGTTCCCACCTTCGGGTTTGGCATGATCCCGCGCGGTCCCAGCACCTTACCGAGCCGTCCGACAAGGGGCATCATGTCGGGGGTCGCAATGCAGCGATCGAAATTGATTTCGCCTTTGCTCACCTGCTCGACCAGGTCTTCCGCTCCAACGACGTCGGCACCGGCCGCTTTCGCTTCGTCCGCCTTGGCCCCACGTGCGAATACGCCGACGCGCAAGGTTCGTCCTGAGCCATTCGGCAGCGTAACGACACCGCGCACCATCTGATCCGCATGAGTCGGATCCACCCCAAGGTTCATGGCGACCTCGATTGTCTCGTCGAATTTCGCCTTCGCGCGTTCCTTCACGAGTTTTACGGCCTCGGTGATGGGGTAGGCCTTCTCGCGATCAATCCCGTTGCGGGCAGCTTTCAAGCGTTTTCCGATGCGCATGGCTGTTACTCCGTCACCGCCAGGCCCATCGAGCGGGCGGAGCCTTCGACCATCTTCATCGCGGCCTCAACCGTATCGCAGTTGAGATCCTTCATTTTCTGCTCGGCGATTTCGCGGACCTGCTTCTTTGTGACCTGTCCCGCCGTGTCGCGTCCCGGTGTCTTCGATCCGCTCTCGAGCTTGGCAGCCTTCTTGAGGAAATAAGACACTGGCGGCGTCTTCATTTCGAAGGTGAAGGAGCGATCCTGATAGGTCGTGATGATGACTGGGATCGGAACGCCCTTCTCCATCTTCTGCGTCTGTGCGTTGAACGCCTTGCAGAACTCCATGATGTTGAGCCCGCGCTGACCAAGCGCTGGCCCGATCGGGGGCGATGGATTGGCAGCGCCTGCCGGCACCTGCAATTTCAGAAATCCAGTGACTTTCTTTGCCATTGTTTACTCCGTTAGTGGTGCGGATATTGACGGTTGGCGCCGCCTCACCTCCCACAATCAGGGATGTCAGGGATCAGGTATCAGGTATCAGGACTCAGGGGGGCAGGAAAGAACTCTTCTCGCCGCCTGATCACTGATTAATGTCCATGGTCACAGCTTCTCCACCTGCCCGAACTCCAATTCAACGGGCGTCGCGCGGCCAAAGATCGACACCGCGACCTTCACGCGCGAACGGCCTTCATCGACCTCCTCGACGACCCCATTGAATGAGGCGAATGGACCATCCGACACGCGCACCTGCTCGCCGACCTCGAACGATACCGCCGGCTTTGGCCGCTCAATGCCCTCTTGGACCTGGTGCAGAATGCGGTCGGCTTCCGCATCTGAAATCGGCATTGGCTTCTTGTCGCTTCCAAGAAAGCCGGTGACCTTGGGCGTGTTCTTGATGAGATGGTAGACCTCGTCCGTCAAATCCATCTTCACCAGAACATAGCCGGGGAAAAACTTGCGTTCAGTCTCTACCTTCCGGCCGCGCCGCGCCTCGGTGACCTTCTCCTTGGGGACCAATACCTCGCCAATGTGTTCGGAAAGGCCGCGCTGCTTGGCCTGCTCGCGGATCGAATCTGCGACCTTGTTCTCGAAATTGGAATAGGCATGAACGATGTACCAGCGCTTTGGCCTCGTCGATGCCGACGTTTCGGTGACGGTGTCATTCATCCTGTCTGAACCTTCAGCTGGCGAGGCCAAGCACGAACGTGATGGCAAAGCGCATCACCTGATCTGCAATCAGGAAAAAAACGGACGCGATCGCCACCATGACGAACACCATGGCAGTGGTGATTGCGGTTTCCCGGCGCGACGGCCATGTCACCTTGCGCGTTTCCTCGCGCACTTCCTGCAGAAAACGAAACAGGTTGACCCGCTTGCGTCGGCCCTCTGCGGGCGCTTGATCGCTCATATTTGCTCGCTCTCAATCTCCAGTATGCGGTCCCCGCTGGCAGGAGTGGAGGGACTCGAACCCCCAACCCCCGGTTTTGGAGACCGGTGCTCTAGCCATTGAGCTA
The DNA here is from genome assembly GCA_035718275.1 of Pseudolabrys sp. Lineage (GTDB taxonomy): Bacteria > Pseudomonadota > Alphaproteobacteria > Rhizobiales > Xanthobacteraceae > Pseudolabrys. Next base: position 52,886 of record DASTHI010000050.1, on the reverse strand, counting down.
CACTCCTCCGTAAAGCGGATGCGGCGGACCATATAAGGGTCCGCCGCCGCGATGTCATGCATTATACACCGTGCGTTTGCAAGGGCACCATACACCGTGCGTTTGCAAGGGCACCGTGCGTTTACAAGGGCGGAAGCCATCTGGGACACGGCCTGGCGTACCGGTAACCCCCAGAACGGCCCCTGCGGCCGGGGAGACTGGGGAGTCAATAACCATAAGTCCACCGGAAGGTCGAATTGAGGACGAATTAATCACTTTGACGGCTTTTTTCACCGGGCCACACACCCGTGAGCCTCTCATTTGACGCTTTGGTCGCTAGCAACCCACTAAGACCAGAAAAGGTCTGGAGCGGGTGAAGGGAATCGAACCCTCGTCATCAGCTTGGAAGGCTGTTGCTCTACCATTGAGCTACACCCGCGAGATCCGCAGCCGCACTTAATATGTAAGTGGCCGTTTATCAAATCCCCCTTGAGTCGGCAGGGTTTCGAATGCAAGGCGCGCCAATAGGGTCACCAATGCGTCAGGTCATGGACAGGCGATCGGTAAAGTTCCAAGGCGGCCCGCTTCAACGAGGGGCCACCTTGGTTACAACCGGCTACTTCTTGAATGGCGCTTCCGCGTCAAGCCGTTTCTTTGCCTCCTGCGCCACCGACAGGTCGAAAAGCTGTTCGCGCGTGGCTTTCTTTTCCACGTAGGTGAAATAGTCGGCCCAGTAGTCCTGCATGGCCATGATTGAATCGATCGGCGGGATGCCATCCTCGCTCGTATACGACCAGTAGGGCGCAATTGCCTTGATGAGTTCAGGCTTGTTCAGGAAGGTGTTTCTGGCAAGAATTTCCAGGATTTCCTGATTGGCATCGGGCGCCTTCGCCGCGGCGTCGAATTCCTTCACGCCCTGCAGATAGGCCATCGCGAAACGTACCAGAACATCGCGCTTGTCCCTGACGAAATTCTTGTTCGCGGCATACACACCAATCGAGCTGTTCGGCTCGATCTGATCGCCATTGGCGACGATCGGGCCCCATTTATTGTTCTGCGCAAAATAGCCGAACTGATAAGCAAGATCCGTCAGATCCACCTGTTTCTGCCCGAGCATTTTCATGAGATCGGGCTGTGACACTCCAACGATCCATGTCACATCCTTGCGGGGATCGAGGCCCGCTTTCTGCAGTGCCCGAGCCGTATCGTACTGATTGATGCTGCCGACAGCGCCGACGCCCATTTTCTTGCCTTTGAGCTTTGCAAAATCGGCGAGCGAACGAACCCCCTGGTCGTACAGTTCCTGGGTAACGTTCACCGCCAGATAGCCATAGCCGGGTCGGTTGTGGCCGCGGTCGAGCACGATGACGAGAGGAGCGCCCTTTGCAACGCTGTTGAAGAAACTCGCGTTCGCGGTCATCAATGTAATGTCCAGCTCGCCGGCGAGGATCGCCGGCACCGCGAGCGCGCCGTCGTTGAATTTCTTGACCTGAATTTCAAGTCCCATCTTCTTGAAGTAGCCGCGCTCGTTGGCGACGTAGAAACCGCCTCCGGTGATGAACGGGCCCTCCCCGACCCGCACCACATCCGCAGCATTTGCTGACTGATGCGCCAGAATTCCGAGGCAGAACGCGAATGCGCCTGCCGCAAACGTCCGCAGTGCCATATTCAACATCGTCACCCTCCCTGACAGCTCGTTATTGTCCGCCATGATATATTGTCCATGGCGCAACTTTGCGATCGATCCATTGCTGTAGCTTGATAATCAGCGCGCCAACGACTGCGAGCACGACAAGGCTCGCAAACACCTTTTCGGTTTCCATCACCTGTCCGGACTGTATGAGCAAAAAGCCCATTCCGCTCTGACTTGAGCTGCCGATCATCTCCGCCGCGACGATCAGGATCACGGTAACGCCCATGCCGAGGTGAAGTCCTGCAAAGATGCTGGGAATTGCCGAGGGGATAACCACCTTCAACTGTATCTGACGACGATTGGCTCCCAGGTCTTGGGCCGCCTTGATCAACCCCCGATCGGTCTGACGGATGCCAGCATAGGTACTGATCACGATCGGGAAAAAGGCGGTCACAGCGCTGATGACAATCTTGTAGACCTCGCCGGTGCCGAGCCAGATCACCAGGAGTGGTATCAGCGCAATCTTCGGCAAGGGATAGAGCGCCGCAATCCAGGGATCCACGATTCGCGCGACAAGCCGGGACATTCCCATCAACACGCCAAGCGTGACGCCCGCGAGGGCTGCAATCGCAAATCCGGCGAAAATACGCAGCAGCGTAACGCCCAGATTGTATTCGATCGAACCGTTTCCAATCATGCGAAACAGGTAGATCGTTATGGTGCTGGGCGGTGGAAGATAGATTGGCGCGATACCGCGCCACCGCACAACGACTTCCCATGCCAACAGCACAGCCAGGATGACGGCGGTCGGCGTCGCGGTTTCCGCCATACGGGCAAGCTTGCTCTTTCGCTTTCTCATGACGCCTCCAAAGCCATGCTCTGCTGAGCCATGGAGGTCATCACTTCTTCCCGAATAAGATGAAACGCGCGGTCGAACAGAGCCCCGAAGGCCTTCGAATTCACCATTTCGAGCGAACGCGGACGTGGAAGGTCCACCGGCAAAACTTCTTTGATGCGGCCGGGACGGGCCGTCATGACGACAATTTCATCACCAAGCAGGATTGCTTCTTCGATGGCATGCGTGACAAAGATGATGGTCTTCTTTGTTTGATCGAATACGCGGAGAAGCTCCTCCTGCATGACAATCTTGGTCTGCGCATCGAGCGCACCGAACGGCTCGTCCATGAGCATGATCGGCCGCTCCATGATCAGCGCGCGTGCCAAGGCCACACGCTGACGCATGCCTCCCGACAATTGCCCAGGCAGGTGTGCGTCGAAGCCGGCGAGCCCAACCGAACCGATCAGCGCTTTGGCGCGCTCATACCGCTGCGCTTTCGGGATACCCTGCATCTCAAGGCCGAACGCAATGTTGTCGATTACGCTGCGCCAGGGAAACAGATTCAACGTCTGCCATACCATAACAGAATCAGCACCAAGCGGACGCGTCAGATCCGGATTCACCGGATCGATGACCCGCACCCGGCCTTCCGTTGCTGCTTCGAGCCCGCCGATGATCTGCACGAGTGTACTCTTGCCGCATCCGCTCGGGCCGAGCAGGCACGAGAAGCGTTGCGACACGAAGCGATGTGAAACATCCTGAAGGGCAACCACTTGCTCGTCGGCGCGACCGGGCCACACTTGGGTGACGTTTTCGACCAAAACCTCCATGCCCCGCGCTCACATCCTGGCGCCATTATGATGCCGAGTATTGCCGCCACAGCGGCTGGGTTCGGCTACCCAGGCCGGCCGCAGCCAAGATCTTTTCGCCGATTTTCTCCGCCTCCCTGACGATGCGCTGACTGTCCTTGACGCGCGGGAATGCCCCGTCGCGGAAGACAATCCTGCCGTTGACCATGACAAGCCGCGCGTCGCTGCCCTTACCTGCACAGATGAAGGTGGAAATCGGTCTGTGGAGCACGCCCACATAGGGCTTGCTCATATCGAAGATCGCAATGTCTGCGCGTTTGCCCGGCGTCAGCGAGCCGATGAGGCGGTCGAGCCCGAGGGCCCTTGCGGCATTGATGGTCGCCATTTCGATCGAGCGCTCGACCGGCATCCGCGTGGGATCGAGATGCCGTACGTGCTGCATCAGCATGCATGCCTTTATCTGCTCGACCATGTCGACGCTGTAGTCAACCATGGGACCATCGGTGCCGAGCGCGACATTGACGCCGGCACGCCAGGCGTTGGCGAATGGCCCGATACCGCCGCCACGAATGGATTCACTTGTCGGCGTATAGACAAAACTGCAGCCGACGCGAGCCATGTGCTCGATATCGAGCTCCGTTACATGAATGCCGTGGATGAGGACCCAATGCGGATCAAGGAGACCGAGCTGCATGAGGTAGCGCACGTCCGTGCGTCCCGTTTCGCGCAAATATCGAAGGAAGCCTTTCTCGATTGAAAATGTTCCGCCGGCAATGTGAGTCGAGATGCGGGTGCCGAGCTTGCGCGCGAGTTCATAGCCTTTGCAGATGAGTTCTTCCGTTGTCATCCCCGCCGCCACCCAATGCGCATTCGACTCGATTACCATCGCCATCCGGATGAGCCCGTCGGCTTTCCCGTCCCAGCGCTTGAACTCCTCTTCGAACGCAGCAAGCGATTCATCGAGTGAAAAGGGATGCCGTGGATTGCCGGCGGTTCGGCAACGCAATTCCTTGGCGAACACCTGCCGAATCCCGAATTCAGCCTGTGGCTCGAGCGTGGCGCGGACGATCTCGGGCGTGGTCGTCGTGACCGAATGATTGAGCGAGCAGGTCGTTCCTGTCGCGAGCATCTCCATTGCTGCCAGCTGGCTGGAGCGCCGCATTGCTTCTTCAGACAGCTGCAGCGTCAGCGGCAGCAGGAAACCGCTGACCCAATCTTCGAGCAGATAGCCATCCGCGAGCCCCTTGAACAGCGTGTACCAGTGATGCTGATGACAGTTGATCAGACCTGGCAGGACTATGCACCCCGAGACGTCGATGACTTCATCGAACTCTCGTTCGCTCAAGGCCGCCGACGTTGGACCGATGGCGGATATCGTTGCATCCTCGACTGCGACAAAGCCGCCAGGATATACGGCACGATCTTCATCGACGGTGACGACGTAACCGTTCTTCAACAACGTGCGCGGCATTCGAAATCCTTTTCCAGAGGAAAGGCTTTATGCAAAGCAGCTTCATGTCAAGGCTCGCTGAGTCCGACTTTGCCTCTCGCGACCAGCCCGATGCTTTGTGAAGCGCGCTGCCGACTTTTGCCGCGACAAAGAGCGGCAGTTGTCATTATCTTAATTGCCAACGCGCGGTTGCTGCCAGATCGTTTGACGCCGCAAGCGTCGGGCCATGCCTCGTCGCAGCCGAGGGCGATGCAACGCAGTCCCAGCGAAACGGCCCAGCAATCGCGAGAGCGGCAGCAGAGCATCCCGGGCGGTTGCAGGGCGGACCCGTCGACCTGTAGTGTCTTCGCCGCCTCAATGCACTTCCCGGATTTCTCAAATGGAAAAATCATTCGTCACCGGCTCCTGGCAGCAGACGCGGGCCTTTTCACCTGCCGTCATCACCAAAGGCGAACAAACGATCATTTGGCTCGCAGGTCATACCGGCGCAGTAGCCGAAGACGGCAGATCGCTCGCCGGCGATTTCGACATGCAATTCCATCAGACGTTTCGCAATATTGAAGCGACCTTGGCTCAATGCGGGTGCACGTTGGCCGATATCGTGACGATGACGGTGTTCCTGATCGACGCTCGCCATACCACGCGAATGACAGAACTGCGCTCACAGCTGTTCGGCAAGAATTTTCCCGCAAGCGCCGCCATCACCGTGTCCGGCTTTGCGCGGCCGGATATCATGCTAGAGATCCAATGCGTGGCGGTCCGCTCCGGGTAATCGCAATCGGCAAGCCGTCGCCTGGACGGCTTGCCATTGGAGATCAGCGAGTGGCGATCAGGTCGATCTCGACGAGGGCGTCCTTGACCAGCAAACCCGTCGTACCGACCGTCGTGCGCGGCGGAGGTACCTTGAAAAACTCTTTCCAGACCTCATCAAAAGCAGCGAAGTTCTTCAGATCGGTGAGAAAAACTTGCGCCTTGACGACGTTGTCGAGCGAACTGCCCGCCGCCTCGAATGTCTGCTTCAGGTTGTTGAGAATGTACGTCGCCTGCAGCTTGATATCCGAGCCGTAGAACGGAAAATTCGGATGCTTCCGTGCTTCCGTCGGAACGCCCGTCTTGTAGTCGCTCGCGATCTGGCCTGCTGCAAAAACGAAATCACCGAGCGTGAATGCTTCAGAATAGTTCGCCATCGGACGGGGTGCCCCGGAGGTGATGACTTCATGCTTGAGGCCGGAGCGTGGGATGTAGCCGATCAGGTCGACTTCAACCAACGTGTCCTTCACCAATAAACCGGATGTGCCGACCGTCGTGCGCGGAGGGGGAACCTTGAAATACCGTTTCCACACCTGGTCGAATGCAGCGAAGTCATTCAGGTTGGTCATGAACACCTGTGCCTTCACCACGTGATCGAGCGAGGTGCCTGCCGCTTCGAAGGTCTTCTTTAGATTCTCCAGCACGAATTCCGTCTGCAACTGAATGTCGGAGCCGTAGAACGGAAAATTTTCCCCCCGCCGCGCCGAAGCCGGCACCCCCGTCTTGAAATCGCTCGCAAGCTGACCTGCCGCAAAAACAAGATCTCCGACCTGCATGGCTTCCGAGTAGTTTGCGAGAGGCTTAGGCGCTGCAGACTTGATCACCTTGCCCGGCTTGTCCGGCATAGTGGCGATCAGGTCGATTTCCACGAGCGTGTCTTTGACCAAAAGACCCGTGGTGCCGATGGTTGTGCGGGGCGGCGGAACCCTGAAGTACTGCTTCCAGACTTCATCGAAACCGTTGAAGTCGTTCAGGTCCATGAGAAAGACCTGAGCCTTGATCACATGATCAAGCGAAGTCCCGGCAGCCTTGAAGGTCTTCGCCAAATTTTTGAGGACGTAGTCCGTCTGCAGTTTGATGTCCGAGCCGTAGAACGGAAAATTCGGATGCTTGCGGGCTTCCGCCGGCACGCCAGTCTTGAAGTCGCTGGCGAGTTGGCCAGCCGCGAAAACAAGTCCATTGGCGAGTGATGCCTCCGAATAGTTTGCGAGCGGTTGCGGAACGTCCGACTTGATTACTTTAATACCCATGAGCCTTCCCTCTCCTGAACGCTTGCGCGCACGTGACGGCCACGTGCGCGCAGATCACGTCACCAACCTATTTCTGCACGGGAATGTCGCGACCGTTCGTCTCCTTGCCATCGACAATCTTCACGACGTGTGTGACGAGCAGCGGATCGCCTTTTTCATCGAATTTAAACGGGCCTCGAGTGCTGTCGAAGCTGACCTTGCTCAAGGCATCGCGGATCTTGCCGCGGTCTTCGCTGCCCGCCTGCTCGATCGCAAGCAGCGCCATGGTAATCGCGTCATAGGCTTCGGAATGATAAGCGTCTGCGACCTTGCCGTATGCCTGCTTGATCTTAGCGACAAGCTTTTGCGCTGCTGGAATGTTCGCGGTCGTCGCGCTGCTGTAGTGCGTGGTGTAGAAGACGCCGTTGACCGCGTCGCCGCCGAGTTCGATATACTTCGGCAGCGCAACCCCATCGCAACCAAAACGCGGCAAGGTCATGTTCATTTGCGTGAATTGCTTGGCGACCAGCGCGCCCTCGGCATAACGCGACCACTCGACCAGCACCTGAGCGGTGCTTGCTTTGATGCGTCCAAGCTGCGCAGTGAAATCCAGATCACCTCTGGCATACCGCTCCTCGGCAACAATCTGAAGCCCGAGCTTATCTCCGGCCGCCTTGAATGACTGGAAACCGCCGCGTCCGAAATCATCGTTCACGTAGAGAAAGGCGACTTTAGTGACGTTGGGAAATTTCTCGTGGATGAACGCGGCAAGATCACCGGCCAGTTTGGTGTCCGGCACGGGCGAGCGGAAGACCCACTTGTTTCCCTGTGTCGTAATCTTCTGGGCGGTTCCCGCGACGACAATTTGCGGCGTTTGCGACTGAGCGGCGATCTGCGATGCCGCGAGACTCGCCGGGCTGCTGATGCTGCCGATAAGGATCGACACGTTATCGCGCGCGGTCAGGCGCTTGGCGACGTTAACAGCCTCCTCGGGCTTCCCAGCGTCGTCGGCGAAGATGGCTTCGATTTGCTTGCCGCGAATGCCGCCTGCCGCATTTTTCTCTTTGACCGCAAGCTCGATGGCTTCCTTCTCCGCGGCGCCCGTGGCCGCAGCATCGCCGGTAAATGGTCCGAATACGCCGATTTTGATCGTGTCCGCCGAGGCACCGATGGTCGATCCGATCATCAGTGCGCAAGCGAGTAAACCGGCTCGGAGAAAGTGACTTCTTAGTTCAGTCATTGTCCGTTCCTCCCCTTTCTGGGTTGAGCACTCAGTTCGAAGACGTAGAAAGCCGACGCTCCTCATCGGCTTCAGCCTCCCAATCTTCCCGGCCGAGATAGCTCGCCCAGACCTTCGGGTTTTTCAAAAGATTGGAAGCTGAATCTGTGAGCACGATGCGTCCGGTCTCAATCACGAAACCACGCGATGCCATTCCAAGTGCGAGCTCGGCATTCTGCTCGACCAGCAAAATCGTCGCGCCGTCATCGTGAAATTGGTCGATCGCCCGCGCCACTTCTTCCACCAATATCGGCGCGAGCCCAAGCGACGGTTCATCCAGCAACAACAGCACTGGTTTTGCCATCATCGCGCGACCGAACGCGAGCATCTGCTGTTCGCCGCCGCTGAGCGCGCCACCTAGCTGCCGTCGTCGTTCTGCCAGTCTTGGAAAAAGGCTGTAGACGCGTTCTCGCGCCTCTCTTTCACCGGCGCGCGCCCGAGCCGGGTACGACCCGACCTTCAGGTTTTCCTCGACGGTCAAACGGGGAAATACCCGCCGCCCTTCCGGCACATGAATGATCCCCAGCTCCACGAGGTGTTCCGGCGCCAAGCCCGCAAGTGGCTTCCCATCGAACTCGATCTCGCCGGCCGACGGCCTAACTAGTCCCGAGATCGCCTTCAGGGTGGTCGACTTGCCAGCACCATTGGCGCCGATCAGCGCGACGATTTCCCCCCGATTGATATCGATGTCGATTCCGCGCAAAGCTGGAATCAGAGCGTAGTCAACGTGCAAATTTTCAATGCGGAGCATGGAATGCCTCCCCTGCTCCACGACGCGCGGATCGCAGATAAGCCGACTTCGTTCCAAGATAGGCTTCGATCACGCCCGAATGATCGCGTATGTCGGCAGGACTGCCGTCCGCCAGCTTCTTCCCATAGTTGAGGACTGTGATCCGATCACAGGCTCGCATGACCACTTCCATGTGGTGCTCGACAAGCATGATGGTCACGCCTGCACCCTGAATTTTGCGGATAAGACCAACAAGTGCGCCGGCCTCTGCCCCGTTCAATCCTGCGGCAGGCTCGTCAGCCAACATCAGTTTAGGCCTGGCCACGAAAGCGCGTGCAATTTCGAGCAGCCGCTGATGCCCGTAAGACAGGCTTCCCGCCACTGAATTCGCGAATTTCGATAGACCGACGAAATCGAGCGTTTCACGCGCGCGTTCCGTAATTTCCTTCTCTTCCAGCCGCTGTGCTCTGGTCCGGAGCAGTGACGGAAACACGTCGCTGCGGGTGTTCGCATGCAGACCAACCATCACATTTTCGATCGCGGTCATTTCGCGAAACAGACGCAGATTCTGGAAGGTCCGGCGAATACCCGCGGCCGCCCGCATCTCAGGCGGCGTCGCGCCAAGATCACGCCCGGCAAAATTGATCCTGCCACCGGTCTGCCGGATGTGTCCCGAAATCAGGTTAAGGAAGGTGGTTTTTCCCGCGCCGTTGGGACCGATGAGGCCGTGGACGTTGCCCGCTTCAACCGAAAGATCCACGCTGCCGACCGCAACCAATCCGCCAAATCGGCAAGTCAGCCCTTCCGTGGTCAACAAGGCGGTCATTGTTTGACCTCCGCCGATTCCACGGCTTTGCCGCTGGCCGGCGCACGAAATCGCGCAATCGATCGCAGCAGCGCCGGCGCCAGTCCCGCGATCCCGCCGCGGCTCACGCCCATCAGCACGACCACCAGGGCGCCAAAGAGAATGAGTCTCAATTCGCCCGAAGAGCGAAGAAGTTCAGGAGTCAGAACGATGACAATCGCGCCGATGACCGCGCCCGGAAGGCTGCCGAGACCGCCCACCACGACCATGATGAGTATTTCAATCGACTTGTTGAAGGTAAAATCGTTCGGATTGAGGTATCGAGCGTGGTGCGCATAAAGCGAGCCTGCGAGACCGGCCGTGAATGCCGCGACCAAAAAGCACTTGCTCTTGTAAAGGATGATCGAAATACCGCAGGCTCGCGCGGCATCTTCATCTTGAGAAATTGCCTTAAGCGCACGGCCGAACCTGGAATGAGTCAGCCTGTCCAGCCCGAGATAGACCGCGCCCGTCACTGCCAGAATGAGAAAATAGAGGTCACGTTCAGTGGTGAGCTCAAACCCGAAGATACGGGGCAAAGGAACGTTGAGCATCCCGTAGCTGCCGCCGGTTGCCCATTCCTCATTGAGCATCACGAGGTAGATGATGATGTTGAATCCGAGAGTCGCAACGGCCAGACTCGAGCCTGGCAGCTTCACGATCGGCACGAGCAACAGGCTGCTGAGCGCGGCTGCGGCGCCGGCAAGCAGAAATGCCACGCCAAACGGCACACCGAAACGAAGGGTCAGCACGGCGGAAACGTAGGCGCCGATCCCATAGAACGCGCCCTGTCCAAGCGATAGCAGCCCCGCCATGCCGACGAGCAACTGCAGTCCCAACGCCAGAATTGCTCCGATCAGAGCGACACCGAAGACATGCTGCCAATACGTATTTGTTTGGACAAAAGGGGCTGCCACAAACAAGACCACAACAAGAATTCTGACTGTTGCGGACTGCATGAGCGGAGTTCACACCCTGCGGCCCGCACGTATGAAAATTCCTGAAGGCGCCAGCAACAGGATGGCGATCAGCACAATCATCCCGACCGCGTCTTTGTAAGCTGTCGAAATGAACACGCCCGAAAATGTTTCGATAAGACCGAAAGCAATCCCGCCGAGCATGGCGCCAGTCAAGCTGCCGAGTCCACCCAATGTCGCGGCCACGAAAGCTTTGATTCCGGTCAGGAAACCCATGTTGAACGACGCGAAAAACAGCGATCCGAGCAGCACGCCGGCGGCGCCCGCCATGATGCCAGCGACAACGAACGTATAGGTCGTGGTTTTCTTCACGCTGATGCCCATAAGTTGCGCCGCTTCGGAGTCCTGCGCGGCGGCCTGCATCGCGATGCCAAGACGGGTGTAGCGAAAGAATAATTGCAGCAGCGCCATCATCACGAAGCCAAATATTACGATCCACACGAGTTGAGGCGAGATCGCATATCCGGCGATATCGATGCCACGTGCGCGGAACAGCGGCGGATAGCGTAGAGGCTCGGAACCCCAGATGAGGCGGGCGGCATTCTGCAGGATAAGCGAAACGCCCAGCGTGGAAATGATGACATTGATGAGCGGCACACGCAGGGTTCGCAGCGTGCGATAGATCGAGAGCTCAATGGTGATTGCGGCCACTCCGCCTCCAATCATGCCGACGAGCAGCACGATCACGAACGGCAGGTCCGTCATCCACATTGCGGACAGGCCCGCCATTGCACCCACCATCATCAGTTCGCCCTGAGCGAAATGCAGAATTTCGGTAGCGCGGATGATGATCGTGATGCCCAGAGCGATCAGGCTATAGATGCACCCGATCGCAAGCCCCCCGATGATGCCTTGAATGACTTGTTCGGAGGACATGACGTTCCCCTCGGCACCCGCCTGCATACTGAACCATACAAAGGTGGGCCGGGCAACAATTTCTGCATGCGTATGCAAAATCAGACGCGTTTATTTTCATCTCGCGATGAACCCGATGTCAGACGATTCCACCATTGACGCCGATAATTTGACCCGTGATCCAGCGGGCATCATCCGATGCCAAAAATCCGACGACATCTGCGATCTCGCTGGGTCGCCCGAGTCTCCCGAGCGGCGTGATTGCCGGCGCAGTTTCGCGCGAGAGTTGCGAGACCATCGCAGTGTCAGTCGGCCCGGGCGCGATGGCATTGACCGTGATCTCGCGCTCGCCGACCTCCTTGGCAAGAGTTCGGACAAATTGTTCGATCGCCGCCTTGCTCGCTGAATAAAGCGCGTGACCGGCGCGTCCTTGCAACACCATATTGCTCGAAATACCGATGATCCGTCCACCATTGGAAATCCGGCGTGCAGCCTCGCGGAAGATTCGGAATGTGCCGCGCGTATTGATCGAGAATATCCTGTCGTAGTCCTCTTCGGACGTATCGACGACCAATCTGTTCAAATTGACGCCGGCAATTGCCGCCACGATGTGAGGCGCGCCGAAACGGCGCTGCGCTTCTTCGAACAGAGTTTCGGCAAAATCGATCTGCCTGAGGTCTCCCGGGACGATGAGGACCCGGTCGGGGCTCGCCCCGATCTGTTGGATGACCGCTTCGGCGCGGCCGTGCTCGGGAAGATAGGTCAGGAGGAGATTGGCCCCATCGCCAAACAAACGTTTGGCGACTGCGAGCCCAATGCCCCGTGACGCCCCGGTGATGATTGCTGTTTTTCCCTGTAATTTCCCGTTCATTTGCACAACTCAAAGACTGTGTGGCGGCGCACAAATCAGAAAGAAGCTCTCACTTCGCCATAAGCGGTTTCACCAGGCAATCTCACCGCCAGGACAGCATTGGAAAATTTTCTTCGCAAGCGGTACAAAGGTCACCGCAGTTCAGCACGCGCGGTAGGGGCACCATTTCGTAGCCGCGTCCATGAAAAAAAGACGAAAGACAACAAAACGGCCCGTACGCGCCGTCACCGCGGAGGCGCTTGCGAGGCGGCTCGGCATTTCCCAATCTACGGTTTCGCGCGCATTCACCGATACAGCCAGTATTCATCCGAAAACACGCGAACGTGTGATCAAGGAAGCATACTCGCTCGGCTATCAGCCGAATATTTTGGCGCGCAGCCTGATCACTCGACGGACTAATATTGTCGCCGTGGTTATGGCGAGCCTGAGCGATCCATTTTATCCCGTTGTGCTTGATCAGCTCGCCCAGCGCATTCAATCGAGCGGCCGGCAAGTTCTGCTGTTTATCGTTCCCGCCGGAAAGAACGTCGACGATGTGCTACCCGCGCTACTCCAATACAAGGTGGATGCAATCGTCATCACATCGGCAACTGTATCGTCACGCATGGCATCCGTATGCGCCGCCCAGCGCATACCGGTCGTACTGTTCAACCGTTATGTTCCGAACCTGAAAGTGGCGGCAGTTTGTTGTGACAACATCGCCGGTGGCCGCATGGTGGCCGAATTCTTATACAATACGGGCCACGTGAGACCCGCATATGTTGGCGGCGAGCGCGACGCCACGACCAACATGGACCGCGCCCAAGGGTTCATCAACCGCACCGAGGAACTGGGCATCGCTATTCATGCGTATGACATCGGAGGCGCCTTTAGCTATGCGGCCGGTTATGACGCGACCGATCGTTTGATTCGCGGGAGCAGGAAACCCGACAGCATATTTTTTGCCAGCGACGTCATGGCGGTGGGCGGCATCGATGCAATTCGTGCCGCAGGGTTTCGGGTACCAGACGACGTGTCAGTAGTGGGATTTGATGACATCCCGATCGCCGATTGGCCTGCTTATCAGCTCACCACGATCCGTCAGCCAATTGCGCAGATGGTCGACGCGACCGCGGAAATTCTCGGCTTCGACACCAAAGCCATTCGCAAACCGCCGCGCAAAAGTCACTTCATTCAAGGCGATCTGATCGAAAGGAAAACCGTGAAAAATCGGATCCCTCGCCTGTCTCTGGCCAAGCCATAGCGCATTATCAATTAGATCAAATATCGCCAGCAGGCTCGCACCTCGGGCACAAGCCCGATCAGCACCCTCGACTTCCGGCGAGATCGCACATCACCCAAGCCGGTGACCTCGATTCAGTCATTACCTACCTGATTAAGAGTCAAAAGCGACTATTCCAAACAACGGTTGGAGCAGCGGGCTGAATTAATGCGCAATTTACATCAGGAGTTGCGTGACTCGGATTACAAGCTTTCAGCGGGCCGAGCGGAAGCAGGAACATGTGGATTCTGACAGTGTACAGTTTGATTGTCGTGGTCATGGAATTGATCGTGGTCGCAATCGGCCTCGCCATCGATCGAATAAATCCGTCAATCAGCTTGACGGTATCCTTATCGCTTTTCTTTGCTGTGCTGTGGTTCGGATGGGTTTTTGCAGTCCGCCTCACAGAACCCAAGCACGTGAAAATCAAAGAGCACGCGACCTGAATTCGCCCGGGCATCATTGACACCATGCTGCCGCCGCAGCGCGACGGCTGTCTGTCATGGTCTTCCTGGCACTCGGTAGATCAGAGGCTGATGTGGAGGCGGCGGTAGCGTGATCTCAACAAGGTCGTTCGGCTTCACGATCCCGCCCTTCAGCACGATGCCCATCACGCCCCCCTTGCGCACCAACCCATCCGGCGTCTGGACGGCCACCTCCTTAAGCAAGCCCGGCTGAAATTTCTCGATTTGCTTGCATGGATTGCGCAGGCCGGTAATTTCGACGACTGCCCGCGGGCCTAGCTTGAGGTGCGTACCAGTTGGCAGGCTGAGAAGGTCCACTCCGCGCGTGACAATGTTTTCCCCTAGGTCACCCGGACAAACGCGGTGTCCTTTTTTCGCCAATTCGTCAAATAGCTCTGAGTGGATCAGATGAACTTGCCGCAGGTTCGGCGTTCGCCCGTAACGCCGGATATGGAAGAGATGCTGGTCCGTGGGGCCGGCATGCGCATCACCCTCAACTCCGAAGTTTTCAATGAGCAGTATCGACCGTACGTTTTTTTTGCTGAACGTGTGTGTCCGACTGAAACTGACGCAAACAACGATTGGCTGGGGGGCAACATTGCCGTGCATTGCGGAACCTGTGTGAACAACTAGCCGTAGTTTTGCTTGGAATGAGCCCTGAGACCAAGCGCCTTCTTTATGCATTGGCCGTGGAAGTCAATCGAGACGGCCGTATCAAGTGGAACGTCCCGATTGCTCGCAGCCAAAAACAAATCCCTTGATCAACACCGCATCGATTGTTGTGAATGTCCCCTTTGCTGCGATTAAAATATGACGACTGCGCCGCGTCACTCAAAAATCAGCACATTTGGCAGGGAACGATCGACCACGCGCAGTGCGCTGTAGCCCACGCCAGCCATTCCTCGGAACAGCCCTAAATTGAAGCGCCGGTCCCCACTGTTCCAGCGATAGTCACCTCGTCTTGCTGCCAGTTCCAGGACCTCGGCCAAATGGCCTTTCGCCAAGCCGCTCAGATCGTCACGCCCCAGCAAATCACCTGCCTCTGACAGGAATTCGATGCTGCCCAGCGTCCCGCAACACAGGGTATCGAGCGCCGAAGGCCACGCCGCTCTTGTGCCTTCCACGGCTCTCTCCACGTCACCTTTCAAGGCGTCGTCGCTCCGCGGCAGGCGCGCCATGGCTATGCGTCCCAGCCCGATGCCTGCCGCTCCATGACACCACTGGCATGGCCAACTCTCGTCTGCCCCGCGCAAATCCGGCCAGTTGCTGCGCTGACCACTAAAAGTTGAATTTTCGAAATCGATACACTCCTGTGCCGCCTCCGCGAAATCCTCACGGCCGCTCGCCACGGCGAGTGAGGCGAGCGCGTAAGCGAAGCCTGCCGCACCATGCGACATTCCGTTGAGTGGTCGGTTGCCAGAGCCCTGCCCGACCCAGCTCCGGCGGCCGCGTTCTCCCGGGCGTCCCTGCGCGAGCAGATGCTCTCCGCAGCTGGTTGCGCGACGAAGGACCACCTCAGAGCGGACATCGCGGTAAAGACGAAGCAGACATAGGATGGCGCCGGCGCTGCCGCCGATCACATCAAGACGCCTGTCCGCCGCAATCAAGTCGTCGTTGATAAGTTCGGCCGCACGCTGCGCATCGATACGCAAATGAGGGTCACCAAGACATTGCGCCATGACGGTCAGACCGTAAACGATCGATCCAAGCCCGATCCCGCCGCCAATCCCGAGCGAGCGAGCGAACCTGGGGGCATTTTGGGATCTGAGTTGTTTCCGGAGCCGCGCAACGCCTGCAAGCGCGAGGTCATGCGACATCACTTGACCGGTCACGGCGAAGTGCGCGGAGAGAAAAAGCGCAATGCCGGAAGTGCCATTGTACAAATCGTGTCCCAAAGGGACGAGTTGAAACACTTCGGCATCGCCAAGCCAGTCAAGTCCGATCCAGGCGGCGCTCGAACCGCGGCGAATGGCATTGCGTGCGAGTTCATCAGCAGCCCGCTGTGCTTCCGCCCCGAAGATCGAATCCGAGGGCGGCTCTTGGGCCTGTGCCAGATCGCACCGCTGAGGGGCTCCCGGCAACTCGACGCCGCTGCCCCGTGAGTTTGTGTTGACCCTGATCGCTTCGATCTGCCAATCGATCTCGGCCGCGTCGAAGCTGTTGAATCGCGTGCGCGCTCGCGTGAGGCCGTCAGTTGAATCGGTCTGCAGCCGGAATCCGGCCCAGTCCCTGAGGATATGACCATCGGTATCTGAGACAAAGTGAGGAATGTTGAGGCTGAGGAGAGCGGCCCTTTCAGCACGCTGGACGGCCCAAAGCGGATCGTCCATATCCCAGTCGGCAAGCCGCGCCATGAAGTCTGCCTGAGCCGACCATGTCGGCCCCTCATGCATCGTTTTGTGATTTTTTAAGCGCTGGAGGAGCATTGCGTAGAACCGTGTCGCGCGAATGACCTTGCGAACCGGAAGTCCGGCAAAACCATCGAACAGAACGTCGCCTTTGCTCACGAGAAATCGCGAGTACTCTTCAAATCCGGAAATCAGATCCTCGGCATGGTCGGCGAATCTTGCATAACATCCACCTACGTGGGGCAAATTGGGATTTGAATCGATAACGTCTTTTGTGCGCGTTGGACGCATCGCATCGGAATTGATGTTTTCCCATTTGATGACGATTTTCGTCTTCCAGTCGGCCGTAACCCCGCCCATGGCGAATACCTTGTCATCAGGTGCGCGGCCGTAGGTTGGAAGCAAGCCCGTCGCCAGAACCGAGTTCGCGAGCTTGTCCATAGCGGCATCAAATGCGGCGTCTTCCGGCTCCGGGTGTTTTTTTTCGCCGATGGAGGACTGGAGCACGGTCTCCAAGTCGATCGGCACAGGATGGCTCCCGCTCGCAATCATATTCTCCTGATGCATATCGTTCGCCGCGAAAACGTGAAAAAGCGAAAGCCACGATCCCACGCGTCTGAAAAACGTTTTGAACTCGTTCTGCGTCGCGCATCCGACGTGCTCGATGTACTCGGTCCAGCCGTATCGGTCGCGAGCGAGCGCTCTTGCCGCCATCAGGTCGATAGGAGGATTTGCATTGTTGAGGCGATCGACCAGACTCCTCCAGGCAACGTCGATACGCAGGTCTTTCGGCTTGTAAAGAATCTTCGAGTTATCTGCGAACGTGACGATCTTCACGGAGCGGCCGCCATTGTGCGGTTCGGCTATTCCCTCTTCGATTTTGCTGACAGCACCATCGCAATTCAGCACCTCCCGTATCGCGGGAAGATCAGCGTCAAGTCGCAAGATGAATTCGCGAGACGTATCGATCCATTGACGGGTAAGCACACTCATCAGCCGCAGCAGCACGGGCTTTTCCTCGAAGAGCTTCCGAAAGCCGCCATTCTTCATATCCGTCACGAATTTTTCGTAGAGCGAGGTCTTCAATCCGTTTCCGGTCGTTGCGGGATCAGCGGCTCCAGCCGCCCTCCGCATCATCGAGAAGCGCTCGTAAACTGCCGCGGCAGCCAGATCGGAAAGCTGTCTGAGTAATGCGTGTCGAAGGCAGTCACGCGCCGCCGGCTGCAGGATTGCAGCCGCTCTGCTCGGGACTTCCGATCGCAAGAGGCCATCGGCACTTGCAATCATGCCGGCGAACAACTGCTCAAATGCTATCGGCTCCAGTCCCGGAATTTCCGAAGGCGATCGCTCGGTTTCCCCTTCGAGGGCGGCCAGAATCCAGGCAGCATCCCTGGCCCAGAGGGGTAACGGTGAATTGGATTTGCGCCGGGCCGCGGTGAGACGCGCGAGCACTGCGGCCGGATCAAGTCCGTCCCGCTCGAGCCTGCGCGCAAAAAGCGACGGATCGGCGCTTGCTGAAGATCGTCGCCATTCGGCGAAGCGCTGACGAGCCAGTTCCGCATCGCCTTGTTTGCCGGCTGCTGAGGTCTCGAAATCGTCCGAGAGAAGCTCATCAATCGTCGCCGCACGCGTAGTCAGATCATCGAGGAAAGAGTCCATACAACCTCACCCGAAATATAGCTGGGGCGACTGGCCGGTACACGTCAAGGCGGTCGTTGCTGCACTGCGGCAGTCCCTTGAGTGCTAAAATTACTGAGGAATTTGAGCCCGGAGAGATTGAGATCTTTGCCGAGCCGATCCGGCGCCAACAGCGCTCAAGAAGCCGCCAAACCGGCGTTAAGTAACTGCAGATATGTGCTTTTCCTCAATTGACATTCCACACCCTGCATCCGATCATATGGGTATGGCGCTGGGGGGTGTTTTAGAAAAAGCTCTGCGCAACCTTCTCACTGCCGGCGCCGCTGGCAATAGAAAGGACATATGCCATGACGAAGATTGCTACCGGACTTCAACTGACTGAAGAAGACGTTCTGGCTTTTGAAGTCTCCGACGAGGCGCTGGAGTCGGCTGCGGGTTCGACGAACGAGCACATGAATTACACGCTCGGAGCCTGCACCGGTCTCTCGGTTTGCCCAGGCTGAGATTGTGAGATCGGCTCCCTTAAAGCGCCATCAATCGATCTGAGCTTCGAGGCGCCGAATTTTTCATTCGGCGCCTCGTTGTTTTTTGTAGTATTTGTCGCGGACAAGGCGACACTTTCTCCCATAAGCTGTCTGCCATCCGTGATCTAGGGAAGACAACCAACCGCACGGCCTTAAAACACCGTGCGAACCTTGCAGATTGCGGTCTTGAGTGAACTGAGTATCCGGAGTGGCAATGGACCGCCGATCCTTGATGAAATGTAGCCTCCTCATGCTGGCGGGAGGAGCGCTCGCATTTAAGCGTCAGGTGCCGATTTCCGCAGCGCTCGCGTCGGAAGCGGGTATCAATCGGCGGCATGGCCTTTCGAAATTCTCCGATCTCAAATACCCGCTCGACTTCAGGCATTTCGATTATGTCAATGCGAATGCCCCGAAGGGAGGTGCAGCCTCGCTCATTTCGCTCGGCAGCTTCGACAACTTCAATATTGTTGTCGGAGGCGCGAAGGGCTCGTTAGTCGCTGGGATTGAATTTCTATATGATACGCTGATGGTTTCAGCACTCGACGAGGTCGCAAGCACGTATGGATTGCTTGCCGAAGCTGTCGCCTATCCGAATGATTTTTCCTCAGCGACCTACTGGCTCCGCTCCGGCGCGAAATGGCACGACGGAAATCCGGTCACCGTTGAGGACGTCATATTTTCATTCCAGGCCTTCAAGAAATTCAGCCCTCAAGCCGCCGTGAGCTATCGACAGGTCATGAAGGCTGAAAAGACCGGCGAACGTGAAGTCACTTTTCATTTCGATAAAGCCGGCAATCGCGAATTGCCGCAAGTCGTCGGCCAGCTGACAGTCCTTCCCAAGCATTGGTGGGAAGGCACTGATAGCGATGGAAAGAAGCGGTCGATCGGGGAAACAACGCTCGAGCCTCCGCTGGGCAGCGGCCCTTACCGTATCAAGGACTTTTCTGCCGGCCGTCTGATCACTTATGAGCGCGCGAACACCTATTGGGGCAAAGATCTAAACGTCAACATTGGCCGCGATAACTTTGACAGTTTGCGATACGAGTATTTTCGCGATGCCACCATCGCGATCGAGGCGTTTAAGAGCGACCTTGTGGACTGGCGTACGGAGAACAGCGCAAAAAACTGGGCAACAGCTTATGACTTTCCGGCGATTCACGAAAAGCGGGTCATCCTCGAGGAGTTTCCGATCAACAGCATCGGCCTGATGCAGGCATTTGCTTTCAATCTGCGCCGTGACAAATTCAAGGATCCGCGCGTTCGGCTCGCGTTCAACTACGCCTTCGACTTCGATGAAATAAACAAGAAACTGTTTTTTGGGCAATACACGAGAACCTCAAGCTACTTTGAAGGAATTTCGGAGCTTTCTGCGACAGGGCTGCCGACCGGGCGCGAGCTTGAATTGCTGGAAAGCGTCCGCAGCAAGGTGCCGCCAGAGGTCTTCACCACGCCCTACAGCAATCCGACCGCCGGCGATCAGACCGCGATCCGCAAGAATTTGCGAGAAGCGCTGCGATTGTTCCGAGAGGCCGGTTACGAGATGCGCAATCAGCAGATCACCAATGGCAAGACCGGCGCGCCTTTCGAGGTGGAGCTTTTGACCAACGCTCCGCTGTTCGAGAGGATCTACCTTTTTTACAAACCGTCCCTCGAGCGCCTTGGCATCACCGTTTCGGTGCGAACGGTCGATCACGCGCAGTATGAGAACAGACTGCGCAACTGGGACTTCGATATCATCACATTCGCTTGGGGGGAATCGCTTTCCCCGGGTAACGAGCAGCGCGGCTATTGGGGCTCCGCCGCGGCCGACCAGGCGGGCTCCGACAATGTCATGGGCATTAAGAACCCCGCCGTTGACGAGATGATCGAGAAGATTATTTACGCCAAGACTCGCGACGATCTCGTCGCTGCCGCCAGGGCGCTCGATCGCATTCTGTTGTGGAACCACTATGTTGTTCCGCAATGGAGCTACTCAAAGCTGCGAACGGCACGGTGGAATCGTTTTGGCCGTCCGGAGAAGATGCCCAAATACGGCATGGCCGCATTCCCGGCTCTCTGGTGGTGGGATGCCGAAAAAGCCGCAAAGACAGGCGGGAAAAGATAGCGGCTTTTCCCGCGGATCGCTGGGAATTAGCCCCGGTCTGAACTCACCGGCGCAGCCTTAGAAGGTCGCCCCAGATGCAGCTGCATTTCCCGCGTGATGAACTCGCGGTAGTTCGGCGGCTCGAAGTCGAGCAGCGTCCCACCGGAGGCAAAGTGCTGGATGAAAACCATGCCGATCGCATAGGTGGCTGCAGTTGCCAGCGCAGGCGTTACAAGGCCCCCGATGGCGGTCCCTGCGACGGGTACGCTCTTCACCATGCTGGCCATGCCGACACCCGTGCTCACGGGAATGATCGTTCCCGCAAGTCCGGCGACCAAGGCCTTGCCGCGATTTTCAGAAAACGGCACGTCATACACGTGCGAGATCAGTCGCACCATCTGGACCTGCAGAGCGCCGACGATAGCGAGGTCGACAAAAGGAACGGGAAGCAGGCCGGCGACCCCCGACCAGAACGAAAACCGCTTCACCACCTGCACGGCGCGAACGCGCCGTTGCACGTCGGGCGTCAGTGAGTTTGCAGCGGTCTTTTCACCGCCCTGCGACATCTTCAGCTTTACGGGGTCATCTGTACGATCAGGCGCGGCCGCGCGCGACACACGAACGGTGTCGGTTGGCGATTTTTTTATCGGCGTTCGAATCGCTTTCGGGAGCTTCTTCTTGTTCATCGGTCAGGCCGCTACTTGCAGGCCGGTCAGCAAGTCAATTTCCGCCGCGATTGCGGCAATTTCGCGCGCAGCTGCCCCGGCCGGCTCGATGAGCGTCGGCGTTGCACCCCAGAGCGCAGCTTCGGTATAGATCACCCGATTATTCATTTCAGTTTTGAGGACCGGGAATCCTGCCTCAATTAGCTCGGAGCGAACATGTTTCGCAATAACCGAGTCTCTCGTCGTCTGCGTGAGCACGCATCGATACAAGGGCCGGCGACTGCCGGCTGCTTCGAGCAACGAGTTGAGCGTATCCATCATGCGATCAATGTCCAGGGGCGAAGCCTTGACGGGTACAAGCAGAAAATCCGCCGCGGCAATGCAGGCCAATGTCGTTTCGGATCGAAATCCGGCGGTATCGATCACGACCTGGCGACCGGCGGCGGCGACTTTTCGCGCGGTTCTCCAGGCCTCCACCGATGAATCTTCGATAATTTCGATGCCGCCGAGGGCACGCTCCCGCAATGCCAAGCGCGAAATGGAGCGTTGCGGATCCGCATCGATAATCACTGGATTGCGGCCCGCGAGCTGCCAATGAATTCCCAGACAACTTGCCACTGTGCTCTTGCCGCTGCCACCTTTCATGGTTGCAACAGTAATGATTTGCCTCATGGCTCACCTGCCTCTCACAAGTTCTGGCGAATCGGCTCGTAATGCTAACGGATTCTAGCCTTCTCCGCTCTGAGGCCCCCGGAGCGCATGCGTTTTCCCCCGGCGAACACTGCTTGCTGACAGCCCAATCCGGGCTTCCCAGGCGATTTTACCGCGTCCCGCAGGAGGCTGTTACGAGGGCCCTGAACATGTCGAATGACTGCAGTCCTACCCGGCAGTTCGCGGTACCCACTGGCACATTGATGGCGTCGCCGGGCGCCAATGTTTGGCGCTTACCGTTGATGTTGAGCGTGACCCCTTCGGCTGCCGGAGGCCCGACCACTCCCACCGTCAGCCGGCCGTCAGCGACAATCAGCGACTGATTGGATTTGATGTTGTAGGTGTTTTCCGCTGGGACCAAATCTTCCAAGTCGGAGCGGAGCTTCGCAATAGTGCCTTCCATGGCGGCTGCTCTGGCATTTTCCCCGGCCATATCGCTTTTCATTTTCTGATTTTCTGACCGGCTCTGCTGCAGCAGCAGCTTGACGGAGGACATTTCCATATACGCCGTGTTGATGCCGACGAGATAACCGACGATCGCGCCCATCACCGCGGTGAGCAGCAAATAGCGACCCTCCCGCGTGGCAAACAAACGATAGGTCAGAGATCTTTTCGAGGCCGGTTGAGTCGAGCGGGTGGTGTCGCTCACGTCCCGATCCCCCTGCACGCGTTCACTTTATCAACCCCACGTTTTGCAAATATTTGCTGATTTCCGCCTTCGAAGGCAATCCGAAACGCTGCCACCGCAGTTTGTGAAATTCTCCTGGTAAACATTATTGACGCGGCTTCGCAGTTTCCGCAGGGCGCGCCCCGGATGTTGGATTCAGCCAATCGGGAATGGATGGAATGAACGATTTCAGGCGAGAAACATCAAGTTGACCGCCTGAGCCGGCCTGATCATCTTTCGCCTTCGGCACAGAGGAATCCGCGCCGGTCGCTTCGGCGTTCGAGCCCGGCGGAACACTGTCGAGAGATGGGATTGCCGAGTTCTTGCCGGACTTGGACACACCGTCCTGCTGTTTGGGCGATACCGATGCCGGACTATCCACGTTTCCGAGAATGATCGGCAGCCCGTCTTTCCCACTTCCGATCACGACGATCTTCGAATTCGGGGATTGAGCGAGCGCAAGTGTAGCCTCGATTCCGCGCCAGCGCAGATATGAATCGGAAATACCCTGACTGACAGTCCGCTGGAATGCAGCGATGCCGTTCGCCTCGATCTGCTTGCGCGTCGATTCCTGAGCCTCGCGCTCGACCCGGTATTTGTATTCCTGAATCTCGTAAAACTGCTGCGTCTGCCGATTGATCGCAGCAACGATCGGAGGCGGCAGTTCGATGCTGAGCACCAATGTGTCGATGATCTGGATCGAGTTCTGCAAAAAGTCATTGTAGTGCTTGGGATCGGGTTGCTCCATCGCCTCCGGCTGGACGAGACTGTTCAAGTGCGTGGCCAGGCTCTTCACTGCTTCCTGCCTGATCTTTTCCTGTATCTGGTCGCGCGAGGTATACACCTCCTGCGCGGTGTATTGAGCAATAACCTCTCGCGCCCGGCTGCCGATTTCAGGATCTACGACGGAATAAAGATAATTCGGCCCAATAAACTTGTGCAGCACGCCGACATAATTGTGCAGCAATTGATAACGCATGTTGATTTGAGCATTGACGCTGACGCCATCCTTGCTGATCGCGTTGTAGACTTGCGTCCTCGACTGCAGCCGAAGGTTATAGAGAAACAACCTGTCCCAAGGCCAGATGAGATGGAGCCCCTCGTCCCTGAGTTCGCGTGGATCGACAATGGTACCCCGGCCCACAAAGCACCAGCAGTAGGGGTCATAACTGTTGAAGCGTTTCCACAGAACGCCGACCATGCCACTCGGCACAGTGATGACGACAAAAGGAAAGAGAAACGTGGCGAGCAGCATGATCGCAAGCAGCGTGATGGTCAGACTGGGGAAATGCCGGCGAACAAACCGGCGGAAAGCGCGCACATTCTGGGGCGTGCTCTCAGCCTGATCCACATAATACGCCACCATTGCCGGCCTCCCTCATCCACGCCCTTAGGCTAGGAAATCAAATGCTGCTCGACTATCCGGCCTTCGTCCATGCGAATTCTCCGCGCAGGTAAATGTAGCTCGTCGAGATATCGATCATCATGCGTGATGACCACCACGGTCGCTCCAGCCCGCATCAGGTCGGGCAAAAATTCATCGTAGAATTTACGCCTGAATTCAGGATCTTGCTCTGCCGTCCACTCGTCCAGCAGAAGAATGGGTCGCTTTTCGAGCAGACTTACAATGAGTGCGAGCCGCCTGCGCTGCCCACCGGACAGGTCGAGCGTGCGGAACTCACCTCCGACAAGCCCTGTCTTTTCGGCCAGCCGGAACTGGTGCAATAGGCGATCGAGCTCGCCGGGCTCCGGCTCGGGCACGCCGTAGAGCTTGCGGAAAAGATGATAGTCGAAAAATATTGCCGACATCAACGAACGGTAGGTGTCGCGGTTCTCTCGGGTGATCAACCGACCGTCGAGACGAATTTCTCCCGCATCGGGGGGATATAGGCCCGCGAAGACACGCAGGAACGTCGATTTTCCTGAGCCGTTGCCGCCAGTGATGAATACAAGCTCACCCGGCCGGAGACTGAAATCGATCGGACCGATCTTGAATGCCTTGTCCGAGAACCTGTCGGTGTAACTGAATTCGATTCCTTTCATCTCTATACTGTGGAACTGACTCGGCCGTTCAGCTCCTTCAACTTCCAGCTCGGAAGCTGTCGCTTGCAATTCCCTTTCGAGTTCCTCGATCCGATCTGCCGCGGCATTCGCGTTGGTCAAGATCGGGATCGACTGAACGAGCCCGAAACAGGCCCCTACGATGAACATGAGAGCGGTCGTCGTCTTGGTCAAAGTCAGTCCGCCCAATGCCTCGCTGAAATAGGGAGCGACGAAAACGACTGCACCAATCAGAACGTACATCGAGATTTGCGACGTGACGATCAGCTTGAAAGTTTCGGCTTGGCTCTTGATCTTGATATTCGCCGCCGTTCTGGAAACCTCGCTTGCATCTTCGAAGAGATCGACGCTGCGCGCCACGTTGAGCCGCACCTCCTTGAAGCCGTCGAGAAAGTCCGTCAGGCGGTCGAAAAAACGTCCCTCCCACTGCGCCGATTTTTGCTTTTCCGCTGCCAGCCGCTTGTTCTTGTAGTGAAAGATGATTCCCGCAACACCAATGATGAGCACGGTCGTTATGATCGCCGCTATCGACAGAAAGGCGACGTAGATTGCGACGAAAAAAATCAGTACCGCCCCCTGAATCGAGAAGCAAAGCATGTTGCTTGCCTGGGTCAGTATGGCGGTGTCGGTGGTTATGGCGGCGACAATCCTTGCGCGGCCAATGCCCTCGATCGACAGCAACTCCGAGCGCCGGATATGGTCCATCAAGCGCAGACGTATTTTGTGAATAATGGCTTCGATCTCGGCCGTCGTCGTGATGGTCACGTAGTACTGAGTTTTGACGAACAGGAACAGCGCAACCAGAAACAGCATGGTTGCCCATAGACTGCCGGTTCCCTGAAGACCAGCATTGATGGCAGCAAGAATTGCCGCAGTGCTGATGCCGCCGAGTCCGGCCATGACCAGCAGCCGTGCAAGGGAACCGTGCATCTCACGGCGGACAAGCTGCAGGAAGGACATGACTACGATGTCTTTCCGTTCACACCGACACGCAACGACGCAAATTCAGCGCTTGTGTCTCCCCCATGACCGCACCCGCGATCTATGAATTTCGCCGCTGCAAGCCAGTTCGCCTCGACGGAGACGTGAGCAGCAAGAGCGGCAAAACGATAAATGGTGTCGTGACGATCGCGAGGAAAAACGTCCCGAAAAAGCCTATCCGGCGATCGATTCCCAAAAGCCCCGTCAAGGCGCAGAACGTGACATAGAGGAGCGCTTCGACCATCAGCCACTCATCTTTGCCGAAGCTGACCCATGTCAGGCTACAAAGCGAACACGCTCAACCATTCGCCGTCGTCGCTTCGGGGCCGGATTTCGTTTTCCCCGCCCTGCGCGAGTCCCACATGTCCCGCTGCGCCTTGATGAAATCGCGATAATCCGGCGGATTGAAGTCCAGCAGCGTGCCACCTGACGCAAAGTGCTGAATAAAGGCCTTGCCGATAGCATAAGTCGCGCCGGCCGAAAGAGCTGGCATCACGAAACCAGCGGTAATCGTTCCTAGAACTGGAATTGCCTTGAGAAGGCTGGCCGCGCCGATTCCGCTTGTCGCCGGAATGAGTGAGCCAGCCAGGCTGGCTATGATCGCCTTTGTGCGGTTTTCGGTGAAAGGCACATCGTAGATCTGTGACAGACGTCGCACCATCTGGATCTGCAGCCCGCCGACAGCCACGGTATCGACTACGGGCACAGGAATAAGCCCCGCGACCCCCGCCCACAACGCGAAGCGGTTGACCAGATTCAGCGCCATTTCGTCGCGCGAAGCGCCTTCGGCGATCGTTTCTTCAAGTGTCTCGCTCGTCGACGTGGTTGATTCCTGTGCCATGGCCGATCCTTTCTCATTTTTCAGGCTGGCCGACCTGCCCGGCAATCTGCCGAACTCCCCCTAAAGGCTGAAAAAGCGTATCATGCACAATATGCGGTGCCAAGCGCCTGATAAAGCGGGTTTTTACGACTTCTTGCCATCATTAATCTGATCTCATAAGAAGCTAGAGGTCTTGTGGAGGTCACAATGCGGCCAAAAGATGCTGGCCCAAGCGCCTCGGAAGTTCGTCCCGCCTGGGAGGCGCCCGCCTTCAGAAAACTGCCGATTGCAACCGGCACAAGATCATTTCCCCAGTCCGTCGACGCGCAAGGTTCCCCCATGGCTGAACCCCCATCGCCGGGTCAGCCACATTCGAAGCTCGGCTTTTCTTTTGAAATGGCGCTGCCAATGTCGTCCAGGCCGGAAAAATAAGCGCATTGGGCGCAGTCTGAGAATCGGAAATCCGGTGCGGTTCTGTCTCGTCTGGAACATTCCGCAACGATAAAGTGAGACCGCGCAACAGGAGTGTGGTCTTGAGCCTGAGCCTTAGCAGCACTCTCGTTCAGGAAACCGGACTTTCAGCCACCGAAGTCGACGGTCGTATCGTCGTTCTCAGCCTGAAAGCTGGCTCCTATTTTGATCTCAACAAAGTTGCGAGCGAAATCTGGGCGATGCTGTCCACGCCGCGCAGCATTAAAGAGATTCTGCAAGAGCTCTCGTTGCATTACCGTTTAGAGGCGGAAACGCCCGCCTCTGACGTCATCAGGTTTCTGCAGTTGCTGCTCGCCGAACAACTCGTTCGATGCATTGCCGTCGAGAAAGCCCAATGAAATTGCAGGCCAGACGGCGCCTCTACTTGCGTGAAGCTTTTGTGATGCTCCTTTTGGCACGAATCGCACTTCGCGTGATCGCCCCGGCGCGTGTCTTCGCCTGGGTCGATCGTCCGCTCAAACGAAGTTCACGTTTTGCCGGCGATGAGGTTGGATGGATCGCCTGGGCGGTCCAGACAATTGCGGCAAAATGGCCTGCACCATGTCTGCCATCTGCACTTGCTGCACATGCCATGTTGCGGCGTCGTGGCATCGCCAGCAGCATTTGTCTTGCGGTTGCCCGCGAAGATCAGGACCTTGCGGCTCATGCATGGGTCGAGGTCGGTGATAAAAAAATTGTCGGCGATCCAAAGAATGATCGATTTACGCGCATAGCCGAGTTCGGAAAGCCGAGAACGGTCTCGGCAATGTCCCGATGAGCGCAATTGGCGGCATCATTCGTCTTGATGGCGCGAATGTCAGGCGCCAGGATCTCGAACGCGTGGCAAGCGCCCTTCATCAGTACGGACCGGACCGGTCAGGAATAATGACGCAAGGTCCTGTGGGATTCGTTCATGCTCTCATGCGCATGACTCCGGAAGATCGGCACGATCATCAGCCCACAAAAGGCGCCGCCGGCAACATCATCAGCGCGGATCTGCGCATCGATAACCGGGATGAATTGCTGGCCTCCGCTGGACTAAATCAGAAAGTCGCCGCTGATTGGTCAGACTCGCGTCTCCTGCTGTTTGCTTGGGAGAAAATGGGCGATCGGGTGTTTCCAATTCTGCGGGGACCATTTGCAATCGCCATATGGGATCGACGCAAAAGATCACTGACGCTCGCGCGCGACCATCTCGGACTCAATGTTGCGATGTGGCATCGCGACAGCCGTTCATTTCGATTTGCGACCATGCCAGGCGGGCTATTTGCCTTCGGCGATGTGCCCCGAGAGCTGCGCGAGGAAAAAATCGCCGATTTCTTTGTCCTCAATCATGCCGACCATGTGAACACAATATACCGCAACATCTTTCGAATCCCGCCGGCGCATCTGATGAAGGTGGCGGCAGATGGCTCCATCAGCTTCGAGCAGTATTGGACGATTCGCGATGCAGCTCCGGTGAGGATGAGGTCAGATGCGGATTATGCCGAAGCGTTGCGCGAGCATCTCGATCGGGCCGTGCGGCGACAGATGCGCAGCTTGCACAGCATCGGTACGCTACTGAGTGGCGGTTTGGATTCTTCATCTGTCTCCGCGCTTGCAGCGCGGGCTCTTGCGGAAAGAAATCAGAGGCTGCCCGCGTTTACGGGCGTTCCCCGTCGCGGCTTTACTGGCCCGGTGCCGAGCGGCTCTTATGCGGACGAAACACCACTTGTCGAGGCAACTGCGGCACGGCTCGGCAATATCGACGTGCAGTATGTTCACAATAATGAATGCGACGATTTTGCCGAGCTGGACCGCTTCTTCATCGCCCTTAACGCACCGGTTCGCAATCCGACAAATTTCGCTTGGATTCTTCGGCTTCTCAGGCGCGCACGGCAGCAGAACTGCCGCGTGCTTCTCGGCGGCCTCTATGGCAATTACACGATCAGCTGGGACGGATGGTCACAAACCGCTTCTCATCTCCTGCGCGGTCGGTTGCTGCTCGCCTATCGCCAATGGCAACTCTATTACCGTAGCACGCCCTATTCCCGCTGGGTCGCCTTCAGAAAGCTTCTGCTCGAGCCAATAGTGCCCCTCTGTGTAAGCGACCGTATTGATCGACGGCAACGGGGAACAAGCCCAGTGTGGCAAAGCCACTCGCCTGTTCGCGAGGATTTTGCGAATGCGATGGCGGTAGAGGTGCGGGCCAAAAAACTTGGTCACGATTTCCTTTACCGGGCACGATGCAACGAGCGCGAGAGAGGCTTGGCCTCCGTCGATTATCTGGGCGACTGGCAAGCTGCAGAAAAGGCCGTAACGGAAGTTGAGGTGCGCGATCCAACCGCCGATATCGATGTCGTCTCCTACTGCTTCGGAATCCCGCCCGAACAGTTCCTTGCTGAAGGGATAGACCGCTCGCTTGTGCGTCGCGCCATGTGGGGCCTCCTGCCGGAGGCCGTTCTGACCAATCACTCGCGGGGCCTGCAGGCTGCGGATTGGTACGAAAAGCTTGCGGCCGACCGCAAGTCGCTCTCGTGTCAAGTCGCTGCGCTCGCAAAATCCAAGCTGGCTCGCAGAATAATCGATCTTCCGCGTCTGGAGTCCGCGATCAGGACCTGGCCTCAATCCGGATGGGAGAGACAGGATGTATTCCGGGAATACAATCTCGCGCTGACTCGCGGGATCGCAGGCGGCCGCTTTCTGCAATGGCTTGAATCAGCGAACTGAAACTTCTCAGAAACCACACCAGATGATCCATTCAACAGGACAGGCTCCAATCGGGCTTAGCGCTGGGGTCCTGAAAGTCTGAGATCCCGTTCCGCGCGGAAAACATTGCTGTAGAGGTTTGCGATCCATTGCCGGCCGCTTGATGTCACGTTGAGATAGCGGATCGCGGTCTGGATGTAAGGCGACACTGTCTTCCAGTAGAACTGCGGGTACAAGTCTGTGAGGTCGGCTGGCGAACCATATCCAAGCTGCCTGTTGAGACCGACTTCCTCGAATTCGTGATAGAGAGCATTAGCTTTGCGCAGGTATTGAGGATCTCCAAGCTGCCCGATCAGATCGGCCGCGCGCACGAGTGACCCTTCTTCACCGTTCTTGCAAACCGGCTCCGTGACCGTCGGAAATCGGGTGAACTCGATCGCCCGCGCAATTCTTTCCGCGTCAAGAAAGTCGCTGCTGCCTATTCTATCCATGACGAACAGCTTTGATCTGTCCACATGGTATTGCAGCAGCGCCGCATCGGATGATCCTCGCGGTAAAGTGGCGCGCCGCCCGTCCGCATCGATAACATATCCTTCTGGGCTGTCTCCTTTTAGTATTCCCCGCACATAGCCGATGTCGTGAAGTAGACAGGCAACGAGTACGTGTGCGAAATCGTCGGGCTGCGTCGAGGTCAGTAACGCGCGCCCCTTCATGATGTCGTAGCCGACCAACGTTACGAGCATCGTGTGCTCGACGTTGTGGTAAAGGGCATCGCTGTTGCCGATGCATTCCAATGCAAGACGGGCAACCGACGGTACGAGTTCCGCCAGCTGACCGTCTGTAGACGCAAAACGCCGGCCAAGATGCGTCGCCAGGAAAGATCCCAGCGCTTCGGCAGAAAGCTCGGGAACGGTAATCATGTGCGCCCCCCGGCACATGGACGTCTTGTGTCATGGTATCGATAGGGCCGTTCCCTACGCTGTGATCTGCATCACAATTTCTCAACGCGACTAATTCCAAGCAGTGAGCGCGTGCGCGTCTTGCCGCATTTTGGATCCGCGCCTTGCGAACTCGGCCGGATCTCACTGGTCGCGAATCAACGATCTGCCACCAATCTCCCTGCGGAATGCCGAAGTCCGGCAGCGGCCGCAATGAAGCCGTCGTCTCTCAGCCCCCACGGGGATAACCTGCTTCTCCATTCATCAGGGAAGAGGCACCCTCTCGGGCGGAAAGTTTTTCATGTTGCCAGGCAGGGCCACATGCAACCCGTGTACGATGGCCGTGTTGCCTGGCGATGTTGCGATTCGCGTATTTACAACTGCGGTGCTCTGCGAAGCGAGTAGGCCCAGCAAAAGTCCCGTGACGACTAATGCGATCTTTAGTGATCTGCACATGTGAGCCTCCTGTGCTGCCTCCCAGACTGAAGAGTTGCACAAGTGGGCGTCGTGCTTTGTGGCCCTGCTCACACTGGTTCTGAATTTTATGCATTATTCATGGCGGTAAGCTATGATGTAACCCATAAACCTGCCTTGGCGGAACCCGCGGACGGCGCCCGATGCTGAACCTTGTGATAATCCTTGGCTGGATCCTGGCCATCGGCTGCATGCTGTATCTGGCAAAGGAGCTCGTGCAGAATCGGTTGCATGACCGGCGCGAGAGGCGTCTGGCAATCAGGGATGCGATCCGTGCCAAGCGGCGCGAAAAATTGATCGAAAATCGCAGGCGGCTGATGCAACGGTCCGGCCAGGCGGTCCCGCCACAGCCAGCCCCAAACGTGAACGCTGCCGACCGCCCGCAAACTCGGAGGCTGTTCGGCTGGATCGCTTTTGTTCTATGGCAAGGATATTGGCTAATTGAAATTGCGGAACAATTCAGAAAGAGTGATCGACCATTGCAGCTGCCTTACTTTTTCTTGTTCATTGTGATGGTCGTCATTCCCTACAGCATTTACTTGTTCTCCTGGCGTCGGAGGCGGCGGCGCGTGCAGGTTTGAGCCCAATCGCCACGGCAGCTGTATTCAGAAACGGCTGACATTTCGGGTCCTAGCACTCTAAGTTAAACAGGACCCGCGCGCTCGAAAGATCTCAGATTCTATTGAACGTCATGCGCCAACCAGCACGGTCCCGCTGCTCGCTAGCACCGCAAAAACGACCGCGGTGCGAACCGATCGCTGCTTGTCATCCGCTTCCAGATGCATCTACTCTCTTGCCTGTATCTGAATTGTCCAACAGTTCGAATTGATCGGACGCGCCGCCAAAGCCGTCTGACTTCGCGACTCCAAAAAGGCTGCCGCATGGCAATGACCCTGCACAGCCACGCGGCTGTTGCAGGGTCTAGAACAAGCTCAGGGTCGAGTGGACTTTTGAACGCTGAGGCTATTCGTGTCAGCGCCTAGCCTGGACAAACAGACAGTCCCGTGCAGCTGCCGAGCGTGTAGCTGCCCGCAACGATATTTCCCACGGCCGTCTCCAAGACTTCGTCCGAGACATCGTAGGTCAGCACGTCGTCTTCGGTCTGTTCGCGCGTGATGTCACTCATGACTTTGCTCCTCTGATGCAAAAAGCTCCTGCCCGGAGCTGAGCTAAATTTAGGATAGTGCGCGGCTGACGCATGTGACCCCGGTCACAGAAACCGTGTGACGAAAATCACAGAAAGTGCGATTTGTTTGGGTTTGGATTGCTATCGGCAGCAGCGAAATCGTGATTAGCGATTCAGATTGCCAGGCTTATCCCAGCCTCGCTCCAGAACTGCACCGCCTCCATCCGGCTTCGCGCTGGCTCCGAACCCGAACTTCGTAAGCAACATCGTACCGAGTTGCTCTGTCGTGTAAGGCTTGGGCAAAAACGCTGCATGGTCTACGAAAAGTTCGGCCATACCATCGGTCATACCCTGACCAGAGGTGTAGACAACTTTAAGACCAGGCCGCAGGGCAGCCGCTTTGCGTGCCAGCTTCAAGCCGGCCTCCGGATCCTGCTGTACATTCAGGTCCGTAAAGAGCACATCAATTTTCTGCTCACTTTTTAGAACCGCGAGAGCTTGATCTCCGGTAGACGCGGTCAATGCGTTGTGGCCCTCCCCTTCGAGAAAGGATGCAGCGAGCACACGCACCTGCTCGTCATCTTCGAGGATCAGAATAGTTGCCACGATGCGCCCCTGGAACGCCGCAACAATAACTTTTGAAAATTGAAAAAGTTTCCTGGCAATTCAAAGCCGTAGCAATTCAGCGAAACATCGCACTGACGAGAATACAGGCCACCAACAGCCAAAGGGCGAGCATCATTTTGACTCGAGGGGACTCCCCCACGCAGTACGAGTTTGCGAAAAATACATCGATTCTGACTCTACTCAGTACCACAACAACTCATCTGTTGCGGTACTTAGATCTTCAATTGGGAGTGAAATTCGGCGGTGGCACCTGCCTAATGGGCTGCCGGTTTGTACCGCCGGCATTGTGCTTCCACTGTGCGCTTCCGAACGCATCAAATGATTGCCGATTTGCAGTCCATGCGGCTGTAGCGCGCCGACGCTTTTGAGCTTTCCGCTTTGCCTGCACGGAGGTTTTGCTCACCGAAGCAACAGTTGCTGCCGATTGCGCTGACACTGATCCAGTTGTGCTCTGATCGGGCGGCTGCGTGATACCAGAGGCGCCTCCGACCTTCGAACCGGATGCGTTGAGCGACGATCCGAAGATTGCGGGCGAACTTTCATTTGCATGATCTGCCAGGATTTCGGCTTTCGGTGCGGTTAGACCACGGCTCGCAATGGTGGCGGTGATTTCGGGTCGGTCTTGCAGCTTGTTCGCCAGCGGACCGGCGGGCAAAGCTCTTTCTTTCTGCGAAATACTCGTCGCGTTGAATCCGAGCGGCAGAAGCGTCGCGATAAAGAGCAGAGCGATTATCGGTATCAGCCAGCGGATCGGCAACATCCATCATCAGTAACTGATTCGGGACAACGATTGCGGACAAAGACGTGGTCCGCTGTCAGGCGAATCAGATATCAGCAATGGCGCCAAGAAGATCCCGCGTTGCAGCGCACCGTCCAACCCCGCCTCTCAGCTCTCGGTGACGCAAGCACACAGGCAAGGACAAAAACGGTATCGATGAATCCAAGATGCTGCCGCCAGTCATCGGCACGAGCCATATTTCGAACGCTTTTGGTTCAGGACCCATTCATGCGAAGGGGCGTCCAATTGTGATTGTGCAAGCTAAGGAGAAAAGAATGCGCAAGCTTTCAGTTATTCTCGCCGCTACTGCGATGGTTGCTGGCGTGAGTTTTTTTGCAGGAAATAGTCGGGCGGCCGGTGTTGCTGCTCCACATGATATACTGCTTGGTACATCTACCAATCTGATTGACGTGCAGTACGTTTGGCGAGGAACGCGTTATTGTTGGTACGACAACGGCTGGCACGGGCCCGGATGGTATCGCTGCGGTTATGCCTTCCGCCGCGGACTGGGTTGGGGCGGACCTTACGGTTGGCACGGCTGGCATGGTGGGCACTTGCACAGGGAGCTTCGACGCGAGCACCGCCGCGAGCACCGTCGGGAGCACCACCGCTAGACCTCAGTGCCGCGTACTGCTTGCGCAGCCCGGTCGGGTTGCGCAGGCATCTTTTTTCTAGCTGGCTTTCTTGAGCATCCGGCAAGGACGAAATAACAGTTTTAAAGGCCCCCTATTCCCGTTTGCGCCGGACGCAATGATATTGGGTTCCCTTCTGCGTCCGCATTGAGTCGATCGGCGCTGGGGTTCGGAGACAACTGCCGGTCACTTCTAAAATCTGATCCTCTGGACAAGTGTGGTTATCGACAAGCACTTTCTGCCCACAAGATAATTGCTTTTCGTCGGGTTCTTTCTTGAGGGGTTGAGCTTCTGCCGGCAGGAAATAACCGACAAAGACAACGACGAACAGCGTGGTCAGCCGACAATTAATCATCATCTGGGGGCTTCATTTTGGAAGTTGCTCAGAAACAAGGTCAGCGCTTTTCTTCCGGCGCGATTGGCCTCAGCTTCATTACTGAAGAAAACCTCAGAACGCTTGATCGGACTCTTCCGGCCGGCACGATAAATCTCCCATTCCCACTGAGCGGCCCCTTCGTTCTTCACGATAACGGAAAAATCGGGATGATCGGTCATAAAGTGGTTATGGCCGTGGCATCAGTTGAACGGCAACGGCCGACTTTGGCTGGCTTTCTTTGCGTCCATCAACTTCTTCTTGCGAGTGTCGGGGATGAGCCCCTCGCGTTGCGCCTTTTTACGCGCGAGCTTGCGCGCCCGGCGAATCGCCTCCGATTTTTCCCGGTTTTTGCGCTCTGAAGGCTTTTCGTAGGAGCGCCGCTGCTTCATTTCGCGAAAAACGCCTTCACGCTGCATTTTCTTTTTCAAAACACGGAGAGCCTGATCGATATTGTTATCGCGTACCAAAATCCGCAAATTGTTGTTCCTTCATCTAGAGAGCAGCGACATAAGAAGATCGAATGAATCGTAACCATACACCCGAGAGGCGCCGCAAAAGATTATGCAGCCGCAATCGTCAGCTGGTGTTCTTCCGCTGTACGCTCGAATGCTTCGGTCGGGTTCTTGATTCGATAAATCACCTTATTGTCTTTCTCGATTGGCACCAAGCTGACGATCTTGTATTGGCCGCGCGCAGCGTTGTACTGGGACGCCCCTTCGAAATAGACAAGCTGGCCGATCGAATATCTGTGCATCGCTGCAGCTGAGCTGTACCGCCGACATGAACGCCGGCATGGCTGTTATCCTGGTTTCGAAACGCCAGCGCTTTCGCACCGGCGCTTCTTCGGAAATAACGTCAGATCGATTGCAGGTTTGCGGCAGCGGACTTGCCGCTGCGCGGATCGGCTTGCACATCGAACGAAAGCTTCTGGCCTTCGACGAGATTGTGCATGCCAGCGCGCTCGACCGCCGAAATGTGAACAAACACGTCGGGGCCTCCACTGTCTTGAACGATAAAGCCGAAACCCTTTTGCGAATTGAAAAATTTAACAGTACCTGTGGCCATCAAAGGCCTCCTTTTTGGAAACGCGCAAAGGCGTCATTACCCATGCAAACCATTTTGCGTGGGCTCTCGTATCCGGGATTTTGCGTGTCTTGGGGAGGGCCGTAGGGCCGAAGTGACAAGGTCAGGCGCAATCGCGAATGCTGATATGTAGCCGTGCCGGGCCCGTATTGCAATCATCGAACTGTAAATATGGTTGTCGTGCGTGTTCGCAATAGCTGACGGGGCTTTCGCCATGTACTTTAACCGCCCTCTTTCGGGCGTCGATACCAGACGATCAGAAGGACGGTTAGACATCCCAGCAGCGCCGCGATGAACACGGCGGCGAAAGACAGGTTGCTCAGCGCCATTTCAGGACCTCGCTCGGAAGGTGCACCAATCGCGATTGGGAGGTACACTAATCGTGATCATGAGCCGTCTTGTTCTTGGCAGTGCTCGATTGCGGCAAGTCCGAAGGCAAGGCGCTCGACTCCGTTTGTCGCATTGAAAGCTCCTGCACCAGATGGCAGTGCGGACAGCGAAAGAAATGCGTGAGCGTGTCGGTGGTGTGCGGGGTACGAACGGAATTGAACCACTCAACCGCAACGTGGCAGTGCGGACAGATCGGCGGCTTGATGGCAACAGACACGGCATTGCCCCTTGGCCCGACAGGTGCAAAGCCTGCGCCTTTTTCAAGGCCCAGTCCATTTCAAAGCTGACAAATCGGGCAAATCCATTGCGATTTGTCGTTTCTGTCCAATAAAACCGTTCGTTTCCCCCGAAATTCTTCGAACTCGCTTCCCGCAGCACCCGTCACCGTAGCTGGTCCGCGACCTTGTCCAGCGCCGCCTTGACGCAGGCCTCGTCCTTTTCGCCGCCTGGCGCACCCGATGCACCGGCCGCTCCGATGACCTCCTCGCCGACTTTGATCGGCAGGGCCCCGCGATTCGCGATGACATTGTTGAGATGGATCAGCCCGAGCGTCGGATCAGCCTTAACGCGCTCGGCAAGAGCACCAGACGGCGACCGGAATGTTCGCGCGGTATAGGCTTTGCGGAAGCTGTTCTCGATCGTATGTGGCCCCGTGTCGTCGCCGCGGGCCTGCGCGATGATCTCGCCGTTGCGGCCGACCACCGTGGCCGACACTTTGTAACCATTGGCTTTGCAGGTATCGATCGTCGCCTGCACGATGGCAATCGCAATCGATGCGCTCAGATCCTTGTGGTTGAGCAGTTGCGCTCCGGCCGGCGCGGCGAGCGCGCAGGCTGCCGCGGAAGCCAACGCGAGTGTCGTGAATCGGAATCCGCATAGTGTCATCGGCGCCCTCCCCTTGTTTTGCATTTTTCACCGGTTGCGCCAGGGAGGCTAACCCACTTCCGGGCAGCCGTCAGCCGTGCGGTAGCGGACGCAGAGTGATGCCATGGTCGTGCCCGGTTACCGCAAACATCCGAATGGCGGGCCGTGACATGTCGAACATTTCGAAAGACGCCTCCCCTGCTCCGGGGAAAGAATGTGAATACGGCGAAGAGTTCACAATTTCGCCCCGAACGATCCATGGTTCTTGGCTTTCCCTTGTGCAAATGCGCATTCGGATTCGAAAGCATTCGGATGCTCCTCGGTCGCCAAATTGGGAGGACACATCATGAGCCTCGAGACGAAACTCGCGGAGGTCGATGCGGCTGCGGCGGATCTTGCAACGCTGTCCCGCCAGGAAGGGAACAACGACGTCGCCAGTGTGTCGGCAGAAAATGTCGCCACTGCACCGACGGAGGAAAATGACGTCGCGACTGTGCCGTCGGAAAATATCGCCACAGTGCCGGCGGAAAATCTTGATGCGGTCATTCATCGCCTGACCAGCAGCTCAGTCGAGCAGATCGATCACGTGATCACGAAACTTGAAGACGTCCGCAACACCATCTGCAGCGAGCGCGAACGCGTGAGCCGCGAGATGGACCGTTATGCCGATCTGAACAGCGCGTCGATCGCGGTGATGAACGTGTTGCAAGAGAGCCTCAAACGATGGAAAGAGTAGCCGGCCGGCCGCCATTTGCCGCGGTGTTGCTACCGCGCGCCGTCTTGTCCAGCTCGTAGGACAGACGCAGCCGCTCGCCGTTGGCGCGCTGCAAGGCAGCCTGCAATTTCGCGTTCTCGATTCTGAGGCTTTGTGCCTGGGCGTTGTTCTCGCTGCGCGCCGCTTCGAGTTCGTCTTGAACACGCTGCAGCTCGCTTTCGCGATCCCGCATCGCCTGCGCCTGCGCGAGCAGACGCTTTTCGAGAGTGTGCGCGCGCCTGTTCATGAGCTCGGATGCGGCGTGTTGCGCCTTGAGCTGCTCGACCAGCTCGGAGACGCGATGGTGGAAGGTTTCGAACCTGGCGCGCTCTTCCGCGAACTTTTGGCTCGCCTCCGCAAGCTTCTCGCGCTCGGCGTCGCGACTCTGTCGCAGGATGTCCGATTCCCTGATCGCGGTCGCCAGCTGTGCCTTGACCGCCTCCACCGCGGCATTGAGTGCGACGATCTCGATCTTCTGAGAATTGGATCGCTCCAGCTCTTCGGCGAGCATCGCGGTCGCTTCCGCGAGCTTCTCGCGCTCGGCGTCGCAACTCTGCCGCAGCACGTCCGATTCCCTGATGGCGGTCGCAAGCTGCGCTTTGACCGCCTCCACGTCGGCGTTGAGCGCGGCGATCTCGATCTTCTGAGAATTGGATCGCTCCAGCTCTTCGGCGAGCATCGCGGTTGCTTCCGCAAGCTTGTCGCGTTCCGCGTCGCGGCTCTTTCTCAGCTGGTCGGACTCGCTGGTGGCGGTCGCGAGCTGCGCCTTCACGACCTCGACCTCGGTCTTGAGCGCGACGATCTCGACTTTTTGTGATTGTGATTGCGCTTTCGATCGCTCGATATCGCCGGCAAGGCGGGAAAGCTGCAGATCCTTCTCCGACAGAGCGCGCTCGGCGGTCTGCAGCGCCTCCGTCTTTGCCGCGACCTCTCGCTCGCTGGCAAGCAGCCGCTCGCGCAATGGATCGAGCTCGGTTTTGATTTGGCTGAGCGCTTTGCTCGTCTTGCCGAGTTCGACGAGCTGGCCGCCGTTCTTGGTTCTGAGCTGCTCGATGGTTGTTTCGAACCGCCGCGTCGACATGGCGAATTCGGCGCGCAGGGCGTCCTTCGCGGCCGCAATTTCCTCCACCGAAATCGGGATCGTGCTTTCGAGATCGCGCCTGGTCAGACGCACGGCGCGGGCGTGAATCAGCGGCGCGACGACAAGAACGCTGAGGGCCGCGACGAGAAAACCCGTCGCGAAAAACATCATCGACTCGACGCTGAACACCAACCCCTCGCTCCTTGCCCAGCGGATTCGGACCCAAGGGTGTTGAGAACCGGTTAAAGACCGCCCGGCGGGTGCTGAATTCCTTCATTGCCGTAGCGGGGTACCCCGGGGCGCGTGCCGGGGCGGCCGCGCCACTGCTCCCGGCGGGGAACTTCCGTCCGCCGTCAGCGTGCGAGTGTTTCTTCCATCTTGTGACATTGCTCCGGGATCCAAGGCCCCGCGCGGTGCGTTACGGACATTAGTTCACAGCTTGGAGTACGGTCATGTTGAAATCACTTTCTGTATGCGCCGCACTCGTTCTGGCAGCAGCCGCGTTTTCCAGTTCGGTTGACGCTGCTCCTAGAGGCGGGTTCGGTGGAGGCGGCGGTATGCGAGCTGCCGGCGGCGGCGGCTTTGGCGGTGCGCGCATGGGCGGTGGCGGCTTTGGCGGTGCCCGAGTCGGCGCAATGGGCGGCGCTCGCTCGATGGGCGCTCCCGGACGCATGGGCTTTGCCGGCTCGCGTGCGGCCACTTTCGGCAACCGGGGCTTTGTCGGCACCCGGGGGGCCACTTTTGGCAACCGGGGCTTTGTCGGCACCCGCGCGGCGACCTTCGGGAACCGCGCCGCGTTTCGTTCCCGTGCGGCCACCTTCGGTAACCGCAGCTTCCGGACCGCCGGTTTCGCGGCAGGTCCCGGACGCTGGCAGGGCAACTGGCGCGGCGGCTGGCGCGGCAACAACTGGTGGCGTGGACATCGAGCCGCCTGGTGGGGCGGCCACCGTGGTGGCTTCTGGCCGTGGTGGGGCGTCGGCGCAGGCCTCGCGCTTGCCGCCTCGGTTCCCTATTACGACTACGGGTACTACGGCTATGACGACTGCGTTCAGTGGCGGCCTGACTGGGGCTGGGTGAACGTGTGCGTGGCTGACGGCTACTACCCCTACTGAGCAGCATTCATACTGTCGAAAAGGGCCACCCCCGCGGTGGCCCTTTTTGCGTCGGGAGCGCGCGTCGGCAGGCGGCCGGCCGCGACCGGAAGCCGCTTTGCGCCCGCGGGCGATTTCAAGTACTAGTACTATGTCACTAGGTCTCTTGACGGTCGGCCAAGGGGAAAAATCATGTGGTGGGTTGCGGTTGGCCTTGTGCTCGCAGCGCTGATGGCCGTCACCTTCATGGCCGGCTACGCCACCTGCATCGGTGACCGCGAGAACTACGGCGAAGAGCGCTAGTCACACCCGATTGCAATTGCGAATAGCGGGGCCGCGGCAGAAGAGCCCATCCAGCACTGCGTCATCTCCCTAACTCGGCACCTGTCAAACGCGCCGGGGGAACAGCATCGGATTTGGCGACGCGGGGTCGCGGGCGGCCGCCACTCGCCAGCGCAACGATCACCACAATTTCCTCGGGACGTGGCGCGCTCGGAATGCTGACCGTCACGGTATCGATCTCGTCGAAGGACCAGACGTCATCCTTGTGCCCCAGCGGAACGTCAATCGAAGCACCAGCTGCTGCCACTTTGACGTTGGACGGAATGATGGCCTGCCCGCCGCCGATTGCGTCGCGCATCGGCTTTCCCATCTTGGGATGAATGATTGCTGCTGCGTGCTCGATGTCGCCCGCCGTGCCCACGATCGCGCCTTTGCCGTAAGAGACGGCGGGCGCCTGAAGGGCATCGATCGCTGCACGGACAAGGTAGTCGCCGAGTTCGCCGCCGAACGGTAAGAGCCTGGAGATGGCAAGGACGTGGGAATACGTCGTCCGAAATCGCCAGCACGGCGATCGAATTTTGCTAGCCGATTGCACGTCCTGACAACACTAGAGAAGCGCACATTTACCGATCGCGCTTATCCCCCATGAAAGACCGCATTTCTTCCATGGTGAGCCGGCCATCTTTGTTTTGATCCATCCCTTTAAAGATGCGCTCGTGCGCGGATTGAAACTCCTGCAAGGAGATTGAGCCGTCCCCGTCGGCATCCATCAGGCTGAACATCATCCGCATCATTATTCCATGGCCGATCGCGCCGTGATCGTGCCTACCCATCATGCCGCCACCCATCATGCCCCTTCCCATCAATCCGCCACCCATCATGCCCCTGCCCATCATTCCTCCGCTCATCATGTCGCCTTCTGGCTGGACTTGTTGGGTTTGGCCGCTTTGAGCTCCTTGTTGTGATTGTGCGACCGCCTCGCGAGCCAGACCGCCAAACGAGATTGCAGCAATCGAGATACCCGCTATCAAAAAAGTGATGCGACGCATGTGACACCTTTCATGTTTTTCCATTTTGCGAACTACCGGTTTAATCGGCATCGCATTGTTGAGTTCCAGACCGCAACCAGTAGTTCCGGACAGCAGCCAGTTGTGCAGCATTGCAGACCACTTCTAGTTATGACCTGCGAAAGCGAGGAAGCATCCGCACAAGTGTTCGGTCGTGCAGCACCCAATGGTGAACAAGCGCAGCAGCGGCATGAAACCCGGCAAGGATCACCAGCGCGTTCGACGTCATTTCA
Source organism: Pseudolabrys sp. (assembly GCA_035718275.1). GTDB lineage: Bacteria > Pseudomonadota > Alphaproteobacteria > Rhizobiales > Xanthobacteraceae > Pseudolabrys. The sequence goes on along the minus strand of DASTHI010000050.1, from coordinate 11,404 downwards.
TGGACTTCTTTGATTGAGCGAGCGAACGCACGGTCGCGAGTCCACGGCGAAGCTATCTCGGCGATACCGAACAGCGGGAGAGGATCACCCCGCGCGAATTGCAATATGATCCCGGAAATTGGAACGGCGACAAGCAATACATACAAGGCGTAGTGAGCGAGCCGTCCGGCGCGATCGAGCCAAGGGCCTAAGACCGTTTTTTCAGTTGGTGGCGGCGGATCGACAAGGCGCCAAAACACCCGCAGCACAAGAATACCGAGCACTGCAAGTCCCGCCGAAATGTGTACGAACAAGCTCGCTGCCCGCGCTGCCCCTTTCGGAAAGATGTCGTCGAATTGACCAAGGAACCAAGCAAGAATCACCAGCGCTACTGTCATCCAATGCATCATCTGCGAAGCCGCACCGTACCCCTCAGCCGAATTACGTAGCCGCATACTCGGACCCTCATGTGACCTGATCTACTCAATCGTGCGTTAGGGGCAAACGCGTTGATTCAAATCAAGGTCACACAATTCTTCGCAACTTATGCTTTTTTTGAAAAAAAGGAGTCTGAGAACATGCGCAAACTTTGTACCGCGGTAATTGTCGTCATCCTGGCTGGCGCCTTTCAAGCCATGGCACAAGGCATTGCACCTGGCGACAAATGCCCGACAGTTCCTCGCGACAAATGGATGTCTATCGAAACACTGAAGGCGAAGGTCGAGGCGCTCGGCTACGTGGTTCGTCGCGCCCGAATTGATGATGGATGCCACAAGGTGTACATCACCGAGAAGGCCAGCGGTGGTGAAGTGGAAGCGTACTACAACCCCATGACGGGAGAGCTTGTACAAGCCAAACTCGGCAAAAAGAGCAGATAGCTGCTTCTTGTACGCGTAATCGCCACACCAGCCCGAAAGTGTGAGCCTCCATCAAAGGAGGATGTGATGAAGTTCGAAATTCCGAAGCCAATGAAGATCGAGCATGATGAACTGCATGCTGATCTTGTCAAAGCGACCAAGGCAGGCGGTCAAACAGCCGAGGCCGCAAAAGCGGTCGCAAGAGTGCTGCATAGTCACTTCGTCAAGGAAGAGGAATATGCTTTGCCGCCCCTTGGCCTGCTGACTGCATTGGCCAAAGGCACACTCGAACCTGGCATGGCCGACGTGCTCGAATTGACGGACAAACTGGAGGCCGAACTGCCGCATATGCTCGACGAGCACAAGGAGATACTCGCAGCTCTGAAGGGCCTGGTCGACGCTGCAAAGGCGGAAAACAAGATGGAGCACGCGCGCTTTGCGGAAAGGCTAATGGTGCATGCATTAGCTGAGGAGCAGGTATCCTACCCGACTGCCTTGCTGATTGGTCGATATTTAAAAGCGGCGCTCCCCAACCTCGGACAAAAGAAAATTTTGGATGATGACTCGTGTTTGTCAATATCGTCCGCTTTCCGATGATCAAAGATGGAAAGGACACGGAATTCCGCCAGTGGTTTGAGGACTCAAACCGAGCTTACGCTCAGCATCCCGGATTTATTCGTCGGGTTCTGCTGCAGCCGCAAGATGGAAGAAATTACGTCGCGATCGTGGAACATGAAAGTCGGGAGACATTCATGGCCATGCACACAAGCCCCACACAAGCCCCACACAAGCCGAGCTGCGACAACGCGCTCAGGCGCTGTTTCAGGGAGACCCTCAGTCCACATTCTACGATACCGTAAACTGATCCAGGGCCGCACAGATCATTCTCACTCAGTGCGGACCACGGACAATTTGGAGCAAGTCCTTCGTACGAGAGGGAACCGCACACTTCCAAGCTAAGGCAACATAACCATTGGAGAAATCTATCACATCCGTTCGGCAATTGCGCTGGCTCGAACATAGATTGGTGCCAGCATGGGTAGTTTTCTTGGCGAGAAAGCCTGATGGGCCGTCTACACAGTGAAACTCATCTTGTTCATCGCATTGGCTGGTTACGAGCGGCTGTCCTGGGCGCAAATGATGGCATCATCTCAACCGCTAGCCTGGTCTTGGGAGTGGCCGCAGCATCAGTCGCAAAAACCGACGTATTGCTGACCGGTGTGGCCGGCTTGGTCGCTGGCGCGATGTCAATGGCAGCTGGCGAATACGTATCGGTAAGTTCGCAGTCCGATACCGAGCGTGCGGATTTGGCGAAAGAAACGCGCGAACTCCGAGAGCAGCCTGAGTTTGAAGAAGACGAATTGGCCCAAATTTATGAAACGCGCGGGCTCGAACCAAAGCTCGCGCGTGAGGTTGCAAAACAGCTGATGGCAAAAAACGCCCTTGCGGTCCACGCCAGAGAGGAACTCGGGATATCCGAGATCACCAGGGCGAGACCGATTCAGGCTGCACTTGCGTCGGCTGCAACATTTTCCATCGGAGCCGCCGCGCCGCTCGTGCTCGTTGCAGCTACCCCGGCCAATTGGCTTTTGGCGGTTGTGGCGGGAGGGTCGTTAATTTTCTTGGCTCTCCTTGGAACGGTTGGCGCAAAGGCTGGCGGTGCCCACCCCTTCAGACCGGCTCTTCGCGTGACTTTCTGGGGCGCATTTGCAATGGCGCTTACCGCCGGCATCGGTTCAATTTTTGGGAAACTTGCTTGAGCGGCAAAGAACTGGATCCCCGCCGGAGCCCGGTTCAATCCGCCTCGAGAAGAATTGAACACCGCTTCTCACGACCTCGGTACCAGCCAGCGACAACCCGAAACTTTTTCCAAGCGCAATCATCTAAATAGTTTACACACGCGCCGGAGCCAGCACGTCATGACAGGACCAATAGACTTTCTGCTTGTCGGGGGTGGGCTTGCCGCAGCGACCGCTGCCGAAACGCTGAGGTTGGAAGGAGCCGACGGCACAATTGCTATTTTATCGGCGGAGCCGTGGCTCCCATATCAGCGTCCGCCCCTCTCGACCCAGTTCTTGCTCGGAACGCAGTCGGAAGAGCAATTACCGATCTTCAATGAGTCCTTCTATCGCGAGCAGGCGATCGACCTCATCCTGGGTGCGCGCGCAACAGAAGTGGATGCCGATCAGCGGATTGTGCGAACCGATCGAGCGGTCGAGATTGGTTATCGAAAACTATTGATTGCCACCGGCGCGACACCCGTTCGCTTGACGATTCCTGGCTCAACACTGGCCGGACTGTATTATTTACGCACACTCGCTGATGCTCGCGATATCAAACGTGCCGCCGAACATGCCAGCCGTGTTGTGGTGGTTGGGGGAAGTTTTCTCGCCATCGAACTTGCCGCATCACTCAGCGCAAACGGGATACATGTCACCCTCGTTGCGATGGAGGAGATCCTGCTCGACAAGCTGGAATCGCAATCCATCTCGGATTTCTTCGATCGCACCTATCGCGAACACGGAGTCGATATTGTCCTTGGCGATGAGGTGACCGGATTTTCTGGCGAAACGAAAGTCGAAGCCGTCAGAACGCGATCCGGAAAGACCCTACCGTGCGAAATGGCATTGGTGGCGGCCGGCGTGGCGCCTGAGGTCGAATTCCTGCGCGGAAGCGGCATTGAAATTGACGACGGCGTCGTGGTTGACAGATATCTCCAAACAAACTTGCCGGACATCTTCGCTGCCGGAGACGTAGCGAGCTTCTTCGATCCCGTTTTTAACATTCGCCGTCGCATCGAGCACTGGGACAATGCCATCAAGCAGGGACGGTTGGCCGCCAGGAACATGCTCGGCCAGCGCATGCCCTATGACGAAGTCTCCTATTTCTTCTGCGATGTGTTCGACATCACTTTTGATTTTATCGGCTACCCAGAAATTGGCGACCAAAAAATCGCGCGCGGTTCGCTCAACGATCGATCATTTGCTCTGTTTTATCTCAAAGAAGAGGTGCCTCGCGCCCTCTTCTCGCTGGGCCGACCGGCGCACGAGACCAAGGCGGTTGAGGGTTTGATCCGCCATCGGGTCAATCTGCAAGCCATCATCAACAAGCTGAGCGATCCGCAATTTCCTCTCGAGCAGATCCCGACCCAGAACATCCTTGTCTTGCAGGGTGGCGGCGCGCTCGGTGCTTTCGAATGCGGCGTCGTCAAAGCGCTCGAGGACGGAGGCACCTATCCCGATATCGTGGCCGGGGTATCGATCGGCGCTTTCAATGCGGCGGTCATCGCCGGGAACCCGAAACATCCCTCCGCGGCGCTCGAATCGTTCTGGCACGACCTTGCGATCGTAACGCCTGAAATTCCGGATGAGGCCTCGCGGCGCATCCTTTCATCGTGGACGAGCCTGGTTTTTGGATCGCCGAACTTCTTTCACCCCAAGTGGTTCAATCCGCTCTGGAGCCTCAATCAACTTCCGTTCAACTGGACGAGCTTTTACGACCCTTCGCCTGTCCGCGACTTGCTCGCGAAATACACGGATTTCAGCAGATTGAAATCAAGCCCGATCCGGCTGATCGTCAGCGCCGTGAATGTGGAGACGGCGCAGCTCGAGATCTTTGACAGCTACGTCGACGACCTCACGTCCGATCACATTCTGGCCAGCGGCAGTCTTCCGCCTGGATTTCCATGGACAACGATCGGCGGCAAGCACTATTGGGATGGCGGAATCGTGAGCAACTCGCCGTTGGAGGATGTGATCGAGCGATGCGGGGCAGCTGGAAAGCGGATATTCATCGTCGACCTCTTCCCAGGCAGAAAACAACTTCCGGCGAACATTGTGGAAGTCATGTTTCGGCGAGATGAAATCGTCTATTCGGAACGCATCCGAAATGATGTCCGCACCCGCAATCTGTTGCATGACTTCCGGCGGCTGGTTGAAGACATCCTCGTCGATGTGCCTCCGGAAAAACGAACGCAAATCACGCAAAGGCCTCCCTATATTCAATTGATGGGCGACATTGCGCCAACAATGATCACCCGTATCGTCCGCGAGATGGCGGAGGACGAGCCGTTGTCAAAGGACTACGATTTTTCGAGGCTCTCGATCGAACAGCTCAAGCAAAGCGGATATCGTGCGACTGTGAACGCGCTTGCTTCGTCAAAGATCACCTCGCTTTCGATGAGCTCTATGGAGATCGCTTGATGCCGTGGACTGCGGACGACGCCGAACGCCACACCAAGAAGGCTGACAGCCCTAAACGTCAACGCATGTGGGCAGAGATCGCCAATGCGGTGCTGGCACAAACCGGAGACGAGGGACGCGCCATCCGGGAGGCGAATGCAGCAGTAGCCCGAGACTACGCCAAATCTTCTGACCTAAGCTGAGATGACAGCGGCCACGGCGGGCGGCCGCAGCGATCGTGGGACAGCGAAATGAAGCACATATCTCCGTATCGAACGTCCGGGCTCATCCTCTTTGCAACAGCGCTGCTGACCGTTTCGCCAAATGCCGCCGCGGCACTGACGCTCACTTCACCGGCTTTCCGACAGAACGAGCCTATTCCGTCGAAGTATACCTGCGAGGGCGAGAACATCTCGCCGCCACTTGCATGGAAGGACGTGCCCCGCGGCACCAAAAGTCTTGTCCTGATGATCGCCGACCCTGACGCGCCCGATCCGAAAGCACCGAAAATGGTTTGGGTGCATTGGGTCGTCTACAACATACCACCGGATGTCGAGAGTTTGCCCGAGAACGCAGGAAAGGCAGGCCTGCCCCGCGGAGTCTCGCTTGGGGCGAACGATTTCAAAAGGAAGGGCTATGGAGGCCCGTGTCCGCCCATCGGCCGCCACCGCTACTTCCATCATCTCTACGCACTGGATATCACGCTCGATCTACAAAACGCGACGAAATCGCAGATTGAACGCGCGATGGCAGGCCATGTACTTGGCAGTGCCGAGCTCATCGGCACCTATCAAAAAGGTCGCCGGTAGGCGCAAATTCCAACGCACCCTAGTTTGGCAGTGACCGGCTGTGGCGCCGCAAGCGGATCGTTGTCCGCCGATGGCGTTCCCGGTCGAATCTGTGGATCAGCAGCGCACGTAGTGGCGCCGATGATGTCGCCGATAGTAACACCAGCCGGGCCGCGTAGCGTCGGCGATGATCGCGCCGGCTGCGGCACCAACAAGCCCTCCTGCAAGCGCAGCTCCGGCTGAGCGGCCAGCCAAACCGCCAATGAGCGCGCCCGTGCCGCCGCCGATTAATGCGCCGCCCGCAACGCGGTCATCGACGCGACCGCTGCCAGCACACCCACCAAGCATCAATGCGATTGCGACAAAGACCAGCGTCCTGCGCATCCCCTCCCCCTTGAATTGTTGTCGGCTTAGAGACCCGGAAGGCCAGAATAAGCGCGATGAGATATCGGCTGGGGGCAACTTGATACCGCATGCCGCCGTTTTATCTGCGAACAAAAAAACGCGCTCTACCTGAGTGCATCCATTTTGGTCGGCAGGCAGTGCAGAGAATGGAACTTTGACCCCGATATTCGAATTGCAAGGGAGCGAACAGAGGCAACTGTCTTGGGGGCAGCCAGATCAAGAATTGAAGCCAGAGGAGAAGCTCGAGCGTTTGTCCCAGCCCGGCGATCGCCGGAAATGGGCCGGCACGAAGGCAATCCGACACGTGAACGGATGGCGATACCACTGCGAGGTGGCTTTTGTCTGGTGCGGGTCGATCTGTAAATCGTTTATTCGTGGCAGCGACCCTTCTCGCCGGCTGCGCGGGCGCAGTGTTGGCGGAAATCATCGTGCCAACCGCATCCGAGGCGCAGCCTTCTCACAATCTTTTTTTGTCCGCGCGGGCACGTTCTCAGTCCGACAGGTTTTTTCAAGACTGGTTTGGTCCGAGCAACTGGAAGGGACAGCAACCAAGGCGGCACCGGCCACATGGAGATCCAAGTCAACGGCGAAGGACGAGACCGACTGGCGATCGTCCTGCGATTCCAGAATTACCTGAAGCACGTGGCACCAGTGCCATCACCAAGGACATACCCCTACCGCGGCCACGCCCACCCGAGTGGCCCGAGCCTCATTCTTTTGTTGAAGCGGCTGGTCCCGACTTCAACTCCGCCGACGTGACCAGCTCACCGAGTGATTGCGACCAGCGCCTTGCCTCAATAGCCGTCATTGAACTGTTGCCCAGACTCATCGGCCCTGGAAATTGCGGCGGTCGCGACATGGTGCAACTCGATTCGGTGCTGCTTCCCGACCACCGCCACATCGAGGTGAGGCCTGCGGCGATCCTGCGTTGTCCAATGGCGGAATCTTTCGCGGCCTGGATTCGCGGTGAGGCCTCGCCACGAATCGACAGGGTGGACACCAGGCTTCATGCTATTGAAACCTATGGCTCATACGAATGCCGCGGCCGCAATGGCCTCCCGGATGCCAAACTGAGTGAACATGGCAAGGGTAACGCCATCGACGTGCGGGCCCTGGTCCTCACTCACGGCCGCCGGAGCGAACTCACCGATGTGACCGTGGAGAAGTCGATTCGCGAAGATTTACGGGATTCCGTATGTCACCGCTTTACGACAGTGCTCGGGCCTGGCGCTGACCGCCATCACGAGAACCACATTCATCTCGACAACCTTGAGCGCGCGCGTGGCCATCGCCTTTGCGAATGGGATGTACGCGAACCACCCCGTGTGGTTCGAATCGCAAGCGGCAATGTTCCGCCGGCTAATGCCTCGTCGGAAACCGTGGGTCAGCGCCGCAAGGACAAGGACCACACTATTACTGTCGGTCCTTGGGCAATCGCAATCGCAACCAGCAATAAGGCCAACAAGTTCGAACGTTGCACCATGAGCCGTTCGGAAGGCGAGCTTGCAATAACTTTCGCGCGGACACAGAACGGCTTGACGCTCATACTCGAGTCGCCGAAATGGAAGCTCGATCGAGGCAAGACGTATCCCGTTCGTCTGTCCGCAGGTTCGCGATCTGTGAACGCGAAGGCTCTCGCCGAAGCAAAAAGTGTGAGCATTGCGCTTGACGATCCTCGGCTCAATTCAAAGCTTCGCTCCGTTCGCAGTCTTGAAGTGCGTGCTGAGGCAGACACACTGCATGTACCGCTCAATGGCAGCTCGGCAGCGTTTCAACGACTGGAAGGGTGCTTCAATAATGCAGAACATTCAGAAGCAAATCCCTTCGTGAGACGCAAAGCTGTCGACACAAATCCTTTTGTGTCTCCCAATCGAAAACGTTAGGGCAGTTTTAGCTGGGACCGTTCCCGGCGAGCCGGCTTTTTCCTGCGCCAGCGGTGCGAGCATCAGCTCAGTGCGTGACCACGATGAAATCCGTGTCGGACCCCGTTTCATCGCTGATCCCGTGATCGGATACGATGAATGAAGAGCCCGGCGTGAGCAATTCAGCGATACGGTTCGCCACATCCTGCGGAATTTCGATGCGGTTGAGCGCAGCGTTCGCTTTGTCGCTGGATGGCAGTGCGGTCGTGTTCGGGGCCCTTTTAGTTGATTTTGCTAGTCGCTTGGGTCCGCCACCGGATTCTTCGGGTATCGAGATCACCGTCCAGCGAAGAGCCGCGCTTTCGTCCTGAAAACCCATTGCGGTGAGGACGTGCGTTCCCAGTGGCTCCGATGGATTTTCGATCGTAATCGGTACGTCGAATAATGGCTTGAAGCCCTGTCGCACGAAGAGCTTACCCAATTTGCGGCTCACGAACACAGAGATTGGCCTGTTCTTTTTCGGGGTGACTTCGCCATTCGTCGAGCGCGCAGGACTGCTAGGGTCTTGCACCTCGCCACTGGATGTTAACGGCAGATCTTTCGCCGCTGCGAGTATCCCGTTGCTGGCGATCGCCCCAACTTGAGATATCTGCGACTGGGACGGTTCTTTTAGTGTTGATGCAAAAAAGCGGGGATTGGATATTTCGACTGGCCGCACGTCGTCTCTCACAATGATAACACGCGTGCCGCGCTTTGTGAGTTTCCAGAGTCGAATAGCAAAATCATTGGTCATGCGAATGCAGCCGTGTGACGCCGGATATCCCGGCAAAACCCCTGCGTGCAGTGCAATTCCTGACCAAGTGATGCGCTGCATGTAGGGCATAGGAGCATCGCTATAAATATTTGAACGGTGCCACCGTTGCTTGCTGATGACGCTGAATATGCCCAATGGGGTCGGATGGTTGCGAACCCCTGTCGATACTGAAGAGCGGGCCATCAGCCCGCCATTCTCATAAACCGAAATTCGCTGGTCTTTGATCGAGATGACGACCTGGAGCGGTCCTTTTGGAGCAATATTGGACGAAGTCTTTTTTGCTGATTCAGATTTGGTGCGGTGACGCTGGTGCTTGGACGGGGACTGAAAATTCGACCACGATCGATATTTTGGCCAAAACAGAAATTGGGCGTGTGCGGTGCCTGCCGAAACCACGAAAAACGCAAGTACGACCGCTAAGATTGCATAAATGCATGGAGGCTTGATGCGCCGAGGACGAAATGCCGACTTGCTACGCTCAGGGCATTCGCAACTGATTATCATGTGGGGGATGTGCACTGCAGGGATCGATTACCATTTACGCATACGACTTGCTGTGACGAAGTATAGCAATTCGCGCATCGCCGGTTTTTACTTTTTGTTGATCCCTAAGAACTGGAACTTGTCGGCCTTGCTGAATGAGGTCGGTTTGCGGCGACCGGTCGAGCCTACCACCCAAAAGCGAAGATTGGTCCGGCGCAACGTGGAGTGCGGCGCACAATTGATTATATGCTGGTGCAGCTCACCGTTTACATCGGCGTTGATGAACGTTCGTTAATAAACTCAAGAATTTTCGGTGCCGACATACCTTGGTCGCTGTCTATCGCGGCCGAGATCATGCCGTCGCACGCGGGTTTGCTTGATATTTCGGCATATTTTTGTAGGTTGGTTTGCAGCCTTGGGGCGGAGGACGGGTGAAGATCTCGCACCGATTTGCTTTATTCGCGACGTTGTGCGGAACGATCGCTATCACCAGTTGGGTCGATGCTGGATTCGCAGATCTCGATCCACCTATCGTCGCGCGCACCCGAGCGTCGATCGAAGGGACTCCGACAACATCTGCGGCCGCCAGCGCCGAGCACGTCGGCGCACCACGAGCAACTGCGCCGAGCGAGCGCGATGTCTCCGATCTGGCAAGCGGCAGTGTGAGTCGGCCCGACCCGCGTCCGATGCAACGTGCCACACAGCGAGAGAATTTGTTTAGCCCGCCTGACGCGCTTCGAAACGAAACGGAGGGAGCGACTTGCTCGGTCGAAGTTGCCGACCACGAGAGCAGCAGCACCGCTCTGCTCGACCTTCGATTGATGCCGCGACTCGTCGCGTTGGCCGTGCCGGCAGTCAATGCAACTGATCCGCTGGAGAATGCGGCCCAGGCGGACATAAAATCACAACCTCCCGATGATGCGTGCCTCGAGTCGGAGGTCTGCATCGACCAATACCTTTGGTCGCTGTACGAGCAAACGCCGAAAGTTGACACCGTCAAGGTGGAGGAGCGGATCAAGGTCAAAGTCAAGAAGAAGGGCAAGATGCGAACTGTCGTCCAAACTCGGACGAAATACGTCACCGAGGACTTCGGGTGGAAAGATCCGAAAGCCGCCCAGAAAGTCAGCATGTCGGTGAAGGACTACGTAATCGGAGGCATGGATCGGGGCTTCAAGCGGAAGCTGTATAAAGCACTACGCGCGATGGAGGACGCCGGGCTTTCCCCCGGCATAACGAGCGGATTCCGCGATAATTATCGGCAAGAGCTCGCAAGCGGCAACAAGGCTGCGCCGGACAGCTCGTACCATGGCGGCAGCCGCCGCGGCGGCTATGGTCATGGGCTTGCAGCCGATCTCGTCAGTCTCAAGGGCGCGACACGTGCGGAGAGATGGACGTCGACTGAAAGTCTGTGGAAGTGGATCGACGCGCACGAAAATGAACTGGGGATCGCGCGACCGTATCTCGACAAGGATCCACCGCATGTTGCCCCGATTGATGGCAAAGAATACGCCGATAAACGCGGCTCAGTGAAGGCACGACTGGCTGGATTGAAGAAGCCGTCGCCATCATCAAACCAGTCGCCAGCATCAAAGCAAAAGTGAATACCAAGTTTTGGCCCTAGGCGGCCTGTCAATTCTTGCGGGGCCTCGGGTGCCGCGTCGCCCGACTTTGACAGTCTCGCGCCGAACAGTGGACGCTGGCGAAACGACGCTTTGGCCACCTACCGCGCTTCGATACCGCGGCCTCTACAGGTTGAAAACATTTTGAGCGAATTCCGCCTTTTATTTGGACTTCTGGATCCGGCTGTCGTCCTTTTCGAAAAAAATTCCCGGTATCGACGTGTTGCCGACAGCAAAGACTTGGTCCGTTGCAGTCTGCGTTTTCGCTCTGCCGTGGCCATTCACATATCGGCTTAAAAGCGAGAGGCAGAGAATCCTTATTTCTTGTTGGCCTTTAGGAGTTCTTCTGCTGCTGAAACACCGCGCTTCGCCTTAAGCGTTAAGGCTGTCGGTTGTGACTTCCATTCGGAAACCAG
>DASTHI010000049.1:0-9714 GCA_035718275.1 Pseudolabrys sp. | reverse complement strand
CCGCGCAATGCGGGAATCCAGCGCCAATACTGCGGCCGTTCACTTCGGCTACGCTTGCAAGTTCTGGATCCCCGCTTTCCGCGGGGATGAGCGTTTGAGAGTCTGCACCGCCTCTGCCCGTCATGGCCGCGCGGAAATGAGCTGATGGGAGCTGCGCCGCCTCTCCCCGTCATGCCCGGCCTTGTGCAGGACGAGCCCGGCCATGACAAAGGTGAGTCCCTCATCCAGTAGCATTGGTGTGTTCGGCACCGCCCCTGCCCGTCATGGCCGGACTTGTTCCGGCGATCTCGCTTAGGGGCACACTGTGCTCTCCTAAGCGCGATGCGCGGGACAAGCTCGCATGACTGGGAGGCGGCACCAATTCTCATCCGCTCATTCCCGCGCACAGGCGGGAATCCAGCGCAAATACTGGAACTGTTGTCGTTCGCTTCGAGTCAGCGGCCGCGAAAGCTTTCACCGCTCGCGCAACGCCTCGTCGCGCAGCAGGCGCGCAGGCTTGAGCATATAGTCCAGCACCGTTTTTTTTCCGGTCAGGATCTCCACTGTCGCCAGCATGCCGGGAATGATCGGGAGAGGGTGATCATCGCTGCCGAGGTGGTTCTTGTTGGTGCGAATCATGACCCGATAAAAGGTTTCGCCTCGTTCACCACGCGCCGAACGTTCGTCGACGATCGTGTCGGCGCTGATGCGCTCGACCTTGCCTTCGAGCGATCCGAATATGGACGAATCATAGGCCGTCAGCTTCACGACCGCCGCTTGCTCAGGATGGATGAAGGCGATGTCCTGCGGGCGGATGCGGCCCTCGACCAGCAGCGTATCGTCGAGCGGAACGATGTCCATCAGATTCCCGCCCGGCTGAACGACTGCACCGACGGTCGTCACATTCAACTTGTTGACGATGCCGTTGACCGGTGCGCGCAGCTCGGCCCGCCGTACGCGATCCCGCGCCGACTTGATGGTCTGGTCGAGCACCGCAAGATCGCCGCGCGATTTTGCGAGGTCTTCTTCCGCCTGCGAGCGGAAAGCCGCCCTGATATTCCCCATACGCGACTGCACTTCGGCGAGCTGCCCCTTCGTTTCCGCCGCCTTCTGGTCGAGGTTCAGCATCTCGATCTCGGGGACGATTTTTTTGACAAACAGGCCGCGAGTCAGCTCGACCTGCCGGTTGATCAGCTCCAGGGACTCATTGAGCCGGACGCGCTGCTGCTCGAGGACCTCGATGTCTTTCAATAATTTCTTCTGCCGCGCATCGAAGACATTTCGCTCGGTTTCGACGGCCCCGGGCGCAAGCGCGACAAGTTCGGGGGCAAATTCCGGCCGATAACGTTCCTGCACCTCTGCTTCGAGACGCGCAACCCGCGCAGCAACGGCCGCGCGGCGCTCGCGGACCTCGCCGAGCTCCGCGGAAAACCGCGTGTCATCGATCTTCATTAAGATCTCGCCCTGCTTCACGATGTCACCTTCGCCAACGAGGATTTGCCGCACGATGCCGCCTTCCAGGCTTTGCAGCACCTGCATTTGCTGCGAAGGCACCACGCGCCCGTTGCCGCGCTTGACCTCGTCGAGCACCGCGAAATGCGCCCAGGCCACGCCTGTCGCCATCAAAGCGAGAACCATCGCCAGGATGGCGCGCCAGCCGCGCGGGGTGCGCAACTCAGCGGCGGCGCGAACGTCGTTGAAAAAGGCAAGATCAGATTGCTGCATCGACTTCCGGCCGAATCTGCGGCTGCAGGGTTGGGCCGGCGCTGCTCTGGAGCCTGGCGATCACCAGATCGCGCGGACCGTCCAGGATCAGCCGGCCTTGCTCGAAAACGAGGAGCCGGTCGATCAGCGACAGCAGAGACATGCGATGGGTCGACACCAAGATTGTCATTTCGCCTTGCGCGAGGCGTCGCAGCCTGTCGATGAATTCGGTCTCGCTGCGCGTGTCGAAATGCGCCGTAGGCTCGTCCAGGAACAGCACCTGCGGCTTGCGGATCAGTGCCCGAGCCAGGGCAATCGCCTGCTTTTGTCCGCCGGAGAGGCTGCGCCCGCCCTCCGCGATGACAAGATCGTAGCCGAGCGGATGTGCGGCGGCGAACTGCTCAACGCCTGCAAGCTTCGCAGCATGCAGGATTTGCTCATCGGTCGCGAATGGGGACCCGAGCGCGATATTGTCGCGCAGCCGGCCATGGACGAGGTCGATGTCCTGCAGGACAAAACCGATGCCGCGGCGCAGGTCGGCCGGATCGTATTGGCGCAGGTCGACGCCGTCCACGAGGATGCAGCCCTCGTCGGGGTGATAGAGCCCGGCGAGCATGCGGCCGACGGTCGTCTTCCCGGAACCGATCCGACCGATGATGCCGATGCGCTCGCCTGGTGCGACAGCAAAGGAAACCTTGTCGAGAGCGTTCAGACTTGCATTCGGATATTTGAACGTCACATCGTCGAAAATGATCGCTCCTCGTCCGATTTGCCTCGCGAGATACACCTGACCGGGCGGCCGTTCGCGCTCCAGCGACATCAGCCTGTCGATCGATCGCAGGGAACGGAAGGTCTGCGTGGCGCGCGTAATGACCGATGCTATTCCGGAGATCGGGGCCAGCACGCGGCCGGCGAGCATGTTGGCGGCGATCAGCGCTCCCATCGAAATTTGGCCATCGAGAATGAAAAACACTCCGACAGCGGTCATCAGCAAAGAGGTGACCTGCTGCGCGGTCCCTGCCAGGGTCAGGGATAATGTCGACCAGAACTGCACATCTTCGCTGGATCGGGCGGCCGCGGCCACCGACTTTTCCCATTGGCGCTGCATGCGTGCCTCGGCTCCCGCAGCGCGGATGGTTTCGACCGCGGAAAGCGATTCAACGAGTACGCCATGCCGCGCGCTCGATTCCGATTCCAGCCGTCGGACTGCCCGGTTGAGTGGTTGCTGCAGGAGGATTCCGACAATGATCATGACCGGGAGCATAATGAGCGGAATCCAGGTCAGCGGCCCCGCGACCAGGAAGAGAACCATGATGAACAAAACGGCAAAAAGCAGATCGGTTGCCGCGACCACGGTCCCGGAGGTGAAGAATTCCCTCACCGAATCGAAATCGCGGATCTGGCTGGCCAGGACGCCGACCGAGGCCGGTCGCTGCGCCATCTTGATCGAGAGGGCGTGCTCGAAAATCTCGGAGGCAAGAATGACGTCGAGCTTTTTGCCGGTGACGTCGATGATACGCGCTCGCGCGGTGCGAAGCAGAAAATCGAACACGATGGCGATCGCAAGTCCGGCAGCCAAGGCCACCAGCGATGGAATCGCGCCGTTTGGAACGACGCGGTCATAGACGTTCATCGTGAAGAGCGGAGCCGCAAGCGCAAGCGTGTTCACGACGAATGCGGCGAGTGCGACGTGGCCGTAGCTTGACCAGAACCGGCGCACGACACCCCAGAACCAGTGGGGCGGTGGCACAACCGATGCCGCCGGCGTCTTCGCGCTTGCAGCTGCCACAGGCCGGACAAAGAACGCGTAGCCCGAATAGCTTGCCTTCAGAGTCGCGGATTCCATCCGGGTCTGTTTTCGGGTGGTCGGATCGACGACGACGAATTCATCTGTCTGCGTTTCGAGTTCGCTGAGAATGCAGGCGGAGCGATTTCGCAAAATCAGGACCGCCGGCAAGACGAATGCCGGAATGTCGGCAAGCGCCCGGTTTTTCGGCTCGACCTCCAGGCCGGCCCGCCGCCCCGCGCGTTCGAACAAGCTGGCGGAGAGGCGACCATCTTCCAGCGGTAGACCCGACAGAAGCGCATCGCGCGTGATCGCGCGGCCATGATAAGTGGCCAGGAAAATCAATGCGTCGGCGAGCGAATCCGATTCGGTCGGACCTGCCTCCGGATTGGCGGCCGCCGCGGCCTCAACTCGTGCCGGGAATTCAAGCATTACCTTTGCAGCAGCACCGCCCGCGGCTCGAACATATCGGACAGATCGTTTTGCAGACCGTTGCCGGCAGCGGGCGCAAATGCGAGCGTGGCGCCCGAGCTTAGTGCCGGCACGCCAAGCCCCACCGGCGACTTCGCTGCTTGCAAAGATGAAAAGGAAGCCGACCAGCGCTGATCGAAATTCATCGTCTGCTGTTCCGGAACGATTGCCGGGGCGTCGACCTCCAAGGGTTCGGAGCCCAGCTGCGGCAGGTGGAGGATGAAGGGCGGGAGCTTCGCTGGGACCAATGCGATGCTGTCGAGCGGAGCTGCGTCAACCGGCTTTGCGGTCTTGAGATAATCGAGCAGTGCGCCCATAGCCGCGAGCAACTGATAATCTGCGAAGACGATCACCCCGCGCGCCGATGTCAGGGACACGGCGGCGTCGAAATATTGATTTTCGGCATTGAGCAGGTCGATCAACGAGCGGCGGCCGATCTCGTATTCGCTGCGATAGATTGCGATGGTCTTTTTTTCCGCAGCCAGCTGCCGTTGCAGCGCCGCCACGCGGCTGGCGGTGAGCGTCCGAGCTGCCCAGGCCCTGTCGATTGCCTCGAGTGCATCGCGCTGGAGGCGTGCATGACGCATTGTCTCTTCCGTGTAACGCTCGGCCATTTCCGCGCGCTGCCAGAGATCCTGTCCCCCGCGGAAAATGTCCCACGAAATGACAATCTTGCCGGAGACCTCGTCGCGTCTGCCGATAAAGGTATCGGAGTCGACGCCACGCGATGCGCGACCCTCAAGCGATACAGTTGGCACGAACGCCCCGTCCGTCGCGTGGAATGCCTGTTTCGCAGCCTCCCGGTCGGAGTCGGCAGCGAGCAAGGTGGGATTGTAATCGAGCGCGGTTTTGAGCGCGATGTCCTTCGTGCGCGGAAGTCCCGGAAGAGGGGCGGGAAAACGAAGATTGATCGGCTCGAGACCGACAATCTTGCGATACTTCGACCGCGCGTCATCAAGCCCCCTTCTGAATTCGGCCTGCGCCGCCTTTGCCGCCTCGACCCGCTCGAGTGCCTGCTGCAGGTCGCCTTCGCCTGTGCGGCCGCCGCTGAAGCGGGATTTTACGTTTTCATATATGGCTTCGTGATTTGCGACGTTTTCATTGGCGAGCGCTACGATCCGGAGAAAACGGACGACGTCGATATAGGCTTCTGCCGCATCCAGTGCGATCAGCTCCGAACGCTCGCGGACGCGAAACGCTGCGGAGTTCACCCGCGCCGTCTGCCGCCAGACCTCGTGGATTGAAGCAAAGCCATTGAAAATGATCTGTCTTACGGTGACGGAGACGTCTTGTCCGGCGCGCCAGGTATCATTGCCGCGCGGTTCTGGCCTGACCACTTGGCGGAATTTCTCCGGCCCGAAACGGGATTCAAGTCGCACCTGCGGCAGATAAGAGCCTTGCACCTGATATAGTTCAGTCTCCGTTGCCCGACGGTTGGCTGCTGCCTCACCGACGCCCGGATTGGTCAACACCGCCTGCGAAATGGCTTCATTGATCAGGAATGCGGCGTGGTTGCGCTGCCGGGCCGGCTTGGCTTGCGCCGCTGCGCCGCTAACCGCTGCGCTTTTTTGTTCCGACCCGTCGGCGATGCGAACGGAATTGCCCGACCAGTCGGCTCCCGGCGCGAGGACAAGAGGCTGTCCGACGTTTGGTGGATCGTCGGCGTAAGCAGCCCCTGTCAACGCCACCATGGACACAGTTGCCAGTAAAAATCTGTGCATATTGGTTCGCCATGTTCACGAATCAGTTGACTCACTTCGCCATATTTGGAATCGGGCCGCGTCCTTTGTTCGGAGGAAGAAATTCCGATTTCGGTCTGGTGTATCCCTGCGGCCTCACCGACCCTTCGTCCCTCGAGCTGGCGGCGTTTACGGATACGCAGCGCTCCGCACCACAACCCGGCCCGTGTTGGCGCCGAAAAAAACTGCGAGTGTGATCGCTTCACGGGTGGAGCAGAACGGCTGCAACGGAGTTTTGCGATCGATCGACTGCGCAACGCTGCGCGGTTGCTGCCGCGGTTTGCGCGGCGGCCGAGACTTGAAGTTGGCACGGCAAGAATGCGGCTTCGCGGGCCATTGCATGCCAGTCCTAGCCATCGGAACCCGCGCGATCTTGCCGGCGTTGGCACCGCCCGCGGGCGTTGATAGAAGGACGATGCAGGGCCCGTAGCTCAATGGTTAGAGCCGACCGCTCATAACGGTCTGGTTGGAGGTTCGAGTCCTCCCGGGCCCACCACGCAGTTCTATGTCTCTCCAGATTTCCTGCGAGCGATCGAAACTGCGGCTAGTTAGCGGATTTTTTGTCGGCGCTACTGTCTCCGTAGAGACTGCCGCGGGCTAACAGGCGATTTGGGTCGCTCTTTCTCCGAGTCTCGGACTTCTCTTTCCTCTTCCTCGGATAACCGATGCGCGCTCGAGAGACCTGATCTCTGAGGCTGCCACGATCTAAACACACGTTTGATGCTGACTGGCGCGGGTAAAGGGAACTGGAGCTTATGCTTTGCGTGGTGGCGGTAGCGGTCGAGCTGCCGACAGCGTTGCCTGCGATCGCCGGTGAGCTGTCGGTGCAGAATAGACAGAGGCCACTCTCCGCTGAGAAGCAGAGGCGGGAAAGACACAGTTAAAATTCATGACGCAGCCTGGAATCTTAAGCGTGCCGTTTGTCGTTGTTTGCTTGGTGCTCTGTCTCCCAAGCTCGATCGGTGCGCAGGAGAATTTGGACAAGGGCAAAACCGGCGCCCAACTTTACGCAAGCGATTGTGCAATTTGTCACAAGTCGCCACGGAGTGTCACCCAATCGCCCGGGATTTTTGGTCTGGAGAGCTTTCTGCGCGAGCACTATACGGCCAGCCGTGAGTCGGCTGCTAAAATTGCCGCCTATCTGAATGGATTTGGCAAGGCCTCGGTGCGGGTTCGACAAAGCCCAGGCGCCGGGCCTGCAAGTCAAAAGAAATCCTTCGATCCGGTGCCGAGAGAATCCAACGAGCGCGGGTTGAGGCCTCCGGCGAATATCCCGCGGCCTCCGGCCAACATAAGGCCATAGCCTCGACAGCGGTGCAGTGCGCAGCCAAGCAACAGTCCAACCACTCATTCATTTGTTCAATTTCGTTGCGAATAGAATTGCTCGCTTGACTATCCGCAATCGAGCGCTTCGATGCTCAAGATCGTCGGGAGATGTCGCGCGATCTCGCCCCAGCTCTCGCCCTCGTCGAGACTGGCAAACACGGAGCCGCTGTTGGTCCCGAAGTAGAGTCCCACTGGCTCACGCTCGTCTCGCCCCATGGCTTGCCGAAGAACGGTGAAGTAGCAGGCTTCCTGTGGCAGTCCATCACGCATTGCCTGCCAGGACTTGCCGCCGTCTTTTGAACGCCAGACGGCCGCGGCGGCATCAGGCGGAAAACGGCCTGCCGTGTCGCCGTTCAAAGGTACAGTCCAGATGGTGTCGGGATCTCGTGGATGAACGCAAATCGGAAATCCGAAAGTGGAGGGAAGGCCGCGCGTGATGTCGTCCCAGCTCCGCCCGCCATCGGCAGAACGCCAGACGCCATGATGATTTTGCTGATAAAGCAGGTCAGCCGAGCCCGGTGCTCGCACCATGTTGTGAACGCAATGTCCAATTTCGCCGTCGCGGGGTGCAGCAGGGTGGGCGTGTTCAGTGGTCGGCTCCTTGTTCGAAAGACGATTGCGCCGATCCCAGGTCGTGCCTCCGTCCTCGGTCGCAAATACGCCGGCCGACGAAATTCCGATCCAGAGCTTTTTGGCATTTGCTGAATCAAACAAGATCGTATGCAGGACCAACCCGGCGCCGCCGGGGGTCCAACTGTCGGCGGAAGGATGGTTTCGCAGACCTTGCACCTCTTCCCAATTTTTGCCGCCGTCCCGGCTCGACAGCAATCTTGCCGGCTTGGTTCCGGCATAAAGCGTGCCGTGGGCGTAGGAAAGCGACCAGATTTGCGAGAACTGATCTGCAAACGGCAACGGCTGGTTAGTCCAATTCAGCATTGCGGCGAGTTGCGGATCGTTGGCCGCCCAATCATCGAGCTGTCCTTTTGTAAGCTTTGCAATGGTCCAGGTTGCGCCCAAATCTTCCGAACGCCACACGCCCGCGCCGTGCCAGTCGCCACCCCCGCCGGCCCACACCAAGCCCGTGGCAGGATCACCGATGACGTGATTAATGGGCCAGCCATCACAGAATGGTCCTTTGACGGTCCATCCTTTCCGGTCGCTTGTGCCCGATATCGTGAAGGCACCCTTCGTCGTGCCGACAAGTACTGTGACACCCTCTTGATTCATTGCAGCACCTCTCCGGTTTGTTGGACGGTCATCGGACGATCGCCGTCATTAACTTTTCTTCTGCGGCCGGTTGAAGAGTAGTTCGATGTAGCGGCGCAAATGATCGATCGATTCGGCCGCGAGCTTGGGCCCACCGCTGGCTTTCGCAAGGATGAAAGCGCCTTGCAGCACCGCTTGCGTGTGCAGAGCCAGGCTGCGAGCGGACCATTCCGCCTTGATGCCGTGTGCCTTCATCGCAGCGGATATATCTGCTTCGATCTTCGCTGCATGGCCGCGGATCGAGCGCGCGCAAGCATCGCGGATAGCCGGATGGCTGTCGTAGGTTTCCTGTATCATCGTGCCTACGAGACAGGTGAACTCCGGGACCGTGCCAGTCAGAATTGTTTTGCGAAAGTCGAGGTAGCCCAGCACGCGGTCGAGCGGATCTGGAAAGGTATGATACGGCGCTGCTGCGAAAAGCTCGTCGGTCATCTCCGACCAATAGTTGGCGGCCGCGATCGCCAAATCGTCCTTGCTCTTGAAATGATGAAAGAAGGCCCCCTTGGTGACGTCGCTGGCCGTGCAAAGATCGTCGACAGTCGTTGCCGAATAGCCCTTGGCTCGGATTACCATGAGTGCGGCGTCGAGAATTTTGCTCCTCGCCGATTGCTTTTGCTGGCGTGCCGGCATGTTCGCGTCCATTCACCTTCTCGCTTCGTCAATCGTACGTACGCGACGCCACTTGACGCGCCGGTGCACAAAACTGGCGATGTTTAGGGAGGCCGAGACGATGCCGACGCCGTAGCAAATGATCTGGGTTGCGACGAGGATAGTGTCCATAGCGAGAACCCTCTTGGTTCGGCGTCTTTTTCAGGTGTTCAGGCGCAAACTGGTCGGCCGTCTGCGTTTATCGGTCACACATACCGACTAGTTGGTACGCTGTCAAGAGCCCATTTTGCGTGTGCCTTTAGCCGCCGGTGCGAGTTCGACCGCCGAACCGCCGGCCTGCACGTCAAGGGAAATCCTTCAATCGGTGCAGAAGAATCCAACGAGCGCGGGTTGAATAAGTATCCCAGAGCCTTCGGCAAACTTAGGCCAAAGCTCTCGACAATCGGTGGCAGTGCGCAACCCAAGATCGGCTGCGTGTCAATGACTCTCGCTTTTGCGATTGCCCGAGCGCCGGGATGTCGAACGCATCACCAGGCGGAGGCACGCAGCGAACTTTTGCGCACGTGAGCATTGGATTTGGTTGAAAGTAGTCGCTCGACGATTGGTGAATACGAAGTCCAAGCAGGCGCGCCGGTTTGGGCAGAGTCTGCCAAAAGCCTGCGAGCCTCTACATTTGAAAGGGTATCCGCTTCTGGTCGATTCCGTTGAAAAAGTCTGGCAGTAAAACGAAGCGGATCGCGCCGCGAGATTGAAGGCGCGCTCGATTGGCGCCGATCTGCTCTCAGGCCGGTTTCAGGTTTGGTATCGGTATCAGTTTCGCCAGTTTGCGAAGGT
>DASTHI010000048.1:0-111351 GCA_035718275.1 Pseudolabrys sp. | reverse complement strand
CACAACGGTGATCGAAAAAAACGCCTGATATATCGGCATTTTTATGGTGCCACTTTCCGGTCCTCTCCTGGGCACCAATGCTCCGAGCCTGAAACCCTGATGACAATCCGACTGCACCGCGGCGACCTGCCTGACCTCTCCAGATACAAAGGGGCCGTGGCGATCGACACCGAGGCCATGGGTCTTGATCCTAATCGGGATCGACTTTGCGTCGTGCAGCTATCGCCCGGCGACGGCTCGGCCGATGTCGTGCAGATCGGCGCCGGTCAAAACAAGGCGCCTAATATCGAGCGGTTGCTTGCAGATCGCTCGATCATGAAGATTTTCCACTTCGCCAGATTCGACATGGGCATCCTTGCCAAAACCTTCGGGATCATGGCCGAGCCCGTCTATTGCACGAAAATCGCGTCGCGCCTTGCGCGTACCTATACCGACAAGCACGGTCTCAAGGATCTGACCCGCGAGGTTCTCGGCATCGACCTCTCCAAGCAGCAGCAATTGTCGGATTGGGGAGCGGATGAACTCAGCGATGCTCAGGTCTCCTATGCCGCGGCCGACGTTCTGCATCTGCACGCACTCAAGGAAAAGTTGGATGCGATGCTCGCGCGCGAAGGGCGAGAAGATCTTGCCGCGGCATGCTTTCGTTTTTTGCCTGACCGCGTGCGCCTCGATCTTGCAGGCTGGGCAGACGAAGATATCTTCTCGCACTCGTCCTAAGTTATTGGAATAGTGCAGGAATGGGCGGGCACAAGCCGTTTGTCTGCCGTTTCGGAGCCATATTCAGGCGACATCTTGCGTCGGGCGGCGAGATGTTTTCCAAGGACTGTCTGAGAATCAGCTGCCGGAACAGGCATGGATCGCACAATTAGAGCTGCAAACGAGCTGCAGACACGCGCCTGGGTGATAAGCCGCGGTGATCCGGAGGGCGTCTTCGCGGCTGCCCGCCGGCACAGCCGCTTCGTTCGATTGTTGCGCATCCTGCTTCCCGCTACGGTCTGCCTTAGCCTGCTCGCTGCCGTACTGGTCACATACCTCAATCCTCTGCGGGTTCTGGCGCGATTACCGATCAATATCGACAACCTCGTTGTGTCGGGCACCACGGTGAAAATGGAACAGCCGCGGCTTGCCGGCTTCACGCGCGACGCGCGAGCCTATGAACTGACGGCCGACAGCGCAGCTCAGGACATGACCCGTCCTGAGCTTATCGAATTGCGCAACATTCGCGCGAAGGTCGAGATGCAAGACAAGAGCACGATGGAAATCAATGCAGCTACCGGGCTGTACGACGCCAAAGCGGAAACCTTGAAGCTCGATCGCGATATTCTTCTGAATTCATCGACGGGTTACCAGGGGCGCCTGAGTGAAGCGCTCGTCGATATCCGCAAGGGAAATGTCGTTTCCGAGCGGCCCGTCGAAGTCAGGCTGCTTCAGGGCACACTCAATGCCAATCAGCTGGACATCGCAGATTCAGGCGAGATCATTCGATTCCACGGCGGTGTCGTGATGGATATGATGCTTGCGCAGCCCGAGCCGCAGCAGGACGCGGGGGCGCAATGACTTTCCCGAGGAAAACAGGCATTCGCGTGCTTGTCCTATTGGCGCTAATCTGGCCAAGCGCGGTGCGGGCCCAGACCGTATCGCACGGGCCGCCGAATGCGTTGCAGGGTTTCTCGCAGAATAGGGACAAGCCCGTTCATATCGAAGCGGCGACACTGGAGGTTCGCGACAAGCAACAGCAAGCAACCTTCAGCGGTGACGTCCGCGTAAAGCAGGGCGACACCGGTCTTCGCTGTAAATCGTTGGTGGTATTTTACGAGCAGCCTGGCGAATCGAAAGGCAAATCGGGCGGCAGCCTTCAGGCTGCATCTCCGGGGCCCGGGGGCGAGCAGCGCATCAAGCGGCTGGAAGCGCGAGGCGGGGTGGTGGTGACGCAGAAGGATCAGACTGCGACCGGAGATCTTGGCATCTTCGACATGAAGGCGAATACAGTCACTCTTGTCGGGAATCCGGTGGTGATGACTCAGGGGCAGAACGTGCTTCGGGGAGGCAAGCTGGTGGTTGACCTCACGAGCGGTGTATCAAAGGTGGAAGGAGGACGTGTGCAAGGTCTCATCCTGCCAAGCGGGTCGGGGCCGGATCTCAAGCCTGACAACGGCGGAGCGAAACCTCCGCGGCCAATACCTGTCCGGCCATTCAATTGACCCGCAGTGCAGGAGACCGCGTTCGGGCGCGGCAGCAGGAATCGGCTAATGTCACAGGCGGCGTGATGGCAAAATCCTATGCGCTGTAAGGGCCGCTGGTGAACATCCTTTCGCTATTCTGGCGCAAGCCACCATCGAAACGACCGAGTGCGGCCGCTGTTCAATCGCCGCGGCAGGCGGCCTTCGCCAATGTGCGGGCGGACGGCCTGCGAAAGAGACTTGGCGGCGCGGCCGCTGCTCCGCAGCGACGCGAGGACGGTCGTCAAGCGGCGCGGCCCGCTTATCTTGCCGCGCATGGCGTGGAAAAGAGCTTCGGCGGCCGCATGGTTGTCAGGGGTGTTAACCTCTACGTTCGCCGCGGTGAGGCGGTTGGCCTGCTCGGGCCCAACGGCGCCGGAAAGACCACCGTCTTCTACATGATCACGGGGTTGATCAACGCAGATCGCGGGCGCATCGAACTCGACGGCTACGACGTCACGGGATTGCCGATGTATCAGCGCGCGCGGCTCGGAGTTGGCTATCTTCCCCAGGAAGCATCGATTTTTCGTGGTCTCAACGTGGAAGATAACATCCGATCAGTTCTGGAAGTGGTTGAGCCCGATCGACGCCGGCGTGAAGCCGATCTCAACGCGCTGCTCGAGGAATTCAATATTGCTCGTCTGCGCAAGACTCCGTCGATAGCGCTTTCGGGGGGCGAAAGACGACGGGTGGAGATCGCACGTGCTCTCGCCACCCGCCCGAGATACATGCTTCTGGATGAACCGTTTGCCGGTATCGATCCCATCGCCGTGGGCGATATCCAGGCCTTGGTGCGGCATTTGACGAATCGCGGCATCGGAGTGCTGATCACCGACCACAATGTCCGTGAGACCTTGGGCCTCACGGATCGCGCCTACATCATCTATTCCGGCGAAGTGTTGATGGAGGGTCGTGCCGACGACATCGTGAACAATCCCGAGGTCAGGCGACTCTATCTCGGCGAGGAATTCCGCTTGTAAGCCGGCCAAAGGCAATCTCTCGGCGCGCACAATCATTGTGCATGCGCTGCACAAGAAATCGCGTGTCGCGAGAATCAGTCGGCTGGTATAAAGAAGCAAGATTCGGACCAGTTCGCGGATCCCAACAATGGCATTGTCGCAGAGGCTGGAATTTCGCCAGGCGCAGGCGCTCGTGATGACGCCGCAGCTGATGCAGGCGATCAAGCTGCTGCAGTTATCCAGCCCCGAATTGGCAGCCTATGTCGAAGGTGAAATCGAAAAAAATCCTCTGCTTGAGCGTGGTGCCGATGAGGAGCCAGTATCGATCGAAGAAATCCAGGATCCGTCGAATGAAGGTGGCGAGGAGGTGAGAGAGGCATTCGACTGGATGGAGGGGGAGATCGAGACCGGCGAGGAGGGGGGCGCCAAAAGTTCGGCTGCGAACGATTTGCGCTCCGGGCGGCATGCGGAATGGGCAGGTTCGGGATCGCCGGCGGAAGAATATAATCTTGAAGCGTTTGTCTCCGCAGAGAAGACGCTTGCCGACCATCTTGCTGAGCAGCTTTGCTTGGCCATCTCGAATCCTGCCGGTCGGATGATCGGACAATATCTCATCGATATGGTCGATGAAGCTGGCTATCTCACTGGCGAACTTGATGCCATCGCGGAAAAGCTCGGCGCTAGGCGCAGCGACGTCGAACTCGTTCTCGCTGTTCTGCAGACATTCGATCCGCCGGGCGTCTGCGCGCGCAATCTCGCGGAATGTCTCGCCATCCAGCTCAAGGATCGCGACCGCTATGACCCGGCAATGAAAATCCTCGTCGAGCATCTCGATCTCGTTGCCAGGCGCGATTTCGCGACCTTGCGTCGACTGTGCGGGGTCACCGACGAGGATCTCACTGACATGATTTCCGAGTTGCGGATGCTCAATCCGAAACCCGGACTGAATTACGGATCGACTGCCGTGCAGGCGATCGTTCCGGATGTCTTCGTGCGTCGAGCGCCCGACGGCACATGGCAGGTGGAACTCAATTCCGAAACATTGCCGAGAGTTCTCGTCAACCACCGCTATTACGCAGAGGTCTCGAAGACGACACGCAATCAGCAAGCAAAGCAGTACATGGCCGATTGCCTGCAGACGGCGACCTGGCTCATGCGGGCTCTCGATCAGCGCGCGAAAACCATATTAAAGGTTTCCAGTGAAATCGTACGGCAGCAGCATGGATTCTTCGCGAGCGGGGTGCAGCATCTTCGGCCGCTGAATTTGCGGAGCATTGCCGACGCGATCGGGATGCACGAATCGACCGTGTCGCGTGTCACGGCCAACAAGTATTTGTCGAGCGACCGAGGCATATTCGAGCTGAAATATTTCTTTACTCCGTCAATCGCGGCCGCCGGCGGTGGCGAAGCGCATTCGGCAGAGGCCGTCCGGCATCACATTCGCCATCTCATCAATGGTGAAGACGCGGAAAACGTCCTCTCCGACGACACTATTGTCGAGAAACTGCGTCAGCTCGGAATTGAAATCGCGCGGCGCACTGTCGCCAAGTACCGGGAAACGATGCGTATACCATCATCGGTGCAAAGACGTCGGCGAAAATTGGCAAAGAGCGCCTGAGGACGCCTCATTTTGGACGTTGACGAGTGGAACATTTCCAAGCTGAAATCTTTGGTGGGCAACGGAAAGGTCCTGTTACACGTCCCTTATGGAGGCGGCGCGATGCCTTTGCGGGTTTCGGGCAGAAACATTAGTATTGGGCCGGTACTGCAACGAAAAATCACGGAACGTGTTGAGGAGGCGACCTCGAAATATTTTCGTGGCGGCTTCTCGGGTCATGCGACGGTAGGCAGGGACGGATTTGGCTTCCGCACGGAATGTATCCTGCACCTCGATTCCGGGGCGTTGCTCGAAGCCGAAGGAATGGCGCCCGATGCCTATGAAAGTGCAGAACAGGCGGCAGACCGCATCGAAAAACGGTTGCGACGCTATAAACGCCTGCGCAAGAACCACCAGGCGCGACGTGGTTAAGACCAGCACAAAAACACAGCAAAATCGAACGTTGAAGAATGAGTTCGCCCATTGACGGCAAGGCAGGCGGCTCCTATGGTCCGCCGCCTTCGGCATCCCCTTCGCAACTCGGCGCTGTACTCCCCGATCATCGGACATGTCCATGACGCTCACCGACCTCGTCGCGCCGGACGCAGTCATCGCGGCCCTCAAAGTCAATAGCAAGAAGCAGGCGATCCAGGAACTTGCCGCGCATGCCGCGAAGCTCACCGGCGAGAGCGAGAAGGCAATTCTGGAGATTCTGCTTCAGCGTGAGAAGCTCGGCTCTACGGCCGTGGGAAATGGCGTGGCGATCCCGCATGGCAAGATGCCCAGGCTTGGCCGGCTGGTAGGATTGTTCGCTCGCCTCGAGCGGGCAATCGATTTCGAGGCGCTCGATAACCAGCCTGTCGATCTCATTTTTCTGCTGCTCGCCCCCGAGGCCGCCGGTGCCGATCATCTCAAGGCGCTTGCACGCGTCGCGCGGCAGCTACGCGATCCGGAAATCGCGCGGCGCCTACGCGAATCCCGCGATGCCGATGCGATCTATTCAGTTCTCTCGATGCCGCCAGCAAGCTCTGCAGCATAGCTCTTCTGAAACCGAACGCTCAAGTTCGCTGCGTTCTGCGGCCGTCCGCGCAACATCGAATCGTTTGATGGCCGAATGCCAGCGCCGCGGAGTGTTCCAGCGCGGATCGGTCCACAAGTGAATCGTTAGGCTGCAAAGTCAACAACTCAAAGACGCTGGTGGCCGGAACGAGCCCGGCCACCAGCGGCTTACAATAAACTCTTCTGCTCTAGTGGACGCTGACGGGCTCCAGCTCCTGGCTCCAAGCGTTGGCCAGGGCAGCTTCGCGCGTATCGGTAAGCATGATAGGGGTACCATCCGCAGCGTGCAGCGCGAACAATTTGATCCCCGGGGCAATCTTTGGCGCCTGTGGAAAAAGCGTCGCGACATCTTCAGAGCGGATCGTCTTCACATAGGCAAGGCGCCCGTCGCCAAGCTGAGCCAGCGCTTCCTGCGTGATATTCGGATCCGCCGTGTTCGGTTCAATCTGTTTGTCGTTGGTCATGGCCCTCGACTCCTTTCTGTTTCAACGCTTGACGCGGTCGAGTCCTGCTTCACGAGTCCGTCATTCCCGGTCATTTATGGATATCGTCCTTACGATTCGTTCCGGCTCGGGTCGGATAAGATCGATCGACAACAGTCCATTCTTCAGGTCTGCGCCCATCACATCCATGCCGTCGCACAGCACAAAAGTGCGTTGGAACTGGCGCGAGGCAATGCCGCGATGGAGGTACTGGCGGGCCTTGTCGTCGTGCTGGCGTCCGCGGATCACCAATTGGCTCTCCTCAACGCTGACATCGAGCTGATCGCGGGTAAATCCGGCCACTGCCAAGGTGATGCGCAGCCGCTCAGGATTGTCTTTGTCGCGCGGGAGCCGCTCGATATTGTAGGGCGGATAACCGTCAGATCCCTTTGTGACGCGGTCGAGCACGCGCTCAATCTCGTCGAAACCCAGGAGAAAGGGGCTGGAAAGGGACGGAACTCGTGACATTGATCTCAAAGCCCTCGTTTGAAGCGACTTTGACGGGCCCTTTCGGCGCCCCCGTCGGGGAGCAACTGCCCTCCGGCTCTGCATAATATGGGCGGGTGCGGTTAAAGGTTCAAGAACAAGGATATTTCGCGATGGTAGGGCTAATTTGCGCGTTTCAAAGGGGTTTTTCGTGCCTGATGGACTGTTGCCGGCGTCACTGACCGTGCGTTCGCTGCATGCGACGCCTGTTCAAGTTCCACTCAATTTCGTGCTGGGGACTAGCGCCACGGCGGTGCGCGAGGCGCCCCTGCTCCTGGTCGATCTGAATACCGAGGAGGGCATCACCGGACGCACCTACCTTTTCTGTTATCTGCCGGCCGCCGCGCCTGCGATCGTCAGCCTGCTCGCAGAAGTCGAACGCGTGGTGAAAGGCGAGTGTCTCGACCCGCGCGCGCTCTGGTCCAAGCTGGCCCGCCGCTTCACCCTCATCGGCGTGCAAGGCATCGTACGCATGGCCATGTCCGCATGCGACTCAGCCGGTTGGGATGCGCTCGCGATCGCAGCTGGCGTGCCGCTTTGCACCTTGATGGGAGCCGAGCCGCGGCTGATTCCCGCATACAACAGTTGCGGGCTTGGACTGATGGATGATCTCGGCGCGCTTGCGGACGAAGCCGAAAAACTGCTCGTTGGAGGCTTCCGCGCTGTGAAACTTCGATTGGGTTACCAGTCGCTGCGGGACGACATCGCGGCCGTACGCGCGGTACGAGCGCGCATCGGCGAGGATATCCACCTGATGGTCGACTACAATCAGGCACTCACGGTCGAGGACGCGCTCGTGCGCGGCCGCGCGCTCGAGGCGGAAAATATCTATTGGCTGGAGGAGCCGATCCGTCATGATGACTACGAAGGCGCAGCGCTGCTTGCGCGTGAACTGCGCGTGCCCATCCAGATCGGCGAGAACTTTTCCCTTCCTGCCGCGATGTCCACGGCCCTCAAGAATCATGCTGCCGATTATGTCATGCCTGACTTGGAGCGGATCGGCGGTGTGACGGGCTGGGGCCAGGCAGCGGAGCTCGCGCGCCCGCTCGAGATAAAGATGTCATCGCACTTGTTTCCAGAATTCAGCGCGCATCTGCTGGCAGCCACGCCGACCTGCCACTTTCTCGAATATGTCGACTGGGCAAATGTCATTCTGCAAGAGCCATTGCGCGTCGTCGATGGACAGGCGGTCGTGCCCACAAGGCCAGGTGCGGGCATAACCTGGGACAAGAAGGCCGTCGAACGCTATCGCATGCGGTAAGCTACCGCAGCGGAAGCTTGAAGAGTCTGATGGCATTGTCGCGGCCGATCTTCATGCGATCTTCTTTGCTGATATCGGCATTGTCGAACCACGCCGAGCCCTCGCCGACATCCTCGAACGGCCAGTCCACGGAAAACATGACGCGGTCGGCTCCCAACTCGGCGGCGGCATTTTGCATTGATGGCGTATGGAAATTTCCCGATGTTGTGACATGGAAGTGCTTGCGGAAATAGTGAGCCACGCCATGCTGGGCGCTGTATTTGTGCGGGGCCTTCATCCAGCCGTTGCGGTTGTCGATGCGCCAGAGTTGCACGGGAATGCCTTCGCCCAGATGGCCAAGAACGATCTTGAGCCTCGGGCATTCATCGAAAAGTCCGCTGCCGATAAGGCGCAGAGCATGCACGGCTGTTTCCGCGGCAAAAGCCCAGTTGGGCCCCAACATCCAGCTGTGTCCTTCATAAAACCTAGTCCAACTGGGCAATGGATTGCGCGGATGCAGATAGAACGGCACATCGAGAGCTTCGACCGTCCGCCAGAAAGAGCGATATTGCGGAAGGTCGTAGTACGTCACGTTCTCCGCTGAGCCGACCTGCGAGAAGCCGTTGACCAGCGCGCCAACCATTCCGAGCTCGCTGACGCAGCGGGTCAGCTCGGCGCTCGCGGCGTCGGGATCCTGCATCGGCAATGCGGCGAACGCAGCAAATCGGCCAGGTCTCCTCTGCACTTCACCGGCGAGAACGTCGTTTGCCTGCTTGGAAACTACGATGGCCTTGCTCGTGTCGTGAATTGCCTGCACCGCAGGCGCATTCAGCGACAGGATCATCATTTCGATCCCATGCTTGTCCATCTCGCCGAGCCGCGCGTCTTGAATGTCGACCAGTCGGTGGCTGAGTTCCTTCCATACGTGAGAGCCAAATACGTGCGAGTCGCCAAGCGTCGCTTCGATGGCGAAATGTTCTTCCAGCGCGATCTTGCCCTGCATGAACGGGTTCCCCCTTGCTTCTGCGGCCATCATGCAATGGATACGCGCAGTTTGTCAGCACGGGCGAGCTATCCTGCTGATTGCAGAGGATTACAATAAACATCTAAACACGACGCGCAGCGCCTTAAAGCTGGATGCTGATGTGTTTTGGCTATCGCGGCGAAGCCCTCATTTTCCGCTTTGCTTGACAAAGTCCGCTATCGCGCTAACCGCCTGTGCCTCTATTCCCAGAAATCCATGGTGCGATTTCGCCTCGCAAGGAGCCGACTGTGGCGGGCTGCCGCCGTCGAGCAGCACAGCGGTTTTCTTTCGAGCCGAGGTCAGTCGAGCCATGAGCTTCGGCGCATCGGCCGCTGGGGAGGCCTCGCAGTCGTCCTTTCGGTGAGACAGGACCAATGTCGGTACCGTTACTCTCGACAAAGTCATGCTCGCGACGCCGTCAGGATGAGTGCCTGCGATCTTCCAGTGCGGCTTTGATCGGGTAACGGTGGATGTGAGAACGAGCCCGTCAACCGCTTTCGAACGAATAGCGCCGTTTACGGCCGAGAAGGTGCCCATGCTGGTACCCACAAGCCAGACTGGAGCAGCGGCCTCTGCTTTGAGATGGCGCGCGATGGCGTCGATATCTTCTGCATGCCTCTTGCTTATTCGAAAAACACCATTCATGCCGCCTTTCTGGTCGGATGGCGCATCGATCACCGCAACGAGAAACCCTCGAGCCGCGAAAGCCTCGCGGCTGCGCACCAGAAAGTTGCCTGCGCCCCAGCTCATGGATGACGCGCTCCTCAGACCAAGACCTCCATGACCTCCGGCAAACAGCATGACGGATGCAATCGGTTTTTCGGGCTTGATGAGGATGTAGGCGGCGTCCACGCCACGCGGCGTGTGGATCGATTGCAGAGACGCAGTCTGGGCCCCTACCGGGCCCTCAACGGCAGCAAAGAGGATACTGACAATGAGAACCGTGCGGCGGAACACAAGCACTTGATCCATCTTTCGCAAACAAAGGCATGTCAGCTGGTCCAAGTGATGGCAGCTTTTGTTTTACGATGTAGTTGGCGAGTGGTCCCACCGGTCCGGAGACCTACAACGAATATTGGTTCTAGTTCATAGTGGTGGTCTGGACGGCTTGTCCACTATCAGGAAACCGAAGCCCCAGCTTCGATCAACTTCACAATCCATTCCGCCGACGTAAGAACGGCCGCCCGTTGAGCCAATTTCGCATACCGGAATCTTTGATTAAGCAGCGTCAATGCCCTTCGGGCTAGTCGCGGATCAGCTCCTAAAATCGAGGCCGTTGTTAGTCGCCTCAATAGTTTCTGGCGGCGCTTTTCAAATTCGCGATGCCGGGCTGCAGCTGGCAGCCGCTTCATGGCATTCTGGCCCACTCGTAAAAGACGCTTTGGCACAGGTTATATCCGCGCAGAGAATTCAGAGAACCGTGTAAGGCCGATGATGTTTCGCTGAAAGCCTATACAGCGTGTAGGCTTTTCAGAATCGAACATCGTGGCCCAGCGAGGAGCAGCGTCCACGGATTCTAGAATGTCGACTGAGCTGCGCTTCGTAAAAGTTTCATATAAACGCGTACCGCTCGTCCGCGTCACGCTACAGGATGATGCAACATTTCAAGCCAAGGCGGCGTGCCGCTTACACACAATGTTTTTTCCGCAGTCACCTCGGCGTTAGCGAGCTTGCGCGTTGAACTCAAAACACTCGTATCCGGCCCGATCGCGAGTGATGACCAAATTCGCCGGCGGATATAAAATTCGCATATAATAAATTTTTCATAACCGCTCGAAAGATTCCTTTGATTACACAGGGCGTGAACCGAGTTAGAGGCGTCTCTCGTACTTAAGTTCAAATGACGCTTTTGGATTGGCGCCGTAGTTTTCTCGAGCGGCGACATATGCGCTCAACAAGAAAAAGAGCCGCACACCAATGCGGGGGTGACTATGACCGCCGTCGTTCTCAGTAAGAACCGGTCGGGACTTACAATCTCAGAGCACGGCAAACGTGTGACTACTCCAAGCCTCCTTCCGCGGGTGCGCCATCCACATTGGCAGCGCAACATGCTTTGCAACAAGGAGGTAACGTGAAATGGCTGGGCCTCAAATCCCGAAAAATTTTCGTAAGGTGATTGTCGCCGCATCGGTCGGCAACGTCATCGAATGGTACGATTTCTACATCTTCGGCAGCCTTGCTGCCGTGCTGTCGGTAAAGTTCTTCGAGAAAAGCCATCCAGTCGCGGCATTGTTGAGTACGATCGCACTGTTCACGGCGGGCTTTCTGATTCGCCCGCTGGGTGCCTTCCTGTTCGGATGGATGGGCGACAAGATCGGTCGCAAGTATACGTTCCTTCTCACGCTTAGCGGCATGGGTATCGGCACGGGCTTTATTGGCGTGATACCGACTTTCGATCAGATCGGCATCGCCGCAGCGTTCACCCTCTTTGGCCTGCGCATGATCCAGGGCCTGTGCCTGGGGGGCGAATATGGTGGCGCCATCACGTATGTGGCCGAACACGTCTCGGACGAACGTCGTGGCTATTATACGGGTTGGCTGCAAACTTCGCCGACACTTGGCATCGTCGTCGCTCTGGCGGTGGTACTCGCTACCCGCGGTTACTTCGGCGAACAGGTTTTCAATGCGTGGGCATGGCGTGTGCCATTCCTAGTGTCATTCTTGCTAGTCGCGATAGCGATCTACATCCGGCTCCAGTTGGGTGAGACGCCGATCTTCCAGGAAATCAAGGCCAAGGGCTTGCAAACGAAGAATCCGTGGAAGGAGGCATTCCTCAGCGCCAATATCAGGTACGTGCTGATTGCCAGCATCGTGGTGATCGGTGAAGGCGTCGTTTGGTACAGCGGTCAGTTCTGGGCACTATTTTTCCTGCAGCAGGTGTCCAAGGTCGATGTGTTCACCTCAAGCTATATCGTGATGGCTGCGCTCCTCATCGCAACTCCGACCTTGATCCTGTGGGGCTGGATCTCCGATCACATCGGCCGCAAGCCCGTGATTCTGGGGGGCTTCCTGCTTGCCGCCGTGACCTACTACCCTCTGTACTCTTGGCTCGGAACGGTAACGCAACCGAACAATATCAACTATCCGATCGCGATTCTGATTATTGCGATCCTGGTGAATTACGTCGGGATGGTCTACGGGCCCATCGGTGCGTTCCTGGCGGAGTACTTCCCAGCACGCATTCGCTACACCTCGGTATCGGTGCCGTACCACATCGGCAACGGCTGGGGCGGTGGACTTGTGCCTTTCATCACCTCTGCGGCGTTCGCGGCGACTGGCAGCCTCTGGTACGCGCTGCTCTATCCGATCGCCGTTCCCGCGGTATGCTTCGTTCTTAGTCTGTGGCTGATGCCGGAAACGCGCCACATCAGCATTTGGCAGCCGGAAAGAAATAAGGTTGCTGCCTAACTCCCGAACTGAGGAACTAGTGTGGGGCCTTTCGCCCCCACACTTTTTTGTGTCCCAGTTCGAAATCCGCCGCCGCGGCCGACACGAGTCACACCGATGCCGGACAAAGGCCTTGGCTTAAGTGAACGGTACGAAACAACGCGTAGCGGCGAGCGCGTGCTGATCCGGCCAGTCCGGCCTGATGACACGGCCTTGTACCCGGAGTTTTTGGGCGATGTCAGCGTTGAGGATCTGCGGCTTCGTTTTTTTGCGCGCATTGCCGAGCTTAGTGCCGACGAGATGAATTGGCTGGCTCACATTGATCGGCAGCATGCGATGGCATTCATTGCGCTCGATGGAAACACCGGGCGCATGCTCGGCCTAGTGCGCCTGAAAGATGAGCTTGACGAAGAATCGTCGGAGTTCGCGATCCTTATACGATCGCGGCTTAAAGGCCATGGTCTCGGCTGGCTCCTGATGCACCGAGTCATTGAGTACGCCAAGGAGAAGGGTCTGCGGCGCGTGTACGGTGACGTGTTGGCTGAAAACACGGCCATGCTGCAGATGTGCGCTGAACTCGGCTTTGACGAGGAGGATATCGGGGCGGGCCTAAAACGCGTTGTACTGAACCTCGAAAATACAACCGACACCCAATAGCGTTGCAACAAGGCGATCAGGCTGGATTTTGATCTAAGTCACCATCGCAGCAGAGTAGGTCGCCCGCGGTGTGGTCGGAAACGGAGTTCGAGCGCTGAAATGCGCGATGTTGAGCTGGTGGTGGAGCCAGGGGGAGTCGAACCCCCGACCTCGTGAATGCCATTCACGCGCTCTCCCAACTGAGCTATGGCCCCGATCCGCTCACTCGCTTGCACCGATTGCAAGCGACCGATCTGTTCAGCTTTCCTCTTCTTTTTCGATGGACTCCCCAATGATGTCCGTCACGTCGGGATTGCCTTCTTCCTCTTCCTCGATGAAGGCGGCGTCATCGAGGCTCTCGTCCATTTCGACTTCTTCATCTTCGCCGACTGCGGCCTCCTCGGGGGCCAACGTCTTCTTGCCCTGCTGCTCGGCCTCTGCGTCCTCAAGCGAAACGAATTCGGCTTCTGCTGTTTCCGGAGCGATGCTGTCGAGATCGGCGGCCGGTGAGGCTTTCGCCGCGCTCGCCGTTTCAGTTCGGGCCCGCGGCGGCGACGCCGCTGCGATGGGAACGACTTTGCCGGTATATGGAGAGATTACCGGCGTTCTGTTGAGGTCGTAGAACTTACGACCGGTATCGGGACAAACGCGCTTGGTGCCGAGATCAGGTTTCGCCACGGTCGGACTTCCTCAAGGCTTGGATCAGTCAAATCGGGATTTCACTTGGCTAGTTGCCGGCCCCCTGTCAATAGCGCAGGTGCGCCGCAAAACGTCAAAAGCGGCGGGATGACGGGATGCGCGGCTGCGTGGTAGGAGGGCGCGGCTTTCAGGGGATCGCCCCGTTGAATACGAACGCATCAACTCCGCTTCTGGCCCGCCGCGGCGGACCTTTGCAGGGACGCACTAGGGTCCCGGGCGATAAATCGATTTCTCATCGCGCGCTGATCCTCGCCGCCATGACCGTCGGCGAGACCATGATCGCCGGCCTACTCGAGGGTGCGGACGTTCTTCACACTGCGGAGGCAATGCGGGCACTCGGAGCGCGTGTCGAGCGCCTCGGCGAAGGGGGCTGGCGCGTGCATGGGGTGGGGGTTGGCGGGTTTGCACAACCACGCGGGACACTGGATTTCGGCAATTCCGGCACCGGCTGCCGCCTGGCGATCGGTGCTCTCGCCGGGGCGCCGGTGACGGCGACATTCGATGGCGACGCATCTCTGCGTAGCCGGCCCATGCGGCGGGTGCTGGATCCTCTGGAGAGGATGGGCGCACGCGTCATTTCCATTTCCGATGGCGACCGCGTCCCTCTCACCCTCCAAGGCGCTGCCGACCCAATTCCGATCGTATACACGCCACCTGTGGCGTCTGCACAGCTCAAGTCGGCGGTGCTGCTCGCCGGACTTGCCGCACCTGGTGAGACGACCGTTATCGAGATGGAGGCGACGCGCGACCATACGGAACGACTTCTCAAGCATTTCGGGGCGAAGATCAGCAGCAAACCTTCGGGCGAACATGGACGACGTATCGTCCTGCAAGGGCAGCCTGAGCTTGAGCCGGCGAGTGTTCTCGTGCCTGCCGATCCTTCCTCGGCGGCATTTCCGCTCGTAGCCGCACTGGTCGTGCCGGAATCCGATTTGGTTCTTGAAGCCGTGATGACCAATCCGCTGCGCACAGGCCTGCTGACCACTCTCCGCGAGATGGGAGCCAATATCGAAGTGATCGATAAAAGAGACGATGGTGGTGAGGAGGTCGCCGATCTGCGGATCCGTGCATCGGCTTTGAAGTCCGTGGATGTGCCGGCGGAGCGGGCGCCATCGATGATCGATGAATATCCGATACTGGCGGTGGCAGCTTCCTTCGCCGACGGTGAGACGCGATTGCGCGGATTGAAGGAACTCCGCGTCAAGGAATCCGACCGGCTGGCGGCAACCGCGGCAATGTTGTCGGCCAACGGTGTTGTAGCGGCAATCGAAGGAGACGACCTGATTATACAAGGCAAAGGCCGTCCGCGAGGCGGCGGCGATGTGAAGACTCACATGGATCACCGCATCGCGATGTCAGCTCTCGTTATGGGGCTTGCCAGCGAAAATCCGGTGCGCATCGATGATAGTGTTTTCATCGCCACCAGCTTTCCCGGGTTTGTCGAAACGATGCGAAGTTTGGGCGCCGACCTCACATGATCATCGCTATCGATGGCCCGGCGGCATCCGGCAAGGGCACGATCGGCAAGCGGCTAGCCGCACATTTTGGTCTTAGGCATCTGGACACGGGTTTGATCTATCGTGCTGTGGCCAAGGCGATCCTGGATGCAGGTCGAAGCGTAACCGACGTTGAGGCTGCGACGGCTGCAGCAAACAAACTTGACCTTTCGAGTTTCGACGAGATCGCCCTGAAGACCCACGCTATCAGCGAGGCGGCGTCGGTCGTGTCCGCAATGCCGGAGGTGCGTGCGGCGGTGCTCTCCTTGCAGCGGGAATTTGCGCTCAAACCACCGGGCGCCGTCCTCGACGGACGCGATATTGGAACGGTGGTCTGCCCGCAGGCCGACGTTAAGATCTTTGTAACCGCAGACCCCGAGGTGCGCGCAAGCCGCCGGACTGCTGAATACCGAGCGCAAGGGCTCGACATAGACGAAGCCACGATACTGGCCGACATCCGAAGAAGAGATGAACGCGACCGCAATCGTGCCGCCGCCCCGTTAAGACAGGCGCCGGACGCGCACTTGCTCGATACAACGCATTTGGATATAGACGCCGCTATCCGGGCCGCCATCGACATCGTCGAGGCCAACCGGGCGGGCCGAGGGCGCGATCACTGCCCCTCGTAGTTGGAGGACAAAGCCCCGCTCGAGCTTTGACGTAAGGCGGACCTGCTCGATCCATCGTTCCGAAAGCACGGCATTCAGCGCCGGTCACCCGGGAATCCGGAGCCGCCCTTTGGTCTGCGGGACCATCGGCCCGCGCATTCGGGACGCCATTCAAACCCACCGGCGCGCCGCAAAGAGGAGAATACATGGCCACCGCTACCGCACCCACTCGCGAAGACTTCGCCAAGCTGCTCGATGAATCCTTTGGCAGCGGAAATCTGCAGGAAGGTTCCGTCATTAAGGGCAAAGTTGTCGGACTTGAAAAGGAATTCGCCGTTATTGACGTCGGTTTGAAAACGGAGGGCAGAGTTGCCCTTCGTGAATTTTCGGGACCCGGGCGGCCGTCCGCTCTGAAGATTGGCGACGAAGTCGAGGTCTATCTGGAGCGCGTCGAAAACGCGCTAGGAGAGGCGGTGCTCTCGCGCGACAAGGCCCGACGTGAGGAAAGTTGGGGCAAGCTCGAAAAAGCCTTCAACAGCGGCGAGAAGGTCCAGGGTGTCATATTCAATCAGGTCAAGGGTGGTTTCACCGTGGATCTCGACGGTGCCGTGGCCTTCCTGCCGCGTTCACAGGTCGACATCCGTCCCATCCGGGATGTCAGTCCACTGATGAATGTGCCCCAGCAGTTCCAGATTCTGAAAATGGATCGTCGGCGCGGCAACATCGTGGTCTCTCGCCGCACGGTGCTCGAAGAAACGCGCGCCGAGCAGCGGCAGGAATTGGTGCAAAATCTCGAGGAAGGCCAGGTCATCGACGGGGTGGTCAAGAACATCACCGACTACGGCGCATTCGTCGACCTTGGCGGTATCGATGGGCTTTTGCATGTCACGGACATCGCCTGGCGCCGCGTCAATCATCCGACGGAGGTCCTCAATATCGGGCAGCAGGTGAAGGTGAAGATCATCAAGATCAATCACGAGACTCACCGAATTTCGCTCGGCATGAAACAGCTGCTCGACGATCCATGGCAGAACATCGAGGCTAAGTACCCGGTTGGCGCGCGGTACAAGGGACGCGTGACGAACATCACGGACTATGGTGCGTTCGTCGAGCTCGAGCCGGGCATTGAGGGATTGATCCACGTTTCGGAAATGTCCTGGACCAAGAAAAACGTCCATCCTGGCAAAATCGTATCGACGTCTCAGGAAGTGGAAGTTCAGGTACTGGAAGTCGACCCTGTCAAACGACGCATTTCGCTCGGTCTCAAGCAGACGATGCGCAATCCCTGGGAGGTCTTTGTCGAAAAGCATCCGCCAGGATCGACGGTCGAGGGCGAGGTAAAGAACAAGACCGAGTTCGGACTCTTCCTCGGTCTTGATGGCGACGTGGACGGCATGGTCCACCTTTCCGATCTCGATTGGAAGCGACCCGGCGAGCAGGTCATCGAGGAATACAAGAAAGGCGATATCGTCAAAGCGCAGGTTCTTGACGTCGACGTCGAGAAGGAACGCATCTCCCTCGGCGTCAAGCAGCTTGCGGGCGATCCCATGGAATCCGCCGGCGATCTCAAGAAAGGATCGGTCGTTACCTGCGAGGTCACCGAAGTCAAGGAGTCGGGCATCGACGTCAAGATCGTGGGAACCGAGCTTTCAGCGTTCATCAAGCGGGCAGACCTTGCCCGCGAGAGGGGCGAGCAGCGACCGGAGCGCTTCTCAGTGGGCCAGAAGGTCGATGCGCGCGTGACCCAGTTCGACCGCAAGGCTCACAAGGTGAGCGTTTCGATCAAGGCGCTGGAAGTTGCAGAGGAGAAAGAAGCAATCGCGCAATATGGCACTGCCGATTCAGGTGCTTCGCTCGGCGACATCCTTGGCGCGGCATTGAAGCAGCGCGCCGGGGATAAATCGGAAGAGTCAGAAAACGCCGAGGAGTAATCCGGCCCGACCCTCTGGAACGAACTGCTCCGGGGACTTCCCCGGGGCGGTCTCTTGGTATGTCATCCTCAAAACGCTGCCGTAGAGCGGACGTCGCGATAGCATACAAATTTGGACCGAATCGGTAGCCGCGGCGTGGAATTGGTTATCGATTTGGGGCAGTTTAACCTGCGAAGAAACGGAGCGCGGCCATGTCGCTCGATGCTGATGCCATTGTGGATCGCCGCCGCATGCGGCGTAAGCTGACATTCTGGCGTGTCGCGGCCCTGGTAATAGCCGTGCTCGCCATTGCCAGTTCCATAATTCTGCTGTTCCCCGGAACCAAATTTGCGACACCTGGAAACTACATTGCGCGAATCAAAGTTCAGGGACTGATCCGGGGCAATCAGGACCGGGTGGAGGCTCTCGGTCGGCTTGCCCGCTCCCGGGCTCAGGCAGTTATTGTGCACATCGACAGCCCCGGAGGCACAACGGCCGGCTCCGAGCAGCTCTATGACGCGCTTCGCGATCTGCAGCGCAAGAAGCCCATGGTGGTGGTGGTGGATGGCGTGGCGGCCTCGGGAGCCTACATCGCTGCCCTTTCCGCCGACTATATTGTTGCAAACGAAACGTCTCTGGTCGGCTCGATTGGGGTGTTGTTTCAGTATCCGAACTTCACCGAGGCCCTGAAAACCCTCGGGATTTCGGTCGAGTCGATCAAATCCTCGCCCTTGAAGGCCGCTCCGAACGGTTTCGAGCCCACCAGCCCCGAGGCGCGCGCCGCGGTCGAAGCGATCGTGCTCGATTCTTACGCTTGGTTTAAAAATCTCGTCAGGGAACGCCGCCGCATGAGCGACAGCCAGCTTGCGGATGTTTCGGATGGGCGCGTGTTTACTGGCCGCCAGGGGCTAGGCCTCAAGCTGATCGACACACTCGGCAACGAAAAGGCCGCGCTGAGTTGGCTGGAAAAGGAAAAGAACGTACCGTCCAACACGCCAGTTCGCGACTATTCTCTTGAGCCGCGCCTCGGCGAATTTTCCTTTCTCCACCTGCTGGCCTGGGCGTTCGAATCCGCGGGCCTGAATGGCCTTTCCCGGCGGCTCCAGGATTGGGGCACAATCCAGGCAGTAGAGCGACTTAATCTTGACGGTCTGTTGGCGCTTTGGCACCCTCCGTCCACCAACTGATCGTCAGGCGGCATCCATGATCAAGTCAGAACTGGTCCAGCGCATTGCCGCCCAGAATCCGCATCTCTATCAGCGCGACGTCGAGAATATCATCAATGCGATTTTGGGTGAGATCACGAGCGCCATGGCCAAGGGCGATCGGGTAGAACTGCGTGGTTTCGGCGCGTTTTCGGTCAAGCATCGTCCCGCCCGAACGGGCCGCAATCCTCGGACCGGGGCGCATGTCGCGGTGGACCAGAAGTCGGTCCCATTCTTCAAAACCGGAAAGGAAATGCGGGAGCGCCTGAATCGGCCGGGCTCGATTTAGGTTCTTTTCCACGTTCACGCTCACAATGCTATCGTCGCCGGCGGACTGATCCCGGTCACGACGATCTTGCGTGAGGGCGTCAACGATGTTCCGGAAAATCATCACCGCGCTGATCGTCATACCGCTTGCTGTTATCGGCATAGGGTTTGCAGTCGCAAACAGACAGCCAGTCACGATCTCATTCGATCCATTCTCTGCGGCAAACCCCGCTTATTCGGCTACGCTGCCTCTTTTCGTGCTTATCTTCTTGCTGCTGATCGCGGGTGTTCTGATCGGCGGTATTGCGACGTGGTTTGGACAGGCGAAATGGCGGCGGGCTGCGCGCAAGCTCGACAGCGACGTCCGCCTGCTGCATCAGGAAATTGACGGGATGCGCCGGCGATATTCAACCGACATGCCTCGAGGCTCGGTCGATCCGGCGCCTTACGGCGCCATCCCTCCCCCCGTTCCGTAAAGGGTCGGCCGCCGCTGCTTTGCGGGAGAGGGGAAGAAGATGTAGAAGGCCCCCATGGCGGCATTATCCATTAAGATCTGCGGGTTGAAGACGTCGCAGGCGCTCGATGTGGCGCTCCAATCGGGTGCCGACATGGTCGGCTTCGTGTTCTTTGCCCCAAGCCCTCGTCATCTAGGCCTGGAAGCGGCTCGCATTCTGGGACAGAGAGTGCAGAAGCGCGCACTGAAGGTTGCGCTGACCGTGGACGCGAGCGATGACATGTTGCTCGACATCGTCGGGGCACTCGAACCGGACGTGCTGCAACTGCATGGCACCGAGACACCAGATCGGGTGGTCACAGTCCGCACGCGATTTGGCTTGCCTGTCATGAAGGCGCTCCCGATTGCCGAACGGAAGGATCTCTCACCCGTGCGAGAATACGCCCAGGTCGCCGACCGGCTGATTTTCGATGCGCGAGCACCAAAGGACGCGAACCGCCCGGGAGGCCTGGGCAAGCCGTTCGACTGGAGCCTGCTGAAAAATGTGAACGCCGGAGTTCCTTTCATGTTGTCGGGCGGGCTTGATGCTCACAACGTAGCGGATGCGCTGCGTATCACGCGCGCCCCAGGCGTCGACGTGTCGTCGGGAGTGGAGCGCGCGCCCGGAGAAAAGGATTCTGAAAAGATTCGCGCATTCATCCGCGCCGCCCGCATCGCCGAGGCCGAAGTTTTTTCGTCGCCTCTCCAGCTTGGAGAGGGGTCAATTGTCGGACAGGCAAAGTAACTTTGCATAGGATGACAGTGCAGCAGCCC
This sequence comes from Pseudolabrys sp., assembly GCA_035718275.1. GTDB lineage: Bacteria > Pseudomonadota > Alphaproteobacteria > Rhizobiales > Xanthobacteraceae > Pseudolabrys. The sequence goes on along the minus strand of DASTHI010000048.1, from coordinate 90,810 downwards.
AATTCGTTCCGCACCGGGCCTGACGAGCGCGGGCATTTCGGCATCTACGGCGGCCGCTTCGTGGCCGAAACGTTGATGCCGCTCATTCTCGATCTGGAAGCTGCGTATGCTGAGGCCAAGTCGGATCCCGATTTCCAGAAAGAGATGAATCGGCATCTTGCGACCTATGTGGGACGCCCGTCACCGCTTTATTTCGCCGAACGACTTACCGAGCATTGCGGCGGCGCCAAGATCTATTTCAAACGTGAAGAGCTCAATCACACTGGTGCGCACAAGGTCAACAACGTGCTCGGCCAGATCATGCTGGCCATTCGAATGGGCAAAAAGCGAATCATCGCGGAAACGGGTGCAGGCATGCATGGCGTCGCCGCTGCCACACTTTGCGCGAAGTTCGGCTTGCACTGCGTCGTGTATATGGGCGCCGTCGATGTCGGACGGCAAAAACCCAACGTATTGAGAATGAAGATGCTCGGCGCCGAAGTCAGGCCCGTTCAATCCGGCGCGCGCACGCTGAAGGATGCAATGAACGAGGCCTTGCGCGATTGGGTGACGAACGTCAGTGATACCTTCTACTGCATCGGGACCGTAGCTGGACCGCATCCATACCCAGCGATGGTCCGTGACTTCCAGTCGATCATCGGCCGCGAAACGCGCGAGCAGATGCAGGCCGCGGAAGGGCGGCTGCCCGATTCCCTTATTGCCTGCATCGGTGGCGGCTCGAACGCGATGGGCCTTTTCCACCCTTTCCTGGATGAGCCGGCGATCGAAATCTACGGCGTTGAAGCCGCCGGTCACGGGCTCAAGAGCGGCAAGCACGCCGCCTCGATCGCTGGGGGACGGCCGGGTGTGCTGCACGGAAACCGAACCTACCTGTTGATGAATGATGACGGCCAGATCGACGAGGCTCATTCCATTTCAGCCGGGCTCGACTATCCGGGGGTCGGTCCGGAGCATGCGTGGCTCAACGATGTGGGCCGGGTGAAATTTCTTGCTGCGACGGATGCCGAAGCGGTCGCTGCATTTCAATTGTGCAGCAGGCTGGAAGGCATTATTCCCGCGCTGGAGTCGGCGCATGCGCTTGCCAAAGTACCCGAACTGGCAGCCGCAAAATCGAAGGACCACCTGATGGTCGTGAACATGTCCGGCCGAGGCGACAAGGATCTCGATTCGGTCGAAGCTTTCCTTGAAAGCAGGGCGTCATGAACGGCCGCATCGAAAAACGGTTCGCCGCATTGAAAAAAGAGGGTCGTGCGGCGCTGGTGACATTCACCATGGCAGGCGATCCTGATTATGAGACGTCCGCTACCATAGCGCGAGCACTGCCGAAGGCCGGCGCGGACATCATCGAGCTTGGAATGCCTTTCAGCGAGCCCATGGCGGATGGACCCTCTATCCAGGCCGCGGGGCTGCGCGCGCTCAAGGCGGGGCAGCGCATGAGCAAAACGCTCGCCCTGGTGCGAGATTTTCGCAAGACCAATACCGAAACGCCAATCGTGCTGATGGGCTATTACAATCCGATTTATGTTTACGGCAACGATCGCTTTCTCACCGATGCCAAAGCTGCCGGCGTCGATGGGCTAATCGTCGTCGATCTGCCGCCGGAAGAGGATGAGGAGCTTTGCCTGCCGACCATGAGAGCCGGGCTTAATTTCATTCGGTTGGCAACGCCGACGACAGACCAAAAAAGACTGCCGACAGTTCTCAATCATACCTCCGGCTTCGTTTATTACGTATCGATCACAGGCATCACGGGCGCGGCTGCGCCCGACACGGCGAAGGTGCGCGCTGCCGTCGCGCGAATAAAGCGTCATACCGAGCTTCCCGTCGCGGTCGGCTTCGGAGTGAGAACGACCGAACACGCTCGAGCCATTGCCGATGGCGCCGACGGCGTCGTGGTCGGCTCGGCGCTGGTCGATGCCTTGGCAGGAAGTCTCGACAAGAATGGTGACGCCGGACCCACGACCGTAAGTGCTGTCACCAATCTCACCTCGGCTTTGGCACAAGGGATACGATCTGCACGACAGGTTGCGGCAAAGTGAGTGGCGGGACCGCAGCGACTGTCATTTGGCCAAAATGTGTTTCTAAGGGAGCGCCATGAACTGGATCTCCAATGTCGTGAGACCAAAGATTCGCAGCTTCTTGCGCCGTGAGACGCCGGAAAATCTTTGGATCAAATGTCCCGAGACAGGGCAACTGGTCTTCTACAAGGATGTGGAAGCAAACCAGTTCGTCATCCCTAGCTCCGATTATCACATGCGCATCAGCGCTCCGTCGCGCCTGAAATCTATTTTCGATGCTGGTGAGTTCGAAGAGATCACGCTTCCCGAGGTACCGCTCGATCCGCTGAGATTTCGTGACGAACGGCGCTATGCAGACCGGCTGCGGGACGCCCGCACCAAGACGGGGCTGCAGGATGCCGTGAAAGTCGGCATTGGGCGCCTGGAAGGCCAGATGGTCACCGTCGCCGTTCAGGACTTCGATTTCATGGGTGGATCGCTCGGGATGGCTGCAGGGGAGGCGGTCATCACGGGCATCGAGGCAGCAGTGCGGCATCAGACTCCATTCATCATCTTCGCAGCATCGGGCGGTGCGCGGATGCAGGAGGGCATCCTCTCACTCATGCAGCTGCCGCGCACCACGATCGGCGTGCAGATGTTGCGCGAGTCGCGTAAGCCATACATCGTCGTTCTCACGAACCCAACGACAGGAGGCGTTACGGCTTCCTATGCCATGCTGGGAGATGTGCAAATCGCAGAGCCCGGCGCGCTGATTGGTTTTGCCGGCCCGCGGGTCATCGAACAAACTATTCGAGAGAAGCTGCCGGAGGGCTTTCAACGGGCCGAATATCTCGCAGCGCACGGCATGGTGGACATGGTCGTGCACCGTCACAGGCTGCGATCCACGCTAGCTGAGCTATGCCGATTGCTCACCAGGGCGCCAATCACCGGCGAGCAGCACCAATTAGCTCCTCCGGTGCCGGCGTGATCTCGTCCGGTCCGCTGCAACTTCCGCCGAGGCGGCTCTATTAGCTGGCGTAGACAGCGGCCGTCATCCATATTGCCCTCGCTGGCCTGTGGAAGCACGCAGGCGAAACGCGGCTCAACCCGGTATCTGCAGTTCCCTCCAACATGTCCTCCATCGATAGCATCGTCGCGCGTCTGCTGAATCTGCACCCTAAGCGGATCGATCTGTCACTCGACCGGGTAAAGCGGCTCCTTTCCGCGCTGGATCATCCGGAGCGCAGAGTTCCGCCCGTGATTCATGTCGCCGGCACGAACGGGAAGGGCTCGACGATCGCCTTTCTGCGCGCGATTCTGGAGGCCTCCGGCAAGTTGGTTCATGTGTATACGTCACCGCATTTGGTCCACTTCAACGAACGTTTTCGAATTGGCGCGGCGGGTGAAGGCCGTCTTGTCGAGGACGATGAGCTGATAAGCACAATCGAAGAATGTGAACGCGCGAATGCAGGACAGCCAATAACGGTATTTGAAATAACAACCGCAGCAGGTCTGCTGTTGTTTGCCCGACATCCGGCGGATGTTCTTCTCATGGAAGTCGGTTTGGGCGGCCGACTCGACGCCACGAATGTCATCGAGAATACACTGCTGACGATCATCACACGCGTTTCGATCGATCATACGGAGTTTCTGGGCGACAGCGTCGAAGTAATCGCAGCGGAAAAGGCCGGCATACTCAAAAACGGCGTGCCCGCTGTTATCGCTTCGCAACAGCGCGAAGCGATGGGTGCGATCGAACGCCGGGCAGCAAGCCTCGGAGTGCCTCTCAAGATCGCTGGCCACAACTGGACCGCTACTGAAGAGCGCGGTCGCCTGGTTTACCAGGACGAAGCGGGACTACTCGACTTGCCCGCGCCAAGACTGTACGGGCGCCACCAGTTCGAGAATGCGGGTCTTGCCATTGCGGGGCTGCGTTCGGTGAGGGATTTTGCCGTTCCGATCTCTGCATTTGAGACGGGGATGCTCAAGGCCGAGTGGCCGGCACGAATGCACCGTCTCACGCAGGGATTGCTTACGAACCTTGCGCCTGCCGGCAGCGAATTGTGGATCGATGGCGGCCACAATCCGGATGGCGGCCGTGCAATCGCGGCTGCGCTGGCAGATCTTGAGGAGCGCGTCTCGCGCCCATTGGTGCTTATCGTCGGCATGCTCGCCAGTAAGGACTGCCAAGGTTTTCTGCGAAACTTTGCAGGCCTGTGTCGCCGGTTGATTGCGGTCCCGATATCGGGAGCCGAGAAGGGTTTGAGTGCCGAAGCTGTTGCCGACCACGCTCGCGCTGTCGGGCTTTCGGCAACGAGCCGAGAAAATCTTTCCGATGCATTCGATGCGGTTCGCAAGCTCGATCTTGACCCTCCGCCTCGCATTCTCATCACCGGTTCACTGTATCTCGCGGGAGAGGCGCTGCGCGAAAACGCGGTCTTGCCCCAGTGAAAGCTGTGCGTGGGAGCACGGTTTCGGCATGCGCGCCGCACATGCCAATTGCAGGTTCGGGCGCATGGAACGCAGCATTACTTTAGGAGCTTGAGCAAGTCTGCTTTTTTCTGATGCAACTGGTCCATCGTGCACTGCCTGGGCGATTTGTCGGGCCTCCATCGTAAGATTCTTGTTCCATGGCGAAAGCGGCCGCCGCTGAAATGGTCGTAACAGACTTCGATCACCAATTTCGGCTTGACCGGGTGCCATTTCGCGGAACGCTCGCTTGACCAGCGGCTGGGGCCGCCGGGCTTGTTGCCGGTGAATCCCGGCGGAGCGATCAGCTTCTCAAGCTTCGCAGTGAGGGCTGCCTTGGCGTCGCTCGGGATCGAGGAGGTGAATCCAACATGATTGAGCAGCCCGCTTTCATCATACAGTCCGAGCAACAAGGACCCCACGGTTTTCTTGCCCTCATTGTAACGGAAGCCGCCGACGACGCAGTCTGCCGATCGGAAGTTTTTAATTTTTTGCATGCCCAAGCGATTGCCCGACTCATAGGGCAGGTCCCGACGCTTGGCGATGATGCCGTCGAGAACCGCACCGACCTGTCTCAGCCATTTCCTGGCTTCGGCAGGCCTTGTGGTTGCGGGCGATAGTCGCAGCGACTTTCTTCCTCGCAGGAAATTATGAGCAAAATCCTCGAGCTTCCTGCGGCGCACGTGAAGCGGCGTTCCGGTGTAGACTTCCCTGTCATCCAGCAGGAGATCAAACACGATCAGTATGGCAGGCGTTTCCGCAGCGAGCCGATTGATCCGACTTGCCGCCGGATGGATACGCTGCAGCAGGTCGTCGAAGGAAAATGTTTTGCCTCGCGGGACGACGATTTCACAATCAAGGACAAATTTGCCCCGCCCGATGGCGCCGACGGCTGCCACAAGCTCTGGAAAGTAGCGCGTGAGCAACTGCCCGGATTTCGACTGAAGTTCGACTCTTGCGCCATCACGAAAGACGAGACAGCGAAAGCCGTCCCACTTCGGCTCGTATTGCCAGTTCTCGCCCTCCGGGATCTGCTCAACGGAGAGTGCTTCCATTGCAGGAAAGGGAGGGTGCAGGGCAAGAGTCATGACCCTCGCTAACGCAAATCGGCCGGCTTTGGCCGGCCGATTGGCTGTTTAATTCAAAGCACGCCTAGACGGCAGCGCTGATCCACTGATGCAGCTTCTGCTTCGGCGCAGCACCGACCTGGCGTGAAGCAATTTCTCCGTTTTTGAAGAGCATAAGCGTCGGTATCGACATAATGCCGTATTTGGCTGCGGTGTTGGGGTTCTCGTCGACATTGAGCTTCACGATTTTCACCTTGTCGCCCAGTTGCCCGGCAATCTCCTCGAGGGCAGGGGCAATCATCCGGCATGGGCCACACCATTCCGCCCAGAAATCAACGACCACCGGTGCGGCGGAGTTTAATACGTCCGATTCAAAACTCGCGTCCGACACTTTGCTGACCGTCATGGCAACACCTTTTGTTATTGAGGGGCGAGAATCGTCCCGAGAATCGTGAGGAAGGGAACCTATGGACGTAGTCCTGGAAGGTCAAGGTGGCTCACGCCGACGTGGCAGCCCCGAGTGCAGCATCGAGGACCTCCGAGGAAAGTTCCATAAGCTCGGGGATTTCCGTCCAGATCAAGGCGGCCTTGACCGGTCGGTCGGGGTAGAGACGGGCAATGATCGCGCGATAATGCGCGAGTTGGCGGACGTACCCTTCCGGGGCATCCTCCGCCCGCCGGGCCGGATTCCGGTCAGTCTTGAAGTCGCCGATCAGTACGGCATTCTCTGTGACGCAAAGACGATCGATGCGTCCTGACACTCGTATGATTTTTTCGCCGACGGGCAGAAGGCCGACTATCGGGACTTCTGCAAGACTCGTTGGCCCGTAAAGTTCGGCAAAGCTCCGATCTTCCAAAATGTCCATCACCTGCCTGGTCAGAGATGTGCGTGCTGCGGCATCAAGACCGCCATCGGCGCGGCTGAGATACTCGGCGCATTGCTTCTCGCGCCGATCGCGGGGCATGTCAGGCAATGCCTGCAGCAGGCGATGAACCAGACGTCCCCTTGCAAGTGCTTGTTTCCGCGACGCGCTTTCTCGCAAGCGCGGTGCTTTTGACCCAGAAGGCCTGACAGGCGGAGTTCTATGGAGATCGGCAACGAGCGGTTGATGTAACCATGAAGGCACGCGGATGGCTGCCCCATTCTCCTCGCGCTCGGGCGACAATTCGGCTCGTTCATCGGGCGCCCTGCGAAACCGAAACACTTCACCTTTGCCGCTGTCGGCCGGCTCGCGGGTGCAGTGATCCTTGAGCGCGTGGATGATCAGCTCGTACCAACAGCCTTCCGGCAATCTCGTGGCGGGTTCGACTCCGCAGACGATCAGGCGCTCGCTGGCACGTGTCATCGCCACGTAAAGCAGGCGCCGGTATTCATCGCTGATCTCCGCTAGCGCCGCTGCGCGCGCCGCAGCCATCGGCCCGACATCATTTGCCTTGGCGCCGGCCCAGATCAACGGTCGCGGCGTCCCTAATTCCGTCTTGTCGGCGGGCAGTTGCAACAGGCGTGGTGGATGCCATCCATGCGGTGGCGTCGTTGTATCGGCAAGCACGACGATGGGGGCCTCCAGCCCTTTGGCCCCGTGAACAGTCATCACGCGCACCTCGTCGCGATCCATTTCCATGTCGCGCTTGACCTCGGAGCGCGCGGCGCGCATCCACGAGACGAAGCCCTGCAATGATGCCGGTTCGATGCGCTCGTAATCGAGTGCGAGATTGACAAATTCGTCGAGAACGTCGAGGGACTCGTGTCCCAGCCGAGCCACGATCTTCCGCCGCCCCTCACCGGGGCCAAGCAGCCAGGCATAGAACTCGAACGGGGATTTTTCGCGGGCGGCTTCCCGCATTTCCTCGAAGCTACGGGCGATTTCGGGATGCTGGTCCCGCAGTGACGCGTAAAGCGTACCTGGCCGGTTCCATGCCAGGTTGAAAAGCGCGCTGTCATCCAGACCGAACAGTGGCGACTTGAGCACCGTAGCAAGCGCGAGATCATCATCCGGAAGCAGCAGGGCATCCGCAAGAACAAGCAAATCCATGGCCGCGATATGCTCCGTTAGGACCAGGCGGTCGGCGCCGGCCACCTCGATGTCGGCGTTTTTCAGTGCGCGGATGATCGCCTCGAACAGTGCACCGCGCCGGCGTAGCAGGATCAGCACGTCCTTCGGACGCCGGCCCTGGTGCTTCCATGCGGCGACGCTCTCGGCGATGCGCCGGGCGAGCTTGACGACAGCGCTCGTTCCGCTTTGCAAGTCGAAAGGCGCAGCCCAAGCTTCGACTTTCTGCCGCTCATCGGATTTTTCCAAATCCCAGATCTCGACCAGCCCCGGCGCCTTGTCCGGCAATGCTTCGTGGACAGGCGGGACAGGATCGGCGGTAAGCCCTGCATGGGCTTCGCTGCGTGCAAAAACCGCGTCCACGGCGCCCAGCACGTTAAGCCCAGAACGGAACGAGTGCTTGAATTCTGTCGCGATGAAATCGAGCGCTGCGCGCTGATGGGCTTGCTCGAAATGCCGACGCATGGCGGCGAAATTGCGTGGCGCCGCGCCCTGGAACGAGAATATTGACTGCTTTTCATCGCCCACGGCGAAAATCGTACGTGGCCGCTCATGCGCGCCTTTACCCGCGAAGAAGTCATTCACGAGCGCCTGCACGATCGACCATTGTTTTGGGCTTGTGTCCTGCGCCTCGTCGATGAGTACATGATGGATACCGCGGTCGAGCTTGTAGTGCACCCACGCGGCACGTTGGTCCTGCAGCAGATTGAGCGTCTTCTCGATCAGATCCTCGTAATCGAGCAGCCCATGCCTGTTCTTTTCGGCGCGGAATCTTTCGATCACCTCATAGGCGATGGTGAACAGTGCCACGCTGCGGTCCCGCGCTTCGATTGCCCGCTTGCGCACCAGCAGGTCCCAGACCCGCTCCTGCTCCTTTTCGAGGCGCCGGCAAAGATCTGGCTGCAGGCCGACGATTGCGTTGGTCACCACCCGCTCCTTGGCCTTGTCGCGCTGCGTGGTGCAGAAAATATCGAGATAGTTGTCGAGCAGGCGGACGCCGCTCAGCTCCGACATGGCTTGGAAACGGCAGGCCTGTTCCTTGTCCGTTTTCGATCCTTGCATCAGTACTGCGGCTATCGCATCCCATTCCGATTTCGCGATAAGGCTGTCGTGAATGATGGCAGCTTCGATGCTTTCGAGTGATTCATGGGGTCCCACGTTCAGAGCCGTGGACAACTGGATCATCGCATTGTCTACCCCGCCGGCAGCTTCGATCCAGTTCGTCAGTGCATCGCGCTTAGCGACCGCTGCACGCAGCATGTCCCGAAATGTACTGTCTGCGCCGGCGCGAATGGCATGCTCGAGCGCGCGTCCAATGCTGCTCGTCGGCACTTCTGCGGCGTGCAGCAATACTTCGAGCCCGATTTCTTCCAGCATCTGCGTTTCGCCGGACTCGTCGAGGACCTCAAATCGCGCTGGAACGTCGGCCTCAAAGGGAAACAGATGCAGCAGTTGCGTGCAGAAGGCATGAATGGTCTGCACTTTCAGTCCGCCCGGAGTTTCCAGAGCCAGTGCGAACAGACGGCGCGCGCGCCGGCGTCGCTGATCGTCAATGCGGCCGACGCCGGCCTGACGCATGGCCTCATCTAAGGCCGCATCATCGAGAACCGTCCAGGCGCGCAAATCCTGAAACACCTTGTTGGCCATATTGGCGGCGGCCGCCTTGGTGAAAGTGATGCAGAGGATGCGCGCCGGATCGACTCCTGCGAGCAGAAGCCGAATAACGCGTTGCGCCAGCACATGCGTTTTTCCCGATCCCGCGTTCGCCGAAACCCAGGCCGAGCGGGCAGGGTCCGACGCGAGTATCTGCCGCTCGATGACGGCCTCGGGAACCGAGCGCGGCGCGTTCATTCGTGTTCGCCTTCCTCGAGTCCATCGCCGGCCAGCGACCATTCGCGCACGCGCGCCAGATGGTCATAGGTGCCGTAATGGTTTTTCCACATCGGATGTAGCAGGGAGTAATATGGCTTCGTCGGGTCGGCAAATTGTTCGAGCAGCCTCGTGAGTTCTGTCAGCGCACGATCCGCATGATCATCGGGAGTTCCTCCGTCCTTGAAATCAATGCGCTTTTCCTCGCCAGGTTGGGCCCCGCCGCGCAGGCGGACATAGAGAAGTTCTGCGACCGAAGCGCCGCTTGCGATGCTCTCGAATCCCCCGTTGCGAAGAATGGCCGCCTCAAGGGTCAGCTGAGGCGAGAGCCCAGCCAGCACCTGCCGCGAGGTGGGCGGTTCACCGGTCTTGTAGTCGAGGATTGCGTAACGGCCGTCGCTCAGACACTCGATGCGGTCAGCCCGTACGTTGAGGATGAAACTGTCCTTGCCGAACGGGATGCTGATTCGGCCGGATATTTCCGTTTCGAGTCGGCTCAGCCTGGCGCGTCGGTTTGCCTCGAAGCCAGCAAACCATTCCGCAATACGTCGGAAGCGCGGCCACCAGAATGCGCGAGCCTCGGGATAGGCCATCAATGGTCTGAAGTGTTTTTCACCGATTTCGAGGAGCCGTTGCGCCGGGTCGCGAGGAAGGTCGGCGGGATAGACCTTGCCGAACTCTCCGATGGCATTGTGGATCACCGTGCCGCGGTCGGCGGCGCCGGGCGTCTGATCAATTTCGTCGAGCGGCGCGAGACGCAATATGTGCCTCGCATAGATCGTGTAGGGATCGCGCAGCAGGTCCTCGATCTCGGTGACGCTCAGTCTTCGTGGCCGCGCTTCCAGCACAGGAGTCGGCGCAGGCCGCTCAATCCGCTTTGATTCGGTCTCGTCAAGCTTGCGCGCCAGAGTAATGTAGCGGGCACCTCTCTCGACGGTATTCTTCCAGCGCGCCTCGCCTGTCACGGCCGCAAGCCTCTGCACGAAGCGAGACGCCACCGTCGGGGTGCCGTTGAGCTTGGCAGCCCGGCTCAAGACAACATCCGGAATCCCCATTGCTTGCGCGAAATCATGCGCAGTAAGACCGATACGGCGCTCCGGCAAATCGAGTCCGAGCTCGCTGCGCATCGGCCGGCTTAGCCATGGATCGCCGCGTGTCTCGGGCGGCCAAACGCCCTCGACCAGTCCGCCAAGCACGACCCGGTCGACCCATTGCAGGCGGGATTCTAGCAGGCCAAAAATGTAAACACGCGAGCCCGCCTGGTCCCGATAGAGTTTGCGTTGCGTGAGAGCTGCGTGGAAAAGCTCCGGATAATCCGCGGGGTCGATGACGAGGGTGCCGTTTTCGGCAAGATCGTCCATGGTGTCGAAAAGCTCATCCGATACGACACCGAGCGCATCGAGCACCTCGGCATGGCGCCGGGCGAGATCGGCCGTGCTATGTGGGCCCGCTGGAAGCTTTTCCAGTGGCGCTAGCGCCAGCGTGATCTGCTTGAGAAGGCCTGCTGCCGCTTCGAATTGTCGGCGATCAAGGCGAAGGCGCGGATCGGAGTGGTGGAGCGCAGACGCCTCGCCTCCGCGAAAACGTGCCATCTCATCACGAATGGCGCTCAACGCCTGCTCAAGGCCCGCGCTGCCGTGTCGGGGCCTAGGTCCGCGCAGAACCGCGCGTTCAAGTGCAGCGACCGACGCCGGATCGAATTTGCCCGCCGGGTGCTTGAGCATGGCAAGCAGCGGCACAGGCGCAAAACCGCCAAGTGCCGTCTCCGCCACCAGTCGGGCGAATACGCCGGACGGCACTTCGGCGAGGGGCAGTCCGCGCGAATCCTGGACCCGCACATTCCATCGTTCGAGCGCGGCCGCGACGCGGCGACCGAGCGCAATATCCGGGGTCACCAGCGCGGCGACTGTTCCTGGCTGCTCGACTGTTTCGCGGAGCGCGACTGCGATTGCAAGCGCCTCCTCCTCGGCGTTTGCCGCCTCGATGACCGCGACATCTTTGACTGCTGCGTCGGCGTGAGCGGCAAATTGATAAGTTGATAGGCGCTCGCGCCAAAACTCGCTCGCAGCTGCAGGACGCAAAGCTTCCGAGACAAGCCGCTCGCGGCCATTCGACTTGCCGAGCATCTTCACGTCGGCACGCTCGATGCCGATTTTCCGAAGCAGGCCGGCCATGGCGAATTGAGGATGGGCGTGGCCCATCTCACCATCCTCCGCGATGAGCTGCCAGCTCGGTTCATCGAGATCGGTATCGAGCCCGGGTAACACGAGCGCTCCGTTCGGCAATCTTGCGATGGTTGCGAGAAGGTTTGCGGTTGCCGGCGTCGAGCCGGTGGAGCCTGCCGCGATAATTGGATTTGCGGTGCCGGCGAGACGCGCGGTTTCGGCGGCAATCAGCTTATCACGCCGTTCGGCAGGCTCCATGCAGCCTTTCTCAGTGAGCACAGCCGGCCAGTGCTTGCGTACAAATTTCAGGAAATCGAGCGTTTGGTTCCAGTATTCGTCGAATTCTGCCGGAACAAGCCCATCGAGACGATGCCAGTCCACTTGTCGCGTGGTCATGTCGTCCATGAGCTTTGCGAGATCCTGGGCCAGCGCGAATGCGGTGACAGGATTTTGACCAACCAGCGGCATATCGCCTCCGATGCCCGACGCCATGACCTTAGCCCAATTCAGAACGAGAGCCGCCAAAGGCATCGTGCGCGCGAGTCCGTCGATGGCCGGAGGGAGATCCAGTGCGACCTGAGCAGGGCCTTTCGCGACATCCGCAAAGAAGATTTCGTCTTCCTCAATATCGCCAATCGGAATCAGGCGCGGCAGAATCGCGGCATTCCCTTCGACCGCCTCTAGGAAGACATCGCGGCCGAAAAGACATGCGCGTCGAGTAGGCAGGTAAATCGTCGCCCGTGCGAGTTCGAGCGGATCGCGCCATTGTGGAAAACCGCAAATGAGTCTGCCTGCGAGCAGCTCATCGAACAGGGTACGCAGGAATGGCGTCGAGGCGGGAATATTGAAAACGCGAGCTCGATCGACAGGCATGCCGGCAATCATACACCGTTTGTAATTTTGCTATTCACAGCCCGGTGCGAATAGCGCATTCGGCCTCTTCAACCGCCTGAGGGGTCCCCACATGCATCCACAACCCTTTCAATGGCAGCCCATGCAAACGTCCTGCAGCGGCGGCGCGCTCGAACAACAAAACGAGCGAAAACTCTCCCCCCGGAGCATTGTCGAAGAGAGCCGGTGAAAGGATCGCGGCGCCTGCGTAAACATACGGAGCGGGTTCCTGACCGGTCCGCTTTTGCAATCTTCCATCAGAAGACATCGAGAAATCGCCCAGTCCCGCGTAACCGATGCTCCCCGCTCGTGGCGCAAGGAGCAACAGCGCATCCATCCGCTTCTCGTCAAAAGTTTCGGCGAGTCTGGCGAGATTCGGCCGCTCGGCATCGAGCCACAGCGTATCCGAGTTGACATGAAAAAACGATTGTCGTCCAAGCTTTGGCAATGCTCGCATGACACCACCGCCGGTCCCGAGCAGCAAGCCGCGCTCGTCGGAGACTGCGATATGCGGCCGCTTGCGGGCAGCGAGGTGTTGCAGCAGTTGGTCAGCAAAGTGATGCACGTTCACGACGGCGCGTTCGACGCCGATTTCCGCAAGCCTGTCGAGCACGTGGTCGATGAGCGGCTTGCCGGCAACTTTCACCAACGGCTTCGGTATTGAATCCGTGAACGGGCGCATGCGCGTGCCGAGCCCTGCTGCCAGGACCATGCCGCATTTGGGCAATGCGTTTCTCTCGAGTGGCTTCATGTCTTATAATTTCAGAGGAGGTACCGTGGCGCGATACCATGCGGCAAGTGAGGCGAGCGACCGATGCGCCAATGAGCGCTGCAAGTATGCCCAGACCCGCGGGAGATGCCGCAGATATTGCGGCTTGTGATCGCGGCGTTCGAGCCTGGCAAAAATACCCAGTATCTTCGATGCACGCTGTGCCGCAAGCGTGGAATAGGCAAGGGCAAATTCGGATGCATCGAAGGCTGGGTTCGCTGACTTCCGCGAACGTACATACTGGGACAGCAGCCTGATTTCCAGCTTCTCAGGCACGTCCACGCGTGCATCCTGCAACAGCGAGGCAAGGTCGTAGGCCGCAGGTCCCATCACGGCATCCTGGAAATCGAGCAGCCCGACTCGCGCCGTGCCTTCCCGCTCCGGCAGCCACAACAGGTTCGGGGAATGAAAGTCACGGAGCACCCAGGTGTGCGATCCGGCAATGAGCGGCAGCAGTGCCTGGCGCCAGTGGGAGCGATAGGCATTGCGCTTGATGTCAGTGACCTTGACCCCCAATTTGGGGAGATACCAGTCAAGGAGCAGTTCGGCTTCGATCAGAAGCGCTTCAATGTCATATGTAGGAATTTGATAGTCTACTCCGGGTTCTACCGGCAGCACCCGGTTCAAGATGTCGCCATGCAACTCGGCCAGCAGATCGGTCGCGGTTTGATATCGCTCCTCGATCGGCGCGGGTGGGTCGCCCTCGACAAACAACTCATCGCCAAGGTCCTCGATCACCAGAAGGCCGAGATCCCGATCGGCGGCGAAAATCGCCGGCGCCGAAAAACCGCGCCCACGCAGTCCGTTCGCCATAGCGATAAATGGCGTCACGCTCTCGGCCAGATGCGCAATCGCGCTATAGGACTTGCCGTCACGTACCGGCGGGCCGTCAGGCCGCTTTGGCGAGTTCATCAGTATGTAGGTCGCGCCGTCGCGCGTCAGGCGTTCATAGCCTCGCGTTGACGCATCGCCTTGGATGCGGTGGCGCGCCGCTCGACCGTAGCCGGAGCGATCGAGGAATTTTCGAATTTCCAGAATGCGTTCGGCACGCGCCGCAAATCTGCCATAGCCAGTGACCCGAACATTCCTCGCATTCGGTCCGCGCTCGGGAGCCAGATTGAATGCGATGTCCAGTCGATCCTCGGGCAACAATTCTGCTGCACGGTCTGGCCACTCGAGCAGCGTGACCGCGCTATCAAGCGTGTCGTCAAGGCCAAGCTCGGCGAACTCCGAAGGTCCGGTCAGCCGGTACAAATCCGCATGAACGATCGTCAAACGAGGCAACGCGTAGGTCTGCATCAGCGTGAATGTCGGACTGGGTACCTCCATCGTTTGATCGCTTGCAAAGTAACGAATCAATGCTCGTGCAAACGTTGTTTTGCCAGCGCCAAGATCGCCGGAAAGGGTGATCACATCCCCTGCCTCGACAACGGCCGCGACATCGGTCACGAGCCGATTGGTCGCGGCTTCGTCGCTCAGCGCCGCCGTAAAGCTGTAAAATCCGGTTGCGCTGGCCGACATCGAATCATCCGGTGCAAAGACGAGACCTTATAGACGGATGGTGCGGTTGCACGCCAGAAAAGCGGGGCGCTCGCATTGTGGCCACAGGGGTAGACCGGAATTTGCGTCTCAGGCTGCCGTTCGCCTCTCGCTCGGACGCGCTGGAAAGACGCAGTTCACGGTAGTGCCTTTCCCGCGCGCGGACTCAATCGTCACCGTGCCGCCATGGAGTTCGACGAAGGAGCGGACGAGCGAAAGGCCCAGCCCAGGCCCGCGATGCTGCGAGCCCCTCGTATCCGTTTCGAACCAGTCGAAAACCTTGTCTTTTACCTCCGGCGCGATTCCGGGACCCCGATCGGTGACGCGGAACACAACGGCGTCGCCTCTTCGTTCCGCCGAGAACGTGATGCTCTCGCCCGGTGGCGAGAAGCCGACTGCGTTTGAAAGTAGATTGAAGAGGATCTGACGAAGACGCCGTTCGTCGGCAACCAGGGTGCCGATTCCTGCGGACGAATGAAGATCAAGTTTGATGCGATTTTTCGCGAGACGGTCCTGCACGCCTTCGGCAGCTGCCTCCATGCTGGCCCGAATGTCCACCTCCGCCAAACTCAGCGTCATTGCGCCGGCATCAATGGTGGCGAGATCGAGAATATTGTTGATGAGTGCGAGCAGGGCGTTCGTCGAAGCGGTTATGTAGCCGAGGTACTCGGACTGCTTTTTGTTGAGCGGCCCAAATGCTGGATCGCCAAGCAGGTTCGCGAACCCAATGATGTTCGTCAGCGGCGAGCGTAGCTCGTACGATACATGATGAACAAAATCGATCTTGATGGAATTAGCTGTCTCGAGCGCCTCGTTGCGCTCGCGGAGTGCCCGCTCGACATTGACCGTATCCGTCGTATCCTGGAAAGCTACCAAGGTTGCCCCATCGGGAAGCGGAACCGTCGCCAATTCAATCACCGCGCCGTCGCGACGCTCGATCCGCGCTGCGATCGGTTCACGATTGTCTATGGCCGTGACGGTTGCGCGCAATTTCCTCCAAACCGCGCTGTCGTCATGCAGGGCATGGCACCATGCGGTCACGGCTTCGACATGAGGACGTTCGTCGAGCGCCTCGCGCGAAAGCTTCCACATGCGTTGGAAAGCGGGATTATGCAGGCGCACACGACCGTCGCTGCCGAACACGGCGACGGCTTCCGCCAAATGATCCAAGGTTTCGCTTTGAACCTTTATCAAGGCATCGTAACGGCGATGCATATCCAGCCGTTCCGTGACGTCATCGTAGAGATAGGTTACGCCGCCCTCCGGATTCGGCGTCGTGACCACGCGCAGCGTTCTTCCGTCAGGAAGGTGCCACATGTGCTCCTTGGCTTCGACGGCCCGATACGCCTCGTACAATTGCTGCTTCCATTGCCGGAAGTCGTGCTCCTCCGGCAGCTTGCGCTTGCTGCGCAACGCATCGAGTACCGCGGCATCGGTTGGGCTTTGATCGAGAACGCCGGCGTCGAGCTCGAACAATGAACGGAATGCCGCGTTATAGAAGATGAGTTTGCGGTCTACATCGTATACAGCAACGCCAGTCGCAAGCTGATCGAGCACGCGCCTGTGTGCGTCGACCATGCGTGCGAGCTCCGCTCGCATGGTTTCCTGCTCTGTTCGATCGATGGCAATACCCGATCTGCCGCGTGTGGTTGGTACATCGATCACATCGAAGGATCGGCGCAATCCCGCGACGATCAACGGCAGCCGCCCGGAATAGGGCTCGCCCAGCGAGCGCGCTCGGGCCACCTCGGTGCGTGCATTCTGGTCGAGCAGCTCGAGGCCGCGATCGACGGCATCGACAGAGCTATCCGCTTCTACGGCCCGCGCATAAGCGGAATTCACAAAGATCAATCTTCCATTGTCATCGCGAGCCCAGACAGGCGCCGGCAACGAGTCCAGCAGCGATCTGATGGTTTCCATATTGCTCAAGAGTTCATCGTGGCGCGCAGCAAGATCGAGCAACTCCTCTTCGATACCGCCGACGTCGCGTAGACGCACGATCGCGCGTCCGCCGATCACGCGACCGTCAATCTCAACCGGTCGCCCGACACGGCTCGTGACTGTGAAGGCGAAGCCGCGCCCGTGGCTTCTGAGCTTATCCACGGCTTGCTCGAGACGGCGGGCCGCCGCAGGCTCGACCCAATTGCGGAAGGGCAGCACGCTATCCGGCGTGCCTCCGGCAGTCAGTATCCCGGTATCGCCGAGGATTTCCGGATTTTCGGCGTTGGCTGGCCAGCTCACAAGAACTTGCGGCTGCGAAAAAAGGAGAGCCTTAAGCCGATCAAGGTCTGCCTGCAGCCCGGCAATTTCATCGTCCTTTTCGGACCTTATCCGCTCGTTTGACCGATGGGCGCGAAAAACGAAGACCGTTGCGATCAAGGCGAAGCCAAGCAGCGCAAGAACGAGCGTCAATGCGGTCATTTCGTGCTCTCGAAGCGCCGCAATTGCCCGCTGAAATGCAGCCAGTGCAGTCACGCCGACGCGCGTTTCGGCGGCAGCTGGCTCGCTGCATGTGCCAACAATGGTTGCAATCACATAGGCGGCGACGAATCCGTCTCGCCACGGACGAGAACGCAGCCTCTCGTTCGCCGCCCGGATTGTCTCCGGCATTCAGGTCTGCCCCAGAATGCGGGCGGCGTCCGCCACGCCGATCCGCGAATCGGTCGACTTTACCCCCAAGCGGAATCGGGCGGAAAGAGTCCAGACCGTGAACGCTTCCGACAGGGTTGGCGGATCGGCTATGATTTTATTTTAACGCTTCGGCCCGCTTGGCCATTTCGTCGATTTTGATTCGGTCGAGCGCAAAAGCGAGTGTGCGCTCCGTCTCCGCCAGAACTGGCTCGACGACCTCAATGACAAGAGACGAGGCCGGCCCCTGCATCTCTGTTTCTTCGTTGTTTATCGCTGCTCGCAGAATATCCATCGCCGAGATGCGATCGCGTTCACGGGCGAGCTCGTAGCCGCCGTGAGGCCCCCGGATGCCCTTCAGAATACCGTCACGCACCAACGCTTGCAGCACAGGCTCGAGATAGCGTGGGGGGAGGCTGTGACGTGAAGCGAGATTTTTCGCCGAGACGGGGCGTCCATTGGCGTGCAGGGCGACGTCAATCACAGCAGCAATGGCGAGAACGCCCTTGCGGGGGACCACCGGCATGTTTGCACCAGATTCCAGATTCCGACGCGGTTGGGCCCCCACGCGCCGGTCCAGTCTTAATGCTTGACACCAATGGAATCAATTTCCGGTTGAGCCAAATCCACCGCTTCCCCGTGATGTTCTATCGAGAGATGCAACTTCTTCGATATGTCCGCGCAGTATTGGCGCAAGGACCAACTGGGCGATGCGCATCCCGCGGGTGATCGCCAAGGATTCCTCCCCCAGATTGATGAGCAGGACCTGGACCTCACCGCGATAGTCCGCATCAATCGTTCCCGGCGCATTGAGAACCGTCACTCCATGGCGGGCGGCGAGTCCGGAACGCGGTCTGACCTGTGCTTCGCAGTCTTGTGGAAGTGCAATCGCGATTCCCGTCGGGATCAATGCACGTTGGCCGCTTGCAAGCACTAGGGGAGGGGATGCAGGTATTGCGGCAAGCAGATCCAGTCCCGCCGCATGATCGCTTTGATATGATGGCAGCGGCAAATCATTCGCGTGCGGTAGACGCACTATTTTGATTGGTATTTGCCTCACCTTTGGCGCTCCGCAATCGCTTCCGCTATTCGGTTGATAAGCATCCGTGCGACGTCATCTTTGCTTTGAGCGGGCCATGTCTCCGCTCCCGATGCCTTTACCAGCGTAATGGCGTTGCGATCGCCGCCCATGACGCCCGATTGTGGCGAGACATCATTTGCCAGAATCCAGTCGCAGCCTTTTTTGGCCAGTTTCGCCCGGGCATTGGCGGTAATGTTTTCGGTTTCCGCGGCAAAGCCGATCACCAGTTTGGGCCGCTGCGACTTTCTTTTGGCAACCGTGGCGAGGATGTCGGGATTTTCGACGAGGGCCAACTCAGGTACGGACTGGGCCGATTCTTTCTTGAGCTTCTGCTGCGCGGCATTGGCGACGCGCCAATCGGCGACGGCGGCAGCAAAGATCGCAACGTCGACGGGCAGAGCATGCTCGACCGCGCGAAGCATCTCGCGTGCGCTCTCAACCTTGATCAGCCTAACGCCGCCCGGGGCGGGGATCTGCACAGGTCCGCTCACCAGGATGACGTCCGCGCCCGCTGCCGCGGCCGCTGCTGCAATCGCATGACCTTGCTTGCCGGATGAACGGTTCGCGATATAGCGGACAGGATCGATCGGCTCATGTGTAGGCCCGGACGTCACAAGCACCCGCCGGCCTTCCAGTACACGCGACGTCTGATTGGCCAGAAGACTGTCAACAGCGGCCACGATTTCAAGGGGCTCGGCCATTCGCCCCAGCCCCTGCTCATGCGACTCTGCCATTTCGCCTTCGTTTGGGCCGACGAGCGCGATGCCGTCTTCCACCAATTGCGCGAGGTTTCGCTGGGTCGCCTTATTTGCCCACATCCGCGGGTTCATCGCTGGGGCCAGAAGAATTCTAGTGGAGGTCGCCAAGAGCACTGCAGTGGCGAGATCATCGGCGTGGCCGCCGTTCATTCTGGCCATGAGATCCGCTGTTGCCGGCGCGACGATGATAAGATCGGCCTCGCGCGCGAGGCGAATGTGTCCGACGTCAAATTCACTGGCGGGATCGAAGAGATCTGTGAATACACGCTCGCCCACAATCGCACTCGCCGACAGTGGAGTCACGAACTTCTCGGCGGCCTTCGTCATGATGCACCGGACGCCAATGCCGCGTTCCTTGAGCCGCCGAATAAGATCGAGCGACTTGTAGGCCGCAATCCCACCCCCGATGATCAGCAAGACGCGCTTGCCTGGAGACTCGGTCTGTTGACCGCCTGGTCTCCGGGGCTCTCGATGCGTTTCAGGGAAAACTGGCGCCTCGACGGTCTGCGCGGCAGCCTCGCGGAGGATCGTGCGCACCTCGTCTTCAACCGAACGACCATGTTGTGCCGCCCGCAGGCGCAGCCGTTTCTTCAGCTTCTCATCGAGCTGGCGGACCGTCAGCGAAGCCATGAATCTGTCCTCACTCATAACAGCTTAGCTGGAAAATGATTGCAATGCAATCATTGCAATCATGCAGCCTGAGCGAACAATCCCTGCCGCAACCGCAGGAACCTTGAGCGGGCGTATTCTTGATCTTGGCTGCTGGCCACTCCCTCGCCACGTTCTATGAGGGTTCCACCAAAGCGCGCAAGGATTTGCGCAGGTCGCGGGCGCTGCCAAGCAACCGCTCGACCTCCGCATGCGTTGTCTTCCAGATCGGATAGGCTTTCACCAAAACCTTGCGGCCGGCAGGCGTGAGGGAAAGACGGCGGCTGCGCCGGTCTTGTCTGTCGACGCTCACTTTCAAAAGCCCACGCCTTTCGAGCGGCTTGAGATTGGCAGTCAACGTGGTGCGGTCCATTGCCAGCAGCGAAGCAACGCTTCCGAGCGTCGGAGGCTCCGGGCGGTTGAGCGACATGAGCAACGAGAACTGGCCATTGGTAAGTGCAAGCGGGCGCAGCGCCTCGTCGAAGCGGCGCGCGAGCGCGCGCGCCGCGCGATGCACGTGCAGGCAGAGGCAGCTATCGCGCACCAAGTGGGTGGCCGCGAGCGGCAGCTCGTTATTTTTTTCGTCAAGGTTTGACACAACTCAAATATGTTGATATCAACATTAATTGTCAACCTGGCCCGCGGGACCGCCCACCGGATATATGCAAGGGCCGTCGATGGCCGCTAACGAGGAGGATCATCTCATGCAGGTTCAGCCCTATCTCTTTTTCGACGGCAAGGCCGAAGAAGCTATCGAATTCTACAAAGCAACCCTTGGGGCCAAAGCCGAGATGCTGATGCGCTGGAAGGACAGCCCCGATAGATCGAATTGCACCCCCGATAACGAAAACAAGATTATGCACGCTTCGCTGAAGATCGGCGAAGCAAAGGTCATGGCGTCTGATGGCCAAAATAGCGGTAATCCCGAATTCAAGGGCTTTGCGCTCACGCTTGATGCAAAGACCGAGACAGATGCCGAACGCATGTTTAATGCGCTCTCAGCCGGTGGCCAGGTCACCATGCCGATGAGCAAAACATTCTTCTCGCCCCGTTTCGGAATGTTGACTGACAAATTCGGCGTGAATTGGATGGTCATCGTGCAGCCGAACTGAGCGCGGCTCCGCGAATCCTCGAAAGAATGCAAGCGGACCGAAAGTCGCGCTGGCAGCAAAATGGTCTACTCAACGAGGAGAGTTCGATGACTTACGTCGACGGGTTTGTTGTTCCCGTGAAACGCAGGCACCTGGCACGTTACCGCGGCATGGGCCCAGAAATCCGCCAAGATCTGGCGCCAACACGGCGCGCTGGAATTCCGCGAGTGTGTCGCCGATAACGTGCCGCGCGGGAAACGCACGTCCTTTCCGCGCAGCGTCAAGCTCAAGCGCGATGAAATCGTGGTGTTCTCATATATCGTATACAGGTCTCGCAGTCATCGCGATCGCGTCATGGATAAGGTCATGAAGGACCGCCGTATCGAGGCGATGATGAAATCAAAGAAAATGCCCTTCGACGGCAAGCGCATGATTTTTGGCGGATTCGAGACGATGGTCAGCGCATAAGCGCATTCGCATCCTGAATCGAAATGCCATGACGCTCGCCCGGTGATGTCGCGGTGCCTGTGACTCACAGGCAGACTTCGATCTCGCCCCGGTAACGCGCGCCGCACAGGGATTAGATCAGGCTCCAGACCAACCAGGCCAGAAGGATCGCGATCACCCAGAGAGCAATGGCTGTCCAGCGGTTTCGGCGCGCTTCGGCCGCGCCGATAGCAGAAACCGTCTCAGGCGAGAGCACGAGCCCATCGCGGGTCATCGTGTCAACCTGATCTAGCAGTGTGCCCGCACGGTTGAGCAACCCGGGCACCTGAGCGAGGAAACGGCCGATCTCGCCAGCTCCTTCGACGGCATTTTCCAGTCGCCCGACAGGGCCCAGATTGCGCGCGATCCATTCGCGCACTACCGGATCGGCCGTGCTCCACATGTCGAGCTTGGGATCAAGAGCCCGTGCGACGCCCTCGACCACGACCATGGTTTTCTGCAGCAGAAGAAGCTCAGGCCTTGTCCGCATATCGAACAGTCCAGTGACTTCGAACAGCAGCATCAAGAGTTTCGCCATCGAGATGTCTTCGGCCGTGCGGTTGTGGATCGGCTCGCCAATGGCGCGGATCGCCTGGGCGAAGCTTTCGACCGAATGCTGGCGGGGAACGTAGCCAGCGTCGAAGTGCACCTGCGCTGTGCGCCGGTAGTCTCGAGTAATGAAGCCGAGCAGGATTTCGGCGAGAAACTGGCGCTCGCTGGGCATGAGGCGCCCCATGATACCGAAGTCGACTGCGACCAGCCTTCCGCTGTCGTCCACGAACAGATTGCCGGGATGCATATCGGCGTGAAAGAATCCGTCACGCAAGGCGTGACGTAGAAAACTCTGGATCACTTTGCGTCCGAGGCCGGGCAGATCGAAACCCCGCGCTGCCAGCGCGCCATGATCGCTGAGGCGGATGCCGTCGATCCACTCGAGCGTGAGGACTTCACGCGCCGTGCGATCCCAATCGACCGTGGGCACGCGAAAATCGGCGTCATCCTTGGTGTTTGTTGCCATTTCAGAGGCGGCCGCGGCCTCCAGACGCAGGTCCATTTCAATCGCGACGGAGCGCGCCAGCGTGGAAACCACTTCGACGAGACGAAGGCGCCGGGCCTCGGCGGAAAATGCTTCCGCCATTCGTGCGGCGAAGAAGAACGCATCAAGATCGGATTTAAAGCGACGCTCGATTCCCGGCCGTAGAACCTTGACTGCGACTGCCTTGCGCTCGCCGTCGATTCTGACTTCCGCCCGGTGCACCTGGGCAATCGATGCAGCAGCAACTGCCGGACCAAAGCTGGCGTAGATTGCAGAAAGCGGCCGGTCGAAGGCGGAAACAACTGCGGCTTCGGCCTCACTTTGAGGGAAGGGGGCCATCTTGTCCTGCAGCGTCTCGAGGTCGCGCGCAATTGCCGTCCCCACCACGTCCGGGCGCGTTGCAAGAAATTGGCCGAGCTTGACGTAAGTAGGTCCAAGCCTGGTCAAGGCCGCAGCCAGCCGACTTTCACCGTTCTTAGCGCTGGGCCGCTCGAGCAATCGGGCGAGCGCAATCGCGGTCTTGCCTGATAAGGGCAGCGGACGCGTGTCGATAAGCGCAAACACGCCCTCGCGCGCGCACACGAAACCGGCGCGCGTCAGACGGAGCAGATGAGAGAAGGCGCCGATCACAATCGCCAGCCTGAATGCAGCGCCACCACGCCCCCTGTCATTGGCGTAAACACGACGCGGCGGAAGCCCGCCTTTTCGAGCATCCGTGCAAAGGCCTTTGGCCTGGGAAATCGGCGGATGGATTCAACCAGATATAGGTACGCCTCCCGATCACGGGCGACTACGTCTCCAAGGCGAGGAATCACCTGAAACGAATAAAGCTCATAAAGCTTGTCGAGGCCGGGCACATCGACCGAAGAAAACTCAAGGCAAAGAAATCGCCCGCCGGTCTTTAGCACACGATAGGCTTGCTCCAGCGCGCGTTCGATGCGCGGCACGTTGCGGATGCCAAATGCAATCGTCACGCAGTCAAAGCTGCGATCCGGATATGGCAGCTCTTCCGCGTTTGCTTGCTCGAACCAAACGATGCCGTCGAGCCCGCGACCTGCGGCCCGTTCGCGGCCCGCCCCGAGCATGTCGGCATTGATATCGCACACTGTTACTCGGGTGCCGATGCCGCCGATCTCAGCGACCCGGAAGGCCACATCACCCGTCCCCCCGGCAATATCGAGAACGTGGAATTCCCGCGCGCCTTTCGGTGGATGGACGGCGCTCACCAGCGCATCTTTCCATGCACGGTGAAGCCCGCCCGACATCAGGTCGTTCATAAGGTCGTAACGGCGGGCGACAGAACGAAATACGTTATCGACGCGCTTCTGCTTGTCCGCGAGAGGCACGCTTTCATAGCCGAAATGAGTCTGTTCTCGATCCGCCGACATCCGAAAGTCCTGTGGGCACAGGACCATAGCGCGGGCGGTCGAGCCGCGCTATGTGTCAGCGCGGGAGCGGTTAATCATGCCCGAATTGCCGGAAGTGGAGACCGTGCGCCGCGGCCTGGCGCCTGTCATGGAAGGCGCATGCTTCGCCAAGGTCGAGGTGCGACGTCGAGACCTCCGCTGGTCATTGCCCAGGGGGTTTGCACAGCGGCTGCACGGAGAGTGCGTGGAAGGAATCGGGCGCCGCGCCAAATATCTGCTGGCCGATCTCTCGTCAGGTGACGTGCTGCTGATGCATCTCGGAATGTCCGGCTCGTTTCGCGTCAACAAGAACGGCGCACCAGGGAAGTACTATCACGAGCGGTCCGGAAATGCCGCGCACGATCACGTCGTGTTTCACATGTCGAATGGCATGATCGTCACGTTCAACGATCCGCGCCGCTTCGGTTCGATGAAACTGGTGCCGCGCGTTGCGCTCGAGCAGGAGCCTTTGCTGCGCAATCTCGGTCCCGAGCCGCTGGGAAATCAATTCGATGCCGCGATGCTGGCAAAGTCGTGCGCCCGCAAGAAGACCTCGCTGAAAGCCGCACTCAGCGATCAGCGCGTAGTCGCCGGCCTCGGCAACATCTATGTCTGCGAGGCTCTGTTTCGGGCGCGGCTATCGCCAAAACGGCGCGCGTCGACGATCGCCGATCGCACTGGCAAGCCGAACGCGCGTGCGGCAGCGCTGGTCGATGCCATCAAGGCGGTCTTGTTGGATGCGATCGAGGCCGGAGGCTCCTCTCTGCGCGATCATCGACGTGCTGACGGCTCGCTCGGGGATTTTCAGCATAACTTCAAGGTGTACGACCGCGAGGGACAGCCGTGTCCCCGCTGCAAAGGCAGGATCAAGCGAATCGTGCAGGCGGGGCGCTCGACGTTTTATTGTCCATCATGCCAAAAATAAGCGCGCGCAGTGCATTGGGAGATCGCAATGGGCTATCAGAATATCGCCGTTGAAGTGAAGGGACGGGTCGGAGTGATCAAGCTCAATCGCCCGCAGGCGCTCAATGCCCTTAACAAGGCGTTGATCGGCGAGCTCACGCAGGCAATCGAGATGTTCGATGCGGATGATCATATCGGCTGCCTGCTCATCACCGGCACCGATAAGGCTTTCGCTGCAGGAGCCGACATCAAGGAAATGGCGGACAAGCCGTTCATCGAGGCTTACCTCGGCGATTTCGTGTCGGATTGGGACGTTGCCGCCCGCGCGCGTAAGCCGATCGTCGCCGCTGTCGCAGGATTTGCCCTCGGCGGTGGCTGCGAGCTCGCGATGCAGTGCGACGTCGTGATCGCTGCGGACAATGCAAGATTCGGACAGCCAGAGATCAAGCTCGGCGTGATACCGGGCATCGGCGGCACGCAGCGGCTCACGCACGCGATCGGCAAGGCAAAAGCCATGGATCTGATTCTGACCGGCCGCATGATGGATGCAGCAGAAGCGGAAAAATCCGGGCTGGTCGCCCGTGTCGTGCCAGCGGCGAATCTGATGGAGGAGGCCATGAAAGTTGCTGACACCATCTCGAACATGTCGCTTCCCTCGGTATTGGCTGCAAAAGAGGCAGTGAACTGCGCCTTTGAAAGCTCGCTTGCCGAGGGCACACGCTTCGAGCGTCGGATCTTCCAGTCGCTGTTTGCCACCGAGGATCAAAAGGAGGGCATGCAGGCCTTTGTCGAAAAGCGCGCGCCGAAGTGGAAGCACAGGTAAATGGCACCCAGCGCGGAATAATGAACAAGAGTACTACCTTCGTACGCAGATGATTCTGACGATGCCGGCTTTTGTATCAGTGCTCTCTCCGGCAATCTGTACCTCGTTGGCTTCAAGAAATGCGCGGATGGCATAGGCGCTGACAAGTCGGACCGGCGGAAGGCTAGGCTCGTTACTGGCAAGCACGAAACTTCGCATTTCCATCATCCCAAGCACGCGGCCCTGAGCATCAATTGCTGCCGCACCGGCAAGCCCTGCCATGGGCTCCAGACGATGCAACTCGATTGCGTTCCCATTGGCCAAACGTGCCTTCACTTCCGTGAGCTTGGTGGGGCCATTTACCTCCTTCGGATCGGGAATGCCGATCAGAGTTACATCGCCCGTTCGCGGCACGTCCGACGCAAAAGCAACGGGCTTCACCTTCGGCGATCCATAGACGCGCAGCAGCGCCAGGTTTGTATCTTCGTCCTCGGCTACGCGATCCGCATGCCCGACACCCGCAGCGATGATGACGCGACACCCTTCGGTAAGCTTTCTGTCGGTGACGATATGGCCGCGCCTGCTCACCACCAGCCCATTGCCGTATTCGACCGGTTTCGCCGGCGCCGCAAAGGGCATAGCCCGCTCGGGAAACGGCGAGAATGCGCTTGTCATCGCCGCTGTCACGGGCGCAACAATGGTCGCCATCATCTGATCGAAAAGAACGGTAAACCCGCGGATCTCGCCATCACGCGCGTAGGCTCTGACGGAAAACTTTTTTAGCCCCTGCATCCCAGTGATCGTGAAATCGTCATCATGGAGGACGCTGAATTCGACCTTCCGGTTCGACGGCTCCTTCTTCTGCTGATCGAACAACGCCGCGAGGTTCAGGTCCGGCTTCTTCATGCGGAACGTTTCCACCTGCACGTCGCCGTGAGGCGACGACCAGTGCGTACCGTGCGCTGCGTCGCGAGCGTGAGGCACGAGCTTCATAGGCAGGCCGACACGCACGCCGGTCGCCGGATCAACAACGACGGTCCAGCCGAATTCATCCTCATGGGCCTGGGCGGCCGCGAGCAAATTCGCCCGTTCCATGGACGAAAGGATGCCCGTCACGTTGGATTTCTGCCGCTTCTGAAAATTCTTGATTGCGTTCGACAGGGGATCTCCATCGCCAATAGAACCGGTATAATCGCCTGACCACAGCAACGCTGACCGAACCCTCAGCCGCTCACCGGGACTCAGCCCCGCCTCACGCGACTGATTGGCCGGCTCGGATGCATCCTCGCTGCCCGCGGCGGGGGCTGTTTTCGGTGCACTGACTTGCGGCACTCCTGCGGTGTCCGCCGGTTTTGCAGTCGGTGATTGGGGAGCGACTGTTGCCGGCGTGGACATTATCGCTTCCGGCGGAGCACGCATGATAGCGGGCGACTCCTGCGCCAATGTCGGCGTTGCGCCGAGCAAAAGGGAAAGGACAACCATTCGTTCAGAAAAATACATCGGCTCGCCGCTGGTCCGAAACGCGGATGTCTGAACATTAGCGTCTGGAAGTGCAGGTGCAAGGCGCGTTGGGGATCGCAGCCGGCCCGCAGGCGTCAAGCGGGGCTGGTCCAAAGCCTGACGGCGCCATATAGGTTAACCACGATGCTCGATTCCACCGAACTCGAACGCTATGCCCGCCATCTCGTGCTGCGTGAAGTGGGCGGGCCCGGACAAGCCAAACTCAAGGCCGCGAGAGTCCTCGTCATCGGCGCCGGCGGACTTGGCGCGCCCGTGATGCTGTATCTCGCGGCGGCCGGCATCGGCACAATCGGCGTAGTCGACGATGACCAGGTGTCACTGTCGAACCTGCAGCGACAGGTGATTTTCACAACCGACGACATCGGCCATGCCAAGGTCGAGCGTGCCGCATCGGCAGTGAGGCGCCTGAACCCGCACGTGAAGATCGAAACGTATCGTGTCCGACTGACGGCCGAGAATGCAATGACCCTGATCGGGAATTACGACATCGTCGCCGACGGATCCGATAATTTTTCCACGCGCTATCTCGTTTCGGATGCGTGCTACTTCGCAAAAAAACCTCTCGTCACCGCCGCACTTGGCACATTCGATGGCTCGCTGACAACGCTGCGAGCCCACGAGACGGCTCCTGACGGAAAGCGCAACCCGACCTACCGCTGTCTTTTCCCGGAGCCCCCGCCAGCAGGGACGATTCCTGTTTGCGCCGAAGCCGGGATATTGGGCGCACTGCCGGGCGTTCTGGGCTCTTTGATGGCTCTGGAAGTGATCCGCGAGATCGTCGGCTTCGGAGAAGGACTGGTCGGCCGGCTTCTTATGGTGGATGCACGCTCGATGCGTTTCGAGACCCTTTATTATGCGTGGGATCCGGCGAATCCGCTCTCGGGCGAAAAGCCGAGCATCAAGCAGTTGTCATCGCAGGCCTAGTTGTAGCGCAGGCCCGCAGCGATCTGTGACTGGCGAGGAAATGAAAACTACAACATGCTCGGCAGAACGCGATCAGGGGGCCGATGGCCGTCCATGAAAGTTCTGATGTTGATGATGACTTTTTCTCCCATGTCGATCCGCCCCTCGATCGTCGCGGACCCGGTATGCGGCAGCAGAACAACCTTTCCAGCACGCGCGAGCTTGACCAGTTTGGGATTGACGGCCGGTTCGTGCTCGAAGACATCGAGCCCGGCGCCGGCGATCTCCCCGGCTTCGATCAGGCGCGCGAGCGCGTTCTCGTCGATAACCTCACCGCGCGATGTGTTCACGATGTAGGCCTCCGGGCGCAAGTGTTTGAGCCGCCTCGCCGAGAGAAGATGATAAGTTGCAGGCGTGTGCGGACAATTCACCGATATGATGTCCATGCGGGCAAGCATCTGATCGAGGCTTTCCCAGTACGTTGCATCAAGCTCTTCCTCGATCTTCGGCGCGACACGGCGCCGGTTGTGATAATGGATCTGAAGACCGAATGCGCGTGCCCGCCGTGCCACCGCTTGGCCGATGCGTCCCATGCCTATGATGCCGAGACGCTTTCCCCAGATGCGGTGACCGAGCATCCAGGTCGGCGACCAGCCGGTCCAATCTTTGTCATCGGTCAGGACGTGCGAGCCTTCCACCAATCGACGGGGAACCGCGAGGATCAATGCCATCGTCATGTCGGCAGTATCCTCGGTCAAAACGCCTGGCGTATTGGTCACAGTAATGCCGCGCTGAATCGCAGTCGTGACGTCGATGTTGTCCACGCCGTTGCCGAAATTGGCGATGAGCTTCAGCCGCTCTCCGGCCTTGCTGAGAACCGAGGCATCTATCTTGTCGGTGACGGTTGGTACGAGCACGTCCGCAGTCCTCACCGCTTCCGCCAACTGGCTCTGCGTCATTGGCTTGTCGTCGGCATTGAACCGCGCGTCGAAAAGTTCCCGCATGCGCAGCTCGATCGAGTCGGGCAGCTTGCGAGTGACAATAACCAGAGGCTTTTTGGTCTTCGCCATCTCCTCTCGACCATGCCCCGACTGCTGCCGGCGTAATTCGATTCAGGGCTCGTTAACCGCGCTCGCCGACACTGCCCGCCCGGCCAGACTGTTTCTTTTTTCCTAGCAGATGGACCTGACAACACAAAGCTTCCGAGACGCGATGGGGAGGCTGGCATTGGCGGCCTGCCTGGTCATGTTCCAGGTGGCGCCCGCACATCCCGCCGGTGACATTATTACCGGGTCGGTCAGCGGCTTTCCCGTCCCGCGTTTTGTTAGCCTCAAGTCGGACCGGGTCAATGTGCGTTCGGGCCCCAACAAGGACCAGGAGGTGCGCTGGGTTTACACCCATGCCGGAATGCCGGTCGAGATAACCGCCGAATTCGAGAACTGGCGCCGCATTCGTGATTGGGAAGGTGCGGAAGGGTGGGTTTACCACTCACTCCTGTCCGGCAGGCGCATGGCAATGGTTGTTCCAAAGTCCAAGGACGACCTCGTCCCGCTTTATGCCAGCCCGGAAAACGACTCGCCCGTGACCGCGCGCCTGCAGTCTGGCGTCCTGGGCATGCTGAAATCGTGCGACGGCAAGTGGTGCTATTTCAGCGGAAAAGGGTTTGAAGGCTATGTCCACCAGGAACGATTGTGGGGAGCATATCCGAACGAGAAGATCGATTAACTCGTTGGGAAAAATATGGCCGTCAACGGGCGCATGACAGACTTGACGGGATCAAGCTTTCCTACGCAGCCTGACGACGACGTCCACACGAGCGATTTCGAACCCTTCAGGCGGCGCCGGCGTTTTTTCGATGACGACATCCGCATCCGGGATGTCCAGCACTTCATCGTCCCCTTCGACAAAGAAGTGGTGATGCGCAGTAGCGTTCGTGTCGAAGTAGGCCTTTGATCCATCCACAGCGACCTGGCGCAACAGCCCGACCTCGGTGAACTGATGCAGCGTGTTGTAAATTGTCGCGAGTGAGACCGGTACTTTGGCTCGGGTGGCCTCTTCGTAGAGCATCTCTGCCGTCAAATGACGGTCTCCCTTGCCGAAGAGGAGCCAACCCAGGGCCATGCGCTGGCGCGTGGGTCGCAGGCCGACCTCGCGCAACATCGCTTTGACATCGTGCCAAGGGCATCCCGTGAGTGCGGATCGATCCGGCGATGGACGCTGTCCCGCCGCCATCAAGTTCGACACGATAGTCTTACGCGTTGCAATCATTTGTTCGACCGCAGAATCTGCCGTTCACCTGTGAAACGCTTCGCATTTGCAACATATACGAAAGGGCGCCGCCAGATGCAACCGCCTCGCAATTGAGCCTCTAAGGGCCATTTTGTCATAGTTCTTGCTAAGCGGTGGATAGCCGCGGGTTTGCGCCATCTTTGCCCGACTGGTTCGGTGTGTTACCAACTCCGGATGGAATTTGAGCCGAGCCCCGCCCGCGGGGATATGTCGATTATGGAAAAGAGGCGACACAGGTTCGAGTACGAAGATCTGCTCGCGTGCGGCCGCGGCGAGTTGTTCGGTGCGGGCAATGCGCAGCTGCCCTTGCCGCCCATGCTCATGTTTGACCGGATATCCGAGATCAGTGACGAAGGTGGGGAGCACGGGAAAGGCTTGATCCGCGCCGAGCTTGAGGTCAAACCCGACCTTTGGTTTTTCCTTTGCCATTTCAAGGGCGACCCTGTCATGCCCGGATGTCTCGGACTCGATGCGCTTTGGCAGCTGGTTGGCTTTTTCCTCGGCTGGCTCGGTGCGCCGGGCAAGGGCAGGGCGCTCGGTCTCGGTGAGCTGAAGTTTTCCGGACAGGTGCTTCCGACGGTGAAGAAAGTCATCTATGGCATCGACATCAAGCGCGTGATGCGCTCCAAACTTGTGCTGGGTATTGCGGATGGCTGGCTTTCTGCGGATGGGAATGTCATTTATCGAGCGAGCGATCTGAAAGTAGGTCTCTTCAAGCAGGATGAAGCATTGCAGCCGAGTGGCGCTTGACGCCGGAGCGGCTGTCGGATCGCCCCGGCCAATCACGGGCCGCAGTTCGCTACAAACCTTCGTGGGAATTCAAAAGGTCATAGCCTATGCGACGTGTCGTCGTTACCGGAATGGGCATCGTCTCTTCCATCGGAAACAATACGCAGGAAGTGTTGGCGAGCCTTCGCGAGGGGAAGTCCGGCATCGTGCGGGCCGAGAAATATGCCGAGCTGGGATTTCGTTG
Organism: Pseudolabrys sp.; assembly: GCA_035718275.1. Taxonomy (GTDB): domain Bacteria; phylum Pseudomonadota; class Alphaproteobacteria; order Rhizobiales; family Xanthobacteraceae; genus Pseudolabrys. The sequence goes on along the minus strand of DASTHI010000048.1, from coordinate 59,468 downwards.
TCAGGTGCATGGAGCTCCTCGCCTGGATCCTGACGAGGTTGTCGACCGCCGAGCCATGCGCTTCCTCGGCGGCGGTGCGGCCTGGAATCATGTGGCGATGGACCAGGCGATACGCGATGCCGGTCTTGAAGAACGGGAAATTTCCGACGAGCGAACGGGGATCGTGATGGGCTCCGGAGGACCCTCGTGCCGCGCCATCATCGATGCCGCCGATACGGCCCGCAGCAAAGGGCCGAAACGGGTAGGTCCCTTCGCAGTCCCTAAAGCGATGTCATCGACGGCTTCGGCGACTCTGGCGACCTGGTTCAAGATAAAAGGCGTGAACTACTCGATTTCATCGGCGTGCGCCACATCCAATCACTGCATCGGCAACGCCGCCGAACTAATCCAATGGGGCAAGCAGGATCTCGTTTTCGCAGGCGGATGCGAGGAGCTGGACTGGTCCTTGTCGGTTCTGTTCGATGCGATGGGGGCTATGTCTTCGAAATTCAACGATACCCCGGAAAAGGCATCCCGCGCTTATGACAAGGATCGCGACGGATTCGTGATCGCGGGCGGCGCTGGAGTTCTGGTACTTGAAGAGCTCGAACACGCCAGGGCGCGCGGCGCTAAGATCTATGCGGAGGTTGCCGGCTACGGTGCGACTTCCGACGGATATGACATGGTAGCCCCATCAGGCGAAGGCGCCGTTCGCTGCATGAAGATGGCGCTCGCCAATGTCAGAGCGCCGGTCGATTACATCAATCCCCACGCGACCTCGACTCCGATCGGGGATTTGAAAGAAATCGAGGCGATCCGGGAAGTTTTCGGCACGAAATGTCCGCCGATTTCCGCCACCAAGTCGTTGACGGGACATTCGCTGGGAGCCACCGGAGTGCAGGAGGCGATCTATTCGTTATTGATGATGCACAGCGGCTTCATTTGCGCGAGCGCCAATATCGAAAATCTCGATCCGGCATTCTCCGATGTTCCAATTGTTCGCGAGCGTACAGACAATGTTTCGCTCGGCTGCGTGCTCTCAAATTCCTTCGGCTTCGGTGGCACCAACGCTTCAGTTGTGTTGAAGCATTTGGATGTGTGACCCACGAAAAGCAGACAAGGATGGGCTGGATTCGCCACCTTCAGGGCGACGCGGCGAAGCTGTCGGGTTTCCCGGTCCAGTTTTAACGCATCGAGGCTAGTTTCGAGAGGATTTGACCAGGACGATGCAGGAATCCAGATGCCGGGGCTGATGCAAGGAAAACGCGGATTGATCATGGGGGTGGCCAACGATCACTCTATCGCGTGGGGTATTGCCAAGACGCTTGCGCAACACGGCGCGGAGCTCGCCTTCACATATCAAGGTGATGCGCTCTCCAAGCGGGTACGTCCGTTGGCTCAAGAGGTCGGGTCATCGTTCGTGATGCCATGCGACGTCGAGGACATCGCATCCGTCGATGCCGTCTTTGACGAAATCAGAGATCAATGGGGAACGATGGATTTTCTCGTGCACGCTATCGCTTTCTCCGACAAGAACGAACTCAAAGGCCGCTACGCGGATTCTACGCGCGAGAACTTCATCCGCACGATGGTGATCTCGTGTTACGCCTTCACAGAGGCAGCAAAGCGCGCCGCAGCGCTTATGCCGAACGGCGGTGCCATGGTGACATTGACGTATAACGGCGGCCTTCGCGCGATGCCCAATTACAACGTCATGGGCGTAGCTAAAGCGGCACTGGAAGCGTCTGTCCGCTACCTTGCGGTCGATTTCGGGCCGCAGAAAATACGTGTGAACGCTATCTCGGCCGGACCCATTCGCACGCTCGCCGGCGCGGGGATTACGGATGCACGCTACATGTTTGCCTTTCAGCAGAAATATGCACCTCTTGGGCGTGGTGTGACCCTCGAGGAATTGGGCGGGGCTGGACTCTATCTCCTCTCCGACCTGTCGACCGGGGTGACCGGTGATATTCATTTCGTCGATTCGGGGTACAACATCATTGCCATGCCGCAGCCGGAAGCACTCAAGGCTGCCCAAGGCAAGGTGGAGAACGGGGGGCAATAAACGTTCTGCTGTGATGTTTCGCGGGAACGCCAACGCGATCAAAAAACGGCCGGGTTCCCCGGCCGTTTCGTTTCTTATCGGTTGCGTGCTTATGCTGCCTTTTTCTGCACCGCGCCAAGATCGAAGCGGTCAGCATTCATCACCTTGGTCCAGGCCGCGACGAAGTCCTTCACGAATTTTTGCAGCGAATCGGCGCAACCGTAGACTTCCGCGATCGCGCGGAGCTGCGCATGCGAACCGAAGATCAGGTCGACACGCGTGCCCGTCCACCTGAGTTTGTTTGTCTTGCGGTCGCGCCCTTCGTAGAGGTTCTCGCCAGCTGGCGACCATTGCGTGCGCATATCGAGCAGGTTGACGAAGAAATCGTTCGTGAGCCTCTCCGGCCGGTCCGTGAAGACACCGTGCTTGGAGGCTCCGGCATTCGCACCGAGGACGCGCAGCCCGCCGACGAGAACCGTCATCTCTGGTCCCGTCAACCGCAGCAGTTGTGCCCGGTCTACCAGCGCCTCCTCAGGACTCATGAATTGATGCCTCTTGCTGTTGACGTAGTTGCGGAAGCCGTCGGCTCGCGGCTCGAGAGGCGCGAACGATTCAACATCTGTTTGCTCCTGCGACGCGTCCATGCGCCCCGGATCAAAGGGAACCTTCACATCGAGGCCGGCATCCTTCGCGGCTTTTTCCACCGCCGCGCAGCCGCCAAGTACGATCAGATCGGCAAGCGAGACTTTCTTGCCCCCCGAGGCCGAGGTGTTGAAGTCGTTCTGGATCGCTTCGAGTTTGCGGAGGACGGCCGCGAGCTGAGTCGGTTGATTGACCTCCCAGTCTTTCTGCGGTGCCAGCCGAATCCGTGCCCCGTTCGCACCGCCGCGTTTGTCGGAGCCGCGGAAACTCGATGCCGACGCCCACGCTGTCGAGACGAGCTGCGGCACCGTGAGACCCGAGGCCAGGATCTTCGCCTTGAGAGCGGCGATGTCCCTATCATCGATAAGCGGGTGATCAATTTCGGGGATCGGATCTTGCCAGATCAGCACTTCCTTCGGCACTAGTGGGCCCAAATAGCGTGCACGCGGGCCCATGTCGCGGTGCGTGAGCTTGAACCAGGCGCGGGCGAACGCATCAGCGAACTGATCCGGGTTTTCGTAAAAGCGCCGCGAAATTTTCTCGTAGGCGGGATCGAAGCGCAGCGACAAGTCGGTGGTCAGCATAGTTGGCACATGCTTCTTCGACTTGTCGAACGCGTCCGGAATCGTCGGTTCCGCATTCTTGGCTTGCCATTGTTGCGCGCCGGCTGGGCTCTTTGTGAGCTCCCATTCGTTTTCGAAGAGGTTCTTGAAAAAATTGTTGCTCCATTTGGTGGGAGTCTGGGACCAGGTCACCTCCGGGCCACCGGTAATTGCGTCGCAGCCGACGCCGGTTCTGAATTTGCTCTTCCAGCCGAGTCCCTGGTCTTCGAGTGCGCCAGCTTCCGGCTCTGGTCCGACCAGCGAGGGATCGCCGGCGCCGTGGGTCTTGCCGAAAGTATGGCCACCGGCGATCAGCGCAACGGTTTCTTCGTCGTTCATGGCCATACGGTAGAACGTTTCGCGGATGTCCTTGGCCGCTGCGATCGGGTCCGGGTTGCCGTTCGGCCCTTCTGGATTGACATAGATGAGGCCCATCTGCACTGCGCCGAGCGGTTCCGCGAGCTGCCGTTCGCCGCTGTAGCGTTCGTCGCCGAGCCAGCTTCCTTCCGGGCCCCAAAACAGTTCTTCAGGCTCCCATACGTCCTTGCGGCCGCCGGCAAAACCGAAAGTCTTGAAGCCCATGGATTCGAGGGCAACGTTGCCGGCCAGAATCATCAGGTCGGCCCATGAGATCTTCCGACCATATTTCTGCTTGATCGGCCACAACAGCCGGCGAGCCTTGTCGAGATTGGCGTTGTCAGGCCATGAGTTGAGCGGTGCGAAACGCTGCTGACCGGCACCGGCGCCGCCACGGCCGTCCGTGATTCTGTATGTGCCCGCACTGTGCCATGCCATTCGGATCATCAAGCCGCCGTAATGACCGAAGTCGGCGGGCCACCACTCCTGCGACTCGGTCATCAAGGCATTCAGGTCCTTGATCACGGCGCTCAGGTCGAGGCTGTTGAACTCCTTGGCATAGTCGAAATCCTTGTCCATGGGATCGGACAAGTCCGAATTCCGATGCAGCATCTGGATATCCAGCCCGTCCGGCCACCAGTCGCGGTTGGTCCGGGCCGCGGTACGCGCGACCGGACATCCGGCGGCAGGCGCGGTTTTTGTTTTGTCATCCATGTTCAACACTCCTCACTCTGGCGCTCATCCTTCTTCCGGTGGAACGCAATCCTCTGCGCAGGGTCTTCCCGGCCTCGCATCAGTTACCGTGCAACTAGAATTCCTGGAAATCGATATCAAGCCCCGATCGTACCGTCCGCACCGCGATCAGCATATCTGATCGTATGATTCCTACCCGATCAGCTATTTCGCCGCGCTCGCCCGCCGCACCTACCGGTCCGCGAATACTTCATGCAGGCTGCGGAGAAGAGGGGCAAATCGCCGCCCAAGCGGTGCGGAGGCGGAAATCCCTGTCGCGCTGCGTGTGCAGACGGTCGGCCGCATCATTGCCCGAATGTACGAGTTGGCGGATACCGCTCGGCAGTTAGACGTGCTGAGCGGTATTTGCTCAGCGATCACCCGGCGCGCGTTCTCGCTGTTGCGCTCCAAATATCCACCGTGGGACAGAAAGTGCGCAAGATGCAGACCAAAGATCTTTCCATGCGCAGCAAAGGCGATCGCGTGACACTGGCGTGTCTCAAGAGGCCCGTATCGAGATGTTTGGGCGTCACTCGACCATCCTTTTCTGCCGATGCCGCCGGCCCGACGAATGGCCGCTCCGCCCAACCCATCGTGCCGCTGCCTTTGTTGCTAACGGATCATTCGGCTCCGCCCGCGGCTTCGCGCGGCGGCTCGCCGCTTTCCGACCGTTGCTTGCCCTCGATATCTTCGCCCGTGCTCTGATCCACGGCCTTCATCGAGAGTCGAACTTTGCCGCGTTCATCCATTCCGAGGAGCTTCACTTTGACCTTGTCTCCTTCCCTGACGACGTCGGTGACCTTGTTCACCCGCCGTGCTGCGAGCTGACTGATGTGCACCAGTCCATCCCGCGCGCCGAAGAAGTTAACGAAAGCGCCGAAGTCCATCACCTTGACAACCGTGCCTTCATAGATGTGTCCCACTTCTGGGTCGGAAGCGATCGATTTGATCCAATTGATTGCCGCCTTGATCGACTCGCCATTTGCGGAGGCGACCTTCACCGTTCCGTCGTCCTCAATGTTGATCTTCGCGCCGGTCTTCTCGACGATTTCACGGATCACCTTTCCGCCAGTACCGATTACTTCACGGATCTTGTCTGTCGGAATCTTGAACGTCTCGATCCGTGGCGCATGCTCGCCCAGTTCCGCGCGCGCGGCCGTAAGCGCCTTGCCCATCTCGCCCAGGATGTGCATGCGGCCCTCCTTCGCCTGAGCGAGCGCGACCTTCATGATCTCCTCGGTGATCCCCGCGATCTTGATGTCCATCTGCAGCGACGTGACGCCCTGCTCGGTGCCGGCGACCTTGAAATCCATGTCCCCCAGATGGTCCTCGTCCCCGAGTATGTCGGACAGAACCGCATAGCGGCTGCCCTCCAGGATAAGTCCCATCGCAATGCCGGCGGTCGGACGCTTGAGCGGCACGCCGGCATCCATCAGTGCAAGAGACGAACCACACACTGTTGCCATCGATGACGAGCCATTGGACTCGGTAATCTCGGACACAACTCTAATTGTGTACGGAAACTCGGCCGGGCTCGGCAGCATCGGATGAATCGCCCGCCAGGCTAACTTTCCATGTCCGATCTCACGGCGGCCTGGCGAACCGATTCGTCCGGTTTCGCCGACCGAGAACGGAGGAAAGTTGTAGTGCAGAAGGAATGTTTCTTTGTAGGTCCCCTGCAAGGCATCGACGAACTGCTCGTCTTCAGCGGTACCGAGCGTTGCAACGACGAGCGCCTGCGTCTCTCCGCGCGTGAACAGAGCCGATCCGTGCGTGCGCGGCAGAACACCGACTTCCGCGACAATCGGGCGTACGGTCTTGTTGTCCCGCCCGTCAATCCGCCTCCCGGTGTCGAGAATGTTCCACCGCACGATCTTCGCTTCGAGTTCCTTAAACATCGCGGCAACCCGCAGCTTGTCGTATTCCGGATTTTCCGCGCCGCCAGGAAAGAAGTGCTCGATTACTCTCTCTTTTGCAGCATCGACTGCCTTGTGCCGCTCCTGCTTGGAGGCGATCGAATAGGCAGAGCGAAGATCCTTCTCAACGAGATCGAGTATTTCCTTCTCGAGCCTGCTATTGTCGGGCAAGTTCAGTTCGCGCGGTTCTTTCGCCGCCTTCTCGGCAAGCCTGATGATCGCCTCGATGACCGGCTGAAAATGCCTGTGACCGAACATCACGGCACCCAGCATGATCTCCTCGGGCAATTCCTTTGCTTCCGATTCGACCATCAGGACGGCGTCATTGGTGCCGGCGACGACCAGGTCAAGCTGGCTCTCGACCATTTCGTCAAGCTGCGGGTTGAGGACGTATTCATTATTGATGAAACCGACGCGCGCTGCACCCACGGGACCCATGAAGGGCACACCGGAAAGCGTCAGCGCGGCGGATGCCGCGACCATGGCGACGATGTCGGGATCATTTTCGAGATCATGCGACAGCGTTGTCACGATGACTTGGGTGTCGCAGCGCCACCCTTCGGCAAACAAGGGTCGCACCGGACGGTCGATCAAGCGAGAGGTTAGGGTCTCCTTTTCGGTCGGCCGGCCTTCTCGTTTGAAATAGCCGCCAGGAATACGTCCTGCAGCGAAAAACTTTTCCTGGTAGTTGACGGTCAGTGGCAGAAAGTCGACGCCTTCCTTCGGCGTCTTTGCAGCTACCACCGTTGCGATCACTGTCGTTTCGCCGTAGGTGGCGAGCACGGCTCCATCGGCCTGCCGCGCCATTCTTCCGGTTTCAAGTGTCAGCTTGCGCCCACCCCAATCGAGTTCAACTCGGTGAATATCGAACATCCTGTCTTTCTTTCATGGTTTTCAGCGAGTCCCGAAAGCCATGAGCAAGACGGCGAGAAGCTGTCGCGCATCATGCCGACACGAGAAGCGACAGCGTCTGGCGATCCTGCCATGGCATTTCGAACCTAGCCTTGTTACAGGAGCGATCCATATCGGCTCCTGCCAATCGCCGGCTGCACCTTAGCTGCCGGCTCAAACGAGCGAATGCGCTATTGCATTCGCCACACGGAATGCGCTGGGCGCACCTGGCGCCCGCGCGATCGAGGTCATCGGCGAATGCCGAGCTTCTCGATTAAGTTCTTGTAGCTCGCCTCATTGGTCCGCCGCAGATAATCTAGTAGTTGACGGCGCTGACCGACGAGCTTGAGCAGTCCACGGCGCGAGTGATTGTCCTTGACGTGAGTCTTGAAGTGTTCGGTGAGATTGCTGATGCGCTCGGAAAGGATCGCCACTTGGACTTCCGGCGATCCGGTATCTCCGGGCTTTTTCGCATACGCCTTGATTACTTCGGCCTTGCGGCCGGGTGTCACCGACATCGGTCATCCTTTCTTTCGCACGGCTCTGCCAACCAGGCCGTTCAGGTTGAACACGCGCTTAGGGACGATTTCACCGCGGTCCATATCGGCAAGGGCCAGCAGCTGACCCGATACCGTGACATGGACAGTTCCGCGAAGATTGGGTGCGTCCCGTCCGCGCAACAGCACGGCTTGGCCATGTTGTAGCCTTGCCGCGTCTGCCCGGCTGACGGCCACCGCCGGGATGTCGTCCAGCGCGGTCTCGACGGGCAGTATGGCGTCGGCGAGGCTTGCCGCGCCGGCCGCGGCTCTATGGCATACAGACTGCAGCTGTTCCAGCGAAATCATGCTGTCTTCCCCGAACGGCCCGACAGCCACCCGGCGGAGTGCGCAGACGTGACCAAAACAGCCCAGAACCCGGCCAAGATCGCGCGCCAGTGCGCGCACATAGGTGCCTTTTCCGCATTCAGCCTCGAACTCGCCATGATCCCGATCGGGAAGATTAACTAGGTGCAGGCTGGCAATTTCGACCGGGCGTGCAGCAAGCTCGACCTGCTCGCCGTCACGCGCAAGATCATAGGCGCGCTCCCCGTCCACCTTGATGGCCGAGTAGCGGGGTGGCACCTGTTGAACCAGTCCCGTAAAGGAGGGCAGCAGCTCGCCAATCGACGCTGCTGACGGCCGCCGGTCGCTATTTGCGACGACGCGCCCTTCGGCATCATCTGTGTCGCGCTCCTCGCCCCAGCGGATGGTGAACCGATACAATTTACGGCCGTCCATCACGAAGGGCACCGTTTTGGTCGCCTCGCCAAGTGCGATCGGCAGGGCGCCGGAGGCCAACGGATCAAGCGTCCCTGCATGGCCCGCGCGTTTGGCCGAGAACAGCCTTTTCACGGTGTTGACCGCTTGGGTCGACGTCATCCCGACTGGCTTGTCGAGGACAAGCCAGCCATGCACGTCACGTTTGTCACGTCTGCCCTGTCGGAGCTCTTTACCGCGCGACTTCTCCATATCGCCGCCCGCCGGCAGGTCGATGAACGGAGAGGCCTCGAGCTTTTGCAGATCGTCACTCACTCGTTTTCCTCGTCCTGTTTCAGATCACGCTGTACCTCCGGCGAGCGCAGCAATTTGTCGATGCGCTCGGCTTCGGCGAAGCGGTCATCGATCCGGAAGCGAATCTCAGGCGCGAATTTGAGGTTGATGCGGTGGGCAATTTCGGCACGAAGAAATTTCTTCTGTCGCTCGAAAGCAGCGAGAACGTCATCGGCGTCGCGTCCGCCAAGAGGCATGACATAGATCGTGGCGAGCCGCAGGTCGGCAGTCAGCCGCACTTCCGGAATGGTGATCATGTGTCTTTCGATGACCGGGTCATGGATCTCGCCGCGTGCGAGCAGCTCGGCGAGCGCATGGCGCACAAGCTCGCCGACACGTAGCTGCCGCTGCGAAACGCCCGTCGTCTGTTCCCGATGATGTTTGTGCCGCACCATTGTCTTGAGACTTTCAATTGATCGCCGCCGGGTTGCTCAGGTCGCTACAATCGCCCACTCATCCGAAGACAGTCGTGGATGTGCGGTGCAATCCCGATTGGCGGGGAGAGGGCGAAGAAGTTTCGACGCGTGCTTGAGAATTGAACTCAGAGCGAGCGTTGAATCTGCTCCACCCGATAACACTCGATTACGTCGCCTTGCCGCATGTCCTGATAATTCTCAAAAGCCATGCCGCATTCCATTCCGGCGCCGACTTCACGCACGTCATCCTTGAACCGCTTGAGCTGCGACAGTTTGCCTTCGTGGATGACCACGTTGTCACGGATCAGCCGGACATTCGCTCCGCGCTCGACCGTTCCGTCGGTGACTTTGCAGCCGGCGATCTTGCCGACCTTGGAGATATTGAAGATTTCCAATATCTGGGCATTGCCAAGCATCGTCTCGCGCAGGGTGGGCGCCAGCAGGCCCGACATGGCCTTTTTCACGTCATCGACGAGATCGTAGATCACGTTGTAATAGCGAATTTCGATTCCCGCACGCTCCGCCGCCTCGCGTGCCTCTTTGTTCGCCCTCACGTTGAAGGCAATGATCGGGACCCCGGAGGCTTCAGCCAGCGTGACGTCTGACTCCGAAATACCGCCCACACCGGAATGCAGAACCCGTGCTGCAACTTCGTCAGTCGCAAGCTTCTCGAGAGCCCCGATAATGGCTTCAACCGAGCCCTGCACATCAGCCTTGATCACCAGTGGGAATTCCTTGCGGCCAGAGGTTTTGGCCTGCGCCATCATTTGCTCGAGCGACCCACGCATGCCGGTTGCCCGCGCCGCAATTTTTTCACGCTTTTGTCGCGCGCGGTATTCGGTGACTTCGCGAGCACGTGCTTCGTTCTCGACGACGGCCAGGCGGTCTCCAGCGTCCGGCGTGCCGGAAAAGCCAAGAACTTCGACGGGAGTCGATGGAGTTGCGCTCTGGACGGGTTCGCCTGCATCCGAAACGAGCGCCCGTACACGGCCCCATTCGGCCCCGGCCACGACGATATCGCCCGCGTGCAGCGTACCCCGCTGGACCAGTACCGTGGCCACCGGACCGCGCCCACGGTCGAGCTTGGCTTCAATGACGGTGCCCTCGGCCGCACGATTGGGATTGGCCTTGAGGTCGAGAATTTCCGCCTGCAGACCGATCATTTCCAGCAGCCTGTCGATATTCATTCGTTTGGTAGCCGAGACTTCGACATCCACCACCTCGCCGCCGAGCGATTCAACCTGGATTTCGTGCTGCAGAAGTTCGGTACGAACGCGCTCGGGCTTGGCATCGGGTTTGTCGATCTTGTTGATCGCTACGATGATCGGCACCTTTGCCGCTTTGGCGTGGTTGATGGCTTCCACGGTCTGAGGCATCACGCCGTCATCGGCCGCGACGACCAGAACGACAATGTCTGTCACCCTGGCTCCACGTGCACGCATCGCGGTGAATGCGGCATGGCCCGGCGTATCGATAAACGTGATCTTCGTGCCCGATGGAGACGCGACCTGATACGCGCCGATGTGCTGCGTTATCCCTCCGGCTTCCCCAGCCGCCACGTCGGAGGAGCGGATCGCATCAAGGAGCGAGGTCTTGCCGTGATCGACATGACCCATGACTGTGACCACTGGCGGGCGCGGCTGGAGCTGCGCTGGATCGTCCGCGACATCGAAGAGACCTTCCTCCACATCCGCTTCGGCAACGCGGCGAACCGTGTGTCCCATTTCTTCGGCTATGAGCTGGGCGGTGTCGGCGTCGATCACGTCATTGATCGTTGCCATCTGACCTTGCTTCATCAGCAGACGGATGACGTCCACCGCGCGCTCAGACATACGGTTGGCAAGATCCTGAATTGTGATGGCTTCAGGGATTGTCACCTCGCGTGCCAGTTTTTCCTTGGGCTCGGTTGAGGCGGCGCCTTTGAGTCGCTGCGTGCGGCGGCGGAACGATGCGACCGAACGTTCGCGGACTTCATCGGCGCTCAGCGCGTTAATGACGGTCAGTCGGCCGCGCTGTTTTTCGGCTCCGGCGCGTGGTGCGGGACGGGGGGATGCCGCCGGGCGGCCGGCGCCGCGGCGCGTACGTGGAGCTTCCTCTTCATCAGCTTCGAGAGCGAGTCGCGCACCTGGTCCTGTCCGCGGAGCCTCTTCCGCGCCGAAGCGTTTCTTTGCCACTTCGCCGGCCCGGCGCTTGGTTTCCTCGTCGTGCTTGCGACGTTCTTCTTCTTCGCGTTTGCGGGCTTCCGCAGCTTCCCGCTCCGTGCGATCCACGGCCTCGCGGCTTGCACGCCTTCGGGCTTCTTCTTCCGCGATGCGACGCTCTTCCGCTTCACGCACGCGAGAATCGGCAAGCGCGTGGGCGCGGGCCGTCCGCTCTTCTTCCGTGAGAGTCCGCAAAACGACGCCGGAAGCCTTCGGCTTGGTTTCCGCTGTCTGCGACGGTACTCCGCGACCGGTGGGAGCCGGCTTTTGTGCGGCGGCCTTCTTGGATTCTGGCGCAGGCACTGGCTCCGCCTTCGCTTCGGCAGGGCCTCCGAGGACGCGACGTTTAACCTTTTCGACCACGACCTGCTTGCTCCGGCCGTGACTGAAACTCTGGCGCACGACGCCGGTCTCAGTCCGCGGCTTGAGCGTCAATGTCTTGCCGGAGACGCTGAGTTTCTTCTCGCCGGGATTCTTCGTTTCACTCATTCCGTACTATGTCCTCGTGCGCCGTCCGTGAGCGCATGCACGCTGGCTGCCGCGGGCGACGATTCGGTCCGAAAGCGTTGCAGGCGTGCTGCACGTGCCAGAAAGGTTTCGCTTGCCGGACCTGCGAGCAGGGCTGCATGTACCACATTTGGGCGGCTTAATGCCAAATCCAATTGGGCCCCGGTAAACAAATCAATCAGGTCGAGTTCGGCTGTTTCCATCGTTCTGTTGCGCCGCAGGACGGCATTGATCTTGCGTTTTCCATCATTCGCGGCATCGCTGGCGTGGATCACGGCGACGAAATCCTCACCAGCAGCGCTTTCAATCCTCGCTCGGCCGACGAGGACCAGCCCAGCCTTCCCGGCGATTGCGAGCGCATCAAGAGCGGATCGCTCCAGCAGCCGCTCTGTCTCCGCCGCCAGGTCGGGACGAATTCGTACCGACCGCCTGAAGGCGCGAGCAAAAACGTCCCTTTTGCCGGCCTGTTCGACCGCTGCTCGAGTCGCGCTGATCCACACGCCGCGGCCAGGCAGCTTCCGTTTCACGTCGGGCACCAGCTCTCCATCGGGTGCGACCACGAAACGTACCAATTCCGCCACGGACTTGAGCTCGCGGGTGAGGGCGCACGTGCGCTCCGACCCGGCGGCGACGCTTCGCGTCCCGCGATCGAGCTCGACGTCATGCGGCAAAGGCAGCATACGGTTAAGGTTCCCTTCAAGCCGGCGGTTGGGCTGCTTCTTGCGCCGGTTCTGCAGTTGCCGGGGCGAGCTCTGCTTCGGTAATCCATCCAGCTTTCAGCCGTGCGTGCATGATCATCGCTTCCGCATCTTCACGCGACACCTGGAATCCATCGAGATAACCCGGATTGTGGATTGATTCCCCATCCTTGCGATCCGTCCAACCAACGAGATCGTCGGTTGCACAACCGGCGAGGTCCTCGACGGTCTTGATTCCGTTTTCGCCCAGGGCGACGAGCATTTTAGTGGTGAGGCCAGGCACTTCCTTGAGCGCATCTTCGACACCAAGTTCCACACGCTTTTTGTCCAACTCCGCTTCCTGTTGGGCCAGATAGTCCCGCGCCCGTTGCTGGAGTTCGTGCGCCGTTTCTGCATCGAAGCCCTCGATAGAGGCGATTTCCTTCTCGTCAACCATTGCGAGTTCCTCGATCGAACCGAAACCTTCCGACGCGAGTAGCTGTCCGACAACTTCATCGAGGTTCAAAGCTTCAACGAACACCTTCGTGCGGTTTTCAAATTCGGCCTGGCGACGTTCTGACTCTTCCTGCTCCGTCAGAATGTCGATATCCCAGCCGGTAAGCTGCGACGCAAGCCGAACGTTTTGACCACGACGACCGATCGCGAGCGACAGTTGCTGGTCAGGCACCACCACCTCGATCCGTTCTTTTTCTTCATCCAGCACCACCTTCGCCACTTCCGCCGGAGCAAGAGCGTTCACAACGAAAGTTGCAATGTCGGGAGACCACGGAATGATATCGATCTTTTCTCCCTGTAATTCGTTCACGACCGCCTGGACGCGGGAGCCGCGCATGCCGACGCAGGCGCCGACCGGATCGACAGATGAATCACGAGAAATTACCGCGATCTTGGCGCGCGAACCCGGGTCGCGGGCCACTGCTTTAACCTCGACTATTCCATCATAGATCTCAGGCACTTCTTGTGCGAACAGCTTCGCAGTGAATTGCGGATGCGTGCGGGAGAGGAAAATCTGCGGGCCGCGCGGTTCGCGCCGCACATCATAGATGTAAGCACGAATGCGGTCGCCGTTACGGAAGACCTCGCGGGGCAGAAGTTCATCGCGTCGAACGATTGCTTCACCGCGGCCCAGATCGACCACGACATTTCCATACTCGACGCGCTTAACGATGCCGTTGACGATATCCCCGATGCGATCCTTGTATTCGGCATATTGGCGGTCGCGTTCAGCTTCTCGCACCTTTTGCACGATCACCTGCTTGGCCGATTGGGCGGCGATGCGGCCGTATTCGAGCGGCGGCAACGGGTCCGCAATGGTGTCGCCGACCTGTGCCGCAGGATGTCTCTTGCGTGCTTCTTCCAAGGTGATCTGGTTGGAAGGATTTTCCACGGTTTCGACTACCAGCATGTGACGGGTCAGCCGGAGATCGCCTGTCTTGGGCTCAATCTCCGCATGCACATCGGTTTCGGCGCCGTAGCGGGAGCGGGCTGCCTTTGCAATGGCATCCTCCATCGCTGCAATAACGATGCCGCGGTCGATCGCTTTTTCGCGCGCGACAGCGTCTGCAATCTGCAATAGCTCGAGCCTGTTGGCGCTAACAGCCATAGCTCATTCTCCTCCTTTGGCGGCTGGCCGATGCGGCCGGTGCCGTGAATTTCTCTCTCTGCGTCTTTCCTGTTTGCGGGCCTCGCGTGCCTCACGCTTGGCGAATTTCTCCCGCCGCAAGGCCTGGCTGACCAATTCATCGGTCAGAATCAATCTGGCCTCGCTCATCTCATCAATGGGCAGCAAGAACTCGGTGTTGTCACGATCGGATTCTTCACACCGGATGCGTACGGCATCGTCTTGCAGTCCGACTAGGATACCGCGGAAGCGCTTGCGACCGTCGACCGGGAATGTCGTCTCGATCTTCGCAAGGTGCCCCACATATTTCCTGAAATCTGATTTCCGCACCAGCGGCCGGTCAATGCCGGGAGAGGAAACTTCGAGGCGGTAGGCGCGATCGATCGGATCGGCCACGTCCAGCACAGGCGAGAGCGCCCGTGACAAGCTCTCGCAATCCTCCACCGTCATGGTGCCGTCAGGCCGCTCAGCCATTATCTGGACCGTGCAGCCTTCCGCTCCCGACACGCGAACCCTCACCAGCCGGTAGCCGAGTTCCTCGATCACCGGTTCAACGATGGTAGCGACGCGCGCCGGCAGGCCCGGCTCGGTAATGAGGCGGGGCTCATTCCGGACTTCTTTGTCGATCGACATCTGCACTGCGTTCGCTGTGGGCATTCGGTAACAAAAAAGAGCGGGCCCCGCAGGACCCACTCTCAAAACCGTTCGGTTATGAGGGTGTAGTAACTTGCATAAAATATAGCCGTTTGACCAAGTTTCGCAAGGGTGAATGCCCGTCTAACGACTAACCAATCCTTCAGAATCACCCCATAAATTCGGGCAAAAGCCCCGGGCACAAGCGATTTCAAAGCGTTTTGCAGGTTCTGTATGGGTGTTCCCGCCTCCCTGCTTCCTGAGTTGGAGGATGTTGTCCAGCACGGGTCGGCGGCGAAACGCGCAGAGACACTGCGTCGCATCACCACCCTCTTTCTTGATGGCCTGCCCCATTTCAATGCTGAGCACGTGGCACTCTTTGACGACGTGATCGGCTGCTTGATCGAGGAGATCGAGTCAAAAGCATTGGCGGAATTGGCGCGTCGCATCGCGCCCGCTCCTAATGCGCCGTCTCGCGTAGTCAATAATCTCGCACGCAGTGATGATATCGAAGTCGCGGGTCCCGTGCTGAGACAGGCACGACTCAGCGACCGCGACCTGATGCAGATCGCAAAAATGAAAAGCCAGGCGCATCTGCTCGCGATGTCGACGCGACTTCGTATCGGCGAGGCCTTGGCCGATATTCTGGTTGAACGCGGCAATCATGAAGTCTCGCGATCTATAGCGAATAACCAGCATGCGCGCCTGTCGCACAATGCGTTTGCAACCCTTGTGCAAAGGGCAGAGCAGGACGGAATTTTGGCCGAAAAAGTCGGTATGCGCACTGACATTCCGCCGCGGCTTTTTCGGCAACTGCTTATGCAGGCCAGCGACGTGGTGCAGAGGCGGCTGCTCTCGAGGGCAAAACCAGAGACCCAAGCTGAAATCCGCCGAATTCTTGCCAAGGTTACCGACGAAGTGGCGACCAAGGCCGCGCCGCACGACTACGCCGCAGCCCTGGCGACCATCCATGCATTGCACAAGGAGAGAAAGCTCGGAGAATCCGATATTGCCCAGTTTGCCCATGCAGGAAAATACGAAGAAACCATCGCAGGATTGGGGGCGCTCTGTGCAGTGCCCGTTCAGGTTATAGACAGGCTCATGAACGGCGAACGAATGGACCCTGTGCTCATTCTTGCACGCGCCCTGGGATTCGGTTGGTCGACCGCGAGGGCAGTGCTTAGGGCGCGGCCGGGCAACAGACCATCGGCTCAATCGCTCGACGCGGCCCGGGAGAACTTCGAGCGACTAACTTCAGCGACGGCGCAGCGCGTAGTGCGCTTCTGGCAGGCAAGGCAAAGCGAATAAGAATAGTATGCATCCTGCCGTCAGATTTTCCTAAAAGTGAAATATGCCGGCGCGCGTCCCTCGCGCCGGGCTTTAGCTTCGTAGCGTGTCACCACAAAATCCTTCCAAGGCTTACGCCAGTCATCCGCGCATTCCGCCGTCCAGGTCAGCTCTGAAGATCGCAGTACGCGCGCGAGGGCGTACGAGGCATAATCCGCAATGTCGGTCGCAAAACGCAATTCGCCACCTTTTTTGAGTATTCGCGCGAGCTGGACAAGGGACTCATCCTGGATAAAACGCCGCTTCCAGTGCCGCCGTTTCGGCCAGGGATCGGGATACAAGAGGTCGATCCGAGCAAGCGATGCATCCGGTAACCAATCAACGAGTTCTCTGGCGTCGCCGAAAAAAAGCCGAATGTTGCGCATTCCGCTTTCATCAATCGACGCAAGTGCCTTTGCAATGGCATTGAGGAATGCATCGGTTCCGATGAAACCAGTGCGCGGCTGCGAACGCGCCTGGGCAATCATGTGCTCGGCGCCTCCAAAGCCGATTTCGAGGCGCACGTCCTCAATTTGTCCGAGAAAGAGCAGGCGCAGGTCGGGTGGTGCGGGCTTCGCGAGGTCAAGTGCCAGTCGCGGCAACAAGGATTGGACGAGCGACGCCTGACGACGTTTCAGTGGGTGGCCCTTACGGCGTCCAAAAAAAGCGCGTGTGCCTATTCTTGTGTTTGAGGCCATTGATCCGCCACGGCCACTCGGACTGCTCGTGTCTGTCTTCAGCAAGGATGCAACGCACCGATGCGCCGGATCGGGCGATCGCGACAGAATGCCGATCGCATCCGTCTCCGTGATGAACGAACAATCCGCGGTTACTTCACCGCGGTTCTGATCGCGGCCGCGAGATCCGTCTTCTCCCAGGAGAAGCCGCCATCCTTTTCAGGGGGGCGGCCGAAATGCCCATAGGCTGCAGTTCGTTTATAGATGGGACGATTGAGCTTGAGCGTTCGACGGATGTTCGTCGGCGTGAGCCGGAACAGGTCCGGCAATATCCTCTCAAGCTTCTTCTCGTCGACTTTGCCTGTACCGTGTGTATCGACCAGCAATGACATCGGGTCTGCCACGCCGATGGCATACGCCACCTGGATCGTGCAGCGCTCGGCCACGCCCGCGGCAACAACGTTCTTTGCAAGATAGCGCGCGGCATAGGCTGCAGAACGATCGACCTTGGTCGGATCCTTGCCGGAAAAGGCGCCGCCGCCGTGTGGGGCGTAGCCGCCATAGGTATCCACGATGATCTTGCGTCCGGTAAGGCCGCAATCACCATCTGGTCCGCCAATAACGAAATTGCCGGTCGGGTTTACCAGGAAATCTGAGGGCTTTTTCGGCATCCAGCCTTTCGGCAAAGCCGATTCGACGGCATCGGAGATCATCTCCTTGATGAGCCCGGGAGTGTATTTTTTGCCGTTGCGACTTTGGGCATTGTGCTGGGTTGATACGACAACCTTGGTGCAGCCGACCGGCTTGCCTTCCACATAACGGACGGTCACTTGGCTCTTTGCATCGGGCTGCAGATCATACAGCTGACCTGAGCGCCGTTTCTCCGACAGCACCTTGAGGATCTTGTGCGCGAAATAGATCGGTGCCGGCATGAACGAATTCTTCTCGTACACCTCGCTTTCGGTGCACGCAAAACCGAACATCATACCTTGATCGCCGGCGCCCTCCTCCTCTTTCCCCTTTTTCCTTTTTGCATTTACGCCCATTGCGATGTCAGGCGACTGGCCGTGCAAAAGCACCTCAACGTCCGCGCCATAGTATGAAAAGCCATCCTGATCGTAGCCGATGTCACGGATCACGTCCCGCGCGATCCTTGTAATCAGCTCGCGATCAACTACGACTTTCTCACCATGTTTCCGGAATAACGGAGCCTGCCCGCGGCCCTCACCGGCGATAACAATCTTGTTTGTTGTCGCAAGCGTCTCGCATCCCAGTCTCGTGTTCACAAGGCTATCGTCGGCGATCCCGAGTTTGATGTCATTCTCGAGAAATGCGTCGAGAATTGCGTCCGAAATCTGGTCGCAAACCTTGTCGGGATGACCCTCCGATACGGATTCGCTCGTGAACAGAAAATTGCTGTGAGCCACGCTGAATTCCTCCCAGGGCACAGGCGCGCCCTCTCCGAAGTGGTTTTTGCAGCGGCGGCGAAGGAGGTCAAGATGCGGGCAGCGGTGGGCAGATGCCTTGCTTCCGTTGGTATTCGACCGATCAGTCCATGGCCGCAATCTGCTCGACCAAGTCGACGATCCGTCGGCGCATTTTGCTGCTCTTGATGCGCATAAATGCCTTTGTGAGCGCGAGCCCATCTGAGGTCGCAAGGAATTCTGCGACGTAGATGGGAGAAGGGGCTTCGCTCATTCCGGCGCTATAACCAGCGCTGTGCGGGGCGCCCTCGAAAAAAAATGAAACCGGCACCTGCAGGATATGCGCGATCTGCTGTAACCGGCTGGCACCGATCCGATTCGTGCCCTTCTCATATTTCTGCACCTGTTGGAAAGTAAGACCGAGCGCGTCGCCCAATTTTTCCTGGCTCATATGCATCATCATTCGGCGCATGCGCACTCGCGAGCCGACATGCCGATCGATCGGATTCGGCACCTTCTTCGCCATCGACCTCTCCTGTGGCCCGAAACATAGTTGTCCATAAGAAAAGGCGACAAAGCAATCAGTGAATCTCCGTGTAATCGTCGATTTCTGTGCGGAGAGGGCAATATTCAATCGTTTTCGCCTGATCGAAAACGATTGATTTTCAGTAGAACTGTCCGGAGGCGGCGCTTAAGTGCTAGTACAACTCTTCAGGCATATCTTGTGCAAGTACAATCTACGCACGAAACCGGCGACGTCCCACAACGATCAAACTGAACAGGAGCAATGCCAGCAGAGGGTAGTCGCCGTACCTGCGATAAATCGTGGGGCCAATTGCGGCCGGAAGCCGAGAATCCAACACCCCTTCGACACCGAGCGGCAGGGAACCGGTGATCCTGCCGACAGGATCGATTACGGCGGAAATTCCGGTATTAGCCGCACGAACCAGTGGCAGTCCTTGGGCGATGGCAAGAAGCTGCGCCTGTTGAAGATGTTGATACGGGCCGGAGCTGTTCCCGAACCAGCCGTCATTGGTGACGTTCACCATCCAGCCCGGCTGTTCGCCCGCGGGCACTGCCGCGGCTGGAAAAATCGCCTCGTAGCAAATGAGCGGGAGCATCTTCGGTGCGCCCGCCACTTCCATCGCGCGCCTGCGATCACCGGACAAAAACCCGCCCACCACCTTCGTGAGTTGCATCAGGCCGAGCCGCTCGAGCAACTCTTGAAACGGCAGGTATTCGCCGAAAGGCACCAGATGCACTTTATCGTAAATGCCGCGGATGGTTCCGTCCGGATCAATGACATAGATCGAATTGAATGCCCGCGGATTGTGCGCGTTGGCATCGGAAGCGGCTCGCACGGCGCCGGTGATCAGCTCGGTGGAAGGCTTCAAGAGGCTGACGATTTGCGCGAGAGCATCGGGTTCGCGAGTGAGAAAGAATGGAAACGCCGCTTCCGGCCAGATCAGGTGCGTTGCATCGTGCACGCCGCTCGATTGCGGCCCGGTTGGCCGGTCCGAGAGCCGCAGATATCTCTCCATGACTTGCGGTTTGGCGGAATAATTGAATTTTACGTCCTGCTGCAGATTGGGCTGCATGATCCGCAGCCTGACCGTGCTCAAGAACTCGGTCTGATGAAGCGACAGCCGAATAGCGCCGTAGGCAGTCAACGCCAGCAGCACGACCGCACCCATGTAGAATGGCCGGTAGGGGTATCGAGTGTCGGACTTGTGGTCAGCAAATACGGCTGGTGTGGCCGCAATCGCAAGACACAGAAATGTCAGCGTCCAGATTCCGAACAAAGATACGCTCTGCGCCAGGGCAAGCGGACGCGATAGCGCGTAGCCAAATGTGTTCCAGGGGAAACCGCTGAGCAAATGGCCTCTCAGCCATTCGGCGCAGGTCAAAGCGGCGGCCAGAGCAAGGATGCGCCCCGGGCCGCGCACCCATATCAGGCGCGCCAGTCCGAATCCCAGGGCAGTGTAAAGAGCGAGATAGGCTGGCAACCCGGCTACTGCGACGGGCAGAAGCCAGCCGAAAGTTTTCGCATCAACGAGAAAGGCATAGCCAATCCAGTACAGACCGCAGAGAAAATATCCGAATCCAAAACACCAACCCGCAAATGCTGCGCCGGCAATCCCGTTCCAGCGACTGGAAGGCGAACCATCGATGAGCCAGACGGCGACCGGCAGCGTCACGAACAGGATAGGCCAAGCATTGATCGGGGCCATCGCCAATGCTGATGCTGCGCCGGCGCCGAATGCGATTGCAGCGCGGCGCCATCCGAAGGCCAGCATCACCGCGTGCGAAAAAGCAGTGAGATTCACGGGCGGTTCGTGCCGGACGCATCGGCATCACTTGCCTCCGGCCTTTCATCGCTGCTCGAGGATGATGCAACGCTTGAGAAGACTCCATCCGCTTCACCGCGGCGACGTAGCTCGCGCGGCCGTTCTCGCCGCTCCTTGAGCCTAACAATACGCACGCGCTTTACCCGGCGCGGGTCTGCATCCAGGACCTCAATTTCGAATAAGCCCGGTCCGGGAACGATTTCGCCGCGCAATGGCAGCCTGCCCGCACGGGTCACCAAATATCCGCCGATGGTATCGACTTCCTCGATCGCAGCCCCGACGTCGAAATCGCTTCCGACTGTCGCAACGACGTCTTCGATTTTCGCCCGCGCATCAGCCACAAATGAACCATCCGCCTGTTGCACGACAGCCGCCGGTTCATCTTCATCGTGTTCGTCTGCGATCTCCCCCACAATCTGTTCAACTATGTCCTCGATCGAGGCGAGTCCATCAGTGCCACCATATTCATCGACGACCAGAGACAAGTGAATCCGGGTCGCCTGCATACGGGCCAACAACTCCATCACCCGCATAGAGGGGGGCACAAACAGGATCTCGCGCACAATTTTCGTGGCCGAAAGCGGCATGCCGAGATCGATGGCCTTCATATCAAGTCCGGCGGCCAGTGGTTTTTTGCGTTTCGCGTTTTTTTCTGCATTGACCGCCGCGCATGAGGTCATGAATGCGATCAGATCGCGAATGTGAACCATGCCTACTGGATCGTCCAGTGTGTCGTTGTACACGACCAGCCGCGAATGTCCGGCACCTTCGAACACGCGCATCAACTCGCCTAATTTAATGTCTTGCTGCACGGCAACGATGTCGGCGCGCGGAACCATGACGTCACCGACGCGACGCTCACGCAGCCCAAGGATATTCTTGAGCATCCGGCTTTCTTCCGGCGAAAGGCCGGACTCGCCGGGACCGACCGCATCCAGAATGTCCTTGAGATCCGCGCGCACGATGCTTGGCTTCCAGCCAAGCAGCGCGCGGACGGCTCGCATGAACCAGCCTTCATTGCCGTTCCGGCTTGCGGGCACGGGAACCGGAAGATTGCGCGGCTCGAAGGGAGCGTCGCCGGTCGAGCTTGAGCCGGATG
The DNA here is from genome assembly GCA_035718275.1 of Pseudolabrys sp. GTDB lineage: Bacteria > Pseudomonadota > Alphaproteobacteria > Rhizobiales > Xanthobacteraceae > Pseudolabrys. The sequence continues at coordinate 37,766 of DASTHI010000048.1, read as the reverse complement.
AAGTCGTCTCGGGCATATGGTCAGGCGTTGCCGTGATCGCGCGTCACATAAGGGTCGGGCATCCTCAATGAGTTCATGATTCTGCTCTCGAGCCCTTCCATTCGTTCGGCCTCCGACTCGGTGTCGTGATCGTAGCCTAGCAGGTGGAGAAAACCATGCACCGCAAGATGGGAGAGATGGTGCAGGAAAGCACGGTCTTGATCGGCACATTCCCTCTGGACCGTGTCGAAGGATAGCACGATATCGCCGAGCAAACCCTGCTCCCGCTCGCGAGTACGAGCGGCGGCCGGAAAAGACAATACGTTTGTCGGCGCGTCGACTCCGCGCCATTTGCGATTTAGCATTTGCATTTCGCAATCATCGGTGAGAACCACGCTCACTTCGCCTTCAGAAAGCGAAAGTTCGGCTGCTGCCGCCGCAATGGCATCTCGCACCGCTTGCTCCGCCATTGGCTGCCGGATCCAACGTTCCGACCGAAACTGAATCTCGATTTGCGGCGATAAGTTGCGCCGCACGCGCGTCTCGCTCATCCGTTGCGCTCACGCGCGTTGTCGCTGTCGTAAGCCTCCACAATGCGAGCCACCAACTCGTGACGGATCACGTCATTATGGGTAAATGCCACGTGCCCGACACCCTCGACCCGGGCGAGCAGACTGACTGCTTCCGAGAGCCCGGACTTCTGTCCATGCAACAAGTCGACCTGACTCGGGTCGCCAGTAACGATCATGCGGCTGTTTTCACCCAGGCGCGTCAAAAACATCTTCATCTGCATTGATGTCGTATTCTGCGCCTCGTCGAGGATAACGGCTGCGTTGGAAAGCGTCCGACCACGCATGAAAGCCAATGGCGCAATTTCGATTTCACCCGCCTGCAATGCGCGCTCTACAATGCGCGGGTCCATGAGGTCATAAAGCGCGTCGTAGATCGGGCGCAAATAGGGGTCGACCTTTTCGCGCATGTCTCCGGGAAGGAAGCCAAGACGCTCGCCGGCTTCCACGGCCGGACGCGAAAGAATAATTCGATCCACTTCCTTGCGCTCGAACATCTGCACCGCATGTGCTACGGCGAGCCAAGTCTTCCCGGTTCCGGCGGGGCCGGTGCCGAAGACAAGCGGATGTCGTTTCAGTGCGCGAATATATGCATCCTGCGCCGCCGTGCGCGCTCGCACGGGACGTTTGCGCAAGTTGATTTCCTCGAACGCAGGTCGCGGCGCCGCCGGATCGTAGTCAAAAAGCGAACCCTGCGCGATAGCCTGGCGAATGGCACCTTCGACATCGCCCTGGCTCAGGTCGCGCCCGCGTCTGAGTTGTTCATACAAGCTTTCAAGCACGCGACGTGCCTGTTCGCACGCGCCCCGCGAGCCCTCGATGGTAACGTGGTTGCCGCGTTGTTCCGTCACCACTCCTAGGCGGCGTTCGATCAACGCAAGATTCTGTCCGTACTGTCCAAACAGGACCGACGCCAGCTTGTTGTCCTCGAATGCAAGGACGATCTGAGTGGTGGCTGTCTCCTCAGAGGCAGCGGCGGGATGGATCAGAGGATCCGTAGTGCGCAATGTGGTGTCAGACTCCTGTTTCGGTAAGCGAAGCCATGGGGGCGGTGTCGTCAAGTGTACCGAACAGGCTATTGCTGCCGATCTCGTTGATGAGCACGCGCTGGACCGAGCCTATCAGGGTGCTCGGGGCGTCTACCTGAACCGCCTGTAAATATGGTGAGCGGCCAACCAGTTGCCCAGCCCGCCTGCCGGGCTTTTCCAGAAGCACCTCGAGCTGTGTAGCGGAAAATCCCTCATTGAACCGTCGCTGGTGGCGCAAGATCGAGGATTGCAGTCGTTGCAGACGCTCGGACTTCTCCTCTGCTGGAACCTGATCCTCCATTTCGGCTGCCGGCGTACCGGGTCGTGGCGAGTACATGAATGAAAAGGCGCCGGCGAACTCGACGTCGTCGACCAGTTCGAGCGTATGCCTAAAATCTTGCTCGGTCTCCCCGGGAAAGCCCACAATGAAGTCGGACGTAAACGCAAGGTCTTGGCGGGCAGCTCGCAATCGCGCAATGACGTCGAGATAAAGTTTGCGCGTATGTTTTCGCCCCATCGCTGCCAGGATGCGATCCGAGCCGGACTGCACGGGCAGATGCACGTAAGGCATCAGCTTCGGCAAATCGCGATGAGCGGAAATCAAATCCTCGTTGACGTCGCAGGGATGGCTTGTTGTGTAACGCAGACGCAAAAGTCCGGAGATCTGCGAGAGGCGCCGTAGCAGAATCCCAAGAGTGGCAGGCGTTCCCGTCTCGTCAATGCCATGATAAGCATTCACGTTTTGTCCGATGAGAGTGATTTCGCGAACACCAGCATCGACCAGCCTTTTCGCTTCGGCGACGATGCTTGCAACGGGCCGCGATACTTCTGCACCGCGCGTGTAAGGCACAACACAAAAGCTGCAGAACTTGTCGCAACCTTCCTGCACCGTAACAAAGGCCGATATGCCGCGCCTGGCGGTCACATCGCGATGCGGAGCGGCTAACGCTTCAAATTTGTCCTCGATCGGAAATTCCGTGTCGACCACTTTTTCGCCGAGTTGCGCGCGGCTCAGCATCTCGGGCAATCGATGATAGTTTTGCGATCCGACCACGAGATCGACGACGCCAGCGCGCCTGATGATTTCTTTGCCTTCCGCCTGCGCTACGCAGCCGGCCACGGCGATCAGCATGCGGCGTCCGTTTCGCGCAGCCGTCTCCTTCATCTCGCGGATGCGGCCTATTTCCGAATAGACCTTTTCAGCGGCTTTTTCCCGAATATGACAGGTGTTCAAAATGACCAGGTCGGCGTCCTGCGGGCATGAAGTCTCGCGGAATCCGGCCGGCGCCAGAGCATCCGCCATACGCTGAGAATCGTAGACGTTCATCTGGCAGCCGAAAGATTTGACGTGAACCTTACGAAGGGTTTCCATTGTATTTCAGGTATGCCGCTGGCGAATTTTACCGCGCGAGAGCAAGTCGTGTCCTGCCCGATATATCTGATTTTTCAAAAAATTTAAGTCTCTGTAGCAATGGAATTGGCGCCTGTTTCGGCCGGTGGCCGGCCGTGCAGCGCGGACGTCAGCTGACGACGCACCGATGCCTCGAGTTGCTTGGTCATGGCTTTCCGATCGGCAGACCGGCCTGCACGCACCGGTTCGCCGTAGCTGACGACGGCATCGAACGCGCCTTGTGCGATGAAAGACCTTATGTGCGGCAGAAAATCGAGATCGCCATACCATGCGACCATGGGCCGGTGCCGGCGGCCCATGGGTATTCCGTGCACCCCTGTGTAGCAGATCGACATCGGCTGGATCAGCGCACTTCCGCCGCCGCTACATTCTGCTTCCTCGATCGCGCCGAGCAAGGCCGAGCGAAACGGCAAAACTCTGTTGCCGTCACTGGAGGTACCCTCCGCGAACAGCACGACGGAAGTTCCTTCTTTCAATCTGTTGACAATTTCTGCAACCGTACCCGCCGTATGATGGCGCCGTTCCCGATCGACGAATACGGTGCGCTGCAATCTGGCCGTAATGCCTACCAATGGCCAATCCGCGACCTCGCGTTTTGCAACAAATGCAACGGGGGTGATCGAGCCGATCACCACGATATCCGCCCACGACACGTGATTTGAGACGAACAGCACCGCCCGATCGCGTACAGGCTCGCCGATGAGCTTCACTTGTATCCGCAAAAGCGAACGAAGCACGCGGTAGTAGTTGCACGCGATGAAGCCCCAGCCGGGCAGTCCGATCTTGCCCAGCACCCATTGAATCGAGATCAGCAGGGGCGTTACCGCAAAAAAGAATGCCCCGATGAAAAGCGCGCGCGCCATGCCAATCGATCAGGGGTGAACGCTAGCTGTTCTTCTCGTCATGGATAGGCACTGCATAGAGTTCGAGCCTATGATCGACGAGCCTGTATCCGAGTTTGAGCGCGACCTCCGCCTGAAGGCGCTCGATTTCCTCAGACTGGAATTCAATGACCTCTCCTGTCCGAAGATTGATCAAATGATCATGGTGCGCTTCGGGGCTGGTTTCATAACGTGCGCGCCCATCACGGAAATCGTGTCTTTCGATGATGCCTGCGTCCTCAAAGAGGCGCATCGTCCTATAGACAGTGGAGATTGAAATTCGATCATCGACCTTGGCGCATCGACGATACAGCTCCTCGACATCGGGATGATCATCCGAGTCTGCCAGCACGCGGGCAATCACACGCCGTTGCTCGGTCATGCGCATCCCCTTTGCGGCGCAAAGAGCTTCAATGTTTTTCTTCTCGGCACTCGCTTTGCTTGCGGTATTCACGTCGGCGCCTCTGGCCTGTTTCGTTCTCGCCCCGCTCGCATTATCATATCATCATATTGAGTGCGTCCGGCTTATGTCCAATCGAGCTTCAATTCAAATCGCGCCTCAAAACAAGAGCCCCTGCTGCGCTTCTGGAATAATAGTTAGGCCGCCGTGAGACCTGTTCGAACCCGGCTTTCTGGTAGAGCCGAAGAGCGGGCTGGTTTTGCTCGTCCACTTCCAGGAATACGACGCTGGCCCCAAGTCCCGCCAGGCGCCGCAAATGGGTGTCGAGGATATGGCGGGCCACACCTCGCCCGCGCTGCTGCTGCGCGACGGCAACGGATAGAATTTCGGCTTCTGCATCTACCAAACGTGAGAGTATGAATCCCACGATATGCCCGCCGACCAGGGCGCGATGCGCTATGACGTGCCGATCGAGCAGCAAGCCCTCAACTTCCTGCGCACTCCAGCCTCGCGCGAACGACTTGCCATGAAGGTGCGCTATAGCCGGCGCGTCGCTCACCCCTGCTTCCGAAATCGCGGGAGCCGGCCGCGTGAACAGGTTTGTGATAAAGGCCATCATCGCCGGGCCAATGAGGCTGCCTCCTGGGGATGCGCATCCGCGGCCCTCAGATAAAACGGTCTTGGCGCGGACCCCGCATCCGTAGCAGCGGCCCCAAGTCGTGCGACCCAATCGATCTCCACCGCCGCGCGCTGCAGAACAAGTATTGGCTGCGGATTGGCCGAAGGCCATAGGGATGCAAGCTTCTCCGCTGCCGTACCTGTGATGCGCGGCGAACCGGCGGCCGAAAGATGCAGCGCCTGGCGTATGGGCAAAATCCGCGGCGTAACCACGGTGCGTCCGCCGGCGCCGAAGGCCTGATAATAGACGTGATCATGACGCGCATCGATTGCGACCACGACCGGAAGGGTATCATTCTCGGCGATCAATGGGGCAGCAAAAGCTGCAAGCGTGGTGAGTCCGACGGCCGGCTTTCCTGTCGCGAGGGCTATTCCACGTGCGGCAGCAATTCCGACGCGCAGCCCGGTGAAACTGCCGGGACCGGTCGTCACCGCGATACGGTCGAAATCCCTTGCTTCGAGGCCGCTGCGGTCCAGCAATCGGGCAATGAGCGGCATCAGCGCCTCGGCGTGACCTCGCTGCATCGGGATCGACTCGTGCAGAGCCAGCGCATTCTCGGTGTCCAGAGCGGCAGCCGAGCACGCATCAAGAGCGGTATCGATCGCCAGAACGCGCATTCTTGACTGCTCCCCGTCGGCACAGCGCAGCACTGTGGAAGAGCAAACATCCTTTCAGGGAGGATCTCGAAACCGCTCTGGAATCATTCCATACACGGCTGCCGAGATGACATCTCCGTTACATGGGCCTTACTTCGACGACCTCAGGAACGAAATGCCTCAACAGGTTCTGGATTCCGTGTTTCAGCGTTGCAGTCGAGGACGGGCAGCCGGAGCATGCCCCTCTCATGTTGAGATAGACAACTCCATCCCGATAGCCCCGGAAGGTGATGTCACCGCCGTCTCCGGCCACTGCCGGGCGGACCCGGGTCTCGATTAGGTCCTTGATGGTTGCCACAGTCTCGGAATCCTTGGCATCGAAGAACTCGTCATCCGGTTTTGTCTCCTGCGACTCGCTTGCAAGCAGCGGGGCGCCAGACATGTAGTGCTCCATGATCGCGCCGAGAATGGCCGGCTTTAGCTGCTGCCATTCCCCCCCGTCCTTGGTCACGGTGATGAAATCAGAGCCGAAAAATACACCGCTCACATTTGGAACGTCGAAGAGCCGGGCTGCGAGCGGCGATTGCGCCGCGGCTTCCCTGGTCGACATGTCGAGCGTGCCTTTTTCAAGCACGATGCGCCCGGGGAGGAATTTCAGCGTGGCCGGGTTTGGTGTGGTTTCGGTCTGAATGAACATTGCGACAGCTCCTTGCCTCTACGGGTTCAAGGCCCGCGAGCTCGTGAATCATATCCCATAAATGGCCATGGCGCGGGAACGGGTCAACCATTACTGCCCGGTCGATCGGGGGCGCCGCAACATCTAAGAACTGGCCTCGATTTCCTCGTCGCTCAAATGTCCAGGCACAATCGCCACCGGGATTGGAAATGTCCCGGCTGTCTTGGCCATGTTTGAAACGAGTGGGCCAGGGCCTTCCTTGCCGGTACCGGCTGCGAGCACAAGGATACCGATATCGGCGTCTTCATCGATCAACTTGACGATTTCCTCGGCAGTGTCGCCCTCGCGAATAACGCGGTCAGGCGTGATCCCGGCGATCTTCTGGGCTCGCGCGGCGTATTTGTCGAGCGCCGCATCGGCGGCCTCATGCGCCTCCGCCTTCATGATATCGGCGACGCCGAGCCACTGCTGGTTCCGGTCCCCAGGCTCGATGACGCGCAACATGACCATCTGGGACTTGGTGCGCCCACTGCGTTTCGCTGCCCAGTACACGGCACGATCGCATTCTTCGGTGTCGTCGATGACGACAAGATATTTGCGCTTGTGACCGGCTTCATAGCTGCGGCGCTTGCTGCTCATGGCCGTGACGCTCCCGCCCGATCATATGCGAAGAAGTAGCTGCACAGTGTGGAATGCTGGCATGGGTCCGGTTCTTCGACAAGCAGCACAACCAAACCAGCCGTTACCGGTGTACGAAACCGACGATATCCTTGACCGCCTTCATGGTTTCGGCGGCGAGGACCTGCGCCCGCTGCGAGCCTTCCGCTAAAACCGAATCGATGTACATCGCGTCCTGTACCAGCTTCTTCATTTCGACGCCGATCGGGCCGAGTTTGGCGACTGCAAGGTCAACCAGCGAGGCTTTGAATGTGGAAAATTGTCCGCCGCCGAATTGTCCGAGCACCTCTGCTTTGCTCACCCCTTGCAGAGCGGCATAGATCCCCACCAGGTTGTCGGCTTCTGGACGCGAGGCCAGGCCTTTTTCCTCACTTGGCAATGGCTCCGGATCGGTCTTGGCCTTTCGGATTTTCTGCGCGATGGCATCTGCGTCGTCGGTCAGATTTATTCGTGAATAGTCGGATGCTTCCGATTTTGACATCTTTTTTGATCCGTCGCGCAGCGACATGACGCGCGTCGCCGGTCCTTGGATGATCGGCTCCGGTTGAGGGAAGAAAGCTTCACCATAGCCATGCGCGCGAATAGAAGCAGCAAAGTCGTTGTTGAACTTCTGTGCAATGTCGCGCGAGAGCTCCAAATGTTGTTTCTGATCTTCGCCGACAGGAACGTGAGTTGCACGATAAACGAGAATGTCAGCTGCCATGAGGTTTGGATAGACATAAAGGCCAACTGATGCATTCTCGCGGTCTTTGCCCGCCTTCTCCTTGAATTGTGTCATGCGATTGAGCCAGCCAATGCGGGCAACACAGTTGAAGATCCATGCCAGTTCGGCGTGCTCGGCCACCTGGCTTTGATTGAAGATGATGTTTTTCTTGGGATCGATCCCGCAGGCGAGAAATGCTGCAGTGACCTCGCGTGTCGCACGCGGCAATTCGGCCGGATCCTGCCAGATCGTAATGGCGTGGAGATCGACCACGCAATAGATGCAATCATAACGATCCTGCAGGGAGACGAACCTGGCAATTGCCCCAAGGTAATTGCCGAGATGCAGGTTGCCGGTCGGCTGTACGCCGGAAAATACGCGTTCCTTGAACGCCATCGTGAACCCTCGTTGGCCGCGCGGAGCCATGCCACGCCCAAGGCGTGCGATGCAAGTGCCTTAGCTTTTCAGGCGCAACGCAAGAAAAAGATTTTTTACCGTCATGACTCCGAGTAAATGCAGAGATCCGAAATAGGAAACTGCTCCAAGCCCCACCAAAGCCAGCAGCAAAGCAAGGGCGGTGACAGAGGATCCGTGTATGGCGTCGCCCAACGCATGCGTCGCGGCGATGAGGATGCAGGCCATGGTCCCCGTTGCAGCAATAATCCGCGCCAGGCGGCCCACCGCGTGCCCGTCCACTCGCAGCCAACTGCGTCGATACAAGATCGTGCTCAGAAGGGCGAAGTCGACCCAAGCCGATGCGGCGATTGAAGCGGCCACACCAACATGGCCGAAAACGGGGAAAAGCAGCAGGCCTCCCGCCACGGCTGCGGCAAAGCCGGCGACGCCGACGAGCATCGGGGTGCGAGTGTCCCGATATGCAAAAGCCACGGCGCCAAAGACCTTTTCCAGAATGTGCGCGGGCAAACCGATGCAAATGGCGATCAGTGCCGCGGCGACGGCGGTCGAATCGCCGGGGCCAAACGCACCACGTTCGAAAAGCGCAGATGCAATCGGTTTGGCCAGAAGCGCAAATCCCGTAGCCGCGGGCAGCGCCAATCCGAAAGCAATTTCGTAGGCACGAGATTGATCGTCTACGAACGCTTGCTGGTCCTCACCGAGCCGACGCACGAGCCGAGGAACGATAACGGTCCCGACCGCGATCGAAGCGATTCCGAGCGGCAATTCGTAAAGGCGATTCGCATAATAGAGCCAGGACACGGCGGCGGACGAGGATGATGCAATGGCCGCACCAGCGATGAGCTTGAATTGAGGGATGCCGGTTGCGATCAAGCCGGGCAACACACGTGCAAAAAATTCACTGGCTTGATTTGCGAGCGGCAGATGCGCCCGTTGCCAGCGACGGCCAGTTGCCAGCCAGAGTGCGAACGCTACGGCGAACTGAATCAAGCCTGCCGCGCTTACGGCTAACCCAAGCGCCGTCGCAACAAAGAAGTGGTCCGATTGAGCAAGGGCGACAAAAAGCAGCGCCAGCAACATCACAAGATTGAACAAGACGGTGCTCACTGCTACGGCGAGGACACGGCTCTCTGCGCTCAATGCTGCGGTGATCACTGCTACAAGCGCCCCAAAGAGAATGTATGGGGCGACAATGATCAGCAGCAGTGTCGCAAGCGACCGCTGCGGGTCGTCAAATCCCGGCGCCACGATTGCCACCACAAATCTGCCGAGAAAAACCGTGAGCAGAACGAAAATACCGACGGTGCAGAACAACGTGAGCAAGATTCGCCTGGTGAACAAATTGGCAGCGGGGGCACCATTCGCGCTCTCCCGCAGCCTGAGCCAGATCGGCACAAAGGACGCGTTGACCGCGCCCTCCGTGACGAGCCGGCGAAAAAAATTGAACAATTGAAATATCACGAAGAAAGCTTCCGAATACGGTCCCGCGCCCAGCAGGGCAGCGATCCAGGCATCCCGCAAATATGCGAGAAGACGGGAGATGACCGTGCCGGCGCTGACGGTGCTGATATCGCGCGAGAGCGACATCGAGTGGGCCTCCGCCCGCACTCGGGCAAGTCGTGCCTAGAGGGACTAAGCAACATAAAGACGTGGCCGGTCCGGACAAGAGGCAGGCATTTGGCGCGAAGTTGATTGAACCACTTGCGCCGCTATAGTGCGCCGGCCATTCATGAGGGACGCCGCATGACTTCTCGTTACGACGTGCTCGGCATCGGCAATGCGATCGTTGATGTGATTGCCCGAGCCGAGGACGACTTCCTTGTTGCCCAAGGCATGCACAAGGGCACAATGGCTTTGATCGACGAGGCCCGCGCGCAATCGATCTATGCTGCAATGGGGGCGGCAGTTGAGAGTTCTGGCGGTTCTGCGGCGAACACCGTTGCGGGCGTTGCAAGTTTTGGCGCTCGCGCGGCTTTTGTCGGCAAGGTCAAGAATGACGAGCTCGGACAAACCTTTGTTCACGATATCCGTGCCGCCGGTGTCACTTTCGAGACAATGCCGGCAAGCGATGGCCCTTCCACTGCCCGCTGCTACATCATGGTGACGCCGGACGGAGAGCGCACGATGAATACCTATCTTGGCGCCGCCCAGGATCTGAGTCCCGACGATATCGATGAGACGCAGATTGCAGGCGCTGCAGTTGTCTATCTCGAGGGATATCTTTGGGATCCGCCCCAGGCCAAGGAAGCATTTCTCAAGGCGGCGCAGATTGCACACCGGGCCGGCCAGCGTGTCGCCCTCACGCTCTCCGATGCCTTCTGCGTCGATCGATACCGGGCGGAATTTCTTGAACTCATCCGCAAGGGAACCGTCGACCTCGTGTTTGCAAACGAACGTGAATTGCACAGCCTTTATGAGACGGCCGATTTTGCCACGGCGGTGAAGGCTTTGCAGAAAGAGGCCCGCCTAGCCGTCGTCACCCGCAGCGAGAAAGGCTGCGTCGTTATCTCCCGTGACAAGCTCGAAACGGTGCCCGCCGAAGAAGTCGATCGAGTTGCCGATGTCACGGGCGCGGGTGATCTGTTCGCTGCCGGCTTCCTCGTCGGTCTCGCGCGCGGGAAAGATCATCGCACCGCAGCCCGCTTGGGCGCCCTCGCGGCAGCCGAAGTTATTCAGCACGTAGGTGCGCGGCCCGCCGTGTCCCTGAAAGCACGCGCGGCTGAGTTCGGGCTACCCATGTAGTCGGCCGAGCGATGCCCATTTGAAAACGCCGAACAAAAGCCCGGTAACCAATTCGTAACCAAAACAAGCCTACCGATTGGTGAACACTCACGTGGGGGTGCGTCATGTCCAATCGCAAGACGATTGCCGCGTCAGGCAGCGAAGAAGCAAATTCTGAATTCACGCATGATCATGGGCAGACCGACTTGCCCTTGGTCGAAGCGCCTTCAGTGTGCCCGGCTGAAGCGCAGCCGGAGACTGAGGCTCCCGTCATGCCTGGGAAGGAGGGTCTTGCCGACTTGAGCCGGCCGGAATGTGAGCCGGATGTGCCGCCGCAAACTGTAAGCACGAAGAAGAATTCTCGATTTACGGCCATTACAGCCGCAATCCTCGCTCCGGTAGCGCGGTGCGCCCATCTGCGCCTGCGTGCACCTTACAGGCGCTATGCTTCCCTCGCGGTTTGCACAGCGATCGCAATCGTTGTTGGCACGATCTTTGGAGCGATCGCTGCCGGCTTCTCGAAACCGGCTTCAAATTCCGAAATGACTAAAGCGGCGCAAGAGTCGGTTGCCCGCCTGGAGAAAGAAATCGCCAGACTGAAGACGAGCCTCGATGCCGTCAAAAAGTCGACGCACGATGAACTGGTCAAGCTCACCGAACGTGTCGTTCATGACAATGGTGACGTGACCGGTGCCACTAAGCCGCAACCCGTTTCCCCAGCTGCACAACGCGCGCCGTTGCCGGTCCCACGTCCGGCGGCGCCACTGTTTCAATCGCCTGCAAGGTCAAGGATCGTATCCGACTGGTTCATTCGCGGCACCCGAGACGGCTACGTCTATGTGGAAGGGCACGGGGATATCTATCAGGTCGTGCCGGGGGCACCATTGCCCGGTCTTGGTCCGGTCGAGCAGATCAAGCGTCAAGACGGGCGCTGGATGGTGGTGACATCCAAAGGAATCATCGTGTCGATGCGTGATCGCCGCCACTTCGACCAGTTCTAACGCCCAAGGCAAGGCAATCGGAAGGGCGGCCTTTGCCGCCGCCAATCATCTGCCCGTGAGCACGGTAGCGACCCTCACAAAATCGTGTCAGATTTTGTCGTCATTTACGGCGTGGGTCCATCATGCGTTTTATCTGTATGAAAATCGTCGTCTCGATTGCATGCGTGCTCGTGGCTGTTGCGCCCACGGCGGCACAAGGCATCGGAACGGCGCCTGCCAAACCGGAAATGGCGGCAAACTGTCCGGGGCTCATAGCTGGGGCTCCATCGCGATTGGGGCCCGCGTTTTTTCAACTCGCCGCGCTCGAGCGCGATCAGGTGCGGCTCACCTATGTGGGACACTCCACGTTCCTGATCGAAAGCCCGCAGCTGGTCCGCATTGCAACCGACTACAACGACTATGTCAGACCGCCGCTCACCCCTGACATAGCCACCATGAATCACGCCCATTCCACGCACTTCAGTCTGTCGCCAAATCCCGGCATAGCGCACGTCCTGCGCGGCTGGAGTGATGACGAAAAACCGGCCCGAATAGATCTGCAGTACAAGGACGTCCGCGTTCGAAACGTGCCCACCAATATTCGAACATTTGACGGGGGTACCGAGCGGCACGGCAATTCAATTTTTGTTTTTGAAATCGCAAATCTCTGCATTGCGCATCTGGGTCACCTGCATCACACGCTGACGCAGCAACAGCTCAACGAGATCGGGCGCGTGGATATCGTTCTGGTACCAGTCGATGGCTCCTACACGCTCGACCTCGACGGCATGGTTGAAGTGCTGCACGCGCTCAAGGCGCCGCTGATGATTCCTATGCATTATTTCAGCGCCTACACGCTGGATCGCTTCCTGCAGCGCGTGCGCCAGGAGTGGGATGTCGAGATATCGGAGCTGCCTTCCTTGGTGATCTCGAAGACGAGTCTGCCGGCGAAACCCAAAGTATTGGTGCTCCCGGGGCATTAACTCCTTCGGTAAACCGCGTAAATTAGCGTAAACTCCAGAAAATTGTTCGGCCAAAACTGGGCCGATTTATCCTATTGCTTATCAACAGAGGCGGTTGACCTGACGGAACCAATGATTACTTCTCGCGTTCTCGATCCGCCTTTTTGAATGTCTTTGAGGATGTTCTTCATGGTTCAGACTTGGAGCACCTGGAAGCGATTTCCCGACGCAGCATCGGGAGAACACATCGAGGCGCCGATCGGGCCAGGTGTCTACGAAGTGCGGCACACCATGACCGGCCGCGTGGTCGCGTTCGGACATTCGGGCAATGTCGCCAACTCGCTTGCCGACCTGAAACTGAATGGTGGCGTGAGTGCCTTCGCCCGCCTCTTCCGCCGACAACCACTTGTATCGCGTGTATCCGATCTTGAATATCGCACCTGCGCCGCGAGTAGCCGCGCTGAAGCGAGGACCGCCGCCCAGCGCCTTATGGGCTTGCGCCAAACCGCCTGGCGGCGCCGGATGGATTCGGGCTGGAGCGCCCGCTATCACAACTGACACCGGATATCGATAGCAATATTATCAATGCCGGGCCGGTCTGGTGCCGGCTCTTTCTTTTTTTGCGAGTGTGCGCCTTTGGCCACTCGCGGAATTCGTATACATTCAAAAGCTCTAACAAGGGCGATTTGCGATGTTGAGTGCCGAGATAAACGATCTCATGACTCGAACGGGCGCCGCGAGCCCTGCTGGCCGTCTCATGCGGCGCTATTGGCAACCTGCTGCCCTCGTTGATGAGCTTTCCGGTAATCGGCCGGTCAAACCGGTGCGGCTGCTCGGAGAAGACCTGGTGATCTTCAGGGACGAAGCGGGGCGATTTGGTCTCATTGGCCGCCATTGTCCGCATCGGGGGACAGATCTTGCCTATGGACGCCTTGAAGATGGCGGACTGCGTTGTGCTTTTCACGGCTGGCTGTTCGATATTCACGGCAAATGCCTGGAGACTCCGGCTGAGCCCGAAGGCAGCAATCTTTGCGCCAACGTGAAGCAAACATCCTACCCTGTGGTGGAAAAAAACGGCATTCTCTTCGCCTATCTGGGATCGGACGAAGCGCCCGCCTTTCCGCACTTCGATTGCTTTGTTGCCCCGGCGAGTCATACGTTCGCATTCAAGGGGATGATTGACTGCAATTGGCTGCAGTCGCTGGAGGTGGGAATCGATCCGGTTCACACCTCTTTTTTGCATCGATTCTTTCATGATGAGGATCCAAGCCAGGGCTACGGCAAGGTATTCCGCGATACCTCGCGCGACTCGGATATGCCCATGTCACGGATCATGCGCGAATTCACTCGTCCCATGATCGAAATTGAGCCGACCGAGTTCGGGTTCAGACTCGTGACGCTGCGCCAGATCAGCGGATCGAGCACGCATGTGCGAGTGACAAATCTCCTGTTCCCCAATGGCTTCGTGATTCCAATGAGCCGCGAGATGACGATCACGCAGTGGCACGTGCCGATCGATGATGAAAAGCATTACTGGTACGCAATCTTCACCAGCTTTGGCGCCCCGATTGACAAGGCCGAGATGCGGCGCCAGCGGCTGGCCATCTATCAGCTTCCCGATTACGTCCCCAACAAAAACAAGAGCAACAACTACGGTTTCAATCCGCACGAGCAGGAGCATGAGACTTATACGGGGATGGGAGCTGACATCAACGTCCACGACCAATGGGCATGCGAGTCGATGGGCGCCATTCAGAACCGCACGGAGGAACACCTTGGCGCCTCAGACAAGGCGATCGTTGCCTATCGCAAACTCCTAAGACAGGCGATTGATCAGCTTGCCAAGGGTGAAAGACCGATCATGGTGCTTGGTTCGCATGAAGCTTCGGCAATCACGGGGCCGGCGGCCATCGACGGCATAGCCCCGGCTGATGACTGGCAAGGGTATTGGCGCAATAGCGAAGCCAGCAAACGCGAATTAGCGGGCTGGCTGAACGGGCGTTGAGATGTGCCTGCAGGAAGACCTTTGCTTGCGCGCGGTCGAGCGCTCCGCATGCTTTCCGAAGCAGCCCAGGTGCGAAGACAAGTCCCTTCGATTCGGCGGTTGCCCGGACGTGGCCTAAGCCATGGCACGTTCGCGTAAATCCGACGCGTTTGTCGATCGCCACAAGCTGTGGAGCGATGCTCAGTCGGATCTCGCCGCGCAAGTGGAACGCACGATCAAAAACGAAAAGCTTGAGGTCGTGCGTTTCTCGTTTGCGGATCAGCACGGAGTATTGCGCGGCAAGACGCTGATCGCTTCGGAAGCGGCAAGAGCGATGCGGTCCGGGGTCACCATGACCACGACCTTGCTCGCCAAAGATACCGCACATCGCACCGTCTACCCTGTGTTCACACGTGGCGGAGGACTCGCCAAAGCCGAAATGCAGGGCGGCGGAGATTTCGTCATGGTCGCGGATCCCGCGACCTTTCGAATCCTGCCATGGGCAGAGAAGACCGGCTGGCTGTTATGCGACATCTATTTCGCCAACGGGATGCCGGTGCCGTATTCAACTCGCGCGAGATGCCGTGACGCGCTGAATACGTTGGCGAAAGCAGGGTTCGAGCTGCTGGCTGGGCTGGAGATCGAGTTTCATCTCTTCAAGTTGGACAACCCGCGCCTTTCCCCCGCCGAGGCTACCTGGCCGCCGCAGGCGCCCGACGTCAGTCT
Source organism: Pseudolabrys sp. (assembly GCA_035718275.1). Taxonomy (GTDB): domain Bacteria; phylum Pseudomonadota; class Alphaproteobacteria; order Rhizobiales; family Xanthobacteraceae; genus Pseudolabrys. The sequence goes on along the minus strand of DASTHI010000048.1, from coordinate 22,376 downwards.
GCTCAATCAAGGCTATCAGTACCTCACCGAAACGCGCTTCGACATGCTCGATCCTGCCGTGGGAATTCTCCGCAAAGGCATCGAAAAGCTCGGTCTTCCATTGCGTTCGGTCGAAGTCGAGCTCGGGCCCAGCCAATGCGAATTCACATTCCGCCCCCAATTCGGTCTTGAGAGTGCGGACACGATGATCCTCTTTCGTGCCGCCGCGAAGCAGATCGCCCGCCGCAACGGTTATCTCGCAAGCTTCATGTGCCGGCCGGCGCTGCCCAATATCATGTCAAGCGGTTGGCACCTTCATCAGTCACTGGTCGAGTGCAGATCGAAACGCAACGCGTTTATGTTCGATCATCCGGATGTACTTTCCAGCGTGGGCCAGTATTATCTCGGCGGCTTGCTGGCACACGCGCGTTCCGCCGCCGCTTTCACCACGCCGACTGTCAATGGCTACAAACGCTATCGGCCATATTCGCTGGCTCCTGACCGCGCGATCTGGGCGCGCGACAACCGCGGGGTCATGATCAGGGTTCTTGGCCAGGCCGGAGATCCTGCCACCCATCTGGAAAATCGCATCGGCGAGCCAGCAGCCAATCCTTATCTCTACGTCGCGTCGCAGATTTATGCCGGCCTTGACGGCATTGCGCGCCAGCTGGATCCGGGCCCATCTGCCGATGCCCCATATGAAGAATCGGCAACACCGCTGCCGAAGAATCTCGGCGAATCGCTTCGCGCGTTGCGTGGCGATGAAATCTACCGCGCAGGGTTCGGCGCCGATTTCATCGACTACTATACGCATATCAAAACGGCGGAACTTGAGCGCTTCCAGAAGGAAGCGGTCGATCAGCCGGAGGTCAGCTCCTGGGAGCAGAAGGAATATCTGGACTTGTTCTGATGGGCTACGCAACCGCGGCGGACAACGTGCGCCTCTACTACGAGGAATCAGGCAAAGGTCTGCCAATCCTTTTCGTGCACGAGTTTGCGGGCGATCACCGGAGCTGGGAGCCGCAGTTGCGTGCGCTTGGCAGGCGCTATCGATGCATCGCCTATGCGGCCCGCGGCTACAGCCCATCCGATATCCCGACTGATCCGGATTCCTATAGCTATCTGCATGTCATGCGCGATGCTGTCGCAGTGCTCGATCATCTCGGCATCGACAAGGCTCACGTCGTCGGTCTTTCGATGGGCGGATATACGGCGCTGCAGGTGGCGTTAAATTATCCTCATCGTGTACGTTCGCTGGTCCTCGCCGGCGCAGGCAGCGGAAGCGAACGGTGGTACACAGACGAATTCCACAAGCGCTCTCACGAACTCGCGCTGCAATTCGAACGCGAAGGTTCGGCCAAGGTGGCGCAAAGCTATGGCAAGAGTCCAAATCGGATCCCGTTCGAGATCAAGGACCCGCGCGGTTTTTCCGAATTCCTGAAGCAACTTGCCGAGCACGATGCGCAAGGCTCCGCCCATACGGCGCGCGGGTTTCAAGGCGCCCGACCTTCGCTCTACGACTTTGAGATGGCGATCCGGCAATTGAAAACCCCGGCTCTGATCGTCGTAGGCGATGAGGATGATCGTTGTATCGAGCCCGCGCTCTTTCTCAAAAATGCAATTCCCGCTTCCGGCCTGCTGGTCCTTCCGAAGACCGGCCACGCTGTCAATCTGGAAGAACCCGCGCTTTTTAATCAGGCAGTGAGCGAATTCCTGTCTCGGGTCGACGCGGATCTTTGGGCGCCGCGCGATCAACGAAGCCGAGGGGCGAATTCCTCTAGCTGATGGAACCGGATTGCGGTTTTGCCCATTGTCGGTGAAACCACAAGGAGAAACTCTCGCATGCTCAAATGGGCATTGGTGTTCCTGATCATTGCGATTATCGCCGGGATTTTCGGATTCACGGACGTTCAGGCGGCATCCGCCACGATCGCGCAATGGCTTTTCGGGATTTTCTTGGTGCTGTTCCTTGGCGCTCTCATCATCGGCCTGGCGATCGGGGCCAAGCTCACGTCATAACAGTTAGACCATGTGACTGGCCCCCGCTTCGTTTGCAGAAATTTAACCGCCTTCGCAAATTTAAGTCCCTTGGAAAAAGGCCGTTCGAGTTTACCGGCTATACCTAGCCAATTCATGGGGAGTGGCTGGCGATGCGGGTCCTATTTACGGTTTTTCTGCTCTGGCTGGCTTCAGGGATGGCCACTGCCGCCTATGCGGCGGATTTGAATTGGCGCGATCGGCCGAGCAGCCATGAGGCCAGGCTTTTCGTGCCTCGAATGCGGGTCGTCGAGCAGGTGCCCTTTTGCGGCGATTGCGACAATCTGATCGGCGCCAGCCCGTCTTCTTACGTGAGGCTGCGCTTTATCGGCCGTCCGTTGTGGGAGCAGGGCTGTGCTTTGGGCGGGTGCGGGGAGTACTACCGCACGATCCGGCACTGCTGGCCCTGGGGTCTCGAGAGCGTCTGTAACTGACCTCGTTCAGCCGAGCGATATCCTTAGACATCCACGCTCGCCGCCAGGGCATTGTCTTGTATGAACTGGCGGCGCGGCTCGACGAGATCCCCCATGAGTTGATCGAACAGCACGTTGGCTTCATCGACCTCCTTGATTCGGACCTGGAGCAATGAACGCGCGTCGACGTCCAGTGTCGTTTCCCAAAGCTGCTCGGGATTCATTTCGCCGAGACCCTTGTAGCGCTGAAGAGTGAGGCCCTTGCGGCCGGCCGCCGTGAGCGATTCGAAAAGGCCTACCGGGCCGTGGATCGGGATGGTTTCATCCTTGCGGCGCAACATTGCCGGAGGCGTGGGTCTCGGGAAAACATGCTGAAGCGTTGGCGCAAACTCGTCGAGCTTGCGTGCATCCGCCGAGCCAAGCAGCGCCTGATCAATGACTGCCACTTCCTTGACGCCGCGTACGGTGCGCTCGAAATGGAAGCCATCCTCGTCAAACGAGCCGCTCCAGCCTCGCTCGGTTTCTTCTTCCAGTGCATCGAGTCGCTTTGCGATATAGTCGGCGGCGGCATTCCCCTTGTTCGGGTCGCCGGTGACGCCCGGACTGAGCACGCCCGCAATCGCTGCCTGTTCGATGACCTTGCGGTTGTAGCGGCTGTGCAGGCCGGCAAGGACGCCACGGATAGCGCGGGCATCTTCAACAAGCCTACGCAGATCTGCACCAGCGCGTTCTTCGCCTGAGGCGAGACGGAGGACTGCGTCTTCCAGACCGGTAGTGATCAGGTAGTCTTCAAGCGCACGCTCATCCTTGAGGTATTGCTCGGACTTTCCGCGCATCACCTTGTAGAGTGGCGGCTGCGCGATAAAGATGTGCCCACGCTTGATGAGTTCGTCCATCTGGCGGAAGAAGAACGTCAGCAGCAGCGTGCGGATGTGTGATCCGTCCACGTCCGCATCCGTCATGATGATGATCTTGTGGTAGCGGAGCTTGTCGGGATTGAACTCATCACGCCCGATACCGGTCCCGAGCGCAGTGATGAGCGTGCCGATCTCCTGGCTCGACAGCATCTTGTCGAAGCGGGCGCGTTCCACGTTCAGGATCTTGCCACGCAGCGGCAACACCGCCTGAAATTCGCGGTTGCGGCCCTGTTTGGCCGAGCCACCTGCGCTGTCTCCCTCGACAATGAACAATTCGGATTTTGCCGGATCCCGCTCCTGGCAATCGGCGAGCTTGCCGGGCAGCGATGACACGTCGAGTGCGCCTTTCCTGCGCGTCAGTTCGCGCGCCTTGCGTGCGGCTTCGCGAGCCGCTGCAGCTTCGACGACCTTGCCGACAATAATCTTTGCTTCCTGCGGATGAATCTCAAACCAGTCCTGCAGTGCCTGGTTGATCACGTTTTCTACAACGGGCCGCACTTCCGAGGAGACCAACTTGTCTTTGGTCTGTGAGGAGAACTTCGGATCCGGCACCTTGCAGGAGAGCACAGCAGTCAGCCCTTCGCGGCAATCGTCGCCTGTAAGCGTGACCTTTTCCTTTCGCGAGGTTCCGATCGTCTCGGCGTATTGGGTGATCTGCCGGGTTAGGGCGCCGCGAAATCCGGCCAAATGCGTGCCGCCGTCCCGCTGCGGAATGTTATTCGTGAAGCAGAGCACGCTCTCGTGATATCCGTCGTTCCACCACAACGCACATTCCACGGCGATGCCCTCGCGCTCCGCCTTGATCATGACCGGGTTGCGGATCAGCGCCGTCTTGTTGCGGTCCAGGAATTTGACGAAAGCTTCGACGCCTCCTTCATATTTCATCTCCTCGCGCTTTTCGACGGCATGGCGCCGGTCGGCGAGGGCGATAGCGACGCCCGAATTCAGGAACGCGAGCTCGCGCAGGCGATGTTCGAGGGTCGCAAAATCGAATTCCACCATGGTGAATGTTTTCGGCGAGGGCAGGAAACTCACTTCCGTGCCCCGCTTGCCCTTGGCGTCCGCGACGACCTTGAGAGGCGCTAACGCGACGCCATCGCGAAATTCCATGAAATGCTCTTTGCCGTCGCGCCATATTGTGAGCTTCAGCCACGAAGAAAGCGCGTTCACCACTGAGACGCCAACTCCATGCAGCCCGCCGGACACCTTGTAGGCGTTCTGATCGAATTTCCCGCCGGCGTGCAGCTGCGTCATGATGACTTCGGCTGCCGAAACGCCTTCCCCCTTGTGGATGTCTGTCGGGATACCGCGGCCATTATCGCGTACCGTGCAGGAACCGTCCGGATTGAGCGCGACGGTGACTTCGGTCGCAAACCCGGCCAAGGCCTCGTCGATCGCGTTGTCTACTACTTCGTAGACCATGTGATGCAGGCCGGACCCGTCGTCCGTATCGCCGATATACATGCCGGGCCGCTTACGGACCGCGTCGAGTCCTTTCAGGACCTTGATCGACTCGGCACCATATTCGGACGGGTTTTTGCGGGCTGGTTCAGCCATTGGCGACACCCTCGAAGCGGTCGGAAAATTGAGTCGGAATGAGCAGTTTGTGTGACACGAAAACCGGACCTCGTACAGGGTAAACTAACAGTTCCTAATATGTTGATCGTGCTGCTGATTTCAAAGTGGAGCGAGGACGAAAATCCCCACTTTTTTGGCCTCGGCTGGCCGAATCAAAGTCTTGAAATGCTCTACTCCGCCCCGGCGTTAGCACCGAAAAAAACGGTGTTGCCATTGGCTCGCGTGACTCGAGTATCGGAGGTGCGTGGCCGCCGAAGTGGAGCCGCTGCGCTGACGCATCCGTCTCTATTCTGATTCGGCGTGGAGCGCGGTGGCCGCGCGACTATCCTGCTTTTGGAGGACTGCTTCTGGCGTTCGACCAGCGCCGCCGTTGTGCCGGGGTAATCTTGGAAGTCGCCAGCTACTCGGATGAAAGCTCGTGCGCCTTGAGATCGAAATGGCGAAGATGCCGGAAGGTGGGTTCGTAGGTCGGAACCGGCCCGTTGAACGCGGCAAGGCCAGCCGCCAAAATTTCGATGCGATCGAGTTCGGCGCGCGTTCGGTCGAAAGCCCGGTTAAGCTCCTTTTTCACTCGATCGATGGGCGCTTCCATGGTCATTTCAGTTTGCCTGTTCCGCATGAAAGTAAGACCCATCGCTTGCGATGGTTCCTGATTCTCGTTCAGTTGATCGGAATTGGATTAACGCTTCGTAACCAAGCGCTGTCGGGGCGCGGAAGCGGATTCCACAAGACCGGTTTTGACCGTGAAAATCTGTGCGCGGCCGGCGATCTCGTCAAATGCTGCAGGATCGGCGCCGCTCATCCAGACCTGGGAACCTAACGACGAAAGCGCATCATAGAGTGCGGCGCGGCGCAAAGGATCGAGATGCGCGATGACTTCATCAAGCAGCAAAAGCGGCGCGAATCCTGTCATATCGCTGATCAGATCGGCATGGGCGAGAACAAGACGGATGAGCAGCGCTTTTTGTTCGCCTGTGGAGCATTCTGCCGCCGGGATATTCTTCGCGACATGCTTGACAACGAGGTCCGAAAGATGCGGTCCCTCGAGGGTTCGTCCTGCGGCCGCATCGCGCTCGCGCGCATCCTGCAACAGCACTCTGTAGCGGTCCTCTATTTCGGTCGCGCTGTGATTTTCCAGCAGCTGCTCCATCCAGCCTTGGAGCGCGACCTCGGCTTGAGGGAATTCTGCGGAGGAAGTCGCACTTAGAGATGCGGACAAACGCTTAATCGTTTCGCTGCGTGCTGCCGCCACAGCGACCGCAAGCTCAGCGGTTTCGTGCTCGACCGCGTCAAGCCAGTGGACGTCGAATGGCGAATCCTGCAGCAATCGATTGCGCGAGCGCAGAGAGCGCTCGAGCGCAGTCACTCGTCCCGAATGCTTCGCATCTATCGAGAGAACAAGCCGGTCGAGAAAGCGCCGCCGCTCGGAGGCGGGTCCATTGAACAAAGGATCCATAGCAGGCGTGATCCACACAACGCGCAGGTGATCGGCAAATGCGGCCGCCGAGCTGACGCTTTCTCGGTCGACGCGGCATTTGCGCGAAGACAAAGCTTCTCCGGCTGACGGGGGATCGACGCCCGTGCCAAGCGTGACAAGACCGAGCATCCCTTCGATCTCGGCAGAGATCGCCCAGCCGCCATCGCCTTCGGAAAAGGCGAATTCCTCCACCGCAGCGCGCCTCAAACCTCGGCCCGGTGCAAGGAGCGAGATCGCCTCAAGCAGGTTTGTCTTGCCCACACCATTCGCACCGGTCAGCACGACGGGTCCGGGCGCATCGAGCACAAGCTGTGCGCTGTGGTAGCTGCGAAAATTCGCCAGCGTCAGGCGGCGGATGAAGACAGCGCTCATCGTTCGTCAGGGTCTGAGTATCGAGCCAATCAGGTCCGCCGGGAGCTTGGACGGCGGCAGAGCACGGGCCGCTTGGATCTCACACCCGCATTGGCATCAGCACGTAGAGTGCGCCCTTGGCCTCTCTGTCCTGGATCAGGGTTGGCGATCCGGGGTCGGCGAGCTTGAGCACTGCGACTTCGCCCTCAATCTGGGCGGCTATGTCGAGCAGGTACCGTGAGTTGAATCCGATATCCAAAGGTTCGGCATTGTACTCTACTTCGATCTCTTCGGTGGCGCTGCCGGAATCGGGGTTCGTGACCGAGAGGACCAACCTGCCGCTGGTGATCGAGAGCTTCACGGCTCTGCCTCGCTCGCTGGACACCGTCGAAACGCGGTCGACGGCAGCTTCAAAATCCTTCTTGTCGACGACAAGATTCTTATCATTGTTGACCGGGATTACGCGCGCATAATCGGGGAAGGTGCCGTCTATCAGCTTGGAGGTGAGAACCACCTTGCCGATGGTGAAGCGAATCTTGCCGGAAGAGAGCTCGATCGCGATCTCACCCTCACCGTTCTCGACGAGACGTTGAACTTCACCCACCGTCTTTCTCGGCACGATGATGCCGGGCATCCCGGTCGCTCCGTCCGGCAGCATGAGGTCGACTTGCGCGAGGCGATGGCCATCGGTTGCGACTGCACGGAGCGAGCCGCTCTTTGCATTGCCCGCCGTATGCAGGTAGATGCCATTGAGGTAGTAGCGCGTTTCTTCGGTGGATATCGCGAATTGGGTCTTATCGATCAGCCGCTTCAGGTCAGCGGCGCCCAATTTGAAGGAGTGCGTCATTTCTCCGGCAGCCAAATCGGGAAAGTCGCTTTCCGGCAAGGTCTGCAACGTGAAACGCGAACGACCGGCCCGCAGCGTGAGCACCGCACGATCTCCGGATGCCTCGAGCACGATCTGGGCGCCCTCGGGCAGCTTGCGAACGATATCGTAGAACATGTGTGCCGGAACGGTGGTCGAGCCGCTGGCTGCGACCTCCGCCGCCACGGAGTCGGTCACCTCAAGATCGAGATCGGTCGCCTTGAGGCTGAGATTCCCACGGTCCGCCTTGATCAGAACGTTGGCTAGGATAGGGATCGTGTTTCGGCGCTCAACCACGCGATGGACGCGGCCCAGCGAACTCAGCAGCTCTGCACGCTCGACTGTAACCTTCATGGAATGATCCGCATCAGCGCCCCGACAAAATTCAGAACCAGGCGCAAAAGGCCCGGCCGGCGGAACGCGACAGGCGAGGCCGGGTCGCAAAGGTGGCGTGCCGGGATAAAAATCGCAAGTCTGCCGACGTGGTGGCGAGCCGTATTTCCCAAAGGTCCACAACCCCCGCCAGTTCGTCGGAACCGGCTTGACAGGGGTCGCGCCCTGCAACGGCTCGAATTACGAAAGCCAATCAGAAGGCCCGCGCCGTCTGTCCGCAGACGTCTATTCCTGCAATTGCCGTTTGAGTATCTCGATTTCTTCGGCAAGCGCCATATCGTTGCCAACCAAACCTTCGATTTTGCGCACCGCGTGGAGAACGGTTGTGTGGTCGCGGCCGCCGAAACGCCGGCCGATTTCGGGCAACGAACGCAGGGTCAATGTCTTTGCGAGATACATGGCAACCTGCCGTGGCCGCACGACGTTCGCTGTTCGCCGCGACGACAGCAGGTCGGAACGGCTGACATTGTACTGGCGCGCAACGACACGCTGGATGTCCTCGATCTTCACCCGCTTCGGTTCCTGTGGGCGGATGAGATCGCGTATCTCGCGTTCGGCCATTTCCAGCGTGACTGGATGTCCGGTGAGCTTGTTGTGGGCGAGCAGCCGGTTCAGCGCGCCTTCCAGGTCGCGGCCATTGTGGGTAACGGTTTTGGCAATGTAATTGAGTACCGGGGCTGGGACGTCGAAGGTCGGATGGTGAGCGCGAGCGGCCATGACTCTTGCCCTCAGGATCTCGAAGCGCAATTCCTCCACAAGCGGTCCCATCTCAACGACCAGGCCCCCGGCGAGACGCGAACGGACGCGATCATCGAGCGTTTCGAGATCGGATGGAGGGCGATCGGAGGCGATCACGACCTGTCTGCCGGCATCGATCAGCGCGTTGAGCGTGTGGCAGAACTCGGCCTGTGTCGATTTGCCTTGCAGGAATTGGAGGTCATCGATGACGAGTACGCCTATTCCTCGCAGAGCTTCCTTGAATGCAAGCGCAGTCTGCGTACGCAGTGCGGAAACAAAGCCGTACATGAACTTTTCGGCGGTGAGATAGAGCACTTTGCGTTCGCCGAACGCGTTTCCCGCCCAGGTGACAGCTTGCAGCAGGTGGGTTTTTCCAAGTCCGACCCCAGAATGGATATAGAGCGGGTTGAACATCACCGTGTCGGTCCGCTTTGCCCCCGCCACCTGCCTTGCGGCCGCGTGGGCTAGCGTGTTTGATCGCCCAACCACGAACGTGTCGAACGTGAGGCGCGGGTCCAAAGGCGAGCCGCCGAGTGCCTCGTGCGCGCTTGGGTCGCCCGCAGCAGGTATCCGCCCGTTTCCATGACCGCTGCCGAAGCGGCCGATGTTCTCGCCGGCTGCAGTGTCCGGCTTTGATTTTGGCAGTAGCGCAGACTTCAAAACAGCCGATCGTACGATCAGTTCGACGCGCGTGACTTTCGCGTCGTGAGCCTGCCAGCAAGCCAGAACTCGTTCCGCATAGTGCGATTGTATCCAACTTCTGAGAAATCGCGTCGGCACGGAGAGACGCACCGCGCCATCCTCGATCGTTTCCAGGTCCATGCGAGCAAACCAACTGGAATAAACATCGTCACCGACATCCGCCCGAAGCCGCTCCTTGACGCGCGACCAACTTTCCTGATCCCCGTTCGACATCTTGTTTTGCTCGATCCGATTTAAGGTGACACGGACTCGGTTACCGGCTGGACGGTGACCCGCCCACGCGCCGGAAAACTGGACGCAACAACACTCTCTCAATGATGCCGACTTGTGATCTCGAACCTGTTCGCGACGCGAGGGCTCGATGGTGCGACATCGACCGAGAATCGAGGTGCTGCGCCTCAGTCCGCAGGTGGCGGTGTGGCGCCTCGGATCCCAGTGGCAAGACTGAACGCGCTGCGAGAGATATGCATACTGAAATGAACACTCGAAACTGCAACTGCCCGATGGGCGTCATGCGCTACGGCGACGCAAGCGTCCGCACTGGATGCTTTCGATCCAGTATCACTGATTACGAAACTCCTTGCTCCGCATGTCATGACATCACCCCTCGAATTCTTGCAGGCTTTTGCCCTGCGGTTCTTGTTGCCTAACTTATTCGTCTACTTCCGCAGGAAGAACTGCGATCAGGTCCGCACCGAATCAATCATTCAATCTCGATACATCTCCCCAGCAATCAAACCGGTGCAGGCGGCAAACCAATGCCGTTCTCATCCGCCGATGAGCGTGATGTGAAACCTTGTTTCTGAGCGCGCACGGAGAATTCCCGGGCGCGTTTTCAAGATACACATGGGATGAGACCCCGCAACGAAATTTACAAATGTGGCAGCACCGAAAAAGCACAATTTGCGACACTGTGGCGAGATCGCCACGGTCGTGTTTTGTCCAACATCTTGGACTCCCGCAGAATTTCGACGCTCACATCGGAATCGCTCGGCAGGATCGCCGAGAGTCGGCGTAAAACGTAGGCATCACAGCAAACTTTCGTGTGTTGCGCGTTTTCCGGGTCCCTTGTCCGCTTTCTTGTTAAGTCTTTATCGTTTCGCAAAAAAATCTGAGCGAATTCGCGGGTAACTCCCGGCACAACGGCCGGGGCAAGCAATTACGTGCGCTGCAGCGAGAATTGCGATGGATTCCGCAGTACCGATTTTTTTTAAGACCAATCAAAATGTTGAAGACGGTTGTCCGCGCCACGGTAGCGGCGCGCGACAAATTATATTCCAAGTGGGATTGAGAGAACTACGACGTTGCTGGCGGTAGATACGTCGGCTATTTGCCCAGTTTGGCAATGCGATGCGCGAGACGCGAGACTTTCCGGCTCGCAGTGTTCTTGTGCAACACGCCGCGTTGAGCAGCTCGCATGATCACAGGCTCGGCCGCCTTTAAGGCAGCAAGAGCTGCATTGCGATCGCCGCTCTGGATCGCCTCTTCCACATTTCTCACCGAAGTTCTCATTAGCGATCGGCGCGATTTGTTTACTTCAGTTCGGCGCGCGATCACGCGCGTGGCTTTGCGGGCGGACTTGGTATTTGCCATGGATCTCTCTCTCGCGACTGTAGCCTCGGCTGCGTGCGCGCCAAAGCGGCAAGGTTTTTCAAGAAGTTGCGAGCCTTATAGTTAGGGCCACTTCGGGCGTCAACGCCCCGGCTTCAGGCGACGCGCTTTGATCGGATGGCGTCGTGTCCGGCGACAACAAAGGCTCGATCAGCAGCCGAAAACGCCGCGAGCGGAGGTTTGACGCGTGCGAGTGCCGCGTCGCCATGGATGTGGGCGAGCAACGACTTGACGCCAGAGACCAGCGGCTTTCCCTCGAAAAGTTTACGGATTCCCACAGCCGCCTCCAGCGCCGCGGCATCTCCCTTTCGCCACGCGCTGGCGCACAGATCGGGATTGCAATTCGCGGTCGCCGAAATGCATCCGGCAAACACGCCGCCTCGTGCTTCGATCAGACATGCCTCTGTCGAAGGAAAGACGGCAAAGTCCGGCGAAAGTGCAGCCGCCGCGCGCGCATACGTCATGTCGCCAGAGGAATCCTTGAGTCCCGCAATGCGGGCCGGAAAGGATTCCAACAAGCGCCTGATCAGCGTGATGTGCCAGGGTAATCCCGACATGGCCGGGAAGTGGTACAGGTAGATCGGTATGGGCGTGTCGCGCGTGGCCTGCAGGATCGCTTCGACATAGGCGACAAGGCCGTCGTCTGGAGCGCCCTTATAATAAAATGGCGGCAAAAGCAGCGCGCCGCCGAACCCGAGTTGGGCTGCGTGTCGTGTGAGCGCCACCGCGTCTGATACCGCTGCCGCGCCCGTTCCCACCATGAGGCGCTCGACCGGCAACCGATCTTCCTTATAGGCGTCCATCACGGCCTTGCGTTCGTCGAGAGAGAACGACGTCGCTTCGCCGGTCGTGCCGAGAACGTTCAACCCGTCGCATCCGCTTTCGAGCAGGTGGCGCGCAAGCCTGGTCGCACGCTTGAGATCGGGCGCGCCGCCTTCATCGACCGGCGTTGCGACCGCCGCAAATACGCCGGACAGTTTGTGTGCAGGCATGGTCACTTTACCTCAATTACACATCGACTGGGAAAACGGGGTTGAATTCAAGGCACTTAGCCGCTCACATTATACGCTGCAAGAGCGGCCATGTTGACGATGTGGTTGTCCTTCGCGCCAAGCTGGACGATCTGCACGGGCCGGTCGAGACCGACGAGCAGAGGGCCAATCACCGTCGCGCCGCCGAGTTCCTGCAGCAATTTCGTCGAGATCGAGGCCGAATGGAATGCCGGCATCACGAGCACGTTCGCAGGACCAGAGAGACGACAGAACGGATAGGAAACTGCGAGCTCCGGATTGAGCGCCACGTCGGCGGCCATCTCGCCATCATATTCGAAATCGACCCGTTTGCCGTCGAGAATTTTGACCGCCTCGATGACGCGCGCCGATCGTTCGCCGGGCGGCTGGCCAAAGGTGGAAAATGCCAGCAGCGCCAGGCGCGGCTCATAGCCGAGCCGTCGCGCTACACCGGCTGCCTCGACGGCGATTTCGGCAATATCGTGCGCCTCCGGCATCTCCGTTACCGCCGTGTCGGCAATAAGCACCGTGCGACCGCGTGCGACGACGACCGACGCCCCGATGACGCGATGCCCTGGCTTGGGATCGATCACGTGCCGGATTTCGTCGAGCGCCACCGAAAAATTGCGGGTAACACCAGTCACCATCGCGTCGGCATCCCCGAGCGCGACCATGCAGGCGGCAAAATGATTGCGGTCCTGGTTGACCAATCGCTGGCAATCGCGAAGCAGATAGCCTTGGCGCTGCAACCTCTCGTACAGGAAGTTTATGTATGCCGCGTTGCGGGTCGACATGCGCGCATTGAAGATTTCGATGTGCTCGCCGAGTTCGATCCCGGAGTCGCTCGCGGCCTGGCGCACGCGATCCTCGCGGCCCACGAGGAGAGCGGTACCGAGTCCTTGATGGACGAAGCTCGCCGCAGCGCGGATCACCTGCTCCTCTTCTCCTTCCGCGAACACGACGCGCTTGGGCTGGCGGCGTAGTCGGTTGAATACCTGCACCAATGTACCGGCGATCGGGTCCCGCCTGGCGCTGAGTTGCTGCCGATAAGACTCCATATCGACGATCGGCTTGCGCGCGACGCCGGTATCCATCGCCGCCTTTGCGACGGCCGGAGGTATGTATGAAATCAAGCGCGGATCGAACGGAACCGGAATGATGTAATCGGGTCCGAATTTTGGCCGAGCTCCATAGGCGCTCGCCACCTCGTCTGGCACGTCTTCGCGGGCCAGATCGGCGAGTGCGCGCGCAGCGGCGATCTTCATTTCCATGTTGATAGCGGACGCGCGCACGTCGAGCGCGCCGCGAAAGATATAGGGAAATCCGAGCACGTTGTTTATCTGATTGGGATAGTCCGACCTGCCTGTTGCCATGATCGCGTCGCTGCGTACCTCGGCGACCTCTTCGACGGTAATCTCAGGATCGGGATTGGCCATCGCGAAGATGATCGGCTTTGCGGCCATGTGCTTCACCATGTCCTGCGTAACCGCGCCCTTGGCGGATAGGCCGAAGAAAACGTCGGCGCCTTTGAGCGCATCCGCGAGCGTGCGCGCGGATGTCTTGACCGCAAAGCCCGACTTCCACTGATTCATGCCCTCTTTGCGGCCCTGATAGATCACCCCTTTTGTATCGCAGAGAATCAGATTTTCAGGCTTGAACCCGATCGCCTTGAGCAACTCGAGGCAGGCGATGCCGGCGGAGCCGGCGCCATTGCAGACCAGCCTGGTCGTGGCGATCTCCCGTCCGGTCAAATCCAGCGCGTTGAGCAATCCCGCCGCCGCGATGATAGCCGTGCCGTGTTGATCGTCATGGAACACGGGTATGTCCATCAGCTCGCGAAGGCGCTGCTCGATCACAAAACATTCCGGAGCCTTGATGTCTTCCAGGTTGATGCCGCCCCAACCTTTGCCCAGAAGCTTCACGCAATTGATGATCTCGTCGGGATCCTCGGAGGAGACTTCGAGATCGATGGAGTCGATATCGGCAAACCTCTTGAAGAGGACGGCCTTGCCCTCCATGACGGGTTTTGCCGCAAGCGCGCCGCGATTGCCGAGGCCAAGAATGGCCGTGCCATTTGTGATGACCGCAACGAAGTTCCCTTTGGTGGTGTAGTCGTAGGCGCGGGTTTCGTCCTCCGCAATCGCGAGAACGGGAACGGCGACGCCCGGTGAATATGCGAGCGAGAGGTCGCGCTGGGTCGCCATCGGCTTGGTCGCGATCACTTCCAGTTTGCCTGGCCGACCATTGGCATGGAATTGCAGAGCCTCCTGCTCGGTGAAGGTCGGGCGACTGCGAACTTTGGGGCGGTTGGACATTGTTTCTCCATAGACGCGACCGAAAAAGCCGGCCCGAGGGACGTTAGCGGATGCAATGGCGAGAATTCAAGAAAGCCAATTTCAGTGCTATTCTTGAACAAGGCGCGCACATCGATCCAATGCTCCTACAAAGGACGTACTGACGGTCCATGATCCGGTTTCTTCTGCGCTTTATCGGGCTGATCTGCCTGGCGGCAGGGTTCATCCTGCTCATCTACGACGGCACGAAATCCATAGCCGGAAACAGAGTGTTCACCACGAGCGTCCAGACGATATGGGAGCTGATCAATCCAGAGAGCCTCACGAAAATTCAGCCGGCCCTGCAATCCTATGCTGGCGGCTATCTTTGGGACCCGCTGATGACTGCGTTCCTTGCGGCTCCGGCGTGGAGCGTTCTTGGCGTCGTCGGCATTCTGCTGATCCTGCTCGGCCGCAAGAAGAAGCCTTTGATCGGCTATGTCAGGCCTTGATGACGCGCTGATCCCGGCAGTAACCGGGCAAGCAGCGGTTCGTTGAACAAATGGGCACATCTGAACCCTCAGTGCCAAGACGGAGAGTTGGCCGGATTACTCAGACGTGATCTCAGGCCTCGTTGGCCACCGCTCTCCAGCAGCATATATTGCGCATGCGAGTGCAGGAGAAACACATGTTCGGCTTCAAAAAAGTTGCCATGCCTACAGCTGCCGAGGCTTTGCCGGGGCGTCCTGAACCCATCCGCACTGCCGAGACCCACTTTGTCAATCATCGCGCGTTGAAGGGGCCTTATCCGGATGGCGCCGAGAAGGCGATGTTCGGGCTCGGCTGTTTCTGGGGTGCCGAACGGAAATTTTGGGAGTTGGGCGATGGCATTCATGTCACCGCTGCCGGTTATGCCGGTGGACTGACCCCGAATCCGACATACGAAGAAGTCTGTTCCGGACGCACCGGACATAACGAAGTGGTGCTGGTCGTCTATGATCCGAAGCAAATCTCGTACGAGACCCTGCTCAAGACATTCTGGGAAGGCCATGATCCCACGCAGGGAATGCGCCAGGGCAACGACATCGGCACGCAGTACCGATCAGGCATCTACACTTTTTCTCCGGCGCAGAAGAAGGCGGCAGAAGCCTCGAAAGCCGCGTACGCGCAGCAGCTCAAGAAGAAGGGCTACGGCACCATTACGACCGAGATCGTTGATGCACCGGAATTCTATTTTGCCGAGGACTATCACCAGCAATACCTCGCAAAAAACCCGTTCGGGTATTGCGGGCTTGGCGGAACGGGAGTGTCCTGTCCCATCGGCACCGGTGCAAGGTTGGCGCAGGACGCTTCGGTCTGATTGCTCCATCGGCACCCTTTATTCGTCCGAGACACTTCATCGGTTGCTGACGTTGTGACGTGGGTGTGCGTGCGCGTCACGCTACCCTTGATGTGTCGGGAGCCTGTCGGCACGCGGCCTCACGAACCAACAACTCGCTGCGGCAGCCGCTTCACGGCTCAAAAAAGGCTTCGCCCGCGAGCCCTATGTGAGCGTCGAAATCGAGACCTACCGGCCATTTTTTCATTCTTGGTGAAGTCACCACGCCCGGGCAGTATCCCTATATCGTCAATCTGACCGCCGAAACGGCGGTGGCAATCGCCGGCGGCTTTGCTCCGCGCGCGTACAAGCAGACGGTTCAACTCATCCGCAAGGTTGGAGGCACTCAGGTTCGCTCCGAGGTGCCGCCCGATCATCTGGTGCGGCCCGGCGAGAGTCCGCACCGACAGGAAAGCGGGCGCGGACAACGCGCCTTTCCAACGCGCGTCAACGCTTCTCGCTGGCGGTCAGTTCGGCCTCGGTGGGCTTGCGAAGATGGCCGCTCGCAGTCGAGGCGCGCACGCCGGCACTCGAGGAAAGCTCACCTGCGGTGAGCGCGCGCTGTCCATGAGCGCCGCCAGAATATTGGCGCGCGCTGCATCTCCGATCAGCACAGCGAACCTCGGCAATCGTCCGCTGTAGCAACTGTCGCCATGGGTCAACAGCGGGCGGCGTTTGCGCCAGTCAGCAACCGACACTTCGGCCGATGCCGAAGTATTGCAGGACTGTTTCCAGCTAGAGAGACGGCGAATCGATCTCGGGTTGGAGAGGTGTTCTGTGCAGAAACCGGACGTTCGGCTGGAGCTGATACTCCTTTTTGTGCTCTCGGCGCTGTGGGGCGCGTCATACACGTTCATCAAGATCGGCGTTGCGACCATTCCCCCGCTGACTCTGATCGCTTCTCGCACCGTCATTGCCGGCGCCGTTCTTTTTTGCGTCATTCGGCTGCGTCGATTGCAGTTCCCGAACGATGCCGTAACCTTGGGGCGTTTTCTGATTCAGTCCTGTCTCAACAGCGTCGTGCCGTTCACGCTGATCGCCTGGGCCGAGCGCACGGTCGATGCCGGCCTGGCGACGATCCTCAACTCGACCTCGCCGATTTTCGCCTTCCTGCTCACCGCGCTGATGACGCGTCATGAACCGGTTTCCGCACGAAAACTGTTCGGAGTGACCGCCGGCATCATCGGAACGTGTTTCATTGTCGGCACGCAGGCGCTGCAGGGTCTCGGCCACGAGCTTTGGGCGCAGCTTGCGATTGTTGCCGCAACTATCTGCTATGCGGGTGCGGCAATTTTCGGCCGCCGCTTCAAAGGAATTGAGCCGATCATGCCAGCGGCCGGGTCGCTTCTTGGCGGCGCCATGATTCTCGTCCCGGTGAGCCTTATCGTTGACCGACCCTGGACGCTTGTGCCCGATCGCGATTCGATTCTGGCGCTGCTTGCCCTGTCCGTGTTTTCAACGGCGCTGGCCTTTGTCATCTACTTTCGTCTGGTCCAAACGCTCGGCTCCGTCGCCACGACTGCGCAGGCGTATCTGCGCGTGCCGATCGGGATCGCAATCGGAGTTCTTGCTCTCGGGGAAAGCGTGACGGCAACCGCCTGGGCTGGCCTTGCCTTCGTAGTCGTCGGTGTTGCCGCGATGAGCATTCCTGCCGCAAGTCGGCTCGCGCAATGAGCGAGGCATCGGCATATCATCAAAAAGCCCACCGTCACCGATGGGCCTTTTGTTCGTGCGGCTGCAAGCCTCTTATCGCTTCATGTGCTTCGCGAGAAACTCCTGCGTTCGTTGCCAGGCGAGGTCTGCGGCTTCCTTGCGATAGCTAGCGCGTTCGTCGCAATAAAAGCCATGCGGCGCTCCAGGATAAATGTAGGTCTCCGCCTGCGGCTGCTTCTTCTTGATCGTCTCCACAACGTCGAGTGGAATGCCCTCGTCCTTTTCACCGAAATGCATCTGCAGCGGACATTTCGGCTTCTCGTCGGCGAACTTGCCGATCATCCCGCCGTAGAAGGCGACTGCCGCCGAGAATGCGGGGATGCGGCAGGCGGCAAGAAAGGCTGCGGTTCCGCCCATGCAGAAGCCGACCACGCCGAGAGGGCCTGTGCCTTTGAGATCACCCTGCGCCGCCGCGATGTCGGCGATCATGTGATCCCAATTGAGATTGCCGAGATAGCTGCGCGCGTGGGCAATCTCGTCGGGTGAATAACCGCTCTCGAAATTGCGGACAAAACGGTCGAATACGGCGGGCGCGATGGCGGCGTAGCCGAGAGCCGCCAGCCGGTCGCATACGGCGCGGATGTGGTGATTGACCCCGAAAATCTCCTGCACGACGACGATGCCGCCCTTCGGGGCGCCTGCCGGATCGGCGCGATAGGCGCCGAGCGAGTGCTTGTCGGCGGCGGTCAATGTGAATTGCTTGCCCAAGGAAAACCTCCCGAACGTCCTGAAGATTGAAAACGGAGAGCTTGTAACATGGCGATGCAGCTCCGTCATCGCCGGCAATGCCGCTTTCTTTGCGGCGCGTGGTCACTGCAAAGCCTGTGCAAGCAACTCGTATGAACGCTTTCGAGCCTGATGATCGTAGATCATTGTGGTGACCATCAGTTCGTCAGCCTTCGTGTTTTCGATCAGCGGCAGCAGCCTGGCCTTGACCGTTTCCGGCGAACCGACCGAAAGCCGCCCGCGGTTCTGGGCGATGCGCGCCTTGTCGGCGGGCGTGTACTCGTAGGCCATCGCCTCTTCGGGCGAGGCGAGCGGCAGGTATTCGCCCCTGGCGCGGCGGACGAAGTTGAGATCGACCGTCGTTGCGAGCAGCTCCGCCTGCGCGTCGGTTTCCGCGCAAATCACGTGGGTGGCGAGAATTGCGTATGGCTTAGCGTGCGCGGGCGAGGGCCTGAAGCGATCGCGATAAAGCTGCATCGCCTCGACGGCATCGAAAGTCGCGAAATGGTGCGCGAACGAAAATGCCGCCCCGATATGGCCGGCGAGTTGCGCGCTATAATCGGAGGAGCCCAGCAGATAAATCGGTGGCAGCGGCACGTCGGAAGGCATCGCGCGCACGTTGTGGAACGGGTGCCCCGCCGGAAAGCCGCGGCTCTCGATCAGCATCAGTTCGTTGAATCGCTCGAGGAAGTCGTCTTCCTCGCTGATTCCCTGACGCCTGCGCAGCGCATATGAGGTTGCCGGATCGGTGCCCGGCGCCCGGCCAAGACCGAGATCGATGCGGCCCGGATAGAGTGCTTCGAGCACCTTGAAACGCTCGGCCACCATCAAGGGCGCGTGGTTCGGCAACATGACGCCGCCTGAACCGATGCGCATGTTCGTGGTCACTGCGGCGATCTGGCCTATCATGATGTCCGGCGCTGAGCTTGCGATCGCCGGCATGTTGTGATGTTCGGCGACCCAGAAGCGGACAAAGCCGAGACCATCGGCCAGGCGAGCGAGGTCCAGCGAGTTGCGCAACGCTTGTGCCGCCGTCGAGCCGGCGGAAACGGGTGACAGGTCGAGAATGGACAATCGTGTCATGGGCCGGCCCTGAGACTAACAGGCAAGGGCGGTCTTTTCGCCGGCTTGATCCGGCGTATGATAGAAAAGGTACACAGGAGCTTGCGATGGCCTCGCTGATTGAATGGAAGGTGCCGCAGGCGGTGCAGCCGCGCCCCGAGGACTATACGTATGATCTCGACCGCGCGCTCGCTTCCGTTGTCGGGCTGCACTCCATCATCCCGCCCGATGCATTCACGGCCGAAACGCTCGGCGTCGAGCGCGCCGGCAACGGCGTGCTGATCGAAGACGGACTCGTGCTCACGATCGGCTATCTGATCACCGAAGCGGATTCTGTCTGGCTGCATCTGGGCGACGGTCGCGTTGTCCAGGGCCATGCGCTCGGCTTCGATCAGGAGACGGGATTTGGCCTGGTGCAGGCGCTTGGCAGGATCGAGATTCAGCCGCTGGCCTTCGGATCCTCGAAATCCGCGGAGGTCGGTGAACGCGTCGTGGTTGGCGGGGCGGGCGGCCGCACGCGCTCGCTCGCGGGTCGGATCGCGGCCAAGCAGGAATTTGCGGGCTATTGGGAATACGTGCTCGATGAAGCCATCTTCACCTTCCCCGCGCACCCGAACTGGGGCGGCACGGCACTGATTGCAGCCGACGGCGGGTTGATCGGAATAGGGTCGCTGCAGCTCGAGCGCGCGCGCGAGGGCAAGAATGAGCATCTCAACATGATCGTGCCGATCGATCTCCTCAAGCCCATCCTTGACGACTTGCGGAAATTCGGACGCGCGAACCGGCCTGTTCGGCCATGGCTCGGACTTTACTCGACCGAGATCGAAGACAAGATCGTGACCGTTGGCGTTGCACCGAAAGGACCGGCGGCGCGTGCCGAGATCAAGGTTGGCGATGTCGTGCTTGCGGTCAAGGGCGAGCGCGTGTCCTCGCTTGCCGGCTTCTACCGGAAAATCTGGGCACTCGGGAATGCCGGCGTCGAAGTGCCCCTCACGCTTTATCGCGAGGGCGTCACGTTCGACGTGCGGGTGAATTCATCCGACCGGGCAAGATTTCTCAAAGCGCCGCGCCTGCATTAGGCAGGTGGCTTACAGCTGCTCGATCGAGTCCACCCGGCTGGCATAGAATGCCAGATGGTTCTCTATCCGCGACATCACGGGATAGGGCTGCTCATATGACCACGCCGCGTTTTCGGCGGTCCGACCGTCAGCATTGATACTGAAATAGCTTGCCTCTCCCTTGTACGGGCAATGTGTGCGGTGACTGCTTGGCGTCAGCCGAGTCATGTCCACATCATCGCGTGGAATATAGAAAACCGGCTGATATCCAGCCTCGGTGAGCCTCAGCGCCCGCATGCTGTCGGCGATGACGCAGCCGGCGAATGTCACGCGCACGCGCTTGTCATTCGCTTGAATCTCGATCGGATGATCGGGGCCGGGCAGTTTCACGTGTTTGGCTCAGTGACGACGATCGGCATCATATTCATCGGAACAATACGGACCACCCTGGAATCGCTCGCGACCGGGTCCGCGGGAAGCTTTGCCTGGCGGCCAGGGCCTCCGCCGTGAAGTTCTCCGAACGGCCCTGCGGCTTGTATCCAAAGCGCATGGCATTGCTGTTGCCCCACCATCCGGCTGCGGAGGCGCCATAGAAGATTTCGAAACGAATGTCCGGATGCTCGAGGCCAATGCGAATGAGCTGGACCAGATCTTCCGGCATGATCGAGATCGACAGTTTTCTTCTGCCGAGTGGCCTATCGTTGACATTGCCGATGAGAACGGAGGCAGCAAAGCATGATACCTCGGTGCTGGGCAGCCAACTTTTGAAGATTATTTGGCGCGCCCGAGACGATTCGAACGTCCGACCTTTGCCTTCGGAGGGCAACGCTCTATCCAGCTGAGCTACGGGCGCGCGTAGATGCTCATTAGACGAAATGCTTCTGTGCGGCAACGGAGCCTTTCGCGACGGTGCGCCGCGAAAGGCTGAGCTGAATGCTGAGACATGCGTCCGATCGGACGTTACGGGCAGGGATGGCGGACCCCGTCATATCCGAGATAGGTCCCCGAGGCTGGATCATAAGAGCGAAATCGCTGCTGGCAGTAGGCCACGGCATCAGCATCGGGACCAGGGCTGGCATACACCTCCGGACCATAGTCGTAGTAGCCGGGGCTGCCATAGTATCGAGGGGCTGTCAGGGCGCTGCCGAGCAAAGCGCCAGCGGCGAATCCGCCGATCGCCGCGCCACCCCAGCCCCAGCCGCCGTGCCGATGGCCCCAGTGACGGTATTGTGCGCTGGCAGGTACTGACAGGATCACCGTCGAAAGAAGTACCGCGGCGAATGCCAATTTTGGTCTCATGCGCATTGAATGGTCTCCTTTGCTGTCGCTTCCCCGGTGCCAACGTGTTTGCCGCTACCGTGTTCCCCTCCCCGCGGTTCCACGAACCTGTGGTTAAAGCCGTTCCTGGAAGTGGCGGTGCATTTACGAAATGCCAGAGAATCCCCTACATCCTTTGATGTTCGCGCATAGTGCGCCCCAAGGAGCAATTTCAAATGGCACCAGCCGCTTCATCCAAGCCGAAAGCCGGCAAGCCGGTCACGACCAGGCATCTGGCCGCTGCGCTTTCGGAGCAGCATCAGCTCAGCAAGAAGCAAGGCTTAGAAATGTTGGAGAATTTGATCGGTTTGATCACCAAGCACCTGAAGAAAGGTGAGCGGGTGAAGATCGCGGGTCTCGGCATTCTGCAGGTGCGCAAGCGCGCCGCGCGGATGGGCCGCAATCCGATGACCGGCGAAGCTATCAAGATCAAGGCGAGCAAGAAGGTCGCGTTCCGGGCCGCCAAGGATTTGAAGATGGCAATTTGAGACCGAACCGGTTGTCGCGGAAAACCCCGCCGTTGTTCGGCGGGGTTTTGCATTTCGAACGCGCGTTTTCGAAAGGTACGGATGCACGAGCGACCCATGGCCCCCTGAGCGGCAGCCGGTCTATAATGTGCTGTCATTCGATGGAGGCCTCATGTCACAGGCGGCCGAGAAGCGCGGCGGAGCGCCGGCGATGCTCAAGGACGCGGCATTTGCGTGGGAGGACCCGCTCGGGCTGGAGAGCCAGCTGAGCGAGGAGGAGCGCATGGTGCGCGACACCGCGCGCGGTTTTG
>DASTHI010000047.1:0-13410 GCA_035718275.1 Pseudolabrys sp. | reverse complement strand
CGATTCTCACTTTCTCCCCCGAACGGCCGATAGGCCAGAACGCCCAATCTCGCTAGGCATATGGCGTCCGCGGCTGGAAACGGCCGCGCGAATCCGATACGCCTATACCAGCGCAGGGTTGCATGCGTTGGGGCGCACGCGTGGAGCCGGGGGATGATCATGCACGCGCTCAAGGCGGCCGTGTCGGTTGCTTTGCTTGTGATGGTCATAGCCCTTGTGGCCATCAACTATGATACAGCGCAGGTTTTTCAGGATATTCGCGGCCTATCGCCGGCGATCATGGCCCTGATAGCGGCGGCCCTGCTGGCGAATGCGCTCGCCGCCGTCCTCCGTTTCCAGGTGATCGCGACCGAAGTCCGCCACCCGATCGGTTTCCGGCGGGCCATGGCGGTCGTGGGCGCGGGAAGCCTCGGCGGCGCGGTTTTCTTTCAGCTCGCTGGCCAGCTGATGGCGCGCGGCATGATCGCAAGCCGCGGCGGCATTCCGTTTGCGGCCGTGGTGGTGATCACCGCCTATGAACGGTTCATCGCCGCAATCGTTTCCGCGCTGATCGCGCTCGCGGGCGCGCTCTACATCTTCGGCAATGTGTATCTTGATCAGTCGGCGGGCGGCGCGGACCTGATCAAGATCATGTGCGGACTGCTCGCGGCAACCGCTGCGGGCGCTTTGCTCGGATACGGCCGGATGGCCGTACAGTCGATCGCGCCCCTGCTGACGCAGCACTTTGTGCAGCGCTGCCTCGGTGTCATCGGGCTCACGCTTGTTGTCCAGGCGCCGATGATGCTCGCCTATGTTGCGGCAGCGCGAGCGCTTTCCCCCGAGACCCCACTTGCCGATCTGGTGGCGGCTTCGGCGGTCGTGATGTTCGCCGCGAGCGTTCCGGTCAGTCTCGCTGGATGGGGCGTTCGCGAGATGAGCGCGGTGGTCGCCCTCGGTGCGATCGGCGTTGCGGCGCACGCGGCGCTCGCGGCCGCCGTCATCATCGGCATCGGCTCGCTCGTGGCAATGGGTCTCGTCGCCGCGCTCTCTCTCCCGGGTTCGTCCGCAGGCACACAGGTACCCTCCGAAAGCGGCGGTTCGATCGACTACTACCGCGCGCTTGCGTGGGGGCTGCCGCTGGCGGCGGCGACGCTTGTTCTGTTCCAGATCTATGTGCCGACGCAGTCGGGGGTTCTCAACGTCAACCTGGCCGATCCGTTGGCCATGCTGGCCGGAGTGATTTTTGTTCTCGCCGCCATCCGGATGCGACGGCTGCCGCGCTGGCGCGTCGCCAACGTCAATGCCGCTGTTGCGGCGGCGACAATCGTGCTCGCTGTTTCCCTGCTGATTGGCGCCTGGCGCTTCGGCTGGACCGAATGGGCGGTCGTGAACCGGTTTCTCGGCTGGTTTGTTCTTCTCGCTTACGCTGCGACGGGAGCCCTCATCGTCCGCGAAGGAGGAGAACAAGGCCTGAGGACATTTATGCTGACATTCGTGGGTGCGACGGCAGCGGTCGCCGCGCTTGAGATCGTGTACGTGATACTGGCCATCTTGAAGTTCGATGTTCCAGTCGTGCTCAGAAATGTTCAGGCTTTTTCGCTCAATCACAATTTTTTTGCATTCCAGTTGGTGATGGCGCTCGCGGCGGTAATCGTATTTTTGCAGCAACCTAAATTGCGGATTGGCGCTCTCGTGATTATCTTGGCCGCTTTCTGGTTTGCGGGATCGCGCTCAGGCTGGATTGCAGGTGTCTTCGTGCTTGCAATTGGCCTTTACCTCAGGAATCTGCGCGTACAAGAACTTTCCATTGCGACGCTGTGCCTGGTGCTGGCTGCAATCCTGGCTCTGCTTCCGTCGATATCGTCGCAAACATCCCTCATGCCTCAAATCATTCCCAGCGGGGCATCAACGCAGGAACGGTTGACCAGCATTGTAGGCGGCCTCGACCTTTTTGTTCACCACCCTATCTTTGGCGCGGGTCTCGGGGCATTCCGCAACAAACTCATACCCGGCAGTGGCGGCTCGCCGCTCCTGATCCACTCGACCGCTGTGTGGCTCCTCGCCGAACTTGGAATCCTGGGCTTTCTCGTCTTTGCTATCCCAGGGTTGCGCGTGTTTTTTGATCAGTGGCGATCCGCTCGCGAGCCGGCCTCCGCCCTTGTCGTGTTGTGCCTCGTCGCATTTGGCGCCATGTCCGCGCCGGCTGACATGCTCTATCAGCGGACCTTCTGGCTACTCATGGGGGCGGCTCTGGCACTTGCCGGACAAGACGGACAGGACAGGACGGAACCGTTCGATCTGGCCTAATCTTGTGAACGTGTCGCGAGCCCGGCGCGGCCAAAAGTAAAAAGCGTGATGCTCACCAGTGCCGCGCCGGCGGCGAGCGCTGCGCCTCACTTAGAGTGGAGCACTTGGTTTCGCTCAGTTGACTTGTTGTTCGGGTAGATAGCCGAATCTTGCCATCTGCTCGCCGTGCTCTTTGACAATCTTGTCGATCTGCTGGGGCGTTAGAAGATCCTTCCACTGCCCAGCACGACCCTCGCGGAAGAAACGTTCTGCCGCTTTAGATTTCTCGCGGAAACCGCTCTCTTCTTCTTGGGCACGCAACTCTTCGAATGATGAACTCTTGATAGCCTGTACGAGCTGTTCATCGCTCGGGCTAAACAAAAGGTGGCGCGCAAGTCCGCTAAAGGCTTTCTTTGGATCGGCGAGCATATCTTCGTACCGCATGATGTATATGGCCGGGTGCGCCTTGCGGGTCCAGCTCATGACATGCTGGCTCCACGAGCCGTAAACCTCGTGCACTTGGTCTTCCGACACCTCGACTTCAGCATTCTGGGTGCCAAGGATTGCGATCGTATCGTCCAACGAACGGCCCATGTGATGCGCATAAGATATCGTCACGTCGAGCGGATTACGGACAATGTAAATGGCGCCCGCAGTCACTTCGAAATTGATCGTCGTGTATCCGCGGTCGATCATCAGCGCTTGATGAGTTTTTATGAATATCAATCCTTCGTAGCTGTCCGCAACGTGACGTTGTACCTGGTGCCGGACCGCCGCAACTTGGTCGCGGTGCTCGTTTGTGGGCTCGAAACCCAATAGGGGGATGTACAGCCGCTTGCCGGCGAGCCCCGCGGAGAAGCGCACAAGCTTGTTGATGTGCTGTGGGTCACGCTCGCCGGACATGACCTTGACCAGATTGTGCAGGAAGGCGCGCGTCCACGTATTACCGGATTTGGGATAGGACGCGAGCCAGACAATCCCTGAACGAGGCTGAGGTGCCTTTTGCAGGGACGAATCCTGGGAATTGGAAGACGCAGTTGCATTCATGCTTATGCATCTTGGGCGTATATTTCTTGCCGGACAAGTGGTTAGCCGATGTTGCTCAAAAGTGACTACCACCGCAAATAAGCGATCAAGCTCTTTTCTTACGACTTGGCCGCAAGCATGATGCGTTCGGCTATGCGCCGTTCAAGGGAGTGGGGGCACACCATGAGCAACGTCCGACGCTCACTTTTTGTCAGCGTTTCCACCATAGCGCTGGCGGCGGCGTCGTCCGCCGTCTCAGCCGCGGATCTTCCGGTTAAAGCGCCGGCCATCGCTCCGGCTCCGCCGCCGCGGGATCTTTGGACGTGGTGGGTCGAGGGCGGCGCTTTTCGGACGGAGCAGGACGCGCTTTTCGGCTTATCGGCTCCCTTGACCGGGATATCGCCGCATTGGGGTTGGGAAGCCGCCGTCGGTTTCGATTACAGGATGGGTGCGTTTTCGCCGTACCATTTGAGCGGCCAATTCCGATATGGCGCAGCTAGGCGCTCGTCAGGTCTTTTCAGCAGAACCGAGTCGTTCATCGGCGGGACGCAAACTCCATTCAGTCGTTCGACGTCGCCGATCGTCGGCACCGGCACCGGATCGGGCGACGTCAAGGAGCATCATTGGCTTGTCGATTTTGCGGTGGGTAGGGACTTCGCTTTGGGCAGCGGCATGACTCAGGCCAAGTTCGGTATTCGAGTCGCTGAACTATATTCAAAAGCTACGGCGAACGAGTTCTTCTTCGGATCGTTTGGTCCCGGCAGCACCACAGTGTCGGGAAATATTTCGTTTTCGAACCGAAGCAGATTTTTGGGCATTGGCCCACGTCTGGGAATCGAAGGCAGCGTGCCATTCGCCGGTTCGTGGTCTTTCGATTACCTCGGCGGTGTCGCTGTGCTTATCGGCGAACGAAAACTGGACAGCGCGACATCCACGGCGGCTTTGTTATACAACGGCGGACCTACCACTATTGTCCTGCCTTCGAGCGCCACTGCTTTCAGTAGCTCCGACACTGCCGCGATCTTCAATCTCGACGCCCAAGCCGGCATCTCATATTGGATCACTCGCAGTTTCAAGATGACCGCAAGCTATCGCTTCGACGGCTACTGGAACGCATTGAGGACAATCGATTTGAACGGCAATGTTTCGAATGAGGATCGTTTTTATCACGGCCCGATGCTGAGGGCGACGATGATGTTTGGAGGATGAGCAGTTGAGGGTGGTAATAGCCCGCGCATAATTCGGCTGGCTGCACCCTCCTATATACTGTTGCTCGCTCAACGGCACGCAATCGGATAGTATTTTCGCCGGTTAGTTCCCGGCGAATAACACGTTTGACAGCGAGTCGTTTGTGTCAAATCTTCACCTCACCTCTTCCTCGCGGGCATCGGATCGATCGCCTCTGCGCGATTCTCTGCAGGACAATTTCGCGCGTTTGCAGGAAGCGGAGCGGCTGCGCCAACAGGGACAATACGATCGCGCCGAGGCTATTTGCGAAGCCTTGGTTCGCCAGCATCCGGATTATATGGCAGCTCTTCACACGCTTGGACTTATTTTGGCGGACCAACATAGGTTCGCGGAGGCGCTCGACTGTCTGGTGCGCGCCGTGATGCTGAGTCCTCGAAGCTGGACGACGCTGACTGCGCTGAGCGGGATCTACTTGCGGCTGGGTGCAAATGAAATGGCGGCAAGGACCGTTGCGCAAGCGATGGCCATCAAACCTGATGACCCCAATGTGCTGGTGGCGCTAGGCGATATCTATCGTAAGGATCGCGAATACGAGTTGGCACGGGACACCTACCGCCAAGCATTGATACTCGATGAAAGCCTCGTCCCGGCCGCTGTTGGTCTGGGCTGGTGCCATCAAAATTTAGGTGAGGTCGCCGAAAGCGCAACGGTTTTTGAAGGTCTGATTAATCGAGGAATGCGTTTGCTCGAGCCGATCCGCGGCCTTGCAAACCTGCCGGCGTCGGCCGTCAGCATCGATCTGCTGCCGCTATTGGAAAACGTCGTTCCAGAGCCGGGCGAGGACCAGAATGATTTCCAAACCTCGATCGCCTTTTTCCGGGCGACCGGACTTGATCGCGCGGGACGATATGCCGAAGCTTGGGAGCAGCTTGCGAGCGCGAACCGGGCGGTTTTTGTGGCTCAGCAAAATAATTTTGTTCGGTGGTCTGCCATGTGCCATGCAAGTCTTGCCTTCTTGCGCGCACATCCCGGCGAATCGACTCGCGAACGAATGCATACCGAAGAGCAATCGATTTCGCTTTTTATATTGGGCGCCTCCGGATCAGGCAAAACTACAATGGAAAAGCTCGTCGGGATGTTGCCCGGCGTTAAACGCGGCTACGAAAATCCTATTGTCGAAAACTCGGTCCGTTGGACCTTTCAAGCCGGCAACCTACCTACCGTCAGCTCTCTGGGGCAACTCCCAAGACAACTCTTCCCATTGTTTCGTAAAATATATCATGAAGAACTCGCGCGGCGTATCGGTCCGGCGAAGGTCTTCACGAATACCCTGCCGACATGCATCCACGACGCCGCACGTTTAGCATCGCTTGTGCCCAATGCCCGGTTTGTGTGCCTCAAACGTAATGTGGAAGACAACTTGTTGCGGATCTTCATGCGCAAATATCGCGATAACAATTCGTACGGCTATAACCTGAAGGCCGCGCGGGATCACATACTTTGGTACCACCAGATGATCGATATGCTAGCCGAGCGATTTCCCAAAATCGTGCGTGTGATTCAGTACGAAGACATGGTTCTCAATCCGAGCGAATCCTTGCGTGCGGGGGCAGAATTGTGCGGCCTTCCGAATTGGTCAGGTCAGATCCCCAAAGTGGGAGAGGACGTCGGTTGCGCTAGGCCATATCGCCAGTTCATTTCAGACCAGTTGAATTTCGACCCTTAGACAAGTCAGCCTCAGAGGCGGACAGGACGGAGCGGGACCATTCGATTTGGTTTAACCGCGCGAAGCTGTTGCGAGCCCGGCGCGGCCGAAAGTAAAAAGCGTGATGCTCACCAGTGCCGCGCCGGCGGCGAGCGCTGCGCCCTGAATTGCCACCGAGGGGAATGTCACCGTCAGCGCCGCCAACATGGCGAGTACGACATTGAGTCCGAAAACGCTCGCGACGATCCGGTACACGCTCATCCCCCCGTCGAGTGCCCGCTGGTAGAAATGGCTGCGGTGCGCTTGCGTGATCGGCTCGCCGCCCGCAAGCCGGCGCACGAGCGTGACGGTTGCATCCGCGACATAATAAAGCGGCAGCAGCAGCGCGGCGGCGAGAGCGCCGTTTCCCGCGAGCAGCGCCAGCAGCCAGGCGAGCAGCAGGCCGATCGGCAGGCTGCCGACATCGCCGAGAAAAAGCCGTGCCACCGGTTGGTTGAACGGTGCAAAGCCGATCACCGCTCCGCATAACGCCAGCGCAACGAAAGTCGCGACGGGCGGAAGCACTCCCATCAGCCCCAACACCGCAAGGCCGGCCGTGACCGGGATGACCTCGACAACCGTCATCCAGTCGATGCCGTCCATGAAATTCACGACATTGACGAGCCACACGCCGCCGACGAACACCACGGCGCGGTCCACCCACCAGGGCAGCCAGGGAAGAAATCGCATCTCGGATGGAAGCGCCGCCGTCACCGCGGCCACGGCCACTGCCTGCAGCAGCAGGCGCGGGAGCGCCTCCAGCGGACGCAGGTCGTCCGTTGCGCCGACGACGGCGAGGCCTGCGGCCGCCGCAAAAACGGCGGCTAGCTGCAGCATGTCGTCTACGTCCGTCCGAAGCAGCGCCGCCGCGCCGGCAACGACGATCGTAGCCGCGATCACCGCGATCCCGCCGCCCTGCGGCGTCGGCGTCTTGTGCGAGGAGCGGGCGTTCGGTTTCGCGAGCGCGTGCCTCTTGAGCAACGGCATCACACACAGCAGAAGCCCGAAGCTGAGCGCCACGGCCGCGAGCAACACCACCAGGCCAGTTGAGAAATTCACGCCGTTGCCGCCCTGCGTCCTAGATGCTTCGTAGCTGGAGTGTCGATGAAGCAGGGCCCGCCAGCAAGCGCGAATAGAGCGCGACGATATCGCCACCGATGCGCGTGCTGGAATATTCGCTCGCTGCGATCTGCCGGCTGGCGGCGGCAAAGCGCGAGCGCAGTCCCGCATCGCGCGACAGCATCGCGATTGCGTCCGCCAGCGCCTCGGGCTGATCCACAGGAACAAGCAGCGCGTTAAGGCCGGCGCGCGCGACCTCGCGGCAGCCCGGGACGTCGGTTGCAATCAGCGCGCGGCCGCATGCCGCCGCCTCCAGAAGACTCTTCGGCAGCCCCTCGCGGCGCGAGGGAAGCACGGCGACATGCGCCCGCGCCCAGACCTCGCGGATGTCGTCGACCTGGCCGAGCAACTCCAGGCCCGGAATCCCGCGCCAAGCGGCGAGCACCTGCTCCGGGATGGAAGCCGGGTTCGAAGGGTCGGGCTCACCCGCAAGCAACGTGCGTACGGCGATGCCGCGGCCTGCCAGCAGCTCGTGCGCGCGCACGAGCGTGCGCACGCCCTTGTCGTCGAGAAGGCGTCCGACGAATGCCACAGTGAACGGGCCTGACGGCTCGGGCAGGGGACTGAGCAATTTCGTGTCGACGCCCGAGCCGGGGATGAGCGCAATCGCTTCCTTCGGTACGCCGAGCCTGGCCACCAGCGCAAAGTCATCCGGATTCTGCACGAGCACGCTGGTGTTCGCGCCCTTGAGCAGCCAGCCAAGAAGCAGGCGCGCGAAGGGCCGCACGGCGCGCGCCTTTGCCGTCTCGGACGTGAATGCAAAGCCAAGTCCCGCAAGAGCGTTGAGGCGCACGAGCGGCAGTCCCAACGCGGCCAGCGATCCGATGAGCGAGGGCACCAGTGCGACGTGATGCACGAGATCGGGCGAGACCTGCCGATAGATGCGCCGCGTTTCGAGCGCCGCCGCCAGCAGACGCAGCGGGTTCATGCTTCCGCGCCGCCAGCCGATCGGGTGCACGATGAAACCCTCGCGTACGATCTCGCTGCCGAATTTGTTGACGCGCGTTGCGACATGCACCTCATACCCGGCGCGCTGCGCCGCGCGCGCCATCGGCAACCGGTGCGAGATGAAGTACCAGTCCTCGGAGACAAGATAGAGAATTCGATGCGTCATAACGCGGGGCGCTCGTCATCCGCCGATCGGATCCCGACGGCGCACCAGTAGGGCGGCAGCTCCGAAAAGCGGATCTGTCCGAAACCGGCGGCGGCCAGCATTCGCTCGATTTCCGCGCGAGTGAAGCGCTTCTCGATGCGCGTGCAGAAGCGGTCATAGGCATCGGTGCGCATGACATAGAACGACTTGTCCGCATACCACGACAGCGGCAGCGAGCCTCGCGGAATGCCGGCGCGCGACAACAGCCCGGCGAGGCGCGCAAGCGGCCAGTAGACGGCCGCCGCGATCGTCTCGCTGACGACGATTCGTAACCGGTGCGGCAGCCGCGAGGTCAGCAGGCGGAGCACATTGGTGAGCGCCCACAGTGGGGCGTACCAACGCGGACGGTTGTCGAAGGCATAGTAGAGATACAGGAGGAACGGCGCGCCGGGTTTGAGCTTCGCCGCGATCGCATCGATGGCGGCCTGCGTGTCCGGCACGTGATGCAGCACGCCGAGCGAGAAGGCGAAATCGAGTGCGCGCGAGGGAAGGGGGATATCGCCGACGCCGGCGAGATGGAAGGTGACGTTCTTCTCGGTTTTGAGGTTTTCGCGGGCGACCGCGAGGGCCTCGGGACTTGGGTCGAGGACGTGCAGGTGACGGGTGCGGGGCGCGACCAGCATGGCCCAGCGGCCGCTGCCGCAGCCGATGTCGGCACCGATCCCTCCGTCCTGCGGGAGGAGGTGCCAGGGGAAGATGCGGAAATAATCGCCGAAGATCGCCCGGCGCTCGGCAGGCGAAAGACTGGCCTCGCCCTGGCGGAACGCCGACCACTCCTCGCCAAAGGCGCGGGCGACGCCAGGGTCCAGGTTCTTCTCGGAGGCGGCGTCCATCACGCTCCCTCGGCGCGCTCTGCCGCGCCTGGCTTTTGATCATTCATAGGGCATGTCATCGCGCAGGTGCAAAAATAGCGAACTCGGGGTCGGGTAAGGCGCACGGATGGAAAGTTCGCAAATCTAAGCTATTGGCCTGCCAAGCTATTCTACGACTCTCGCCGACACAAATCGTGTTCATGGTTTGAACGCCGCGCCTTGACGTTCACGTCGTGAACAGCGTACCTGTTCCGGCGGGGAGTCTCTGAACATGCGGCGGGCGGGCGAAGACAATCCGGAAAGCGCGCGGATCATGCTTGGGCTGCTCGACGCGGTGGAGCAGAACCGCGCGCATTCGCAGCGCCTGCTTGCTTCCGAGCTCGGCATCGCCCTCGGCCTCGTCAACGCCTATCTCAAGCGCTGCGTCAAGAAGGGGCTGGTCAAGGTGCGCAGCGCGCCGGCGCGGCGCTATGCCTATTACCTCACGCCGCGCGGCTTTGCCGAAAAGTCCCGCCTGACGGTCGACTACCTGTCCTATTCGTTCGGCTTCTTCCGCCAGGCCAAGACCGACTGCTCCGAGCTGTTCAAGGCTGCGGCGGCGCGCGGCATGAAGACCTTTCTGCTCGTGGGCCGGACGGATCTTGCGGAAATCGCCTCCCTTTGCGCGATCGAGCGCGGGATCACGATTGTCGGCGTCGTGGAGCAGGGTGCCGGGATTGAGGAATTCATCGGACTTCCTGTCTTCGAAGACTTCGATGCGGTAGCGGTGCCGTTCGATGCCGTGCTGGTCACGGATCTGTTCAAGCCGCGCGAGACTTGCGAGGCCGCCATCGCACGTTTCGGCGCCGACCGCGTGCTGGTGCCGGACCTTTTGCGGGTGCGCATGCTGCGGAGAAGCGAGGTCGCGCCATGATCCTGTCGCGGCCGCGTTGGTATGTCGTGCAGACGCAGGCGAATGCCGAGAATAAGGCCGTCGCGCATCTCGCCCGCCAGGGCTTCGCCACTTATCTGCCGCGCTATCTCAAGCGCCGGCGTCATGCGCGCCGGATTGACGTGATCGCGGCGCCGCTGTTCCCGCGCTATCTCTTTGTCGAGATCGATATCGCCGTGCAGCGCTGGCGCGTGATTCAGTCGACCGTCGGGGTATCGCGTCTTGTCGCGCATGGCGATTCTCCGGTTGCTGTCCACGATGACGTGATCGGCGCGCTCAGGCGGCGCGAGGATGCATCCGGACACGTCCGCCTCGACATCCGGCCGAAGTTCAAAGTCGGCGATCCGGTGCGCGTGCTGGAAGGTGCATTCTGCGACTGTCTCGGAATTTACGAAGGCATGTCGGACCATGAGCGCGTCGGGATTCTTCTCGACCTTCTTGGCCGCAAGGTTCGCGTGCGGATCGACGCCGAAGCCATAGCCGCGGCGTAGTTCGCGGCGGAGTGAGTGATTGAGCGGTCTGGGCCCGTTTCACCCGGACTGCGGTAGCAATCGTAAGGCAACACTCCCATTCAAAGCCGCGAAACAAGAGCAGCCGCGGGACCAGTCAAACAATCACGATGTGCGGAATCGCTGGAGTCTTGACCAGCTCGAACGGGCACGGCTCGCTTGCCGATATTGCGGGGGCGATGAGCGGAAGCCTTACTCATCGCGGGCCGGATGACAGTGGCTTGTGGGTCGATGCGGAAGCCGGCGTTGCTCTCGCGCATCGTCGTTTGTCGATCATTGAATTGTCCGACGCCGGCCATCAGCCGATGGTCTCGGGCGATGGCCGGTACGTGATGAGCTACAACGGCGAGGTCTACAGCCATGAGGACATGCGGCCCGCATTGGTCGCCCGCGGTGTCAAATTTCGCGGCCGCTCCGATACGGAGGTGATCCTGGAATCGATCGCTGCTTTCGGCCTGGAAAAAACGCTCGCTCAGCTGATCGGAATGTTCGCTTTTGCGCTTTGGGATCGCCGCGAGCGGACGCTGACGCTGGTCCGCGACAGGCTTGGCATCAAGCCAGTCTACTGGGCGAAGTTCGGCAACCTGTTTCTGTTCGGCTCCGAGCTCAAGGCGTTGCGGCAGCATCCGCGATGGACGCCGAGCATCGATCGCGAGGCTGTCGCGACCTTCACGCGATATAACTACATCCCCGCGCCGCACACGATTTATCGGGGCGTTCGCAAGCTCGAGCCCGGCACGTTTCTGCGTGTGCGTGCGGGCGGCGAACCGCAACTGGAGCGTTTCTGGGACGCCCGCGAAATCGCGCGATGCGGGCTTTCAAATCCGCTCGGCGGCAGCGACAGCGAACTGACCGACCAGCTGGAGGCCGGCCTGAAGGATTCGATCAGGCGGCGCATGCTCGCGGACGTTCCGCTTGGCGCCTTCCTCTCCGGCGGCGTCGACTCGTCGACGGTGGTCGCGCTCATGCAGGCGGCGGATGCAGGTCCGGTGAAGACATTCACGATCGGCTCCGATGTGCCCGGCTTCGATGAAGCCCCGTACGCCGCAGCGGTCGCCCGCCACCTCGGGACCGAGCACACCGAGCTCACGGTGACGGCGCGGCAGGCACTCGATGTGATTCCGCGCATGCCGGAATGGTTCGACGAACCGTTCGCGGACGCGTCCCAGGTTCCGACCTATCTGGTGTCGGCGATGACGCGCAATCACGTCACCGTTGCCTTGTCCGGCGACGGCGGCGACGAGCTGTTCGCGGGCTACAATCGCTACGCGCTCGCGCGCAACATATGGCTTTCATTGTCGCTCGTTCCGCGCGCGGTCAGGCGAGGGATGGCGGCGATGCTGACGCGTGTCTCGCCGGAACGATGGACATCCCTGTTTTCCTCCGTGCCGATGCGGCTGCCGGGCCAGATTGGTGACAAGATCCACAAGGCGGCCTCGGTGCTCGCGCTTGCCGACGGCGACGCCGTGTACCGGAGGCTGATCACACATTGGGAGCCGGCCGATGTCGCTCCACGCTCAACGGAGCTCAAGGGCATCCTATGGGATCCTGCGGTGAAGGGGGAATTCCCGGACCTGCTCGAACGGATGCAGTTTCTCGATCTGGTCACCTACCTGCCCGACGACATCCTCACGAAGGTCGACCGAACCAGCATGGCCGTTGCGCTTGAGGCGCGCGTGCCGTTGCTCGATCACCGTGTTGTCGAATTTGCCTGGCGATTGCCGCGCCGAGCAAAGGTGCGCGGCGCGACGAGGAAGTGGCTGCTGCGGCAGGTGCTCTACCGCCATGTGCCGCGCGAGCTCATCGAGCGGCCCAAGATGGGATTCAGCATTCCCCTCGGCGAATGGCTGCGCGGCCCGCTGCGCGACTGGGCTGAAAGCCTGCTCAGCGAGCAGCGCCTCCGCGAAGGCGATTTTTTCGATACGCAATTCGTCCGGCGATACTGGGCGGAGCACATCAGCGGAACGCGCAACTGGCAGTATCTGCTCTGGGGCGTGCTCATGTTCGAGGCCTGGCGCGAGCGCTGGGGCCGTGGGGTGGTGTAACCGGACGACCCTTGGCGTTTCGCTCACTTTGGCGTCCACATTCGCGCTTTGCCGTTAAATAATATGACTTTCAACTTACGAGCTATGACGCGTCGCATCGTGGATGGCTGGATGCCCAGTGCCGGACACGTCTACCGACTCATGCGGGATAAGCGGGCCGCGATGGCTCCGCCCATCCAGACCAAGTTTGGATTCAAATTCTCGGGTAATCGTTTGATGGCCGATGGAGAATTTGAAACCGAAGAGGTCGAAGTGTTCCTTAAGTATCTCAAGAATTCGGTGGCTTGTATTGATATTGGAGCGAACGTCGGATTCTACACTTGCTTGGCAGCGGCGCATGGCAAGAAAGTCATTGCCGTCGAACCGCTCACTTCGAATCTCACCGCGCTTTATCAAAACATTGTCGTGAACGGGTTTGAAGACGTCGAAGTTTTCCCAGTTGCATTGGCCAATGGACCAGGAATTAGTCGCCTGCATGGGCACAACACCGGCGCATCTTTTTTGCCAGGTTGGGCGGGCGCTTCTGAGGCCTCATACGAGCTTGTTCCTGTGAGTACTCTCGATCTCATAGTGAACACGAGATTTACTGGCCAAACCGTGCTGATCAAAATGGATGTC
>DASTHI010000046.1:0-119912 GCA_035718275.1 Pseudolabrys sp. | reverse complement strand
TGCGCCGCCGGGGGCACATAAGGCGGGATCGCGAGCAGCCCCGCGCAGAACAAGAGCGCGCCCCACAGCCAGCCATTTCGCGTGACTTCATTGATGATGAGGCCCGCGTGCAGATGGCGCATATTCAGTGCGTGCCATAACTGCGCGAAGGCAAGGGTGAGGAAGGTGACCGTCACCGACTGCCGCGCGTCGAAGGCAAGCCAGCGCGTCATCGCCAGTGCCCCGAACGTGCAGAGCGTCAGTGCGGCGCCATGCAGGACGATTGCGATCCATTGCCGGCGGCCAAGCAAAGGGTCCTTAGGATCGCGCGGCGGACGTTTGAGAATACCGGTCTCGCCTTCGCCCATCGCTAGCGCGAATGCCGGGAATACGTCAGTGACGAGATTGAGATAGAGAATTTGCAGCGGCAGCAGCGGCAAGGGAAGCCCCGACAGCACCGCGAGGCCCACGACCATCACCTCGCTCAGATTGCAGGACAGGAGGTACAGGACGAATCGGCGGATATTGCCGAAGATCACGCGGCCTTCACGGATCGCCTTGACGATGGTCGGAAAGGCATCATCAAGCAGGATCATCGCGGCCGCCTCGCGAGCGACGTCAGTGCCGCGCAGGCCCATCGCCACGCCGATATCGGCCTGCCGCAACGCGGGCGCATCGTTGACCCCGTCGCCGGTCATGGCGACGATCTCGCCTGCAGCCTGATAGGCCTTGACCAGCGCGAGCTTCTCGGCCGGGCTCACGCGGGCGAAAATGCCGATATCGCGCAGCGCCCCGTGTCCCTCCTGGATTACCTGAGCGACCTTTTTTCCCTCCACGACCTTCGCGGCGCTTTCTGCCAGGCCGACGGCGCGCCCGATGCTGCGCGCCGTCACCGCGTGATCGCCGGTGACCATCACCACGCGAATTCCCGCCTGGCGACAATCGCGGATGGCCTGCGGCACGTCGGCACGCGCCGGATCCTCGAGACCGATCAGTCCGACGAACACCAGCCCTTCGTATGGTGCGCTATCGGCCTGCGTGTCCATCTTCATCGCGCAGGCAATCACCCGCAGGCCATGCTGGCCAAACTGCTCGGCGCGGGCGAGCCATTCGGCTCGCGAGTCATCATCGAGAGCAACCTCGCCATGCTCGAGCATCATCCGCGTCGCGGCTGCGAGCACCGCTTCGGGTGCTCCCTTCACCGCAACGAGAAATCCGTCGCCGCTTTCATGCACGGTGGCCATCATCTTGGTAGCTGGGTCGAAGGCATGCTTTCGCACTATGCGATGCCCGCGCAGCAATGTTGTCCGCCGCATGCCCGCGTGCAGACCGGCGCGCAGGAGTGCGATTTCCATGGGATCGCCGCTGCCAGTTTCGTCCGCGCGGTCGAGATCGGCGTCGTTGCAGAGCACTGCTATGCGCAATAGCGCGGCGGCCTGCCGGTCATCGGCAAGCTTCGAGCGCTCGCCGGCCTTCAGGGGTCTTGTCTGCACGTCGATTTCGCCGGAGGCGGTATAGAGGCGCCGGACTGTCATCCGGTTTTCGGTCAGCGTGCCGGTTTTGTCGGTGAGGATGACGGTCGTGGCCCCGAGCGTCTCGACTACGGACAGGCGCTCGATCAGCGCGTTCTGCTGTGCCATGCGCCACATGCCGCGGGCGAGCGCAAGCGTGGCAACGATCGGAAGGCCCTCGGGAACGGCAGCGACCGCGAGTGCAATCGCCGCCTCGATCATGAGGAAAGGGTCTTCTCCGGCGATGAGACCAACGGCGCCGACCACGGCCGCAACGGCGATCGTCACCCACACGAGCTGCGCCGACAGCCGCGCGAGCTTGCGTTCGAGCGGCGAGCTTCCCGGATCGGCTTCGAGGACGAGCTGCGTCACTTGTCCAAGCTCGGTGGCAAGTCCGGTCGCGACGACAACGCCCGTGCCGCTGCCGCGCGTGAGGGCGGTGCCCTTGAACAGCATCGACGCACGATCGCCGAGGCGGGCGTCTGCACTGACGGGGCGCGTCTGCTTCTCGACGGCGACCGACTCGCCGGTAAGTGTGGATTCGTCGGCTGATATGCGTGAACTCTCGATCAGGCGGACATCGGCCGATAACGAATCGCCTGCATCCAGCACTACGATGTCGCCCGGAACGAGCTCCTCGGCGGGCACGATTCGAACGTGACCCTCCCGCCGGACGCGGGCGGTGCGCGCACCCAGCGCACGCAAAGCCTCGATCGAGCGTGCCGCCTTCAATTCGGTCACGAAGCCGATCAGGGCATTGATAGCGAGCACCGCAACGATGGCGCTGCCTTCTTCCAGCTCGCCGAAATAGAACGCCAGCCCGGCTGCGGCACCCAGCAGATAGACGACCGGGCTCTTGAACTGGTGCAGGAGGAGGCCGATCGCGCTGGCGGTGCGACGCGACCCTATCAAGTTCGGTCCGAAGCGTTTTCGCCGCTCGCCCACCTCGGCTTCGGAGAGTCCCTCGGCAGGAAACACCTGAAGCCGCCGCAGCACCTCAGCCACAGGCAGGGCATGCGGGTTTTCCGGCAATATGACGGGCGCGGCGCTCCCTGCGGGTGATTGCTGGTCGATCGCGTGCCTCATTTTTTCGTGGGTCACATTGTATTCGGTCGAGCGGGCGGGCTCGATCCCATCTTGAGAAACGCCCAAGCTGCAGGTGCGCCTCATTCAGGCGCGGTCCTGATACCAGAGACGGCGGAAGCCACGGTTGCGGCAAAATCGCGGCGGCAGTCCCTGAATTCTTCCGGATGTGGACTTCGTTTTGCCTCCGGGGCCGGCTTGGCTCCGGGCTCATGTCTGTCCGCCTGCAAGCCGCTGGTCTTTCCGGCCTTTTTCTCCTCTGCGCGGGTGCCATCCTGCCTGCACCTGCCCGCGCGCAGGCCGGTGATTCAGATCAGGCGTCGATCATCGTGTCTGGCAACCGGCACGTGGATCCCGCCGCGATCAAGGCGCATGTCAGGCTGAGCAAGGATTCAGCTGCATTCGGGGAGGATGTCGACGCCACGCTCAAGGCGCTCTACGCGACGCATCTCTTCAGCGACGTGAAAGTCTGGCGCTCTGGTTCCAGTCTTCACATCCAGGTCGTCGAGAACCCCACGATCGACGCCATCGCCTTCGAGGGCAACAAGGCAATCAAGGACAAGGAACTGCGGTCGCTGGTCACGTCCAAGGAGAAAGGTCCGCTGTCCTCGGCACTCGTTCACGATGACATCGCGCTCATGACCACGGTTTACCGCCGACGTGGCCGGTTCGACGCGAAGATTACTCCCAAGACGATCGCTCATGGCGACCATCGCGCCAGTCTCGTCTACGAAATCGCGGAAGGCCCGCGGACCGGTATAACGAAGATCGAGTTCAAAGGGAACGGCGCCTATGGGCGAAGCAAGCTCAAAGGCATCATCAAGACGGGCGAGACGAATCTTCTCAGCTTCCTTCTCGACAATGATTTCTACGATCCGGAAAAAGTGGAAAACGACCGCAAGCTGCTGCTCCAGTTCTATCGCGCGCACGGCTATCCCGACGTCCAGGTGACCTCGGCGGAGCCGCGATATGAGCCCGAAAAGAAAGTGCTCGTCCTGACCTTCACGATCAGCGAGGGCATGCGTCACCGGTTCGGTGATGTGGCGGTGACATCCAATGTCAAGGGAATTGACGCGAAATCCCTTGATCGCCTGCTGGAGACGCGCACCGGCGACGTCTATGACGCCGACGCTATCGAGAGAACGGTCGATACATTGCTGGCAAGGCTCGCGCGGCGCGGTGAACCGTTCGCGGCGGTGAAGCCTGAGACGCGGCGGGTCGATGGCAAGCAGATTGTCGATCTCGTCTATCGAATAGAAAACGGGCCGCGGCTTTATGTCGAGCGTATCGATGTCCATGGCAACGCCAAGACACGGGAGAACGTGATCCGGCGCGAGCTCACATTCGGGGAAGGCAGCCCGTACAACAAGGCGCTCGTTCACGCCAGCGAACGACATTTGAAGAAGCTCGGCTTTTTCAAGAACGTCACCATCACTCGGAAGGATGGCTCGGCTCCCGACCGCGTCGTGCTCGATCTCAAGGTCGAGGAGCAGGAGACGGGACAGTTCACCATCGCGGGCGGCTATTCCGACGTCGATGGCGCGGTCGCGAATGTCACGCTGGGCGAACGCAACGCTTTCGGCAGCGGGCGGGGCGTAGTCGTGTCGCTGGATTACGGACAATACGTCAAGGGATTCAACGTCGGATACACCGAGCCTTATCTGTTCGGACAGAAGGTCGCGCTCGGCCTCAACCTTTTCGCAAGGCAAAGCGACGCGAACAGCAACCAGTCCTACACGAGCACCAGCTATGGCGGAAAGATCGGTTTCGGACTTCCGCTGACCGACGAGATGGGCTTGAACC
Organism: Pseudolabrys sp.; assembly: GCA_035718275.1. Classification (GTDB taxonomy): domain Bacteria; phylum Pseudomonadota; class Alphaproteobacteria; order Rhizobiales; family Xanthobacteraceae; genus Pseudolabrys. The sequence goes on along the minus strand of DASTHI010000046.1, from coordinate 115,536 downwards.
TGCACTACGCGTTGGCCAATCAATCGCTGCAGCTCGACCCTGCGCTAGGCAAGGCGTCCATTCCCATCCAGCAGGCCGCGGCTGCTGGATCGCAGTGGGTGTCAACCGTCGGTGCAACGGCAACGTACAATACGCTGGATGATGATCGGCATCCGTCGAAGGGCATTCTGGCGCGCGCGAACAACGACATCGCCGGCTTCGGCGGCGACGTAAAGTTTTACCGTAACACCAACGATCTGAAATATTATCAACCGCTCAACGAATATCTCACGAGCATGAGCCGCGTGCAGTCCGGCTATGTCGTGCCATGGGGCGGTCAGGAGCTTCCGCTGCTCAACGGCTTCTTCGGCGGCCCGCAACTCGTCCGCGGCTTTGCCCCCAACGGTTTCGGGCCGCGCGACATCACGTCTGGAACGACGATGGATAACATCGGTGGCACCGTTTATTGGGCGACGAGCCAGGAGATTCAGGCGCCGCTGCCGATGGTGCCGCCGGAGTTTGGCCTAAAGGGCGCAGTCTTTGCCGATGCCGGCAGTCTGTGGGGACGCGGAAGCGCGTCCTACGGCCCGGCACTCGCGCAATCGCTTCAGGTCAGCAACTCACGCGCGATCCGCTCGTCGATAGGCGTGGGGCTGGTCTGGGATTCGATTCTGGGTCCGCTGCGCGTGGATTACGCGTATCCGCTCACCAAGGGTCCTTACGACGTCACGCAGCGACTGCATTTCGGATTCGGGCTGTTCTGATCATTCAGGCCGATCGAGTCACTCGGACGTCGACCAGAGCTTCAACCCGCCGCTTGCGACGGCACCGCCGACGACGCAGGGAATGCCAAGTTGTATCTGTCCGGCGATCGCTGCGGCGATGCAGCCGGCGGCAAGCGCGCCTTCGCCGACATGGCCCCACCAGCTGATATTGCGCCGGCTTTGCGGTCCGTTACGCCGCAATGTGTCGAGCGAAGCGAGCATGTCGCGCCGGATGCGCGAGACATTCACATCATCGGCCGCCTCGATGACCTCCTTCAAGGGGGGCTGCACGTCCTTGGGCTGCGAGGGCTGGATCGCCTTAATCATCGCCAGCAATGCCGGATCGCGCGATGCATTCGAGGCGAGCGTGTATTTCGCCATGCCGCCGAGAGTGAGCTTCTCGGTGTCGTCCTTATTTTCCGACCAGGTCAGCATGCCGATGATGTTTTCGACCGGCATTCGCGCGCCCGTGGCGTAGTAATAGCCCCAGAACGTGTCGAGAAGGTCCGGGCTCGCCTCGAGCACGACCGGCTTTGCCTTCTGTTTCCCGAACGAGAAATTTCGCGAAAACCAGCCCGGCTTCTCGGCTTCGAGTCGGTATTGCGCCAGAACGGGCAGGGAGCCTTTGAGATATTTCTGCAGCATCGCGGCCCGCGCCGGAACGCGCGGACGGATGCGGGCCAGCACGAAACGCCATCGCGGGACGCCGGAATAGGCGACGGCGCGAACAACGAACCATTGATCTTCCGCCGGCATGGGCAACATCTTCGCGACCAGCGCGTCCGCCTTGCCGGGATTGGCGGCGAGAATGCCGGCGGCGAATCCGAGATAGACGCCGGCTGATTCCGGATTCCGCAGCTCCCCGAGCTTGCTCAGCCTATGGATCGCATCGGCCGCGCGTTCCGGATTGGGCGCGGTCCGGTAATCGTTGATCCATTTCAGGATCTCTGCAGATGAGTAGAAGTCGGGCGCCTTGGCGACTGCCGCCTGGCAACCAAGGACCCCGACGACAACAGCGAGCATAAGCAGAACGGCTGCCCGACGCATTTGTGAGTGTCCCCGCATTCGCAAGCCTCGGACTTGGCACAGGAATGGGGCTCTTTTCGTGAGCGTTCCGGGGTGAAAAATTGGCGGCAGAATGGCGGTCGGCTGCTATTGGAAAGCCAGTCGGTTGGCTCCGCGCCCGCGCGAGCCTTCGGCTACCCGCCCAGGAAGAGCCGCCCGACGTCCTGGTCCATGAGCAGATCGCGCGCGGGACCTGCGAGCGCGAGGCGTCCTGAAACGAGCACATAGCCGATATCGGAGAACTCGAGTCCCTTTTTCGCGTTCTGCTCGACCATGACGATGGTCTTTCCTTCGCCGTGCTGCAGGTCGCCGAGGATGTCGAAAACCGCATTGATGAAGCGCGGCTCGAGTCCGATCGAGGGCTCATCCACGAGCAGCACCTGCGGATCCATGACGAGGGCGCGGCAGATTTCGAGGAGCCGCCGCTCTCCGCCAGAGAGAACCTTGGCGGGATGCTTCCGGCGCGCTGCGAGGCGAGGATATTTCTCGAAGATTTTATCGGCGGCCCGCCTCGCCGATTTCCTGTCCATCAGGTAGGCGCCGAGCCACAGATTCTCCTCCACGGTCATGCCCGGAAATACCGACTTATCCTGCAGGATGTAGGCGATGCCGGCAGACTGAAGTTTCTCGTTCGAGGACAACCCGGTCACGTCAAGCATCCTGCCGTCTCTCCCGACGCAGACGCGTCCCGAGAAGATGTTCGTAAAGCCGAAGATCGAGTGAAGTACGGTCGACTTGCCGGCGCCGTTCGGTCCGATCAGGCAAAGCGACTGCCCGCGTCCGACGCGGAGATTGAAGTTATGCAATATCTCCATCTGCCCATAGCCGGCGTTGAGATCATCGATGCGCAGGTGCGGCGCGCCGCCGGAAAGACTGTCGAGTTCATTGACATCGACATCGCGTGCGATTTCGAGGGCCTGGCGCGCAACCTCCTCGACGGAGATCACGGCGCCGACACTATCGTGATAGGTTCCCGTCGGCATGTGGTCCGCCATCAATGCGCTCCGAGATAGGCGTCGACGACGGCCTGGTTCCCCTGGATTTCGGCGGGTGCGCCCGACGCCAGCATCTCACCATGGGCGAGACAGTAGATCCTGTCGGCCATGTTCATGATGACGCGCATATTGTGCTCGATGATCAGCATCGTGATGCCGAACTCGGAATTGGCGCGCTTGAGGCGGTCGATGAGACCGTTAATGAGGGTCGGGTTGATTCCCGCCGTCGGCTCGTCGAGCAGAAGTACCGTGGGCTCGTTCATGAGCGCCATCGCAAATTCCAGCAACTTCTGTTGGCCGAAGGAAAGGCTGCCGGCGCGCAGGTGCCGCTTCTCGTAAAGGCCAACGAACGAAAGCAGCTGTTCGGCCTTTTCGATCACCCCGGCGCGTTCATAGGCAAACATGTCGAGAAACGACGCCTTCCGGTGCGGAATCGAAATCTGCATGTTCTGCAGACAGCTCATCTTCCCGTAGATACGCGTGGTCTGGAACGTGCGCAGCAAGCCCAGCCGCGCAATCTCCTGCACGCGCAGTCTGGAGATTTCCTTGCCTTCGAAGCGGATCGAACCGGAATCGATCGGATGATATCCGACGATCGAGCTGAACAGTGTCGTCTTGCCGGAGCCGTTGGGGCCGATGAGGCCGGTGATGCGCCCGCGCTCCACCGTCAGCGACACGTTGCGGTTGGCCACTACGCCACCGAATGTTTTCGTGACATTCGCCAGTTCGATGATGGCGTTGTTCATTCGGCACCCTCGGGATGCGGCTGAAGACCAATGGCGGGTGCCGGCTGCTCCTCTTTCTTCGGCGCCGAGCGGACGCCGAACCAGTCGGGATATTTCTCCATCAGCCAGCCGACGATCCCCTGCTGGAAGTACACGATGATGATCACGATCAGCAGTCCCAGCGCCACGAACTGCCAGCCGAGGAAATACGTCCAGGTGACCTCCTTGATGATTTGGAAGATGACGGCGCCGACCACGGGACCCCAGAACGTGCCCTTTCCGCCTAGCAGCACCATCAGGATCATGAAGATGTTGAAGGTGGTGGTGGGAAAGGCGATGTCGCGCGGCTCGATAAAGCCGGTCATGTTGCCGAAAATGGCGCCGGCAATGCCGAGAAAGAATGCGGAGATCACCCATGCGGTTCGCTTGTAGCGGCGCGTGTGCAGCCCCATCGCCTCGGCTTTTTCCTCGTCGTCACGAATAGCGTTTATTGCCAATCCGAAATTCGTCGAATAGAGCCAGCGAAGAAACACGAGCAGGGCAAAGGCGAGGCCGAACAGCAGGAAGTAAAAGAACAGCTTCTGCGTCTCGGGTGCTCCCGGGAACACCGGCATGGAAATTCCGGCGGCGGCTCCCACCCATTCCCAGGATGCCACCAACTCGGCGCCGGCGACCGCAACGCCGAGAGTGCCAATCGCAAAATACGGTCCGCGCAGCCCGAAGACGACCCACGAGGTCGCGACCGCGAGCAGCGCTGCCGCAATTCCGGCCGCAATTACTCCGATCGCGAAGCCGGTGAAGTACTGCGCGTTGGTAAATACGATATGCGTCGTGCGCGCCCCCGACGTGTACATGCCGACGTCGTAGAAAAGCCCAATCTGCACGACGGCCGAGGTGTACATCCCGGCGCCGAAAAAGAAGATATTGCCCAGCGAGTTGTAGCCCATCTGGCCGCCGATCACGTCCCATGTCGATGCGAACACCACCATCAGCCAAAGAACGGCGATCTGATTGGTGTAGTCCGGGAAGAGAAGCGGCAAAGCGACCCCGACGAGCAGCAGCACGCCGGCGGTCAGGGGATGCAGCGAGGCGCGGTTCATTGCACGGCCTGCCGCACGCGCAATTGCTGCAACTGCCGGACTGCAAGGACAGCTAGCAGCAGCAGCACGATGAGCGCCTGCTGGAATTGGGCGCCGAGCACGAATCCGCCGAACTGCTCGAATACGCCCATACCGAAGCCGGACGCGATGACACCAGGGAGGTTGCCGAACCCTGCGGCGGTCACGATGACGAACAGTCGGATCGAGTATGTGGTCCCGAGAAACGGCTGGACATTCCAGACCACCGCTACAAGCGCGCCGGCTGCTCCGCAGATCGCAGCGTTGAGGCAGAATGTGAACGAATAGATTTTTTCGGTGTCGATCCCGAGCACGCGCGCCGCCCTGGAATCCTGCGCCGTCGCGCGGATGGCCTGTCCCATCCGGGTCTTTTTCATGAACAGGATCACTGCCACGGCCAGCATGATCGCACAGGCAAATCCCACGATGCGCGTCGAGGCGATGGTGATCAGTCCATTCGCGAAAGAAAGAGTGGGGAGGTCGGAGTGCGCCGACTGCGTATCGGGGCCGAAAAGCAGATTAAGTCCCTGCTGGATGACGATAGCGATGCCGAATGTTGCGAGCAGCGAGGTGAAGAGATCGCGCGTGATCACCTTGCTGATAACGGTCCGATAGAGCACCCAGCCGATTCCCCAGAGGACGACAATCGCGACCGGGACGCCGAGGAGCGGATCGAATCCGAAACGACCGAGCGTCCACGTGAGATAGCCGCCGATCATGATGAAGTCGCCTTGCGCGAGATTTTTGACGTTCATCACGCCCCAGACCAGCGCCAGACCATAGGCGGCAAGGGCGAAGATCGATCCGACGAGCAGTCCGTCGATCAGCAAGCCGAGATTGAAGATCGGCATTGCCGCCAGAACCGAAATATTGCCGATGACCTGTTCCATCGCGGAGATCCCAGGCCGCATGCAGACTTAAAAGCCGGTCGCTCCCGTCGCGGCCGCGACAGAAGCGGTGATCGGCGCCCCCGGAAGCGGGCACAGCGTGCCCGCTTCCCTCGCCGCTCAGTAATGAGCGTCCCGCGGATAGTTCAGAGATGCAGCTGCAACTTCGACCGGCGAAACGACGACATACTTGCCGCCCTGTATCTGCCGCATCACGATCTCCTTGCCGGGGTTGCTGCCGTCCTCGGCGAATTTCACTCCGCCATAGAACGTCGGGAGATCGGTCTTGGTCAGCGCCTCGCGTACTTTTTCCGGATCGAGGGAATTAGCCCGCTTGAACGCATCGGCCCAGACATAAACTGCGGCCGATGCCTGGGCAGTCTGGTAAGGCACCACCTTGTATTCGGGATATGCGGCACGCATGGCCTTGTTGTAGTCGGCGGCAGAGCCGAACAACGGGTCGCTTGCCTTCATGGTCTCATCCCACTGCGTCGGACAGACCAGACCTTCCGCAATCTTCGGAAAATCATTGACGATTTTTGCGGCTTCGCAGTGCGTCAGGCCGATCAGTGGCACCGAGGTCTTGAATTCGCCCATCTGCCGGGCGGCAGTCGCGGCGCCTTTTTCGTGCCCCGAGATCAGCAGGACATCGGGCTGCAAAGCCTTCACCTTCGTGAAGAAGGTGGTGATGTCATTGAGGTCCTTCGGCATGCGGTCGTCAATGACAGTCTGCATCTTGTATTTCTTGATTTGCTCGACGACGCCCTGCCGAACGTCGAGCGAAAATGCATCGTCCTGGTAGATCATAGCCACTTTGACCGCGGATGGATTCTTTCCCGCCTTCTTGGCGAGATCGGCAGCCATGTCGATGACGGGCGTCAGGTACTTCTCGGAGGTTGCGACGATTCCGAATTGATACTTGTAGCCTTGCGTGAAGAGCGAGCGTGATGCCGCTTCGCCCTGGACCAGCGGAACCTTGTATTTTTCAGTGACGGGAAGAATGGCTTTTGTCAGTGGGGAGCCGTACGGCCCCAGCATGAACTTGACGTTATCCTGATCAATCAGCCGTTCGACCAGCTGCGCTGCGCGCGCGGGCGTGGATTCGTCATCATAGTACTTGATTTTGAGATGATAGCATTTGCCATCGATCTTGATGCCTCCGGCATCGTTCACTTTCTTTACGGCGAATTCGTAACCGTTCCTGGTGTTCTTTCCGTTGGCTGCATAGATCCCGGTGGCTGAAAGCGCGGCGCCGAGGATCAAATCCTCACAAGTCTGCGCTTTCGTTGCTGCCGGTGCACAGGCGAGCGCGGCCGCTGCCAAGACGCTCGCAATCCTTGCGCTCTTGAGCATAGGTTTGTCCTCCCATGAACTGCACGTCTCCCCCGGCCGGTTGGCTCCAGGCCTGTTGATACAAGTATAGCTTGAATAGCGGATGCGACAATCAGCAGAATAATGCTGCGAATGCTGCATTCGCGAGCAAATGGTGCCGGCGATCGAGCGGAAGACAACAGCAGCGACGCTAGACCTGCTCCGCGTTCAAATAAGCGAGCCGCGCTCCACAGAACGCACAAATCAATCCCAAAGCGAGCGCCGCAAGCCCGGCGATGACATCGACGGTACCGCCGAGGCTGCCGGTCTTGCTCATAATGCCACCTCCCGTGGCAGCAAGGAAAACGAGCGCAATCAGGGCAGCCTGCGCCAGGCGATAGATCGTCTCGCGCCCGCGGGCGGCGGCAATCAAGTATGCACCCGCCCCCCAGCCGCCCGCAAAGCCCGCGCCGGCAATCGCCCACCAGGCTACGGCCGAAATGAACTGGCGCCGCGTACCGGTGCTGTCACGGAGGACGGCGTCGAGTCCGATGCCGAATACCGTCAAGAGAATATGGACGATCAAAGCTGCGAACACGCCGCAGGCAATGGCGGCAGCGTAATGCAGACGGCGCAGGGCTTCGTTGTCCATCGGGGGCGGCTGGAATCGGGCAAGCTGCAGGTGCGGATGCAGGATACCCGATCAGGATACCGCGCGCGAATACTCATTTCTCGCCAGCGCGTCTGTGCCGCTCTGCGAATGAGCGCCTTCAGTAAAGGCCGCAGCGTCGATCTCCTGGTCGACGATGTAGCGCGGGCGCGATTTTGTCTCGAAGTAAATTTTGCCCACATATTCGCCGATCACCGCGATGGCGAAGGTCTGGAAAGAGGCAATCAGAAGGAAGAGCAGCATGACCGACGTCCATCCCTGGATCGTCTGACCGGCAGCCCAGGTACCGAGTACCCAGATGCTCATGCCAAGGAAGACGATGAACAGAACAATTCCCATCAGCGCGATCATGCGGATCGGCCGAACCGACAGTGACGTGATGCCGTCGACAGCCAAAGCCACCATTTTGGCGAGCGTGTATTTCGTTTCCCCGTGCAGGCGCGGAAGACGGTCGTAGGTAACAATGGCAGTTTTGAAGCCGAGCTGCATGACAAGCCCGCGCAGAAACACGTGACTCTCGCCATACAGAGAAAGCGCCCGCAGGGCACGATCGCTCATCAGGCGGAAATCGGCATGGTGCGGGATGATCTCGGCGCCAAGCCACTTGAGCGTGCGATAGAAGAGATCGGCAGTGCCGCGCTTGAAGCGGCTGTCATTTGCACGCGTCCTGCGGACCGCAAAGACGATCTCCGCGCCATCGCTGAAATGGGCGATCATTTTTTCCGCCACCGACATGTCGTCCTGCATGTCCGCGTCAAGGGAGATCACGGCATCAGCCTTGCCGATTTGTGTCATCAGTCCCGCAAGCAGCGCATTCTGGTGCCCCACATTGCGTGAGAGCTTGATAGCGCGGACGCGCTTTGGATTCGCGCGCGAAATCTTTTCGATGAGCGGCCAGGTTCGATCCGTGCTGCCGTCATCGACGAGCAGAACATAGCTTTTCGCGGAAATGGCTTTTTGCTTTTCGAGCCTGCCAAGGTCCGCCAGTAAGCATCCGAGCGTGTGCTGGATTCCGGCCTGCTCGTTGTAGCAGGGGATAACGAACGCGATAATCGGTGTATTGGCGGCGGTCATGCTGAATCGGCGGTCCTGCGGGCGCCCGGCGAATTGGCTTCGACAAAAGGCTTGAAGCGGGCCAATGTCCCACAGTCGCGTTAAGCGAAGTTTGTCCGACAGCGTTTACAAATCTTTACCCGCCGGGATGGGACGGAAAATGGAGCCTGGACGCGGTCACAGTCCGGCCAGTTTGCGCATGATGGCGAACAGCTTTGATTGGCCCTCGAAGCCAATGCCGGGTCGGCTCGACAAGGATACCGCTCCGTTTTCAATCTTCGCATCATCGGCAAAGCCGCCGAATTCGCCGAACACGCCCGGATAGGATTCGGCCCCGCCAAGGCCCAGTCCGGCGGCAATAGCGAGCGACATCTGGTTGCCACCATGCGGAAAGAACGATGCGCGCCGCCATCCTCGGTTTGAAAGCGCCTCGATCGTGTTCACGTATTGGCCGATTCCGTAGGCCTGCGGCGGGTCGACCTGGATAATGTCGCGGTCCGGCCGGAGCCCCCCAAAACGCACGAGGTTGAGCACGTCTTGGGTCGAATAAAGATTTTCGCCGGTGGCGAGCGGAGCCCCATAGATCGTGGCAAGATCGGCAAACAGCGAAAAATCGAGAGGATCGCAGGGTTCTTCAAACCAGCGCAGCCGATAAGGCGAGAGTGCCACTGCATAGGCAGAAGCCTCCGCGTGTCCGAATTTGCAATTTGCATCCACGGCGAGATGCTCTCCCGAGCCGACGATCTCGAGCACCGCTTCGATGCGTCGAAGATCTTCATCGAGCGGCAGCCCGCCGACCTTCATCTTCACCATCGTGTATCCGGCATCGAGATGGCGGCGCATTTCATCCTGCAGATCCTTGGTCGTTTGACCGGGCCAGTACCAGCCGCCGCCTACGTAGCAGAAGACTTTGCGCGGCACGTTGCCGCCGTTGAATCGCTCCGCCAGCAAAGCGTGCAGCGGCTTGTCGGCAATCTTGGCGACAGCGTCCCATATTGCGACCTCGATGCTGCCGATTGCGATCGATCGCTCGGAGTGTCCGCCTGCCTTTTCCCTGCGCATCATGCAGGCGACAATCTTCCCCGGATCGAGATTGCTGCCGCTATCGTCGAGGAGCGACTGCGGTGTTGCTGCAAGGACACGAGGAATAAATCGGGATCGCATTTGCGCGCCGCAGGCGTAGCGCCCGGTCGAGTTGAACGCGAATCCGCAGACGGGCTTTCCGCCACGGATGACATCCGTAATTACCGCGACGACCGAAGTCGTCATCTCGCTGAAATCGAAGCTCGAATTGGCAAGCGTCGAGCGCAGCGGAATTGCAGTCTCGCGGATATCGACGATGCGCATAACGATCTTTGTGCAGAGATGCTCTGAACCACCGAAAGGGGCGACTCAGCTGCGCAGCTTTGCAAGGATGGTGACAATCACTGGATCTGCGGGATCTTCGCGTCCTTGATCACCTTGTTCCACTTGTCGACTTCCTTCTTGATGTAAGCCGCAAATTCATCCGGCTTGTTGGCGACTACATCGAAGCCGAGCTGTGCGGATTTCTGCTTCACATCGGGCAAGGCCATGGCCTTTGCGATTTCACGGTTGAGCAGATCGACGATTTCTTTCGGTGTTCCGGCAGGCACAAGGATGCCCTGCATCGTCTCCGATTCCTGTCCGCTGACGCCGGCTTCCGCCATCGTCGGAACGCCGGGCAATGCGGCGGATCGCTTGGCAGATGTGACCGCCAGTCCGCGAAGCTTGCCAGCCTGGACTTGCGGCGCCGTCGGCGGCAATGCCGTAAATGCGATGGGCGTATGACCGGCGACGGCCGACTGGATCGCAGGGCCCGCACCGCTAAACGGAACTGTCGCAAGATCGAGCTTGAAGGTGAGTTTGAACAGCTCCCCCGCCAAATGCGGTGTCGTGCCCGTGCCCGGCATTGCGTAATTGTACTTGCCCGGCTCCTTCTTGATCAGTTCGACAAGCTCCTTGACCGATTTTGCCGGGAAATCCGTGTGCACAACGAGAATGTTGGGCGAAGCCGCAGCGAGCGTGACCGGGGCGAAATCCTTGAACGGGTCGTAAGGATTCCTCGCATAAAGGCTCGGGTTCACGACATAGCTCGAGCTGGCAACCAGGATCGTGTAACCGTCGGGTGCGGCCTTGGCGACCTGCGTCATGCCAATATTGCCGCCGGCGCCCGGATGATTTTCGACATAGAACTGCTGTTTCAGGCTTTCCGACAGTTTCTGCGCGATCAAGCGGGCCATCACATCCGTCGGACCAGCTGGCGCGAACGGCACAACGATCTTCACGGACTTCTCGGGATAGCCCGCCGCCTCTGCAGGCGAAAAGCCGACCAACGCTGCAAGGAGCGTGAGAGCGATGACGAACGGAGTATGACGCGAACGCATGAATGCCTCCCGTTTTCCACATCGTAGCATTGCACAAGAGCGGCGCCAGTAGGGCTTGCGTCAGCGCTGTCCGCAGGGTGTATTCGCCGATCTTCTCCGTCATTTTCGTCAGAGGAAATTCAATGATTCGCAAGATCACCCGCCAGGACATTCGGGACGCAGCGGAGAAGTACAAGAATTGGGGCAAATGGGGACCCGACGATGAAATCGGCACCCTCAATTACACCACGGCGGAAGATATCGTTGCTGCCACCCGCCTGGTGAAGAAAGGAAAGGTCATCTCGCTCGCGCTCAATTTTGACCATACGGGACCGCAAGGCGCGAAAAGCAAATACCCGGCGATGGGGCGGACCAATCCCATTCACACCATGCTGCGTACCGGCACCGACGCTTATTCGGGAGTTCTGGACAAGCGCGGCATCCGCGCCGCCGATGACATGGTCACAATGCCGCTCCAATGCGGTACGCAGTGGGATGGCCTTGGACATGTGTTCTATGAAAACTACATGTGGAATGGCTACGATTGCCGCGAAGTGACAAGCGCCGGCGCTCAGAAGTGCGGCATCGAAAAGACGAAGAACAAAATGGTGGGCCGCGGCGTTTTTCTCGACGTGGCACGCTACAAGGGTGTCGAGTCGCTCGCGGACGGATATGGCATCACCAACGACGATCTGTACGGGACGGCGAGGAAGCAGAAGGTCGAGCTCAAGCGCGGTGATTACGTTATCGTGCGGACAGGCATGATGGAGCGCTGCCAGAAGGCAGGAAGCTGGGATGGCTATCCGGGTGGGGATGCACCGGGCTTCTCATTCGAGACCCTCGATTTCGTGAAGGAAACACAACTCGCGGCACTTGCCAGCGATACCTGGGGCTGCGAGGTGAGGCCCAACGAAAGCGAAGAGGGCATCAATCAGCCTTGGCACTGGATTACGATCCCGATCATGGGAATGACCATGGGCGAGATCTTTCAGGTCAAGGAGCTCGCTGATGATTGCGAGCAGGACAAAGTGTATGAATTTCTCTTTGTCGCGCCCGCGTTACCAATCACCGGCGCCGTCGGCTCACCGGTGAATCCACTGGCAATCAAGTAGCGCAATCCACGCGCTGGAGTAATGAAACCATGGCCATGGAATACCCCGTCTCCCACACAGAAGCCGAATGGCGCAAACTGCTTACACCCGAGCAGTACAAGATCATGCGCGAGCATGGGACGGAGATGCCGGGGAGCTGTGCGTTGCTGGCCGAGAAGCGGGCGGGCACGTTTCGATGCGCCGCGTGCGACCAGCCGCTGTTCGTGTCGAAAACGAAGTTTGAGAGTGGCACCGGCTGGCCCAGCTTCAACGATCCGATCCCCGGCGCGCTTGAAACGGAATCCGACCGCAGGCACGGCATGGTCCGCGACGAAGTCCACTGCAGCCGCTGCGGAAGCCACCTCGGACACGTCTTCGACGACGGGCCTCCACCCACGCATCTGCGCTACTGCATAAACGGCGTCGCACTGAAGTTCGACCCCGCATGAGCAGTATGCCCGCGATCGGACACAATACGAAACGTACCGGCGCTGAAGTTCTTGCCGACATGCTGGCGGGTTACGGGGTCACGCACGTGTTCATGGTGCCGGCCGTGTTGCGACGCACCTTCGCTGAAATGGAACGGCGAACCGCAATAGCGCGCGTGCATTGCCATGGCGAAAAATCGGCGGCGTACATGGCTGACGGCTACGCTCGAGCGTCAGGAAAGCCCGGCGTGTGCATGGCGCAGGTGATCGGTGCTCTCAATCTTGCCGCCGGGCTGCGCGACGCCTGTCTTGCTCATTCTCCGGTGATCGCGATGACGGGGGGGCGCGATCCGAAAACGAAGTTTCGAAGAGTGTACCAGGAGGTCGACGACATTCCGGCATTCGAGCCTGTCACCAAGTTGAATGTGACCGTCGACGACGTCTCTCGTATTCCGGACATGCTGCGTCAGGCATTTCGCACGGCAACAACCGGCGCGCCGGGCCCGGTCCACCTCCAGTTTCGCGGCAACGAAGGCCAAATCGACATTGAGGAGGCGGAGATGGAGCCGCTCGTCGAGCCGCAATTCTCCCGCATTCCGCCGTTCCGGCCGGAGCCCGAAGCGGCGCATGTGAAGGCGGCACTCGAATTGCTGCAGAGGTCGCAGCGGCCGATCATCGTTGCCGGTGGAGGTGCTCGCATATCAGGCGCGGGAAAGGAACTCGTCGCGCTTGCTGAAGCGCTCCAGATACCGGTTGCAACCTCGCTCAACGGCAAGGACGTGATACCCGGCACACACGCGCTGTCGGTGGGAGTTGTCGGCACTTATTCACGTGAATGCGCCAACCGGGCCGTCAACACGGCGGACCTCGTCTGCTTCATCGGCACCGAGACAGGCGGCATGACGACGCATTTCTGGGCCGTTCCGCCTATCGGCACGCCGGCGATTCAGATCGATATCGACCCCGAGGCGCTGGGGCGAAACTATCCGCTGCAAGCAAGCGTGCTGGGCGATGCGAAGAACGTCCTTGTGCGGATGCTGGGGCAGATCGACAAGTCGACCGCCGCGAGACGTGCCGCCTGGATCCGGGAAGTCACCGCGTTGCGCACCGAGTGGTATGCGAAATACCGGGCCATGCTCGAATCCGACAATATCCCAATTCATCCGGCACGCATTTGCAGCGAATTGACGAAGCATATGCCCGATGACGCGATCGTGGTGGCCGACACCGGCCATGCGGGGATGTGGATGGGCGGCATGTACGACCTTCGTACGCCCTCACAGAGCTACATGCGCAGCGCCGGACATCTTGGGTGGGCCTTTCCCGCCGGCATCGGGGCAAAGGCGGCGTGTCCGGATCGTCCCGTCGTCGTTTTCACTGGCGATGCCGGCTTCTGGTATCACATCGCAGAAGTCGAAACGGCCGTCCGCTGGAACATCGCGTCCGTGACTATCGTCAACAATAACGGCGGCGGCAACCAATCCAAGCGCGGGTTCGATCGCGCATATGGCGGTGAACAGACGGCTAAGGCGCGCGAACTGTGGACCTACAACAAAATGGATTTCGCCAGACTGGCAGAGGACATGGGCGCTCTCGGCATCCGGGTCGAAAAACCCATCGACATCGCCCCAGCGCTTGCCAGCGCGGTGGCGGCCAAGCGCCCCGCAGTCCTGGATATCGTGACCGACATCGAAGAGCTTGCGCCGACCGCGGTGACTTGACGTCAGGCGCCGATCATTCCCCGATCTCGCGCAGGATTTCGGCGGTGTGCTCACCGAGCAATGGAGCGGGATTCTCTGATGCCGCCTTCCAGCCGTCGATGACGATCGGCGTCCGCACGCCTGGGATCGAGCCCCCTTTGGCGGCTCGACTCCTGAGCGAGAGCTTCATGCCCCGGTGGATCACCTGCGGATCATTGAAGACTTGCTGCAGGTCGTTGATCGGACCTGCCGGCACCTGCTGCATTTCGAGCTTTTCGAGCAGCTCGCCGCGCTTCATCTGCGCAGTCAATCGCGACAGTTTCCCCACCAGCTCCTCGCGATGCTTGAGCCTGCCGACGTTATCTTTGTAGGCGGGATTCTGCGCCAGCTCGGGAGCGCCAAGGACGTTGCAGAACTTCACATACTGATTGTCGTTGCCTGTTGCGACGATCACGTGACCATCGGCAACAGGGAATACCTGGTAGGGGACGATGTTTGCGTGCGCGTTTCCGATGCGCTTCGGCACATTTCCAGAAACGAGATAGTTCATGGCTTGGTTGGAAAGAACGCCAACCGTCGAATCGACGAGTGCCGTATCGACATAGCAGCCCTTGCCTGTCTTCTCGCGCTGCGCCAGCGCGGCGAGAATCCCGACTACCGAATAGACGCCGGTGAAAATATCGGAAACCGGGATGCCAATGCGAGTCGGCTCGCCGTCGGGCATTCCGGTCAAATCCATGATGCCTCCCATCCCCTGCGCCATGAGATCGTAGCCGGCGCGCTTGGCATAGGGACCGTCCTGACCGAAACCGGTCACTGAGCAATAGATCAGTCTGGGGCAATCAGGCGCGATGCTCTTGTAGTCCAGTCCGAATTTGGACAGCCCGCCGACCTTGAAATTTTCAATCAGCACGTCCGAACGCGATGCGAGCTTGCGAACGATGCGCTGGCCGTCAGCGCCTTCAAAGTCGAGCTCTATCGACCGTTTACCCCGGTTCGCCGCATGAAAATAGGCCGAACCGATGTGGCTGCCGTCGATACCCTCCACGAAGGGCGGTCCCCAGACGCGCGTGTCGTCTCCCGATCCTTTGCGCTCGACTTTGATGACGTCGGCACCGAGGTCGGCGAGGATTTGACCAGCCCAGGGACCAGCAAGGATGCGGGCAAGTTCGAGGACGCGGAGGCCCGCCAATGGCTTCGGCATGTGAGAAGACTCCAAGGAAGAGCGTAATGCGGGGTTTTATAGAGGCATCAAGGTAAACTGACTATAGAGGCAATTTCCATTTTGTTATCGAAGGTTATGGCGGCCTTTTGCCGTCGGACCTATGGTGCTTGGCCAGCTCGGCGGGTAATGTGAAGTTGCGTGCAAGGGGAAAATTTTGGCTATTGTTTCGGCGCCGATCAGAGGCGGCGGCATTTGCCGGAAAAAGAACCCCATGGAGGACTACACGATGAAAAGACTCTCGATATTGCTTGTCAGTGCCGCTGCGGCCGTCGTTTTCTCGGCGTCGGCGCACGCGCAGGTTACGATGAAGGCATCCCACCAGTTCCCGGGCGGCAAGGGGGACGTCCGCGACGACATGGTGCAGATGATCGCGAAGGAAGTTAAGGCCGCCAATGTCGGTCTCGACATCCAGGTGTATCCGGGCGCTTCGCTGTTCAAGCCCAACGATCAGTGGAACGCCATGGTGAATGGCCAGCTCGACCTCTCGCTGTTTCCGCTCGACTACGCCAGCGGCAAGGTGCGTACCTTCAGCGCCACGCTGATGCCGGGATTGATCCGGAGTCAGGAACGCGCGAAGCGGGTCAACGATTCGCAATTCATGAAGGACATACGCGCCGAAATCGAAAAGCACGGCGTCATCGTGCTCTCCGACGCCTGGTTCGCCGGCGGGATGGCAGCCAAGGGTGGTTGCATCGTGAAGCCCGAGGACATGAAAGGGCGAAAATTCCGTTCCGCTGGTCCGACGTTTGCGGGAATGTGGGAAACCGCTGGTGCAAGCATTGTCAGCCCGCCATCGAACGAAATCTACAATGCGTTCCAGAGCGGTGTCGTGAACGGCACCGATACGAGCCTTGGCACGTTCCAGTCGATGCGGCTGTATGAGGTGACCGACTGCCTTACTGCGCCGGGCAACAATGCCCTGTGGTTCATGTACGAGCCGGTGCTTATGTCGAAGAAGAGCTTCGACAAGCTGAGCAAGCAGCAGAAGGATGCCCTGATTGCGGCCGGCAAGAAAGCGCAGGCCTACTATGAAGGTAAGGCAGAAGCCGTAAACCAGGAATCCATCAAGGCTTTCGAGGACCACAAGGTCAAGGTCGTCACGCTCTCTGACGATGATTACAAGGCATGGCTCGAAGTGGCGAAGAAGAGTTCCTACGCCAAGTTCGCCAAGGAAGTGCCCAACGGGCAGAAACTGATCGATGAAGCGCTTGCAGTGAAATAGCCAAACAACGCGGCCGGCGGGCCCGCGGCTCGCCGGCCTGCCATTCCACCGCGCATTGCGATGCGCGCATTTCTTCGGAAAACAAAAACGATAGGCCCATGGATATCTACATTCGGGCTGTGACCTTTCTGTCGCAAGTCGCCGGTGTGGTTGCGGCATTTCTCATTGCCATCGCCGTTTTAGTGATCTGCGACATCGTCGTGGAGCGTTATATCCTGAACCTTACGACGATCTGGCAGATCGACGTTGTCACCTACTGCATTGTCGGAGCAACTTTCGTGGGCAGCGCCTACGTCCTCATGACGCGCGGACACGTCAATGTGGACATTCTGCCGTTGCACGCCGGGCCGCGCTTTCGCTTCTGGCTTGCTCTTGGCACCAACTTGCTGGCGCTCGCATTCTGTCTGGTGATTTTCGTTCTCTGTACTGCCTACTGGTACGAGGCCTATTCCAATAACTGGCTTTCAAACACCGTGTGGCGCGCACGGCTTTGGATTCCCTATCTTTCAATGCCGGTCGGACTCGGATTGCTCCTCCTGCAATATGTGGCTGAGACGCTCGCCTTGCTGACAGGACGGGCGGCGCCATTCGGGATTCGAGACCAGCAGGACGCGGAAGAAGTAGCGCGCGCACTCGCCCGCGAAGCTCTGGGTGATGCGCCATGACGCCCACCACCCAAGGGGGGATCGTCCTCGTTGTGACCCTCCTGATGCTGATATCCGGAATACCGGTCGCCTTCGGCCTTGGCGCGATTGCGATCGCTTTCCTGGTTCTGTTTCAGGGATTCGACTCGCTCAATGTCGTCGCGGAGACGTTCTGGTCGGGGCTCGATGAGTTCACGCTCGTCGCCATCCCCATGTTCGTGATGATGGGTGCGGCCATCGGCTCGTCTCCTGCCGGGAAGGATCTCTACGAGGCACTCGACCGCTGGCTTTATCGCCTGCCTGGCGGTCTGGTCATTTCCAACATCGGCGCGTGCGCCATTTTCGCCGCGCTCACCGGATCCTCGCCGGCCTGCTGCGCCGCCATCGGCAAGATGGGAATTCCTGAAATGCGGCGTCGCGGCTACCCCGACGATGTGGCCACGGGCTCAATCTGCGCAGGCGGCACCCTCGGCATTCTGATCCCGCCGTCGGTTACCTTCATCCTTTATGGAATCGCGACCGAAACCTCGATCGGACGGTTATTTATCGCCGGCGTGATGCCCGGCCTCATGCTGACGGGCATGTTCATATTGTGGACGATATTCATCATCTGGAAGCGCGGGTTCCGCTCGCACGCCATCGATTTTCGCTACACTTGGAAGGAAAAATTCCAATCGGTGCCGAAGATCGCACCATTCGTCTTCATCATTGTTGGCGTGATGTATGCATTGTACGGCGGCGTTACGACACCGTCGGAAGCGGCCGGCGTGGGCGCGGCTTTATGTCTCTTTCTGGCGATTCTGATCTATCGCCTTTGGAAGGCGGAACAGGTCTGGCTGATTCTGCGCGATACGATGCGCGAATCCGTGATGATCCTGACCATCATCGCGACGGCCGTCCTGTTCGGGTACATGCTCACCTCTCTTTATCTCACCCAAACGCTGGCGCAGGCGATCGCCGACATGCACGCCAACAAATGGGCCCTGATGTTCCTCATCAACATCTTCTTGCTGGTATGCGGGTTTTTCATTCCACCGGCCGCCATCATCCTGATGACCAGCCCGATCCTGTTGCCGATCATAACTGCGGCGGGATTTGACCCGGTTTGGTTCGGAGTGATCCTGACCATCAATATGGAAATCGGGCTCATACATCCGCCGGTGGGGTTAAACATATATATCGTTAACGCAATCGCGCCGGACGTGCCTCTCGCCAAGGTGATGTGGGGCACTTTACCCTATGTGATCTGCATGATGCTGGCGATCGTGATCTTGTGTATCTTTCCCGAAATCGCCACATGGCTGCCGAACTATCTCATGGGCGTTGCGCCAGGGTCGAGATGAACACCTCATTTTTGGGAGAGCTGCTGCAGGCGATTTCCGATCGCGGTCGTGCCTTGCTTGCCCGGGACAGAAGGGGGGAGGCATCGGCCCGTTCCGAAAGCCTGGTCGAGTTATGCGAAGATCTGCTGTCCGGCCGAGGTGAAGCCTCGGGCGTGGCTCTGGCACGTGAGATTCTGACCCGTTATGCGTCGCTGACGACAGGGCCGCGCATCGCTTTTTTCGAAGCCCTGGCGCAGCGATTTGGTATCGACGCCGCGCGCCTGGAACGCGCGATCGAATCATGGCGCGCCAATCCTTCCGAAACGGCTGCTGCCGAAGTGCACGCAGCTTCCGAGCCGCGTCGTCAGGAACTCTTCCGCCGCCTGAACCTTGCACCCGGAGGTACTGCAGCGCTGGTGCGGATGCGCGAGCAGGTGATGGACTCTCTCGATCACCGGAGCGATCTGCGTGCAGTCGACGCCGATTTCGTGCACCTGTTTTCATCATGGTTTAATCGCGGTTTTCTCGTTCTGCGCAGGATCGACTGGTCCACACCAGCCATCGTGCTGGAGAAGATCATCCGCTACGAAGCCGTGCACGAAATTCATGACTGGGACGATCTTCGTCGCCGCATCGATCCGCCTGATCGCCGGTGCTACGCCTTCTTTCATCCGGCACTCGTGGACGAGCCGTTGATATTCGTTGAAGTGGCGCTGACTCGCGATATTCCCGGTGCCATCATGCCGATCCTGGCGAAAAATCGCGAGACGACCGAAGCCGATAAAAGGCGAACGGCAACCTTTTATTCGATCTCGAATTGCCAGCGAGGTCTTGCCGGCGTGTCGTTCGGGAATTTCCTGATCAAGCAGGTTGTGGAGGAAGTGAGTCGCGAAATACCGACCCTGTCCACTTTCGTCACGCTGTCGCCAGTGCCTGGTTTTGCCACATGGCTGAAGCGCGAGCGCTCCGCCGAAACGTCGACCGTGCTCACCGATACTGACAAAGCCGTTCTGTCCGCGCTCGACCAGCCGGAGTGGTGGCGCGAGGAGGAGTCGGTCGGGCCATTGCGGGATGCAGTGATGCGGGCCGCAGCATGCTACTTCCTCCGCGTGCGCAACGAGCGCGGCCTGCCGATTGACCCAGTGGCCCGCTTCCATCTCGGAAACGGCGCCCGACTTGAGCGCATCAATTGGCTGGCTGATACTTCCGAACGCGCCATGAGTCAGGCATACGGACTGATGGTGAATTACCTTTACGATCCGGCTGAGATCGAAAAGAATCATGAAGCCTACGCGGAAGGGCGGACGGTCGTTGCCTCCAACGCAGTACAGCGACTGCTTCGACCGCCGCTCGAATTGGTGCCGATCGCGGGCTGACCCGGCGGAGGCTATGATCTGCCGTAAACCGGAACGACTGCGCCGCGCGTGACCTTGTTGTCCGGCGATGCGAGAAACAGGATTGTTGTGGCGACCTCGTCGACTTTTGGCCACGCGTCGTAATTCGCCTTAGGCATCGCGCTCCGATTGGCCGGAGTATCCATGATCGATGGCGCCACCGCGTTGACAAGGATATGGTTGGTCGCGACTTCTTGGGCGAGCGCGGCGGTGAGAGCTGCCACGCCGGCCTTGGCCACGGCGTAGGCCGTCATTCCGGCTCCATTTCGCCATTCGAGCGCGGGGCGAGCGGCCACATTGACGATACGGCCGCCTTCTTTCCCAACCATCGATCTCACTGCGGCCCGGCAACAGAGAAAGCACGAGGTGAGATTGGTGTCGATCTGCGCCATCAGGGCGTGCTTATCGATCTCGGTAATTTTGCCTGCCGCGAAACCGCCGGCAATGTGGATCGAAGCCCAAAGCGGCAACGATGATGGCGAGTACACCTTCGCCACGTCACCTTCGTCGGCAAGGCTGCCGATCTTGACCAGCTTTACATTGGGCTGATCCCGAAGCATCGAGGTCCGAGCACTGTCTTCGTGCACGTATGGTACGGTGCAAAGCGCCCCCGCGCCAACCAGCGCATTGACGACGGCAGTGCCTAGCGCACCCGTGCCGCCGGTGATGACCACATGCTTGCCGGAAAAGTGCATTCGACCTCTCGCCTATGAACGCCGGCGATGATGCCTACGCTGCTCTTGTGGAAAGAAGACCGTCATCAGCCACGCCCTCGCTTCGCCCGTGTCGGCAGCACTTGAAATTCTACCCAGTTGGAGACTTCCTTGATCCGCATTTTCTTGTCGAGGACATTTTTGCTTACGCCATGCCTCCAGGCCAGCCGCTTGCAATCCGGATCCCGATCGAGTGCGTCCAGATCCTGAGCGAAGCTCTTGATGTCGGCCTGATCAGCAAAAAAGCCTTCATTGATCAAACGGGGCCCTATGCGGCGCACGATTGCAGCGATTTCTCGCAACGGATATTCCGGATGATACTGCACTGCCCAAGCGACAGATCCGTTAGTCCGAATTTCCGCGCTCTGTACGTCTGAAATGGCATTGCTGGCGAGAACCGAAGTGCCGGGGGCGATCGTCGCCACTTCGTCAAGATGGACTGTCGGTGCATTGAAGACATCAAGCTTGCCCACATACATGGGGTGCTTGCGTCCTTCGCTGGTAAGCCGGATTCCGCGGCCGAACCCGATCTCCCGACCGTTCGGATTCTTGCGCACGGCACCGCCGGCGGCAACAGTAATTACCTGCAAACCCCAGCACGAGCCGAACAAGGGAGTGCCGGTCCCGAGCGCCGCCCGCACTAGCTCAACCTGTCGCGTGACCTCGGGGTCGAGATTGTAAACATGAAGGCCCGAACCAGTGATGGCGATCCCGTCATAGCCCTCGAGAGAGGACCCGTCTGGAAGCAAGGCGGATGGGTCACCGGGGTAGCAGATGTCGACCACTGCTCCCGGAAGGATTTCACGTAGCAGGTCCGAATAGCCTTTGCTGGCAACGATGCCGCCGACCGCGACGTGCTCCGCCATGGTCTGGGGTGAATTGCCTTCCACAACAAGCAGGCGGGGTGAGGGCATTGGCTTGCGGGTTTGGGAATACCGAAAATGCAGGAGCAGCTGCCGTTCATATGATATTTCAAGCGTATTTTTTCAATCGCAAAGCAATTTTATCGCCAAAAACCCGGCCTATTGCGCGGCCTCTTCTTGAGCATGCAGCGTAAGCCACCCATCCTGCAAGAAAAGCGAATCGAGCACGCAATGGCAGACTTCGACCTCGCCATTATCGGCGGCGGAATCAATGGGACGGGTCTCGCCCGAGACGCGGCGGGACGCGGCGTTCGCGTGCTGCTCGTTGAAATGAATGATCTCGGTTCGGGTACATCGTCCGCCTCCAGCAAGCTGATCCACGGAGGTCTACGATATCTGGAGCATGGCGCCTTTCGCCTTGTTCGCGAGGCCCTGCGCGAACGCGAGGTGCTCCTTCGGATGGCGCCGCACCTTGTCCGGCCGATGCGCCTCATGCTGCCGGCAGCACCCGGGTTACGTTCGCCTTTGATGCTTCGGGTGGGCCTGGTTCTCTATGATCTGCTCGGCGCGAGAAAATTGCTGCCGCCATCCCGTACCGTGGATCTGACGCATCATCCGGTAGGCGAGCCTTTGAAGCGGGAATATCGCTATGGCTTCGAATACTCGGACTGCTGGGTCGACGATTCGCGATTGGTCGTCCTTAACGCGTTGGATGCCGCGGAACGTGGCGCTGTCATTCGCACGCGGACCCGCTGTCTGCGAGCGGAAAGGCGCGGAGAATGGGAGCTCGTGCTCAACACGCACGGGCGTCGCCAGGTGAAAACTGCGCGCGTGCTGGTCAATGCGGCAGGTCCGTGGATCGGGGAGGTGGCCGACAATGTCATCCGTCAGCCGTTGCGGCGCCCGGCCAGGCTCATCAAGGGCAGTCATATCGTCGTGCGCAGGCGATTCGCGCACGAGCACGGATACATTCTACAGGCGCAGGATCGGCGCGTGGTCTTTGTTTTGCCGTTCGCGCATGATTTCACGCTGATCGGCACAACCGATCGCAACTTTGTCGGCGATCTGAACGCGCTTGCTCCAGAAGGGAGCGAAATCGACTATCTTTGCAATGTCGTGAACGCATATTTCCGGGAAGTCGTCACGCCCGATGAACTCGTCTGGTCCTTTTCGGGCGTGCGCGCGCTATACGATGATGGTGCCGGGCGGCCGGAAGACGTCACTCGAGACTACGAACTGATGCTGGACGAGCGCGCAGGCGAGGCCCCGTTGCTCACCGTGTATGGCGGCAAGATTACCACTCACCGGAAATTGGCCGACGCAGCCATGCACCGTATCGGAAAGTATTTTCAGGCCCGGCCTCGCTGGACGGCAGACTCGCGGCTTCCCGGCGGCGAGTTTTCTCCCGCCGCTTTGGATGTGCAGGTCGGCGATGCCATTCGGCGATGGCCGTTTCTCTCTCCAGCGCACGCCGATCGCCTGATTCGCAGCTACGGACTTCGAGCCGAACGGTTTCTCGGAGATGCACGCAAGTTTTCCGACCTCGGTCAACGATTTGCTGGCGGGCTTACGGAAGCCGAAGTCCGGTACCTTGTGGAAACTGAATGGGCCCAGACGGCCGAAGATGTTCTCTGGCGGCGGAGCAAACTCGGCCTCGTTGCCACCGCCGAAGAGGTAGCAGCAATCGATCGTTGTATCGCGGCGCTGAAGCCCGCCCATGTTCGCTGAAGTCTTCCGATAAACCTTCACCACGCTTATGGTGCGACCCTCCCCTCGGCCTCCGCATATTGGATCACTCAATTGCCATCCGCTCTCATTGCCATCGATCAGGGCACGACATCGACACGTGCAATAGCATTCGATACGGAGCTGCGGCCGCTTGCAACGAGCCGACGCGAACTGCGCCAGATCTATCCGGGACCCGGGCAGGTCGAACACGATCCCGAGGATATCTGGACAGCGGTTGTCGCGACCGTCGGTTCGGTCATGACCGAGCTGGGTTTGGCCGCACAAGATGTTGCCGGCATCGGGATTACGAATCAGCGCGAAACCACGGTGCTCTGGGACCGTCAATCCGGCCGGCCGATACACAATGCGATCGTCTGGCAGGATCGTCGTACGAGTCAGCTGTGCGAGTCACTTCGGCGGGCAGGTTATGAGCCTGACATCATCCGCAAAACCGGCCTGTTGCTCGATCCGTACTTTTCCGCCACAAAAATTGCCTGGTTGCTTGACCGGGTGGACGGCGCCCGCGCCGCAGCGGCAGCCGGAAAACTTGCATTCGGCACAGTTGATTCCTTTCTGTTGTGGCGGCTCACCGAAGGGAAGATGCACGTAACCGATGCGACGAATGCTTGCCGCACGTTGCTTTTCGACATCGGGACGGGCGATTGGGATCCCGAGCTGTGCAGAATGTTTGGAGTCCCTTGGGAATTGCTGCCCGAGGTCCGCGACTGTGCCGGGGACTTCGGGCACACCGCGCCCGGCCTGTTTGGCGGGTCGATTCCGATTCTGGGTGTCGCCGGAGACCAGCAGGCGGCCACCGTGGGGCAATGCTGTTTTCGGCCTGGAATGGTGAAGTCGACGATCGGCACCGGCTGTTTCGCCCTCCTCAACACCGGCTCAGAGCGCGTCACCTCGCGGAATCGCCTTCTCACAACCATCGCCTATCAGCTCGATGGCAAGCGCACCTTTGCTCTCGAAGGCGCTATCTTCGTTGCGGGAGCTTCGGTGCAATGGTTGCGGGATGGGCTGAAGATCATCTCTGCGTATTCGGATGCCGACGAACTGGCGATGAGGGCCGATCCAGCCGCCCAGGTATATCTCGTCCCCGCCTTCGTCGGTCTCGGCGCGCCGTATTGGGATGCCGAAGCCCTCGCAGCCATTCTCGGACTGACCCGCAGCTCAGGGGCGCCTGAAATTGCTCGCGCCGCGCTCGAGGCTGTCGGGTATCAGACCCGAGAGTTGCTCGAGGCGATGCATGCCGACTGGCCGGCGGCTCATGAATCCGGAACGGTGATGCGGGTGGATGGCGGAATGAGCGCCAGCGATTTCACCATGCAATTTCTGGCCGATATGCTCGCATGCGCAGTGGATCGGCCGGCCGTTCCGGAAACGACGGCGCTTGGTGCGGCGTATCTCGCCGGCTATGCCGCGGGAGTTTGTCCCGATCCAAGCGAGTTTTTCCTGCGATGGCAAGTCGATCGTCGTTTTGAGCCCCGCATGGGTGACAAGCGCCGCACTCAAAAGTATCTGGCATGGAAAGACGCAGTACGGCGCACTTTGACTGCCCGTCCGAGTTAGCACATGGAACGAACGGCCGTGTGCTTTGCGTCCAGTTACAGGTTTGCAAGTTGAAAGATGATGAGTGAGGAAAAACGAGAGTCTGTCGCCACCGACAACACGCCTATGCTTGTCCGTTTCGACACGGTCACGAAGCGCTTTGGCTCGTTTACCGCGGTTGAATCGCTTACGCTCGACATTGCACAGGGTGAGTTCTTCGCGCTGCTTGGGCCTTCCGGATGCGGCAAGACGACGCTCCTGCGCATGCTTGCAGGCTTCGAAACGCCCACCGAAGGACGCATCCTCCTCGATGGCGACGATATCGTTGATGTGCCGCCGCATCGTCGGCCCATCAACATGATGTTCCAGAATTATGCGCTTTTTCCCCATCTCACGGTCGAGGGCAATATTGCGTTCGGCCTTCGCCAGGATAGGGCGAGTCGCGCGGAGATCTCGCAGCGGGTGGGAGATATGTTGACGCTCACGCGTCTCCAAGGTTTTGAAAAGCGGCGGATACAGCAGCTTTCCGGCGGTCAGCGTCAGCGGGTGGCATTGGCCCGCTCCCTGATCAAGCAGCCACGCGTGCTTCTGCTCGACGAGCCCCTTGCCGCCCTGGACAAGAAGCTGCGCGCTGAAACGCAATTCGAATTGATGGAAGTGCAACGCAAGCTGGGCATGACCTTCATCATCGTGACCCATGATCAGGAAGAAGCGATGATCGTTGCCGATCGGATCGCCGTTATGGATCGCGGCCGCATTGTGCAGGTCGGCCCCCCTGCGGAAATATACGAATCGCCAAACTCACGCTGGGTCGCCGAGTTTATCGGCGACGTCACGATCATCGAGGGGCGCGCGGTAGCGCGTGATGCGATGGCAACAGCGCTGGGACGAATCGGGGTCTCTGACACCGACATTGCGCCCGGTCAGACCGCGTGGATCGCCTTGCGACCAGAAAAAATCACCATGAGTGAGCATCGCCCAGGCGGAGATGTCAACGCGGTCGTGGGGACGGTCTTTGAAGTCGGCTATCGAGGCGATGTCTCGATCTACAAGGTGCGACTCTCCGACCGATCGCTAATGAAGGTTGCCGTCGCCAATGTGGACGCACGCGCAAGAGCAAGGTTCGAGCCACGCAATACGGTGTGGCTATCCTGGCCGCCGCAAGCTGGCGTGGTGTTGACGAAATGAAAAATCGCAATGGGAAGGCAGAGCAGGGCTGGGGCAGGCGGATCGTCCTACTCGCTCCATATCTTTGGCTTGCCGTTTTTTTCCTGGCTCCGTTTGTTCTCGTGCTGAAGATCAGTTTCTCCCAGACCGCGCTGGCGCAGCCGCCCTACCTGCCCGTGATCGACTTTGCCGCCGGATGGGAAGGGATCAGAAGTTTTTTCTCGCAACTAACGCTCGATTCATACCGGCTGCTTTCATCGGATTTGCTCTACCTGTTTTCATATCTCAGGAGTCTCGAGATTGCCGCCATTTCAACTCTTGTTCTGTTGCTCATCGGCTATCCGATTGCCTATGGCATCGCGCGTACTCCCCAAGAGTGGCGTCCTCTGCTGGTGATAGCAGTTGTACTGCCGTTCTGGACTTCATTTCTCATCCGGGTCTACGCGTGGATAAATATCCTGCAGCGCGATGGTCTTCTTAATGGCTTGCTGACGCGGCTGCACATCATCGATTCTCCGGTCGGATGGCTGTCTACCGACACGGCCATCTATATCGGCGTGATCTATTCGTATTTGCCGTTCATGGTGCTTCCGCTCTACGCAAGCCTGGAAAAAATGGATGAATCGCTGCTTGAAGCGGCCGCCGATCTCGGATGCCCTCGATGGAAGTCTTTCTGGCTGGTCACGGTTCCAATGTCGCTTCCGGGCGCCGCTGCCGGGGCGTTGCTCTCGTTCATTCCGATCGTCGGCGAATTCGTCATACCCGATCTGCTTGGCGGCTCCGAGACGCAGATGATCGGTCAGACCTTGTGGACGGAATTTTTTTCAAATCGTGATTGGCCGGTTGCGTCTGCAATTGCGGTCGCTCTTCTCGCCATCCTCCTGGTGCCCATCCTGTTCTATGAGCGCCTCCAGCAGCGCAGTCTTGAAGGAGGGCGGCAGTGAAGAGAGGCGCTTCCCTGTTCAACATTGTGTCAGTCGCGCTTGGCCTGGCTTTTCTTTATCTGCCGATAGCGATTCTCGTTATCTATTCGTTCAATGCCTCGCGGTTGGTTACGGTATGGGGCGGCTGGTCACTCGAATGGTATCGGCAGCTTCTGCGCGACGGCGCCGTACTGCAGGCGGCGTGGATCAGCCTGCGCGTAGCCCTCATTTCAGCCACGGCCGCAACCGTGCTCGGCACCCTTGCCGCGATTGCGCTGACTCGTTACGGCCGCTTTCGTGGTCGCGCTCTGTTCTCGGGGATGATCTATGCTCCGCTGGTTATGCCCGAAGTCATTACCGGGCTGTCGCTGCTGCTCCTTTTTGTAGCAATCAATATCGATCGCGGGTTCTGGACGGTGGTCATCGCGCATACGACGTTGACCATGTGTTTTGTCACGATAATCGTTCAGTCGCGCCTCATTGGATTCGATCGGAGCCTTGAAGAAGCCGCCATGGACCTGGGAGCTCCGCCATTCAAGACTTTCGTGACGATCACGCTTCCGCTCATTGCACCGGCAATTGCCGCCGGCTGGATGCTCGCCTTTTCTTTGTCTCTCGATGATCTGGTGATTGCAAGCTTCACGACCGGTCCGGGTGCGACCACGCTTCCCATCCGAATCTATTCGGAGGTGCGACTTGGCGTGAAACCTGAAATCAATGCGATATGCACCATCATGATTGCTGTCGTGGCGATTGCCACGATCGTCTCCTCATTGATAACAAAGAGCGGCGCCCGACGACGTGAAGCTGCGGAATTGGGCCTTCCGGTCTGAAACGGATCACCCTGTGTGATCCTCTGCCGCTCCGGTTCTGCGTCTAATCCGGTGTCTTTGTGGGCTCGGACACGCCGGGTTGCCCGGCGGCAGGAAGAGCGCCCGGCGCGGGCGTCCCGCCGGTCAATCGCTCGATCGTTGAGCGAACTGAATCGCGTGCGCGGCGCTCCCGAATCGCATTGAGCAAGGGAGCGGCGGCTCCGGAGCGGCGGATCAGTGCTTCCGGATCCGGGAGCATGATCGGGTCATCCCAGGAGCCCTGCACGATGAAGGGGAGTTCGAACGGCGGCAGACCAGGACGCGCCGGGGCGACCAGTGCGGCGGTACCCTTGAGATCGAGTTCGCGCTCCGGAATGGATGCGGAGCCGGCAAGCGCCAGTTTCACGGTCGTGCCATCGATCGTCACCTCATCGACACTGACCGTACCCTCGTTGATCTTGAGTCCGACCTTGATCTTTTCATAGGGAGTCCGGCCGGTGCGGAATTCTCCCCCACCCGAGAGAGGGCGCCTTTCAAGACGTCGGAGCAGCTGCTCGACATTGAGTCCGGCCAGAGCTCCGTTCGATCCGACAAGCGTCGCGGATCCGTTCAACGTGCGGGTCACACCAAGCACGCTGTCTCCGCTGCCCTCGACGGCTACGCCGATGTTGCCTTTTCCTTCGAGCCTGCGGATTCCGAACAGCTGACCGAGACACGTCTCTAGGTCGACATCCGTGAATTGCAGCTCCGATTTGACGTCGACGCCATGGTCAAGCTCGGACAGGCCAAGAGAGCCTTTGATCACGCCGCCATATGCCTGAGCTTCGCCGACCGTGACCATCAGGTGTCCGCCCCGCAGGTTTGCGGCGACCGCCGTGCGGCCGATCTTGGCATTCGAAATGACGACATTCGCTGCCGAGAGGCGCAGATCAAGTTCAATCCCGGCAAGACCCTCAAGCGTGATGCGCCCGTCGCTCCACGAGCGGTCGTTGGCCGTAAGCAGGCGTACGGTCGAGACATAGGGGGTAAGGTCGAGCGTGTCAGCGGCCAATGTGCCCTGCAAGGTCTGACGCCCGTCAGTGGCAAAAGTGAGCACCCCTTCTGCAGTATTGCCGTCGAGCTCCACATTCACACTCGACAAGCTGATCGTGCCGCCGACTACATTGGCTCGCGATTTGATGGCGAATCGCTGAAAGCCGCCGCCCGGCAACGGCTTTTGCCCCGCCCAGACCCATGCATTGCGCAGTGAAGGAGAGTCGGCGGCAAGCGTTCCTTCAATTTTGAGCGTGGGCTTGAAACTGATTGCACCTTCGAAGGCCGCCTTCATCGGCGCGCCGGCGATCCGCAGTCTCAGGCCCGTGCGGGTACCCGCGAGCGCAGAGGGCAGATCGGCGAGCGTGAGGCTCGCATCTATTGGTGCATCGCGCCAGATGAAGCGCCCCGTCGCTCCGAATGTCTTGGAGATCGAGGGCCAGGCCAGCGAGAATTCGACGCCTGTCAACGTTTCGGAAATATTCCGCGACCGATCCGTGATCACGATCGTCCCGTCGTCGATGCGCATTTCGGAGAATGCCGCGAGACGTTGGGAGCCCGTTTGGTTGCGTATAAATCCATCGATGAGGGCTGACCAATTCGATTGGCCATTGCGCTGCAGATCGATGGCGATACGCGGCCGATCGAGCGAGACGTCGGCAATTTCCACGCGGCCGAGAAGGAGCGGGAAGAAGCGCAGCCGGGCAGTCAGCCTCTCGGCCGACAAGGCTGGTTGAGCAAGGTCCCCAAGAACGACGTCATCGAAGGTGACGCTTCCGCTCGGAAACAAGGAGACTTTGGCTTTTCCGCGCAAAGCCGGTTCGAGGCCGGTCACGCTGCGGATCTCACCGAGGACTTGCTGGCGCACGGAATCGGCCGAAATCAGATATCCGGCAATGGTCAGCACAAGAAGGCCGCCTGCAGCCGCGGCGAGCAGTATTATACCCAGGCGTTTCAAGCCGGCGGCGGCTGTCAAATGCGAGTTTCCGGTTGTTTCGGCGTCGGATGCGAACGGGTTATAGCATCGGCCCAGATCAGGCCAACCATGGACGGGGTCTGTGACGCTTTCATGGCTGGGGAATCAAGCTTAACGCAACAAGGTCGTGTGCTGCCGTGGGGTCGCCCCGGCGATTTCAGCGATCATCTTCTTGATTATGGCCTGGCCGAAAGATTCGAAATCGCTTGCCTCAATCACGAAACTGCCGGGTCCACCGATCACGTTGTCCCGATAATATTTGGTAAGCCCGCCCGCGGGGTTTGTGTGCTCGGGATTCCACGGCAATGGCCTATCGCTCAGAATCACTAAACCATTGATCGTGATCCCGGCCGCGAGGGCTTCGTCGCGCGCCAAAGCAACGTCGCGCCCGGCATTGTTTGTCCCATCCCCAGAAACATCGATCGTTCGCCGGGCCGCGGTGAATGGTGCGCGTGAAAACTGCGCTATGGCCGCGTCAATTCCGCCACTGATGGACGTGCGATCAGCAAAGGATCGAGGGGACTCCAACAGTCGGTCGCCAAAGGTCTGAGCGCTATTCGCTCCATCGATCATCATCCAGTCGATGACGACCTTCTGGTTGCCGAATCCCGACCACTCCAGGAAAAGCACCCCGATTCGACCATGCCGTCCTGATCGAATGGCCTCAAGCACTTCGGGATTTCCGAGTGCGGCGGCGTAGCCTTCCCGCTGGAGCTGAAATTTCTGATTGTCGACGCTCCTCGACACGTCGGACGCTAGCACCAGGAGCAGATCGACAGACTCGGCGGCGCGGACATGCCCGGCGGGCGATACGATCGCGAGGACAAGCGCCAGAATGAGGCAACGGAACGCGCGGCTCATATCGACAGCCTAGCGATTTCGCCCCTATTGCGCCAGCACTCGCGCTGGCGGGAATATGATCTCGACCAAGGTTCCGTGATCCACTTCGCTGCGGATCCTGAATTGCGCCTGGTTCGCCTCAGCGAGCGCCTTGGTGATCGGCAGGCCGAAGCCGGTATCACTGACGCTTCGCCCTGCGGTTGTCGCTATATCGCGAAATGGCTCAAGTGCGGCCCGCAATTGTTTCTCCGTCATCCCCGGCCCGGTGTCGCGCACCCTGAGGACAACTTCGTGTTCATCCGTCTGCGCAGTGGAAACGATCACCTGCCCGCCTGCACCCGTGTGCTTCAGCGAATTCGAAATCAGATTGAGCGTGACCTGACGCATTGAGCGCGCGTCCGCGATGACCTGGGGGAGACTCGCGGGCACCGCCAAGCGGATAACGACGCGCTGTCGATTGGCCTGCTGCTGCATGACCGCCACGCATTGCTGTAACAAGTCGTTGAGATTGACGCCGGCAAAGCTGAGATCGAGCTTTCCGGCCTCGATCTTGGACAGATCGAGAAGTTCGTTAAGCAACGCAATGACGTGCCCGCCGCAGGCGTGGATGTCCTCGACATAGTCGCGGTAGCGCTCGTTTCCGAGTGGGCCAAAGCGCTCCTCCATCATCACCTCTGAAAAACCGATGATCGAGTTCAGAGGGATTCGGATTTCATGGCTGATTTTCGCCAAAAATTCCGACTTCTCCATTGCGGATTTCTCGGCCGTCCGCTTCGCGTCGATCAGTTCACGCTCATTGCGCTTCCAGGCCGTAATGTCGCGCAGCACTGCGCACAATTTTTCGCCATCCTCGACCCGCCCGATTGTAATCTGCAACGGAACAAGCCCGCCATTTTGCACGCGCCCGGACATTTCAAATCCCGCGTGCAAAGTGCCGGCGCTGTCCTCGCGTGCAAGCCGCTCCACGTGCTCGAGCACGCCATATTGTCCATCGGCAACGAGTAGATCGCCTATCGTGAGTTCAGCGAACTCGTGTGCTTCGTAGCCGAAAAGTGCCTGCGCGCTCCGATTGGCAGAGAGTATGCGCCCCGTTCGATCCAAAATCAGCACGCCATCCATCGCGGTGTCCAGGATCGCCTTGAGCTCAAGATTCTCTTTTTCGAACTGGTGAACCGAACCTGGTGCACCGCCCGGGCTTTCGAGCCCTTGCGTGCTGAGCACAAGCGCAAGCGCGCTTTCCTCATTCCATGTGACGCTGAACAGCCGTCCTTCGACTGGCTGCCGGCTGCCACCGACGGGGGCGATGGTCAGTGACTTCGATCCGGGGGGGCCGTCTGATCGTTTATCGCTCGCTTCGATGAAGAGGCTGTCCAATCCACCGGCTTCGGCCAACTCGTCGAGGCTTGCGTGACCCGTCCATGCCAGAAATGCCTCATTGGCATAAATGAGACTGTTGAGCCGATAGATCAGAATGCCAATTGGCAACCGGTCGAAAATGGGCCGGTTCTCCTGCGCGTCACGCGCGGTTTTGTCGGGCTGTGGCGGCTTTGGCGGAGCTACGAAGCGCGCGGGAGGAGGTTCGTCGGGCGTCGGTCGGCTGCCCCTCGGCGTGGGCCTTTTCAACCGCTCGCTGAGTTCGCGGGCAAGTTCACGAAATGCGCTGTGTTCGCGCGGATCGAGCTTGGGAGTTGGAAGGCCCGCCGCGAGCGTCGCAACTTCTGTCTGATTGCCGGCCGCGTGCGAACCATTTCGCAGCCGCGCGATCAGTTCGGTCTGACGGCAGATCCCGAAGCCGCGGAAACCCTGGAAATGACGCTCGCGGTCGAATATGGGCAACCCTGACATCTCGACGCGCAGCAGTTCATCCGCGACCCGCTCGACTGGCCAGGATACGGGGATCCCGCTGAAGGTCTCGCGACGAGCAAGAGCATCCGCGATCAGATTCTCCGGATCTAATTTCAGGGCGGCGGCAAGATCTGTCCAGTTGCGGCCAAGCAACGCGGCGATATTCGATCCAACCAAATCTGCAAATTCAGTATTTGCAAGCGTGAAGCGAGTCTCGGCATCTGTCTGCCACACGAACCGGAACGGCAGGTGTTGTGGATGCGGGCCGGGCTCTCCTGCCTTGAGCGTCCTCGCGGCTTTCATGGGATTTTTTGCAGGATCGGATGCAGGCGCCGGCGCGCGCGCGCCGAAGATGACCAGCAGCGCAACTGCAGTGCCTGTCCCGAGCCTGATCACGCTCGCGTGTCCGGCCCGAACGTCGCCCTCCGCAAAGCCATTGAGCCTTGCTTCGCGTGCAAGCTTTTCGCCCGCGATATCGGCGAGTTTTGCTTGCCCGCCGATTTGCTCGCGCGCGCTCGCTTGAGTTTCGATCAAATCTCCCTCGGCAGTAAAGATCGCGGACGGAGCTTGCAGGTCGTTGAGTAATCGCCGGGCCTGTTTGGAGACGTCTGGCTGCGATCGTGTGGGCTCGGCCGATACGATGAGAAGGCCTTCACTGCCGCCGGTCAGCCCGATTCGGGAGCAAAGGCAAGTCGAAGCGGTTCCCACACCGCCGGCAAAGCCGCGCAACCGCTCGAGCCTGGGGCTCCCCTGACTCGGGAGGCTCGCTGCAAGGCGGACAATTTGAAGCGAAGCTCTGTGGTCTGGGTCGAACCGGCGTGTGGAAAGTTCTGCAAAAGATGCAGCACGAAAAGCCGCGACGCCACTGGGATTTGCCCAGAGAACCTGTCGGCCGTCCGGGCTCCACAGCCACACGGGCGCTGGGCTGAGTGCGTGCGCGGCGAGTCGCTGATCACGCAGATAGCCAGCCTGAAGGTCGGGAGCGGACATCGTAGGACCGCCATGGAAATTCAATGAACCTTATTACGGCTGCCGGTCACCAACGTCCACGAGCCGCGGGCGCAATCCAGTGGAAGCTTCGGTAGCGGCTCTCGATCACCGGTACTTTGAGCGCATGGAGCCGGTGGCGATCCTGATGGAACCGAGCTATCTCGAATCCATGCACATTTGTGCAGCGCATCAATTTTTGTTGCAATGCGGTCGAAAATATGAATATTTGAATATCAAGCGGTTTGCCGATCCCAGACCTCAGAGTGACAGGTCTTGTTCGGAAACCAGATTTCACGCGGGCGACAATGCGCCTTACAAAAACGGATCAAAATTTATGGGTGAAAACACATCTGCTCCCTCCAAAACCAGGAAACCGGCCGCCGCTGCCGGAGCAACCTCTTCCGAAGCTGCCATCATGAAGCTGACGGGGCCAACATTTGAGGTCCCGACAGCCTTGCGGGAATTCGCCGAGCAGGGCGTGGCGCGCGCAAAAGAAAACTATGACAAGGTCAAGAGCGCAGCCGAACAGGTGACCGAAGTACTGGAAGATACGTGTTCAAAAGCCACGATGGGATATGCGAGCTACGGCCGCAAATTGATTGAGGCCGCGCGTACGAATGCCGATACAACCTTCGATTTTCTGACGGAAGTGACGGGCGCGAAGTCATATTCCGAAGTTGTCGAGCTCTACGGCAAATACTTGCGCACACAATTCGAGGCCGTGATCGCGCAGGGCAAGGAGCTTTCCGAGCACGCGCAGAAGGTTGCGATCGAGACCTGCGAGCCGATCAAGGAGAGTATCGGCGCACGATTCAGGAATGCCGCCTGAGACCAACCAAATTGTGCGCTGAACGAGAAAGCCCGGGCACGTCCGGGCTTTTTTCATCGACGTGCTGCGTACACAGCGCTTGCCAAAGAGATCATCGGCACCTAGGTTCCCGCCCACGTGGACGGGAGTTGAACGCCCGTCTCCCCATGCGCAGGCGTAGCTCAGTTGGTTAGAGCGCTGGTCTGTGGAACCAGAGGTCGGTGGTTCGAGTCCACCCGCCTGTACCATCCGCAAGTAGCGACGCAATTGGACTCACAAAAACGCCGGCGCTGTCGCCGGCGTTTCGGTTTAAACGGGTCCCTCTCAGCGGGAACTGTAGCGGCCGTTCCCATTGCTGCGCGGATAGGTCGGGATCGGGCGCGGCGGATAGGGGCGTGAGCCTCCCTGCGGGCCGCTAAACAGCCAATCGAAAAAGTTCGACCCGCCGCCATAACTGTACCCGCCGTTGCCGCCATACATGCCCACCGGCATGCGGACGGGCTTGGATGACGTGTTCGGCGGCCGTTCAATCGCGATATCAGCCACCTTGCGCTCGTTGCTCTTTAGGATCGCGATCATCTTCGCATCGCGTCCATAAACGTCTTCACGAAACTGCAGCTTCCCGGAGTCGTCCACGAATGCAGTCTGATAGGTGAGATGGACGGGAATGGGCTTCGGGAAATTGATGTTGATTTCGTTGCCGCCGAACATGCTCTCCAGGCGCGCTTCGGTATAACGCTCCTTCGGCAATACCAACGACAGCAGCTTCTCGCCGTATGTGAGCGGATTTTGCACCCGCATACAGCCGTGGCTATACGCACGCTTTTCTCGCGCGAAGAGATACTTGTCCGGCGTGTCGTGCTGATAGACGAGGAACTTGTTCGGGAAGTTAAAGCGAATGCGGCCAAGCGCGTTTCCAGCGCCGGGGGGCTGTGAAATGTGAATGGTGCCATCCGCATCCTGCGTCAGCTTGAGCCCGATTCGTTCGAGCGCCAGCGGATCCTGCTCGAGGGCCGGAAGATATTCTTTCTCAATGATAGACGGCGGCACGTTCCAGGTCGGATTTACCGTTATGAATTTCATATCGGCACTGACCATCGGCGTCGCGAGATTGGGCTTCCCAACCACGATCTTGGTGTGCCAGTAGACTTTACCATCGTTGTAAAGCGTAAGCGTATAGTCCGGCACGTTGACGATCACGTGCGGATTGCCCAGATCGCGCGGCAACCACCGCCAGCGCTCCATATTCACAAGGACCGTGTCGATGGGATGAGCCGGAGCCCTGTGTGCTTCCTTTTGCTCGCCATTGAGCGCGCGCACAGTGTTCGGTCCGAGATTGCCGTCGACCGAGAGTTCATTTTCCGTCTGGAAAGTCTTGACCGCGTCACGGACGGCATCGTCGTATAGTTGACTGTCCTTGTCGCCCGGAACGTCCAGCCGTTTACGCAAAGCAGCAACGCGAACATCCTTCATGCCGGGGCGAAGAATTTTTCCTTCCGCGATATGGACGCGCGGTCGCTGCGGCTTGCTCTCAGCTTTGGGTTCAGGACTAGCGGCACCCTTCCGCAGTTCTGCCAGCTTGGCCCGGAGGGCCTTGAAGCCGGCCTGAGGCGGATTGAAACCGTCGAGCACGCTGGCGGCGTCATTGCTCTCAGCGAGCTTGCCGAGCACAGCTGCCGGATCCGGAGCGTTGAGCTCATATTGGATGTCGGCAGCAACTCGGGTGAAATGGATTCGGCCGATCTGCGCGTGCCGAGCAAATGTAAGCGCAGAAGCGGTCAATCTGATCTCGTCCTCCGCAAGGCTATCGAGGTTCCCCGCTGATTTGAAATCCGGACTGGGATAGTCGTTCGGATCGAGGCCGACATTGTCGGCCTGCCTCAGATAGGCGGTGGCTGAACTGGCGCGCTCGTTTGGACCGTTGTTGCTGATCCAGAGCGGTGCGTAATTGCGGGCCGCATAGAATGACTCAATTCCGGCCCGTTCGGCCTTTCGCGGCACCATGCGATCGAACTGACGGCCGCCGATGAACTCCCGAAGCTTGTCGGCAAGCGTAACTTCCGCCGCAGGTGTAGAAGCGGCGGCCTTTACCGGGTCAGCTGCAGGGCTGGTGATGTTCTGCTGGGCTTCCGACACGCCAGTGTTCGTGGTGTCTTTTGCCGGACGCTGGATATCCTTGAGAGTCAGTGGTGCCGGAAGAGTGGTATCCGGCATCGGCACGGCCGCCTCAATCGACTTGTCGCTCTGCTGGGCCATGCTGGCCTGGGCAGATAGGGCCAAAACGAGGGCTACCGAGGTTGATGCCAGCAGCCGTTCGAATCGAGCACTTTTCACCACTTTTTCTCCTGGATGTCGGGGCGGGCAGCCGAATGCCCTCTCGTGACTCGGCGTCAGTTTAGCTGATAGTCCATAGCCCGTTACGTTTTTCCCAATACCCGAGCATGATCAGTTCAAAACTGTGGCTATTTTGCACGGGGTTTCATACCCTCGGCAGCAACGGCATACCGGTTAGTCGATTCCGGCGACAATTTCACGTGGGAAAGCATGACTTTTCCGTGAGTGCCACAGGATCCTTCTGGCCCGAGCAGCCAGGACGGACCTGAAGATGGCCTGCGGCGTTTTCCGAGGCGGGTCTGATGTGGCGACTGAAGCCACGAGAGGAAAAAATGTCATGTCTTGGACTGCACCGGTTCTAGTCGAAATCTGCCTTGGACTTGAGATCAACGGCTATTTGCCGGCGGAAATGTAAGCTTTTGAGACATCTGCGACCCCTCCAATGAGGCGCCTGACTGCCATTATCCTTGGCTCGGCGGCGGGGGGCGGATTTCCTCAGTGGAATTGCCGCTGCCGGGCATGTGCCCTGGCATGGGCCGGTGACCGGCGGGTCCGAACACGGACGCAGACAGGAATCGCAGTGTCCGCGAACGGCAGTCAGTGGACCTTGATCAACGCCTCGCCCGATCTGGGGACCCAAATTCGCGCGATTCCGTCACTGCAGCCGCAGCAAGGGTTACGGAGCAGTCCGATCAAGGCGGTCGTCCTTACGGGAGGCGAAATCGACCAGATTGCAGGATTGCTGTGCCTGCGTGAGAGCACGCCCTTTACCCTCTACGCGACACGGGCCACTCACGCCGCTGTTTCGGCGAACGCCGTGTTTGGCGCCATGACCGCGATGGTGCGTCGCACGATCGATCCAGGGCGGGTGTTCCGGCTTGCAGGAGGAATCGATGCAATACTTTTCACCGTCCCGGGCAAGCCACCGCTGTATCTCGAAGGGGATGATCCCGAGACGAGCGCCGACACTCCTGCGAACGTCGGGATCGAAATGCGATATCGGGATGCCCGTCTCGTTATCGTTCCCGCTGCAGCTGCGATTACTGAAGCAATGTGGGCACGCTTGCGTGCGGCCGATGCAGTTCTCTACGACGGAACGCTGTTCCGTGACGACGAAATGATTCACGCCGGCACGGGTCACAAGACCGCTCGACGCATGGGACACATGCCGCTCGACGGTGACGAGGGCTCATTGCGGGCACTTGCCGACCTGTCGGGCCGTCGCATTCTCATTCATATCAACAATACTAATCCGATCCTGATCGAAGATTCTCCGCAGCGGCGCATGGTCGAGGCTGCCGGCTGGCAAGTTGCCGAGGACGGCATGGAGATCGTGCTGTGAAGCTGATGTCGGCGGCCGAATTGGAAGCAGCGATTCGCGACGTCGGTGCAAGGCGCTATCACCACCTGCACCCGTTTCATGAGAGATTGCGCGCAGGAAAATGCACGAAGGCAGAGGTGCAGGCCTGGGCGCTCAACCGATACTACTACCAGGCAATGATCCCTATAAAAGACGCGAGCCTCATCGCGCGGTGCGACGACCCAGCATTCCGCCGAGAGTGGCGATTGCGCCTGGTGGACCATGACGGCGACCGTGAGGGCGAAGGTGGCATCGCACGATGGCTTAGACTGACGGATGGCATCGGACTGCGTCGCGAATACGTGACGTCCTTAAAGGGCATCTTGCCGGCTACGCGGTTCGCCGTAGATGCGTATGTCAATTTTGTCCGCGAGAAAACAGTACTGGAAGCAGTTGCGTCTTCACTGACAGAACTGTTTTCACCGGCGATCATCACTGACCGCAGTGCGGCCATGCTGGCGAACTACGACTTTATAACCAGTGAGACATTGAGCTATTTCGAGCAGCGGCCGGCACAGGCCGCGCGTGACGCCGAGTTCGCGCTGAACTACGTGAAGGGAAATGCAAATACGCCGCAACAGCAGCATGCGGCGTTAGCCGCGCTTGAATTCAAATGCGACATTCTGTGGGCCATGCTTGATGCGCTCGAGCATGCCTACGTGCCGCCGAGGCATGTTCCGCCGGGTGCATTCATGCCGGAGGATTCGTGATGGTCGATGAGGCGACAACTATCACGGATACGGCGCGTCCACGGCTGCCGCACGGCGTGCGGCTGACGTATAGCGAGGGACAGGGCAGCTGGGTGCTGCTCGCGCCCGAACGCGTATTCAGGACCAACGCGATCACGGTGGAAATTCTACGGCGATGCACCGGGGAGTTGACGGTGAATTCCATCATCGAGGATCTCTCGAAATCATTTGCCGATGCGCCACGCGATCGTATTCGTGCGGACGTGATTGCTCTTCTGCAATCGCTCGCGGGAAAGAGGTTGCTCGAACTACGATGAATTGCTGCAGAAAACGGCCTATCCGCCGCGCACAGCGGAACCGCTGATTCCTAACGAGCTCGATCATAGGAGCGCGGGCCGGCAATGCCTGAGACGATGACAGATCCGCCGGCGCCACTCGGCCTGCTTGCCGAACTCACGCACAGGTGCCCACTCGGCTGTCCATATTGTTCCAATCCGCTCGAGTTGGACAATCGAGACGACGAGCTCGATGTCGCGACCTGGGCGCGCGTGTTCCAGGAAGCTGCCGCGATGGGCATACTACAGGTCCATCTCTCGGGTGGCGAGCCGGCGGCGCGCCGCGATTTGCCTGAAATCGTCGATGCCTCACGCCAGGCCGGCCTCTACAGCAATCTGATCACATCGGCGGTGGGGCTGACCTCGGATGTCTTGGCAGCGCTGGCCGTTGCTGGGCTCGACCACGTGCAGATTTCGATTCAGGACAGCAGCGAGTCAGCAGCAGATCATATCTCCGGATACAAAGGCGCTTTCCAGCGCAAGCGCGCCATTGCGGGGGAGGTCGTCCGCCTTGGCCTGCCCTTGACCATCAATATGGTGGTGCACCGCGCAAACATCAGTCGCATCGAGCAGATGATCGAGTTCGCGATTTCCCTTGGCGCAAACCGAATCGAGATCGCCCATGCGCAGTATTACGGCTGGGCGCTGCGGAATCGCGCCGCACTCATGCCCAGGCGTGAACAGGTCGAAGAAGCCGTCGCTTTGGTCGATCGCCTCCGTGCAGCACATTACGGACGAATCGTGATCGACTCAGTGCTGCCCGATTATCACGCGCGCTTCCCGAAAGCTTGCGTCGGCGGTTGGGGCCGACGATCGCTCAATGTGACGCCCTCTGGAAAGGTGCTGCCCTGTCACGCTGCTGAAGTCATACCAGGGCTCGAGTTCTGGAATGTCCGCCAACATCCGCTTGCCGAGATCTGGATCAACTCACCCGCTTTTTGCGCCTTCCGCGGCCATCAATGGATGGAAGAGCCGTGTCGAACATGCTCGCGCCGCGATCAGGATTTCGGTGGCTGTCGCTGTCAAGCATTCGTGATTACCGGTAATGCGCGAGCCGCAGATCCGGTTTGTCAGTTGTCGCCAGAACACGAGCGAATCGTTGCACTGGCATCTGAAGTCGTTGATACGGCCTATCACTATCGGCGCTGCTAATCAGCCAGACCTGACGTTGACCTTCGCGCAATGAGCGGCTGCGACCAACGCGCCCGCGTCTGCCGGCCAGCCCGTTTTCTGATTGTCCGAAAAAAACCGGGCCCCTGTAGGGCCCGGTTCAGGATTGTCGGCGTGGGGGCCGACAACAACTTCCAGAGGGGAACATGCTGTTCACCGGTGATTCTGGGAGGATACGCATCCGGCGCAACAGCGAGACAACACTATGCGAAACGAACTCCGTTCGGGCAACGCCGACACTCGCATGCCAGCCATGCCGCAACAGCAAATCGTTGGGAA
This sequence comes from Pseudolabrys sp., assembly GCA_035718275.1. GTDB lineage: Bacteria > Pseudomonadota > Alphaproteobacteria > Rhizobiales > Xanthobacteraceae > Pseudolabrys. The sequence goes on along the minus strand of DASTHI010000046.1, from coordinate 75,141 downwards.
GCCGACCAAATGCGGTCACCGCGTTCCGCGCCTCGCCTCGCTGCTACATTTTACCGCTGTGAAACCGACTAAAAATGCCAGCGCTGCGCGTTCGCAACGAGAAAATCGCGAAACACCTGAATGCGCGCAACCGACTTTAGTTCTTCCGGATAGACAAAATACGCGTCCATGGCGAGGGTGTCGGCTTCGCCGAAGAGTTGAACCAGTCCGCCGTTTTCCTCGACCAAGTAGTCGGGCAGCATTGCAATGCCCAGCCCGCGCTGGCACGCCCGCAATACGCCGAGTACGTTGTTCACGGTCAAATCGGGCGTGCGCGGTCCTTTCCCATCGCGGCTGATTTCGAGCAGCCAGCGCCGATTCTGCAGATGTGCCGGAACCACACCGCCCCCGAGCAGAATGATGCGGTGATTGTCGAGATCCTCATGCGTCCGGGGAGTGCCGAATCGCTTCAAATAATCCGGTGACGCATAAGCATGCGAATGCACGGAAAACAGCTTCCGCTGTATCAAATCGGGCTGAGTCGGCTGACGCAAACGGATTGCCACATCGGCTTCCCGCATCGCAAGGTCCAGCTCCTCATCCGTCGTAATCAGCGTGATGTGGATATCAGGATAAAGATCGAGGAACTCGCCGAGTCGCGGTGTCAGCCAATGCACGCCTATTCCCGGCGTGGTGGAGACCTTCAGTTCGCCATTGGGCCGTTCACGGCTGTCGGTCAGTTTAGTGCGAGCCGCTTCCAGCTTCATGAAGACTTCATGCGCAGTGCGATAAAGCAGTTCACCCTGTTCGGTGAGGATCAATCCGCGCGCATGACGGTGAAAGAGCGAGACCGCCAATTCTGCCTCGAGCGCGGATACCTGCCGCGACACAGCGGATTGTGACAGTCCGAGCCTTTCGCCGGCATGGGTGAAGGAGCCGGCCTCTGCGGCCGCGTGAAACACCTTCAACTTGTCCCAATCCATAGAGGTGCTGGGAGCGCCCATGTATTACTCCGCCGCCGCGCGGCGATGCTCGTGCGCCGCCAGGAATTTTTCCGCCTCAAGCGCAGCCATGCAGCCTTGTCCGGCAGCCGTCACCGCTTGCCGGTAGATGTCATCGGTGACATCTCCCGCGGCAAATACTCCAGGCACAGAGGTTGCGGTCGAATGGCCTGCGGTCACGATATATCCCGATGGCTTCATTTGAAGCTGCCCGACAAACAATTCCGATGCGGGCTGGTGGCCGATGGCGATGAACACGCCATCCGCGTGCCGCTCCGTAACGACACCGGTCTTCAGGTTCTTCAATTTGACACCGCTCACTTTGAGCGGATTGTCGCTGCCGGTCACGTCTTCCAGGACAGTGTCCCAGATGACCTCGATCTTGGGATGCTTGAACAGACGATCCTGCAGGATCTTCTCGGCCCGGAAAGCATCCCGACGATGCACGACAGACACTTTTGAAGCGAAGTTGGTGAGGAACAGGGCCTCTTCGACCGCGGTGTTTCCTCCACCGACCACAATGACTTCTTTGTTGCGGTAGAAGAATCCGTCGCAGGTTGCACAGGCCGAAACGCCGTATCCCTTGAACTTTTGTTCGGACGGCAGATCGAGCCATCTTGCCTGCGCGCCGGTGGCGATAATCAGGGCATCGGCCAGGTAAGTGTCGCCGGAGTCGCACACAAGCCTGAATGGCCGTTGCGACAGATCAACCTTGTTGACGTGGTCGAGAACGATGCGCGTGCCCACGTGATCGGCCTGCGCCTGCATCTGCTCCATCAGCCACGGTCCTTGGATCACTTCGGCAAAGCCCGGATAGTTCTCCACGTCCGTCGTAATGGTGAGCTGACCGCCGGGCTGCACGCCCTGGATGAGGATCGGCTCGAGCATGGCTCGCGCCGCGTAAATGGCCGCTGTGTATCCCGCCGGACCCGAGCCGACGATTACCACCTTCGCGTGAGTGGTCTTTGCCATATGTCGCGCCCCCCTGGATGGGCGTATCGGGCGCTGTTCGCCCAGGTCGCCGGACTGCGCCGGCTTTTGATCGTTGCCGACGATGTATGGCTTCGGCCGGAGCTATGCAAGATACGCAATACACCGCCCACAGTTCGCGAGAGGGCAGCCGATCCCGAGCAAGATTGTTTCGCGAAACAATATTTCGCGATATGAATGCACCCAGTATTCAAGCAGCTTTCTGGAGTTCGTTTGGTGCCTGCCCGCCTGGACGCGATCGACCGCAAGATTTTGAAGGAGCTTCAAGATGACGGCCGCATCACAAATGTGGAGCTGGCAAGCCGGGTCGGCATCTCCGCGCCTCCGTGTCTGCGCCGGGTGCGGGCGCTCGAAGAGGCGGGCTACATCAAGGGTTACCGCGCGCTGCTCGATGAAAAGAAGCTCGGCTATGAAGTGACCGTTTTCGCGATGGTGCATCTGGCAAGCCAGGCGGAAGCCGATCTCAACAAGTTCGAGGATTTCGTGAGGGCGCAGCCCCTTGTGCGCGAGTGCTGGATGCTGTCGGGTGAAATCGATTTTGTGCTCAAATGCGTGGCACCCGATCTCAAGACATTCCAGACATTCGTCGAGCAGCTGACCGCGGCACCGAACGTGCGCAACGTGAAGACCTCGCTCACGCTTCGCATCTCGAAAGATGCCGCGATGGTGCCTCTGGAAGGCTAGCTGCGATCAGGCGCGCGGCACGCCGGCAATCTCCAGTCCATCGCCGAGACGCGCCATGAAGTCTGGCGTGAACGGCCATGCCTGCCGCGCCTCGGCGACCGTCAGGTCCGGATCCTTGCGCATTAATTTGCGCGCCGATCTACGGGCTTCGCTTTGCTCGCCCGCAAGCGCCGCAGAAGCAACCTTAATTCTTTCGGCCCAGAACGAGCCCGGTGAAGCCCCGACACCACCCTGCACCCAAAGTGCCGCCCGCGTGTATCTCGCGGCGACAAAATGCGCGCAGCCCATCCCGATGAAGGCTATGTGCCGCAATGGCTCGAATGGCATTAAATGCAGTGCGGTCCGCAATTCCCGGAGTGCGCTGTCGCTGTCGCCTAAATAGGCCGACATCCAGCCGCGACGAATCCACGCGTAGGCGAGCCACGGGTCGAGCGCCAACGCTCGCTCGAGCCGACCCTCTGCTTCATCAAGACGATGCAACAGCACGAGCGCACCGCTGCTCAAAGTCAGAGTCATCGAGTCGTTTGGGTCAAGCATGACGGCCTGTTCAGCGAGTTGATGAGCTTTGACTCGATCCGCGTCAGGCGTTGCGCTGAAGTGATGCGCGGCGCGTTGGCCCCAGCACCATGCTGCGATGGCCTTCGGCAGCGCGTACGATGGCGCCAATTCCTGCGGCTGATTAAGTCTCTCGAGGGCTTCGCTGCACTGCTTTGGGGCAACGGCGAACGCCAGCGGCAAAGCGCTCATTGTCAGGCGAGCAGCCTCGTCGAAGTCCAAATCTTGATGCCACGAATGTCGCGTTCGCTCGATCGTCGTCGACGGGTGTTCACCAAAACTTTTCCGATAGGTGCCCGCAAAACGGCCTAACTGATTGAATCCGCTCGCGAGTGCAATCTCCGTTACGGTGTCTTCCGGCCTGGCATTCAGCAATTGCTGTCGAGCACGTGCGAGTCTTGCGCGTCGTACCCAAGCGAGCGGCGTTGTACCGAGAAAGATCTTGAAATGTGTTTCCAGTGTGCGAGGCCGCACACCGGCGATCTGTGCAAGCGTGTCGAGTTGAACCGGGTCAGATAGATGACTGCGCAGCCAGCTCAGCGCACGTACGAGGTCCGCCGGCAATACCGCCGAGGACTCCGAAACTTCGGCCTCTTCTGGTCTCGTCATTGACCCGCCTCTCGGCGAAGAGGGTCCACGCTGCACAATAGTCTATTCAGCGCTTTTTGCATACCGAGGCGGAAAGCGCATAGCCGCGATGAGATCATCGACCCAGAATTTCGCTCAAATGTTCGGGAGTTCCGCATGATGAGAATGTCAGCAGCGGCCGCGCTGATCACCGGTATCTTGATAAGCCAGGCAGCGAAGGCGCAAGACGACGATCAAAAGCTGGGGCGGGTGCATTTCGAGACGTCCTGCCAATCAGAGGCCCAGAAGCTCTTCGACCGGGCGATGCTCTATCAGCATTCTTTTTGGTATCGCGCATCGCAGCACGAGTTTGAAGCGGTGTTGAAGGCCGATCCCTCATGCGGCATCGCCTATTGGGGCATCGCGCTGAGTAAGCTGCTGAACCCGCACGTGCCCACGCCGGCGAAAAATCTCGTCGAAGGAGCAGCAGCGATCGCCAATGGTCAGCGCGTGGGCGCCAAGACGCAGCGCGAGCGCGACTATATCGACGCGCTCGCAGTGATCTATGTCGATCATGACAAGATTGGGCATCGGCCACGCACGCAAGCCTATGCCAAGGCAATGGAAAAGCTTGCGCAGCGCTATCCGGACGATGACGAAGCGCAGATCCATTATGCTTTGGCGCTCAATACGTCGGCATCACCCGCCGACAAGACATATGCCAACCAGCTCAAGGGTGCTGCGATCCTGGAACCAATCTTTGCGCGTCAGCCGAGGCACCCTGGCGTCGCGCACTATCTTATCCACCTCTATGACTATCCGCCGATCGCCGAGAAGGGCCTGAACGCGGCTCGGGCCTACGCCAAGATCGCGCCTGATGCAGCGCACGCGCAACACATGCCGTCACACATTTTCACGCGCGTCGGCTATTGGAAAGAATCGATCGATTCCAACAAGGTTGCGCAGCGCGTCGCAAAAGAAGCCTCCGACTTTCACGACCAGCTGCACGCAATGGACTATCAGGTTTATGCCTACCTGCAGCTTGGACAGGATAAGAACGCCAAGGCTGTTCTCGACGAGATGACAACAGTGTCGGGGTTCACGGAGACATTCCTGGTTGGTCCGTATGCACTCGCCGTATCTCCGGCGCGATACGCGATCGATCGCGGAGATTGGAGAGCGGCAGCCGAGCTGCCGGTCCGTCCGACTCTTTTGCCGCAGGTAGAAGCGGTCACGCGTTTTGCTCGAGCCCTCGGCGCGGCTCGCTCGAATAGCCCCGAAGCCGCCAAGAGCGAGATCGCCAAGCTCTTGGGATTGCGTGAGGCGCTGCGCGGCAAGGACGCCTACTGGTTCGAGCAAGTCGACATCCAATCGCAGATTGCTTCCGCGTGGTTGCTTTATGGGGAGGGCAAATACGATGAAGCTCTCGCCGCGATGAGCGCAGCTGCCGACGCCGAAGACAGGACCGAGAAACATCCTGTCACGCCGGGTGCGCCCAGGCCCGCGCGAGAGCTCTACGGCGAGATGCTGCTCGCCCGCGGACACGCGAAGGATGCGGTCGTTGCATTCGAGGCAGTGCTGAAAAAGGAGCCCAACCGACTTGCGGCCTATGTGGGCGCGGCGAAGGCGGCCGAAAACTCGGGAGATGCTGCCAAGGCTCAAGACTACTATCGCAAAATCGTTTCGATTGCCGATAATGCCGACGAGGGCCGCACCGAGGTAGCCGACGCCCGCACGCATCTCAAATGATGCGGACTGCCATGCGATATGGTCTGTCGGTCGCGGCGTTGGCCGCCTTTGCGGGCGCAGCCAACGCCGCTCCGCGTGAAATCTTCGGCTACGCCGGCGAACTCGGCGAATGGGAATTGCTGGCGACCGTCGAAGACCAATCTCGCGGCCGTGCGGGCGAATACTCGGGCCCGCTCACGATGACCCACGTCGGCATTTGCACGCAGGATGGTCCAGAGAAAAGGACCGGAGAAATTCGCTTTCAACTCGCAGAATCTTCGACCCGGCTGAATGCGGTAATGTTTCTCGCGGGTGTGGAATGCACCTTCAGCGGAAGGCGGACTGATTTCTACAGCGGGCTGATGACTTGCGCCGACCAGCGCGTGCTGCCACTAAAATTGTGGGTTAAGTAGCCACCTGCACGGCATCTTCGTTTCGCCGCAGTCGGTTGTGGTCCACGGAGAAATCGCCGGTGCGTAGAGCGATATTTCTACTTCCACTCGATCTTCTTGATCTCATAGGCCTTGGCGCCTCCGGGGGTATTGACCTCGACAGTCTCGCCCTTTTTCTTGTTGATTAGCGCTCGCGCGATCGGCGACGTAATTGAGATGCGGCCTTTCTTCGCGTCCGCTTCCGGCTCGCCGACAATCTGCCAGACCTTCTTCTCATCCGTGTCCTCGTCAATCAGGGTGACCGTTGCACCGAATGTGATGGTATCGCCCGATAGCTTCGAGACATCGATGACGTCCGCTCGCGCGAGCTTATCTTCCAGCTCGGCAATGCGGCCTTCATTAAGGGATTGCGCCTCCTTGGCGGCGTGGTACTCGGCATTCTCGGACAAGTCGCCGTGCGTGCGCGCATCCGTGATCTGCTGAATGATCCGGGGCCGCTCAACCTGCTGGCAATGCTTGAGCTCGTTCTCGAGCGCAGCATAGCCGTCCGCGGTCATCGGAATCTTCTCCATGATTCATCTCCTCCTGGCGGGCGCCCGATACAACCTGAGCGACCGTTAACGCCGCCAAGCCCTTTCAACTCACTCGTGCTCATTCGACTCGTAATACGACTCCGGCCGCGGTCTCCCGCAAATCCGGAGTCACCCGTGACGAGCCGGCCAAAAAAGCCCGTCGCGGCCAGCCTCACCTGATGCCGCGACCGTATCCTTTCGGCCTTACTCGTGCCGTCGACTGGCTGGTTGGCCAGAACGGCCCTCAGCCTGAGCCGCCGTAGTAGCTTTGCAGCGCGTGCACCTCGAGGTCGCCCTCCAGGTAAGCCTTTATGCCCTGCGCTGCGGCGACGGCCCCTGAAAGAGTGGTGTAGTATGGCACTTTATGCAAGAGGGCCGCATGGCGGAGAGACCGGCTGTCGGCAAGGGCTGCTGCCCCCTCGGTGGTATTGAAAACCAGCTGAACACCGCCGTTTTTGATCGCGTCGACGATGTGCGGCCTGCCCTCCAAAACCTTGTTGATTTTTGCGGTTTCGACGCCTTGCTCCGATAGGTATCGTTGGGTTCCCGACGTTGCGATAGTCTTGAATCCGAGGGATGCCAGCAGCTTTACGGCCGGAAGGATACGCGGTTTGTCCTCGTCCTTCACGGATACGAACACGGTCCCGCTACGCGGCAGGCTGGTTCCTCCGCCGATCTGACTCTTGGCGAAAGCTATCTCGAACGACCCGTCGATGCCCATGACTTCTCCGGTCGATTTCATTTCGGGCCCGAGGACGGTATCGACCCCTGGGAAGCGGGCGAAGGGGAACACGGCTTCCTTCACGGCGCGGTGCCTGGGCCGCACACGCTGCAAGCCGAAACTTTTGAGCTTTTCACCGGCCATGATTCGCGCCGCGATCTTGGCGACGGGCAAGCCGATGACCTTCGCGACGAAAGGCACCGTTCGCGACGCCCGCGGATTGACCTCCAGCACGTAGATTTTGCCGTCCTTGATCGCGTACTGCACGTTCATCAGGCCCCCGACGTTCAGGGCAAGGGCAAGTGCGCGGGTCTGCCGCTCGAGATCGTCAATCGTCTTGTCGTCCAGGGAATGCGGTGGCAAAGCGCATGCGCTGTCGCCGGAATGAATGCCGGCTTCTTCTATGTGCTCCATGATGCCGGCAATGAAGGTGTCGGTTCCGTCGCAGAGACAATCGACGTCAACTTCAGTGGCGTCCGATAGGTAACGGTCGATGAGCAGCGGGCTCTTCTTCGACACCACCAGTTCGCTGGGCCGGTCGAGATCCCCAGCAAGCTTGGAGACATAGCGGTCGAGCTGCGCGCCGTCGCGCACGATTTCCATGGCGCGGCCGCCAAGCACGTAAGAAGGACGGATCACCACGGGGTAACCGATCTCGTCGGCGATTGCGCGCGCGGCACCAGGCGATGTGGCGATGCCGTTCTCCGGCTGCAGCAGCTTGAGCTTGTCAAGTAGTTTCTTGAAGCGATCGCGATCTTCGGCGAGATCGATCGCATCGGGAGAGGTTCCGAGGATCGGCACTTTTGCTTTTTCCAGCGGTTCGGCCAGCTTGAGCGGTGTCTGTCCGCCGAACTGGACGATGACGCCGTGCAGCGTCCCGTTCGATCGCTCGGTATCGATGATTTCCAGAACGTCTTCCGGTGTCAGCGGTTCGAAATAAAGCCGGTCAGACGTGTCGTAGTCCGTCGACACCGTCTCCGGATTGCAGTTGACCATGATGGTCTCGTAGCCGACTTCCTTGAGGGCGAAGGCGGCGTGACAACAGCAATAGTCGAACTCGATACCCTGGCCTATGCGGTTAGGTCCGCCACCAAGAATGATGACTTTCCGGTTTTGCGAGGGAGCGGATTCGTCCGCAGTTTTTCCCGCAAACGGCATTTCGTAAGTCGAATACATGTAGGCGGTCGGCGAGGCGAATTCGGCCGCGCAAGTATCGATGCGCTTGAATACAGGGCGCACGCCAAGCTTCCGGCGTTTCGCCGTCACCGCCTCGCTGTCATTTCCGGTTAGCTTCGCGAGCCGCCTGTCGGAAAAACCCATGCTCTTGAGACGGCGCAACACACCGGGGCTGGTCGGCAGGCCTTTCGCCCGAATTTCGTCCTCAGCCTCGACCAATCCGCGGATCTCGCCGAGAAACCAAGGGTCCATGCGGCAGGCGCTGTGGATTAGTTCGTCGCTGGCGCCGAAGCGCATCGCCTGCGCAACCTTCAGCAGCCGGTCTGGCGTCGGCGTGCCAAGCGCCGCGCGAATGGCGGCCTTATTATCCGTATCATCGATCCCCTTGGCAGGATCGAATCCTTCCAGCGTGATCTCATCGAGTCCCGTGAGCCCCGTTTCAAGCGAGCGGAGCGCCTTCTGCAGGCTTTCCTGAAACGTGCGGCCGATCGCCATCGCTTCGCCGACCGACTTCATCGAGGTGGTGAGAACGGGTGAGGCACCCGGAAATTTCTCGAAGGCGAAGCGCGGGATTTTCGTGACCACGTAGTCGATTGTCGGCTCAAAAGAGGCGGGCGTTGCGCCGCCGGTGATATCGTTTGCGATTTCGTCAAGCGTGTAGCCGACGGCGAGCTTTGCGGCGACCTTCGCAATCGGAAAACCCGTCGCCTTCGACGCGAGGGCGGAGGAGCGCGATACGCGCGGGTTCATTTCGATCACGACCAGGCGCCCGTCGGCGGGATTGATCGCAAACTGCACATTGGAACCGCCGGTCTCTACACCGATCTCGCGCAGCACGGCGATCGAGGCGTCACGCAGGATCTGATATTCCTTATCGGTCAGCGTCAGGGCGGGCGCGATCGTGATCGAGTCCCCCGTGTGAACGCCCATCGGATCGACATTCTCGATCGAGCAGATGATGATGCAGTTGTCCCGCTTGTCTCGCACCACCTCCATTTCGAATTCTTTCCATCCGAGAACCGATTCCTCGATCAGCACCTCGTTGGTGGGTGAGGCATCGATGCCGCGCTCGACGATTTCGATGAACTCGGACTTGTTGTAGGCAATTCCGCCGCCAGTGCCTCCAAGCGTGAAAGACGGGCGGATAATCGCTGGCAGCCCGATATCCTCCAGAGCATCGAGTGCCTGCGGCAGGGTTTTGACCTGCTGCGACCGCGGAGTCGGCAGGCCGATCCTTTTCATCGCCTCGCGGAAAAGCTCGCGGTCTTCCGCCTTGTCGATGGCGTCCGCTGTCGCGCCGATCATCGTGACGTTAAATTTTTCCAGGACACCCATCTTGCGCAGCGAAAGCGCGCAGTTGAGCGCAGTCTGCCCACCCATGGTCGGCAGCAGTGCGTCGGGACGTTCGCGTTCGATGATCTTGGCGACGATTTCCGGCGTAATCGGCTCGACGTAAGTCGCGTCGGCGAGATCGGGGTCGGTCATGATCGTCGCCGGGTTTGAGTTCACCAGGACGATTCGGTAGCCCTCTTCCTTGAGCGCCTTGCACGCCTGGGTGCCGGAGTAGTCGAACTCGCAGGCCTGACCAATGACGATTGGTCCCGCGCCGATGATCAGGATGGATTTGATGTCGGTTCGCTTCGGCATTCTATGTAAAATGTCCACTCACGCTCTGATGCCTGTCACCCCGACGTCTCCCCTTTGGGGAATAAAGAACAACACACAAAAAAAGGGCGCGCTGGTGCGCGTCCCTGGACCGGCGCCGAGGTCGGGCCTCGCGCGCGAGCGGGTCTTTAGACCAGATTCGGCAGGTAGGGAAGGGATGCCAGCGCATAAAGGGTGGACGGAAAACGCCCGAATTTTCGAGCAAACCTCGTCAAACCCACATTTTCAGGTCCTGTCCACCCGGTCTGCTGCGATCGCTGCTGCGGGCTTTTCGAAGATCGAGTCCACGATTACCAGGCTTCGTGGTGCGTGCGGTAGATGCGCACCAGCATGGCACCGTCGCGCACACCCTATTCGTCCTTTCTCGGAGATTGGAGTTCTTGCTGAGAGCGGGAAAAGGCAGCCCAAACGCCCTCCTCGCCATCCCATGATCCTCGGCTGGCGCCTTTTGAATATTCAGTCGCCCGCTGCTCAAAAAAGTTGGCGTGCTCGACGCCATTCAATATCTCAACCAGCCACGGCAACGGATGAGGCTTTACCTGTTTGTAAATACCCTCCGCCTCCTCGAAATATCCGAATACGGGCGGTAGCTTGAGCTGCGTCAGACGCCAGTCCGCGACATAGCGGACGTAGGCGTGAATCTGATCCGGGTTCATCCCCTCGACATCGCCCAGCCCAAACGCCAGGTCCACAAAGCTTTCCTCCAGCTTCACCATCATCTTGGCGACATCGATGATGTCTTGTCGCACTCCTTTGGTGACAGCACCTGTCTCGCGATTCCATTCATGGAAAAGTTTAATCACGCCCTCACAGTGCAGACTCTCGTCGCGAACCGACCAGCTCACGATCTGACCCATGCCGTTCATCTTGTTATGGCGCGGGAAATTCAGCAGCATCGCGAAGCTTGCAAACAGGGCCATGCCCTCTGTGAAGGCGCCGAACATGGCCAGCGTTCGCGCCACGTCGGCGACTGTGTCAACGCCGAACTGGTGCATATAGTCGGCTTTGGCGCGCATCTCCGCATAGTCGCGGAACGCTTCGAACTCCGTTTTCGGCATCCCGAGCGTCTTCAATAGCAGCGCGTACGCGTCGATGTGAACGGTCTCCATGTTCGTGAAGGCGGCCATCATCATCTGTACGGTGAGTGGCTGGAAAATGGGGATGTAGCGCTTGAGATAGTTGTCGCCAACTTCGATATCGGACTGCGTAAAGAAGCGGAAGATCTGCGTCAGGAGTGCGCGTTCTTTAGCCGTAACGCGATCTGAGGCCCAATCCTTGATGTCGGCACCAAGTGGCACCTCCTCACCCATCCAATGGGTTTGTTGTTGTCGCTTCCAGAATTCATAAGCCCACGCGTAGCGATCGACATCATACGACCCGCTTGAATCGAGTAGTCCGACCCTGCCTTGGCCGATCAATGTGCGAGGATCGATCATGGAAAGATCGATTATTGGCATGCAAGGCACTCCTCATAGTCGGTCCGAGACAGTGAGGATTGTCGGTTGGCGGCTTCTGTCTTCGGGATTTTCCCTGCAAATCCGGCGCGCGAGATGGACTTCGAGCGGCAATAGTAAAGACTCTTCACCCCGCGCTTCCACGCTGTCCAATGCAGCATGTGCAGGTCCCATTTATCGATGTCTGCCGGCAGATAGAGATTGATCGACTGGCTTTGGCAAATGAACGGAGCGCGGTCGGCGGCAAGCTCAACGATCCAACGCTGATCTATTTCGAATGCCGTGCGAAACACTGCCTTCTCCTGCTCCGACAGCATACCGAGATGAGCGACTGAGCCTTCATGCTCAATGATGGACTGCCACACAGCCTGACTGTCCGCCCCCTTGTCGGCCAGAATCTTCGCGAGATGAGGATTGCGGACCGAGATCGAACCCGACAACGTTTTGTGCGTATAGATGTTGGCCGGGATCGGCTCGACGCAGGCGCTCGTGCCGCCACAGATGATGCTGATCGAGGCGGTGGGCGCGACAGCAATCTTGTGGCTGAAGCGAGCCGTGATGCCGCGTTCCAGCGCGTCGGGGCAGGGGCCGCGCTCACGCGCCAGAGCGATCGATGCTGCGTCGGCGTCGCGGCGGATTTTGCGGAACATTGCCAGGTTGAACGCCTTGGCGGCGGCACTTTCCATTGGAACACCCTTGCCTTGCAAGAATGAATGAAATCCCATTACGCCTAGACCGACCGAGCGCTCCCGCAGCGCGGCGTAGCGCGCCCGCTTCATTTCACTTGGCGCGACCGTAATAAAATGCGTCAGTATGTTGTCGAGGAAGCGCATTACATCTTCGATAAACAGTTGCTCGTCCTTCCATTGATCCCAGGTTTCCAGATTGAGCGAAGACAGACAGCAGACAGCCGTTCGTTCCTCGCCCCGATGATCAGGCCCCGTAGGCAGAGTGATTTCGCTGCACAGGTTGGATGTCGTGACTGTGAGGCCAAGCTCGCGTTGATGCTTGGGCAAGGCACGATTCACAGTGTCGATGAACAGGAGATATGGCTCCCCCGTCTGTAGGCGCGTTTCAAGAATGCGCTGCCAGAGCTGCCGAGCATCGATTTGGCGGATCACCTCGCCGTCCTTAGGGCTTCGCAGGGCGAATTTGGTGCCTGCACCCACAGCCTGCATGAATTCATCGGTGACGTTGATGCCATGGTGCAGATTCAGGCTCTTGCGATTGAAGTCACCGGAGGCTTTGCGAATTTCCAGAAACTCCTCGATCTCCGGATGGTGGATGTCGAGATAGACGGCAGCCGAACCGCGCCTCAGGGATCCCTGGCTGATCGCGAGCGTCAGACCATCCATGACGTGAATGAAGGGGATGATGCCGGATGTCACGCCGCCCTTCACTTTCTCGCCAATCGAGCGCACGCGCCCCCAGAATGTACCGATGCCGCCGCCGTTTGATGCAAGCCAGACATTCTCATTCCAGGTGTCGACAATTCCCTTCAGCGAGTCGGAAACGGAATTCAGAAAGCAGGAAATCGGCAGTCCGCGCGTCGTGCCGCCATTGGACAACACAGGCGTGGCCGGCATGAACCAGAGCCGAGACATGGCGTCGTACAAGCGTTGGGCGTGCGCAACGTCGTCAGCGAAAGCGCACGACACGCGCGCAAACATGTCCTGGAAGTTTTCGCCCGCCAGCAAGTAACGATCCGAGAGCGTGAGCTTGCCGAACGCCGTCAGAAGGTCGTCGCGGCGGCGATCCAAAACGAGATCCGAGGGCCGTGGTGGCGGCAAGAGCGGCGCCGGAAGCGGAGACCTAACCGCTTTGGACGCGGCGGCTTCACGTGCGGGGGGCACCACATGCAGTTTCGGTGGGTCTTGCTTTGCCTGCGTCTTTTTCCGCGGCAAGCTTCCGGAAACGAGATGACCATGAAGATCGAAATCGTAAGACAATGACATCGGCAACCCCGCGATGTTGGGGCACGGGCCTAGTGGATGACTTGCAGGAAACCGAGCGCACCTCGGCGGCAAGCGACCCACCAGGCACCCCGCCCGAGGACGTTCGTTCGATCACGGCAGGTCTCCTGGCTCGCGGGTCGCTGCGTCTGCCGGGCCTTCCCGGTGCATTCGCGCACCAGTGACAATGATGGCAGACACTCGCCGCTTACAGTTGCGGGGGCAGCACCGGCTTTGCCGTCAGCTCACCGGTTTCCCTCTTAGCTCTCGACCAGAATCGAGAGACCGTGACATCTACATTTAGTGCGAGGCGGCTTCCGCTAGTCAACGTCTAGTTGGGTGATCAGGGAAAATTTTTTGTCTGACGGCTGGCCGAGCAGTCAGCGGTTCTGCCCGACCTTCATTAGGCGGATGCCCGACAAAGAAAGGTCATGCGCCACTGGTTATGGCCGATATTCCGCTCTGCACGCCTGGCCCTGAAGTCGGCTTTGCGCAAACGTTCGAGCGCGGCGGCCTCGGTATAATGTGACAGCCCCGCCGTTTTTTTCAGGCGCAGGTAGTCGGAAGCGAAGATTCGCGCCAGCCCGAAAGCCGCGGCCCAAAAGAAGCCGTTGGCAGCGCCGAAGCGCAGCAGCGACAGCGCGGCGGCTGGTGCCGCAAGATGCGGCGGCACGACATCGCCGAGAATAAAGAGTCCATCCGGCTTGAGTAGCGTGTGGAAGATCGCAAGCAGGCGATCGAGTTCTGCTGGCGTCAGGTACTGCGCGACCGAATGCATGACAATAAGATCGAACGAAGACCTCGGCAGGCCCGCAGCCTGCTCGGCGGCGACGACCGTGATTTTCGGATTCCCCGCATAGCGCATGGTGAGTGAGGCGCGCACGTTGGGCGCCGCTTCTACCAGCACCAATTGGGCACATGCGTCGGCGACGAGATCGGCCGATGTCGCCTCGCCGCATCCATAGTCCAGCACATATGCGTCCGATGACGGCACATAGGCGCGGATGTCCTCGGCAATCGTTCGATAGTGCACGTCGCGGTGACGTGCATTCACATAGATCACCGAATGCTTGAAGTCGTAGAAGTTGACCCAGTCGCTCATGGCTCGCTCGCTGGCGCTTTCTATCGTGCAGACTTGGGCGGTATTAGCACAGTATCCGTCCATCCCCGCGAAAGCGGGCACCGAGGAGCAGACATCGAGATGATTGTCGATCGGACAGGGGAGATTCCTATTGCGCGGGAATGACGGAGTAACGGGTGCGCTATCGTCGCCACGCCTTCGGCAGATCGCCGTCCTTGCCGAGCACCGGATCGCTGGTAGGTACCGGCACTCTTGGAATCGTCACGAGTGCCTTCTCGCGATCGGCCGGATTATCGCCGCGGCAGAGGTTATATGTGCCCTCGGCGGGATAGGCTCCGATCACCAGGAGATCAGGGCTCCCTGACAGGCGCTGATGTCCGGTGCCAGCAGGTAGCACGGCGACATCCCCGGCCGCGAAATCGAACGTCTCGCCGGCAAGGCCGCCGAGTTGCACCCGCACCCGCCCGCGCGCGATGCCGAGCGCCTCGTGGATCATCGAATGGTAGTGCACGAAAGGGTAGATGCCGTTGCGCCACTGGCCACGGCCCCAGCCGTTCTTCGCAAAGATATTTTCGATAGTGCTGGCAGGATCTTGCGCGCTCAACGCAATCGCGGCCTTGTAGATGAGTGCCGGCAGCACCGGATTATTCGGCACCTTGCCGTCGTCCTTGAACATGAAGGCGAGAGGCATCGACATGAGCAAACGACAAACCTAGGACGATCACGATCGGTTCCAAACGTGAACAGGTTTGTGGCCGTCGACCGTGCTACGCAATCTTCTGTTTGGCCCGCCGCATCATCTCGGTAAAGCGAGTAAAGAGATAATGACTATCGCGGGGCCCGGGCGACGCTTCAGGATGGTACTGTACCGAGAACACCGGCTTGTCGTTCAACGCTAGTCCGCAATTCGATCCATCGAACAACGAGATATGCGTCTGCTCGACGTTCTTGGGCAACGTATTCTTATCGATTGCGAAGCCGTGATTCATCGAGGTGATCTCGACCTTGCCGGTTGTGAGATCCTTGACCGGATGATTGGCGCCGTGATGGCCCTGATGCATCTTGATGGTCTTGCCACCGAGCGCGATGCCGAGCATCTGGTGACCTAGGCAAATACCGAAGGTCGGGGTGCCGGAGTCGATCAGCTTTTTTATGACCGGGACTGCGTATTCGCCGGTGGCCGCCGGGTCGCCCGGCCCGTTGGATAAGAACACGCCGTCCGGCTTGAGGGCCATGATCTCATCCGCCGTGGTCTTCGCCGGCACGACGGTCACCCTGCAGCCGGTGGCGGCCAGCAGGCGCAGGATGTTGCGCTTGATGCCGTAATCGATCGCGACGACATGGAATTCCGGATTGGTCTGACGTGAATAACCTTCGTTCCACACCCAGGGCATCTCATCCCAAGTGAAGCGTTGGCCGCTCGTCACCATCGGCACGAGATCCATACCGACGAGTCCCGGCCAGTCCTTCGCTTCCTTTTTGAGGGCGGGCAGGTCGAATTTCCCCGATGGCTCATGTGCGATGACCGCGTTCGGCATACCCTTGACGCGGATCAGCGAAGTCAATGCGCGCGTATCAATGCCGCCGAGCCCGATGATGCCGCGTGCCTTCAGCCAGTCATTGAGATGGCGCGTAGCACGGTAGTTCGAGGGGGCGGTGATCGCGCTGTGCATAATCACCCCGCGCGCACCGGGCGTGGCCGCCATATTGACGGTTTCGATGTCTTCCTCGTTGGTGCCGACATTGCCGATATGGGGGAAGGTGAATGTGATGATCTGCCCCGCATAGGACGGATCGGTGAGGATTTCCTCATAGCCGGTCATCGCCGTATTGAAGCAGACCTCTCCGACCGCATGCCCCGTTGCGCCAAGTCCAAAACCCTCAAGCACGGTGCCGTCGGCCAGCACCAGAAGTGCCGTCGGCTTGGGTTCTACCCAGGATGTGCTGGAACCGGCGGGTGAGGAGGATTTCGTCTTCGTCATGATCCCGCGTGCAAATGTTCGGATCCTGCTCGCTCGTAGCCTGTTCGGGCGGGCTTAAAGCTTCATGGCGCCGACCGCAAGCGCCTCCACGGCATTTCGGGCATGAACATAAGTTGTACGGCGCCGCCCCGGAGCATGTGGGCAGCGGCGATGCCGCAGCTTACAGATCCCTGCGGGCTTTGTTGTACGGGTGATCCGGATTATTGCCGAAGGCGGCACGATAACCGTCGTATCGCAAACCCTTGTATTCAAGAAAGATGCACACGCCAACAATGACGAATGCAGCCACGAAAATGACTCCCGCCAGAATTGGCATAGGGTACTGCATCAAACCGGACGCCATCGCACCCACCGCGAAAAAGCCGGCGAAATATCCTGCAGTCTTATGATAGGCCTCGAACTTTCGCCGGCGCGGGGTCATGTCGAAGTGATCGCCACGCCACGTAGAGGGATCATTGGGATCGGCTTTGAAGTAATATCTGCCGCCGTGCGTACCGCGCAGCCAGGCAGAGACAATCTGCAGGCATCCCAGGGCGATCGTCGCAATACCAAATATTGAGTGCACGGAGCCGCTGAAGCCTCGACTAACGGCCAATGCGACAGCCCCGCCGGCGAGCGACAGGCCGATTGCTATATAGAAGCCGAATTTGTGAACACTGAACCACCACCATTCGATATGCCTGAGCCGGATCTCCTTTCTAATGCCGAAGGGAGTAGGTCTCGGCTTGCCGTATCTGATGGTGATGATGCAGATTGGAACGAGAACGAGCCAGATCCCGACCATCAGTAGGGCGTGATAATTCCAATGAATTGGAATCGCGCCGCCCAGAAAATCAAAATAAACCTCCGTGGGAATGTGCGATTGAGCGGGATTCATTTTGTCTATTTCAGGTGCATCCAAACGGTCTGCCGGCGTTGGCAGTGCAGGTCTCTCTATCGGATAGAAATTCTTTTAGGGATTCCCATGGACATGTAAGCAGATTGAACGGCAGAAGAACACAGTGCAATCGCTCTGCCGCGAAGGCCTAGTCAGTCTTTGTTCTTCGCTTTCGTTAAACGAGAGCGGTTGGGTGGCCTTGATGTAGATCAAGCTAGGAAGCTCGATGTCTCGCCGGAGTGCCGCCTTTCAACTTCGGCTCAAGCCGTTCCGCACGACGCTATGCCGCCATCCGTATTGACGCACAGAACCAGGAGTTGATCCCTGCAGATGATGTGCTCGCGAACTTGTCTGGGGAAATCGTGACGCAACATGGCTTGTGAACGTTTCCAATCGTGTGAGCTTGCCTTCGCAGCGCTGTCGCAAAATCGAAGGAGGGCGTCATGCTCTCTCTGATGACACACACATAGAGTTCTGTCGAAAATCTTCATCACTTCCGCTTCGCGCGCGAAATGTTTCTCCATGAGCCTCTTCATGCGGGCGATAAGGAATGGGAACTGGAGAGGTGCGCAGTTGACGAGGCGAAACCAGCAGTCCGAAATTTCCATATGATCAGAGTCAATCACCTCATGCCCGAGACGCTCCGGCAGAAGCCTTTGTCTGAATGGCCTGACGATCACGCTGCGCATCCGCCAAATCCGATTTTTTTGCCTGCTGTTCTGCGCCGAGTAAAGGCAATGCGATTTTGTGATCCTTGATCAAAGTCAAGATTGGCCGAGTGGAAGGCTTGCGCGACAAAAAAAGACCCCGGCCGAGCCTTGAAGATTCGGCCAGGGTCCAGTCATTGGCGACCTGGAGCGGAGAGGACGCTTCGGAAAAGCTCCAGGCTGGGTTAACAACTAACGTCCATGGCAACGGACGGCATTGAGCAAAATCAAGAGGGCTCAATATTCCGGACTGGACTCCGTACTGGTCGAAAACGCTTTCGATTGATTTGGATCAAGGCCGCAGCCGAAGGGCAGTCCGAACATGGCTTTGGCTGACGTTTATGGAAGCTGAGCCATGCTGAAAGTCAGGGAGCTATTTGAGCTTGCGAAGACTTGCTACGCAGAGTCCAATCGGGTCTCAAATCCTGACGTGAGCGAAAAATTGCGCGAAAAGGGCGATCAATACATGCGAAAGGCTGATGAGCTTCGTCGCATTGAAATTACGCAGGGCGTTTTCCCCAGCGACAAAAGAGTGTGAGGCGCGCCAGCGCACGATTGATGCGCGCGACTAAAACGGCGTCACCGTTCGCGCTTTGTATTCCAAGTTGATTTTGATCAATGAACGGTTCCTGGCGACCCGCATAAGTATTTTATGCTTCCGAACATCAGCGCCTCTGTCCAAAAGGCCGTGCCGCGATACACGTCCTATCCGACGGCGCCGCACTTCGTTTCCTCGGTAGGCGAGCGCACATACGCATCCTGGCTCGGCCACCTGTCGAAATCAGACACGGTGTCGCTCTACTTTCATGTCCCGTTCTGCAAGGAGATATGTCTCTATTGCGGGTGCCACACGAAGGCGACTCGCCGGTTCGCGCCGGTCGATGCTTACGTCGACGTGCTGCTTAAGGAAATCGATCTGCTCGCGGACAATATGGGCTGTCGGCGGATCGTTCATCTTCACTGGGGTGGCGGTACTCCGTCGATCGCCGGTCCGGAGCGCCTGCGCGATCTCGTGACGCAACTCGATGTCCGGTTTGACCTGACCTCATTGGAAGAGCATGCATTCGAGCTCGACCCGCGCTACGTCACAACAGAACTCGTGAGCGCGCTGGCCGAGATCGGTGTGACCCGGGCAAGTCTTGGCGTTCAGGATCTGTCTGCGCATGTCCAGCAGGCAATCGGCCGCGTCCAGCCGTTTTCGATCGTTCGCAACGCCGTCAGCAGTCTACGCGAAGCCGGTATTCGCGATATCAATATCGATCTCATGTATGGACTGCCGAATCAGACAGTGGACGACATTCGCCGAAGCGTAGCACTTGTACATGAACTTGAACCGCAACGCCTTGCCGTCTTTGGCTATGCTCATGTCCCCTGGCTCAAGCATCATCAGAGGCTTCTCGACCAGTCGTCTTTGCCCGACTCCACTGCCCGGTTCGCCCAGGCCATTGCAGCTCATGATACGTTGACTGCGCTGGGATACGAGCCGATCGGGCTCGATCATTACGCGGCACCCTCCGATAGCTTGGCCGAGGCCGTACGGAGGCGCAAGCTGCATCGGAATTTTCAGGGTTATACGACCGATGATGCCGACGCCTTGATCGGGTGCGGTGCATCGGCGATCGGTCGTCTGCCACAAGGCTTCGTGCAGAATGCCGCCGATACGGCGGGATACTCGCGCGCCATCACATCCAATCGTCTGGCTACCGTGCGCGGACTTGAGCTTTCACTTGCCGATCGCGCGCGCGGCCGAGTCATCGAAGAACTGATGTGCCATCTTGATTGCGATGTCGGCTCGATCGCCGACGAATACAACTATTCGCAGGAATACTTCGAGCCCGCACTCGGCGGCCTCGCGCCCTTTGTCTCGGATGACCTTGTCCGTATCGAGGAGAACCACATCCGGGTCAATGAGAAGGGGCGTCCGTATTTGCGCCTGATCGCGGCGGCTTTTGATGAATATTTGACAGAGGCCCGCGCACGTCACTCTGTCGCCGTTTAGAGGGTCAGTTTGGTGCCTTCTTTAGCTCTTTACCGTCGGTCCACCCGAAGGATTCTCAAGGCCGAAAACCTCCTCGATCGTGATCGCATTGGGACAATATGCCCGGAAGTTGCCAGCGGCTGTCCCGGCTGAAAGCTCGTGCCTGCACCGTCTTGAGTTTTCGCAATGAATGCACAGCCATTGCATGTCGCGCGCGATGCGCCGATCCATTTTCGCGAGAGCCTCCGGGTCGACGCCCAGTGCAACAAGCAGCTCCTTCAAAAGTGCGCCCGCTTTCGCTCCCTTGTGCGCGAGCTCGTGAAGTTCAAGACTCGATATGCCAATATCCTTTGCTATGGCAGCCACTTCATTCGGGCCGATCTGTGCGAGCTCCCTCTCCTGGTTCACGGCAGTGCGATACCGCGTTATCCAATCTGCAACGGCATTCATCATCGAGGGCG
Organism: Pseudolabrys sp.; assembly: GCA_035718275.1. GTDB lineage: Bacteria > Pseudomonadota > Alphaproteobacteria > Rhizobiales > Xanthobacteraceae > Pseudolabrys. Next base: position 54,619 of record DASTHI010000046.1, on the reverse strand, counting down.
CAGGGTGATGGGATTGTTGGTGCTGATAGGCCATGTTGATCTCCATCACGCTCGGATGCACAACTTCGTCCGGCCGTAGACCGCCGCGCGCCAGCGCGAAATGGCATATTTTATATAAGACTCAACCTGTCTTTCGGATTTGATCAAAATCAAGTAAGTGTCGCGAATTGATTAAGGCCGAGCCTTTGCTATCCGACAGTAGGTTGCCTGCCTGCAATGACGCGGTCACCTCGGCGGATCTTTTCCTCCTTGCGCCGGACATCAGTGACGCCGACGAACTGTTCCAAAAGCGCTCGGTCGGACTTCAATGTCGAGCTGTCGCTCTGATGCACTATGCGTCCCCGCTCGACGACGATCGCAATGTCCGTCACGCTCAAGATTTTTTCGGCGTTCTGCTCGACGATCATTGCCGAGAGACCCTCCTCGCGGATGATCTTGCGTAGTGCAGTCAGCAATTCTTCCACAATAATAGGCGCAAGTCCTTCCAGCGGTTCATCGAGCAGCAGGATCCGAGGATTCATGATCAGGGCGCGCGCGACCGCGAGCATCTGCTGTTCGCCGCCGGAAAGCTGATTGCCCAGATTTCGGCGGCGCTCCAAAAGACGTGGGAACAGCGAATAGATCTTGCCGAGAGTCCAGCGTCCCGGCTGGGCCACGGCAGTCATGTTTTCCTCGACGGTCAGTGATCTGAAGATGTTCCGCTCCTGCGGAGCCCAACCAATGCCCGCATGCGCTCGCTGGTCAGGACGCATTGAGGTGATGTCGCGACCATCTAGCGCGATCGTTCCGCCGAAGTGACTTGTAACGCCTACGATTGAATTGATGAGCGTCGTCTTCCCCATCCCGTTGCGGCCAAGGAGCGCTGCGGCTTGCCCTTCGGCGATCCTCACACTGACGTCCGTCAATACGATCGCCTCGCCGTAGCCGGCCACGAGCCGCGTAATCTCGAGAAGATCAGGCATCTGCCAATTCCTCACCGAGATAGACGGCTCTGACGCGAGGATCGTTCGCGACCTGCTCGGGAGTTCCTTCAACAAACAGCGCGCCATTGACCAGTACCGAAATCCGGTCGGCAAACGAAAAGACAATGTCCATGTCATGTTCGATCAAAAGGACGGCGACGTTCGCCGGCAAGGCGGCAACCGCATCCAGGATTTCATGGCGCTCGTCCTCGGGAACACCGGCCGCGGGTTCGTCAAGCAGCAACAGGCGCGGACGACACGCGATTGCGACTGCGATCTCCAGCAGACGCTGCTTGCCATAGGGCAAGACCGCGGTTCTTTCGTCGATGACGTCGGCAAGATGAAAGCGCTCGATGATATCGACCACTTCCGCAACAAGATCGCTCCGGCTGCCGACGATGCGCCACCAATCGAGCCCTTGCCCTCGACGCTCGGACACCGCCAGCCCAATAGTCTCAAGCGGCGTGAGATCGGCGAATAGTTGATTGATCTGGAACGTGCGGACGATGCCCCGCTGCACCCTTTGGTGCGTCGCAAGGCCGCCGATCTCAGCGCCGTCAAAGACGATGCGCCCGCTGGTCGGCCGCTGCACGCCGGTGAGCAGATTGATCAAGGTGGTCTTCCCGGCCCCGTTCGGTCCGATGAGGGCGTGCCGCGCGCCGCCGGCAATCCGCAGTGAAACGTTATTGGCGGCCACGATGCCGGCAAATCGTTTCGTGAGATCGATCGTTTCTAGTATGAAGGTCATCGTCGGTTCACTCGGCAGCCCGCGCGACCTGCCGCGAAGCATTTGGTCTCCAGTTCATCCGGGCCGCAAGGCGTCGGACCGGTGCTGTCCAGGACGAAATTCGGTCGCGGCCGACGAGCACGATCGTGACGAGCACCAGCCCGATCCAGAAAGGCCAATACTGGGGCGTCAATGCCGACAGGTAGTCCTGCATGAACTTGAAAATGATCGCACCGATCAGCCCTCCATAGAGATAGCCGGCGCCGCCTATGATCAGGATCAGCAGGAGATCGGCCGAGCGATCGAAGGAAAAGACTTCGAGCGAGGCAAAGGCGGTCGTCTGCGCCAGCAGCGCGCCGGCAACGCCGGCATATCCCGCGGCCACCGTATAGATTGCAACCAGCCGGGCATCGACAGAGATCCCGATGGCCGACGCGCGCAGCGGATTCCCTTTCACCGACAGCAGCGAAAGACCGAAGGGTGAATTCACCAGACGTCGTGCGACAAGGAAGAGCACGAATAGCACCGTCAGACAGTAGGCATATCCAGTGTGGCCGAACATATCGAAGCGAAATGTCCCGAGCAGCGGCTGCATGGTGACCCCTTGCAGTCCGTCGGCGCCGCCCGTCAGCCAACCGTAGCGGTTCGCCAATTCGCGAAGCACGAGTGCCACGCCAAGAGTCACCATCAGCCGTGTCAGGTCGGAACCGCGCAGGACCAGGAAGCTGGTGGCAAATCCGAGCGCCATCGCGGCCAGGCCCGCGGCGAGCATCGCCAGCGCTGGCTCATTGATAATCTCGTATTTCGCCAGCAGTGCTGCGGTGTAGGCGCCGAAGCCGAAATATGCCGCATGGCCGAGCGAGACGATGCCGGCATATCCAAGGATCAGGTCGAGCGAAAGCGCAAACAACCCGAGCCAGGCAATCTCCGTGAGTATCAGGTGATGGCCGGGGAGCAAATAAATGGCGGCAAAGGCTGAAATCCAGAATGCCAGTTCGAGTGGATGCCAACGGGCCCGCGCAGAGAGCCACTCCGTCGCCTCCACAATGGTTGAACGCGAAAAATTCACGTTGTCCTCACCTTGAATAGGCGCGTGAAAACAGACCTTGCGGCCGCCAGATCAGGATCACGATCATGATTGTGTAGATCACAAATGCGCCGAGCGTCGGGACGTAGTACTTTCCCGCGACGTCGCCGATTCCGAGCAGCAGCGAAGCCACGAACGGGCCGGTGATGCTTGATGTCCCGCCGACGGTGACGACGATCAGGAAATAGATCATGAACTTGAGCGGGAAGGTGGGATCGAGGCCCAGAATTTCAGCGCCCAGTGCGCCGCCGAGCCCGGCAAGGCCGGACCCGAACGCAAAGGTGAAGGCGAAGATCCGATTGACATTGATGCCGAGCCCACGCGCTACACGGCCATCGTCGACGGCGGCGCGCAATCGACTGCCGAAACGCGTGTAGCTGAGGATGCACTGCAAGGCGACCGTGAGGAGGCCGCAAATAATGATGATCATGAGCCGATATCGGCCGATGCCAACCCCGAACAGTTCGAACTTGCCCTGCAGCGAGGGTGGCACCTGCACAAAGACCTGACTCGAGCCCATGATGTAGTCCACTGCCGCGACCGACATGAAAACGAGTCCGATCGTGAAGAGCACCTGATCGAGGTGGTTTTTGCGATAGACATGCACATAAAGCGTTCGTTCGAGCACAAGTCCGACCCAAGCGCTTCCGAGAAACGCGATCGGCAATGCCGCGAGAAAGGGAACGCCGAGCCGATTGACCGCGACGACGGTGATGTAGCCACCGGCCATGGCAAAGGCGCCGTGCGCAAGATTGACGAAGTTCATCAATCCGAGCGTAACCGCAAGCCCGGATGCGAGCACGAACAACAGCATCCCATATGCGATCCCATCGAACAGAATTGTCAGCATTGATCTGTCGCGGTCTCGGTCATCTGCGGGAAAATGGCGCGCGGCGATATCGGGACCGCGCGCGCCATTGATGTCGTGCTATTTCTTTGACGCCGCTTTGACCGGATCCTTCACGGCCTCAAACGTCGCAAATTCTACGTTGTAAAGTTGCCCGTTCTTCTTTTCGACTTTCCGAATATAGACGTTCTGGATGATGTCCCTGGTCTCAGGGTCGATCGAGATCGGTCCGCGCGGGCTCTCCCACTTCATCCCTTTCATCGCTGCGATCAAGGAATCGCCGTCGGCTTTGCCGCCGGTCTTCTTCAGCGCCTCGTATATCAGGTGCATTCCGTCGTAGCCGCCCACTGACATGAAAGCGGGACGGAAGTTGTTGGCCTTTTCGAAAGCGGCAACGTAAGCCTTGTTCTTCGGCGAGCCATGATCCGCCGAGTAGAAGTGGGCAGTCACCGTTCCGATCGCGGCATCTCCCATGCCAGGCAGCAGGTCGTCGTCGGTGACATCTCCCGGGCCGATCAGCTTGATGCCAGCTTTGTCCAGTCCGCGCTCGGCGAACTGTTTCATAAAGGTTCCACCCTGGCCGGACGGCACGAAAATAAATATGGCATCGGGCTTGGCGTCGGCGGCACGCTGCAGAAACGGCGCAAAGTCCGGATTGGCGAGCGGGACTCTGATCGCCTCCACGACGGTGCCGCCGGCCGACTTGAAACGCTCGCTGAAGGATTTTTCCGCGTCGAAACCGGGAGCATAGTCGGAAACGATGGTGACAACCTTTTTGATGTTATTTTTTGCCGCCCAATCGGCAATGATGACGCAAGATTGCGGTACGGTGAAGCTGGTTCGCACGATGTAAGGTGATTTTTCCGTGATGATCGAAGTGCCTGCTGCCATGACGAGTTCAACCACCTTGGCTTCGGTGGCGAGCGGAGCAACGACGAGCGCGGCCGGAGTGATCTCGAAACCGGCGATGACGTTCACCTTTTCGTTGACAATGAGCTCCTGTGCCAAACGTTTAGTGTTGTCAGGAACGCTCGCGGAGTCACGAAGAATGATCTGGATCTTTTTGCCTGCGACGGTGTCTCCGTGCTCTTTCATGTAAAGATCGACGGCGGCCTTGATCTGCTTGCCAGTGGAAGCCTGCTGCCCGGTCATCGACACAATGAGGCCGATCTTCACGGGATTCTGTGCCAATGCACTGGTCGTGGCGACTGCTCCAAGAGCCAGTGATGCAATTGCGCCGAGTATGCATTTTGAGAGCATCGAATTTTTCCTCCGCTTGAGCTGGTTGGGCCGCCGATCACTCCTTGGGGACGATCGGGTCCATCCCGTGTACGGGCCGCGATCGATGACGCGGATTCAACGATGCCAGTACAGGCGCGGGCACGAACGATTTCCTTGATGGAAGTCAAGCGAGTTGCGGAGAAGCCGTGCGTTAATTAGTTGCGCCAGAAATCCGAACCGCTCGCATGAACATTCGACCGTCGCCGACACCCGGACACGACAGCGGTCACCCACCGACTGCGATCCTCAAGAGCGTTTGCCGCAGCTGCCACGGGGGATGCGGCGTATTGCTGCACGTGCGGGACGGTGTGTTGGTGAAGGTGGAGGGAGATCGCGAATCGCCGCTCAATCACGGACGGTTGTGCCCGATTGGAACGGTGACGACCGATCTCGTCTATCATCCGGATCGGTTGCGATATCCGATGCGGCGCAAGGGCAAGCGCCAGTCAGGCCGGTGGGAGCGCATCTCCTGGGACGCAGCTCTCGACGAGATTGCAGAGCGACTGCTCTCGATTCGTGAGCAATACGGGCCGGAAAGCATCGCTCTCGGGACAGGCACGGGCCGCCATCACATTCGCTGGGTATCGCGCTTCGGCCATGCACTCGGTACACCGAACTGGTGCGAGCCCGGTTTTGCGCAATGTTTTCACCCGCGGGTGAACACATCCATTCTGACATTTGGCGATTTTCCCGTCTGCGATTACACGGGAGATACTCCGCCTGCCTGTGTTCTTTATTGGGGCCACAATCCAGTACTGTCGGGACCCGACGGTGAGACACGCTTTTGCGTCATCGAAGCCCTCGAGCACCATCCCCAAACGATCGTTGTCGATCCGCGCCGGACCCAACTCGCCGAAAAAGCCGACTTATGGCTGCAGATCAGGCCCGGTGCTGACGATGCGCTTGCACTCGCGATGCTCAACACGCTCATTGACGAGGAGCTGTACGATGCACCGTTCGTGGCGCGATGGACGCACGGCTTCGATGCGCTCGCCGAGCATGTAAAGAAATTTACGCCCGAATGGGCTGAGCCGATCACATGGATCCGGGCAGACACTATTCGGGCCGCTGCCCGCATGTTTGCGCGCGCACGGCCTGCGATGCTCGAGTGGGGTTGCGCGATCGAGCACACGCCAAAATGCATTCAGACTGTGCGAGCGGTTTCCATGTTGCCGGTGCTGACCGGCAATATCGACGTTCCCGGCGGCTGGGTGTTCGGGATGCATGGGCTTGGCCGTTTCCCCAGCCTGATCGAGAACCTCACGCCGGAGGTGAATGCAAGGCGGCTTGGCGCCGACCGCTTCAAGTTGCTTTGCGGAGAAGGCGCCGATTTGCCGGCGGCTCACATACCGACGCTTTTGCAGGCGATGCGCGAGGGCAAGCCATATTGGGTCAAGGCATTCCTGGTCTTCGGCAACAATACCCTGACGACCTATGCCAATTCGTCGGACGTTTTTGATGCGCTGATGAAGCTCGACTTTATGGTCTGTGCAGACCTGTTCATGACACCTACGGCGGAGCTTGCGGACATCATCCTGCCGGCGGCGGCTTGGCCCGAACTCGATCAGCTTGCGGGCCTGCCGACCATCGCTGCCAATGTCGTGCTTGCACAACAAAAAGCCGTGCAGATCGGTGAGTGCAAACCGGACGAAGAAATTTTCGTCGCGCTGGCGAGGCGGATGAAGCTCCCGGTGTGCACGGAGCCAGTCAAGGCCGTGCTCGATGCACAGCTCGCGGCCGGCGGCCTCGGCATGACGTTTGATGAACTCAAGCAGCGCGGGTTCATCAACATTCCGATTCAATATCGAAAATATGAGAAGGCCGGATTCAAAACACCGACAGGAAAAATCGAACTGTATTCAACGCGGTTGGAAAAGCTCGGCTATGCGCCGTTGCCGAATTACGAAGAACCGCCCGAGAGTCCGATCAGTGCGCCAGAGACCGCCGCGGTTTATCCATTGGTGCTCACGACTGGGGGCCGCATTTCGTTCTACTTCAATTCGGAGCATCGCCAGCTGGCCAGGCTGCGCAAAGCACAGCGCGATCCTGTTGCCGAAATTCATCCCGAGACGGCATCGCGCTTCGGAATCGTCAATGGCCAATGGATGTGGGTCGAGACCAGGCGCGGCCGCATGAGGCAAAAGGCAAAGCTGACGACAGGAATCGATCCGCGGGTCGTGAATGTTCAGCACGGATGGTGGTATCCGGAGCAGCCTGGTCCCGAATATGGCGTGTGGGATTCGAATGCCAATTTGTTGACGAACAATCAGCCGCCTTACGATCCGGCGATGGGCACGTATCAATTGCGTGCATTGCTGTGCAGAGTGGCGCCGGCCGAGTCGCCGCTTGCCAGCTCATCCAAAAAACAGGCGTAGACTTGTCGGCGATTGCGGGATTCACCGCGTCCCATCGGTTTCCGCCGAGGCCACTTCGGACCTGAAATCGCCTGTCAGGCCGCGGCTGTTCATCAAAGCCGGATAGGCGCGGAGAAACGCGTTGCGAATCGTCTCGAATGGGACATCCGCGAACGTCCCATGCTCCTTGAGGTATTCCATATGCCGACGGCCGGCCGGATCGAATGGATGAAAGAGTGAATCGCTCTCGCCATCAAACTCGAGCGCTTTGAGGCCGGCGCGTTCGCATAGTGCACTGTCGAAGGCGGGCGTTGCCTTCACCCAACGCCCCGACAAATACAATTCCGTGTACGAGTGCCAGACAAAGGTGTCGGTTTTGATTTTTGCGTAAAGGCGAGGGGACGTGAGATGGTTTCGCACGTCGGCAAATCCGACGCGTGCGGGAACGCCTAGGACCCTCGCACTTGCGGCAAGAAGCGCGGACTTGCCGACGCAGAAACCCCGTCCGGCGGACAGCACGCTGCTGGCACGGAAATTCGCCGGATCGGTAAAATCAACATATGGATCGTAGATGATCTTGTCTCGAACGGTTGTGTAGAGCCGCACAACTGCGGGAACTGGTTTGTGCAATCCGCCGGCTGCGTCGAGTGCGAACGCTCTCACCTGAGGAGAATCGCTGTCGATGAAAACGCCTGGCGAGAGGAATGGGCCGAACTCCATCGAAGATCCTTTTGACCTGTCCTGCGGCTGCGCCTTGTGTTCATTCAATCTCATCGCCGAGCATCATTGCATTGGGCGGAAGGCGCCGCAAATTCCGGAATTGGTTTCAATTCGTGCGGCGCCGATCAGGTCGAGGCAGTAGGGGATTGCGGGAAACACGGCCTGCATGGTCAGTCGAATGGACTCCGGCCGCCCAGGCAAATTGACGATCAGCGTTGAGCCGCGGATGCCGGCGGTCTGCCGTGACAGAATTGCGGTCGGGACCTGCTTCAGGCTCTCCGACCGCATCAACTCGCCGAAGCCAGGCATCAGCTTGGTGCACGCGGCAATCGTTCCCTCCGGGGTGAGGTCCCGCGCGGCGGGTCCGGTTCCCCCGGTCGTAAAGATCAGTCCGCATTTTTCGCGGTCGGCGAGGTCGATCAGTGCGTCCCTGACATTTTCGATCCCGTCCGGAACAAGGCGCCGCGCGGCACGCCATGGCGTCGTCAGCGTTGTGCGCAGGAACTCCTCGATGGCTGGGCCGCTGCTGTCGCGATAGGTCCCCGCACTGGCGCGGTCGGACACAGTAACGATGCCGATCACCGCCATTTCGGAGGAAGTGTTCATGGATGGCCCTGCCGGAAAGCCTCCTGACGGTACTCGGTCCTGGCCGTTAGGTCTTGAATTCGGTCAAGTATTGGGTTCGGCCGCCTTGTTATGTTTTACTAGCCTAAACTGACAACCTCGGGAGGGGGTCCCATGAAGGCACTTCAACGCGTCACTGCGGCAACCGTGATTGGCTTCCTTGCCTTGCTTGGCGGGGGCTATCAGGTGCTTGCGCAAATCAAGATCGGATCTGTCCTGTCAGTGACCGGGCCGGCATCTTTTCTGGGTGACCCCGAAAAGAAAACGCTCGAAATCTATGTCGATGAGATCAACGCGAAAGGCGGAGTGAACGGGCAGAAGTTGCAGCTTGTCGTTTACGATGATGGCGGCAACGCCGACAACGCTCGCACGTTTGCCACCCGACTCGTGGAAGAAGACAAAATCGTCGCAATGGTCGGCGGCAGTACAACCGGCTCTACCTTGGCGATGATCCCGATCTTCGAAGATGCCAAGATCCCCTTCATATCGCTTGCAGGAGCGATACAGATCATCCAGCCTGTGCGTTCCTGGGTATTCAAGACTCCGCACACCGACAAAATGGCCTGCGAAAAGATTTTCGCGGATCTCAAGGCGCGCAACCTGACCACAATTGCATTGATTTCCGGCACGGGTGCTTTCGGGAAGTCGATGCGCGACCAGTGTGTCGCCGTGGCACCGAGTTCGGGCATCAAGATTGCCATCGAGGAAAGCTACGGTCCTCGCGATAGCGACATGACTCCGCAACTCACCAACATCAAGAACAAGGCCGGCGTCCTCGCGGTTGTGAATCCGGGGTTTGGCCAGGGTCCGGCGATCGTCACCCGCAATTATCGACAGCTCGGTATCACATTGCCGCTGTATCAGAGTCACGGAGTGGCTTCGAAGCAGTTCATCGAGCTCGCGGGTCCAGCCGCAGAGGGCGTGAGGCTTCCGGCCGCGGCGCTTCTCATTGCGGACAAGCTCCCAGCCAACGATCCGCAGAAGCCCGTCGTCGTCGACTACGCCCGCACATATCAGCAGAAGACCGGCCAGGCGGTGTCGACCTTTGGCGGACACGCATATGACGGCCTCATGATTCTGTTGGAGGCGATGAAGCGTGCGAAGACTGCCGATCCCGTCAAGGTCCGGGCCGAGATCGAAAAGACCAAAGGCTATATTGGAACCGGAGGCATCGTGAACATGTCGCCGACCGATCACATGGGCCTCGACCTGTCGGCATTCCGGATGCTGGAAATCAAGGGCGGCGACTGGACGCTGATCCCCGGCACCTGAGATGATAGGGGGCAGGGTCGACAGATCCTGCCCGCCCTGCTTGCGAGTAGTGATCCCAGCCTTGCGAGGCCCTCGACGCGATGGCCGAGTTGCTGCAATTCGTCTTCTCGGGTTTGACCGTGGGCGCAATTTACGCGCTGGTCGCGCTCGGGTTCACGTTGATCTACAAGGCGTCGGATATCATCAATTTCGCTCAGGGCGAGTTCGTCATGCTGGGCGGAATGATAACCGTCTTCGCAGCGATCGCGGGCGTGCCATTGCCACTGGCAGCTCTTCTAGCCGTCATCGCGACGACCGCAATAGGATTGGCGCTGCATCGATTTGCCATCGCCCCAGCGCGCGGGGCAAGCCCCGTAGCTTTGATAATGATCACGATCGGCGCCTCCATCTTCCTGCGTGGCACTGCACAGATCATTTTTGATCGCCGATTTCACAGCCTTCCTTCCCTTTTCGGCAACGATCCAATCCAGTTCGGCGGCGCGGCTATCCTGCCGCAAAGCCTGGTGGTGCTCGCGAGCGCGACAGTGATCGTGATCTTGCTCTGGCTGTTCATCGACCGCACTTTTCTCGGAAAAGCTGTAATTGCGACCGCCGCAAACCGTCTGGCAGCGAGACTCATCGGGATCGATACCCGGCGCATCGTCGACCTCTCGTTTGCCCTGTCGGCCGCGATCGGGGCAATCGCCGGCGTTGTCATCACTCCGATAGCGCTGACGAGCTACGATGTGGGCACGCTGCTGGCGTTGAAAGGATTTGCTGCCGCGATGCTTGGGGGAATCGGCAGCGCCCCCGGAGCCGTGGTCGGCGGCCTGCTGATTGGAATGTTTGAAGCCTTGGCCGCAGGCTATCTGTCCTCGAATTACAAGGACGCGGTCGCATTCCTGATCATACTTGTCGTTCTGATTTTCATCCCCCAGGGCTTGTTCGGACGAGCCAAGATCGAACGCGTGTGACCTTGCGGACACTGCTCGGACATCGGCTGCTGCCAGCGTTAGTGGTCGCTGCAATCGTCGTGGCCCTGCCGTGGTTTTTCCCGTCCACCTATTACTACCGAATCGGCGCGCTCGTATTCATGTTTGCGCTGGCGGTCGTAGGTCTGAACCTGCTGATGGGTTTTGCCGGGCAAGTCAGCCTCGGTCATGCGGGATTTGTCGGAATCGGCGCTTATTCAGTCGCGATCGGTCCCGTTCATCTCGGTCTCCCATCGTGGCTGTGTCTTTTTGCGGGCGCAGTGCTCTCGGGTGCGGTTGCCTTCCTTGTGGGGCGACCGATTCTTCGACTCAAAGGGCACTACCTGGCCGTCGCCACGCTCGGATTTGGGCTGCTGGTAGCCATCGTGCTGACCAACGAGGCCGGGCTGACGGGCGGTCCTGATGGCATGAGTGTCCCGCGGCTGACGCTTTTCAGCTGGACTGTACGCGGGACGGAGACCTGGTACTGGATAGCAGGCGCGACTTTTGTCGGCGGCTTTGTGGTCGCGGCCAATTTGATGGAAAGTCCGACGGGCCGCGCATTGCAGGCCATCCACGATAGCGAAATCGCTGCGCTCGTGCTCGGCGTTGATGTGGCGCGCAAGAAGTTGGCCGTTTTCGTAATTTCCGCGATCTATGCGTCCATGGCCGGATCTTATCTCGCCTTGTTCAATGGCCACGTGACGCCCGATGTGGCCGGATTTTTGCGTTCGATCGAACTGGTGGCGATGGTCGTGCTTGGCGGGATGGGCTCGATCATAGGTTCCTTGGTAGGTTCCGCCTTGCTGGTTGTGCTGCCGCAGGCGCTGACGATTTTTCACCAATACGAACAGACGGTGCTCGGCCTCATTTTGATGGTGTTCATGATCTTCCTGCGCCGAGGCATCGTGCCGTCGCTCGCCGCGGCTCTTGCGGGACCGCGCAAATGATTATTTTGCAGACCGATCGCCTGTCCATCACGTTTGGCGGTGTGCGCGCCATCGATGGCGTCAATATCGCAATCGAATCCGGACAGGTGTTTTCCATCATCGGACCGAACGGATCCGGCAAAACCACGTTGTTCAACCTCGTTTCCGGAATCTATACGCCCGATGATGGGACGGTACAGTTTGCCGGCGAAACTGTCACGGGTCTTTCGCCAGACAATCTCGCACGGCGAGGGCTGTCGCGAACGTTTCAGAATCTTCAGATCTTCTCGCGGATGTCGGTGCTGGAAAATGTGATGGTCGGACGTCAGCGCCACGAGCGAACCGGAATCCTCGCCGACCTGTTGCATTTGCCGGCCGTCGCCCGGCAGAACGAGGCTACTGCTGAAGCGGCGCATGCGGCGCTCGCCCGCGTTGGCCTTGCCAGTTCCTCTGACCGATCCGCCGCCGCGCTTGCCTATGGTGCGCTTAAGCGACTCGAAATAGCGCGGGCGCTCGCGAGCGAACCGACACTGCTATTGCTCGACGAACCGGCGGCGGGATGCAATCCCGTCGAAACGCAGGAGATCGAGGGCGTGATCCGCTCCATCGTGAAGGATGGAATAACCGTGGTGTTGGTCGAACACGATATGCGGCTGGTGATGAACATTTCCGACCGGGTTCATGTCCTCGCTCATGGAAGAACCTTGGCCGAAGGCTCGCCGGAGCAAGTACGCTCCGATCCGGCGGTGGTCGAGGCCTATCTCGGCGTACACGGTTCTCAGGAGGCGACTCGTGCTTTCGATTGAAAACATCAAAAGCGCGTACGGCCGCATCGAAGTCCTGCACGACGTCAGTCTGCACGTTGACGCGGGCGAAATAGTCACATTGATTGGGGCGAACGGCGCGGGCAAGACGACCTTGATGCACGCGATTTCCGGCGTTCAGCCGATTACTGCCGGCAGCATTCGTTACGAAGGTGAACCGATCGAACGCAAGCCGGCACACTTGCGGGTCGCCCTCGGCATCTCGCAGGTGCCCGAAGGCCGCCAGGTTTTTGAGCCCCTATCGGTCAAGGACAATCTCGTGCTCGGCGCCTGGTCGCGTGTTGCGGCAGATCTGGACGAAGATCTCAAGCAGATTTGCGTGATATTTCCGATGTTGGAAGCGGCGTGGGAACTGCCTGCCGGGGCCCTGTCAGGCGGACAGCAGCAAATGCTTGCGATTGGTCGCGCTCTCATGGCAAAGCCGCGGCTGCTGTTGTTGGATGAGCCATCGATGGGATTGGCCCCGAATCTCGTCGACCAGGTGCTGCTGGCGATCCAGGCGCTCAAAGAGCGCGGCCTCACCGTTCTCCTGGTGGAACAGAACGCGCGCGCCGCGCTTTCGATCGCGGATCGCGCCTATGTCATGGAAACCGGCTCCATAACATTGAGCGGGGCAGCAGGCGCCATCCAGGCCGACCCGCGCGTCAAGGAAGCCTATCTGGGCATCTAAAAGCGGCCAGGATTGACGTTCGTCAAGCCGAACTTGTGGAGGTTGGACGTATTTTGGCATGGTCACTGAAATTTCACGGAGACGGCCATGAAGGAGAGTCTTCGTCCGGGCCTCGCGGGGGTCAACCGCATTGAAATTGATCGTGATCGCACGATCGGATTCATGGGAGAGGAAGGACGAGTTTACGGCACGCCCTACCTGGTGCGCGATATTGAGATGACCTGCCGGCAGTTGATCCTTGATCATTGCGATGCAGGAGAGGACTCGGTCGGCACCGATGTATCGATCAAGCATCTCGCTCCAACATTGCTCGGTATGACCGTGGAGATTGCCGTCACGGTCAGCGCGGTCGAAGGACGCAAAATTGTTTTCGCGATAACTGCCAAAGACGATCTTGAGCAGATCAGCAGTGGAACGCACGGCCGCTTCGTGGTCGACGTAAAAAAAACCATCGAACGCCTGAAAGCTAAATCGGCCAAACTCGCCGGATCGACATGATGAAAACGCCGGGCAAGTCCGCGCCCAACGAGCAAACAGTTTCGACCTATTGCTACCAGTGCGTTGCTGGACCCGATTTATTGAAAGTGCGCGTTCAGGACGGAGTGGCGACCGAGGTCACTCCCAATTTTGATGCCGGAGTGATCCATCCAGCCGGCGGCAAAGCTTGCGTCAAGGCATTCGGCCTAGTGCAGAAGGCCTACAATCCGCATCGGATTCTTTATCCGATGAAGCGCACGAATCCGGACAAGGGGCGTGATCAGGACCCCGGTTTCGTCCGCATCTCCTGGGACGAAGCGCTGTCACTCGTCGCCGACAAGCTTAACGCCGTGCGGGCCAAGGGACTGACAGACGAGTCAGGCTATCCGCGGGTCGCCGCCAGTTTCGGCGGCGGTGGCACCCCGACTGCTTACATGGGTACGTTGCCGGCATTCCTGGCGGCCTGGGGTCCGATCGACATGAGCTTCGGCTCGGGACAGGGCGTGAAGTGCTATCACTCCGAGCATCTCTATGGCGAGCTGTGGCACCGGGGCTTCACGGTTTCGCCGGACACGCCGCTTTGCGAATATCTTGTCTCCTTCGGTGCGAACGTCGAAGCTTCCGGTGGCGTCTGCGGCGTCAAGCGGCACGCCGATGCCCGCAAGCGCGGCATGAAGCGGGTTCAGATCGAACCGCATCTCTCGGTGACCGGCGCCTGCTCGGCCGAATGGATCCCGATCAAGCCGAAAACAGACTCGGCTTTTCTGTTCGCGATGATCCACGTGTTCCTGCACGAACATCCGCGTGCGCGCCTGGATGTTCCGTTTCTCAAGCATCGCACGTCTTCGCCTTACCTGATCGGACCGAATGGCCTTTTCCTGCGTGACCCGGCAACTCGAAAACCGCTTATGCATGACATCGCGACCGGACGTGCCGTGCCTTTCGATGCTGCCGGTGTCGAACCCGCCCTGGAAGGGTCGTTTGTCGCGGATGGGATCGAAATCGATGCCGACGAAACGATCATCCCGCACGAACGCATAACCGTCAGGCCCGCATTCGAGCATCTTGTTGCGCACGTAAAGAATTATTCTCCGGAGTGGGCGGCTTCGATCTGCGATGTGCCGGCAGCAACCATTCGCCGCATAGCCAACGAGTTTCTCGAGCATGCGCGCGTGGGTGAGACGATCGTTGTCGAGGGAACGACGCTGCCGCTGCGACCAGTATCGATATCGCTCGGCAAGACCGTCAACAATGGGTGGGGCGGATACGAGTGCTGCTGGGCGCGGACTCTCATTGGATGTCTCTTCGGCGCACTTGAAGTTCCCGGCAGCACCCTCGGCACCACGGTGAGGCTCAATCGTCCGGCCGATAATCGCTGGTCAAGCGTGAAACCGGGTCCCGATGGTTTCATGCAATATCCGATGAATCCAACCAGCAAGGAGGACTGGATCTCGCGTCCGACCGTACGCAGCGTGCATCGGACATTGGTGCCGCTCGTTGCGGACTCGGCCTGGAGCCAGGCGCTCGGTCCCACTCATCTCGCATGGATGATGCAGAACGAGAACTTTGAAAATCTGCCGGAGGCATCTCCGCCGGACGTGTGGTTCGTCTATCGTACAAATCCGGCGATCTCGTTCTGGGACACCCAGGCTGTCGGCAAGGCAATGGCCAAATTTCCGTTCGTGGTCTGCTTTGCTTATACGCGCGATGAGACGAACCATGTTGCGGACGTCCTGCTGCCCGACTGTACCGACCTCGAAGGATTGCAGCTGCTGCGCATCGGCGGCACGAAATATGTCGAACAGTTTTGGGATTATCAGGGCTTTGCGCTGCGTGCGCCGGCCGTTCCTCCGCAGGGTGAAGCGAAGGACTTTACCTGGATCGCGACCGAGCTCGCACACCGGACCGGTCTGCTTGAGCCATACAATGCGGCGATCAACCGCGGCGCGGCCGGCATCAAACTGTCCGGAAAGAACTACGATTTCTCGCTTGCACCGGAAAAGGCGCACGATGTCGAGACGATCTGGGATGCGAGCTGCCGGGCAGCAAGCGCCGAATTGACCGACGGGGCCGAATCGCAGGGGCTTGATTGGTTCCGCGACCATGGCTTTCGCGTGAAGCCGTTTGCCCGGCTGCAGTGGTATCTCTATCCGAAATTGGTCGCTGAAGGCTTGCGCTTCGAGCAGCCATACCAGGAGCAGCTCTTCCGCATCGGCAGAGAGCTTGGCCGCCGGCTGCATGAGCGCGGCATCCGTTGGTGGGACAAGCAACTCACCGAATATGAACCGCTGCCGCACTGGCACGACCTGAACGCGTTGTGGGAGAGCGCGCTGGAAAAGCATTATTCGGTGCGCATTGCCGACTATCCCTTCTGGCTGATCACGGCTCGCAGCATGCAATACTCATGGGGCGGCAATGTCGGCATTCAGCTCATCAAGGAAGTAGCGGACAATGTTGCCGGCCACGGCAATGTCGTCATGAACCAGCAGGTCGCGGAACGCCTCGGCATTGCCGACGGCGACATCGTCGAGGTTCGTTCGCCGCTCAACGAGACCAAAGGCCGGGTCATGCTCTGTGAGGGAATTCGTCCTGACACTTTGCTGATGATCGGTCAGTTCGATCATTGGGCGACGCCTTTCGCCAAGGACTTCCATGCGCCGAGCATGAATGCGTTGGTGCCGATGCTGATCGACCTGACGGATGCCACCGGATCGAGTGCCGATCTCGTCAAGGTCAAGATTACGCGGCTGGAGAAAGCGGCATGACTCGATGGGTCATGGTGGCGGATCTCGAGCGCTGTGTCGGATGCCAGACGTGCACCGCGGCATGCAGACATGCGAACGCCACATCGCCGGCGGTGCAATGGCGCAAGGTGCTGGATATCGAAGCCGGCAGCTATCCGAACGTCAACCGCGTATTCGTGCCGGTCGGCTGTCAGCATTGCGCCGATCCGCCTTGCATGCATGTTTGTCCGACGACGGCAACGCGCCAGCGTGCAGACGGAATCGTCACCATCGACTACGAGCTTTGCATCGGCTGCGCCTATTGCGAAGTCGCATGCCCCTATCAGGCGCGCTTCCTCGTTCACGAACCGCACTTCGCCTATGAAGCCGCCACGCAGAACGAGGTCGAGCGACTTGATGCCGCGCGAATTGGCGTGGCGCAAAAATGCACCTTTTGTTCCGATCGCGTCGACTTTGGAATTCAGAACGGCCTTATGCCCGGGGAGGATCCGCGTGCCACGCCGGCATGCGTCAACTCTTGCATTGCCGATGCTCTGCACTTCGGCGATGTCGACGATCCCAACAGCAATGTCTCGCGCTTGTTGCGTGAGCAGCGCAGCTTCCGCATGCATGCGGAGCTGGGGACCGATCCAAGCTTTCATTATCTCTACGGCAAGGCGGATGACCCCGACAGGGACGCTGCTTTGCCTGCCTCGCAAGCCGCAGGTGCTGCGGGTCGTCTGCGCACGCGCGGTGTGGAACCCTCACAGCAGCAACATTGGGACTGGAAGGCAGCTGGCAATTTCATCTGCGGCGGCATGGGCAGCGGGCTGTTCGTTTTCACCGCGCTAGCGGGGCTTGCGCATGGCGAGCTTGTGCATCTCGGCTGGATCGCGCTCGGGCTCATGGCGCTTGGCCTATTCCTTGTCTTGCTGAAGATCGGACGGCCGTTGAGATCCATCTATGTCTTGCGCCAGCCGCAGCGCTCGTGGATGGCGCGCGAGGCCTGGATAGCTGCGATCTTCTTTCCGCTGGCAGCGTTGGCGCTTGTGTCGCGACTGCCGATCCTCCTCATCGTTGCTGCTGCCATCGCCGGCTTGTTCCTTTGCAGCCAGGCGATGATCTTGAAGGAAGCGAAGGGCATTCCGGCCTGGCGCGTATCCTGGATCATTCCATTGATGATCGTGACCGGGCTTGCCGAAGGGAGCGGCCTGTTTCTGGCAGCAGCCGTGCAATTTCCAGCGGCCGATCTGCTCGTCACGTCTTCTGCGCTGACCGCACTGCTTTTGGCCGCTCTGCGCGCGTGGGTGTGGCGGAGCTACCGAAACACTCTTGAATCCGACGGTGCGCCGACTGAAACACTCAAGGTATTGCGCGGCATCAGCTTGCGGTTCTTTGTCGTCGGTCTTGCTATTCCGTCCGTCCTGATCGCTTTCGGGATGGCGAGCACCGTGCTTGCCAACATTCTTGTAGCTGCGGGTCTCTGTATTGCGGCTGCCGGCGCGTATCTGAAGTTCATTTTGATCACCCGTTCCGGCTTCAATCAGGGATTTGCGCTTGTCCATACGCCAGTGCGCGGGGCCGGTTTTTCCGGACCCTCGGTGAAGCCCGGCTGGTCAATGCGGTGAGTGATCGAGCAAAGGGGAGCTTGCGATGAGAACGGGAACAGCAGCGAAAGCGTCGAAAACGTTCATGTATGATCCTGACGTTGAATCGATGCCACGACAGGCGCTCGCCAGACTGCAGACGGCGCGCCTGAAGCAGACACTCGATCTCGCCTATGCGAAGGTTCCTCACTACAGAAAAAAGTTTGATGCGGCTGGAGTAAGTCCGGAAGATCTCAAATCGTTGTCGGACATTGTACGCTTCCCCTTCACGACAAAAGCCGATCTGCGCGACAATTATCCGTTCGGAATGTTTGCGGTACCCCGCGAGCAGCTGCTGCGCGTGCACGCGTCATCTGGAACGACCGGCAAGCCGACTGTCGTCGGCTATACCAGTAGTGATCTCAGCACCTGGGCCGACCTGATGGCGCGCTGCTTTGCCAGTGCCGGCGCGTTGCCCGGTGATGTAGTCCACAACGCCTACGGATATGGACTGTTCACAGGCGGGCTCGGAGCGCATTACGGTGCCGAGCGTCTTGGATGCACGGTCGTGCCGGCGTCCGGAGGCGGCACCGAACGACAGGTGACGTTGATCAATGACTTCAAGGCGAGCGTGCTGTGCGCCACGCCATCCTACGCTCTCAATATTGCAGAGGTGGCCCAGAAAATGGGCTTCGATCTGAGACAATCGAGCTTGAAGGTCGGCGTGTTCGGGGCGGAGCCGTGGAGCGACGCTATGCGCCAGGATCTGCAGCAGCGGCTCGGGCTTCGCGCAATCGACATTTATGGCTTATCCGAAATCCTGGGGCCGGGCGTCGCTTCCGAGTGTCACATGGTCCAGTCCGGACTGCACGGATGGGAAGATCACTTCCTGTTCGAAACTATCGATCCGGAGACGTTGCAGCCGTTGCCGATGGGAGCGACCGGTGAATTGGTCATCACCACGCTGACCAAGGAGGCGCTGCCAATGATCCGGTATCGGACGCGCGATATCACCCGCCTCAGCGACGAGCCTTGCAGTTGCGGGCGCACGCATGTCCGGATCATGCGCGTGACCGGGCGCAATGACGACATGCTCATTATTCGAGGCGTGAACGTCTATCCTTCACAGATCGAAGCGGTCCTGGTTGGTCTGCCAGGCCTTGCGCCGCATTACCAGATCGTGCTGACCCGGGAGGGCGCGCTCGACGCGATGACCGTCGACGTGGAGGTCGCGCCAGGTATTGCGCTGAGCGAGGCTGAGCGCGAACGCAAGTCCCAGGCTGTCGCCCACCACATCAAATCTCTCATCGGCGTGACCTGCAGCGTCTCTGTCAAGGCGGAAGGGGAGGTCCCGCGCTCGCAGGGCAAGGCCGTGCGTGTCGTGGACAAGCGAAGCAAACCCAACTGAGCGACAAGCTGCTTCAGCCAATGCAGGAGATTCGTCAAACTATTCCTGCGAGGTGGGGGGATCCGGGTCGTAGGACCAATCTTCTCGCGGTGCCGGATAGCGGTCCAGCAATCTGTACACCAGGTTGACGTGCTCGGCTTCCTCCTCGACGAGTTCGGCGGCCATTGCCTTTACCTTGGGATCCTTCGCCGTATCAACGATCGAGGTGAAATAGGCAAGAGCACGTTTCTCTCCGGCGAGGGATAGTTGCAGCGCGTGCCATGGCGTCATCATGTAATGGGCAGATCCGAGGTCGGCTTCTTCAGGACTTTCATCGCGCTCGAATTTTGCGACTTCATGCGCACGGCTGACGACGTCGAAATCTCCGGCCAGCCGGCGGATCTCCTCGCCATGGATGCCCTCGGCGCGGGCGAGGTCGCGAAAGACCTTCACCAGCTCAGGGTTGTTATGTGTTTCCATCTGATCGGCCAACAGGTTGTAGCGTTCGACCGCATCGATTTCGATCTTGTATGCTACCGCAAGCAGATCGTTGAGACTTGCAACTCTGGGACCTTTGCTCACAATTCGAAACCTTTCTCCAAATCAGCCCAATCCGCAGCCTTTCCGAGAACGGCCGATTGGAACGGCTTCCGATCGCCGCGATAGAGGATTCCGAGATTGAAGCCGTCGTCGGTCATGAGTCGGCGAGCCGCTTTGCCCTGGTCGCTGGTCGCCGGAACGGGAGCCGGACGCACCTGATCCTTCCAGGCCTTTTCATCGGGACGAAAGGTCACGCAAGGGCTGAGTATCTCGACAAACGAAAATCCCGGGTGCCTGATCGCTTCCACCAGCACCTCGGCGGTTTGGTTCGGCTCTCCCGAGAAACAGCGGGCGATGAAATTCGCACCCGAGGCGAGCGCGACCACGAGCGGATGAAACGGCCGAACACCGGTGCCGCCCGGTGCCAGCGCGGTGTCGAATTCGGGTTCGGTGGTAGGAGAAGGTTGGCCCTTGGTCATGCCGTAGATGTGGTTGTCCATCACCACATAGGTCATGTCGATGTTGCGGCGGCAGGCATGCAGAAAATGATTTCCGCCGATCGAATAACCGTCGCCGTCGCCGCTGGCGACCACGACGGTGAGATCCGGACGCGTCACTTTCAGGCCGGCGGCAAGTGCGAGAGAACGTCCGTGCACGCCATGGAAGCCGTAGCAGTTCGTGTAAGCCGGAATCCGCGACGAGCAGCCGATCCCGGATACCACCACGATGTTCTCCGGAGGCAATCCCAATTGGGCGAACGCACGCGTAAAGGACATGAGGACGTGATAGTCGCCGCAACCCGGACACCAGATCGGCTTGATGTCCGATTTGTAGTCAGCGGGCTTGCACGCCAGATTGGTGCCGAGGCTCGACATCGTTATCTCCAATCCAGGATTGTCCGGTGGATTTCGCCGGCGGTGATCGGCAGCGGCCCGGGACGATGAAGGACGCGTATCGATTTTGGCAGCTCATAGTGGGCGCGCAGATATCGATGGAATTGCCTGCCGTGCGTTTGTTCGATGATCAGAATGCGGTCAACGCCGTCGAGGGCTGCGGCCAGACGTTCCGGCTGGGCAGGCGCAAGCAGTCGCAAGGCCACCAAGCGGGCCTTGCATCCGTCCGCGGCCGCTCGCTTGATTGCTTCACGGGCGGCGCCCGTGAGTGATCCCCACGTAATGATCGCGAGATCGCCCGAGCCTTCGACGGTTGCCCAATGGTCACCGAAGTTGAAGGTTTCGAGCTTGTCGCGGCGCTTGTCGAGCTGCGCAAGATGGTCGGCAGCGCCGCTCGTCGGCGTTCCACGTTCGGAATGGGTGAGCCCGTCGGCCGTGTATTGGCCGCCGTGTGTTCCGGGAAGCGCCATCGGCGAAACGCCGTTGGCTGCCAAGGCGTAACGCTTGTATGCGCCGGCGACGTCCTCGACCACCTTGCGCGCACCGATGAAGGCGACGTCCGCCGGTCGTTCGATCGCCGCGCGCGATTGACCCATGAACTGATCGGAGAGGACGATGGCCGGAGCCTGTAGCGCCTCCGCCAGATAGGTCGCCCATTGCGTCGTGAACATGCAGTCGCTGACCGACTGCGGCGCGAGCACCAAATGCGGCGCATCGCCGTGCATGCCGTAAATCGCAAGGTTCAGATCGGCCTGTTCCGATTTTGTCGGGATCCCCGTCGAAGGGCCGCCGCGCATCACGTCGACCACCACCACGGGAATTTCTGCCGCGGTTGCCAGACCGAGAGCTTCGATCATCAAAGAAAGCCCAGGACCGGATGTTGCGGTCAGGGCAGGCGTGCCGCCAAACGATGACCCGATGATCATGTTGATCGCTGCGAGTTCATCCTCGGCCTGCAGCAGTAATCCGCCCACCTTGGCAAGGTTCGGCGCCAGCCACTCGAGAATTTCGGTTGCCGGCGTGATCGGATAGGCGGCTGCAAATCGGATGCCGCCACGAATGGCACCGAGCGCAGTGGCTTCATTGCCCGACAACAGCCATCGTCGAGCCGAGCTCGGCTCAGGCTTCGCGAGGCGCTTGTTCATCGAAACAGCTGCTGCGGCGCCGAAGCCAACCTTGATTCCGGCAAGGCTCGCCTTGATTGCGGCCGCGCCCTTGTCGGCGAGTCGTTTCTCGATTGGAACGAAAACCTGCTCGGCGGTGAAGCCGAGCAGGCGGCTGGCGATTCCCAACGCGATCATGTTCGGACGCCCGTCGGGAATCGCCTTCGCCATTTCTTTCATCGGAATGTCAAAGACTCGGGCGCCGGACTGGGTCACAGCCGGCGGCGGATCACCCCCGCGCGGATCGCTGATCACCAGAGTTTCCGGTCCGCACTTGATTTCGGCACCGAACCGATGAGCATTGAGCCAATCAATTCCGACCAGCAGATCAAGTTCATCGGGAAGGCAATCGACCGGATGCACGGCGAGGCGGAGCAGGCCCGCCGCTTCGCCCCCCCGGATCTGCGGTCCCAGGGTGCGAGTGAACAGCCCGTGCCAGCCGGCAGCGCTCGCTGTTTCAAGCAGGCAATCCACAGTGGTCAGGGCGCCGGCGCCGCCGCTGCCGACGACTGCAATCGAGATGCTCGGCGAAGCCCCCATGAACAAGTCTCCCGATCAGAGATTGGGCGCCAATATGTATTTAAGTACTAGAATGCGTTTTTTTGCCTTTCCTTGACCTTGGTCAAGGCGACCGATGGCCGGCGACTAAAGAATGCCCCCGCTGTGGCTCACCGACCCATCTGGAGGGCAATCACGTGGCCGCCAAACCGGTTCGTTGGATGATGACGGGCGCAGGCAAACCCCTGGTCCCGATGGAGTTCGACATCGACAGGCCGGGGCCCGATGAAGTTGTCGTCGAAATCGCCGGCTGCGGAGTTTGCCATACCGATCTTGGCTACTATTACGACGGTGTCCGTACGAAGCACGAACTGCCGCTCACTCTCGGACATGAGATCAGCGGCCATGTCGTCGATACCGGTCGCGACGCACTCTGGTACACAGATCGGGCCGTTATCGTTCCGGCGGTTATTCCATGTGGCCGATGCGATGCATGCCGCCGCGGCAAGGCCACGATCTGTCCAAACCAGAAAATGCCCGGCAACGATATCCATGGTGGATTCGCGACGCATATCACTGTGCCGGCGACCGGGCTCTGTGTAGTCGACGAGCATCGACTCGCTGCAGTTGGAATGGACCTGGCGGATCTCTCGGTCATCGCTGACGCGGTGACGACGCCCTACCAGGCGGTCGTGCAGGCTGGCGTCACAAAAGGCGACCTGGTCGTCGTCAACGGCGTCGGCGGGGTCGGCGGTTACGCCGTTCAAATTGCCGCTGCGCTTGGCGGCACGGTCGTTGCAATCGATGTGAACAGCGAAAAGCTTGCTGCAATTGCCGGGCAGGGCGCCGCGCTCACGTTGAATGCCAAGGAGATGACGCTGCGCGACATCAAGTCGGCGATCCAGGCATTCGCGAAGCAATCCGGTCTGCGCCAAACCGAATGGATCATCTTCGAATGTTCCGGCACGCGCGCAGGCCAGGAGACTGCTTTCGGCCTGATCAACCACGGTGCAACCCTCGCGGTCGTCGGCTTCACGATGGACAAGGTAGAGATCCGCCTCTCGAATCTCATGGCGTTTCACGCGCGTGCCATCGGCAACTGGGGCTGCCCGCCCGATCTTTATCCTGCCGCCCTGGAGCTCGTCCTCGACGGACGCATCAAGGTTGGCCAGTTCGTAGAAAAGCATCCGCTGAGCGAGATCAATCAGGTGTTCGAGGCGGCTCATGCCGGCGCCCTCAAGCGCCGCGCTGTGCTCGTTCCCGCAAGGTGAGGGTCTCCGAATGATTGCCGAAGCAGCACGGATCGTCCCGGGGACGCACTCGGAAGCGAAAGACCACAATCTGGTTACTGAAAGCGTGCGCCAGTCGATCTCAAAAGGCGTGCACTACGAGAAGCGGCCGGTGAAGGGGGCCGATGGAAAGCCGGTAAGCGGGCTGTTCAATGCGTGGATCACGCTCGACAATCAAAGCCAGTTCAATTCCTACACGACCGACATGGTGAAAGCGACAATCCTGGCGTTTCGCGCCGCGAGCACCGCGCGCGACGTCGTCGCAGTCGTATTCACGGGTGCTGGTGATAAGGCTTTCTGCACCGGCGGAAACACAAAGGAGTACGCGGAATATTACGCAGGCAATCCGCAAGAATACCGGGGCTATATGCGGCTGTTCAACGACATGGTTTCGGCAATCATCGGCTGTGACAAACCGGTGATCTGCCGAGTCAATGGAATGCGTATCGGCGGCGGCCAGGAAATCGGCATGGCCTGCGATTTTTCGATTGCGCAGGACCTTGCGCGCTTTGGTCAGGCCGGACCCAAGCACGGCTCGGCGCCGATCGGGGGGGCGACCGATTTCCTTCCCTACATGATCGGGTGCGAGCAGGCGATGGTTTCGGGACTGCTCTGCGAGCCGTTTTCCGCACACAAGGCGTACCGGCTTGGAATCGTGAGCGACATAGTGCCCGCGCTGAAGGTCGACGGAAAATTCATCGCCAATCCAACCGTGTGGACGGATCGTTATATCGATGAATACGGGCGGATCGTTCACGGCGAGCCGAAGACTGGCACGGCAGCCGCGGAAGGCCAGTCGCTTCTCAAGCGCGGCACGATCGACTTGAGCCTGCTCGATGAGCGGGTCGAAGCGCTGTGCACGAAGCTGCTCTACACCTTTCCCGAATGCACAACCAAGACAGTTGAGGAATTGCGAAAGCCCAAGCTCATCGCCTGGAACAGCAACAAGGAAAACGCTCGCGATTGGCTCGCCCTCAACATGATGACGGAGGGGCGCGCCGGTTTTCGTGCCTTCAATGAAGGAACGCGTGAAAGTGGACGCGAAGTCGACTTCATCGCATTGCGCCGTGCCCTTGCCGCCAACGCGCCTTGGTCGGACCAGCTTACCGACAGCATTCAGCCGCGGCCGAGGACACAGTTGTGACACAGCCCATCAAAATCTGGTTCGAGGGAGAAGGCCGGCTTCTGCGGCTTCGCTTGAATCGCCCGAAAGCCAACCTCATCGATGCCGCCATGATTGCGGCGCTGAATGCCGCTTTGTCCGACCACGTCAGGAACGCCGAGATCAGTGCGGTCCTTCTCGATGCGGAAGGGCCGCATTTCAGCTTCGGCGCCAGTGTGGAAGAGCACTTGCCGGAAAAGTGCGCAGCGATGCTTGGCGGCCTGCACGGCCTTCTCCTGCGCATGATTGAGTGCCCGGTGCCGTTGCTGACCGCGGTGCGCGGCCAATGTCTCGGCGGCGGGCTCGAAGTGGCGCTTGCCGGTCACCTGATCTTTGCGGCCCCGGACGCAATCCTCGGGCAGCCCGAAATGAAGCTCGGCGTGTTCGCGCCGGCCGCCTCTTGCCTGCTGCCGGAATTGGTCGGCCCGTCGCGTTCGCTTGATCTGCTTGTGTCGGGGCGCAGCCTTACGGGGACCCAGGCGGCAGCTATCGGCATCGTGAATGAAGTCGCCGACGAGCCCGAACGCGCGGCACTTGCCTATTTCGAGGAGCATCTCAAAGCAAAAAGCGCGAGTTCAATTCGCTATGCCGTCAAGGCCGCGCGGATCGACTACACGGCCCGCGTCAAGGAGAAGATTCGTGCGGTCGAGCGATTGTATCTCGACGAACTCATGCTCACCAAAGACGCGGTGGCCGGTCTCCAAGCTTTCATCGCGAAGAGGACACCTCAATGGCAACATCGGTAAATCCGTCGCCCACTGCGGAAGTCGTCGCACGCGCTAACGCCCTGTTCGAAGACCTGTCGTTTTCTTCGGCGCGCAAGTGGAAGGAAGCAGTACCGGGCCGCAAGGTGATCGGTTACATGCCGATTTACGTGCCGCGCGAGATCATCCATGCGGCCGGCATGCTGCCTCTCGGGATCGTCGGCGGCGGCGACCAGCTCGAAGTGATCCACGGCGACGCCTATTACCAGAGCTATATCTGCCGCATTCCTCGCTCGACGATCGAGCTGGGCGTATCCGGCCGCCTCGATTTCGTCGACGGCATGTTGTTTCCGTCTATCTGCGATGTGATCCGGAATCTTTCCGGCATGTGGAAACTGATGTTTCCCAACGTCTACTCCCGTTACTTCGACGTGCCGCAGAACTACCGCGACGACACCGGTGGCAATTTCTACGTCAACGAGCTTGCGGAACTCAGGGACGCGCTTGGCGAGTTGCGTGGCCGTCCGATTTCCGATGATGAGCTGCGAGAGTCGATCAAGGTCTACAACGAGAATCGCAGGCTTGTGCGAGATCTGTACGCCTTCAGGGTCGAGCGCCCATGGCAGGCGCCTGCAGCCGAAGTCTATCTCATCGTTCGCGCTGGCCTCGTGCTTCCCGTCGAGGAGCATTCCGCACTATTGCGCGATTATCTTTCGGCGGCTGGTGCCGAAGAGCGGCCAAAGCGCGACAATTGCCGCATCGTGCTGACCGGCATGTTCTGCGAGCAACCGCCGCTCAATCTGATCAAGTCGCTCGAGCTTTCCGGCTGCTATGTCGTCGACGACGATCTGCTGCTGGTCACCCGATGGCTGATCGGCGATGTTGAGGTCGACGGCGACCCGCTGCAAAACCTCTCCCGCGCTTTTCTCCATCATTCCGAATCGACTTCGGCGAAATACGAGCCGAACCAGAAGGAAAAAGGCCAGCATCTGGTCCGCGCGGTCAAGCGCAGCAAGGCGGAAGGCGTGATCTTCGCGGGGCCCAGTTTCTGCGATCCTGCCTTGCTGGAGCGGCCGATGCTGCAGCACGTCCTCAAGGACGCCGGCATTCCGTTCATCGCATTCAAATACGCGGAGAATTCTGGGCAAATGCAGCCGATCAGAGAGCAAGCCGGCACATTCGCCGATTCCATCAAATTGTGGAGCGCGGCATGACAACAGCGACGAAGATTGTCACCTCCAAAGCGCCGGTTAAGGAGGTCATCAAGGATGCCTCCATGCTCAAGCAAAAGGAGATGATGGCGGCACATTACGACCGCCTGACCGGCGCACCGGAGACCGGCGCGAAGGTGGCCTCCACGTTCGTGCCCGGCAATCTGAATGAGCTGATCATGTGCTTCGACCTCATAAACAATCTGCCTGAGGTCAATGCCATCCAGAGCGGTCTGCGCCGAGTCAGCGGCAGCTATGTGCTCGAAGCGGAGAAAATCGGGCATTCCGAAGATGTCTGCACCTACGTCAAATCGGACATCGGCATGATGTCAAAGGGGAATATCGCGCCCAACGGCAAGAAATTCCCCAATCCCGACGTGCTGCTGCTCTCATACACCGGCTGCTTCACGTTCATGAAATGGTTCGAGCTTCTGCGCGAGCAGTACAAATGCGAGACGATCATGTTGCACACGCCCTATATGGGCGACGGCAAGATCACCAAAAACATGATCGACTACATGGTCAAACAGCTGAAGGATGATGTTATCCCGACGCTCGAGCGCGTGTCCGGCGTCAAGTTCGATATCGACCGGCTGCGCGAGTATCTGAAGAAGTCGAAAAAGGCCGAGGACGACCTCGTTCGCGTGCTGCAGAGCGCCAAGACCAAGCCGTCTCCGATCGACGCCTATTTCGGCGGCATCTACTACATCGGACCGATCTTCGGCGCGTTCCGCGGTACGGATGATGCGATCGACTACTATCGCTTCCTGCGGACGGAGATCGAGGAGAGACTGGCGAAGGGCCAGGGACCCGTGACACCCGATGGCGACATGGGAAAGGAAAAATACCGCCTCGTTGTCGAAGGGCCGCCCAACTACACGAGCTTCCGCCAGTTCTGGAAGATGTTCTACGACGAGGGTGCTGTCGTGGTCGCGTCGAGCTATACCAAGGTCGGCGGCGTCTATGATTTCGGATTCCGCCATGATCCCGACAATCCGCTGGAGACACTGGCCGAATACTGCCTCGGCGTCTACACCAATCGCAGCCTGCCGATGCGAATCGACATGCTGGTCAACTACATCAACGAGTACGAGGCCGACGGGCTTCTGATCAACTCGATCAAGAGCTGCAACAGCTTCTCGGCCGGGCAGTTGCTGATGATGCGCGAGGTCGAGAAACGCACCGGCAAGCCGGCCGCCTTCGTCGAGTCCGATCTGGTCGACCCGCGCTATTTCTCTGCGGCGAATATCAAGAACCGGCTCGAGAGCTATTTCCAGATGATCGATCAGAAACGTGCCGGCGCTGCGGCGGCAGCTTGAGGAGGCTCGCGATGAAGACTTTCGTCGGCATTGATCTCGGCTCGACGACCACCAAGGCGGTCCTCCTCGACGAGGATCGCAAAGTCGTCGGTCACGGAATCACGAATTCGCGTTCGAACTATGCGACAGCCGCGCGGGTGGCGAGCCAGGAAGCGCATGTCGACGGACAGTTCACATTATTCCGCCGGGCGCTTACCGACGCGCATGCCAAGATCGAGCTTGACAGCTTTCTGGGCTCTCTCGAGCGGGCGTTCCGCCTCGAGCAGTTTCTCGAGCAGCTCGACGATCTTGAGCAAACCTGCCTCGGCCAGATTCAAGGCGAGCGCTTTTCCAAGCTTGCGTCCGGCGTGAAAGAGGCGCTTGCCGAGGTCTTTAGGAGGCTGCGGAACGAAGCGCCCGAGCTGTATGCACCGGGCGCGAAACGCAAATCGGATTTTTTTCGCGATATTGCGGGCTCGCGCTACCACACCCACGCCGAAGAAGTCGCGCGAGCGGCTGGTCTGCCGTATGACCTGCTGCTCAACGTCTACGACAAGTCGATCATCGAGGTTGAGAACCGGCCTCCGGCGGGCGAACTGAGTGACAAGTTCCGTCGCGCGCTTGGGCGCGTGCTGGCAACAGAATCGTCTGTCAAATCAGCAGCCCCTGAGATCGAAAAAATGATCGAAGGCGCGCTCGCGATCGATCTGGAAGAAAGCTACCTCGTCGGTACGGGCTATGGGCGAGTGACGCTTCCGTTTTCGAAAGAGCACATCCGCTCGGAGATTCTTTGCCACGGGCTCGGTGCCCACATGATGTATCCGCAAACGCGGACGGTGCTCGACATCGGCGGTCAGGATACAAAGGGCATTCAGATCGATTCCAGCGGCATCGTCGCGAATTTCCAGATGAATGACCGCTGCGCGGCGGGTTGCGGACGATATCTCGGTTACATCGCCGATGAGATGAATATGGGGCTGCACGAATTGGGGCCCCTGGCGATGAAATCGGACAGGCCGGCGCGCATCAATTCAACATGCACCGTGTTTGCGGGTGCGGAACTGCGGGATCGGCTCTCGCTCGGTGAAAAGCGCGAAGATATTCTCGCCGGCCTGCACCGCGCGATCATTCTGCGGGCGATATCCATCATCTCGCGCTCCGGCGGGATCACCAACGAGTTCACTTTTACCGGGGGCGTTGCCAAGAACGAGGCAGCGGTGCGCGAGCTGCGCAAGGTCGTCAAGGAGAACTATGGCGACGTGACCATCAATATCAATCCTGATTCGATTTATACCGGTGCGCTTGGCGCAGCAGAATTTGCGCGCCGGGCGTATCTGGGACAGCCGGATGGGAGCGAGCAATGACAATATCGGCAGGTATCGACATCGGGACGAGCACCATCAAGGCGGCGCTGTTCAAAGTCGAGAATGGCGAAGAGCAATGGCTTTCCCGCTACCTGATGCGCATCCGGCAGCGCGATCCTATGGAGCTGGCGCGCGTTGCCTATGACGCTATCCTCGAAGACGCAAAGATTCGCGAGAAAGATGTCGATTACGTCGCCACCACCGGTGAAGGCGAAAGCGTACCGTTCCACACCGGGCATTTTTATTCGATGACAACGCACGCGCGCGGGGCCATCTACCTTGACCCGGAGTCGCGCGCGGCGCTCGACGTTGGCGCGTTGCATGGGCGCGCGATCTCGATCGATGAGCGCGGCAAGGTGCTCAGCTACAAGATGACCAGCCAATGCGCATCGGGCTCGGGCCAGTTTCTCGAAAACATTGCGCGCTATCTGGGCATTGCGCAGGAGGAAATCGGCACACTTTCCCGGCAGGGGGAAAATCCGGAAGTCGTGAGCAGCATTTGCGCCGTGCTTGCAGAGACGGACGTCATCAACATGGTCTCTCGCGGCATTTCGACTCCGAATATTCTGAAGGGAATACATTTATCGATGGCGGCACGCCTGTCCAAACTGCTGAAATCAATCGGCGCCCTTAACGGCGTGGTGATGGTCACGGGGGGACTGGCCCTGGACAAAGGACTTGTTGCCGCCCTCGAGGAGGACATTTCGCACATCAAGGACATGAAGGTCGCAGTCCACAGTCATCAGGATTCAATTTACGCGGGGGCGGTGGGGGCGGCGCTCTGGGGCGCATTCCGGTTTGAGAAGCTTGCCGCCGCAAATGGCGTGGCCAAGGCAGCATGAAATAAGGAGGCTATCCATGGCCCTGATGATCACCGAAGGCTGTACGGCGTGCGATGCTTGTGAGCCGGTATGTCCGAACAAGGCGATTACCGCCGGCGATCCGATCTACATCATAGATCCGATGAAATGCACCGAATGCGTCGGTGCGGAGGATGAGCCGCAATGCAAGCTGGTCTGTCCGGCAAATTGCATTGAGCCAAATCCGGACTGGGTCGAATCGAAGGACGATCTGCTCGCCAAGTATCAGCAACTGCACGGGTGACGGCGGAGATTGCCGCCCAAGCCGCGGAGCTTAGAAGTGTCATGAGCTTCACCAACCGAATCAGCCAGACGCTGCATGACGAGCATGGCGCCACGGTCGCGCTCATGGAAAGACTTGAGCAGTTGCTGGCCAAAGGGCGGCGCAGCGGCCCTCCGGACAAGTCGGACAGCAATCTTTCACGTCTGCTGTCGGACCTCTCGACCGGCCTTGAAGCAGAGGTCGTGCGCCATTTTGCATTCGAGGAAGATCACCTTTTCACGTATCTCAATGAGATCGGCGACACCGGAATCTGTGAGCACCTGATCGCAGAGCACAATGTCATGCGTCCGCTCGGAGCCCGGGTTGCCGCCATGGCGCGCGGTGCGGCTGCCAACGGGTTCGCGCCGGGCGAGTGGGAAGAATTCACCCGGCTTGGGCAGGAACTCGGCGACCTGATGCTTGCGCACGTGCAGAAGGAAGAAATGGCGCTGCTGCCGGTCATCGAAGAAAGCATGGATTCGGAAACGGAAGCGCGGCTGTACCAGGAATATGTCGAGAACGTGTGAGGCGCCCCGAATGAGCAACATTGCCAGAAACGGACGGAACGATGTGCGGCCGTTGCGATCTGCCGACCTTGAGCGCGTCATCGCCATCGATTCAAGCCATATCGGCGAGCCACGAAGACATTTTTTCGAGAAGCGGCTGGCGCACGCGCAGCGTTACCCCGATGACTATGTGCAGATCGGTGTTGTTCGTAACAGCGCCCTGGCCGGATTCGTATTTGCGCGGATCATGCGTGGGGAGTTCGGATCCCAGAAGACCATCGCCGTGCTCGATGCCGTCGCCGTTGAGCATGACAACCAGTCCCGGGGAGTCGGACGAGCGTTGATGACCGCACTTGCGGAAATGTTGCGTCAGAAGGGAGTTCACTCGCTCGAATCGCAGGCTGACTGGACGAACCATTCGCTGTTGCGCTTCTTCGATGTGTCCGGCTTTGGCCTGGCGCCGCGGATGGTGCTCGAGCGTTCCGTTTCGAACCCGATGATCGAACCGATCGAAGAAGAATGACCATAAGGAGCGAACGGCATGAGCCAGGATAGCGGGCTGGTGCTACCGCAGCACATCGGCGCGCCGGCCGAAGTCAGTTACAGCGGCGAGGCCAAAGCCGATTTTGGGCCGCTCGCGCGGGACAGAATACCCGTGCGCTCAATGATGGAGTGCGATCTGCGCGCGCTTGTTGCAATCGATCGCCGCATCATGGGAGTGGAGCGAGAGGAGTATTATCGCGGTAAGCTCGCTGAAGCGCTGACGGAATCCGACGTGCGGGTCTCGCTGGTTGCCGAGGTCGACAATGTGCCGGTGGGTTTTGTGATGGCTCGCGTCGACTTGGGCGAATTTGGGCGGGTCGAGACCACGGCTGTTATCGACACCATCGGGGTTGATCCGGAATACCGGGACAAAGGAGTCGGTCGCGCATTGATTTCGCAATTGCTCGCAAATCTCAGCACCTTGCGCGTCGAAAGGGTGCGAACTGAAGTCGACTGGCAGAACCGTGATCTGCTGGCCTATCTCGATCGCAGCGGCTTCCTGCCTTCGCAGCGGCTTTGCTTCAATCGCCCGCTCGTTTGAGGCGCGTCTTCGATGCTCGCCAAATCGCAAGACGCCAGACGAGTGCGCTTTGATTTCAGCAATCATCGGGCGATCGTGACGGGCGGCAGTCGTGGCATCGGCCGCACAATTGCTGATGAGCTTGGCCTTGCAGGAGCGCAGGTGCATGTCTTCGACGTCACTGCGCCGGACGACGTTGACGCATTCCCCCATCGATTCACTCAGATCGATATTTCCGACAGCAACGCGGTGAAGGTCGCGACTGAAAGTCTTCCTCAAGCTCAGACGCTGCTTGTCAACAATGCCGGCATTACGCGTGACCGCTCGATTGCTAAAATGAGCGATAACGAATGGGCGGCAGTGATCGGCATAAATCTCACCGGCGCATTCAACATGATACGCGCAGTCGCGCCGATAATGGTGAAGCAGGGATTTGGGCGGATCGTGAACATCTCGTCGATCAATGGCTTGAGAGGCAAGTTTGGACAGGCCAATTACACTGCCGCAAAAGCTGGCCTTATTGGTCTTACGAAAACGGCAGCACGCGAGTTTGGAAAGAAGAACATAACCGTGAACGCTGTGGCGCCGGGTATGGTCATGACGGACATGGCGCGCGCACTGCCAAACGAGATCCTTGCGAAGGCTGCGGACGAGGCGGCGCTCCCGGCGCTGGCCGATCCCCGTGACGTGAGCAATGCGGTCTTGTTTCTGCTGTCCGATGCCGCTCGCGCGATTACCGGGGAAGTGCTGCGCGTCGACGCTGGACAATATATCTGAATATCTAAGCGTTGATTCGCTGGGTCAGGCGCCAAGCAATATCGCCGACTGAATGCGCCGGATGATGTCTCCGGCGAACCACGCGAACGCCAGTGCGCCCGCCAGGCCGGCCGCGCTGCCCACACGCGCAACGGCGGGATTGTCGAGAACAATTGCTAAGGCAAGCAGGCCGAGGGCTGCCGCATGGCAGACCGCGTGAATCTTGAGCGCCGGCGCGCCTGAGAGCTCGGCCACGATGGCGCTGCCTCCCTTGGCGGGCGGAGGCACGAACATCGAGGCGAGAAAGGGCATGATGCGCTGCAGGATCCCGAACAAAAAGGTGAGCAGCCATCCGAACAGCACAAGGAAACCGAAAAGAGTAGCGCCATTGGTTCCAGCGAGATCGAATATGGCAGCGAGGCCGACCAGAAGTGCGGCCGGCAGCAGGACCCACGCCGCGCGCACGAGTACAAATGACAGCCCGAGGCGCTTACGCATTCCGCTCTTGAGCACGCCGAGCATCAGCCGCAGATGCATCGCTGCGGCAATGATTGCCACGAATGCAGCGAACGCGAGCAAATTACGGCTGTTCGCGAGCGCTCCCACCGTGCCGAGAACAAGGGCCGACGCAGTCACGCCGAAGCTCACGAAGCTCGGCCGCTTCGCCGGCGCCGTTGCCATCGCGAACATCGGTACGAGAATGTGACTGAAGCCGAGCACAAGAAGTCCCATGAAGCCGAAGGCGCCAAGAATGAAATGGGCAAGCGCGAGGGCAGCATGGTTTGGCAGAATGCCCGCGGTTTCGTTGAATGCCAGGGTTGCTCCGAGGCCGGCGACGAGGACGAGCGAGGCCAATGCCGCCCAGCCGTAGGCACCTGCTACTGGGAAACTGCCTGCGCGCCGTAAATTGTCGGCCAACAAGACACCGAACAGCAACAGACCGGCCGCGACGGCGATGGCAGCTGGAACGAGAACAGCTGGATGGGCGGTATACATCCCTCCCACCAGCGCGATGATTCCGGGAACAGTGAGCCAGAATACTAGCTTGATCGGCCACACCGCATGCAGCGTGCGTCTGGTCGCGACCGGCAAGAGCTGAACGGATGCTCCAATCGCGGTCGTGACGAGGACGCCAAGCGCGAGCAGATGCGTCGTTGCGAGCGTGGGACCAAGGCCCCCGCGGAAATCGACAGCAGTGTCTGCGGCGACCAAAAGCGTGAGCCACATTAAGACGTGGAAACCGGCTGCGGCGGCGAAAAAGCGAAACGGAATTGAGGCCGGCAACAGCCGGCTTTTCGCACCCCCGAGAAAGCTCGCGCCAAAGCTCATGAAGCCCATCGCGCCATGCGAATCATGACCCCGTCCTCACAAATGGCGTCCGCGGACGAGGATTGAAGCATTTCGTGGGTCCATCCACGTTCGTCGAGCTCCGGGTAGAGGAAGATCGGCTCGCGATCGAGATGCGCAATCAAAACGCCATCAACCTCTCCGCCGTCGATTGCCTGCAATATGGCGATCATCGGCTCCGGAGGATCGAGCCCTCGTACGTCGATATGTACGGCCTCGGCCGTACGCCATATCCTGGCTTTGTCGTTCTGCATGGGGCGACGCCGGCGGGGCCGCGCTCCCTTAAATACCATTAATTGGTACCACAATGCGTATTTTTGCGCTATAAAATGTTCGAAAGGAATTTCAGTGCGCGTCGCCAAGGACACCAGTGCCGAAGAAAAGAACGGCGTGTCCGCCGTGCGGGTGCGGCGCGTGCAGGCCGCTGACATTCCCGACGTTATCGCACTCGATACCCGCGTCACCAGGATCGCGAAAGGCCAATACTGGAATGATGTGTTCCGGCGATACGGCAGACGGCGGCCGGAGGAGCGGTTTTTTCTAGTGGCCGAGAGATCGCAGCAACGAGCGGAGTCGCGACTGCTGGGTTTCATCATAGGAGAAATCCGTGCGTGGGAATTCGGCTCCACGCCATGCGGCTGGGTCTTTGCGCTGTCGGTCGAACCAAAGGCGCGTCTGCACGGCGTTGGCAGTGCATTGCTCAACGCGATCTGCGAGGAGTTCAAGAAGGCAGGGGTGAGCAAGATGCGTACGATGGTTGCAAGGGATGCCCGCCTTCCTCTGCTGTTTTTTCGCAGCGAAGGAATGATGGCCGGTCCTTATACCCAGCTCGAGAAGGACCTCGAGTGAAACGGCACGCGGAGGAAATTCAAAACGTGCACCGGCGCTTACGGAGGTCCTAGTGCGATTACAGGTATCGACGCGGCTCGCTATATTCGCAGTTCTGGAGTTGACCGCGCGGGAAGGTCATCAACTTGCCGTGGCCGACATTGGCAAGAAATATGGCGTGTCCAGTCATCACCTCGCCAAGGTCATGCACGTGCTGGGCCGGGCAGGGCTCGTCCGCTCGGTGCGCGGGGCGAAGGGCGGCTACACGTTCGTGGGAAATCCGCGCCGCGTAACACTGCTCGATGTGGTAGCGCTCTTTGAGGATTTGAGTTCGACGGATCAGGGGAATGGCGACACGGCAACGCCGGAGGATCAGGCATTGCGGGAGATTCTTTCGGAAATCGACGACATCGCCCTGGCAACTCTCGGGTCGGTCACCCTTTCGACGATGCGCAAGCTTGTCGATCGCCGCCGTCTGGACCGGAGCTCACGCCGGCCCAGGTCTCGTCGGCTCGATGGTTTTGGTCGCGTTCAGGAGATACAGAAATAATCCCCTCGCTCCGGATGCTGGTTCTGGTGCCCAGCATCTCTTTGCAATGTCAAAGGAAAATCGCGGCTGAAGCTCAATTGATCAAAATCAAGGCGCTTTTGCCGATCAGCCGCATGAGTAGCTTGTGTCATTGAGGTCCGGTCATGTCCTCGAAGCTGACGGTCGGCGACCTTCAGATTATTACTCGCATCGCGATTTTCCGCGGTTTGAGGGCGGAGACGGTCGAGCACATTGTAGCCCCTGCGACGGGGATCATGTTGAAACCCCATGAATGGCTGTTCCGGCAGGGAGACCCAGCGACGGCCTTCTTCATAGTGATTGATGGCTGGGTAAAGCTATATCGCATCACGCCATCCGGCGATGAAACCGTTATTCATATTCTGACCAAAGGGGAAAGCTTCGCCGAGGCGGTCGCATTCACTGGCAACAGATACCCGGCGACTGCCGAAGCGGTGAGCGATGCGCGCATCGCACGCGTCCCGGCCGATCATATTGTTCGTTGCATCCGTGAAAGTCCCGATATCGCGCTGGCGATGATCGCGTCCACGTCGCAGCACCTGCATCACCTCGTTCAGCAGGTCGAGCAGCTCAAGGCACAAAGCGGCGTCCAGCGCGTGGCTGAATTTCTTGCATCGCTATCATTGGTAAAGCAGGGACACTGCGCAATCGCCCTGCCTTACGACAAGGTCTTGATAGCGGCTCGTCTCGGTCTCACTCCGGAATCGCTATCTCGCGCATTCGCGCGCCTGAAGGCGGTAGGCGTGGTGATCGACGCGTCACAGGTTATCGTCAAGGATATTGCCAAGCTTCGCCAGATCGCCTCCGATGAACGCAGTGCGGTGCGCGGCACGTTGCGTCCGATGCACTGATATGTGCGCGAGGCTAGGATGCCTGGCAAGAACCTGCCGGACTGTTTCAACATAAGGGAATTGCGATGACAATGGACGTACTTCATCCCCGAGGCTGGTTGCCGCCGATCGGCTATGCAAATGGAATCAGCGTGCCAGCCGGGCGCATCGTATTCATTGCCGGGCAGGTGGGATGGGATGCACAGCAGAAATTCCAAAGCGAAGACCTTGTCCCGCAATTCGAGCAGGCGCTCCGGAATATTCTTGCCATTCTTGCCGAAGCGGGAGGAAAGCCAAATCATATTTGCAGGCTCACCGCATTCTGCATCGACAAGCGCGCCTATCTTGCCGGCCGTCGTGAGCTCGGGCGGATCTGGAAATCGCTAATGGGGAATCACTTTCCTGCAATGAGCATGATTTTCGTGGCGGACTTGCTTGATTCTCCGGCCAAGATCGAGTTGGAGGCGACCGCGGTTCTTCCGGCCGGCGGGAAGGAATAGCTGGCAGTTCGATACGGTGTAGAATCAATCCGCGTTTGTGGCGCCCAGATCGGCGATGAGGCGCTTCGCCAATGCCGCTGCGGCAAGCCGCCGATAATTTGCCGATGTCAGAGTAGTACGCATCGGTTGAACCTGCTTCTGCACGAGTCGACCGATTTCCTGCAGGACGTTGTCGTCGAGCTTTCGACCGGTCATCGTCTCTGTTCCCGCCAGCAGGAACGGTCTTGAATTCGTGCCTGTCACGGCTACCCGCAAGGTGTCGATCACCGCGCCTGACATCGCGAGCCCGACTGCAACGCCTGCCAAGGGATAATCGATCGCTGCACGTGTGCGGATCTTTGCATAGGCGGAGCGAATGGGATGCGGCAGTCGAACGCGCACAATGAGTTCGTCGTTGGCCAGGGCAAGATGCGCCTTGCCGTCCTCGACATACAGGTGGCGGAGAGAGATTCGACGACGTCCCTGAGCTCCGGCGATCTCGATTTCGGCTCCTAGGACCAAGAGCGCGGGTGCCAGGTCGCCCGTGAATGCGGCATGGCAGCGCTGTCCCTGTGGTGCCACATGGCAGGTGTCGCCGCCGTTCTTCAGACAGTAGTTATTGGCTTTTCGCCACCATTCGCTTTGGTTGTAATAGATGCAACGCGTGTCGAGGCACAGATTTCCGCCAATCGTTCCGAGGCTGCGGTGACCGGGACCGGCGACCGCAACGGCAGCCTGCGCAAGCGCCGCGTAACGGGAAACAAATTCGTTACGGGCCAGGCTGGCAATCCTAACTCCTGCACCAATAGCAATGCCCTGCTCGTCGGCTTCAATCTCCGCCAGCTCATCGATCGCCGAAAGATCGACAAGCAGATCCGGGCGGCTGATGCCGTGCCGCATATTGACGAGAAGATCGCTTCCGCCAGCGAGAAATCGGCTGCCCGAATGAGCGGCGCTGGCGGCGATCGCCTCGTTGACGGTTCTCGCACGCAAGAGATGAAATGGAGGTAGTGATCCATTCATGATGCGGCCTTCAACACGCCGGTCAATCTGGTCTGCCGCCGCCGCTGATTCAGTGCTTCAACGATCCGATCGGCGGTTACCGGCAACTCCTGGAAATCGATACCGATCGCATTGGCGACGGCATTCACCAGCGCAGGCGGGAAGCCGGCGAGTGCTCCTTCGCTTGCTTCCTTCGCACCGAAGGGCCCGTTGGGATCGTTGCTTTCGACGATGTACGTTTCTATCGGGGGAGAATCCAGGATTGTCGGCATGCGATATTCGAGCAGACTTGCGTGAGCCGGCAATCCCTCGAGATAACGCGTCTCCTCCGACAGCGCCTGGCCCATCCCCATCCAGACCGAGCCCTGAATCTGGCCTTCCACGGCAAGCGGGTTGATGGCGTGTCCGCAATCGAGTGCTACCCACACCTTGTCGACCGAAATCAGCCCGGTGTCTTCAGCGACAGTGACCTCCACGACTTGAGCGGCATAGCTGAAGCCCATCGTGGAGCCGACGGCACCACCGCGATGCTTTCCGCCCTGCGCTTCAGGCGGACAGGTAAAGGATCCTTTTACGGTGATGGCGCCTTCGTCGACCAAGGCCGCAGCAACCACTTCGGAAAACGGCAGTGCTGATTGACTGCCTGTACCAACACGAAACGTCTCTGCGATGCATTCGACGTCCTCGGCGCGTGCCTCGAGCTTGCGTGCCGCCGCCGCAATAAGGATCGCCTTGAGCCGCTTTGCGGCATCTATTGCCGCATTGCCGACCATGAAGGTGATCCGGGAAGAATAGGCTCCATTGTCTTTCGGGGTGACTGCCGTATCGCCGGCGACGACGCGAATGCGATCAAGCGAGATGTCCATGGTTTCGGCAACGGCAATGGCCACCATGGTGGACGATCCTTGGCCGATATCGGCAGCGCCCGTGAGTGCGGTCACTCCGCCGTCAAAGTCGAGTTTGAGATAGACGACAGCGTGGGGTTCGCCGGTAAAATGAATCGGCTTGGCAGCTCCACTCACGTAGTGGGAGCACGCCATGCCGAGCCCCTTGCCGCGCGGCATACGGCCTATGCGTTCGCGCCAGCCGCTGGCGGTCTCGACCTTGTCGAGGCACTCGGCCAATCCATAGCTGTTGACCATGAGATCATTGAGCGTGCGGGTTGGCGCGCGCAAAAGATTGGCGCGGCGCACGGCGAAAGGATCAAGGCCGAGTTCGCGCGCCATACGGTCGACAAGGCATTCGAATGCGTGCCGCACGTCGACCGAACCATGCCCGCGCATGGCACCGCATGGGGGAAGGTTCGCATATATGCGATATCCGTCGTACTTGACCGCCGGAATATCGTAGAGGCCCTGCAGCAAGGCGCCCGCATACAGAATGGTGACGATGCCATACCCCGCGTAGGCACCGCCTCGCTGCACGACTTTACATTCGCAGGCAAGCATGCGCCCATCGCTCTTCATCCCGAGTTTCAGCCAGATGTCTGTCTGCGGGCGCGCACGATGCGTGATGAAAGTTTCTTCACGAGTGAGCTGCATCATCACTTTGCCGGCACAGGCTCGGGCGAGCAGCGCGGTGATGATTTCAAAGTTCAGGACTTCAACGCGCGCCCCGAAGCCGCCTCCAATGAACGGCTTGATCACGCGGATGCGTGATGAATCCATGTCGAGGCATCTGGCAAGCATGAGATGGAGGTAATAGCCCACTTGTGAGACGGTCTGGACCACGAGGCGGCCGTTCGAGGAATCAAATTCGGCAAGACTCGCATGCGGTTCGATTTGCGCATGATTGATCTCGGCGCAGGAAAAGCTTTTCTCGCGTACCAGATCAGACTTGGCGAATCCCTGAGCGAGGTCACCGAATTCGTGATGGACTTCGCGCTCGATATTGCCCGGCTTATTGTTGTGCAGGAGCGTGGCCCCGGCGGCCGCTGCCGCGTCGGACGTGTAATATGCCGGCAGGGCCTTCAATTCCAATTCGATCAGGTCAAGGGCGCGCTCCGCCGTCGCCTTATCGACCGCGGCCACCGCTGCAACCGGCTCGCCGCGGTAGCGCACGCGGCCGCGGGCGAGCGGATACTCGTTCATGGCGATAGGCAGCACGCCGAATGTGTAGGGACAATCGTCGCCTGTAATGACCGCGACGACGCCGTCGAGGGCGCGAGCCCTGGAGACGTCCAGCCGGATTATTTCACCGTGACTCACGGGACTGCGCAGAATGCGTCCGACCAGCGCATCCTGATGCTCGAGATCGGCTGTATAATTTGCGCGTCCGGTGACTTTCTCAATTCCGTCGATCAGCGGGACGCCGCGCCGCCTGAGCGTTTCCGCGCACGAACCGGCCGTCATCAAATTGCACCCGCGGCTGCTTTAACGGACTCGATAATCTTCACATAGCCCGTGCATCGGCAAAGATTCCCCGAGAGGGCTGTTCGTATGTCCTTCTCGGTCGGGTCCGGATTGCGTCGCAGCAGCGCTTCCGCTGACATGATCATTCCCGGCGTGCAGAATCCGCACTGCGCTCCCAGTTTTTCGTGAAAAGCGCGCTGCAGGCGATTGAGGCGGCCTTGCGAAGACAGGGATTCGATCGTCTCTACGTGCCGGCCCTCGCAACGGGCCGCAAGAGTGATGCAGGACGGTATCGCTTCGCCATCGACCAAAACGGTGCATGCGCCGCACTCGCCACCATCGCAACCCGTTTTCGTTCCGGTCAGACGGGCTACGTCACGCAGATAGTCGACAAGCAGTTCGTTCTCGTGAACGGCATCTTCGCGCCAGCGGCCGTTAAGTCGCAATTTCAACAGCCGCTTGCGTGGCTGCGGGTCCGTTGCGAGCATGCCAACACTCCTTGCATGTAAAAAATTGCGCCTTAAACGCGCAATGCTCCATGACAAAAATCAAGTTGAAGCTCGAACGCGCGGGCCGGGGCTGTCGACCTGACCAAAGTCAAGGCTCGATTGCGGCTTTGCCGATACTTCTTAATCGCCAGACATTCATTGGGCGACGTTGATGACGGCGCTTCGCGACTACAATGCCGCGGTCGATTTTGTGGATCGAAATGTTGCCGAGGGTCGAGGCGACAAGACGGCATTTGTCGATCCTTCGCGCAACTTGACTTACGCGGAATTGCGCGAGGCAGCTGCGCGCATTGGTCCAATGCTCGCGCGAATGGGCATTGAGCCCGAGAATCGGATCGCCCTGGTCCTGCTCGATACGGTTGATTTTCCCGTGCTGTTCTGGGGCGCCATACGCGCCGGCGTGGTCCCGGTTCTGATCAACACCCGGCTGACGGCCGATCAATATCATTACCTGTTCGAGGACTCGCGGGCCAAGGCGATATTCGTATCAACTGCATTGCTGCCGCTTGTGCAGGAAGCGGCAAAGGATCTGCCGAATCTTAAGGCGGTGGTCGTTGTCGGCGGAGGACCCTCGTCAGTGCCGCGGCTCGACATGCTGCTTGCGGCCGAGAATGAAGGGTCAGCGCCAGCCCGAACGACCGGCGACGAAGTTGCATACTGGCTCTATTCGTCGGGCACGACAGGGATGCCGAAGGGCGTCATGCACGTCCACTCGAATCCCAAGATCATGGCCCAAAACGCCGGCCAGCGACGCATCGGTTATCGTGAAGACGACGTGGTGTTTTCCGCAGCGAAACTGTTTTTTTCTTATGGTCTCGGCAACGCAATGTTCTGCCCGATGTGGGTGGGAGCGACTTCCGTCTTTTATCCGGAGCGCCCGACGCCGCAAACCGTTTTCGAAGTGCTGCGCGGTTATCAGCCGACGATGTTTTTTGCGG
Organism: Pseudolabrys sp.; assembly: GCA_035718275.1. Lineage (GTDB taxonomy): Bacteria > Pseudomonadota > Alphaproteobacteria > Rhizobiales > Xanthobacteraceae > Pseudolabrys. The sequence continues at coordinate 12,778 of DASTHI010000046.1, read as the reverse complement.
TGCCGACGCTCTATGCCGCGATCCTTGCGGACTCCGAATGCAAACCTGAGAAGATGTCCAGCCGGTTGCGGCTTTGTTTTTCGGCCGGTGAGCCGCTGCCGCCTCATATAGGCCTCGCCTGGAAACAACGATTTGGTCTCGACATCGTGAACGGTGTCGGCTCCACCGAGATGGGCCATTTATTTCTGACGAATCTTCCGGACGCCGTCGAGTATGGAACATCAGGTGTGCCCGTTGACGGTTACGAGCTCCGGCTCGTCGATGAAAATATACGTGACGTCGACTGTGGTGACATCGGAGAGCTTTTGGTGCGCGGCGAGTCATCCGCGGCCGGGTACTGGAATCAGCGGGAAAAAACACGGCGCACGTTCCTGGGTGAATGGACCCGCACGGGTGACAAATACACCCGCCGCGCAGACGGAGTGTACACCTACTGCGGCCGCACCGACGACATGTTCAAGGTGAGCGGAATTTGGGTGTCGCCGTTCGAGGTCGAGGATGCCCTGATCAGCCATCCGAAGGTTCTCGAGGCCGCGGTTGTGCCGTCGGAGGATGATAACGGGCTCATCAAGCCGAAAGCATTCGTCGTGCTCAAGAATGCTGCGGACAATGACGGCGGCCGCGCGCTGTATGAAGAACTCAAGGTTCACGTGAAGCGCGCCATTGGCCCGTGGAAATACCCGCGCTGGATCGAGTTTGTCGAGGGTCTGCCGAAGACCGCAACCGGAAAAATCCAGCGGTTCATGCTTCGTGACCGGGCCAGTCACCTGAATGGTGCGCACCAATGAGGCCGCCGCTGGATCATCTCGCCTGGCCTTTTTTTGATGACGGCCATCGCCGGTTCGGTGCAAGGCTTGCCGACTGGGCGGATCAAGAGCTCAGCAAACATATTGACCACGTCGATGTCGATCGATGCTGCCGGTCACTGGTCGCCGAATTGGGAGATGCCGGCTGGCTCAAGGCCGTGGTTCCGGCCGCATACGGAGGAGCTTCCGACAATCTCGACGTGCGGACCTTGTGCGCGGCGCGTGAAATTCTCTCGTGGCACGACAGTCTGGCGGATTTTGCATTTGCCATGCAGGGCCTGGGAACCGGATCGATATCGCTCTTCGGCAGCAGCGAAACGAAAGCCAGATATCTTCCGCCTGTCCGCGACGGGCGTCATATCGCGGCATTCGCGCTTTCGGAGCCCGAAGCCGGCTCGGATGTTGGCGCACTTGCGACGACTGCCTCAAAAGATGGCCCGGCACACGTGCGTATCGACGGAATCAAGACCTGGATTTCGAACGGCGGGATCGCCGATCACTACATCGTCTTCGCGCGAACCGGCGAGGGACCGGGCACGAAGGGGCTTTCGAGCTTTGTCGTCGACGCGGAAACGCCAGGCCTCGAGATTGCGAGTCGCATCGACGTGATCGCCCCGCATCCTCTGGCCACGCTGCGGTTCACCGGTTGCCGGGTGCCGCTGGCGAACCGGCTCGGAGGCGCCGGCCAGGGATTTAAGGTCGCAATGGCGACGCTGGATATCTTCCGGTCAACGGTCGGCGCTGCCGCGCTCGGAATGGCCCGCCGCGCTCTCGGTGAAATGACCGAACGCGCGGCAACACGGAAATTATTCGGGGTGCCGCTGGCTGACCACCAGCTCACGCAAGCAGCCCTGGCCGACAGCGCCACCGATATCGATGCTGCCGCGCTGCTCGTTTATCGCGCCGCCTGGGAAAAAGACCGTGGTGCCCCGCGCGTCACACGCGAGGCGTCGATGGCCAAGCTTTTTGCGACTGAAATGGCGCAGCGAGTCGTCGATCGCGCGGTACAGATATTCGGCGGAAACGGTGTGCGCGTCGGCACGAAGGTCGAGGCTCTTTACCGCGAAATTCGCGCGCTGCGCATTTATGAAGGGGCGACGGAAATCCAGAAACTGATTGTGGCCAGGGAGCTGCTGAAATCGCGTGAAAACGCGAGGCGTCAAGCAGCCGAGTAACTGTCATGTTATTGACGGAGGAGCAGGAACAGATCCGCACGACGGCGCGCGAGTTCGCACAAAGTTGCCTAGCCCCTTTTTCGGCCGAATGGGATCGGAAGGCGGAATTTCCGCGTGATGCGCTTCGGCAGCTGGGCACGCTTGGCTTCATGGGAATGACCGTCCCGCCCGAATGGGATGGCGTGGGCGCAGACTATGTCGCCTACGCAGTCGCGCTGGAGGAGATTGCGGCCGGCGATGGAGCGGTCTCGACGATCGTGAGCGGCCACAATTCGGTGGGCTGCATGCCTCTGGTCGAATACGGCACAGCGCAGCAAAAGGAGAGATACCTGCGGCCGATGGCACGCGGCGAACTGCTGAGCGCGTTCTGTCTCACCGAACCGCAAGGCGGTTCTGACGCCGGAGTCATCTGCACGCGTGCCGAACATCGCCGAGGGACCTACGTGCTCAACGGAACAAAGCAGTACATCACCTCGGGCAAGAACGCCGACATTGCGCTGGTATTTGCCGCTACCGATCTCACTCAGGGCAAGCGAGGCATCAGCTGCTTCATCGTCGAGACGGCGCAACCGGGTTATTGCGTCAGCCGTGTTGAAAGCAAATTGGGTCAGCACGCGTCGGATACGTGCGAAATAAGATTCGAGGAACTCAGGGTGCCTGCGGAAAACAGGCTTGGCAGCGAGGGCCAAGGTTATCGAATTGCCCTTTCCAATCTGGAAGGCGGACGGATCGGCATCGCGGCGCAGGCGGTCGGCATGGCGCGCGCGGCTCTGGAGATTGCTCTGCTGTATGCGCAGGAACGCAAGTCGTTCGGCAAGGTCATCTTTGAACATCAGGCGGTCGCTTTTCGCCTTGCCGAGATGGCGACGCAGCTCGAAGCGGCGCGCCAGCTTGTCCATCACGCTGCCGCGCTGCGCAGCCGGGGCCTGCCATGCCTCAAGCAGGCGTCGATGGCGAAACTGTTCGCCACCGAAGCAGCTGAGCGCATCTGCTCCGATGCGATCCAGACGCTTGGCGGCGCAGGTTACATGGCCGACCACCATGTGGAACGAATCTTCCGCGCCGTGCGTGCGAGCAAAATCTACGAAGGCACCAATGACATTCAGCGCATAGTTATCAGTCGCTCTCTCGCGGACCAGGCGCAGGAGGGAAAAGCAGCGTGAGCATGTTTTCTCTTGCGATCAAAGAGGGCGTAGCCACCCTGACGTTGAACCGCGCTCCGGTCAACGCGATCAGTGAAGAATGGCTGGACCTGTTCAACGCGAGGCTGGACGCGCTGGCAGCCGAGCGTAACTGCAACGTGCTGCATATCCGCTCGGATCAGAAGGTGTTCTGCGCCGGCGCCGATCTCAAGGAAGTGCGGCAGCGGATGGACGCTCCTGACGGGGCAGACCGGATGTTTGCTTTCGTCGCGGGCATCCAGCGCCTGTATTCGCGCGTTCAGCGGTTGCAGCAGATTACCCTCGCCGAGATCGGCGGCGCCGCCATGGGCGGAGGCCTTGAGCTTGCGCTTGCGTGCGACCTCCGCATCGCGGCCAACGAAGCGAAGCTGGGCCTGCCCGAAGCCCGTCTCGGATTGATCCCCGGTGCCGGCGGTACGCAGCGCCTCACGCGGATCTGCGGGCCGGCGCTTGCGAAACGGTTGATTTTCGGCGCGGAAATCGTTGACGGCACAACTGCTGTCGAACTGGGCGTCGTGCAATGGTCGGTGCCGCGCACCGATCTGGCCCGAGCCGCCGGTGCAATCGCGCGTGACATGGCAAGTCTGCCCGGTGCCGCTCTTGCCGCCAGCAAGACGTGTATCGCCGCGGCCGAAAACGCCGATCGTGAAGGCTATGTGCGCGAACTGGAGTTCACTCGGCGTCTTTTCGAGAGCTCCGACACGCGCCGGCGTGTCGACGAATTTCTTGCCGGGGCCGCTGCACCTCCGGTGCAGATGAAAACAGGAGCAGCAAGATGAGATTCGATGAAAAGATCGCCATGGTGACCGGGGGTGCGTCGGGCATCGGCAGAGCTACGGTCATGGAGTTTGCGCGCAGCGGCGCGACCGTCATCTGTGCCGATGTCAACGCTGCGAAAGGCGAAGAGTTGAAGAAAGAGGCCAGCAGCACCAATCTCAAGATCGACTACGTTGCCATCGATATGAGCAACTCCGAGTCGATCCGCGCGGCTGCGGCCGAGGTGCTCAAGAAATATCCCCGGATCGATATCCTCGTAAATGGTGCCGGCTGGGGCGATATCCAGCCATACATTCAGAATTCCCCGGATTTCATCAATCGCGTGATCGCTATCAACCTCGCCGGCCCGGCCCACCTGACGCAGGCACTGCTGCCGCCGATGATCGCGGCAAATGCCGGCAAGATCATCAACATTGCCAGCGACGCCGGTCGTGTCGGCAGCAGCGGGGAAACCGTTTATGCCGGTGCGAAAGGCGGGCTTATTGCGTTCACGAAGTCGCTTGCGCGCGAACTGGCCCGCTACTCGATCAACGTCAATTGCGTCTGCCCGGGACCGACGGACACGCCGATGCTGGCCACGCGCCCGGAGAAACTGCGCGAGGCCTTTATCAAGGCGATCCCGTTTCGCCGTTTTGCAAAGCCGGAGGAGATCGCCAATGCGGTATTGTTCTTCGCCAGCCCGAGGGCTGATTATGTCACCGGCCAGGTGATAAGCGTGAGCGGGGGTCTTACTTTCGCCGGCTAGCGGCAGGATGGAAGCTGATTTTCGGGACATGCGCACAGCAAGATGGAGGCGTCGATGACTGCAGTTCAAATGGGCAAGCCGATAGGCGCCGGCGACACCTCGGCGCGTTTTCGTCCCTCCGGACTCGATTTCTCCAGCTTCAAGCCGCGGCACTTCATGTGGGAAGTGGACGGCAAGGTGGCGACCATCACTTTGAACCGGCCGGAACGGAAAAATCCGCTGACGCTCGAATCCTATGCAGAGCTACGCGACACATTCCGCAACCTGGTTTATGCGGACGAGATCAAGAACGTCGTCATCACGGGTGCCGGCGGCAATTTCTGCTCCGGTGGCGACGTGCACGAAATCATCGGCCCTCTGGTCGAGATGCAGCGCAACGGCGATATGGCGGGCCTGCTCGCGTTCACGCGTATGACAGGTCAGCTCGTCAAGGAGATGCGCGCCTGTCCGCAGCCGATCGTTGCGGCAATTGATGGAATTTGCGCGGGTGCGGGTGCCATCCTCGCCATGGCTTCCGATCTGCGCGTCGGCACGGCGCGGAGCAAGGTTGGCTTTCTGTTCGTACGCGTCGGTCTTGCCGGTGCGGATATGGGCGCTTGCGCTATCCTGCCGCGTATCATCGGCCAGGGTCGCGCCTCCGAACTGCTTTACACCGGGCGCATGATGGACGGCACCGAGGCTGAGCGCTGGGGATTCTACAATAAGCTAAGCGAGCCGGAAAATGTGCTGGCCGACGCTCAGTCACTAGCAAAGACATTGGCCGACGGGCCCACTTTTGCAAACGCGATGACGAAGAAATGCCTGCACCAGGAATGGAACATGGGCGTGGAGGAAGCGATCGAAGCCGAGGCGCAGGCGCAGGCGATTTGCATGCAGACAAAGGACTATGAACGCGCTTACGAGGCGTTTGTCGCCAAACGCAAGCCGGTCTTCGAAGGCAACTAAACCGGGGTCGAACTTGGCGCATCTACAAGGATCGCAAATAGTCTGGTTCCTTTCGCATGAGGGGGAAGGCCGACCATGTTCTCGCGATTGAAATTCGTAATCATTCTCTTCGGGCTCGCGCAACTCCTCAGGCTGGCGGCGTGGCGGTATCCGCATTTTGCCAGGCGCCTTGCGGAACGGAATCTGACAGCGCAGATGAAGGCGCGCGACGAGGGCGTCGGCCGCTGGATCGAGTTTCGCGATGGAAAGATCAAGTCCGGTGCCGGACTGCATCCAAAACCTGACGTTACGCTCTTATTTAAGAATGCGGCAACAGGCGCATCACTGCTCACGCCGCCGATCAATTGGCTCGACCAGATCAATTCACAGAAGGACTTTACGCTGGGCATCGACGGTCCGGAGGACCTGACAAACTGGTTTGCCCAGACCTTGATGATGAGCCAGACCGCCGGCTGGAAATTTGGAACGCCGATGCCGGATGGATCGGTGCGCTATTGCAATATGACCAATGGTGGCCCTGTCTTCGTCTATGTCAAGGACGACAAGATCGTTCGAATGACGCCCATCGATTTCGACGGTGCGGATCCGCAGCCGTGGACGATTTATGCACGCGGTTTGAGATTTACGCCGCCGCGCAAAACGACCCTGGCGCCGCATGGGCAGAACGCAAAATCAATCGTCTACTCTCCCAACAGGCTGCTCTATCCGATGAAGCGGGTCGACTTCGACCCCAACGGAAAACGGAATCCGCAAACTCGAGGCAAGTCGGACTATGTTCGGATTTCGTGGGAGGAGGCGATCGATTTGGTCGCAGCCGAAATCAAGCGCATGAAACGCGACTACGGTCCCGGTGCCATCGCGACCTCACATGGCTCGCATCATACGTGGGGCAATATCGGCTATTACCTGTCGGCACTCTACCGTTTCGCCAACGCGGTCGGCATGACCCGCGTGCATCACAATCCGGATTCGTGGGAGGGCTGGTACTGGGGCGCCGTGCACCATTGGGGCTACACGCTGCGGGTCGGCCAATCCGAAACGTACGGAACCGTCGAGGACTGCCTGCTCAACTGCGAGATGATCGTGTTCTGGGCCGCCGACCCGGAAAGCACATCGGGCTCATATGGTGCACAAGAGGGCACGGTGCGCCGGCAATGGCTCAAGAACCCGCAGCTCGGGATCAAGGTGGTGCACATCGATCCCTACTACAATGCATCGGCGCAATTCCTTCCGGGCAAGTGGTTTGCGCCCAGGCCGACGACCTCAGTCGCGATGGCGATGGCAATCGCCTATGTCTGGATCACGGAAAGTCTCTACGACAAACAGTATGTCGAGAGGCACACGGTCGGATTCGACAAGTGGAAGGCCTATCTCCTCGGCGAAGAGGACGGCGTCCCGAAAACGCCAGAGTGGCAGGAAAAAGAAACGGGTGTCCCTGCTAAGGACGTGCGCGCGCTGGCGCGCGAGTGGGGAAGAAAGCGCGTCTATCTGGCGCCCGGCGGGTGGGGAAATGGTCACGGCGGCGCCTGCCGCAATCAGACCGGTATCCAGTGGGCGCGGGTGATGGTGTGTCTTGCCGCGATGCAGGGTCTCGGCAAGCCCGGAATCAACATGGGCAATCTGCAATGGGGCTGCCCGCTGGACTTCAATTTCTATTTTCCGGGTTACGCCGACGGCGGCATGTCCGGCGATCTCGAAAACACCTCCATGCCCGTCGAGCTGTATCAGCGGATGCCGCAGCTCCTGACCATGAACTCGAGCTATCAACGCATTCCGCGGATTTTTATGCCTGAAGCCCTTGCTGACGGGAAAGCGGAAGGGTGGCCATGGATCGGCAAGTCCATCGAGCATCAATTCGCAAAGTTCAGCTATCCGGCCCCCGGCCATTCGCCGGTACGCATGCTCTACAAGTACGGCGGCTCGATGCTGTCGACGATGAACAACACCCATCGTCACGTGCGCATGTACCAGTCGGCCAATCTCGAGTTCGTTGTCAACCAGTCGATCTGGTTCGAGGGCGAAGCGAAATTCGCAGATGTGATATTGCCGGCCTGCACGAATTTCGAGCGGGTCGATATCTCGGAATGGGCTGGGCTTGGCGGTTATGGCCATCATGGCCAGCAGCAGCTCAATCACCGCGTCATACTCTTCCAGGCCCCGGCGATTGCGCCGCTTGGCGAGTCCAAGAGCGATTACTGGATCTTCAACGAAATCTGCAAACGGCTGGGCCTCGCCAACTACTTCTCCGAAGGAGTCAATGAGATCGATTGGGTCAAGCGGCACTTCGATGCCTCGGACCTCCCGAAAGTGATTTCCTGGAAGAAATTCATGAAGCGGGGGTACTACGTCGTTCCTGCGGAAAAAGAGCATCTCCGCGCGCCGGTCTCGTTCCGCTGGTTCTGGCAGAATCGCAAGAAGGACGTGCCGGAATTCCAGCCGCTGCCGTCGGACTACACGGAGGAATATCTGCGTGGGCTGCAGACGCAGTCGGGAAAACTCGAGTTCGAATGCAACAGCCTGAAGCGCTTTGTTGATCCGGAAAGGCCGCCGATCGTCAAATATGTGCCCTCATGGGAGGGTCCGCATTCGGGCGATCTGTTCGAGCGCTACCCATTGCAACTTCTCACGCCCCATTCGAAGTATTCGTTTCACACTCAGGGAGACGGGAAGGATTCGTTCCTTCTCAATATTGAGGATCACCGGGTCAATATCGGCGGTTACTACTACTGGATCATTCGGTTGAATGCGCAGGACGCTGCCGAACGAGGAATCAAGAAGCACGACCTGGTGAAGGTTTTCAACGACCGTGGTGGCGTGATTTGCGCCGCACTGCCGACACAGCGTCTTCCGCGCGGCGTCTGCCATGGCTACGAATCCTCCGCGGTGTATGAGCCGATGGGCGAGCCCGGTCTGTCGGTGGATCGTGGCGGGTGTCTCAATCTGCTCACACCGGAGCGTACGCAGACGAAGAGCACGCATTCGCTCGCCGGCGCGAACGCGCTTGTGCAGGTTGAGCCCTGGGACGGGCGCATCGAACACGTCTCGCAGACTTTCGCGAACATTGCGAAGGAGAGAAAAGTCAGAGCGAAATCCAAGGCTGCGCAACTGGTACCGGCGAAGTAGGAGCGTTGCCATGAAGAAATGGAACATGATCATCGATGTCGCCGAATGCACGAACTGCAATCTGTGCACGCTCTCGGCCATGGACGAATATGTCGGCAACGAGTTTCGCGGCTATTCGGCACCGATGCCGAAGCACGGGCATAAATGGATCAACATCCTTCAGAAGGAGCGCGGACAAGCGCCGGTCATTGACATCGCGTACGTGCCGACGATGTGCAATCACTGCGACAACGCGCCTTGCGTCGAGAAAGGTAACGGCGCGGTCAAAAAACGCGACGACGGCATTGTCTTGATCGATCCTGTGGAAGGGAAAGGGCGCAAGGATCTGGTCGATGCCTGTCCTTACGGCCACATCTGGTGGAATGAGGAATTGCAACTGCCGCAAGCCTGGACATTTGATGCCCACCTGATCGATGGCGGTTGGCGGCAAACCCGTGCACAGCAATCGTGTCCCACGGGCGCCATACGAGCCGTCTGCGTCGATGATGCCGAGATGGAAAAAATGGTTCGCGATCAAGATCTCGAGGTCATGCGGCCTGATCTCGGAACCAGGCCGCGTGTCTACTACAAGAATCTATGGCGATACTCTTCCTGTTTCATCGCCGGCACGGTCTCGTTGGAGAAGAATGGGATTGTCGATTGCCTCGAAGGTGCGACGATCCGACTGTTGAAAGATAGTGCGCTGGTGGCCGAGACGACGACCGACAACTACGGCGATTTCAAATTTGACAGACTGGGCGAGAATTCCGGCGAATACGTCGTTGAGCTTTCAGCCGCCCAGGGCAAGAGACGAGTGACCGCGGTGCTCGGCGCGAGCATCAATCTCGGCGAAATCAGGCTGTAAGCCGCGGCCATGCTGCTGCACGTCGCTGCCGGTCTGCAAGCGCTTGCTCCGCTCTCGGAAGCGCTGTTGCGGATCTGCGTCGGACTGTGGCTGGTACCGCACGGGCTGCGCATGACGTTTGGATTGTTTCCCGATACGGGCCAGCCGCTGCAAAATTTGCGGATGCTTGCCGACTATCTCGACAAGCAGGGCTATCGGCCCGGCACATTGTGGGCGCCGGCCATATCGGCAACCCAGCTCATCTGTGGTCCTCTCGTTGCCCTCGGGCTGTTTACGCGCATTGCCATTTTGCCGATCCTCTTGTTCCTGCTGGTGACCAATATCGAGCGTTGGCGCGTCGGTCGATATTTCTGGAATCAGCTTGGGCTCGAATACACGCTGATGTGGACGGTGGCGGCATTCTACATTCTGATCCATGGCGGCGGCGCCTATTCGCTGGACGGCTATCTTGGTCGAGGCCTCTGACGTCTCCGCTTGACTTCGGTCAACACAAATGGAGTCGCAGCGCACTAGCGTTCAGGCATGACAGCGTCTTTTCCTGAAGAACCTGCCGCTCTGCCGCGCAGCTTGCTTGTCAGCATTCCAGCCTTGCTGACGGCGTTGATGCCGCTGGCGATCATTCAGCCAATTCTGGGCCATATCGCATCTCATGTGGCAAAGGATCGGCCGGAGCTTTACGCCCGTCTTGGGGCGCACGCGCGCAAGCGTTTCCTGATTGATCCGATCGATCTCCCATTCGTACTCATTCTGGCTCCCGAGGTCGGTCGGCCGGATTTGCGCGCCTACCGGCGCTACGAAAATCCTGCACACGATGCAGCTATCGCAGGATTGTTCTTCAATCTTCTCGAGATGATTGACGGTTCGCAGGACGGAGACGCGCTTTTCTTCAACCGCGACCTGCGCGTGACCGGCGACACAGAAGCGGTCGTCGCACTGCGCAACGCGCTCGACGATTTTGAGGGCAGCGCGCTGGAGAGCGTCATTGGCTCTTTCGGACCGCTGGCCCGGCCGGCTGCATTGGCGGTGTCAGGACTGCGTGCTCTCCACGCGGGATCGCGTCATGTCTAGCTCTGGCCTTGTCCGGCCGGAACTGGTCTGTCCCGCCGGCACACCTGCGGCATTGCGGACGGCGATCGATGCCGGAGCCGATGCTGTTTATTGCGGTCTGCAAAATGAGACGAATGCGCGCAATTTTGCGGGCTTGAATTTCACGCCGGCGGAACTTGAACGATCGGTCGACTATGCGCATCGGCGACATGCGAAAGTGTTGCTGGCGGTCAACACGTTTCCGCCCGCCGGGCGGTTCGAGCTTTGGCGCGAAGCCATCGATCTGGCGGCCAGGCTCGGTGTCGACGCGGTGATCGTCGGGGACATTGGCGTTGCCGACTATGTCTCGCGAACCCATGGCGGCCTGCGTCTTCACCTTTCGGTTCAGGCGGGCGCGTCGTCGCCGGAAGCGATCCGGTATTATTGCGAAGCCTTCGGTATCAAACGTGTAGTGCTGCCGCGCATTCTGACGGTGGAGGAGATTGCCGAACTGCATCGGGAGATTCCCTGCGAGGTCGAAGCCTTCGTCTTCGGCAATATCGGCATGATGGCGGAAGGCCGCTGCAGCCTCACCAATTACGCCACCGGAGTCTCAACGAACATGGACGGCGTCTGTTCGCCGGCGGCCGATGTGCACTATGAAGAGGACGAGGACGAAAGTCTGACGACCAGGCTCGGGCCTTTCATGATCGATCGTTTTGCCTGCGGCGAAGGCGCCGGCTATCCGACAATCTGCAAAGGGCGCTATCTCTGCAGTCAGAATCCGGGCGGCTATTATGCATTCGAGGAGCCGGTCAGCCTCAATCTGTCGGCGCTTCTCCCGGAGCTGATGCGTGCGGGGGTGACTGCGCTCAAGATCGAAGGCAGGCAGCGCAGTCGGGCCTATGTCAAATACGTCGTTTCGGCATTCCGCAATGCCGTAGACTCCATCATGGCAGGCCACGAGCCGGCCCTCGCCAATCTTCTGGCGTTGACCGAGGGGCGCCGCGAGACGCAGGGCGCCTATCGCAGCAAGACATGGAGATGACGGTGCCGGAAGGAGCAGGCGGCGTGACGCTTGGGCCGGTTCTGTTCAACTGGCCAGCGGAGCTGTGGCGCGATTTCTACTTTCGTATTGCCGATGAAGCGCCGGTGTCGGTCGTCTATCTCGGCGAGACGGTCTGCTCGAAGCGAGCGCCGCTCATTGAGCCGTTTTATGACACGGTGACCAGACGCCTCACCTCGGCCGGCAAGACAGTGGTGTTTTCCACGCTTTCCGAAGTCGTCAGCAGGCTCGACCGCAAACTGGTGCAGCAGTCCTGTGCAGCGGAACAGTTTATGGTCGAGGCCAATGACGCCTCCGCGCTCCTGCATCTGCGCGGCCGGCCGCATCACGTCGGCCCATTCGTCAATACGTATAATGAGCAGACGGCCGCTTTTTTCGTCCGCAACGGTGCAAAAAATATTTGCCTCCCCGTGGAGATGCCGGCGGTGGCGATTTCCGCGCTGTGCGCGGGAGTCAGGCTCCTCGACGCCACCATCGAAGTGCAGGTTTTTGGCCGCCAACCACTCGCGCTGTCCGCCCGTTGCTATCACGCGCGCGCCCACGGTCGGACCAAGGACACCTGCCGGTTCGTTTGCGAGAACGACGCCGATGGCATGGAGTTGACCACGCTCGACCATCGGCCTTTCCTTGTCGTAAACGGCGTGCAGACGCTTTCATACGAATATCTCAATCTGATCCAGGAAGTGCAGGCGTTGCGCGCGATGGGCGTGAAACGGTTCCGGCTCTCGCCGCACACGATCGACATGGTGGAGGTCGCGTCGATTTTCCACGCGACGATCGAGAATCAACTCGCGCCGGAGGAGGCAGCGGCCAGACTCGATGCGATCAAGTGCGCCGCGCCGTTTGCAAACGGGTTCTTTCACCGCAAGCCCGGTTACACCTGGAGCCGCGCAGGTATCGTTTGAAAGCATCGCTCATGACGGTGCCGCAGTAATTCGGAGGAGGGTTGTCATGTCACAGGCGGCCGAGAAGCGCGGCGGAGCGCCGGCGATGCTCAAGGACGCGGCATTTGCGTGGGAGGACCCGCTCGGGCTGGAGAGCCAGCTGAGCGAGGAGGAGCGCATGGTGCGCGACACCGCGCGCGGTTTTG
>DASTHI010000045.1:0-37376 GCA_035718275.1 Pseudolabrys sp. | reverse complement strand
CTGGATCGCGGTGCCTTGAGAACCATTCGCCTGGATCGTGCCGGAGTTTATGATATTCGCATCAGCCGCCGATCTGATCGCAATGCCGCCTACACCGGTGGCCTCGATCAGGCCGAAATTCCCTCGACCGCCCGGCCCCATGCTTACCGAACTGCCGCCGAGGCCCCTCCCATCGACGGCGACGCCGAAGGCCGAGATCGTGCCAGTCGCAGCATTGGAAAGAAGAACCTGGTCTGCCTTGATTGCGGTACCGCCTGACTCGGCTGCCCGGGTCGTGCCGAAGTTCGAGATGTTAATAGAAGCGCCTGCAGTCTGGGCCTCGATGGCGATGCCGTTTGTCCCGGTCGCCTCGACCGTGCCGTTGTTGGTGATCGTGTTTAAATCACCCAGAAGAAATCCCTGGGCGGCCCCCGTGACCGTCGCCGAGGACTGGACCGCGATCTGGTTCTCCCCTTCGGCTCCCGTGCCGTAGCCGGCGGTGCCGTTTTGCGTGATCGAGCCGCCTGTGCAGGTGACCATACCGTTAATGACCGGAGCTCCCGCCGAGGTCGCCGGCGTGCAGGCTGCCTGTGCGCGCGCATGTTCCGCGGCGAGGAACGGCGCAGCCGACATCATTAGGACGGTTGCGACACGCCGCACAAGCTTTTTCGATTGAACCGGATTCATCCCCCGACTCCTCATTCCCTGCGGTTGCGACCGCGCGTTTCTTCCAGCCTGATGTCAGCCGTGGGCGGGGACAGAGCTGGCGGCCGCCGCGGCAATGCGCCGATGCTGGTCTGGCGCGATTCCATCGTTAGGCAGACGCGCGCAGGAAGACTTGGGCGCTTACGACGGGCGCTTGGACAAAAACGAAAAAACGGGATTTGCGGTAAAGACGATGCAAAAAGGTGACAGGCGTCAGCCTGTCATGGCCGGATTTATTCGATTTATTCCGGCCATCCACGCCTTGCCTTGGTGACGGCGCGCAAAGAAAGACGTGCATGCCCGGCACAAGGCCGGGCACGACGTGGAGAGGCGGTGCAGACTCTCATCCGCTCATCCGCGCGCGGACATGACGTGGAGAGGTGGTGCGTGCAACAGCGAATGCTGCTGGATGAGGGCCTCTCATTTGTCATGGCCGGATTTATTCCGGCCATCCACGTCTTGCTGAGTCGCAGCACCGCAAAGAAAGACGTGGATGCCCGGCACAAGGCCGGGCACGACGTGGAGAGGCGGTGCAGACTCTCATCCGCTCGTTCCCGGGCCACGACGTGGAGAGGCGGTGTAGACTCGCACCCGGGACCGACCTGCGCTCGTGCGGGCGGCAAGTCCACGCACGCGAAAGAAAATCTAAACGCCCGGGGCTTAGGCTGCTCGTGCCGCAGCCAGGAAAAAATGCCTTTCGTGCCGCCATCAGGAACATGTCCAGGCCAGGTTTGAATCTGCGCGCCGCCGTTCGAGTCGCAAGCCTCTCTTGCCTGCTCGCGATGGCGGCCGGGCCTTTGCGTGCGGGGCAACCGGACAACCGCCTGAAGTCAGCCGGCGAGACGATAGTCTCGGCCAGCGAATATCCCTGGTCGGCGGTCGGCAAGCTCAACAACGGCGTCTCCGGTTCCTGCAGCGCCGTTCTCATTTCGCAGGACTACGCGCTCACCGCGGCCCATTGCCTGTTCTTCCGCAATACAGGCCGCTTCCTGCCGCCCGAGTCGCTGCATCTTCTCCTCGGCTACGAAAACCAGACCTATGCCCAGCATCTGCGCATCCGTGCCTACTTTATTCCTCCGTCCTATGATCCCCTCAAACCATTCGAGAGCATCGCGAACGACTGGGCCCTGCTGCAGGTCTCCGGCGAGAGCCGCGGGCGGGCGCGCCCGGTGCGGGTTGCGCAGCAGACACAGCCCTCCGAAACCAGGGTGATGACGGCGGGCTATTCCGGCCGCACCCCGTTCAAGATGACGGCCGATACCGGGTGCAGCCTGATCGGGCGGTCGAGCGACCGTGCGCTGCTGTTCGACAGCTGCGCCGCCCCGCACGGATTTTCCGGCGGGCCGGTCCTGGTCAAAGCCGCCGATCAGCGCTCGGTGTCGGTCCTCGGGATCCATGTCGGCAACCAGGCCTGGGAAACGAGGCCGTTTGCCATTGCGGTCTCGGCGGAAAAGATCTGGCCGGAAATCAGGGCCTGCCTCGAGCAGCACCGCTGCCGATTCCAGCATATTGCGGGCCGCCGGGACCCGAGCGCCGCCGAGATCCTGGCGAGGCCATCTGCCGGTTCCGCGAACGCTGTGGCCGATTCAACGGACCCGGCCTGCGGCGACATCGAAAGCCTGCTTTGCGGAGTTCCGTTCGCCGAACGGAACTAGGCCCAAAGCATGGCAGAGTGCCGCAGCCGACGCGGCTCCCCTTCTCTCCTTTGAATCAAGTATCTGGCCGAACGTCGAAAATCACGCCGTGCATATTGTGGCATTTGCGCCACATTCACAGCACTTTGCACCATCCTCTGTTGAGAGGAGGCGCGGGAACCATAGCCTTCCGCGACAAAGATGGTATCACTACACATTAATAATTTAAGCAGAGTATCGGCCCCTTTGGGGTCCAGAAGTGGGGTCTGGGATGGGTAAGGGCGGTATTCTCCGATCGCTATTGCTTGCAAGCTGCGTCGGCGTGCTGGGCGGAACAGCGTTCGCCGGACCATTCACGATCAACGATGCCTTGCGGATGGCGGTGCAGACCAATCCGAGCATCGGCGAGGCGGCCGCGAATCGCAGAGCGACAGAAGCCGAACTGCGCCAGGTTCAGAGCACATTGCTGCCGCAGGTTCGCCTTGAAGCCCAGGCCGGCCCCGAACGTCTGAACAATCCGGCGACGCGCCCGCTGAGCGCCATCGTGCCGACGCTCAACAACAATGAATGGGTCGCCGGCGCCAAAGGATCGATCTTCATCCGGCAGCTGCTGTTCGACGGCTTCACCTCGCTACACGAGATCTGGCGCAACACCGCGCGCGTAGACGCCGCGGCGGCGCGCACGCATGAACGTTCCGAACTCACCGCGCTCGATGCAGCGGAAGCTTATATCGATGTCGTCCGCTACACGCGGCTTGTCGCGCTTGCGCAGGAAAACGTCGCCGCGCACCGGCGCATCTTCTCCAACGTCGAATCGCGATTCCGCGGCGGCCGCGCCGGGCAAGGCGATCTCGAGCAGACGCGAGAGCGCGTCGATGCCGCCGAAGTGGCGCTGACCGAATTCCGCCGCAGTCTCGAAGATGCGCGCGCGAAATTCCGTAAGGTGATCGGCATCGAGCCGCACAATCTGCGCGGACCCGGCCGTCTTCCCGGCCTGCCGCCGTCGAAAGACCGCGTGCTGGCGGTGACGCTCACCGACAATCCAACCATCCGCGCTGCGCAAGCCGACAGCGACGCCGCGCGCGAAGCCTTCCACTCCGCCGCCGGGGCCTTCATGCCGACGGTCGCACTTGAGGCGCGCGGCACCGAAGGCCACGACACCGACGGCTACCCGCAGCACTTCACGTCGGAAAGCCTCAAGGTCGTCGCCACGTGGGACATCTTCCGCGGCGGACAGGACAGCTGGAAGCGTGTCGAGACGTCGGAGCGCTACAACCAGGCGACCATGGCGCATGCGCGACTTCAGCGTGACGCCAATGAATCGGTCGACAGGGCCTGGGCCGCGCGCGTGATCACCTCCGACCGCATCGTCAAGCTGCAGGCGCAGGTCGATGCCGCGAGCAAGGTGATCAACGCCTATTCGAAGGAATACGATCTCGGCCAGCGTTCGCTGATCGACCTGCTCAACGCCGAAAACACCTCGTTCAATGCGAACGTATCGCTGATCTCCGCGCGCAGCGTCGCGGTGTTCGCCGACTATCAACTGCTCGCAGCAATGGGCAAACTGCTAGACTATACGCGCTCGCCGCATCCGGTCGACGCCGAGCCGCTGGTGCCCGGCACCTTCGGCCTCATCCCGCTCAAGCTGCCGCCGATCCTGATCAACATTCCGCAGCCCGGACCGGAGCCGCTCAATGTAGCCGGGCCGCGGACCGTGCCGCATATCTCGGGCTACGTCCCGCCGATACCGGAGCGCCCGCCATTGGCTGCGGCTTCGGCGGAAGCGGCGCAGGCGAGCGCGGACGAGCCGAAAACTGCATTTTCGGACCGCTGGGTCGACCCGAAGGCCACGCCATCAACCAGTCTCGGCTATTCGGCGAGCGGGATCTTCTCGCCGAGCCAACTGATGAAGCTGCCGCCCTGGCCGATCAAGAATGCCCGGACCGACTGAGCCCAGGGCCGCTCGTTCCGTTAAGGATTGGGGCTGCGGTCGCGGCCGCTATCGTTTATTGCCGTAATTCCGGCCATAACGTTTAAATTAAATATAGCAAAACGAATAGCCGCCATCCGGCTGCATTTAATGCTATTTATCCGAGACTTTGCGAATACAAGGCGAAGCGGCCCGAGAGCTGTAAACTGCAAACGCCAATATTGGCGCGGACAGGAAGATCACCGTTGACTGCGCAACCGACAAGCATGCGTCCGCGCGCGAAAGCGAAGCCGGCTCCCGCGGCCAGTGCGGCCGGCGATCCGCTCGCCGACGCGCTTCTTTATCTGGCCGCCTATCATGGCCGCGCCATCAGCCGCGACGCGCTGCTCGCCGGCCTGCCAATCCTCGACGGCCGCCTGCCCGCGCCGCTGTTCGAGCGCGCCGCAGCGAAAGCCGGGCTGGAGGGAAAGGCCGTCCGCCGCAAGCTCTCCGAAATCCCGGCGCTGGTGCTTCCCGCAGTGCTCGCGATGCGCGACGGCACGACGCGCATCCTGCTCGCGATCGATACCGAGGCGAAGCTCGCCTCCGTGATCAACCCGAGCCAAGACGCGCCGGCACAGACCCGCGCGCTGGCCGACCTCGGCAGCGAATATCTAGGCTATGCGTTTCTCATCCGCCCGGCGGCTTCCGCCGACGCGCGCGCCGTCGCGGCCGGCGACCTGCCGCGCGCGCACTGGTTCTGGTCCGTCGTTCGCCGCTTCTGGTCGAACTACACGCATGTCGCGGTCGCGGCGCTGATCGTGAACATGCTGGCGCTGGCCAGCCCGCTCTTCATCATGAACGTCTACGACCGCGTGGTGCCGAACGGCGCCATGGCCTCGATGATCGCGCTGTCGATCGGCATGGCCATCGCGGTCGTCTTCGACTTCGTCATCCGCATGGTGCGTAGCCGCATCATCGATGTGACCGGCAAGAAGCTCGACGTGGTGATGGCCTCGAACATCTTCGAGCACGTGCTGTCGGTGAAGATGGCGCAGCGCCCCGCCTCGGTCGGCATTCTCGCCAACCAGATCCGTGAATTCGATTCAGTGCGCGAGTTCTTCACCTCCGGCACGGTTGTCTCGGTGACCGACCTGCTGTTCGCGGTGATCTTCATCGTCGTCCTGTTTATGATCGCCGGCCCGCTCGCCTTCATTCCGCTGTTCCTGCTGCCACTGATGATCATCGTCGGCCTGATGCTGCAGTGGCCGCTCGAGCGCGCCATGCGCCGCCTGCAGGCGGAAGCCGCCGCCCGCCACGGCGTGCTGGTCGAGTCGCTGTCCGGCATCGAGACCGTACGTGCGACCGCAGCCGAAGCGCGCATGCAGAACGCCTGGGAGCGCTCGGTTGCGGCCACGGCGCGCTCGGGCGAGGACGTCCACTTCTGGTCCTCGCTCGCGCTGACCAGCGCCAGCACCGCTCAACAGCTCAACTATCTGCTGATGGTGATCGTCGGCGTCTTCCTCATCCTCGACGGCAAGATCACGGTCGGCGTGCTCGTTGCCTCGACCATGCTCTCCGGCCGCGTGCTCTCGCCGATCGCCGGCATTGCTACGGTGATCACGCGCGCGGCGCAGACTTTCATCACCCTCAAGGCGATCAACCGCGTCATGAGCCTCGAGCGCGAGCGCCCGCCCGAGCGCATCTACGTCTCGCGCCGCGTGCAGAAGGGCAGCGTCGCCTTCGACAACGTGACCTTCCGCTATCCCGGCTCGAACGAGAATGCGCTCGATAAGGTGTCCTTCCGTCTCGAGGGCGGCGAGCGCGTAGGCGTCATCGGCCGCGTCGGATCCGGCAAGACCACGCTCGGACGCCTTTTGACCGGCTTCTACGAGCCGGTGGAAGGCAAGGTCGTCGTCGACGATGTCGATGCGCGCCAGTACGACCCGGCCGACCTCCGCGCCGGCGTCGGCTTCGTGCTGCAGGACACCGACCTGTTTTTCGGCAAGATCCGCGACAACATCGCTTTCGGCAAGCCCAACGCCACCGACGAGGAGATCCTCTCGGCCGCGCGGCTTGCCGGCGTCGAGAGCTTCATCGCCGGGCATCCGCTCGGCTATGACATGCCGATCGCCGAAGGCGGGCGCAGCCTGTCCGGCGGGCAGAAGCAGGCGATCGGGCTCGCGCGCACGCTCATTCGCGGGCCCAAGATCCTGTTCCTCGACGAGCCGACCGCGCATTTCGACGTGCGCAGCGAGGCGGAATTCCTCGACCGCCTGAAGGAGATCGCCGCCAACGACATGACCATCATCATTTCGACCCACCGGCTGTCGCTGCTTTCCTTTGTCGACCGCATCCTGCTGTTCGAGCGCGGCAAGCTCGTCGCCGACGGCCCGCGCGACAAGGTGATCGCGATGCTGCGCGGCGGGCCGACCAAGGTCGCCGAGCCGGTGGTCGCGGCCAAGGGAGTGAAGACCGTTGCGTGAGTCCGACTTCGCCTTCGCCAACCAGGTGCGCGCCGCCGTCGAGCTGCGCACGCCGCGCACCTCGCGCATGCTGCTTGCGGCCGCCCTCCTCCTGCTGATCACCGGCACCACTTGGGCGCATTTCGCCATTCTCGATGAGGTCAAGCGCGGCCAGGGCCGCGTGATCCCGTCGCGGCAGATTCAGGTGCTGCAGTCGCTCGAGGGCGGGCTCGTCGACGAGATCACCGTGCAGGAAGGCGACACGGTGCAGAAGGGCCAGGTGCTCGCGCGCATCGACAGCACCAAGTTCGCCGCCGATCTCGGCGAGGTCCGCGCCAAGCGCGATGCCGCAGCCAACAGCCTCAAGCTGCTCAGCCGCGAGCTCGAGCTCACCCGCAAGCTCTACGAGCAGAAAGTCGTGCCCGAGATCGAGATGCTGCGCCTGCAGCGGCAGGCCTCCGATCTCTCCGGGCAGATCGCCGTCTTCGACGAGACCATCAAGTCGGCGGAAGACCGCGTGCGCCGCACCGAGCTGCGCTCGCCCGTCTACGGCATCATCAACAAGATCAACGTGACCACCGTCGGCGCGGTGGTGCAGCCGGGCGCCAACCTGATGGATATCGTGCCGCTCGACGACACGCTGCTGGTCGAGGGCCGCCTGCGGCCGCAGGACATCGCCTTCATCCGCCCGGGGCAGGACGCGGTGGTGAAGCTGACCGCCTATGATTCCTCGATCTTCGGCTCGCTCAAGGGCAAGGTCGAGCGCATCAGCGCCGACACGATCGTCGAGGACCGATCGAAGACGGGCGACAAGCCGGAGAGCTTCTACCGCGTGATGGTACGCACCGAAAAAAACTATCTCGGCACGCCGGACAACCCGCTGCCGATCATTCCCGGCATGGTGGCGACGGTCGAGGTTCTCACCGGGAAGAAGTCGGTGCTCGACTATCTAGTCAAGCCGGCGCGGATGCTCGCCGACGAGGCCTTCCGCGAGCGGTGAGACTGTAGAACCTGCGGTGTGTTTGCCCTGGATTCCCGCTTTGCGCGGGAATGAGCGGATGAGAATCCGTGCCGCCTCTCTATCGATCCTTTGAAACATACGCGGAGTGAATTGCAAGCGCTGCGGTGTTTGCGCTGGATTCCAGCTTGCGCAGGAATGAGCGGATGAGACCCTGTGCCGCCTCTCTATCGACAGCCGCTTAGAGAGTGCCTTTCGCTGACGCGATTTCGCTCTGCACTAATTTGAGATCGGAATCCACCATTTCAGCGACGAGCGTATCGAACGATACTTTATGCCGCCAGCCAAGCCTCGTTCGTGCTTTCGTCGGATCACCGATGAGGAGATCAACCTCGGTCGGACGGAAGTAGCGCGGATCAATTTCGACCAAGGTCTGGCCGGATGCGGCGTCATAGCCTTTTTCATCGACACCTTCGCCGCGCCAGACGATCCGTCTTCCGACGCAGGAAAAAGCCTTTTCCACAAACTCCCGCACTGAATGTGTCTCGCCCGTCGCCAGCACATAGTCATCCGGTTGAGGCTGCTGCAAAATCAGCCACATACCTTCGACAAAGTCGCGGGCGTGACCCCAGTCGCGCTTTGCGTCGAGATTGCCGAGAAACATTCTGTCCTGGCGCTTGTATTGAATTGCCGCAACGGCGCGGGTGATCTTGCGGGTGACGAATGTCTCACCCCGTGTGGGCCCCTCGTGGTTGAACAAGATCCCGTTCGACGCGTGAATTCCGTACGCCTCACGATAATTGACCACAATCCAATAGGCATAAAGCTTTGCCACTGCATAAGGCGATCGTGGATAAAAGGGAGTTGTTTCGCGCTGGGGTATTTCCTGAACCTTCCCGTAGAGCTCGGAAGTCGAGGCCTGATAGAAGCGCACCCGATTTTCCATTTTGAGAATTCGGATCGCGTCAAGAAGCCGAAGCACGCCGACGCCGTCGGCATTCGCCGTGTATTCGGGAGTCTCAAACGACACCTGAACATGGCTTTGCGCAGCGAGATTGTAGATTTCGTCCGGCTGGGTTTCCTGGATGATTCGGATCAGATTGGTCGCATCCGTCATGTCGCCATAGTGCATGACGAATTGCGGCGAGCTCTCATGGAGGTCCTGGTAAAGATGATCGACGCGTCCGGTATTAAACGAAGATGATCGGCGCTTGATACCATGCACCAGGTAACCTTTGTTGATCAAAAACTCGGCAAGGTAAGCGCCATCCTGGCCCGTAACGCCGGTGATCAATGCGACACGACTTTTTTTCACGGATTGTTCATCTCGGGAACCGGCCCAGCACGCATCCATCAAATTGCCGATTGGACACCAACTGCGGGCTTAACTTTTAGAGGATCGGCGGTACAGAATTGAGTACCATATTCACCCTATGCTCAATACTGCATTTTCGCATTAAGTTTAAATCGGCTCCTGCTTCCGGCTCTTTAATTGTCACAAATTGCGATCTGCGGAGGCCTGTTAATCAATAGACGCGGTCGAGGTTGTGGTTACCTGAAAAACATCAGATAAGCGCCACTCGGTTGGCCGGAAAAGGTTCGCTTCCGGCAGCCCGGAGAAAGAGCTGTGGTCGGCCCCGTATTGTTCGAATTACGAGGCAAACGCGTCTTCGTCGCCGGCCATAATGGTATGGCGGGTTCGGCTATCACTCGACGGCTTGCCAGCGAAGGCTGCGAGATACTAACGGCAGACCGCCGCAGCCTCGATCTGACGCGGCAATCGGATACCGAACGTTGGTTGGCGGAGTCGAGACCGGACGCTGTGTTTCTCGCGGCCGGCCGTGTCGGCGGGATTTATGCAAATGACACTTATCCGGCCGATTTCATTGCCGACAATCTGGCCATTGCGCTGAACGTCATTCAGGGATCGTTCAAGGCGGGAGTCAAAAAGCTCCTGGCGCTGGGCTCATCTTGCATCTATCCAAAGCTCGCGCCGCAACCAATGGCCGAAGATGCTCTGCTCACCGGACCGCTTGAGCCAACCAATCAGTGGTACGCCATCGCCAAGATCGCAGCGATCAAGCTGTGTGAAGCCTATCGCAAGCAACATCGCGCCGACTTTATCTCTGCAATGCCAACAAATTTGTACGGCCGCGGTGACAATTATCATCCCAAGGACAGTCATGTCCCCGCCGCCCTCATTCGTCGATTTCACGAAGGAAAAATGGCCGGTGCGCCGACGGTGACGGTCTGGGGCACCGGAAAGCCGCGCCGCGAGTTTTTAAGTTCTGACGATCTCGCCGACGCCTGCGTGTTTTTGATGAAGCACTATTCCGACATGGAGTTTGTCAACATCGGAACAGGTGAGGACGTTACGATCGCCGATTTTGCAGCCGAGGTTGCCCGGGTGGTCGGGTTCAAGGGAAAGATCGTTTTCGATAGGTCGCGGCCGGACGGAGCGCCACGGAAATTGCTCAATGTCTCCAAAATCAATCGGCTTGGCTGGTCACCGAAGATTTCCTTGCGTGATGGCCTTGCCGACGCCTATGCAGATTTTCTGGCTGGTGGCGGCCGTTTCAAATAGTAAAGCGGCCCAGATTAAGCTTAATCCCGCAAAGAGTGTGGAGCCGAGAGCGATCGGCCATATTGGAATATCTGCGCCGCAGGCGCGCCAACTTGGCGGCAAGGATGGGTGCGTATCCAGTCATCAGCTATTTTGCGACCGCGGCTGTGGGTGCGATCGCCTTTTACATCGCGCAAAAAGCGTTGAGGCTTGGGGCCGGCCTGTCACTGCTCGGTGCCGTGCTTGTCGTTCTATCGCCGCCGGTCCTTGACAATTTGTGGGGCGGTCTCGCGAACGCTCGGGAATCTCTCGCCACTGTCCTGGTAGCAGGAGCCTTCCTCGCTGTCGTCGCGCGGAGAGATTTTCTTTGCCTCATGCTTCTCGTTTTGGCGTTGTTGATGATGGAGACTGCTGTATGGGCGCCGCTCGCAGCAGCGATGACTGTTATGCTGCGCCCCAAGGAGGGCGAACAGAGCCGTCAGCAGGCATTGACCGCATTGGCCATGTTCCTACCGGTGGCGATGTGGCTGGGCCTCCGAAGCACCTTCTTTGGCGGAATTGAAGGGTATACGCCGCTTGCAGATTTTCTACAGCTCACTTTCTACAAGTTGAGGCATATCCATAAACTGTTCCTCACCTATCATCCGCTCTTCGGAACTACCGTCGATGATGAACCGACACCGGTGGATCGGATCATTTATGTTGGTACGGCACTCGTTCTCTACGCGTTGCTTTCTCTTTGGGCATTTCGCACTCTTTCTAAGGCCGTACACTACCTTCACTGTGGCATACAGGAGAAGCGCTGGCCCATTGGGGACCCGACATTTCTTGTCGCCCTATGGGCTCTGATCGCACTCGCATTCCATTTCGTCGTGCCGCTTAAGCCAGAAAGATATGCCACGTCGGTAGTTGTGTTCGCTTGGCCTGCGTTGGTGGCCGAAGTCGAGAAACGGCGCAAGACAATCATTTGGCTTGGCCTAGCGGTGTGCTTCGTCATGTCATTATCTCGAAGTTCGTACGCATTTATCGAACATCTGAACCTCGCCGAGAGCCGGAAGTTCAGCGTGGTGGACACGCAGCCTGTTCACCACAGGTGCACCGGCCGTGATTGGGGCCCGCGGCATCAACGCCATGCACCTGAAAAATCAGGTTCGCGATATCGAAGCCGATTGTCTTAACTGCCAGCATGCTCGGCTCCTCTGAATCGCGGGAGCTTCAACAGCTCATTATCATTGCGCCACCCTGCTCCATGCGCTGAGGGGATGGTCACACGGATGTCCCGCCAACAATCAGAAACAACGGCCTTCATTGCGAAACCGGTAGCGTCGACCGAAATCGCCATGCAGGATCATAATGACAAAGAGCAAGAGGAACTTCACGCCCGCCAACAGATCCGCGGCTACTTCAGAATGATCGGGGCCTGTGGGAATTTGGGATAATCACCTACATCTTTGTTTCTACTCATCAATCACAGGCGGTCCTGACGACGTTTTTTTTGAAAGCAGGCCCCATCGATTCCATATTTGGCCATGGGGAGAGGCTGGCTCTGCATAGCCTGCTGAACTTGACCATTCTCAGAGAGAGAGGTCACATGTTTGACAGGAAGGCGCTTGTGGTTTGCGCGCGCATCGAGGCTCTCGCGGAGCCGCGCGTGCTCTCTGAGCTGCACGCATGTATCATCTGCTCGGCGCCGGTCTGGCGGGCAGCCGCGTGGCCGCCAGAGGCAGACAGCATTTGCGTGCCCTGTTATCGCTCGCACTACGTGCCAGAAGCACAATGATAAACCCCTGGCGATCCAGATCAACCGGGGCCCGCATGTCGGAAAGGTGGTAACCATTTTTAGCTGCTGCTGGAACGAATAATTCACCTTAGGCTTTTAGCAAACGATCAAGCCGCGTCCACTTTGAGAATTGACACGATCATCTCGGTTTACAAGGTGGGGGGCTATCATCATTCAAATCGTAACATTGGGTGAGGTTCAACCTTTCTCCCTTTTGGATCTGTCGCGAGTAAAGCATCTGCTCTGTTTGGGTGCTCACTGGGACGACATCGCCATCGGTGCTGGCGGGACCATCCTGCGTCTCATCGAAAACGACCCTCAACTTCAGGTGCGATGGGTTGTGTTAGGTGGAGAGCATCCCGAACGCGTCAAAGAGGCGCGGCGTTCGGCCGGCTCTTTTCTGGCTGGTGCTGGCAAGATCGAAGTCAATATCTATGGCTTTCGCGACGGTTTGTTCCCATTGGAATGCGACCAGATCAAAGAAACCTTCGATGAGCTCCGGTCAGGCTTCCAGCCGGATCTTATTCTTACCAACCATCATAACCGCCATCAGGACCATTGCCTGGTTTCGCAGCTGACGTGGAATACCTGGCCCAACTCGATCATTTTCGAATACGAGATCGCCGAATATGAGGCCAACTTGGGGAATCCCCACCTCTACATCGCCCTCTCTGAAGACCAATATCGAACCAAGGTGACCCGGCTGCTCGAGGCGTTTCCATCGCAGAAAGAGCGGCAGTGGTTCAACGAGGATGCATTCTGGTGTCAGGCGCGGCGACGCGGCATCGAATGCAACGCGCCTTCTCGGCTGGCGGAGGCATTTTTCGTGCGCAGCCTGGTTGCCTGATTTCCCGGTGAAGAGAAAACCGGATTACTTCGATATTGCCGTCTGATTCAAGCTAAGCCATCGATAAGCTGCCGGTTATGCGAAATCGTCCGAAGATTTCACATATCCAGGCTAAGCTGGCGGATGAGCCCCTTCGGCTCGTCCGCGCCGGCGGAATCACGCGTCCCCACCATTCTGGCAAGTACGACACCGTCGATCGTAGAATAGCGTTTGGCGCTGATGATACTCAGGGCGCCCATTTTTTCTTCCGAAGCACCCCAGCTGATATCGTTAATTCCCGGGTCAAGCGCAGCTTTGACGTCATTATTGGCGCACTGAGTTTAATTCTACTGCTGCCTGTTTTTCTCGTTGCCGCTGCTGCCATCAAACTGACCTCGCGTGGCCCGGTTCTGTTTGTTCAGCAGCGTTACGGCTTAAACAACAATTTATTCATGATCTACAAGTTTCGAACGATGTATATCGATCAATGCGACCAAACCGGAGTGGAGCAAGCCCGCAAAGCTGATCAGCGTATCACGCCAATCGGCAGATTTCTGCGTCGCTACAGCATTGATGAGCTACCGCAACTCATTAATGTGGTGAAAGGCGATATGTCGCTGGTGGGACCGCGTCCGCACGTGCCTAACATGCTGGCGGCCGGACTTCCTTACGAATTGCTGGTACCAAATTATTTCGAGCGGCACCGTGTCAGGCCTGGATTAAGCGGCCTTGCGCAAGCAAAAGGGTTCCGCGGGTGCACAGATGATGCGAAACAGGCAAAGACCCGGATAGATCTGGATTTGCAATATATCCAGAACTGGTCATTCGGGTTGGACTTGCGCATCATTCTCGAAACTCTCCGGACCCAGCTTGTCAGGTCGCGCGACGACATCTGAATTTCGGTGGCCCGAAGCTGCGGCCCCAATCTGAAGCGGGATCAGGCGTCTGCCAGAGCCTTATCCCTCATCACGGACGGGGAACTACCGAAAAAGAGTTCGTCCTGCTCCTGGCGGAGGTGATCGCATAACCGGCCGGGTGGAAGTTCGACGTCCTTGTAAGTCAATACCTGATCGCGCCTGACGTTTCGTCGCAGACGGCAGCCTTCGGCAAGGCCGATTGGAAGAAGTCCCTCAGAATGAACGATCGGTGCATTCTCGCACAGGCCATAGGTCATGTATTGGCCGAGGCCGTCCAGGATCTCGCCAGCCTCGAGATCCTTTTTTGCGGCTGCGATCACATCGACACGCGGCGCACCCAGTGGCGCAATTGCTGCATCTCGAAAGATCGCGGCACGGGCAACCGTGTACGGTACTTCGAAATGACACAGATGATACGGCCAATAAAAACAATAGAGAGGCCCTGCTCCCAACTTGTAGAGCGACAGATAGTGTCTCTCGACCGAGTCGTCGGTCGTCCCGAGGACGAAGACGCCCGGATTCGGCATAGCGCCAACGCAATAATCGACGATTCCTTCAGTTCCGATCAACTCGTCGATCGGGTACCAATCGACCGCGCCCTGGATCGGCGTGCCGGCTTCAACGACCGGGCCATACATCCCGCGCTTGGCCACCCGCATGCCGGTCGCGTTTGCGACAATAGCGTTCTCGAAGGAAATTTTGGTGCCATCGGCAAAAGACGTAACCATCGGGGCTTTCATTCCCCATCGGCTTGCGAACGCCGCCTGCGTCGTGGGATTACGGTAGGGATCGTGCAAGCCCTTGATGTTTCCACACAGCACCGGCCTGATTCCCAATCCCTTGACCCACCGGTACAGATTCATGATGACGCCCGGCTGGTCACCTTCCGTGTTCGTGATCACAACCCCCGCCCTGTCAGCATAGGATTTGAGGATCGGACCGATAGTGCCGTCGAGTTCGGCATTCATCATGACCACGTGTTTGCGGCGCGCGATCGCTCGCATGACCACTGCGGCCGCAAACTCGACCGCGCCGGTGACCTCCAAAATGACGTCGACCCCCGCAGCATCGCAAAGGAGCATTGGGTTATCAGTGACCGCGCGCCGGCCGCGAGCGATGCAGTCGTCCAACTCGCTGACCGAGCGCACATGCGTGACATTGCTTTCGCCGGATTCGGCATATGCGTTGCGCGCAGCATCGAGATGACGATTTGAAATCGCAACCAGCTCCATGCCCTTTGTGTAGCAAAGCATCTGGCGCGCGATACCTTTAGCCATAAAGCCGGCGCCCACCATACCGACCCTGATCGGGGTATCGGCCCGCTCCAGCCGTTCCAACTCGCGGTCGACGATGAACATCGGATCTTCACTCCACGGTGGCAGTCTCGCGGAAGGGTGCGCGCGCGTGAGCAAAATCGGGCCAACTGCGGTCCTTCTCGGAGATGACGAGGGGCTTGGCTGGCCATTTGATGCCGAACGCCGGATCGTCCCAGCGCACGCCAAGCTCCGCCGCCGGAGTATAGAACTGGGAGACGAGATAGTTAACTTCGGTCTCGTCGCTGAGCGTCAGGAAAGCGTTCGCGCAACCTTTTGGGACATGCAACATCCGGTAATTCGCAGCACTGAGGTCAATCGCTATGTGGCGCATGAAAGTGGGCGAGTCTGGCCGCAAATCGATCACCACGTCGTGCACAGCGCCGCGGACGCAACGCAAGAGCTTGTCCTCCTGGTACGGAGCGGCTTGGTAGTGGAAACCGCGCAGCGTGTATCTCGATCTGTTGAACGAGATATTCATCTGAACGATGTTGCTCGCGAGTCCGGAATCACCAAATTCGCGCGAGCACCAACCGCGCGCAAAAAAGCCGCGGTCATCCGTGCGGCGTTCCAGCTCCACTGTAAATACGTCCGGGATTTCTGTCGCGTTAAAGATCATTGGAACTCCCCACTCTCCTATCCCGAGGGGTAAAGAACCCGCGAGCCATGAACCTCGTAGGCGAGCGGTAACAACGCCAACCCCGACAACGCCTGCCGCACCGCCTCACGCTTTTCTGGCTTCACGACGAACATGAGAAAGCCGCCTCCGCCTGCACCGCAGAGTCTGCCGCCTTCGGCACCCGCCTCGATCGCGCGCGCATAATGCCGGTCGATCTCCGAAGTAGTAATCCCAGAGGCGAGGCCCCGCTTCATCAACCAGCCCCGATGAAAAGCCTGACCCAGCTCGGTGAGATCGATTTGGGTCCCGGAGCAGAGTGCCCGCATCTCGTAGGCGCTATCTCGCATGTGGCGGAGCACCTCGAGATTTCGAGATGTATTGCTCCTCTGCTCATTGAGCACCGACGCCGCAGAACGTTGGTGCCCGGTCCAGAACATCATGAGGTTGCTGAACAAGTAGGCAACAGACCCATTTACGGCCGCCTGCGGCTCTACAGTGACGCGGCCGCCGCGGCCAAAGCGAAGCAGATTTAGGCCACCGAAAGCGGCAGCGTACTGGTCCTGTTTGCCGATAGGCTCTTTAAGGACGTCCCTCTCGATGTAGCAGGCCTCTTCGGCGAGCTGACCGGCGGTAACACGCTCGCCACGATACGCATGAAGTGCGTTGAGCAATCCCACCGCGAAGGCGCTCGAACCGCCCATGCCAGTCGAGGCCGGCACGTCGGCAACGGTGCTGATAAAGATCGGAGGCCCAATGTCGAGAAGCTTGAGGCACTCACGAGCAATGTTGTTTTCGATCTCCGAAACGGCATTGACCTGCTCGGTGCGTGAATAGTTGATCCGGATCGGCTCATTGAAGATCTCGCTGTGGCGCTTCACCGTGACAAAAACATACTTGTCGACGGCCGCGCTGAGCACCGCGCCTTCTTCGACCTCGTAAAAGTCCGGCAGATCCGTCCCGCCACCCGCGAAGCTGATGCGCAGCGGGGTCCGTGTAACCACGATATTGGCCTTACGCTCCTCGCGCCCTTTGTGCCACGCCTCCTCGACGGCTAAGGACGTGCGATGAAGTAGGCCGATCGAGGCTGCTTCCATGGTCGTAACCTCCTAGGCCGCCGAGACGTTGTCAGTAGGGTCGGTCCATCTGAGCGAATCATCGAGGAAACCGTTCTCTAGCAGATGTCGCAACCAGCGCAGACGCGTGAAACGTTTGTCGGTGAACTGCTCCGTCGTTAATCCAATTCTTTCAAACGCGGCGTATAATTCTTCGGCGCCCTTGCGCGCCGTCCACTGGAAGCGGAATGCCGGAAAACTGCGCTTGAACTTGGCGAAATTAGCTTTGTAGGTGCGCTGGTCTGCGCCGGGCTCGGGTACGAATTTCAGCTCACAGCCGGGGACCGTTTCTGCCGCAGTCTGTCCAAGCTCGCTGATTTGATAGTTGAGTTCGTCAGCACCGATATTGAAAGCCTGGTTGTGAATGATTTCCAGCGGTGCCTCGAGCACCGCCTGAAACGCACGCGCTACGTCTTTTACATGCACCACTGGTCGCCAGGGTGTGCCGTCGCTGTGAATCACCACGCGGCGGGTCGTGAAAGCGCTGCCCATCAAATTATTGAGAACCGTATCGAAGCGCATGCGCGGCGAGAGGCCGTAAATGGTCCCGTTTCGGCAGAACGTCGGAGAGAACCGGTCGTCGGCAAGCTGGCGCAGTGCCATTTCCGCTTCGACTTTGGAACGAGCATATTCGGTCTGAGGCGCTAGTGGGGAGTTTTCGTCAACGTCGAGTGCCTCCGACATGCCATACATGATGCATGACGAGGAAAAGATGAAGCGCGGGACGCCCGCCTGCTTCGCCAATCCTGCGAGGCGGATTGTGCCGTCCCCGTTGATCTCCTGCGTCCAGTCCGAGTTCAAATTCCCGATCGGATCATTACTGAGTGCCGCGAGGTGTATGATCGCGTCGAAGCCAACGAGATCCTTTGCGGTGACCTCTCGCAGATCCCTGCGCAATGTTGGGACGTGCGCGAGTTCCGGTACGAGTTCGCAGGAAAGAAAATAGTCGGTGTCGAGACCAGTCACGTCATAGCCTTGGCTTTGGAGCCAAGGCGCCATTACTGACCCGATATAGCCGTTATTGCCTGTGATCAGAACACGTCGATTGCTACGCATAGACAGCGATGCCTCTTGGTTCAAGAAGTTGTCGGGTGATGTCGAGTAGCGATCGCGTATCGGTTACTCGGTAGAATGGGCAGTCGGCCGCGAACGCCGTTTCCTCATCGCGCACATCATCGCCAATAAACGGAGTGCGCGTCAGATCGAGGTGAAAATCTCGCTGCGCCCTGTAAAGCAGACCCGGTTTGGGCTTGCGACATTCGCAGCCGGCGTGCCAATCGTGCGGGCAGTGGTAGATGGCCTCGATATGCCCCCCTGCTCGTGCGGCCTCTTGCATCATTCGCCCATGGACCACATCAAGTGCGGCCTCACTCATGAAGCCGCGACCGATGCCAGGCTGGTTCGACGCGACGATGACGCGGTAGCCCGCCTGGCGCAAAAGTCGCAGAGCCTCGAGTGAACCCGGGCACCACTCCCACTCACTCCAGTTCCGCACGTATTGTGCCTGCGGCGGCTTGCGGTTGAGGACGCCGTCACGATCAAGAATGACGGTCGGTTCGCGCCGAAAGAAGGTTTCGGTTGCCGGGAGCCTGTGAAGAGAGCCGACGCTGTAATATCGGTGATCACTTGCGTAGGCCGTTAGACGCCCCTGCTCGGCCAACGGCGTGTAGATCGCCTCCTCGAACAGCGTGTCCTGTTCCGGCAAGAGCTCGAGGGCGAGGTCGGTAAGAATGGCGTAGCTGATTTCAACTTCCCGCAGCCCGGGAGCGACGCGAAGCCGATCGAAGACCTGCACATGCCCGTCCTGATCGAGGCGCACCGAGCCCCGCGAATAGTCGTCTTTGTTGCCGTAGACCGTGATCAACGCCGGCTTGCCGGCCTCGCAGAACCGCGCCCACAGGCGGTCCATTTGCATCGGCCAATAATTGTCGCAATACAGCAACAGGAAACACGGCTCGATCATGTGACGAGCCGTGACCACACGACTGCTGGTCAGTTGATCGGGCTCGGTCACCGAATATTCGATGTGAATGCCCCAGGCAGCGCCGTCGCCAAAATAATCCTGCACGACTTCGGGCAGATATCCGAGGAGTAACAGAACGCGTTCGAAGCCTTGGCCTCGGAGCTGCTCGATCTGATACTCCAGAAACGGACGCTCGAGGATCGGCACCATCGGCTTCGGTCGGTCATTTGTGATCGGCTGCATCCGGGTGCCACGGCCTCCGGCAAGAATGACCGCCTGCCTTGGCCGATCGTAAACGCGGCCTTCAATCCGTGCCTGGTGGAAAGGCCGACCGAGAGCCGTCATCGGTTTCGGCCTGGTCGGTCAGCGACGAGACACCTCGTGATCGCGTGACAGATCGCCGAATGGACGTCCTCAACGAGCTCGTACGCGCCCTTCTCCGTATGAATGCACACGGCCTCGTCAACCAGGTCCTTCAGCACCCCGCCGTCGAACCCGAGGAGGCCCACAGTGGTAAGCTTCCGCCTTTGCGCCAACTCGACCGCGCGCACCAGATTGGGAGAATTCCCGCTTGCGGAAATACACGTCAGCACGTCTCCGGCGGTCGCGAAATTCTCGAGCTGACCTGCGAACGCCCGGTCGTAACCTTCGTCGTTCGAGAGAGCGGAGAACCATGATACGTTGTCAGACAGGCACATAACTCTCAACGGCGGGCAGCCGGATCGCTTGGTGGCCTTGCCAAGATCATTCACCCAGTGCGAAGCAGTCGCAGAACTGCCGCCGTTACCCGCGATGTAAATGAAGGCGCCTCGGTCGCGAGCCTCGCGGAAAATGTCCACGACCCTATAGATCGGATAGACCGGAACTTCCCCCAACAAGTGGCGCAGGTTTGCCGTGTATGTCGAAATGACCGTCGGCATATCTTGCGGAGCCGCGAAAGGCGTCCGCGCATAGCGTGAATGACTTGATCGCATTGGCACCTTCCCGGACCGTTCTACCGGTTTCGCCCATGACAGCAGTTGAAAACTCTCACCAGCATTCCACCACCAATTGGGTACAGGGACATTCGCTCTTTAGAGGTAAACCAGACTCGCTGGCAGATTTGCGCTTCAAATCGCGGTGCCAGCTACGCTGCCGCGTCGGACATGATCGTGGCAGCCAACGCGCTCAGCTGGGACTTACGCTGTTTAAGCTGCGGTAACGGATCTAATCCGACCGCGGACAGGATCCGTTCCCATCGGTAAACCCAATCGTGCTTTTCGAGGCAACGGAGCGCATTTGTCTGGCGCACGCGTTCCACCCGTCGCGGTTGCGCATCCAGCCGCTCGATAACGGTAGCCATGTCACTTGAGTCGGGGTCGACCTCGATTACGGCGTCGGGCCAATCGAAGCATTCGCTAAACTCGGGGCATTGCGGAGCGGTTCCCAGGATGACAGCCCCGCCGGCGGCTCCCTCGAACAAGCGGGATGGCAGGACCTGCTCGCCTGCGACTTTGGGTGCTTTTTCACCCTTCGCTGCTGCCGGACTGAGCCCCATGAAATAACGAGTGCGCTTGATGATATTCGCGAGCAGCAGTCGATGCTCTCGCCAATCCTTGACCTGGGAATCTGCGCTCGCAAGCGAGTCATAGAGATAAAACAGGTCGCGTTGTTCGGCCAAGTCAAGCAATTGTCGATGCAGCCGCTTCGCGCGATTGCCCATAGAGTAAACATCGACGACGCGTTCAGGCGGCGCTGGATAAGGTGTGAAGGTCAGACAATCGACACCTGTCGCCAGAAAAGAGCAAGGCGCACGGGTGTACAAGGGAAGCCCCGGAACACTCGCACTGTGAAGCAGAAATACATGGTCGAATTGATCTAACAACCTCAGATATTTGCGGTCCTGTGCGAGCGTGCTTGACCAGAGCTCGAACAGGTATGCCACCGCGATCTTGCATCGACCACGCCAATTCCGAATCCGCGAGAGCTCTACAAGGCTTTGTGGACCCCATCCGACGAAAAAGAACAGGTCATAGTTCTGATCCAGCGTGACCGATTCCATCGTCGGCGCATTGTTGAGTCGAAGTCCCTTACGAACGCCATTGACCAGTCTATTGAAATCGCGCTGAACGTTTTGTTTGTCGTGATCCGGCAGAACAGAGCCCAGGTATCGGATCAGATAATTGTCGATCCCAGGCGCGATAATGTGTGCATCATCACACTCCGCGGCGATGCGGCAGAACTCGTAAGCCAACGCAAAATGTGCCCGGTCTTTGGCATTGAAGTCAGAAACGATCAGCGTGCGGCTCTTCAAGGAGAAGCTCCTCCAATGGTCGATGAGGATTTTGTGACCACCCTAGGCCTCGATGGCGATCCGCGTTTTCGCGGCGCCAGCGGACTTATCCGAAGGCCGGGCCGGACTTTTCGACTCAAAATCAATTTCCGGTACGGGCGCGCGCCGCAGAATCATGTCCGCCGCCTTTTCTGCGATCATGAACACGGCCGCTGAGGTGTTGGCCGAGGGCACGGTGGGCATGATCGAGGCGTCCGCGATCCGCAGAGCCTCCAGCCCGTGAACGCGCAATTGATCGTCGACGACGGATTCCCGATCGTGCCGGGGGCCCATCTGGCAGGTCCCACTTATATGATAGGCCGTCAAACCAGCTTGCCGCGCAAACTCCAGGCACTCGGAGTCCTCAACCACCGAAGAACCCGGCAGCTCTTCTGAATCGTAATAGCGCGCAAGTTCCGGAGCAGCGAACACTCGGCGCAGCGTGCGGATGCTGTCGATAACGACGCGCTGATCCCGTTCGTCGACAAGATAATTTGGCTGAATGACTGGAGCACGGAAAGGATCGGCAGAATGAGCGCGAACGAACCCTCTGCTCTGAGGCCGCAGCTGGTAGAATCCGAGTTTTATGACCGGGAATCTTTCCAACGAAAGATTGGAATAGTTTCCGAGAGCGAAGTCGAGTTGGATATCGGGAGTTGAGCAGAGATCTCGCGAGTTCACGAACCCATAGACGAGAGATGGACTGATGGCGAGGATGCTTGGGCGGTTTAAAACCCATTTGGCGGCTTCCCGAACAAGCGCAAGTCCTCGGCCATTGATGGTTTCGATTTCCTTCACCCGAAGCACCAGGTGGACCATGTAGTGGTCTTGCAGATTGGCGCCTACGCCTGCCAGTTCATGGACAACCGGAATACCAAGCTCTCCTAGCAGTGCCGAAGGACCTACGCCTGAGAGTTGGAGAATCTTCGGCGTATTTGCCGCTCCGGCAGCAAGAATGACCTCCTTGCGGGCCCTCACCTCGCGAAAAGGATGACCTGGTCCTTGCGTATAGCGAACACCGACTGCTCGCTTTTGCTCGAACAGCACAGCCGTTGCCTGAGCCCTGGTGCGAATTTCGAGGTTCTTGTTTTTTGCGACAGGCTGAACGAAGGCGCGCGCCGCACTGACGCGACGGCCCTTGTGTATGTAGCTCTGATAGTACCCGACCCCCAGCTGACTTGCGCCGTTGTAATCGGGATTACGTGGCAGTCCGAGGCCGTGAGCGGCCTCGATGAAAGCCTCGCACAGCGGGTGTCGCCAACTGCAGTCGGTGATGGGAAGCGGTCCATCCGTTCCACGGTATTTGCGGTCGCCAGTCCCGAGCCTGCGCTCGCTTTTCTTGAAGTACGGCAGCACGTCGGCGTAGCCCCAGCCGCCATTACCGCGTCGCGCCCAACCGTCAAAGTCATCCGGGCAGCCGCGGTTGTAGTTCATCCCGTTGATCGCAGTCGAACCACCCAGCGTCTTGCCTTGCGGCATCGGTATCGCGCGATTTGCGGTTGCCGGATTTGGCTCGGTCTCGAACTGCCACGCGTATTTGGGATTGGTCGACGCCTTATAGACACCGGCAGGAATGTGCAGGATGACACTGTTGTCGGGCGGGCCCGCCTCTAGCAGACAAACCGTGGAGGACCCATCAGCCACAAGACGATTGGCTAATACGCACCCACCGGCACCCGCGCCCACGATTACGTAGTCAAAGCTGTCGATCGATTTGGTCATGGCTCTCCTGCGAGTGAGAGGATGGCAGGAGATCATCTCGACTCGCTTAGCTCATCGGGGTTACTCCTTCGCACATCTCAAAAGAGTCTGGTCCGGGCCATAATCAGGGCGCTTGTCGTTCTTCGTCGACCTCGCAACTCGTTTCCGAGAGGTGACTGAAATGAACCGTCGCCACCTCCTTGGCGGGCTTTTGATGCTCCCGATCTCGGGTGTCGTCGCGAAACCGCATGCCTCTAAAGCAGCGATGGTGCTCGCGGACGCAACCGGACGCGACGGCCCTTCGCGAAACGCCGCGCTGGTTCCAAGTGGCCCGGTCAGGACGCGCCAAATTGGACAGGTTATCGAGAACCTCGATATTGAGGCGCCTTCCGGGAGCGGGGTGATCGTGCGGCACGCACATACAACGATCCGGAACTGCCGCATCCGTCACGCGCGCGGGCCCGGCGTGCAGGCAAGGGATGCGGATGGTCTTGTGCTGCAAGACCTTGAGGTCGACCACGTTGGCGCTCCGCCGTCGGGGGTCGGACCAAGCAGCTCCTACAACAATCTGGATCTCATTAACTGCCCCAATGCGATCATCACCCGCATCAAGGCATCGCGAGGCTCAAGCAATATTTACCTTGAGAAGAGTCCCGGGGCTCGCCTGAGCTGGCTTGAGCTTCATGATGCGCGCGGTCCAATGCCACGCGGACAGAATGTGCAGTTCAACCAGTCGCCCAACTCTATTTTGGAGGACTTCTCGGGTGAAAACGGTTCGACATCCTGGACCGAGGACAACATATCGGTGTTTCGGTCAAACCAATGTGCGATTCGTCGTGGGCTTGTTTACTATAACAACAGTCCAACCGGCGACGGCGTGATGATCGAGGGCAGCTTTGACTGCCTTGTCGAGGACGTCGACGCTGTCCAGCAGGGGAATGGTGCATTCGCAGCCGTCCCCGAAGGGCCCGCCGGCAGCGGCAACTGTACGTTTATTCGTTGCAGAACCCGTGAATCCTACAATTCCGAACGGGATGGCAGGCCAGCGCCAAGCTCTAACGGCCTTTCCTTTTACACGCGCATCTCTGCAGGCGCGCAAAAGCATTCGATCATCGATTGTCGTTTTGACGCTCTCGCCAATCCCAGAAACCTCATCTGGGAGCTGAAGGCCGTGAACGCGGGCTGGTCGTTTACGCGCGGTGCATTTGTTGCGCGCGCACCAATCCGGCTCAGTTTCAGTTGGGGGTAGCCAGCCGAAGAGTCTCTCTTTCGGGGTACCGCTTTGAGCGATTCCCGCGGACTTTGATCGTTCGGAATGGCAATTGAACCACGGGTCGGTTCGCAATCTCATAACACCCGGCACCGGCTATGAAATCCGGTAGCGGACAAGGTCAATGCTTGAACCGACCCTTCAGCTGGACAGCAGACGCGAAGCCGTGCTCGGCGCGCCGGTCAACGCCTTGAGTTGGACCGAGACGATCGACTGCATATTCCGATGGGCGCAACGGCGGGAAAGCCGGACAGTCTGCATTTGCAATGTGCACAGCGTGATCACGGCTCTTCAGAATCTTTCACACGCGGATGCGATCAGATCCGCGGATTTGGTTACGCCGGACGGCGGTCCAATCGCCTGGATGTTGAGGAGAAAGGGTCACGATGGTCAGGAAAGGATCAACGGACCTGATCTCATGTGGGCTTGCTGTCGCAGAGCTGCGGAGTTTGGCACAGAAATGTTTCTCTATGGCGGGACGCCTGCCACGCTCGGCCGCCTTGAACAAAGTCTTCGCAGGGAATTTCCCGGCATCAACATCGTCGGCGCGTACTCGCCTCCCTTTCGTCGTCTGACGGCGGATGAGGATGCGGCCGTGGTCGACATGATCAACACCTCCGGTGCGCGTATCGTCTGGGTGGGGCTGGGCTGTCCCAAACAAGAAGCCTGGATGCACGCCCATCGCGGCAGGGTGTCTGCCGTCATGTTGGGCGTGGGCGCGGCATTCGACTTCCATGCCGGCGCCGTACGGCGGGCGCCCTTATGGATGCAGCACAACTCTCTCGAGTGGCTGCACCGCCTTTCCCAGGATCCTCGTCGTTTGGCGATGCGGTACCTGATGGCAAACAGCATGTTTGTCTTGGCCGCGCTGCTCGACTCACTGTTCCCCCAACATCAGGTCGACGACCGGTGAAAAGGGTCGATTCAGATGTTGGGCGGGCCCTGCGTTCTTTCTGGAACCCAGAACGCAGACAGAATTCGTCTCTGTTTGTCACGACGTCGTGGGACGATGGCCACCCGGCAGACCTTCGCGTTGCCGATCTGCTCGACAAGCATGGCCTGAATGGCACGTTTTATATCCCTTGCAGCAATTCTGAAGGCAGGCCGGTGATGAGCTCCAGCGATGTAACCGAGCTGGCGCGTCGGTTCGAAATCGGGGGCCATACCCAGACCCACATCAGTCTCACCCAAATTTCTCCCTCAATTGCCGCGAATGAAATCCGCGTCAACAAGCGGCGGCTTGAGGATCTGACAGGTCGGGAAATCTGTGGCTTCGCCTATGTTCGCGGACAGCATAACCGGGTTGTCAGAGGCTTGGTTGAACAAGCCGGCTATCGCTACGCCAGGACGGTGAAAAATCTAACGACAAGTCCTGGATACGATCGGTTTCAGATTCCCACCACTGCACAGTTCTTCGCTCACGCGAAATCAACTTACATTCGCAATTATCTGAGCATGGGACCAACCCTCGAACGCACTGCGATTCTGGCCTCTGTGTTGAAGAGCGGGCCACTCACCGCGCGCTTGATGGAAGCGGCTCAAGCCAGCGCCAACTTGGGAGGCTACTTTCACCTCTGGGGTCACTCTTGGGAAATCAACGAATTCGATCTTTGGAAAGAGCTTGATCATTTCCTCGGTCGTTTGCGTACGCTTCGCGCTCACTTTGTGAACAATGCCGCCTGGTGCGCAAGCCTAACGACGGTCGCTGCAGTACAGACATCCGCTTTCACAAAAGCCAGTTTGACGGGTTCGCCCAACCGCAACCAACCTGGCTATTGAGAAATGCAAGTTTCAATCGCGTCCTCCTCAATTTGTCCGGTCACGCTTGACGTGATCGCGTCCTGCCGATGGGAGTTCATTCGTGAGCCTGCATAAGCAAGCCACCAGCTTGGCCATTATGCATGCGGCCGATGTGCTGCAACCGCTTATTATTCTGCCATTCGCCGGCAGAATTCTGGGCGCTCATAATTTTGGCTTGTTTGCCTATGCGGTAGCCATCGGACAAATCACAGCTACGCTCGTCGAGTACGGATTTCACTGGACCGCTCAGCGTGAGGCCGCGTCAGCTCGCCGCGAGCCGGCGGTGCTCTCCTCGCTCTTCGCGGATGTGGTCGCCACCAAGACCTTATTGTTTCTGCTCGTCACCGCTATTGGCCTTGCTGTCGCGGAAAACTTCCTTTCAATCAGTAAAACCTTGTTCCTCTACACGATGCTCCCGGCCGCGGGAGGCATCCTATTCCCGGTTTGGCTATTCATCGCTGTCGAACGCGCCTGGCAGGCGACGGTCGCGGTGGTTCTTTCTCGCATTCTCGCGCTTGTGGCCTTTTGGGCCATCATAACTTCGCCCAGTCAATACGAACTGGCCGTTGCGATCCAAGGCTTGATTCCGATCGTCTCGGGCCTGATCGCCCTTCCATTTGTAGTCCCGTTCGGATTTGCCGGTTTCAAATCTCTAAGCCTGTCCCGCATTGGAGCCCAGCTTCGCGCCGGTTGGCGAGGATTTTTGTACGCACTCGTCGAGCGAGCTTCGGTGACCCTTCCCGTTCCCCTTGTCGGACATTTCGCAGGCTATGTTGCGGCCGGGCAATATTCGGTCGCTGAGAAGTTTGTAAGCGCAGCGCGGCCGTTGTTCAGAGTTATTCTGGAGACCTTTTTGCCTCGCGTCGCGTATCACGCAAAACACTCTCCGGTGGCCGGAATCATCCTTATCCGGCGCTCCTTCTTGACGCTGATCCTCGGAGTAGCACTCGGTCTTTGTCTATATTTCATCGCGCCCTATTTCATCATCATCTTTTTCGGCGAGGAGTTTTC
This sequence comes from Pseudolabrys sp., assembly GCA_035718275.1. Lineage (GTDB taxonomy): Bacteria > Pseudomonadota > Alphaproteobacteria > Rhizobiales > Xanthobacteraceae > Pseudolabrys. Next base: position 10,540 of record DASTHI010000045.1, on the reverse strand, counting down.
CGATGCGATCCCCATCGTTCGATTGATGTCTGTTCTGCCTGTTCTGATGAACGCAAATATCTGCACGTCCAACCTTTACATGTTCAATTACGGCCATGAGCGCGCGTGGACGTTTCTGAATGTGCTGGGTCTCATAGTATTTTTATGCGTAGCCTATCTGCTGTCGCCTCATCTCCCAGACCCGGTTATCGGCATCGCGCTCGCGGTGATCGCCAAGGAATGCACCATCCTTGTTGTCTCCTTGGGCTTCTTCCTGACCTCCGGTACCGCCGTTATGCGTACTTCGCCAACGCATGGTGCCGCGCATGCACCGGCTATAGCGAGACGAACTTCGATCTCAACGATAGGTGAGGTTACATGATCCGCCCGAACAATTTTTTTTCCGACTCCTTCGGTCCCAACGACCGCGACTCGGTCAACATTGATAGCATCATTGAGTTCGTCAGAAGAGGCTGGCGGCTGTGCTTGGTCTGGATCGCCGTGGCCGTTTGTGCCGGCATCCTGTTCACGATCTTCTCACGCACGTACTATACGGCCGACGTCTCTCTCCTGCTCGACGACCATGCCGCAAGACCCGTCAATAACGCGGTCGGTCAAGCGGCCGCGCCCGACCCTGCTTACGTAGACAGTCAGGTCCAGCTTCTTTTATCCGATGAAGTGGTAGGGAGGGTCGTCGATCAAAATCGGCTCATTGAAAGCAAAGAGTTTGGAAAAGGACACGGCGGTCTATACACACGGATCATCGGCTATCTCGGCATTCAAAGGCCAACAAGGTCTCCCCGGCACGCGACTATTATAAATGTCAAGCGCGCACTCTCCGTTCGTCGGGTTGGGCTGACCAACGTCGTGGAAATCGGATTCACTTCACAGAATCCGGAAGGAGCGGCCACGATCGCGAACGCAATCGCTCAGAACTACATCGAGAACCAACGCGAGCTGAACGCAAAGGCCATCGCAGGCGCCAAGGCGCTTGCGATCGCTCAGCAATCCAACGACTATTCACTCGTCGCACCTGATGCCGGGGACCAGGGGCGAGCAAGGCTTCGCGAACAGAGCAGAGCTGAGACCTACCAATCTCTTTACAAAGGCTTCCTCCAGCAGGCTCAGACGGCCCAACAGCAATTTCCGGCCGCAGCAAGGGTCATTACCCCCGCTCAACCACCCACTGAACGCAGCTGGCCGCGGGCACTCCTCATCCTGGCCGTCGCCGCGGCGGGCGGCGCGTTTGGCGGAGTTGCTCACGCGCTGCTCAGGCATGTGACCGACAACCGTTTAATGACCGCGGAAGATGTGCACCGGTCGACCGACATCGAACGCATAATAACCATTCCCAAGATGTCCTGGCACACACGTGAAGACTCTCATCAGGAAAGTCTGCAGCCGGCGTACATACGTTGGTCAGCCAGGTTTTCCGACGCAATGGGGAAGGCTGCGGTCTGGTTGCATGGATTACAGAGGCAGCGGGGCGCACTGACGATCGGGGTGGTGGCTCCCACGGAAGGCGCAGGAGCATCTTCGGTCGCGGCTCACCTTGCAAAGGTGATCGCAGAAAGTGGTCAGAGGACTCTTCTTGTCGATGCGAACTGGCGCAAGTCGCTTGCTCATCCGCCTGTTCCGAATTCGGGGCCCGCTTTAAAACAAAGTTTCTACACCTGGGCCGATGGCGACGTGACGAATGCCGAATTTTCGAACCAATCCGGCACAACGCGCGCTTTACAGGCCATCGGGACTTCAGGCACTGATGACACGAAGCATTCGCAAAACGTCGACGACGTCCAAGTTGCTTCCGTCGAGGTGGCTTCGACCACACATCTTCCATTGATAACGAATTTTGAGACGCAGGTGCCGGAATCACTCGCGAGGACACTTGGCACCATTCATTTGGAACCGGAACAGCTCGATGTTTTGGTGCTACGGGCGAGGAATCGGATCTCCGAGCTGAACGCGGCACTCTCGATCATCAAAACAGTGCAGTCTCAGGACAAGTACGATTGCGTGATCGTCGATTTTCATTCCGCGGATCAGACGGCAGATTTGGAGGCCAGTGTGAGGTGGGGAGGAGTCATGGCGGTCATCAAGAAGGTCATCGTGGTGGCCGAAGCCGGGAAAACGACTTCGCAGAGGCTCCGTGATTTTATGCAGATCGTTCCAAGGAAAAAGGTGGCGGGACTGGTCCTGAACAAGGCCTAGTCATGTGAAAGGTCCTGGTCGTGGCTACGTTGTCAGTCTTTGCAGCGGGCAGTACCGAGGAGACGCGATCCATATCGGATCGCGGGCGTCGCCTGTCTTTGGACGTTCTTGATTATTCCCTGTTTCTGCCCTCGATCTTACTGGCCTGCTCACTCGGAATCTCGTTGAGGTTGCTCGGCCCCCTATACCTTGTGATCCCTGTCGGTTTTTGCCTTGCCTACGCGATCCTGCGAAGGACGGTGCCACCCAGGCTGTTGAGCGCCTATTTGGCTTTCGCCATCTTTATTGCCGTCCTCTCCAAATTCCGACTGATGCCAACCTCGTGGCAAACCCATTTTATGGAAGAAGCCATCGTTCGGCAGCTGATCCCAATGATCGGCTTTTTTGCGGCCGCATGGGCGTCGAAGGCCTATTTTCGCCGCAGGCTGGCATGCGGAGACACCTTTTTCGGCGCGCCGATCATCCTTTTTTTGAGCCTGGTTGTTGCTCCAGCGGTGATGTTTCACCAAGGTTTGAGATATCAGGGCGAGGACAGCGAGCACGCCGTACTCGCGCTCTATGGATCGTTCATCAACAACATCGTCATTGCCCTGTTCTTCATCACAGGCGCAATTTTCCTGACGACGGACTGGCGTCGCTATCTCGGACTCGCCACGGTTCTCGCGATTGCAGTCACCACGCATTTTTCCCAGTTCAAGGTGCTTACGGTCGCTCTTCTCGCAACTCTCTTCGGCGTACCTGGCCGCCCGGTCGTGATCGGTTTGACCGCGGCATTCATCGGCATTTATGCGGTTGGAATTAACCACATCCCGGAGGCGATGCACGCAAGTCCGAACTCCGGAATCAGACTTGCGTTTGTGGCGGATGCGCTCTCGTCTGCCGTCGACACGAACGGCATCGGCATTGGATATGGGAAAGAATCTGTCAAATGGCGTTATCACTTTCCCAACATGCCAGAGTTCACGTTTCTTCCCGACCCGAGGTCGATCACGCACGATCGCATGTTGCAAGTGCTCTCGACAGGCGTTCACAATTCCTTTGTACAGGCTCTTCTGCGAACGGGCGTACTGGGCTTTCTTTTGCTTGGTGCGGCTATTTTCGCTGCCTTTCCCCCTGGCAACCTACCGAAGGGCGTCCGAAACCACGCGGCTATCGTTTTCGGAATACTCTTCCTCAACTGCTTCGTGAATCCGGCGCTGGAGACACCGATCGTGTCCCTGGGCGTAGGTTACGTTTATGGTTACCTGCTTGCTCTCAGAGCCAGCGCTCGACCACAAGGAGTGCCTCGAAAGAGCCACTTGGCCAGCCAGTAGGTCACTCGAGCCGTTGGGCTTTTCTGCTAGCGTTGCAACGAACCCCTCAACGCTGTCCGCACCTGGCAAAGCGGTAAAGGCACCATGAGAAATTTGCTTTCGTCTCTTAGAAACGCCCGTCTTCCAAGCTGGCCGATCCTCTTAGCGGGCGCCCTCCTCCTCCTGCCGACGCCGGCTCTTTGCGAGTACAAACTGCAATCCGGCGACACTCTGGAAATTTCGGTCACTTCCATTCCGGAACTCAGGCAGCGGACGGCGATCGGAGTGGATGGCGAAATCGCCTTGCCGATTGTCGGGGAGACCAAGGTCGCTGGCCTCTCTCTCCCCGAGGCAAGAGCGAAAATCACCCAAGATCTTTCCAGAAAAGTATATCGGCAGTCGACCGTCGATGGGCGTGAGATCCCAAGACTGATCTTGCCTGAAGACATCGTTGTTACGGCGGTCGAATATCGCCCGATTTGCGTGAATGGGGACGTCGCCAGACCGGGTGAACAACCCTTCCGACTCGGTATGACCGTGCGGCACGCGGTCGCGATCGCCGGCGGCTATGACCTGACGCAGTCGCGGCTGGCCGATCCCCTCTTGCGAGCTGCCGACTTCCGGTCTGAATATGAGGCGTTGTGGGCTGAGTACGCGACGCAGCAGGCTCGCATTTGGCGCCTGCGTCAGGAACTCGGCGAGGAGGGAGAAGAGTATACGGGCAAAAATGCGCCGATCCCCGCAGCGTTTGTTAAACGGCTCATACAAGCCGAATCAGAACACTTAAAAGCTCGCCAGGCGGATCGCGAGAAGGACAAAGACCTTCTTCGGCAGGCCATCAAGAAGGCGGACCTCCAGCTGAACGTCCTGGCCGAAAAGAAAAGTCAAGATGAGAAAGGGAATGAAGCCGACGCGGCGGATTTCCAAAAGGTCAAAGAACTCTTCGAGAAAGGCATGACGCCGACCACACGGTTGGCAGATGCACGGCGAGCGGCTCTCCTGTCATCGAACCAGCTCCTGCAAACCATTGTCGAGACGTCGAACCTCGAGCGGCAGCGTGGCGAATTCGAACGCCAGCTGGAGAAAATCGATAGCCAAAGCCGCATCGATGCGTGGAGAGAACTGGAGGACGCGAATTTACGGGTAGCTCAGATCACTGCGCGCATAAAAGGCGCAGGCGAGAAGCTGGTATATACCGGTTTGCTTCGATCGCAGCTGGCTCGGGCCGGCAATGAGCCCCGCATCATTGTCTACCGCAAAGGCGAAAATGGCCAAGAAAAACTCACGGCCAACGAAAACACAGAACTCATGCCGGGCGATATCGTTGAAGTGGCGTTAAGGACCGAAACTCTGGCCGACAAGCTGGCCATTCCGTCCCAGTAAGCTTGTCCGCGAACGCATCGCCACAAGTTCATTTCGGGAGCGGGCCGGATGCTCACGCGGACCCGCCGGAGAGAGTCGATGCGCGTTCTGCTCGTCCACAACTTCTATCAGATACCAGGAGGCGAGGACAGCGTCGTTCAGGACGAGCTGTCCGTGCTCAAGAACAACGGAGTTGACGTCAAATTATTTTCCGTGACCAATGACGACATCAGAGGAATGTCCGGAAAAATTGCGACGGCGGTTCAGGCCGTTTACAGCCCTCGCGCGCGGCATCAACTAGCGAAGCAGTTGGCAGAGTTTGTGCCGGATGTCGTTCACGTCCATAATTTTTTTCCGCTTTTGAGCCCCTCCATTTTCGATGCCTGCCGGGATGCAGGGGTCCCTTCCGTCCTGACCCTGCACAACTTCAGGATTCTGTCTCCGGCCGCCCTCCTTCACCCGGATGAAATCACTCGAAAACACCGTTTGCGCGATTCCTGCTGGTGGAGCGTTCCGAAAGGTATCTATCGGAATTCGGTAGTAGGGACGCTCGCTGTGGCCGCGATGATCGAGTTTCACAAAAGGGCTGGCACCTGGTCTAGAAAAGTGGACCGCTTTATCGCGTTGACGGACGCAGCCAAGCAAATGTTTGCCCAAGCCGGGCTCCCAGCCGAACGCATTGTTGTAAAGCCCAACTGCGTCGCGAGGCCGCCTGCATCTCATGACACGCCAAGGCACGGCGGACTCTTCGTTGGCCGACTCGACGAGCAGAAAGGGATAGAACTCATTCTCCGCGCGTGGAAGGAGATCGACTACCCACTGAGGATTATCGGTGATGGCCCACTATCTGAATTGGTCCAACGCAGCGTAAACAATCGCATCGTATATCTCGGGCGGCTGCCAAGGCACGCGGTGCAGCAAGAGATGCAGGCCGCGAAGTTCCTCATCTTCCCATCGGTGGGATTTGAAATGTTTCCGATGACGATTGTCGAGGCATTCGCAAACCGTTTGCCGGTCATCTGCTCCGAGCTCCCCATCCTCAGAGAATTGGTCGAACCCGGTATCAATGGACTGGTCTTCGCTCCTGGTGACTCAAACGCGATCGTTGCTCGGGTGCGCTGGGCTCTTTCAAATCCGTCAGCCCTCGACGAGTTGGGCCGTCACGCGCACTCGATTTATGAGGATCGGTATACGCCTGAGGCCAATTTCAACGGGCTCATCAGGATCTATCGATCGCTCTTGCAGAACCGGCACACCTCGGGCGCGAGACAATTTTCCAAACAGGAGGTCTGTGCCTAGCGCTGGGGCGTCTTATGGAAGCGCAGCGCCGTTATCCGGAAACCTTCGTGGCAGTCAGAAACATACCAGACGTTTCAGACATAAAGTTTCAGACATAAGAAGACTTGGATTCCCCGTCGTCGCAGTACCTCAATTTGACGCAGGGGGTGCCTCGAAAAGACCTCGTAGAGGGATACCCTCTATGGTAGAATACGGCTTAGAACGACAATCCACGGTATAGCGGATGTAGACCGATGCTGCGCATCGTTCTTACCCGACGTGAGGCGCTCGATTCACCCGATGGCGTCAATATGTTTATGGTCGCGCTGGGCCAAGCCCTGACCGATCTCAATCACGAAGTGCAGATTGTCGTCGGAAGTTTGCAAAGCGTGGCTGAGTACCGGCGGCTCCTGGCTCCTCGTCGGGATCTGACGATCTTTTCGTTGAGTCCGACTCCTTTAAGCGGACTTGCTTCGGTTGCGGCGTGGCTGCGCGCGAAACGAGCCATTGATCGTTTCAACCCAGACCTTGTCATTCACAGCGAAACTGTTCCTCTTCCGCTACCCGGCACAATCATCCAGGTTGTGCACGATCTCGAGCCTCGCAAAGGGCGACTCGCGCCAGTCTGGCGCGGCATTCGGCGCTTTAGCACCATGCGCTGCGACTACGTGGTGGCGACCACGACTGAACTTCGTGACGAACTTGTCCGCGATCTTGGGATACCGCCGCACAAGATAAACCTGATTCCCAAGTGCATCGACCTTCAGGCGTACTCACGCTCGCCTCTTTCATCACGCGAGCGGGCCATTCTCCATTCGGGAACATCTCCATACAAACGGCCTGAAACCACGATCAGAGCATACGGTGCGAGGGACGATCCGTCGGTGCCGCTCTACATCGCAGGCAGCGTTACCGCATCGACGCGGGAGGCGGTCAATGCTCTTCCTGACAGGCTTCGCAGGCAGGTGATCCTTCTTGGGGACATAGATGGACAGAGTCTGCGGAAATTGCACGGCCGGGTCCGGGTCGCGGCATTCCCGACCAGCTATACGATCCCCGTCGCGTCCGCGACTGTCATGGAAGCGATCGCTTCCGCAACCCCAATCGTCGGCTCACCTCGGTTGAGTAGAGATGTGCTCGTCGACGGGGTGAACGGTCTCGTTGTCGATACTGATCCGAAGGCGATCGCAAGCGCGATATGGGCATTGTTGGACGATGACGCGCTGTGGTCACGGCTGTCTCAAGGCGCGTGCCAAATGAGTGAACGCTTCGATGCTGTTCATGTAGCACGGCAATACATTGAATTTGCGTCGGCAAGGAATTGAAAGCGGGCGCAGTTTCAAACTCAAAAGATTCTGCTCTAGAACCCGTAAAGTCGCGCGGGATTTTCGACCAAGATTTGGCGACGGACTTCGGGGTCCGGAAACCACCGCGCAAAGAGATTGAGCAGATGGCCAGTATCGATCGGGAGGTTGGGCGCAATGCGGCCCTCGGAATGCGCCGAGTCAACGTGGGGCCAGCCGGAGCCCCACAGGAGCCGTTCCGGGTTTGCCGCCAGAAAAGCATGCACGACGGGCACGAGGTCGTCGTAGTCGGGGCCATTTTTGGAGAGTCGATAAGGTTCAGCCAACTTGACGTAGCAATGCCCGGATTTGACCAGCGACAGCAGCTCGTCGAAGCCGCGCTGCTTAACGCCGCCGGCCACCCATCCAAAGTAATCAAGCACGAGCGGTACGGGAGATGCAGCGAGTTGCGCTGCAAGAGCAGCAATCACGAATGGCGGCGTGGAGATATCCAGATGCCATCCTCGATCTTTAGCTCGATCGGTCATGCTCTGCAGATGCTTTGCAGCGGCAGCCGGATCGAAGGCCCCCGCTCCCCGAAGGAACACCCGAATTCCGGTTATTCCGGCCTCCTTCAGTGAGTCGAGGCTCTGAGGCGAGGCGCGCTTGCTGATCAAAGCGACGCCCCGTGCGCGACTCCGCCCGAGCTGCCTGATGGCGTCGAGCGTTACCGAATTGTCATCGCCATATATTGTCGGAGTAACGATAACCACACGATCCAGGTTCAAGCGCTTGAGTACCTGGATCAGTTCGTCAGCCGTCGCAGGAGGAGGAGTGTAATCTCGTTCCCTGGACATCGGATACTGCGCCGGTTCGCCAACGACATGCACATGCGAGTCACAGGCGCCGTGTGGAACGTCAAAGGCAATCGCGGTCTGCGGGCTTGAGCTGACAGCATGGCCTCGTCTGGAGCAAACGATCGCTCCCCATAACGCGCCGGCGCTGAGTCCAATGTTTGCTGCTCGGCGGGTCAACACAATTGATTACCACGATGCGCCTAACGGCGACGCCACCAACCGACGGTGAGATCCCACAGAGCTGATTGCAGAGGCGATACCCCCAGCGACCAGAGAGGGGTCGATCCAAGAATCATGCGTCCGGTTGTTGTGCTTGTATCGACAGGTGTGTTGAGGATGCGAAAGCCCACTCCTTTGCGGGCCAACCGGTCCATGAGCGCCAGCACCCCGCGGGCAGAGTTCGCGACGCGATAGGGCTTGGTGATCACGATCACGTCACCCTTCTTGGTGGAATCTATCGCACGCTCCAGCTCCGGCAACTCCTGAAAGAACCCGGCCTTGTCGAAAAAAAACTGCTCCGCCCCAATGGCGGCGAGATCTCGCTTCTGCCGGTCAAGGCTCGCGGCCGGCTCCAGGGTGTTCAGGCGGCAATAGCCGACGATCATTCTTTACCCAAATACCTCACGGGATTGTGTTTGCCCAACTCCGCTCGGGCACTTTCAGGCCTGACCAGGAAAAGGCCTTATTCTCATATCGCGGGCCTCGGAATCAATCGCCTGGAAATTAAGAGGTACAACCTGCGGCTAAATTAGCCAGTTATCTTAATGGATGTTGTTGGATTCTATAGTGTTAATATGGCAAGTCATCTTAATGATGTTGTTGGATTCTATAGTTAAATCATCGAAGGCAATATAGTAGGTTGTGTCTAAAGTAATATGATACATTTCGCTTAATGCAGAAAAAGACAAAAAATGATCAGCAAAAAGATAAAAAGATGTCACCGAAAAGATCGGGATCAAAAAACGACATGGGGGAAGGACCCTCGGTTACCTGGGGCGGGATCAAAATCAGCCGGCGTAAAGAGGCAGTCCCATGAGAACGTCAGTCATCCCGACAGTTGTAACGCATCCATGCACTTTGTTTCGTGACGGTCTTCGCCACATCCTCGACAATACGGCGTTTCGACCAATTTATCTGGCAGCGGAGCTGAATCAGGCTGCCATGCCTCACCTGACTTCAGCCGAAAGTTGCATATTACTGCTTGGCCTTGATCGCTGCGACGAGAGGACATTCGATCTCGTGCGTCGGGTTTGTGCGACCAATGCAGGAGTGAAGGTCGTTATTCTCGCACAGAGTAAGTCTACCGATGAAGTGTGGCCGGCAATCCAAGCTGGCGCACGCGGTTTTCTGTACCAGGACATCTCGGGCGAGCGCCTCGTAAAGTCGCTCGAACTCGTCTCACTTGGCGAGACCTTGGTTCCTGCCGAGTTTGTGCACGCGGTCGGCAATCCGCTGAACGTGACGAAGCCGTCTGAGTGTTCTGTCCGGATAGAAGAGGCACCTGCTTCGCAGTACGATGCAAGCGATCTCGTAAATGGAGCCAACGGAGCCAATGGAGCCAATGGAGCGAACGGAGCAAACGGGAAGTTCAGCGACGAGGAGCTTAAGAGCCTCGTCAAAGGACTGTCGCGGCGCGAGACGGCAATCTTGCGTCTCTTGATGCAAGGCACTTCCAACAAACTTATCGCCCGCCAACTGGTGATCACAGAGGCGACGGTAAAGGTCCATATAAAGGCTATTCTGCGCAAGCTGAGGCTGAATAACCGCACACAGGCGGCGATGTGGGCTTGCAATCATCTGACCAACGTTGATGACCATTCTTCCAATAGGTTGATGATATCGGCCCCTGCTCACACCGAATCCCGCGCGCTGCAGAAAGCGAACGGCCCAGTGTAACCGATGCGATTCGAACTAGCTGAACGGAACGAACAAATAGCCCGCGCAGTGCGAGGCTATCAGGCTCGCTTGGATGATATCGTGCTGACAGCAGGTTTTGAGAACGAACTAGCAGCGGCCTGATGAACAGGCTGCGCAGGTAACGACCGCCTTGCTTGCCGATACTGCCGAGCCTCTCTTTGCCTCCGCACGAATGCTGCTTTGGCACCAAGCCGATCCAGGCTGAGAAGGCGTGGGCCGAGCGGAATGCTTTCGGATTGGCGATACTCGCAACCAAAGCCGTGGCCGGCGTCGGACCGACGCCGGGATCTCATCAAGCCGCTGGCTCGTGCAAGCGATGCCGCCGCATGATCTACCGATCGGACTCCAGGATGCGCTTTCA
>DASTHI010000044.1:0-24075 GCA_035718275.1 Pseudolabrys sp. | reverse complement strand
GGCGTCAATCTGAGGACGCTCGGGATGAACAACGTGCTGTTACCGACCTCGCTGGTCGGCTCGTATGCCCAACCGGACTGGCTAATTGACCGCCAGAAATTGGCCGGTCGATTTCCACCGCGGGTGCGCGCCAAAGAGCTGTGGCGGGTGGCGCCTGAATATCTCGAGCAGGCGCAGGACGACGCCACGCTGCTTGCCATTCGCGATCAAGAACGTGCTGGGCTTGACATCATTACTGACGGCGAGCAGCGCCGCGAAAGCTATTCGAATCGGTTTGCTACGGCGCTCGAAGGAGTTGACATCGATAATCCGGGCACTGCACTCGACCGGTCCGGTCACCCCAATCCGGTGCCGCGTATCGTCGGAAAGATTCGGCGCCGACAGCCCGTCGAACTCCGCGATGTCCAATTCCTGCGAGCCAACACCGACCGCATCATCAAAATTACGGTGCCTGGTCCGTTCACCATGTCCCAGCAGGCGCAGAACGACTTCTATAGAGACGAACTGGAGATGATCATTGACTACGCGACAGCAGTGAACGCCGAAATCAAGGACCTCTTCGCCGCTGGTGTGAACATCGTTCAGATAGACGAGCCATACATGCAAGCGAGGCCTGAGAAGGCACGCAAATACGGGCTGGAAGGATTGGAAGTCGCGCTCGATGGCGTAAAGGGCACAACGGCAATCCACATATGCTTTGGCTACGCCGCTATTATCCACCAGCGGCCAAGTGGCTATTCGTTTTTGCCGGAGTTAGCCGCATCGCCGGTACAACAGATTTCAATCGAAACCGCGCAGTCCAACCTTGACTGCTCGATCCTAAAAAAGCTTCCTGGCAAGACCATCATCCTTGGCACGCTCGACCTCTCTGACATGAACGTGGAAACTGCTGAAACGGTCGCGGCGCGCATTCGTCGGGCGTTGCCATACGTGCCGGCCGAACGCATCGTGGTGGGACCCGACTGCGGACTCAAATATTTACCCCGCGAGGTGGCCTTCGGCAAAATGCGAGCGATGGTCGAAGGCGCCAAGATTGTGCGCCGAGAGTTAGGCGCAGACTGACAGACCTATTTCCTTTCTCTTCTTGATGATTTGATTGCTTCCGATGCTAATGGTGAGCGGCGCGGCCCGACTATGACAGCCGTCTGCTCCAAGATCCGCCTTCACTGATCGCATGCGTGAACCGACAGGCCGGCACCTATTTCATGATGAGCGCCACTAGGCGTGTCAGCGTTAATATCCTGTCGCGCGATCAAATCAGTCTTACCCGCTTGTTTTCATCGTCCAAGGTGACGGGCGCAAACAAATTCGAAGGGCGAATGTGGATCGATATGCGAAACGTTGTCCCCGCCCTGGTCGACGCGCTCGCCGTTCTTAATTTCCATATCACCCACGAGACTTCGGTCGACGGGGTGCTCGAAGTCGCTGATACTGCATGTTGTTTCGTGCGAGTACGTTTGGGAGCTGGCTACGGTGTTGCAGTGATGTGCCACATGCACAGCGCGGACCAATTCCAAGTGGGACTTTACATTCTAATTGTGTTGAACCCCTATGTTCAGGAGATGGCTGAACAGGAGAGCAGAATGGCCAAACTCATCAATTTGCGGGATGCCAAGCGTCGGCGTCCCGCAAAAATACAAAAGATCGATAAACCCTCCCGCACGGAAACAGAAAATGCTGTTCGCACACTAATTCGCTGGGCTGGTGACGACCCGCATCGCGAGGGCCTTGTCACAACGCCCGCCAGGGTAGTGCGTGCATATGAGGAATGGTTCTCAGGCTACGATAAAGATCCGCGGGAATACCTAAGTCGGACATTTGAGGAAATTTCAGGTTACGATGAAATGGTGCTTCTGCGCGATGTTGATTTCGTATCTCATTGTGAGCATCACCTCGCTCCAATCATTGGCCGAGTTCATATAGGCTATTTGCCGCGCAATCGAGTTGTCGGAATTTCGAAGCTTGCCAGGCTGGTTGATGTTTATGCGAAACGACTTCAAATCCAGGAAAAAATGACTGCTGAAATTGCTGATTGCCTGATCAGTGTACTAAAGCCTCTCGGCGTTGCAGTGGTTATTGAAGGCGTTCACGAGTGTATGACAACACGAGGCGTTCACAAGCGCGGAGTAACTATGGTGACAAGCCAGATGTTAGGCGTGTTCCGCAAAAACGCTGTGACAAGACAAGAATTTCTTTCTGCGATCGGAAGACCTCGTTTGCAGGCAGACTAAATCAGAATATGTGCTTGAGACATCCGATATTGCATGGGTGGAGATAGCGGCGTTAGAACGACGTCTATTCCTTTTTGCTGCGCGCCGGTAGAAAAATTCAGTTCACGTCCTCGCTGAAGTCATACCGATGTGAACGGTCAATGATAGTCTGATCATTGAAGCGCCGTTAGGATATAGTGGGGAAGCGGAGAGTGGAAACTGCGCTGGTATCCTGCGAAGCGGGGGCGGATGCAGAACGTGGTGGTTATCGGAGCCGGAAAAATAGGCGCCACCGCGGCCAGTTTGCTGGCATCGGTTGGCTACCGAGTAACGCTGACCGACCGATCGCTGGCGGTGCTCGATCGCGTGGAGCGACATGAGAGCATCAGGTGCGTCCAGCTCAATGTTGAGAACAATGCAGACCTGCTCGAGCTGCTGAACGACCAGTCCGCCGTGGTCAATGCCGCACCATTCCATCTGACATTGCGGATAGCAGAGGCCGCTCGCGCAGCTCACTGCCACTATCTCGATTTAACTGAGGATATCGCCAGCACTCGACGTGTGAAAGAACTCGCGGCTGACGCCAAGACTGCGTTCATCCCGCAGTGTGGGCTCGCTCCCGGCTTTGTCTCGATTGCTGCCTTCGATTTGGCGAAGCGATTTGAGGCTTTGGATAGCGTCAGGCTACGGGTCGGCGCGCTGCCCCAGTTTCCTTCGAATGCTCTCAACTACAATCTGACTTGGAGCACCGACGGCGTTATCAACGAATATTGCGAACCCTGCGAAGCGATCGTGAATGGGGTTCGGCGAGAAGTTGCACCGCTTGAAGGCTTGGAAGAGTTTTCGCTCGACGGAGTGACCTACGAAGCCTTCAACACCTCCGGCGGGCTTGGAACCTTGTGCGACACTCTCGAAGGAAAGGTCCGCACACTCGATTATCGGACGATTCGCTACCCCGGCCATGCTATGATCATGCGTGCGCTGCTCAACGATCTGCGCCTGCGCGATCGCAGGGATGTACTAAAGGACATTCTGGAAAATGCGGTCCCAACTACGTTGCAAGATGTTGTCATAATTTTCGTGACAGTGAGCGGCCGTAACGACGGTAAGCTAATGCAAGAAACCTACGCCAACAAAATCTACAGCCGAGATGTCGGTGGAAAAACCCTGACCGCGATCCAAGTCACCACGGCCTCTGCCATCTGCACCATGCTTGACCTGCTGGTCGCCGGAGAAATCCGACAGCAAGGGTTTATTCGCCAGGAGGACGTACCCTTGCCGACGTTCCTGGAGAATCGATTCGGCCAAATCTATGCCCGGACTCTTCCGCACGCACAGGTCGGAGACGCAAAGCAAGGATGAAGCCTTCCATTATCCACCTTGCACCCGTTCGCGATGAAGTGATCGCTATTCTCAATCGGCTTGGCGCATGGGACGCTGCCCTCTCTGGCGGGGATCTTGAGGCCCGCTCGCCCATTACCGGCGAGCTGATCACGTGTCTGCCCGAAACTAGCCAAGAGCAAGCAGACACGGCGATCAGGCGAGCCGCACAAGCCTTCACGATTTGGCGTGAGATGCCGGCGCCACGCCGCGGCGAGTTCGTACGCTTGCTGGGAGAAGAGCTGCGCGCCGCCAAGAACGACCTTGGCCGGCTTGTGACGCTCGAGACGGGCAAGATTGTCTCAGAAGGGTTAGGCGAAGTACAGGAGATGATCGACATCTGTGACTTCGCCGTGGGACTATCGCGTCAATTGTACGGCCGCACGATCGCGACCGAGCGCACCGAACACCGGATGATGGAGACTTGGCACCCGCTGGGAGTCTGCGGTGTCATCTCCGCCTTTAACTTCCCAGTTGCGGTCTGGTCCTGGAACGCCAGCTTGGCGCTCGTCTGTGGCGATCCTGTGGTCTGGAAGCCGTCGGAAAAGACTCCGCTCACGGCTCTTTCGGTCCAATCCATGGTGCGACGTGCCATGGCGCGGTTCGGTGATGCGCCCGAAGGGCTGTCGGAGGTTCTAATCGGAGGACGTAACGTCGGAGAGATGCTGGTCGACGATCGCCGCGTGGCTGTTGTCAGCGCGACCGGTTCTACCGCGATGGGCCGTTCCGTGGCCCCGCGGCTCGCCGGGCGGTTTGCGCGAGGCATACTGGAACTCGGAGGTAACAACGCGGCTATCGTCACGTCGTCTGCCGATCTTGATTTGGCGCTGCGCGCCATTGCCTTTGCTGCCGTGGGCACCGCGGGCCAGCGCTGCACCACGCTGCGCCGCCTGTTCGTCGCGGACCCAGTCTACCAGCAGCTTTTGTCGCGGCTATCGCAGATCTACGCATCCCTTCAGGTCGGAGATCCGCGCGCCAAGGATACCCTGATCGGGCCACTGATCGATCGGGCCGCATTTGAAAGCATGCAGCGAGCGTTGGCGGACGTACGTACGGCCGGCGGGACCATCCAGGGCGGCGAACGCATCAAGACTAGTGCAGGCGACGAGGCTTACTACGTGCGCCCGGCGCTATGTGAAATG
This sequence comes from Pseudolabrys sp., assembly GCA_035718275.1. GTDB lineage: Bacteria > Pseudomonadota > Alphaproteobacteria > Rhizobiales > Xanthobacteraceae > Pseudolabrys. The sequence goes on along the minus strand of DASTHI010000044.1, from coordinate 19,343 downwards.
CCGAACCAAACGGGGCCCGTACTGCGGGAGACATTCGCGCCGGTCCTCTACGTCATGCGATATTCCGAGCTCGACGAGGCGATTCAGTCACATAACGCGGTCGGTGCCGGGCTGGCGTCATCCATCTTTACCCAGGACGTGAGCGAAGCGGAGCGATTCATGTCGGCGACGGGTTCCGACTGCGGCATCGTCAACGTCAACATCGGTCCGTCGGGAGCCGAGATCGGTGGTGCTTTCGGCGGCGAGAAGGAGACCGGTGGGGGCCGTGAGGCGGGCTCCGACTCCTGGAAGGCCTACATGCGCCGAGCCACCAACACGATCAACTACGGAAAACAACTGCCGCTTGCGCAAGGTGTTCGGTTCGACATCTAGCAATCAACAATGCTTCCTTCTGGGCCAGGAGTGTTCGAGTAGCTTCGTGTACTGCACAAGCCCAGCAAGGATCGAGCATCCTAGAAGATGAGCGTCATCGAACTCGGCCTCCCACAATATAGATAGTGCCGCGAATAACGCTGCGTGCACGATAACGTTTGAGCGGCTTTCCCAGCAGATCAGTGGAAGTGGTTAGCCCGCCTTGTTTGCAGTGCCGATCGACAGAGAGCACCTGCTGGACTTCGTTCAGCACTTCGTACCTGAGATATTCATTTCACTCTTGAGGAGCTCCAGACAAAATGCGTGAATCGTGCCGACAAACATCTCGGCCATACCGGGCAATTCGCCGAGAGCTTCGCTTGTACGGGTGACGATGCGCTCCTTCAGCTCGGCGGCGGCCTTTTCGGTGAATGTAAATGCAACGACGTTTCGCCGGCGAAAGAGAGTCGCTTCGCCCCGGTGTCAAAAGATAAACCACACGTCGGGCGCGACTTCAGTCTTGCCAGAGACCCAGCACATGCAATGAGCTGAAGATTGCGACCCGTGTGTCCGATCGCCCTTTCTCATTTGTCCCCACCGACCCCAAAGGAACACAGCCCAGACTACAACTATGCCGCCCTCGTGGGTAACGGCAACTAGCACATTGCTTGGGCAATCGCGGCGGTGCCGGAGGAGCCTTAGCCTTCTTTCAAGTAGGACTAAAACTGGAACCTACTTGAAAGAAAGGAAAAAAACATTTCGAAATTCGGCGTTTCTATTGACATTGTGGCGGAGAGGGAGGGATTCGAACCCCCGATACCCTTGCGAGTATGCCGCATTTCGAGTGCGGTGCTTTCAACCACTCAGCCACCTCTCCGCAACGTGGAAACAGGCCGCAAAGCCCGAAAACAGCGATCGCGGTGCCGCGAGTGATCGGGGCTATGTAACGAAGGGCAACAAGACAGACAAGGGCCGCACGCAGTATATTGCCGTCGCAGCAAGAGCGCCGCGCACGCGGACCCGGCATGAACGCAGTCAGGCTCGAGCGTTTCCGGAAAGAAATCCCCGGCATCGTGATGACGGTCACGATGGTGGCGGTCTTCACGGCGGTCCTTTACGGCCTTGTCTCGGAAGCCGGCCTCGCGCACGGCTCGGTTGTGTTCCTTATCCCGGTGGTGATCGCGGCGACGCAATGGGGCGTGGTCGCGGCGCTGATTGCCGCCGTGTTCGGCGTGATCGCGTCCGCGTTCTTCTTCTATGCCCCGCTCTACAGCTTCCGCATCAAGGAATCGCAGGAACTCGTCGACCTCTTTCTGTTCCTGTTCGTGGCGATCGCCGTCGGCCAGCTCGCCACGCGCCTCAAGCGCCAGCTGGAAATGGCGCGCCGGCGAGAAATCGATTTGCGCGACCTGTATGCCTTCTCGCGGAGGCTGGCGATGGCGTTCGACGTATCGGACATCCATGCAGCCATCGAGGAGCATCTCGCCAGCGTCATGCAGCGCAATGTGGTGCTGTTCGCCAGCGGGCGCGAGCCTGCGAATGGCGGCGAACGCCGCGCCGGCATCACCGTTCCCGATCGCGTTCGCAATGAGGTCTCCCAGATCGCAGCGGGACGCCGCGACACCAGCGGTGCCACCATCACGTCGGAAAGCGGAGAAACCTGGCTGGTGCGCCCGGTCTCGCCCAAGAGTCTCGAGTTCGGCGCGATCGCGATCAATCTCGGGCGTGAATCGAAGGAGCGTTCCGACGAGCTGCGTATCCGCGTGGATGCCGTTCTCGCTGACGCCACGGCGACGCTCGAGCGGCTCGGCGTCGCACATGCCATCAGCGAAGCGCGCATGCGGGCGCGAACGGACGAGCTGCGCGAGGCGCTGATCGGGTCGGTGAGCCACGAGCTGCGCACGCCGCTTGCATCGATCCTGGGGGCGGCCACGGTGCTGAGCGCCGCGCCGGCGCTCAAGGGCGAGGAGAAGCTGACCGCCCTTGTGCACGACGTGCGCGACGAGGCCGAGAGGCTCAACAACGACATCCAGAACCTGCTCGATGCAACGCGCATCAGCAGCGATGGCGTCAAGCCGCATCCGGAATGGGCCGACCCGGCCGACATCATCAACTCGGCTCTCGATCGCTGCCGCAGCCGTCTCGCCGACCGCAACCTTGCCATCGACGTCCCGCACGATCTGCCGCTGATCCATGTCGATCCGGTGATGGTGCAGCAAGCGCTGGTGCAGATCTTCGACAACGCGGTGAAATATTCTCCGCCCCGCTCGCGGATCTCGATCCGTGCCCGCACCAAAGAGGACCGTCTGGTCATCAGCATCGACGATGAGGGCGCCGGCCTGACCAGCTTGGAGAGCACGAAGATCTGGGAACGGTTCGCGCGCGGCGAGCGCCATGCGGCAACCACCAGCGGCTCAGGTCTCGGCCTCTGGATTGCCAGTGCCTTCATCTCGGCCAATGAGGGAAACATGCAGGCGCGGAGCGGCGGCCCCGGACAGGGGACCACGATCGCGATAGAGTTGCCCGTGGCGCAGGCCGCGCTTACCCACATGGAGAGTGGCGTCGATGAGTGAACCTTCCGCTGTGGTGCTGGTGATCGATGACGAGATCCAGATCCGTCGATTCCTCCGCACCGGCTTCGAGCTCAACGGCTTTACCGTCCACGAGGCCGGCACGGGAGCCGAAGCGATCCGCGCCGCTACGCAGCGGCCCATCGACCTCGCCATCATCGATCTCGGCCTGCCCGACATGGACGGCAGCCAGGTGGTCGATCGCATCCGCTCATGGTCGACGATGCCGATCATCGTGCTGTCGGTCCGTGCCAGCGAAACGGAAAAGGTGCGCCTGCTCGAGCTTGGCGCCGATGATTACATCGTCAAGCCGTTCGGCATGGCGGAACTGCTCGCCCGCGTGCGGGTGGCATTGCGGCGGCAGATGCGCGCCGCATCGGGAGAGCCCACCGTCAAGGCCGGCGCGCTGACCATCGACCTTGCTGCGCGCGCGGTCTTTCTCAACGAAAAGCGGCTGACGCTCACGCCGAAGGAATACCGGCTGCTGCAGGTGTTAGCGCAGCATGCCGGCAATGTGGTCACGCACCAGCATCTTCTGAAAGAAGTCTGGGGTTCGATCCACGTGCAGGATACGCATTACCTGCGCATTTTTGTCCGCAAGCTGCGGCAGAAGATCGAGCCGCACCCGGACACGCCGCAGATCCTGGTGACCGAGCTGGGCGTGGGTTATCGCCTGGTGCAGTCCGGCAGCGAGGGAGACGCCGGCAGCTGGTCCGTTGCCGAACCTGTCGCAAGCTGAGCGCCGCGCGTTGGCAATCGGGCCGGTCGACTCTATTTACGACCGAGGCCAGTTTTCTTGACAGGGCGCACTGTTCCGCCCCATAAGCATGCCACGCGGGCCTTCGGGTCCGCGCGATTTTTCGAGGGCTCGGTAAGCCCTTACGAAACAAACAAAAAAGCCGACTGAAAGAAGCCGGTCCGGAACGGGTCCGAGCACCGGGATCGAACACGAGGACGAAAGATGTTCGCAGTCATCAGGACCGGCGGCAAGCAGTACCGGGTTGCCGCGGAAGACGTGATCAGGATCGACCGGGTCAAGGGTGAACCGGGCGAGATCGTCGAATTCGGCGACGTGCTGGTGCTCGGTGGCGAGCAGACGCAGCTCGGCACGCCGACGGTTGCAGGCGCGACGGTCGCAGGCGAGGTGCTCCAGCACGCGCGCGGCGACAAGGTGATCGCGTTCAAAAAGCGCCGGCGCAAGAACTCGCGGCGCAAGCGCGGTTACCGTCACGAATTCTCGCTGGTGCGCATCACCGAGATCCTCACCGATGGCGCAAAGCCCTCAAAGACGGCGGCGCCACGTCCCAAGCGCGAGCCGAAGCCGCAGGCGCAGGCCGAGGCGGCCGCGGCAGAAAGCGCGCCGGCACGCGAAAGGACGAAGAAACCGGCTAAGGCGGCCGCAAAAAAGACCGCGAAGGCTCCAACAAAGGGCAAGAGCAAGGCAGCTGCCGCTACAAAACGCAAAAAGAAGTGAGATGATTCCTTCACGGAATCGGTGTACATAAAAAGAGAATTCGAGAGACCATCATGGCGCACAAGAAAGCAGGCGGATCCTCACGCAACGGCCGCGACTCGGCAGGCCGGCGGCTTGGCCTGAAATCAACAGGCGGCGAGATCGTGCTCGCCGGCAATATCCTTGCGCGCCAGCGCGGCACGAAGTGGCACGCCGGCCGTAACGTCGGTGTAGGCAAGGATCACACTCTCTTCGCGCTCATCAATGGAAAGGTTCAGTTCGCAACGAAAGCCAAAGGCCGCACCTACGTTTCTGTCGTACCGATGACGGAGGCTGCGGCCGAATAAGACGGTGGACAAATCCGAGGTCCGCCGGTCATCCAGTCAAACCGGCGGGGCCTCCGAGGGCTCTGAGAGGGGGAGACGGATGGACCGGCTCCCCCTCTCCGCTTTTTCAACCTGGAGCCCGTGCCATGACACTGCTGGAAGAAATACCGACCGGACGATTTCGCGAAGCGAGTATTCCCGTCCTCGAGACCAGGCGGCTGACGTTGCGTGCAGCGCGTCTCGAGGACGCTAAAGCGGTAGCAGCGCTCGCAAACGATCGCCGCATCGCGGAGAACACCGCGCGCATTCCGCATCCGTACAGGCTGGCGGACGCGGAGAAGTTCATCGATGGGGCGAGCGAGGACGGCGAGGCCGTCTTCTTGATCACCTTGCGCGACAAGACGATCATCGGCGCATGCGGGATCATGTTTCATCAGGACGATGTGCCGGAGCTCGGCTACTGGCTGGGCGTTCCCTACTGGAATCACGGCTACGCGACGGAGGCCCTGCACGCGGTCATCGATTACGCGTTCACCGACCTGACGCATGAGGCGCTGCAGGCCGGAGCGCGCGTGACTAATCCGGCCTCGCGCCGCGTGCTCGAGAAATGCGGTTTCCAGTGGACCGGCGTCGGCCTATATCGCATCCGCTCGATCAATTCATCGGCACCGATCGACCGCTTCCGCCTCGAGCGAGGGATCTGGTCGGCACTCAAGGGATGGGGACGCATGAAGCGTGTATCCTGAGGGATCGCACGACCTCCCCTGCAGTGTCCGGCTTCGCGTTCCCCATCGTCATGGGGGGCGGAACGCTTATCTTTGGCGGCAGGCCTGCATCCCTGGCTGCAGGCCTGCGATGCAGCGAGGCGATGCCAATGCGGACGTCTCTGGCGTCCGCCGGCTTATTACGCAAAGATGACGCCCTGCCCTTGTAGTTACGGGAGGACGCCATGGCCTACGACCTCGACCAGTTCATCGCCGATTGCCGTTCCATCCTGGCGCGCGATCCCGGTCCCGCCGGGCGTGAGCAGGTGCGCAGCAATCTCGAGCGTCTGCTCGCCAACAGAGACTTCATCGAGGAATATTGCGGTGATACTGCGCCGCGCGGACTCAAGGTTCTTTACGAGGACCCGCAGTTCGGCTTTCAGATCCTCGCGCATATCAACGACAAGGCGCGCGTCTCGCCGCCGCACGACCATGGCGCATCATGGGCGATCTACGGGCAGGCGAGCAAATATACCGACATGACCGAATGGGAACGCGAGGACGATGGACGCGATCCGAAGCATGCCAAGCTCAAGCCGAAGAAGAAGTACCGGCTGATGCCAGGCCAGGCGGGAATCTACCAGGACGGCGCAATCCACTCGATCGATTATCCCGACCACGCACGCTTCGTGCGGGTCACCGGCACCAATCTCGACAAGATCGATCGCATCAAGATCGATCTGAACACGGGTGAAGTCGAGCAGATGTACGCGCAGCAGGCGACGTGATCGCACGTCAGCGCAACGTCATGCGCTGGCGTGCTCATCTCCCAGCGGCGACACGCTTGACCGTCGCAGCATAGGCGCATGCAGTCACACGCTCCTTTACATCCTCTCACCGCCGCCGCCGTAAGGGCCATGCTCCTCGACGGTGGCGAGCTCGCGCTGATCGATCTGCGCGAGGAGCTCATCTTCTCGCAAAACCATCTCTTGTGGGCGCGCAATGTGTCGTTGAGCAGGCTGGAATTGCGCTTCGCGCGTCTGGTCCCCCGGCTGAGCACCCGTATCGTGCTCTGCGACGACGGCGACGGGTTGGTCGAGCGCGCCGCCGCAACTCTCTCCAGGGCCGGCTACAGCGATCTTTCCTATCTCGACGGCGGGGTCGCGGCCTGGGAGAAGGCCGGGTACGTCCTCTTTTCGGGCGTGCATGTGCCGAGCAAGGCGTTCGGCGAATTCGTCGAGCACGACAGCGCGACACCTGCCATCGATGCGCGTGAGCTCGAGCGGCTGATGCGCAGCGGCGCCGACGTGAAGGTGCTCGACAGCCGCCCCTTCGATGAATATTCGCGCATCTCGATTCCAGGCGGCATCAACGTGCCCGGCGCCGAACTCGTCCTGCGCGTGCGAGACGTCGTCCCCTCTCCCGAGGCAACGATCGTGGTCAACTGCGCCGGACGTACGCGCAGCATCATCGGCGCACAGTCGCTCATCAATGCAGGCGTTCCGAACAAGGTGATGGCGCTGCGCAACGGCACCATGGGGTGGCATCTTGCCGGCCTGACCTGCGACAGCGGCAAATCCGAGCGGGCGCCGAGAGCCTCGGAGGCGGCACTCGCCTGGGCCAGATCGGCTGCGGAAACCGTCGCCCGGCGATTTGAAATCGAGCGCGTGGACAGATCCGCTCTCGAGCGGTTTCGCGCCGATACCACCCGAACGCTTTATGTCTTCGATGTCCGCGATCCGGACGAATATGCGGCCGGACACTATCCCGGCGCGATTTCCGCACCGGGCGGCCAACTGGTGCAGGCGACCGATCTTTACGCCGGCACGCTGTGCGCCCGCATCGTGCTCAGCGACGACAAGGAGGTGCGCGCGCTGATGACCGCGTCCTGGCTCCGGCAAATGGGCTGGCGCGATGTGTTCGTCCTGCCCGAGGCTGGCAGTGAACGGGATGCGCCGGAAACGATCCTGCCCGGCGGCGCACCGCCGGAGCATGCGATCGATCCATCCGCTCTGCTCGCGAGCGACAACGCGAGCATCATCGACCTCTCCCGCAGCCCGACCTATCGGCGGGGCCACATCCCGGGCGCCTGGTTCGCCATCAGGTCGAGGCTGGACCGTGCCCTTTTGAAGATCGCGCCGAAAGGCGACATCATCCTTACCAGCGAAGACGGCGTGGTAGCGAGCTTGGCCGCCGCAGAAGCACAGGCATTGAGCAAGCAGCCAGTACGCTGGCTTAAGGGCGGCAACAGCGCCTGGGCGGCAGCGGGTTTTCCGTTCTCGAAAAGCGTGAAGATGGCGGACGATCCAGTGGATGTGTGGCTCAAGCCATACGAGCGGCCGAGCGATACCGAAGCGGCGATGAATGCCTATCTGTCCTGGGAGGTCGATCTCCTCGAGCGAATAAAGAAGGACGGCACGACGCATTTCCTGCACGCGCGTTGATCTGGATTTCGGCGATCAGGCGTTGACTGGTGTGACCCCCCGGAAGCCGCATCTGGTTCTCGCGGCAGCGCACGGCTTCGCAGGCGATGACAGTCGGTGTATGACGCAGCCATGAAATTTCTCGATGAAGCGAAAGTGTATGTGGCGTCGGGCGCAGGCGGAAACGGCTGCGTTTCGTTTCGCCGCGAGAAGTTCATCGAATTCGGCGGCCCCAATGGCGGCGATGGCGGTAAAGGCGGCGACGTCATCGTGGAGGCGGTGACCGGGCTCAATACGCTGATCGACTACCGTTACCAGCAGCATTTCAAGGCGCAGCGCGGCGGCAACGGCATGGGCAAGGACCGAGCCGGCGCCAACGGCAAGGATGTCGTGCTCAAGGTGCCGGTGGGCACGCAGGTCTATGAGGAGGACGGCGAAACACTCCTGGCCGATCTGACCGAAGTCGGCCAGCGCGTGACGATTCTAAGAGGAGGCAATGGCGGGTTCGGCAACACGCATTTCAAGTCCTCGACCAACAGGGCGCCCCGGCATGCCAATCCCGGGCAGCCGGGCGAGGAGCGCACCATTCGTCTGCGTCTCAAGTTGATCGCGGATGCCGGCCTCATCGGCCTGCCGAATGCGGGCAAGTCTACCTTTCTGGCCAGCGTGAGCGCGGCCAGGCCGAAGATCGCGGACTATCCGTTTACGACGCTGCATCCGCAACTCGGCGTCGTCGAGATTGACGGTCATGAATTCGTGCTCGCCGATCTGCCCGGGCTGATCGAAGGTGCGCACGAAGGCACGGGCCTCGGCGATCGCTTCCTCGGCCATACCGAGCGCTGTCGCGTGCTGCTGCACCTCGTCGACGGCACGAGCGAGGATGCCGGCGCTGCATACAACATCGTGCGCGCGGAGCTCGAAGCATACGGCCACGGGCTCGCGGACAAGCCGGAGATCGTTGCGATCTCGAAAGCGGATGCGATGACTCCGGAAGCGATTCGCATACAAACGGCAAAGCTCACGAAGGTGTGTGGGAGAAAGCCGCTGGTCGTGTCTTCACAATCACGTCAGGGCGTGCCGGAAGCATTGCGTGCTTTGTGGAAAGGCATTAACGCCGCTCGCTCGAAAGCCGATCAGGATCAGCGTGACCAACCGGTATTCCCGTAAGAGTTCGCAATGGACCAGCACGCAATCGTCATCGCCGACACCAACGGCATTATCCAACTGTGGAGTCCGGGCGCTTCCACCCTGTTCGGCTATCCGTCCAAGGAAGCCGTCGGCAAGCGGCTCGACCTCGTCGTGCCGGAGACTTTCCGCGATGCGCACTGGAAAGGTTTCGACCATGCCATGAGCATTGGCCGCGCGGGCGGCGAGGGATCGTTCTTTGATGCGCCGGTGCTTTGCAGCAGCGGCGAGACGAGGATCTTCCGCGGCCAGCTTCACGTCTTGCGCGACGAAAAGGAAAAGGCGATCGGAGCGATGGCGATCTTCACCTCGGCGGACGCGGCAAGCGCGGGCGCCGGCTAGCTGATACCCAGCATCGACATCAGCCGCCGCGCATCTGCGGGCGCCGCGCTTTTCTGATCATTGTCGAAATAGACGTAGACATCACGACGCCGACGCTCCCAGCTGGATATCGTCCGCGCCCACGCATGCAGCGTCTTGTCCGGATATCGGCCCTTGTAGGCGCCGCCCGGCCCGTGCCCGCGCACATACACAAAGGATGCCGTCACTTCCCATGGCGCCGGTGCGTCGCGGTGATCCGACAGGCATAACGAAAGGTCGTGATCGCGGAGCAGATCGAGGATCGGAGCTTCGTACCAGCTCGCGTGGCGAAACTCGAACGCATAGCGCCGGTTTGTTTTCAGCAGTCTGATGAAGCTCGCCAGCCGCTCGCGGTTGGCCGTGAACCGCTCGGGCAACTGAAAAAGAATTGGACCGGCCTTCGGTCCCAGAATGCGCAGCCTGGATTCCATCAGGGCCAGGCTGTTGCGCGACTTTCCCGTCAGCCGCTTCCAGTGGGTGATGAACCGCGAAGCCTTCCAGGCGAACACAAAGTCGTCAGGAGTACCGTCCCGCCACGCTCGCACGGCTTCGGTTGTCGGCGTGCGGTAGAACACTCCGTTGAGCTCCGCAGTCAGAAACTGCGTCGCATAGTACTGCAGATGATGCTTGAGCATCACATTCCTGGGAAAAAACCGCCCGCGCCAGGACGGATAGCTCCAGCCCGACGTACCGATGAGAATTCTGGACATGGCGGCTCCAGGCGACGATCCGTATCAGAACGCCGCTGCCGCCCGTTCGCTCCATTGCGAATCGCGACAACCGCATCGCGACACTTTGCTGCTTCGCCGGTTCGGGCTACATCCCCATACGAAAAGCAAGGAGCGCACCATGAAGAGCCGCGCCGCGGTGGCCTGGAAAGCCGGCGAACCGCTCAGCATTGAGACGATCGACATCGAAGGTCCGAAAACCGGGGAAGTGCTGGTCGAAATCAAGGCGACCGGCATTTGCCACACCGACGCCTACACGCTGTCAGGCGCCGACCCGGAGGGACTTTTTCCTGCCATCCTCGGCCATGAAGGCGCGGGCGTGGTGCGCGAGATCGGGGCGGGCGTCACCTCGCTCAAATCCGGCGATCACGTGATCCCGCTCTACACGCCCGAGTGCCGGCAGTGCAAAACCTGCCTCTCGCGCCGATCGAATCTTTGCACCGCGATCCGCGCCACCCAGGGCAAGGGCATCATGCCGGACGGTACGAGCCGCTTCCGGTGCGACGGCGATCAGATATTCCACTATATGGGATGCTCGACCTTCTCCAATTTCACCGTGCTGCCGGAGATCGCGCTCGCAAAAGTTCGCGAGGACGCGCCCTTCGACAAGATCTGCTACATCGGATGCGGCGTCACCACCGGCATCGGCGCGGTCATCAACACCGCAAAGGTGTGGCCGGGTGCCAACGTGGCCGTGTTCGGCCTCGGCGGGATCGGTCTCAATGTCATTCAGGGATCGCGCATGGTCGGCGCCGATAGAATTATCGGCATCGATACCAACCCGGCCAAGCGGGCGATGGCCGAAAAGTTCGGCATGACCCACTTCGTCAATCCGGACGATGTCGGTCGCGACAAAGTGGTTCAAGCGGTGATTGATTTGACCGATGGCGGCGCCGATTTCTCATTCGAATGCATTGGCAACGTGCAGACGATGCGCCAGGCGCTCGAGTGCTGTCACCGCGGCTGGGGCGAGAGCATCATCATCGGCGTGGCGGGCGCGGGGCAGGAAATCGCGACGCGTCCGTTCCAACTGGTGACCGGCCGCGTGTGGCGGGGGACCGCATTCGGCGGCGCGAGAGGCCGCACGGATGTCCCAAAGATTGTCGACTGGTACATGGAAGGCAAGATCAACATCGACGACCTGATCACGCACACCATGCCGCTCGAGAAAATCAATGACGGATTCGAGCTGATGCATGAAGGCAAGTCGATCAGGTCGGTCGTTCTGTACTGAGTTTTTTCGACGACAGGCGATCCGCGTTACCAGCGTGGTCCCCTGGAAAAGAAAAAGGGTGCGTCGTCGAAATCGTCAAAATCGCGATCTCGCCGCCACGGACGCCATTCGGCCTGGCGCCGTTCCACGTCTCGCGTCGACGGCCGTTCCACGTCGCGCGTGGATCGGCGAGATTGCGCAGGCTCCTTGTGCTCACGCGAAGCGGCAGCTGAGGATCTCGTGCACACCCGCCGCGGACCTTCATAGGGCTGATAGGTGCAATCCGATTCGCGGAATGATTTGTAAGCGGCGGAGCAGGCCTGGATGTTGCAGCTGTTGCTCGTCGCCGTCGACTCCGCGTGCGCGGCCTGCCCGGCCTCCGGGGAATCACCCGCGGTTTTGTCAGCTTTCTGCGAGGCTTGACCGGCGTCCTGATCTTTTGCCGACGCCTGCCCCTGTGTTGCTGGCACCTTTGCCGCCGACGTGCTCCCTTTCGCCGCATCGGCGCCAGCTGACCGGTTCGCCTCTTTATTTTTCGGATAGACCGGACTCAATTGCGTGGTCGGGCCGTCCGGTTTTGCGGGCGGCGCAGGCGCAGTTGCTGCCTGGGCCGGCGCTTTCTGCTGCGGCGCCGGCGAAGTCAGCCAATGCACTTCAAGCAGAATGGTGCTGACCGACACCATCAAAACCGTAAGGTATACGAGGAACTGCATCGGACGCGCCCCGAAACGCTGGCAAAAGAAAACGCGGACATGAGCAGGCCGGTTCCTTGCAATTGTAAAGATCCCGACTCGCAAAGTCGATTCACGCGACGGCCGAAATAGTCGGATTGATCCGGGGATCAGCGGCGTGCAGGACGCATACAGCGTGTTTCGGCGATTCTAGCGGCGTTTGCATCGGTTCCGCTTGTGCCGGCGATACCAACGAACATCAAAACGAACATCAACATGCCGTGAACAACGTCTGCTGCAACGAACCCTGAGTCATTGCACGGACTGCTTGGTACAAATTCTGCGAGGCCCGTTGAGCGGCTGGTAGGTGCAGTCAGCGGACCGAAATGAAATGTACGCCGCTGCACAGGCATCCACATTGCAACGCGGCTGCCGTTCTGTAGCTGCGATCGGAGGTCTCGACTCTGCCACCGCCGGCACCTCCGCTCCGGGGGAAGCAACATCCGGTGTCGCGCCCGGAGCGGGCGGAAGCACAGGTGCGATCGGTGCTGCAGGCGTTGTGAACGCTGGGGGCAAAACCTGGACAGGTGCCAGCGCGACCGGCGCAGCAGCCCGCAATCCCGCTTCCGTGTCGCGCATCGGCGACATCGGTGCCGGTAGCCGATCCAGCCCCAGCATCAGGCTCGCAAGGGCAATCACCAGCACGGCGCCAAAGACTGCAATCCGCATCTCGCCGCCCCCCAGCGACTGACGACTCTGGTGATCGATTGCTGGCCGGATATTAAGCCGGCATCAACCAAAGATCGAGCGCTGACCACGCCGGGAGGGCCGTGCTACACAAGCGCCACCAGGATCGGTCATCGTCGCGGGAGCAATGTCAAAACGGCCGTCGCTCAACGACTTCCGGCGAATCGTCGTGAAGGTCGGATCGTCTTTGCTGGTCGATGCATCGGCCGGCCGCCTCAAGCTTGACTGGCTGGACTCGCTTGCAGCGGATATCGCACGCCTGCACGGCCAGAAGCGCGACCTTCTCGTCGTCTCGTCCGGTGCCGTTGCCCTGGGACGCGCCGTGCTCGGTCTGCCCGCAGGGACACTCAAACTCGAGGACAGCCAGGCCGCTGCAGCTGTCGGACAGATCGCGCTTGCCCGCGCCTGGTCGGAAGCTCTCGGGGCACACGGCATCACGGCCGGCCAGGTGCTGGTCACTCTCGGCGACACCGAAGAACGTCGCCGATATCTCAATGCGCGATCAACTGTCGCCAAGCTGCTCGACTGGCGCTGCGTGCCCGTGATCAATGAGAATGACACCGTCGCGACCAGCGAAATCCGATATGGCGACAACGACAGGCTCGCTGCGCGTGTCGCCACCATGATGAGCGCTGATCTGCTTGTGCTCCTGTCGGATGTGGATGGACTGTTCGACAAGCCGCCCGGCCCTACGGGAAGCGATGGCAAACTCGTCCCGTTGGTGGCGCGCATCACGCCGGAAATCGAGGCCATGGCAGGCGCTTCAGGTTCGGGGCTCGCGCGCGGCGGCATGTTGACGAAGGTCGAAGCGGGAAAGATCGCCACCACAGGCGGCACCCACATGGTGATCGCGTCGGGAAAGGTGCAGCATCCGCTCGCGGCGATGGCCGCCGGCGGCGCGTGCACCTGGTTCCTGACCCCTGCGAATCCGGTGACGGCCCGCAAGAAATGGATCGCCGGTTCGCTGGAGCCGCGTGGTGCGGTGATCATCGATGCGGGAGCCGTGCGCGCGCTGCGCACCGGCAAGAGCCTCCTCCCCGCCGGCGTCATCAAGATCGAAGGCGACTTTGGCCGCGGCGATGCCGTCATCGTGCGCGGACCCGACGGTCATGAATTGGGGCGCGGATTGATCGCGTACGATGCCGAAGATGCGGAGAAGATCAGAGGACGTTCGTCCGCCGATGCTTTGCTCATCCTCGGCTATACCGGCCGGACAGAGATGATCCACCGTGACGATCTCGTGCTGGGCGGCGAATAGAAGAACCCCTCTAGGCCAGTGGCCTAGCCGCCTTGGCTTGGGCGGACCGATCCCGCTCTGTTAAGGACCTCGGAGCCGAGGTCGGCCATTGGCCGAGCCCAGTCAATGGCCGCGCAATAGGGGCTTCCTGATGATTCGAGCCCGTGCGGAGACGTTGCGCTTCCTGGTCTTTATCGGAAGCCGCAGGAACGTACCGTCGGGAAATTCGAGGTAGCGGCTGTAAATGCGGAGTTGTCCTTGCCGTCCAGGTTTACCCTCGATGACGAATTTCGTGCCCTCAGGAAAACGAGTGGGGAGACGGCCTGAGCTGTCAGCCATTATGTCCTCCTTGAACGCGGCCCCTGGCAGGGCAATGTACGGTCAATCGATCCGTTGCATGGCCGACTTTTTTATCCACGCTATCCCCAGGGCCGAACGCAGCAGGCCTGCCTGCGCCGCCACTTCGCAGCCGCACGCCCGGCGTGATAGGAAGTTCCCTAGAGCGCGGATTTTCATGGACTTTTGCGAATGACCGCACCGTTCAAGAGCATTGAGGGAGCTGGCGACCTAGCCGCCACGATGGGCGAGATCGGTCGTCGCGCGCGTGCGGCCGCCCGCGTTCTGGCTCTTGCCCCGGCTGAACAGAAGAACCGCGCCCTGAGCCTGATGGCCGCCGCCATTCGCAAACAGAGTGCGCTTATTCTTTCAGCCAATGCCGAAGACCTCGCCGAAGCGCGTGCCGGTGGGCAAGGCGGTGCATTTCTCGATCGTCTTGCGCTGGATCCAGCACGCGTCGAAGGCATCGCCGCAGGCATCGACGTCGTGCGCGGGCTCGCCGATCCGGTTGGTATCATTACGGATTCCTGGACACGGCCCAACGGTATGCGAATTGAGCGGGTCCGCGTGCCGCTCGGGGTGGTCGGCATCGTCTATGAAAGCCGACCCAACGTCACCGCCGACGCCGCCGTACTGTGCCTGAAATCGGGCAATGCCGCGATATTGCGTGGTGGCTCCGACAGTCTGCGGACGAGCCGCGCCATCCTTTCTGCGCTGACGGAAGGACTGCAGGTGGCTGGTCTGCCGGAGGCCGCCATTCAATTGATCCCCACGCGCGACCGCAGCGCGGTCGGATTGATGCTTTCCGGTCTCGATGGAAATATCGACGTGATCGTTCCGCGCGGCGGCAAGAGCCTTGTCGCACGCGTCCAGGCCGAGGCGCGCGTACCGGTCTTCGCGCATCTGGAGGGCGTGTGTCACGTGTTCGTGGACAAAGCCGCCTCGCTCGATATGGCCAAGAAGATCGTCCTCAACGCAAAGATGCGCCGGACCGGCGTGTGCGGCGCGGCGGAGACATTATTGGTCGATGCCGCCTGTGCTCGCACCCATCTCAAGCCGCTGATCGACATGCTGATCGAGGCCGGATGCGAAGTCCGAGGGGACGCAGCGGTCGTTGCGGCCGACAGTCGGGTCGTATCCGCGACAGAGGAGGACTGGAGCACCGAATATCTCGACGCCATCATCGCGGCAAAAGTGGTGAGCGGTCTCGATGCTGCGATCGCGCATATAGAACGGTATGGATCTCATCATACGGATGCCATCGTCACTGATGACCAAAGCGCGGCCGACAAGTTTCTTTGCGAAGTGGATTCGGCCATCGTTCTCCACAACGCTTCAACGCAATTCGCCGATGGCGGCGAGTTCGGTTTCGGCGCGGAAATCGGGATAGCCACCGGACGCCTGCACGCGCGCGGACCCGTCGGCGTAGACCAGCTTACGACGTTCAAGTATCGCGTCCACGGAAGCGGTCAGACCCGGCCGTGAACGCCAGCCAATCCTCCAGTCGCGAGCGCCTCCTTCCTCCGCATGCCCCGGGCATGAAGATCGGCCTCTTCGGCGGCACCTTCGATCCGCCGCATCAGGCGCATCTCGGCGCGGCATTGCTGGCGCTCAAGCGACTCGAGCTCGACCGCATCTGGTGGATGGTGACGCCCGGCAACCCGCTCAAGAACACGCGCGGACTGGCCCCGCTACCGGAACGGATTGCTGCGGCACGCGAACTGGCGCGGCATCCGCGCATCGATGTGACCGGTTTCGAGGCGGTCATTAAGACGCGATATACCTACGATACGATATGCTGGTTGCTGGCACGCTGCCCCGGGGTCCGATTCGTATGGATCATGGGCGCGGACAACTTGCGGAGTTTTCATCGCTGGCAGAATTGGCGCAGGATTGCACGCATGGTGCCGATCGCGGTCATCGATCGGCTTGGTCCCAGCCTGTACGCTTCCGCAAGTCCGGCGGGAGCTGCTCTTGCCCGCTTCCGCATTCCGGAACACGCTGCCGCTTCGCTCGCAAACAGAAAACCCCCGGCCTGGGTTTTTCTCCACGGACTCAAGTCGCCGTTGTCCTCAACCGCATTGCGCACCTTGCGCGGACTGCAGCAAGGTTCCGGATGCACAAAATCACGGAACGCAAACAAGATGAGCAAACAAGAACCTGCCGCCGATTCGGCTCACCGCCGGGGTGGAAAGCGGCGGCCAACGTAGCTATGTTTTTATCAGAACCCCGGTTCGCATCGGGGTGAGTGCAACGCAACGAAAGGATCAGAGACCCTGAGCACACCTGCACTCTCTCGGGCACAACGTCGTAAGCCCGAACCCATCTCCCGGCAGCCCACTGCCGAGGAGATGCTTAGAACCGTCCTCGCAGGTCTTGATGACATGAAAGCCGAGGACAGCATCGTCATCGATCTCACCGGCAAATCCTCGATCGCCGACTACATGATCGTCACCAGCGGTCGATCCCAACGGCATGTCAGCGCAGTTGCCGATCATGTCATCAAGGACATCGAAGAGGCTGGCGGTCCCCGGGCCCGTGTGGAAGGCATGCGGCAGGGCGATTGGGTGCTCATCGATGCAGGCGATGTGATCGTCCACGTCTTCAGGCCCGAGATCCGCGCCTTCTACAATCTTGAAAAGATGTGGTCGGGGACGACCGTCGGGAACGCGCGCCGTTCCAGCTGATGGTCTTGGCGCGCGATGCGCATCATCGTCGCCGCGATCGGCCGCATGAAGCAGGGACCCGAATCTGAGCTCAGCGCGCGCTATCAGAAGCGCGCCGCGCAGGCCGGTCGCCAGCTCGGCTGGCGTGATGTGGAGCTAGTCGAGATCAGAGAAAGCCGCGCCGGCGATGCGCAAAGACGCATGCTTGAAGAGTCGATTGCACTGGCGAACGTGATCCCGGAGGGCGCCATCTCCGTGCTCCTCGATTCGGACGGCGACAATCTCGACAGCGCCGGGTTGGCGACACAGTTCACAAGCTGGCGAGCCAGCGGGCGGCAGGCCGTCGTGTTCCTGATCGGAGGCGCGGATGGAGTAGCCCCGAGTCTGCGCGAGAAGGTCGAGACACGCCTGTCCTTCGGCGCCTCGACATGGCCGCATCAGCTTGTCCGCATCATGCTGCTCGAGCAGATCTATCGTGCCGCGACGATTCTCACTGGGCATCCATATCATCGCGGATGAAATTTTGCTTACACCCGTATTAGACCGCGATTTCGTCGCAATCTGGGCCGATAGCTCTCGCGCAAAAATGGCGTTTTCCAGGTTGTCGGCGTAACGTGAGCCAGATGATTTGCCTCCGCGGAGTTGGGGATCTGGGTCCGCGTGCCACGCTGATCGCGGGGCTAGGGCTCTTTTTGCCCCTGGCGGCGACGGCCGCACCGCCGGAGAATCCGCCGCTCCACGCGGAATCCGAGAGCACCGAGCAACTCAAGTTCCTCAAACAGCATGATGCGGAGCTCAAAGCGGCGCGCGACGAACAGCGAAGGTCAGCCGAAGCGGAGGCAGCACTTAAGCGTGAAATCGAAGAGATCGGCAGCGACCGCCGCAAGCTCAATGAGGATCTGATCGACACCGCGGCCCGGGTGCGCACCGTCGAAAACAAAGTGACGGCGATACAAGATCGGCTGCGGCCTCTTGACGAAAACGAACGCGGGATCCGCAAATCGCTCGAGGGGCGCCGCGCAGTCATTGGTGAGGTTCTCGCCGCGCTACAGCGAATCGGCCGCAGGCCGCCGCCCGCGATTATCGGCAGTCCCGAAGACGCGCTTCAGGCTGTGCGCACAGCGATGGTGCTTGGAGCGGTACTGCCCGAAATGCGGCGCGAGACCGAGATGCTTGCGAACGAACTCTCCCAATTGCTGACCGTTCGCAAGCAGATTGAAGTCGAGAACAATCGGCTTAAGGAGGAACTGGCGTCGCTGGATAAAGAGCGCGTACGCATGGCGGCACTGGTGGATGAGCGGCAGCGACAGATCTCCGAGCGGGAGAAAGCGCTGGAGGCCGAGCGCGAGCGCGCCAGCGAACTTGCGCAACAAGTGAGCGGTCTCAAAGATTTGATCGCGAAGCTTGAGGAGGGTCTCGACCCCAAAACCCGCGAACTGCGCGAGGCGGCCCGCTCCGACAACCGCCCGGCCCTTGCGGCGTTTCGCGACCCTGGACGGCTCACGCCGGCGGCAGTTTTCGCCTCTCTTCACGGGCGGGTGCCGTTACCGGTTAACGGCGTGAAATTGAAGCAATTTGGCGCCTCCGATGGCAACGGAGGGGCTGAAAAGGGTCTTTCTATTGCCACCCGCGCCGGGGCGCAGGTGACGGCCCCGGCAGATGGCTGGGTCGTGTATGCGGGACCCTTCCGTTCATATGGCCAACTCTTGATCCTCAACGTCGGCGGCGGATATCATATCTTGCTCGCCGGCATGGATCGGATATCAGTTGATCTCGGACAGTTCGTGCTGACCGGAGAACCCGTTGCGGTTATGGGGAACGGCTCCCATATCGCCGCCATCCTCGCGACAGGGTCCAGCCAACCGGTGCTCTACGTCGAGTTTAGAAAAGACGGTATCCCCGTCGATCCAGGCCCATGGTGGGCGACTGGCGAAGTCGAAAAGGTTCGCGGATGATGCGCAAGACTTCACTCATTCTCCTCGGCGCGGCGGCGGGCACGGCCCTGACGCTGGTCGTCACACAGCCACGCTTGATGCTGGTCGGCGCGAGCGCCAGCGCCGCGGCGGCGGACACCTATCGGCAGCTCAATCTGTTCGGTGACGTGTTCGAGCGCGTGCGCGCCTCGTACGTCGAGAAGCCGGAAGATTCCAAGCTGATCGAATCCGCGATCAACGGCATGCTGGCCGGGCTCGACCCACACTCGAGCTACATGGACACCAAGAGCTATCGCGACATGCAGGTGCAGACCCGCGGCGAGTTCGGCGGGCTCGGCATCGAGGTGACGATGGAAGAAGGCCTGATCAAGGTGGTGGCGCCGATCGACGACACCCCGGCCCAACGCGCCGGCGTGCAGGCCAACGACCTCATCACCAG
>DASTHI010000043.1:0-56383 GCA_035718275.1 Pseudolabrys sp. | reverse complement strand
CGAGCTCGACCCGGGCAGGGCGCAATCCGACCATCATGCGGTCATGCAATTCGGCGCAGCCTCGACCGATCTTGAGGCACCGTCAGGTGAAAAAAATAACTCCTAATATCCCCTTATAACCCCTGATAATCCCTAGTATTTCTGATTGAGGGCAACAAGCGCCCATCAAATTCGACGGCAAATGCAGTAGCTATGACGGGATCGGCAAAACACCATGTGATGTAGTCGGTGTAATCTGTATGCCGAGAAGGTCCATTAATTGCGGGGATTTCACGCATTCTGAGCCAATCATGCATGGCATCAAGCTGACCGCTTTCTGGAACCGGGATTTCGACCGGGTGGGGGGTAGGCCCGTCTGGCGACCTTGGCCCCGTGGCGTCCTTTGTATCGCGAGTTCAAACTAGGCCACTCCCAATTTCAAACTAGGCCACTAGGGGTCGAAACAGGCCAGTACCGAATCTCCGACAGAGAACATATTGCGAACAGAGAACAAATAGTGTACGGTATTGCTCTTCATTGATTCCGGTAGCGCGGCAGGGGCCGCGTTGTCGGGGGGTCGAATCCCCGCCATAAGGAGCGCGACATCATGAGTCAGCCTGCCCTGCGTCTCGTTGAAGGATCATCCATGGATAAGTCGAAAGCCCTGTCTGCTGCGCTCAGCCAGATTGAACGTCAGTTCGGCAAGGGCTCGGTCATGAAGCTCGGCAAAAACGACAAGGCCATGGACGTTGAGGCCATTTCCTCGGGCTCGTTGGGCCTCGATATCGCCCTCGGGATAGGCGGCTTGCCGCGAGGCCGGGTAGTGGAGATTTATGGGCCGGAATCATCGGGAAAAACGACGCTCGCGCTGCATACGATTGCCGAAGCGCAGAAGAAAGGCGGCATCTGCGCATTCGTCGATGCCGAGCATGCGCTCGATGTTGTGTATGCCCGCAAGCTCGGCGTGAATGTCGACGATCTTCTGATTTCCCAGCCCGATGCCGGCGAGCAGGCGCTGGAAATAGCCGACACGCTTGTCCGCTCCGGCGCCATTGACGTTCTGGTTGTCGACTCGGTGGCTGCCCTGGTGCCCCGCTCCGAGCTCGAGGGCGAAATCGGCGACGTGCAGCCGGGCTCCCAGGCGCGCCTGATGAGTCAGGCTTTGCGCAAGCTGACGGCATCGATCTCGCGCTCGCGCACGATGGTGATTTTCATCAACCAGATCCGCATGAAGATCGGCGTCATGTATGGCTCGCCGGAAACGACGTCAGGCGGTAACGCGCTGAAATTCTACGCCTCGGTGCGTCTCGATATCCGCCGCATCGGCGCGATCAAGGAGCGCGACGAGGTTGTCGGAAACCAGACCCGCGTCAAGGTGGTGAAAAACAAGCTGGCGCCGCCATTCAAGCAAGTCGAATTCGACATCATGTATGGCGAGGGTGTTTCCAAGACCGGCGAGCTGATCGACCTCGGTGTCAAGGCGGGCGTCGTGGAGAAGTCCGGCGCCTGGTTCTCCTATGACAGCCAGCGCATCGGACAAGGTCGCGAGAACGCCAAGCAGTTTCTCAAGGAAAACCCGGACGTCGCCAACAAGATCGAGGCGGCCGTGCGCCAGAATGCAGGTCTGATTGCGGAAGCGATCATGGCTGGCGAAGTCAGGGATGACGATGACGAGGCGGCGGAGGCTTGAAAGGATGATGGGCCGCCGGATGGCGTTGTCACGACGCAGCCATCCGGAGTTGGACTTCGCGAGCCCGGCGTAGCTGAACTGAGCGAAGAATCGACGCAGGTGCGGCTCGAGCCGCTGCCTGTCCTGCCCAAGCCGACCCAACCGACACCAGCGGCATCGACCGAACCGATCCAGCCAAGGCCTGTTTCCGGGCTGCTCACAGAACCGGTAATCGAAGAAGGGGCAAAGGTCGGATCGACCAAAGGCAAGCCGAGAACTGCGAAGACAAAGTGTCCGAAAGACAGTGGTGAAAAGATCCGCAAGGCGAAGGCACCTTCTGTGAGCGCCAGGAGAAGTCGAGAGCAACGAGAAAAGGGAGCGGGGGAGAATGGCGCGATCAAAGGGAAAAGTCTGAAGAGCGGGGCGCAAGCAGCACCGCCCCGGGCCATTGAAAATGTGCCACACCGATCAGGTCGAAAACGGAAATCTGAAAGGCGCTAATTGAAGTGGCAGAGAACGCTGTGGTCGCGCGTCGTGGACGACAAGAAATCTGCGCCAAGCGACAGGCGGTTCTTGCCAGAGCTGCAAGTAAGGCGAGGCGGCGGCGCCTGGTGTTATCCGCCGCACCATTCCGGTAACGCGTATCGCCAGATGACGCGTCGTACTGCGCGATGCGTCATGCGTTCGCCCCCGTCGGCACCCGGCTGCGTAAAGCGGCCGCCACCGAGGACGGGGGCGATGCGCGCCTCCGATTGGGACGTTTGGGAATGCCTTCGCATGACCCGAGCCGAGTTGGAGAGCGGCATATCGCCATCTGGTTGACCCGGCTCTCGTCGCGACAGCACAAAGTCCGGCGAGCCGCACATCACCGCAGTCCGCGGAGCCGCCGCTTCCTAGACTTACGCGACCCCCACCGCTAAATAGCCTGTGATAAGGACAAGTGCCGCGGGCCTTCAATCCGGGCAGGGAATGCGATTTTCGCAAATGAGCGGCGTCAACGACATCCGCAAGAGCTTTCTCGATTTCTTTGCCCGCCACGGCCATCAGGTGGTCGCGTCCTCCTCTCTCGTGCCTCGCAACGATCCGACCCTCATGTTCACGAACGCGGGCATGGTCCAATTCAAGAACGTGTTCACCGGGCTGGAAAAACGCTCTTACACGCGCGCGGTCACGGCCCAGAAATGCGTGCGCGCCGGCGGCAAGCATAACGATCTCGATAATGTCGGCTACACCGCCCGCCACCACACCTTTTTCGAGATGCTGGGCAACTTCTCCTTCGGCGACTACTTCAAGGAACGCGCGATCGAGCTCGCCTGGAGCCTCGTCACAAGAGATTTCGCGCTACCGAAGGACCGGCTTCTCGTCACTGTCTATATCGACGACGATGACGCGTTCAGACTCTGGAAGAAAATTAGCGGGCTGCCCGAGAGCAAGATCCTGCGCATTGCGGGGTCCGACAATTTCTGGGCGATGGGCGACACCGGTCCTTGCGGCCCTTGTTCGGAAATCTTCTACGATCACGGCCCCCAGATTCCCGGCGGTCCGCCGGGCTCGGCCGACGCCGATGGCGACCGCTTCATCGAGATATGGAATCTCGTGTTCATGCAATACGAGCAACTCGAGGGTGGAAAGCGCGTCGACCTTCCGCGGCCCTCGATAGATACCGGCATGGGGCTTGAGCGGATTGCCGCGGTGCTGCAGGGCACGCACGACAACTATGCCATAGACCTGTTCGCCACCCTGATCCGCGCCATTGCCGCGCTGACCGGAATCGATGCCGAAGGTCCGCAAAAAGCATCTCACCGTGTAATCGCTGATCACCTGCGCGCCTCGGCATTTCTCATTGCCGACGGCGTGCTGCCCTCGAATGAGGGTCGCGGCTACGTCCTGCGGCGCATCATGCGGCGCGCAATGCGTCATGCCGAGCTGCTGGGCGCCAAAGAGCCGCTGATGTGGAAGCTGGTGCCGGCGCTGAGCCGCGAAATGGGGCAGGCCTATCCGGAGCTCGTGCGAGCCGAGCCTTTGATCAGCGAGACGCTCAAGCTGGAGGAGACGCGCTTTCGCAGGACGCTCGAACGCGGGCTCGCCATCCTCGAGGCAAAAAGCGCCGGGCTCAAGAAAGGCGCGATGTTCGACGGCGAGACGGCTTTCACGCTCTATGACACCTACGGGTTTCCGCTCGATCTCACGCAGGATGCCCTACGCTCGCGCGGAATTTCCGTCGATATCGCCTCATTCACGGACGCCATGGAACGCCAGCGCGAAAAAGCGCGCGCATCGTGGGCGGGCTCCGGCGAGGCCGCGCAGGAGACGGTATGGTTCGCCCTGCGGGACAGGATCGGCGCGACCGAGTTTCTCGGCTATGAAACCGAAACCGCCGAAGGAATTGTTGCCGCTCTCGTCAAGGATGGCAAAGAGGTCGCCGAGCTCAGGACCGGCGAGAGCGGCGCCGTCGTCATGAACCAGACCCCGTTTTATGGCGAAAGCGGGGGACAGGTTGGCGACACGGGCGAGATGCGGCGCGAGGGCGTCAGCCTCAACGTCTCCGACACGCAGAAAAAGGCCGGCGATCTAATCGCCCACATGGTGACGGTCAGGCAGGGTTCGATCAGGGTAGGCGATCCGCTGCTGCTCGAGGTTGACCACGCGCGGCGCAGCGCCGTCCGGCAGAATCATTCCGCAACGCATCTACTGCACGAGGCACTGCGTCAGGTGCTCGGCGACCATGTCGCCCAGAAGGGTTCGCTTGTTGCACCGGATCGTCTGCGCTTCGACTTCTCCCATCCCAAGCCGATGTCCGCCGAGGAGATCGAGAGGGTTGAGGATATCGCTAACGATGTCGTCCTACAGAACGCGCCTGTGACAACGCGCCTGATGGCTGTGGACGACGCGATCGCATCCGGCGCGCGTGCGCTGTTCGGAGAAAAATATGGCGATGAAGTGCGCGTGGTTGCCATGGGAGAGGGCGGCGGCAACACGATGGGGTGGTCGGTTGAACTCTGTGGCGGTACCCATGTGCGACGGACCGGCGATATTGGTATCATTTCGCTCGTCGGTGAGTCGGGCGTTGCTGCTGGGGTGCGACGGATCGAGGCGCTGACCGGACATTCGGCCCGCAAGGCAGCTCACAAACAGCTTCAAGTCGTTAAAGCGGCAGCTGCAGAGCTTAAAGTTCCGCTTGAAGAGATGCCGGGGCGCATCGGCGCGTTGATCGAGGAGCGTAGGAAGCTCGAGCGCGATCTCTCTGAGGCCAAAAAGAAACTCGCAATGGGCGGCAGTCGCCCGGGGGGCGAAGCCTCTGATTTGCGGCAGGTGAACGGCGTCAAGCTGCTCGCCCGCACGGTGTCCGGCGTCGAGCTAAGGGACCTGCGCAGCCTTGCGGACGAGGGGAAGCGCCAGGTCGGGTCCGGCGTCGTGGCCATCGTCGCCACTGCTGAAGACGGCAAGGCGGGCATCGTGGTCGGCGTTACCGATGATCTTACCAAACGATTCAACGCCGTGGATCTGGTTCGAAAAGGCGCCGAGGTTCTCGGCGGAAAAGGCGGCGGTGGGCGGCCCGACATGGCGCAAGCTGGCGGACCCGACGGATCGAAGGCGCAAGCAGCGCTGGAAGCCATTGAGGCTGCGCTCGGCGCCTAAGGCTCCGCCTCATTGTCAGCCTCCCGCGTTTGCCGGTGATCAGTACGCCGTGCCCTCTCGATATGCTGCCGAGCGCTCGTTCCCAGGTCTCGCGCTGAGGCGCTCGCTCGAAATGACAAGTGTGCCCTCTCGATGGGGCGAGCGGTGGCGTGCCCGGCCAGCACCAAAAATTCGCTCTTTTCAAAGACCGAAGACGTCAAGGATCGCGATGACGGGCTGATCCATGCCCATTTGCATTTGCCTGCGGTCCATCCGGTTCGGTTATTATTGAAACTGCTTCGGCATGATCGCCGGAGCACGTGATGTGGGCCCTTTACTCCCACGGCTGGCAAAGCTCGCCAGACAAGGAGAGGTCGCGCAGTGCCGTACGCGGAAGGCCTCAAGGGCCTGATCATATTCCTGGTCGTCGCCGGCATCGTTGTCCCGCTCTTTCATCGCGTGCGCATCGGCACGGTGCTCGGCTTTCTGATAGCCGGTGTGGTTCTTGGACCGCACGGCCTCGGCCGGCTTGCTGGCGAATATCCCTGGCTTGCTTACATCACCTTCGACGATCCGGAACGGGGAGCTCCGCTCGCCGAGGCCGGAATCATTTTTCTGCTGTTTCTGCTCGGTCTGGAACTTTCGCTGCTGCGGCTCTGGCAGTTGAGGCGATACGTCCTCGGGGTGGGGCTCGCGCAAGTCGCGCTCACCACACTCGCGATCGGAGTGGCGGTGCGAGCGTTTATCGAGGCTCCGCCCGTGGGCGTGGTGCTTGGGCTGTGCCTCGCTTTATCCTCGACGGCGATCGTCATGCAGCTCCTCATCGAGCAGCGCCGGGCCGCGCATCTGACCGGCCGCATCGCGCTTTCGGTGCTGCTGTTCCAGGACATGATGGTGGTGCCGATCCTGTTCGTCGTCGGCGTGCTTTCCGGGGGCGATGGTGGCAGCATCGTAGCGCTGGTGCGCCCCTTCGTCGGCGCATTCCTTGCAGTGATGGCGGTCATGCTGCTTGGGCGGTTCGTTGCGCGTCCGCTGCTGCGTTCTGCCGTGCGTACCGGCAGCCGCGATCTGATCGTCGCAATCGCGCTTCTGATCCTTCTCGGATTTTCATTGGGTACTTCCGCTGCAGGCCTCTCGGCTGCACTGGGCGCCTTTCTCGCTGGTCTGCTGCTCAGCGAAAGCGAAGCACGGCACAGCATTGAGATCGATCTGGAGCCGTTCAAAGGCCTGCTACTCGGCATCTTCTTCATCACCGTGGGCACCAATATCGATCTTGTTGCTATCTCCCAGGACGCCGGTTGGATCATCTTCGCGGTGGCGGGCCTCATGATTGGGAAGGCTGCGATTATCTACGGGGTCACGCGCTTGTTCGGTGTCACCCGGTCGGCGTCGGCTGAGCTTGCGTTGCTGCTGTCACAGGCCAGCGAATTCGCCTTCGTTGTCATCGGCGTTGCGCAGACCGGAGTCGCCGGCCCTCTGCTTCCGCCAAGGCTTGCCGCGGATGCTGTGGCGCTCGTCGGGTTGAGCATGCTGCTCACGCCGATGATCGCGGGCGCCGGGCGTGTTTTGGCGACGCGGCTGGAGCAAAGCGACCACGGCAAACATGCGCCCGGACCGGAGGTTGCCGATCTCGCCGACCACGTCGTGATCGGCGGCTGCGGGCGGGTCGGCCTCCTGGTCGCGCAGGCGCTCGAAGCAGAAGGCGTCGACTGTGTCGCTCTCGACACGAATGGCGAACTGGTGAATCGCCTCCGCGGAGAGCGCAACATGATCTATTTCGGCGACGCCGGGCGATCGGAACTGCTCGAGCGGGTCGGTGGGCAACGCGCCAGGGCCTTCGTTGTCACCGTGAACAATGCACGCGCCGCCGAGCGGATGGTCGAAGCGGCAAGGAAGATCAACCCGGCGGCACTGGTCTTCGCCCGTGCAGCGACCCCGGAGCACGCCGCGCGCCTGATCGGACTTGGCGCCATGGACGTCATTCCGGAGACCGTCGAAGCGAGCCTTCAACTCGCCGCCCGCCTGCTCGAGGGACTCGAGCTTCCGGAGGACGCAGTCTCGCGCCGCGTGGCCGACATGCGCAACGACGCCATGGCACGCATCGCCGAAGGCCGCGAAACGACGTCGAGCTAGCCCGTTGCCCGCGGCAGCCGCAACGAAGAAATCAAGCTGCCATGGCTTTCTTCAAGTTGGCGTCGATCTTGTCGAGGAAGCCGGTCGTCGACAGCCATTTCTGGTCGGCACCGACCAGGAGCGCGAGATCCTTCGTCATGTATCCGCTCTCGACCGTGTCGACGCAAACTTTCTCCAGGGTAGTGGCGAACTTCGCCAGGGCGTCGTTGCTGTCGAGCTTGGCGCGATGAGCGAGACCGCGCGTCCATGCGAAGATCGAGGCAATCGAGTTCGTCGAGGTCTCGTTGCCCTTCTGATGTTCGCGGTAATGGCGCGTCACCGTTCCGTGCGCGGCTTCAGACTCCACGATCTTGCCGTCCGGCGTCATCAGCACTGAGGTCATCAGGCCAAGCGAGCCAAATCCCTGCGCCACGATGTCCGACTGCACGTCGCCGTCATAGTTCTTGCAGGCCCAGACATAGCCGCCGGACCATTTGAGCGCCGCCGCTACCATGTCATCGATCAGGCGGTGCTCGTATGTGAGCTTCCTTTTTTCGAACTCCGCCTTGAATTGCCTGTCGTAGATTTCCTGGAAGATGTCCTTGAAGCGGCCGTCATAGACTTTCAAAATGGTGTTTTTGGTCGACAGATAGACCGGGTAGCCGCGCGAGAGGCCGAAGTTGAAGGAGGCCATGGCGAAGTCGCGGATCGAGTTATCGAGATTGTACATCGACAGGGCGACGCCGGAGCCGGGGAATTCAAACACCTCGTGCTCTACCTTTTTGCCGTCGGGCGTGACGTAACTCAGCGTGAGCTTGGCTTTTTCCGGAACGCGGATGTCAGTTGCGCGGTATTGATCGCCATAGGCGTGACGGCCGATCACGATCGGCTGCGTCCAACCGGGCACCAGGCGCGGTACGTTCCTGCAAATGATCGGCTCCCGGAAAATGACGCCGCCGATGATGTTGCGGATGGTGCCGTTCGGCGATCGCCACATCTTCTTGAGGTTGAACTCCTTCACCCGTGCTTCATCCGGGGTGATCGTGGCGCATTTGACTGCGACGCCCACCTCCTTGGTCTTGTTGGCGGCATCAATGGTGATCTGATCGTCGGTCTCGTCGCGCTTCTGGACGCTGAGATCGTAATAGAGAAGGTTGATGTCGAGATAGGGGTGGATCAGCTTCTCCTTGATCAGCTGCCAGATAATGCGCGTCATCTCGTCGCCGTCCATTTCGACGACGGGATTTGCAACCTTGATCTTCGCCATTGCCGATAGAACCTTTTTGAAATCGTGCCGACAGGAGGGATTGGGTCCGGCGCGCGCCCCTATACCACCCTGAACAGCAGTGCGAAAGCGGGCAGTCTTGCGTTCTTTCCCTGCTGCATCCGGAACTGTATACCGCGCTCGGAGGAACGCATGCCCGGGGCTGGCACCGACAAGACGAAGCGCTGGATCGAGACGCCTGCGCCGGCGGTGGTGCTTGTCGAGCCGCAGCTCGGCGAAAATATCGGCGCCGCCGCGCGGGCGATGGCCAATTTCGGCTTGTCGCGGCTGCGGCTGGTCAATCCGCAGCAAGGCTGGCCCAACCAGCGCGCCCGGGTGATGGCTGCCGGCGCAAACCGCGTGCTCGATGCCGCAACGCTCCACGCCAGCCTCAAGGAGGCGGTCGGCGACTGCAATTTCGTCCTCGCCACTACGGCGCGCAATCACGACCAGGCCAAGCCGGTGATCTCGGCGGCGGATGCTGCGGAAGAGATGGCGGCGCGGATTGGGGCGGGAGAAAACGTCGCAATCGTTTTCGGGCGCGAGCGCATCGGGCTCGAGAACTACGAGGTTGCCCTGGCCGACCGTATCGTCACGCTCCCGGTCAATCCGGCCTTCGCGTCGCTCAATCTCGCGCAGGCGGTGGTCATCATCGCCTATGAATGGTTCAGGCATGCGGGCGGTGACGAGCTGCCATTTTCAACGCCGCAAAAATCGCCGCCAGCGGCCAAGCAGCAGCTGGACGCATTCTTCTCTGATCTCGAGCGCGAGCTCGAGCGCGTCGAATTCTTCCGGCCGGAGGAAAAACGCGGAACGATGAGTATCAATCTGCGTAACATCTTCCAGCGCATGGCGCCGACGCAGCAGGACATCCGCACGCTGCACGGCGTGATCAATGCGATCGCGCAGGGCCGCAAGGGTCCCGCGCGCGGCGGCGTGCTCGACGCCTCGGAAGCACAGCAGCTGCGCGAACTGCTTGCCGCCCATGGCGGGGGTCGCGTTCCCGGCGAACGCGGTCCAGTGCGCGGACTGGCGCGGCTGCTCAGGCGCAACCCAACCGAGGCCGAACGCATCCTCTGGCACGCGATCGTGAACGATCGGCGTTTCGCCGGCCGCGGCTTTAAGCGACAGGTGCCGATTGGCCCGTACATTGCCGATTTCGTCTCCTTTCCATTGCGATGCGTGATCGATCTCGCGCCTGCCTGTGAAACGGACGATGCCGGCCGCACGCGCACGGAAAGGCGCGCCTATCTTGCGGCGCGCGGCTATCGTCTATGCGAAGTCAAGGGTGCGGACGTCGAAAGCGATGTCGGTCGCGTGCTCGACTCTTTGGCCCACATCGTCGTGACGACGAAGTAAAAGCTGTTGCTCGTCGTTCTTCCTTCCGTGTTACTCGTCGGCGCGTTGACTGTCGCTCGTCATCGCTGCAGTTGATATGACCCGGGATCAGCGGAAGAAGCGCAGGCGACAGCTGACCGAATGGCTTCAACCGTTCGGCCCGAGCGCGCGCAATGCAGGTCAGCCTTTCAGGACCTTGAGCTGCGCCACCGTCGCCGCACGCAAGGTCGTGTGATCATTGCCTGCGATGACAAAGCGGAAGCCACGGCCGGCCATCGCGACGGCTGCCTCCGCATCGCGGCAGTAGATGCCAGGAATTCTGCCCGCCTTGCACGCCGCAGCGGAGATCCTGTCGATCGCCTCGTCGACGCGGGGTGCCTGCAGGTCCTGCGCGCCGCCCTTGCTCAATGCGGTAGCGAGATCGTACGGGCCGACGAACAGCCCGTCGATGCCGGGCGTTGCGGCAATCGCGTCGACTTCGGCGAGCGCACCGGCCGTTTCAATCATGGCGAAGGCGAGGGTGCCTTCGTTCGCCTCGCGCATATAGTCTACCGCTGCCGTGCGCGGGCTCTGCAGCGGGATGGCTCGGATCGGCCCCCAGCTTCGCTCGCCCAGGGGCGGATATTTCGCGGCGGCAGCCAGCCGATGCGCATCGCCTGGGGTGTTTATCATCGGCGCGATAACCGCCTCGGCGCCGAAGTCGAGTGCGCGCGAGACCATCGCGAAACCGTCAAGCGGCACGCGGACGCACGGCGCCGAGCCGGCGTGATTGACTGCAGCGATTCCGCCTATCAGCGACGCCGTTTCCCACAGGCCGTGCTGGGCATCGAGAACGACCGCGGCAAAACCCTCGCGGGCGATCGTTTCCGCGGCCATGATAGAGCCCATCATGCACCAGCTTGCAAAAATGGTATCGCCCGCGTGCAGGCGGCGGGCGAGCGCAAAAGCAGAATAGGTCATTGCCGTCCCCCATGCTGTCGCGCGCGCGGCGCCGCTGCCGAAGCCGTGAAATGGAGAATGATAGCAATCCGCGCGCCGGCGTGCGCCCTCAGGCAAAATGTCAGCCGGTCTTTTTCACCTGCTCGATTGCCTGCGTGAGAAACTCGACCATCTTGGCCCGGACGTCCTGCTCGGTGATACCTTTCGGCTGCAAATCGTTCATCACCTTACGCACGACGTCGCTGTCGCCTGCTTCCTCGAAGTCGGAAAGCACGACTTCCTTGGCATAGGCCTCCGCCTCCGCGCCACTCTTGCCGAGAATTCCTGCCGCCCAGAGGCCCACCAGCTTGTTACGCCGGGCCGTCGCCTTGAAACGGAGTTCCTCGTCATGTGCGAATTGTTTCTCGAAACCTTCCTCGCGCTTGTCGAATGTTGTGGCCATGCCGCCCTCTCAATCTGCAAGCATCAGGATCGCATACACGCGTCGTTCGCTGCGGCCTTGCATATCGCTGGCGCAGCGTCAAGGCAACATGGGGCTGCGGCTTTGCGGCTAAATTGCGGAGTGGAAAACGTCAGCGTCGCGCGATTGTGCTGCCGCAACCGATCGGGTAGGTTTGCTTGGTGTCCGGGCCGCTGGCGCGTCCAGCGCTTCCAGTCCGGTGCCGCAGCCGCGGATCTTGCAAGTCGCACAACAAGGAGCCACGGCAATCCGATGGACTTTCACAAACCACGGTACACGCCCATGAGCCGCCGTCGCCGCATCTACGAGGGCAAGGCGAAGGTCCTGTATGAAGGCCCGGAGCCGGGAACGCTGATTCAGCACTTCAAGGATGACGCGACCGCCTTCAATGCCAAGAAGCATGAGGTGATCGAGGGCAAGGGCGTTCTCAACAATCGCATCTCCGAATACGTGTTCCAGCACCTCAATGATATTGGGGTGCCGACGCATTTCATCCGCCGACTCAACATGCGCGAGCAATTGATCCGGGAGGTGGAGATCATTCCGCTCGAGGTCGTGGTACGCAATGTGGCCGCCGGCTCGCTGGCGCAGCGACTGGGCATCGAGGAGGGCACGCAGCTGCCGCGCTCGATCATCGAGTTCTACTACAAGAATGACAAGCTCAACGATCCGATGGTCTCGGAAGAGCACATCACCGCGTTCGGCTGGGCGAGCCCGCAGGAGATCGACGACATCATGGCGCTCGCCATCCGCGTCAACGATTTTCTCTCCGGACTTTTCCTTGGCGTCGGCATCCGCCTGGTGGACTTCAAGATGGAAACCGGACGGCTGTGGGAGAATGACGTGATGCGCATTGTCGTCGCCGACGAGATTTCGCCCGACAGCTGCCGGTTGTGGGACATTAAGACGAACGACAAGCTGGACAAGGACCGCTTTCGCCGCGACCTCGGTGGGCTGGTCGAGGCTTACACGGAAGTTGCCAAGCGCCTCGGCATTATGAGCGAAGGCGAACGTCCACAGGGCACTGGCCCGGTTCTGGTGAAGGGCTAAGGCGCACATTATTCAGCCGCTCGTCCCTGCCCGGGCAGCGAACTGGGAGCAGTTCGTGGCGGCTCTGCGACCATGCCGCCTTGAGACGGTATTGCCATGGGGCGCAGATATTGGGGCCGTCAGCGGAGTCGGTGCGAACTCTCCGGCCTCAGGGTCATTGCCTGATTCGATGCGCCACATGGCGCCCGTTTTGGATTGCGCGTTATGCGCGGGGGCCGAGTGAACACCTTGAAAAGAGCCCGCGGCGAGATGACCTGTGCAGGGATCATCCGCGTGGTTGAGGCCTCCGGTGGCCGGTGCTAGGTCAGGTCCTTGATGCCGGAATCGCCAGAAAAGCCGCTATGAAAGCTCGCGTCACCGTTACCCTTAAGTCCGGCATTCTCGACCCTCAGGGCAAGGCGATAGAGGGCGCGCTGCGCTCACTTGGTATTGCCGGCGTGTCCAGCGTGCGGCAGGGCAAGGTGTTCGACATTGAGATTGAAGGCGGCGACCGCGCCAAGGCTGAGGCGCTGCTCAACCAGGCGGCGGACAGGCTGCTCGCGAACACGGTGATCGAAAACTACAAGGTGGATGTGCTGGGATGAAAGCCGTCGTCCTTGTCTTTCCCGGCATTAATCGCGAGCGCGACATGGCACGCACGCTGCGGCTCATTTCTGGCCGCGAGCCGACCATGGTCTGGCATGCCGAGACGGAACTCCCGTCCGGCACGGATCTCGTCGTCATTCCGGGCGGATTTTCCTACGGCGATTACCTGCGCTGCGGCGCCATCGCAGCGCGCAGCCCGGTGATGAATGCGGTGCGCGCACATGCGGAAAAGGGCGGACTGGTTCTCGGCGTATGCAACGGGTTCCAGATTCTCTGCGAGGCTGGTCTCCTGCCTGGCGTTCTTATGCGCAATGAAAATCTGCGCTTCATCTGCCGCGACGTGTTTCTGCGCGTGGAGCGTTCCGACACCCCGTTCACCCGCGGTTACAATGCGGGGCAGGTGATCCGCGTGCCCGTTGCTCATGGCGAAGGCAACTACATCGCGGACGGCGAGACCATCGCTAGGCTCGAAGGCGAGCAGCGCGTCTTGTTCCGCTATTCTTCGCCCGATGGCATGATTGATCCAAACTGGAATCACAACGGTGCGATCAATGCCATCGCGGGCATTCTCAATGAGCGCGGCAATATACTCGGCATGATGCCGCATCCCGAAAACCACGTCGAAGCCGCCATTGGGCCGACCGACGGGCGTGGACTTTTTGCTGGGCTTGCGGATCATTTGGCGAAAGCGGCGTGAGATTCGGCGTCGTGTTCGGCCTTGTGCCGAGATCCACGCCTTGCGTAAACGAAGTCGGTTAGGACTCGGATGGCCAGTACAAGCCCGGCCATGATGGAAATAAAGTGATCGCGAAAACCACCCCCATCACACCCGAGCTGATTGCCGAGCACGGCCTCAAGCCAGACGAGTACGAGCGCATCCTGAAGCTCATTGGCCGCGAGCCATCGCTCACCGAGCTCGGTATCTTCTCTGCGATGTGGAACGAGCACTGCTCATACAAGTCGTCGAAAGTGCATCTGCGCACGCTGCCGACGAGCGCGCCATGGGTCATCCAGGGGCCTGGCGAGAATGCCGGCGTGATCGATATCGGCGACGGGCTCGCCTGCGTGTTCAAGATGGAGAGCCATAACCACCCCAGCTACATCGAGCCGTACCAGGGCGCGGCCACGGGGGTGGGTGGAATCCTGCGCGACGTGTTCACCATGGGCGCGCGGCCCATCGCCTGCCTTAATGCACTGTCATTCGGGGCGCCGTCGCATCCCAAGACGCGCCACCTTGTTTCCGGCGTCGTGGCCGGAATCGGCGGCTACGGGAATTCGTTCGGGGTGCCGACCGTCGGCGGATCCGTTCGCTTTCATCCGCGCTATGACGGCAATTGCCTTGTGAATGCAATGGCTGTGGGCATCGCGCGCAAGGATCAAATCTTCTACGCGGCGGCTTCCGGCGTAGGCATGCCAATCGTCTATCTCGGCTCGAAAACCGGGCGCGACGGCATCCACGGCGCCTCCATGGCATCGGCGGAGTTCGCCGAGGATGCAGAAGCCAAACGGCCAACCGTGCAGGTTGGGGATCCCTTCTCGGAGAAGCTGTTGCTCGAAGCCTGCCTCGAGATCATGCAAAAAGGCTGTGTCATCGCAATTCAGGACATGGGCGCCGCCGGGCTGACCTGCTCAGCGGTGGAGATGGGCGCAAAAGGCAATCTCGGCGTGACACTCGATCTCGACAAGGTGCCGTGCCGTGAAGCCGGGATGACCGCCTACGAGATGATGCTGTCGGAGAGCCAGGAGCGCATGCTCATGGTGCTCAAGCCCGAGAAAGAACCGGAAGCCGAGGAGATCTTCCGCAAGTGGGGTCTCGACTTCGCGATCGTCGGCGAGACCACGCCGTCGAAGCGTTTCATCGTTCGCCACCGCGGGGAGACCATGGCCGATCTGCCCATCAAGGAGCTCGGCGATCAGGCCCCGGAGTACAAGCGGCCTTTCGTAACAGCGCCGAAACCGAAGCCGATTGAAGCAGAGAGCGTGGTTGCGCCAGTCGGCACGATCGAGGCACTCGAAAGATTGCTTGCCGCACCCGATCTCTGCTCGAAACGGTGGGTCTTCGAGCAATACGACCATGTCATTCTCGGCAACACCGTGCAGCGGCCCGGCGGAGATGCCGCAGTCGTGCGCATCGAGGAGGGACCGAAGGGCCTTGCGCTCGCGACTGACGTGACGCCGCGTTATTGCGAGGCCGATCCGTTCGAAGGTGGCAAGCAGGCGGTGGCGGAATGTTGGCGTAATCTCACGGCCGTGGGCGCCAGGCCGCTCGCAATCACCGACAATCTCAACTTCGGAAATCCCGAGCGGCCGGAGATCATGGGGCAGTTCGTCGGCTGCGTCCGCGGCATCGCGGAAGCCTGCAAGGCCCTCGAGTTTCCGGTCGTGTCCGGCAATGTCTCGCTCTACAACGAGACGAATGGACGCGCGATCCTGCCGACGCCATCCATCGGCGGCGTCGGACTGCTCGACGATTTTTCGAAATCGGCGACGCTCGCGTTCAAGCGAGCCGGCGAAATAATCCTGCTCGTCGGCGAAACGAGGGGTTGGCTAGGACAAGCGATGTATTTGCGCGAACTCTGCGGCCGCGAGGAGGGTGCTCCGCCTCCGGTCGACCTGATCGAAGAGCGGGAGAACGGCGATTTTATCCGCAACCTCATTCTGGACGGTTCGGCAACCGCGGCACACGATCTCTCGGACGGCGGACTGCTGGTGGGGGTTGCGGAAATGGCAATTGCCTCCGGCATCGGCGCGGAACTAGCCTCGGCGCCCGACGATGTACCCGCGCACGCACACTGGTTCGGCGAGGACCAGGCCCGCTATGTCATCACTGTAGCCGCCGCCACGGTCGACTCCCTGCTGGCGCGCGCGAGGGAAGCGAGCGTGCCGGTGTGGATCATCGGCCGAACTGGAGGCGACACGTTGACGCTTGCTGGCGAGCGCCCCATCCTAGTCTCGATTCTGCGAGAGCGTTTCGAATCATGGCTGCCCGCCTACATGGCTGGCGAGCCATAGGCATGCGAGGACCAGCGATGGCGATGGATGCCGTCGAAATCGAGCGGCTGATCAAGGCGCACATTCCGGACGCGCAGGTGACAATTCGCGACCTTGCGGGTGATGGCGACCACTATGCCGCGACCGTGATCTCAGCCTCGTTCAAGGGCAAGTCGCGGGTGCAGCAGCACCAGATCGTTTATGAAGCTCTGAAGGGGCAGATGGGCGGGATGCTGCATGCGCTGGCCCTGCAGACCGGCACGCCCTGATGAAGTCGCGCCACGGCGTGCGCGTCCTTTCGCCCGCCGGGGCGATATCGCCGACAGGAACCTGGAGCCTCGGTGCACGGGCCGGTGATTTCATCTTCGTGGCCGGCATGCGCGGTATTGATCCGCTCACCAACGCGTTCTGCGAGGGCGACGAGGCGCGAATTCGGCAGGCCTTTGCCAATATGAAGCACATTGCGGAGTCCGAAGGTGCGAGTCTTACCGATTGCGTCCGCCTTACGGTCTATGTCACGGACATGCATCGGCTGCGGCCGCTGGTGAACAAGGTTCAGGCAGAGCTCTGGGGCGCCGCCGCCTGTCCGCCGCGCACCATTGTCGAGGTGGCGAAACTCAATCAGGACGACATTTTTGAAGTGGAAGGTACGTTTTTTGCGCCAAAACCATGAATAATCAGACGTCCCCTCTTGGGTTGGCGCGCCGTTCCCTGCTACATATATCCTCAACAGACGTGGTTATGCCGCGCAACAGGATGAGATTCCATGGGCATCGAGCAATTCATCGACAATGAAGTGAAGGGAAATGACGTCGTGCTGTTTATGAAAGGCACGCCGCAATTTCCAATGTGCGGTTTTTCCGGACAGGTGGTCCAGATCCTCGATCATCTTGGCGTCACCTACAAAGGCATCAACGTGCTCGAGTCGGACGAGATCCGCAATGGCATCAAGAGCTACTCCAATTGGCCGACAATCCCTCAGCTCTATGTGAAAGGCGAATTCGTCGGCGGGTGCGACATCGTTCGCGAGATGTTTCAGGCCGGCGAATTGCAGCAGAGCCTGAAAGAAAAGGGCGTGGCGCTCCGCGAGACCGCCTGAGCCACTCGCCGTGGCGAGATAGTCATTCCGAGACGCGCCGATGGCGCGAGCCTGTAATCCGGAAGTGAACGAGTCTGCGGGTGGATTCCAGTCCGCCCTTGCGGCGCCCCGGATGGCCCGAGCGCGCGACGACGCCTCTACGTGGCGAGCGGCACGAAACGGTAGGCTGCGTCCTTGCGCTCGACCATGCCGATGCCCGGATAGGGGAGGTGAAACCCGATGATCCTGAGGTGCTCGGAAGCCAGACGGTCGAGCAGCCTGCGGCGGGTGTTGATTGCCTGCTCGGGCACGTGGTCAGCCGCTGTCTTCCATTCCGGATGACGGAATGAAATGAGGGGATGTGTGAGCGCGTCGCCACCGATGATCAGTCCGTCGCTGCCGGCGAGTTCGAGAGAAATGTGCCCCTGCGTGTGACCGGCGGTGTCGATGACACGTAAGCCTGACACGATCTCGTGGCCTGGCCGGACGATCTTCAGCCTGTCTTTGATCGCGGCGTAATTGCGCCGCGCCCCCGTCACGAAACCCGCCCGTTCGGCCGGAAGCCCGCGCGCGGCATTCTCCCCGGTCCAGAAGTCCCACTCCGCGCCGGCGACGAAAAACGTCGCATCGGATAACGTCATTTCGTCGAGTTCGTCGACGGCTCCCCAGAGATGGTCGGGATGGCCGTGAGTGAAAACGACCTTCGTGATTTTGTGCCTGTCGATGCCCGCTTCCTTCAGATTGTCCCAGAGCCTGCCCGCGGTAGGCATGAAGCGATCGCCGGAACCCATGTCGACAAGGATCAGTTCCTCGCCGGTCCTGACCAGCGTGACATTGGTGGGTGAATTGTACTGCGACCCGGTCTCACCCGCCGCTCTGAGCAGGGCATCGCGTTCGGCAGGCGGGGCATCTGGCGCGAGAAAGCTCGTCGGCAATACGAGATGACCGTCGCTTACCACGGTCAATTCGAAAGCGCCCAGCTTGAATGAATAAGGTTTAGCCGCAAAGGCGGGAAGGGCAGAGGTCAGCACACCGCCGGCGGTGGCGATGATAAATTCACGGCGGCTCAATTTCGAAACAGGCACGACGAGGCGGCTTTCACGGAAGGCTTGCCGCCTTTTACGCCAAAGCCGCGCGGTCCGCCACCGCCGAACGCCGCGCGTTGATCCGCTTCTACCGTCGCAGCCGATTCATCATCAGGTAGATGACCCCGAGAACAAGCGCCATCCCGACCAGGCTTGGTGTCGGAACTGAGCTTGCGAACTTGGTCACGTTATCGGCCACCGAGAGCACGAATCCGCCTGAACCCTGCCCGAGGATCAGGTAGATGAGCATGATCGCAAGAATGCTGACGAAGCCAAGCTCGACGAATTCCCAGAGAATCGATTTCGCGTTGGCCATGAATTTCCGCATGGCAGAACCTCGTGATGACACACATGAAATCTTACGGGTGGGGAGCGACGCTCCCCACCCTGACTGCATCAGTGATTCTGTTCAGGCTGAGTTCACTCGCGTGTCAGGCCATTTTCCGGTTCGAGAAGAGCCAGAGGACTATTCCGAGAGTGATCAGACCGACGAGACCGTTTCCGCCGAGATCCTTCACCCAGCCCATGATGTTGCCCGTAACGGCGCCGAAGAACGGAAGGTTTGCGCCGACAAGCAGCGAAAGCACGATGGCCAATGCAAGCAGCATCAGCGCCAATTCGGTCAACGCCCCGACCCACTCCTTGATGGTATCGATCCCTTTCATTGCGGAGTCTCCCTAGGCACGTCCCCCTGATTCGAGGACAGCGCAACGGTGATAGCGCTTTTCCGCTACTAAATGTAGGGAATTGTGATCATCGAGCCACAAAATAAGCTGTGCACTTCGTGTTCGTCGGGCGTGACTCGGGGGCGAAGGAAGAATCGCGTGCAAAGCGAATCAGTGTCGCCGGATGCCCGCTCCTTGACCATCGATTCGTAAGGAAGGGAAAGTTGCGGCACAGAGATGCCCCAGGCTGCAGATACGAAACAGCCGGCGCAACGAGGCGCCGGCTGGAATTTCGCGGTGTTCCACGCGATCAGCGCGAATAGTATTCGACGACGAGATGCGGCTCCATCTGGACCGCGTACGGCACGTCAGAGAGGCTGGGAACACGCGTGAGCTTGGCGGTCATTTTGGATGAATCAACTTCGATGTAGTCAGGCACGTCGCGTTCAGCCAAGGCCTGTGCCTCCATTACGAGCGTGAGCTCCCTCGATTTTTCTTTGACCTCCACCACGTCTCCCAGCTTCACGCGATAGCTTGGGATGTTGACGCGTTTGCCGTTCACCTTGATATGGCCGTGACTGATGAACTGGCGAGCCGCAAACACGGTCGGCACGAACTTCGCGCGAAAGACGACCGCGTCGAGCCGACGCTCGAGCAGCCCGATCATGTGTGCGCCGCTGTCGCCTTTGAGCCGTCTTGCTTCCTGATAGATCCCGCGGAATTGACGTTCGGAGATATTGCCGTAGTAGCCGCGCAGCTTCTGCTTAGCCTTGAGTTGAACGCCATAATCGGAGAGCTTGCCTTTGCGGCGCTGTCCATGCTGGCCGGGACCGTATTCGCGCCGGTTCACCGGACTCTTCGGACGGCCCCAGATGTTTTCGCCCATCCGGCGGTCGATCTTGTACTTGGATTCCATGCGCTTGGTCATTCGCGTCCTCGGTTTTCACTGTTGCTGGTGAGGATCGCGCCCTCCTCTGTCCCGGCGGGGCCGGAACCGACAGGCCGGGCCTCACAAGCGCAAGGCCCATGCCGCGGGTCGCGAAACGTTTCCGCGGGCCCTAAGGCCCGCGAAACGGCGTCTTCTAGGGTGAAATCGGGAGCATTGTCAAATTGGCTGGGATCTGCCGCCGCGCGGCCAATGATCCGGGAGCCTGCGTGACATTTTGTCAGGCTTGTCCGGCCGTTGCCGCCAAGGCATGCTAGCGCGATCAGGCCGGGCCCCTCTGGCAGCCTCTTCGCTGCGATGTCGGACTGAGAACGAGCGACTGGGGCCGCGATGCTTGAACTGAACCCGCTAAGATCAATCTTCCGCCGAGTTCCTGCGAGCGGCGATCCGCGCCCGCCGATCGTTATCTTCGTCACGAGCCTCGCCGGCGTGTTCATCGTTCTCCTCCTCGCCCTTCCTGCAAAAGCGGTGCTGCCGGTCTTCAGTCTTTGTGCGCTTGGAGCGGCCGCTTGCGCAGCCATCGCTTCGGCCGTCCTGCAGAGCAAGCCGGTGAGTGCCGAGATCGGGTGGAACCTCGCGGGCGCGTTCACCCTTGTCGGGTGCGCGGCGGCCATTTTGGGAGAACCCGAATTCATCACCGAATATGTGCGCCCGATCGTGCCGCGGAGCAGGCTGGATGATTGAGGTCGATATTTTTTCGCAAGGCGCGATCGCCGCCTTCGCCCAAGTGATCGTGATCGACCTGGTGCTGGCCGGAGACAACGCGGTGGTGATTGGGCTTGCCGCCGCCGGACTGCCGCCGGAGCACCGATCGCGTGCAATTCTGGTCGGCATCCTAGCCGCGACCGCAATGCGCATCGCGCTCGCAGGCGTCGCCATCCAGCTGCTCGAAATCATCGGGCTGCTGCTCGCCGGCGGAATTCTTCTCCTTTGGGTCTGTTGGAAGATGTGGCGCGAGTTGCGTGGAGACAAAAAGGTGACCGAGTCCGCTTTGGCTGCAGGGGAGTGCAACGTGCCCCGCAAGACGTTTGCACAGGCGGCTTGGCAGATCGTGCTCGCCGATATTTCGATGTCCCTCGACAACGTTCTCGC
Organism: Pseudolabrys sp.; assembly: GCA_035718275.1. Classification (GTDB taxonomy): domain Bacteria; phylum Pseudomonadota; class Alphaproteobacteria; order Rhizobiales; family Xanthobacteraceae; genus Pseudolabrys. Next base: position 35,512 of record DASTHI010000043.1, on the reverse strand, counting down.
GGTAGCGGGCGCGGCGCGGGACCATCCGGCGGCGCTGGTCTTTGGCCTCGGCCTCTCGATTGTGCTGATGGGCGTGGCTGCCAGCATCATCGCGCGTCTGCTCAATCGATACCGCTGGATCGCCTATGTCGGGCTCGCAATCATTCTCTACGTCGCGGTGGATATGGTGTGGCGCGGTTTTCTGGAAATTGAACCGCATCTGCCGGGTTAAGAAAGTCGAGGGAAAAGAGTCGGGGTAGAGGGTTCGGCACGCTCTCCTGCAATCCGTCAATGGGTTTCTTTGCTGGCCGACAAATCGATCTCTCGCGATCGGAAAGGTGTGCGTGTTTCAAAATCCAAAGCGGGTGAGAGCCGCAGAAAGCACAGACGAGTGCGGGCGCCCGGACGTAAAAAGGAGTTCGGGTGCGCGAGTCGCATCGCCCTTTGGTCGCGGACGCAGAAGATCCGCAACACGCCTCGCGATCGCTGGCGCGGGATCGAGCCAAGTAACCGGCCACGGCGCCACGGCGCGGAAACGTTCGATCAGCAAAGGATAATGCGTGCAGGCAAGGACGACCGTATCAACACGGCGACCGTCCTTGTCGATGAAGCAGCCGGCAATTTCCTGCGCGATCGCCTGGTCCGCGACCGGCGCGCCGGCGAACTCCGCCTCGGCATAGGCGGCAAGCCGGTGCGAGCCGACGAGATGCACGTCGCAACCGGAAGCAAATTCCCTGATGAGCGCGCGGGTATATTCGCGGCTCACGGTGCCCTGAGTGCCCAGCACCGCGATGCGTTTTGCGCTCGACTGCGCGCAGGCGGGCTTGATCGCCGGAACAGTACCGACAAAAGGCACTTCGAAACGTGCGCGAAGCTCGCTAAGCGCGATTGTTGAGGCCGTATTGCAGGCGATAATGACAAGATCGGGATCGTATTCTGCAATCGCGCGGCCGAGCACATCGAGCACGCGCGTGATGAGACTTTCGTCGTTTCGATTACCGTAAGGGAAACCGGCGTCGTCGGCGATGTAGACGAAGCTGGCATCGGGTCGTGCGACTCTGACTTCGCGGAAGACGGTGAGACCGCCAAGCCCGGAATCGAACAGCAGGATGGTGGGAGCATCGACCACGTCAGATCTTGATCCGCTCGATGAGCTGTCCAAGCAAAAGCATACCCTGCGGCCAAAATCCAAGCCGCGAGACTGAGTTGATGTGTCCGAGCTCCGGCAGCTCGCAGTAATCTGCGTGCCACGCCTTCGCAAATTCGCGCGCACGGGCGGGCGAGACGTGGAGATCGTCGGTCGATGCCACGACCAGCGACGGCACCGGAAAAGGCTCGAGTGGAATTGGGAGAAAATCGCGGGTGGCGATCGGCGCGCCGGGCCTTTCGAGATCGGAAGGGGCGACCAGAAAAGCGGCGCGAACCCGGCCGGGGCGGGCGCGAGCCGCCCAATGCGCTGCGAGTGTGCAGGAGAGGCTGTGACAGATCAGGATGACTGGACGACTGCCTCCCTCGATCGTGGCGTCGAGACGCTCGAGCCAGCTGTCGCGCTTCGGGCTATCCCAGTCGTCCTGGAGTACCCGCGTAGCGTTCCGAAAGGAAAGACACCAGTAAGATTGCCAGTGGTCGACACCCGAATTTGCGAGACCCGGCAGCACAAGGAAATCAAGGGCGGACGTAGCATCGCGCACGGCTTCACAGCATCCCGAACTGTCGCATGAGCGTGCCTGAATGTCGCTGCCTGTTTTTGCCGATCATGCGCCGAACACCCGCTTGAAGATGGTGTCAACGTGCTTGAAGTGGTACTCGAGGTCGAAGTTGGCTTCGAGCTCTTTCTCGGAGAGCCTTGCGCGCACGTCTTTGTCCGATTTCAAAAGGGAGAGAAAATCGCCTTCACCGTTCCAGACTTTCATCGCGTTGCGCTGCACGAGCCGGTAGGCGTCCTCGCGAGGAACTCCCTTTTGTGTGAGCGCAATCAGAACGCGCTGAGAGTGGACGAGACCTCCAAGCCGGTCGAGGTTCTTCTGCATTGCCGCCGGGTAGACGACGAGCTTGTCCACGATCGAAGCCAGTCGCGAGAGCGCGAAGTCCAGGGTGACCGTCGCGTCGGGTCCGATCATGCGTTCGACGGAGGAATGCGAGATGTCGCGCTCATGCCATAGGGCGACATTCTCCATTGCCGGAACTGCGTAGGCACGCACGATACGGGCCAGCCCGGTCACGTTTTCCGAGAGCACCGGATTTCGTTTGTGCGGCATGGCCGAGGAGCCCTTTTGCTTCTCGGTGAAGAACTCCTCCGCCTCGAGAACCTCGGTCCGCTGCAGGTGACGAAACTCGATAGCTAGCCGCTCGATCGACGAGGCCACCACGCCGAGGGTGGCGAAATACATCGCGTGGCGGTCGCGCGGGATAACCTGCGTCGACACCGGCTCGACGCGCAGCCCCATCGCCTTTGCGACATGTGCCTCCACGCGCGGATCGACCTGTGCGAATGTGCCGACCGCACCGGAGATCGCGCATGTTGCAACTTCGTTGCGGGCGGCAAGCAGACGCTCACGCGCCCGTGTGAACTCGGCGTAGGCATAGGCGAGCTTCAGTCCAAAAGTAGTCGGCTCCGCATGAATGCCGTGGGAACGGCCTACTGTGGGCGTCAGCTTGTGCTCGAACGCGCGCCGCTTGAGTGCCGCGAGCAGCAGATCGACATCCGCAACAAGGATGTCGGCTGCGCGCACGAGCTGAACGCTGAAGCACGTATCGAGCACATCCGAAGAGGTCATGCCGGAGTGCACGAAGCGAGCCTCGGGTCCCACGATCTCGGCGAGATGGGTGAGGAAGGCTATGACATCGTGCTTGACCTCGGCTTCAATTTCTTCGATGCGCGCTACGTTGAATTTCGCCGCCTTGCCCTTTTCCCAAATTTTCCTCGCGGCTTCCTTAGGAATGATGCCAAGCTCCGCCATGGCCTCCGCGGCGTGCGCCTCGATTTCGAACCAGATGCGGAACCTGCTGTCCGCCGACCAGATCGCGGTCATTTGGGGTCGTGAGTAGCGTGGGATCATGATCAATGCCGCGCGCAGTTGTGCCGTTTCCCATCGCCGGCCGGATAAACCGGCGATATGTGGATCGCGGTCCGGAAGTAGGGAATTCCCCTTGCCCGCGAACTCACGCCGCTTCCCCGCGTGCCAAGGATGCTGCATGTCTTATCGCGGCAATACTGGCCTTATAGTTGCCCCCGCGGAAGATTGCAGAGCCGGCAACGAGCACATTGGCGCCCGCCTGGACGACGCGCGCGGTCGTTTCGGGTGTTATGCCGCCGTCAACCTCGATATCGATCGGTCGCGCTCCGACCAGCGCACGCACCTCGCGCAGCTTGTCGACTGCCGCCGGGATGAAGGCTTGTCCGCCAAAGCCGGGATTGACTGACATGACGAGGACGAGATCGACGAGATCGATCACGTGCTCGATGCTTGAAACCGGCGTGCCGGGATTCATCGTCACTCCCGCCTTTTTACCCAGTCCGCGGATCGCCTGGAGTGAGCGATGCACGTGGGGGCCGGCTTCGACATGCACGGTGATGATGTCCGAACCTGCCTTGGCGAACGCCTCAATGTAGGGGTCGCATGGTGCGATCATCAGATGCACGTCGATTGTTTGCTTCGTCAGGGGACGGATGGCCTGCACTACGGCCGGCCCTATGGTGATGTTGGGCACGAAATGCCCATCCATCACGTCGACATGGATCCAGTCCGCGCCGGCCGTCTCCACGGCACGTACTTCTTCGCCAAGCCTTGCGAAGTCGGCCGAGAGGATCGACGGCGCGATGACGAGCGGGCGCATTAGGGGCTCCAGACGCGTTCGGGTAACATGCGCGGCGTGAGCGGGCAACGCCGCTCCTCCGGAATGCACCGGCTTGTTTAATTTGGCGGAAGCCGCCGCAATCGTGGAGGTGCGGCTGGAAGATAAAACGAAACGACGCCGCAAAATCCTCACCTGCGCGGTTCCGAGCACCATCGCAAGCAGAATGACCGCATCGCCAGGGCAGCATCAGCCCGGACGAGTCAGTTAGGGCGAGGTGGCAATGATTGGCGTCTTCGGTGATGACGATCCATATAGAGGTCAGCAGATCATCCGGGGCGCAGCAGGAAAGGCAGCATGGCGCGGACAGACGCAATCGTTCTCGGAGCAGGAATTGTCGGAACCTCGGTGGCCGTGCATATCGCCAAACGCGGCATGAGCGTCGCGCTGATCGATCGGGCTGGTGTCGGCGAACAGACGTCCTACGGCAATGCCGGCATCATAGAAGGCAACACCGTCTTTCCGCCTGCATTCCCAGCGGATATGCGCTCCCTTCTGCGTGTGGTGTTCAAGCGCGCAGGGGAGGCAAACTATCAACTCTCGTTTCTTCCCCGCATTGCGCCGTGGCTTCTTGCATTTCGTGCTGCATCGCGTCCGGCACGGTTGGTTGAGAATGCAAGGTTGATCCGGCCGTTGTTTTCACGCGCCCTTCCGGAACATGAAGCTTTGATGCAAGAGGCGGGAGCCACACATTACCTGCGCAAGACCGGCTGGCTGAAGATATATCGCAGCAAAAGGAGCTTCGATGCATTGTCGCTCGAGCTGGATGTTGCCGCGAAACTCGGACTTCCGCTGCAGACTCTGGACGTCGAAAGGGCGCGCAAACTAGAGCCGTTCCTCAATCCTGTATTCTCGCGTGCAGTGTTCTGGCCGCAAGCGGCGAGCCTGAGCAATCCGCTCGGCGTGACGCGCGCCTATGCCGAGTATCTTTCCAAGCTCGGCGGACTGACCGTCTCCGGTGATGCGCGCACGCTCCACCGCAGTGGCAATCGCTGGCGGGTAGACACCAAAGAGGGCACGGTCGATGCGCCGGAATGCGTGGTGGCTCTCGGGCCGTGGGCGTCGGACCTTCTCAACGCATTCGATTTCAAACTGCCTCTGGCCGTGAAGCGCGGTTATCACCGGCATTTTCGTGCGCGTTCCGGCGCGGGGCTTTCGCGCCCCGTGCTCGATGCCGAGTGGGGTTATGTCATCACGCCTATGGAGCAGGGCATTCGCATGACGACGGGAGTCGAATTTGCTTCACGCGATGCGCCGCCTTCGCCGGTGCAATTCGACCGCATTATGCCTCACGCATGCGAACTGTTTCCGCTCGACGGGCCGATGGATGCGGAGACCTGGATGGGATGTCGTCCGAGCTTCCCGGACTCGCGGCCGGTGATCGACCGTGCGAAAGGGTTGCCTGGCATGTGGCTTGCGATCGGGCATGCACATTGGGGCCTGACGCTTGGTCCCGCGACGGGCCGCCTGATCGCGGAAATGATGAGTGGAGACACTCCATTCTGCGATCCGGCACCCTACGGCGCCGGACGCTTCCGCTGATATTCCGCGGCATTGCGGAGGCGGTATTTTGCGAGCAATCGCCCCGCCTCGCTCAACCGAACTTGTCGCGCCAACTCGGCAGAGCGCCGGGGAAGGGCAGCTTGTCCGCTTCGTAGACGCCTCGGGCAATAGCGCGCGCGAGCACATTTGCCGCCAGCATGCCGAGTTCGCTCAGCGCAAACACCGCGTCGGGCAAAGGTCTGGCTCCAGTGCTGGCGGCGAAGACGATGTCCCCATCGAGCGGCGTATGAACTGGATAAATCGCTCGTGAGAGTCCGCTCTGCGCCATGACAGCGAGACGCCTGGCCTGGGACTTGGTCAGCATCGCGTCCGTCGTCACCACCGCAAGAGTTGTGTTAGCACCCGGCGCGCCCTTGCTTCTGTATGCGAGGGCGCTATCCGGGAAACTTGCGGGCCAGCCGAGGCCACCGAACTCCGATCCTTGTTCGAACGGCGCTGCCCAGAAATGAGGGCCGTCGCCGATTGTGACGCTGCCGGCAGCATTCGCCGCGACGAGCGCTGTGACCGTCACTCCACCCGGCGTCATTGCGCTGGCGGACCCAATTCCGCCTTTCAGATTGACGGTGGTGGCGCCAAGTCCCGCGCCGACGCTGCCCAGTGCAAAATCGCCGGTTGCGCTGCGTGCCGCTTCATAGCCGAGCTCGCGATACGGCGGATAGCGGTGCCAGTCCTTGTCGCCTCCGGAGAGCAGATCGAACAGGATGGCGCCCGGCACGATCGGAACGCGCGCTTCGCGAACCTGCAGGCCGCGCCCTTGCTCGCGCAGCCACGCCTGAACACCGGAGGCAGCGTCAAGGCCGAATGCCGACCCGCCGGAGAGCACGATGGCATCGATGCCTTCGATCGTTTGTGCAGGATCGAGGAGCGCGGTCTCGCGCGTTCCAGGCCCGCCTCCACGCACATCGACGCTTGCCACGACCGGGGATTCGAATATGACTGCGGTCACACCGGAGCCGAGCTTCGCATCGCCGGCATGGCCGACCAAAACGCCGGAGACATCGGTAAAAAGGTTGGACATTTTGATCTCCGGTATGCGAGCGGAAACGATTTGAATGTGCGCGTCAATCGCCTTGTTCACGCCGCAATCACTTCCAAGTCAGCGCATAGTCTTGCACCTTGTCATTCACTCGGATCCCGACGAAATCTAGATCATCATGCATAGCGACGTTACTCTTTTTGCAGCCCTCATTGCGGGACTCGTGAGTTTCCTCTCTCCCTGCGTACTTCCGCTGGTGCCGCCGTATCTCGTCTTCCTTGCGGGGACCTCGCTTGAGCGCTTTGCCGACAAGGAGCCGGAACCGCGGGTCAAGCGCGAGACTGCTATGGCAGCCGTGCTGTTCGTTCTTGGCTTTTCCACTGTCTTCGTCGCGCTCGGCGCGAGCGCGAGCGTAATCGGATCCCTCATTCGCACCTACTCGGGTCCGCTAGCCACGATTGCGGGCCTCGCGATTGTGGTCATGGGCCTGCATTTCCTCGGCGTCACGCCTATTGCCCTGCTGCATCGACAGAAGCGGATCGAGGTCGCAAAGCCCGTGGGGCTTTGGGGCGCCTACGCTATCGGACTCGCTTTCGCTTTCGGGTGGACACCGTGCATTGGACCGATTCTGGCCGCCATCCTGGCGGTTGCCGCGGCCGAGGAGACCGTGGCGAAGGGGGCGGGCCTGCTTGCAGTCTATTCACTGGGACTTGGAATTCCTTTCGTCGTTGCCGCATTCGCGGTCGAGCCATTTGCAGCATTCCTCTCGCGTTTCCGCAACTATTTGCATCGCGTGGAGCAGGTGATGGGCGGATTGCTCGTACTGACGGGGATTGCCTTCCTCACCGGAAGCATCAATCAGGTGAGCGTCTGGCTTCTCGAAGCATTTCCGGTCCTCGGAAAGATCGGCTGAGAAACAAGAAGGCCGGCCGATGGGGCGGGCCTTCGGTAAAGGCTGGATGTTATTGTACCTTGCTGCAGTCGGAGCCGGGGCATTCCACATAGGTGATCTTGCCCGACCCGTCCTTTTTCCAGATGTACATCACGTAATCGAGCTTCGTGATGTCTCCTTTCTTGTCATAGGAAATGTCGCCCAGCACGGTCTTGAAGTGCATGCCTGAATGCATTTTCTCAGCGACCTTCTTGGGGTCGAGAGACTTGGCGGCTTCAGCCGCCTGCTTAATGATCTGCACGCCTGCGTAGCTGTAGAGTGTGTAGGCCTCCGGCTCGAATTTCTTGGCACGGAATTCTTCGACAACCTTCTTGGCCTCCGGCTTGTTGCGCGGGTCGGGGCCATAGGTCATCAATGTCCCTTCCACTCCCGGGCCGCCTATCGCCGCAAACTCGTCGGAGGTGATGCCGTCACCGCCCATCAGCGGTGCCTTTACTCCCTGGTCGCGCATCTGGCGAACAATCAGACCGCCTTCGGTGTAGAGCCCGCCCCAGTAAATGAGATCGGCGCCCGACTGCTTGATCTTGGAAACCAGAGCCGAAAAGTCTTTCTCGCCAGTGTTCACGCCTTCGTAGAGAACCTCTTTCATTCCGCCTTTGGCCATCGCCTTCCTCGTTTCGTCAGCGAGCCCTTTTCCGTATGTCGTCTTGTCGTGGACGATGGCGATTTTCTTCCCCTTGAAATGCTTCAGGATGTACCCGCCGGCGACCTGCCCCTGCTGGTCATCGCGGCCGCAGACCCGGAAGATGTTCCACATCTTTCGCTCGGTTACGGTCGGATTGGTCGAAGCCGGCGTGATCTGAAGGATGCCGTTTTCCTGGTACACCTCGGATGACGGTATGGTGACGCCGGAATTGTAGTGTCCGATGACGAATTTTACCCCATCCCCGGCGAACTTGTTGGCAACCGAAACGCCCTGTTTGGGATCGGAGACGTCGTCCCCGTACGAGACGACAATCTTTTGTCCAAGAATTCCACCCGCCGCATTGATATCGGCGGCTGCCTGATCAACTCCGTTCTTCATCTGTGCGCCGGTGGCGGCACTCGGGCCTGTTATCGGGCCGCCAACTCCGAATTTGACCTGCGCCGAGGCGGTTCCCGCCGCAGTAATAGCCATGCTCAATGCGAGGCCGAGCGCGGTAAGTCCTTGCATCTGTGTTCCCCTCCGACTGGAGCCGATTTTGAACCTGACCCCAATCCTATGTCAGCGCTGTTTCCGGCGCCAGCGCATGATGCCGGCAGGCTCGTTCAGCCAGCGATATTGGGACACCATTTGTGAGGCGCGCGCCGCCCGAAAGCCCAATGCGCCGAATGCGATGCAGAGAGCGGCATCCACCAGATAATAGTGGAGCGAGAAAAATGTGCCGCCATACAGGCTGAAATGGATGAAGCGGGCAGCGCCTCCCAAGATGAAACCGTATGCGACAACCTGCCACCATGGCCTCCATGTCGCCGCAATAGCGCGCCCTGCCAGGGCGGAAGCGCCGCCGCCAAGCACGATTGTGACGAGAAGGAATATGCCGAGACTTTCCTCGTAGAGAAAACGTGGAATCGAAAAGGCGGTCGCGATGTCGCTAATGGCGTCCTCCCTCGAGATAGGCCGACTTGATTTCCGGCCGTTCCAGCAATTCGCGGCCGGAGCCCGAGAGAGTAATGACACCGTTGACCATCACATAACCGCGATGAGCGAGCTTGAGTGCGTGATAGGCGTTTTGCTCAACCAGAAACACTGTCAGACCGCCGTCGGCGTTGAGTCGCTTGATAGCGTCGAAGATTTGCCCAACGACGAGCGGCGCCAGCCCCAGCGAGGGCTCATCGAGCAGGAGAAGTCGTGGGCGTCCCATCAATGCGCGAGCGATCGCGAGCATTTGCTGTTCGCCGCCCGAGAGCGTGCCGCCACGCTGCCCCATCCGCTGCTGAAGACGCGGAAAAAGCTCGAGCACGCGTTCAAGGTCACGCTTGAAGTTGGATGGCTCGGAAACTATCGCGCCCATCTGCAGGTTTTCGAGAACCGTCATCCGCGAGAATATTCGGCGGCCTTCCGGCGCTTGTGCAAGCTTCAGGTGCGCAATCTCGTGTGTCGCAAGCCTGGTGAGTTCGTGTCCGGCGAATTCGATTGTGCCCTCGTGAGCACGCGGGTTTCCGCAGATCGTCATCATCAGAGTCGTCTTGCCGGCGCCGTTGGCGCCGATCATTGTTACGATCTCGCCCTCGTTCACGTCGAGATCGACGCCCTTAAGTGCCATGACGCGCCCGTAATAGGTCTTCACACCCCTGATGGTGAGCAGGGGTGCATTCACGGCAGGGTCTCCGTGCACTCTGGACCGGCAGGCGCGTATGAAGTGGAATTCGTCATAACCCTACCTCGGCTTCGACCTCGGCTACGGCCCTGTCGGGCACTCCCAGATACGCGGCGATCACTTTCGGGTCGTCTCGCACCATGGCCGGTGGGCCGTCGGCAATCTTGGTCCCGTAGTCGAGAACGATGATATGGTCTGAAATTCCCATCACGACCGACATGTCATGCTCGATCAGCAAAATGGAGATCCGATCGCGGTCGCGTATGGTCAGCAAAAGCTCGTTGAGCTCGGCGCTTTCTCGCGGGTTCAGTCCGGCAGCGGGCTCGTCCAAGCAAAGCAGAACCGGCTCAGTGCACATGGCTCGCGCAATTTCAAGGCGGCGCTGGGCACCGTACGGCAGATCTCCAGCGGCATCATCGGCACGCGCGGTGAGACCGATGCGATCAAGCCACCCGCGCGCTCGCTCGATTGCCGCACGCTCGGCTGCGACATAGGAAGGCAGGCCAAGCACGCCGAGAAGCGTATAGCCCGACGCCAGCATGAGTGGGTTGTGCTGGGCCACAACAAGATTTTCAAGCACCGTCATGCCGGGGAACAGGCGGATATTCTGGAAGGTGCGCGCCACGCGCGCCTTCTGCGCCACGAGATAGTCGGGCATCCTCTCGAGCAGGTAGAGAGCGTGCCCGGGACGCGCGATACTGCGGTCGCCTCTCGATGTAAGCGTTTCGAGCCAGTCCCAGGCCCGGGCATCGCCATGGCGCAGCGCGAGGCGGCCCTCGCTCGGCCTGTAAAATCCGGTGATGCAATTGAACACGGTTGTCTTGCCGGCGCCGTTCGGCCCAATCAGCGCGGTGATTTCACCCTCTCTTGCCGTAAACGAAAGATCGTCGACTGCAACAAGCCCGCCAAAGCGCATCGTGAGATGCTGCACATCGAGCAGAGTTTCGCGGGAGCCTGCCATTAACCGCGGCCCTCCTTGACGAGGTCTGCGGAGATCACCTTGCTTTCCTTCAGCACAATCGAGGGTTCGCGTGTGGCAACGAGTCCGCGAGGCCTCCAGATCATGATGATGACCATCGCGAGGCCGAACAGCAGCATTCGATATTGTGTCGGATCAAACGTGGCGCCGAAAATCAGCTTGAGGAAATCGAGATCGCGCATGATCTCCGTGCCGCCGATCATCACGATCGCGGCGATCGCGACGCCGAGCTGGCTGCCCATTCCGCCGAGCACCACGATTGACAGTATCGTGGCTGACTCGAGAAAGTTGAACGAGTCCGGGGATATGAATCCTTGCCGCGCCGCGAAAAACGAACCTGCGAAGCCCGCGAACATCGCGCCCATGGCAAAGGCGGTCAACTTCGTATTCGTCGTGTTGATTCCAAGTGATCGGCAAGCGATCTCGTCTTCGCGCAGCGCTTCCCACGCCCGCCCGACCGGCAGGCGTCTCAGCCGCACGGTCACAAAGGCGGTCAAAATTGCAAGCGCGACAATGAGGTAATAGAGAAAGATGATGCGATGGATCGGTGAAAAGTCGAGTCCGAATACCGCCGCAAAACCGTTCTCATCAGCATTGAAAGGAATCCCAAAAAAGGTTGGCCGCGGAATGCTCGTGATACCGGCATAGCCGTTGGTCAGGTCCACCCAATTGATTAGGACGATGCGAATGATCTCGCCGAAAGCCAATGTCACGATGGCGAGGTAGTCGCCACGCAGGCGTAGCACGGGAAAGCCAAGAAGGATTCCCCAGAACGATGCAAGAATGCCCGCAAGTGGCAGAAGGATCCAGAAAGAAAGCCCGAATGTCTTCGCAAGAAGCGCATAGGAATAGGCGCCCACGGCATAAAAGGCCACGTAGCCGAGATCGAGGAGGCCCGCCAATCCGACCACGATATTGAGACCCCAACCGAGCATCACATAGATGAGGATCTGAATTCCGAAGTTGTCGATCCACTTTGCGGCGCCACCGAAGCCCGCGAGTGCAATCACAATGCCCGGATACAAAAGTACGAATGCGATCGCAAAAGGAGTAAACAGTCGGCGCAGGGCATGGAGCCAGTTGGGCCATTCCGTGGCTCCGCCTTGCCGGGCGCGGCGTTCGAGCCGCGGCTCGATGACGAGCGAATAGGTGAGGCGTCCGAGAACGACAAAGGCGACCACGGAAAACAGAAGTGTCCATCTGGTCGCAAGAACGAGTTCGTTGCGAATGTTGGTTATGGTCTGGAAGCCAACTAGCGGCAAAAAGAGTCCGAAGGCGATCAACCCGGTGACGCCCGCGTCGCGAAACGCGCGAGCCGTAGCAGCGCCCTTGTGTGGCGCGCGATCGGGCATTTCAGACCTTTTCGACATCCGGTCGGCCGAATAAGCCCTGAGGCAGGAAGATCAAGGTAATTGCCAGCACGGAAAATGCCGCGACGTCCTTGTAGTCGATCGAGAAGTACGCCGACCAAAGGGTCTCGATCAGACCGATCAATATGCCGCCGACCACCGCGCCGGGAAGCGATCCAATCCCGCCGAGAACTGCCGCCGTAAAAGCCTTCACCCCGGGCACGAACCCATCGGAAAAGCTGACGACGCCGTAGTACATGAGATACATCGTGCCGGCGACCGAGGCGAGGGCGGCGGCAATCACAAAGGTCGTTGAAATCGTGCGATTGACGTCTACGCCGACCAGTGCCGCCATCTTCTGATCCTGTTCGCAGGCTCGCTGCGCGCGACCGAGCGGAGTTTTGGCAACAAGATACCAGAAGCAGACGAGCAGCACGGCAGTAACCACCCAGATGATGATCTGTCTGAATGATAGCGTGACCGCATAGTCATTCTGTGTGAAGAGCACGAACTCGCCTTGCACCATCGGGGGGATCGATTTGTTGCGCGGCCCCTGCGTCACCTGCACGAAGTTCGAAAGGAAAATTGACATGCCGATTGCCGAGATCAGCGGGGCCAGCCTGAAGGAGCCTCGCAGCGGCCGGTACGCCAGCCTTTCGATCGTCCAGTTGATCAGGGACGTGAACAGCATTGCGACAATCAGCACGATGAAAAGCGCGAGCACGATGGAGGAGATGCCGAGAAAACTGACGAGAATGAGAAATGCGATCAGTGCAATAAAGGCCGAGACCATGAAGACGTCGCCATGGGCGAAGTTCACCATGCCGATGATGCCGAAGACCATCGTGTAGCCGATCGCAATCAGCCCGTAGATCGAGCCGAGCGTGATCCCGTTGATGAGTTGCTGGAGAAAAACTTCCATTCGCCCGCTGCGCCCGATCATGCAGCCAAGGTTCTGGCCCGATCATGAAGGCTTAACAGGGCCTCGGCGTACCAGCAACGCCGAGGTGGTCGCATGTTATTAATTCGGACGGGCAATCATTCGGCCCCTCGCGCCCCGCATCGGCATGGTGGAGGGAGTTGCTGCCCCCTAGGACAAGCCTCCCAGCAGCCAAATCAGCGCAAGGACTGGCACGGGCGCCGCAAGTAGCCACAGAAACAGATATCGCCCCATTGTTTCCTTCTCCATAATGCCAATCAGAACCTCGGCACCGGGGGCTAGGTTCCACACCTCACGAACGCCATTCTCCTCAGGTGAATCATTCTGCAGACGCCGACACTGGCATCCCTTTCTCCGGTGGATTGGCTTGACCTTTATGGTGCTCCGTGGCGACGTGGACTATGCTCAGTCATGGGCACGGTTTCGGCATTGCCATTGTTTCATCTCTATGGCGATCCGCCGGATGATTCCGCGTTCGACTTCATTCACATCGAGACCATCGCATCCCGTTCTTCAGTCCACGATTGGACCATCAGGGCGCACCGCCACCGCAATCTCTTCCAGCTGCTGCTGATCGAGAAGGGAGGCGGCGAAATGAGCATAGAAACCGCCGTCGTCCGCTTCGCCGCTCCTACCGTCATTCTCGTGCCACCGACTACGGCGCATGGCTTCCGTTTTTCGCCGCAGGTCACCGACGGGTGGGTCATAAGCTTCACGGAAGATGTTGCCGATGCGCTCGGGGAGCAATCGGCTGACGCCATCGCGCGGCTCAAAGCGGCTGCATTGGAGGCCCTGCTGCCGCTCGAGAACGCCTCCGAGACAAAAAGACTTTCCTCATTGTGCGCGGATCTGCAGGAGGAATCATCGCTGGCCCGTGAGGGCTACCGGCTTGCGATGCGTGGTCTGCTTGCACTGATCGCGATCGAAGTCGTGCGTCTTGCCGCCAGCCGCGCTCGCAGCGGGGTGGCAACATTGTCACGCTCGGACCAGCGTGTCGACGAATTGAGAAAGCTGGTGGAAGAGCATTTTCGAAAGGAGCGTCTGATAAGTTTCTATGCCGGGAAGCTGGCGATGACGACCGATCGGCTCAACGAGCACGTGAAGCGGACAACGGGAGTCACCGCCGGACATTTAATCAGACAGCGCGTGCTCACAGAAGCGAAGCGTCAGCTGGTCTTCACCAATCAGGCGATACACGAAATTGCCTATGATCTTGCTTTCTCCGATCCCTCGCATTTCACGCGTTTCTTTCGCAAGCAAACCGGAATGACCCCACAAGCCTTTCGCGATCGCCGCGGAGGATGAGGAACTCATCCGGGTTTAACTGAATCACGGCGGCTGAGATCAGTAGCTGGCAACGCCCAATGCAGCTCGCCGTCTTGCGGGAACGCCACCCGTTTATGTTCAGGGGCTCGAAATGAATCTCGTTAACAAATGCGGTTAAGCCGCAGCGGTAACCTAAAAATTCGGTTTGTTTTGAACTCGACATTTAAGACGACTACGGAGGACGTATCGACGCGGGAGGAACTGGTGCAGAAGTATTCGGCGGTCGCGGCAGCGGTGATCGTGGCAATCACGGTCTATTTTGCGCTATTCTGGGGCTACGATGCATTCCGGGTTCTCGCATCGCCGAATTACGGCTTCGACGACGTCTGGCGGTCGCAATACATCTTCAGCATCGGAAGCTATTTCAGCCTGGGGCCGATCGGCCTGATTAAGCTCGCCGCATTTTTTGCTACAGTGAAGCTCGCGGTGGCCTGCATCTGCGCGATCCACGTCGCGGACCGCGTGCGATGCATGGGGAACGGGCAGGCGAATTCGGAAATTCTTGAAGCGGGACTGATTCTGGTGGTGCTGATCAGTATCGCCGCGGTCGGACCGGCGGCTTGGTCAAATAGTGTGGCTTTGATCCGCGAGCATGCCTTTCAGCTTTTTTGCGCAGCGCTGGCGACGGCTCTGTGCATGCTCGAACGAAGTCATAGTTCCTCCGACAAGGCTCCGCAGGCCTCATAAGCCGATTCGCACTTTGCCGGCTCACGAGGAGTTATCATCGCCCGGCAGGATCGGCGGACTTCAGCACGTCATCCGGGCTGTGCGATTTCCGCAATCACTTGTGCGGCTTCCTTGAAAGCATGATTCGCAGCCGGCACTCCGCAATAGATCGCCTGCTGGAGGATGATTTCCTTGATGTCGTCCGTCGTGAAGCCGCCCTCTGAAAGGGCTGCCCGCACATGCATGCGAAATTCATCCCATTTGTCGAGCGCCAGCATGGTGCCGATAACCAGAATGCGGCGCGTGCGCTCGTCATAATGCGGCCGCGTCCAGATTTCTCCCCAGGCGGAGCGGGTTATGAAGTCCTGAAATTCTTCGTTGAAAGCGGTCTTGTTTGCATTGGCGCGATCAACCCACTCCTGGCCCAGAACCTTGCGGCGACGAGCCATCCCGCGCTCGTAACGCTCTTTATCATCCATATCAGGTCAGTCCCGATTCAGGTGTCATTGAGGAAATCGATAACGGTGGCCGTATAGCGCCCCGGCTGTTCGACGTTTGCGATGTGTGCCGCTTCGAGACTCACAAGCTTCGCATTCTTGATCTGCTTTTGGATTCTTTCTCCTGCTGAAGGCGGAGTCGCGGGATCGTTCTTTCCGACAATCACCAGCGTGGGCGCAGTGATGCGCGGATTCGAAGCCGTGAAATCCATGTCCCGGATCGCCTCGCAGCATGCGATGTAACCACTGCGGTCGGTGGCAACGAACATTTCCTTCATGTGGGCAATGGCATGCGGCGCTCGTTGCCGGAATTCCTTCGTGAACCATCGCTCCATGTTGGGCTCAACAAGAGCCTCGAGTCCCTTTTCCCGCACAAACGTGATGCGATCGTTCCAGGGGGTCTTGTCAGCGTAGTGATCGTTCGTGTTCGAAAGGACGAGTTTGTTGACGCGATCGGGTGCATTTGCGCCCAACCATTGGCCGACCATGCCGCCCATTGAAAGCCCGCACCAGTTGGTCCTTTGGATCTTGAGCGCGTCGAGAATCGAAAGAACATCGCGGCCTAACCGCTCCATTGAATAGGGGCCCTTGGGTACGCCGGATCTGCCGTGACCGCGGCGGTCGTAACGCACCAATCGAAAATGCCTGGCGAATTCCTTCGCCTGGTCGTCCCACATATGCAGATTGGTGCCCAGCGAATTCGACAGCATCAGCACGGGCGCGCCCTCAGGACCTTCGATTTCGACGTAGATGGGGCAGCCGTCATCCGTATTGATCATCGGCATGAAGTGTTTCTCCAAATGGTACTTTCACAAGGCGTCTTGTCAGACGGACACCCTTAATGCGCCTCGCTAATGCTGCAAAGCTCTTTCCATCGGCGGCATGAGGGCTTAAGTCCGTTCGCAGGTCCGCCCGGTGCATAGGAGAATTGCGTATGGCCATGACAATGGCAGGCGAGGTCCAGCTTTCGGCAAGCCGAGAAGTGGTTTGGACGAAGCTGAACGATCCGGATGTTCTCAAGGCCTGCATCCCCGGTTGCGAGGAGCTCAACAAGACGTCGGATACGGAATTTCAGGCGGTCGCAACCACAAAGATCGGCCCAGTAAAGGCGCGCTTTAAAGGGCGCGTTCAGCTGACCGACCTCGATCCGCCCAACGGCTACAGGATTTCAGGTGAAGGGGATGGCGGGGTCGCGGGATTTGCCAAGGGCGGGGCCACTGTCGCTCTCACGGACAAGAATGGGGGCACGCTCCTGACCTATAATGTGGAAGCCCAGATCGGCGGCAAGCTGGCGCAGCTCGGCCAGCGGCTCGTCAACGGCGCAGCAAAGAAGATTGCCGATGAATTTTTTCAGAAGTTTGCGGCGACCGTCACTGGCGTCTGAGCAGCCCTGCGACGGCGGAAGCGATATTTGGTATTGAATCCCTTGACCCGCCGGGCAGAGGCGGTTCAGAGTTATTTCCTGCCTGCCGAGCGTTCCGGCCAAAATCGGCCAGATTCCGCGGCCGAAACTGCTGCCGTTGGGGGAAATGGGGGCAATAGAGAGGCTTTGGCCCCAAATTGGGAGGAAGGTTCATGTCTGCCGTGTCTATGACGGTCAACGGAAAAGCCGTCACCGGAGACGTCGAAGCGCGCACATTGCTGGTGCAATTCTTGCGCGAAAACCTTCGGCTCACGGGTACGCATGTGGGTTGCGATACCTCGCAATGCGGTGCCTGCGTGGTCCACATCGATGGAATCGCGGTGAAGTCGTGCACTATGCTCGCTTTGCAATGCGAAGGGTCCAACATCACCACCATCGAGGGCTTGGCTGCACCCAACGGTCCTTTGCATCCTATGCAGGAGGCATTTCGCGAGAATCATGGTCTGCAGTGTGGGTTCTGTACGCCCGGCATGATTATGGCCGCACTCGATATCGTCCGGCGCAAAGGCCACGACCTCGACGAGCACACTATTCGGCAGGAGCTTGACGGAAACATCTGTCGCTGCACCGGCTACCACAATATTGTCAAGGCGATCGCCGCAGGCGCGAAAGCGATGGATAAGGGCGGAGTGCCGCGTCAGGCTGCCGAATAGATCTTGTTGCGTAACGTGAGGAGACCGCCATGAGCGCGACCGGCATCGGCGCGGCGGTGCGCCGAAAGGAAGACCTCCGCTTCATCACTGGCAAAGGCCAATATACCGACGACGTCGTGCGGCCCGGCGAAGTTCGCGCCGCCTTCGTGCGCTCGCCACACGCGCATGCGAGGATCACGAGTGTCGATGCCTCGGTAGCAAAATCGATGCCGGGTGTGGTTGACGTGCTCACGGGCGCGGAACTGAAAAATGACAAGATCGGCAACCTGATTTGCGGCTGGATGATTCATTCCAAGGACGGCTCGCCGATGAAGATGGCGCCGCATCCGGCCCTGGCGGCAGACAAGGTGTGTCATGTCGGCGATGCCGTGGCCGTGGTGATCGCCGAAACACTTTCACAAGCGCGCGATGCTGCCGAAAAAGTGAAGGTGGACTATGAGGTGCTTCCGGCGGTTACCGATCCCGCCAAGGCGAAATCGGGTCCTCAGATTCACGAGATTGCGCCCAACAACACGATCTACCAATGGTCGCTCGGCGATTCGAAGGCAGTCGATGCCGCATTTGCAGGTGCAAGGCACATCACCAAGCTGGACATCATCAACAATCGGCTAGTGCCGAACGCGATCGAGCCGCGTGCGGCTTTGGCGGAATACGATTCAGGGACAGATCAACTCACGCTCTGGAATACGACGCAGAATCCGCATGTCGCGCGTCTGGTAATCGCCGCCTTCGTTGGGATGGCGCCTGAGCACAAGTTGCGCGTTATTGCGCCCGATGTAGGCGGCGGATTTGGTTCGAAAATTTTCATATATCCGGAGGAAGTCGTTTGTCTTTGGGCGGCCCGCAAGATGGGCCGGCCCGTGAAATGGACGGCAGATCGGTCGGAATCGTTCGTTACTGATGCGCATGGGCGCGATCATGTCACTCACGCAGAACTCGCTCTCGACGAGCGCGGCAAGATTCTCGCAATGCGGGTCAGCACGATAGCAAATCTCGGCGCGTACATGTCGACTTTCTCGTCATCGGTGCCGACATATCTCTATGGCACGCTGCTGTCGGGACAATACGACATTCCGCACATCTACTGCGAAGTGGATGCTGTCTATACCAATACCGTCCCGGTTGACGCGTATCGCGGAGCAGGGCGTCCGGAAGCGACTTTTGTGGTGGAAAGACTGGTGGAAATTGCTGGACGGCAAATGGGCATCGATCCCGTCGATTTGCGCAAACTGAATTTCGTCAAGACGTTCCCGCATCAGACGCCCGTGATCATGGCCTATGATGCAGGCGACTACCACGCTTCGCTCAAAAAGGCGCTTGAGCTTGCGGATGTGAAAGGATTCAACAGGCGCAGGCGTGAGGCCGCGAGGCGAGGTAAACTGCGGGGGCTCGGCTATTCCACATATATTGAGGCCTGCGGGATCGCGCCTTCTCAAGCGGTTGGCTCGCTCGGCTGCGGTGTCGGGCTGTGGGAGTCTGCCGAGGTCCGCGTCAATCCGACCGGAACGGTCGAAGTGCTTACCGGCACTCATGCGCACGGGCAGGGTCATGAGACGACATTCGCGCAGCTCGTCTCGGAACGGCTCGGAATTCCCTTCGAAAATATCTCCATCGTGCACGGCGACACAGACAAGGTGCAGTTCGGGATGGGCACCTATGGGTCCCGTTCCGGCGCCGTTGGCATGTCGGCCATTGTAAAGGCGCTCGAAAAGATCGAGGCCAAGGCGAAAAAGGTCGCAGCGCACATGCTCGAGGCTGCTGAAGGCGACATCGTCTTCAAGGACGGCAAGTTCACTGTCGCCGGTACCGACAAGTCCACTACATGGGGCGACGTCGCGCTCAATGCATATATCGCGCACAAGTTCGCCGGTCAGGACTTGGAGCCAGGCTTGAAAGAAACAAGTTTCTACGATCCGATAAATTTCACCTTTCCGGCCGGTTGCCACATTTGCGAAGTCGAAATCGACCGCGACACGGGAAAGACCGAGATCGTGACTTGGACGGCCGTCGACGACTTCGGCACAGTCGTCAATCCGATGATTGTCGAAGGCCAGGTACACGGCGGTATCGCACAAGGGATCGGTCAGGCTTTGCTCGAAGGCGCGGTTTACGACAATGACGGTCAACTGGTGACCGGTTCGCTCATGGATTATTCGATGCCGCACGCCCACGATCTGCCCTCATTCAGGATAGGGCTAACGGAGACGAAGTCGCCTTCCAACCCGCTTGGAATCAAAGGCTGCGGCGAAGCAGGTGCGATTGCCGCGCCCGCGGCGGTCATCAACGCGATCACCGATGCAATTGGCACAGAAGACATATCGATGCCGGCGACGCCGCAGGTGGTTTGGTCGGCCCTCAGCAGGACGCAGACGCGCGCAGCCGCGTAATACGGGAGAACACTATGTACAATTTCACGTTTCATCGGCCAACGACGGTGCGTCAGGCGGCTGGCCTGCTTGCGCGCAACCCGGAAGCAAAATTGCTGGCCGGCGGACATTCGCTTCTGCCCGTCATGAAGCAACGGCTGGCACGCCCGTCCGCCTTGATCGATCTGTCGCTTGTCGAAGGGCTGAGCGGTGTCGAGCAAAAGGGGCGCTCGATCGTCATTGGTGCGATGACCCGCCACGCCGACGCGGCGAATTCGCCTGTGCTTAAGGAAGTCATGCCCGGTCTTGCCTCCGTACCCGCCTCTGTAGGAGACCCGCAGGTGCGCAACCGCGGCACGATCGGAGGCTCGATCGCAAATAACGATCCCAATGCGGATTATCCGGCAGCGGTTCTGGGACTGGGCGCTACGATCATTACCAACAAGCGACGCATCGCGGCTGACGATTTCTTCAAAGGAATGTTCACGACCGCGCTCGAAGACGGAGAGATCATCACCAAGATAAGCTTTCCGATTGCAAAAAAGGCGGCCTATGAGAAGTTCAAGCACCCTGCCTCGGGCTTTGCACTCGTCGGTGTGTTTGTTTCAAAACGTGGATCCGATATCCGCGTCGCCGTGACCGGAGCGGGAGCGGATGGCGTGTTCCGGGTGAAGTCCTTCGAGGAGGCTCTTAGAAAGCGCTTCGCTGCGAAATCGTTGGAAGGCATGACCATACCCGCAAATGGCATGAACAGCGACATCCATGCGAGCGCCGAATATCGTGCACATCTCGTTGGCGTTCTGGCACGACGTGCCGTTGCGAAAGCGACGGCATAAAGATCGCAAATGTCGCGTGTTTCTGCTCGTACCGGCGGAACCGTTTCGCGAGGAGAGGCGTTTTTTTGCGAACGGGGCCTGAGCTGCGAACGGAACGAGCGTGGTCGAATATTTTCCGATTGCGATAGTGGTGCTGACCGCCGCGGCGATGGCCCTGGTCCGTCTGAGCGTATAGTTATTCTGCAATCATGAATGGCTCTGCGGCTCGGCGCGATCAAGTTCAGACAAAAGATCGTGCAGATCGAGGGCGTGGGTGAACATCTGCAGTGAGCCATCAGGTTTCTTTGGCCACTGTTCTTTCGGCCGGTCCCAGTAGAGCTCGACCCCGTTGTCGTCGGGGTCACGCAGGTAGAGCGCTTCGCTGACGCCGTGGTCGCTTGCGCCTTCCAGCGGAATTTTTGCGACGATCAGGCGCCGCAATGCGTCGGCGAGCAGACGCCGCGTCGGATAAAGAATGGCGGTATGGTAAAGGCCCGTGGTGCCAGGCGGGGGCGGCGCCCCGCCCAGGCTCTCCCAGGTATTCAGTCCAAGGTGATGGTGATACCCGCCCGCCGATATGAAGGCAGCACCCGGTCGACTGGTTGTGAGCGAAAAACCCAGCACGCCGCAATAAAAATCGAGGGCACGCTGAAGATCGGCAACCTTCAAATGAACGTGGCCGATGCGCACTCCGGGATGGATTGTGGGGAATTGCAACGTCTCGCTGGGGGTTGCTACAGGGTTACTCATGGATCTTCCTGGCTCTCGGGCCGCTGGCTCCCCACATGTAATGGCGGCGTCCGGTAGGATAAAGTCCCGCATTATGGCAGACACTAAGCTTCCGAATTCGATCGAATCGACCCTCAATCTGCTGGCCGAGGCCAATTACATCGCTGATCGGCCGCTGGCGACGGTGCTTTATCTGGCACTCAGGATGACCCGGCCGCTGTTCGTCGAGGGCGAGGCGGGCGTCGGAAAGACCGAAATTGCGAAGGTTCTGGCGAGCACGCTCGGCCGCCGGCTGATCCGGCTTCAGTGCTACGAAGGACTGGACGTTTCCGCAGCAGTCTATGAATGGAATTACGGTGCACAGATGATCGCAATCCGCCTTGCCGAAGCTCAAGGCGAGGGCGATCGTGAACGTATCGAGCACGACGTGTTCTCCGAGCGTTTTCTCATCAAACGGCCTCTTCTGCAGGCGCTCGAGCCTGATCCGTCAGGGCCTCCGGTCCTGCTCATCGACGAAATTGATCGCACCGACGAAGCATTCGAAGCATTTCTTTTGGAAGTGCTTGCGGATTTTCAGATCACCGTGCCCGAGCTTGGCACCGTGAAGGCAGCACATCCGCCCATCGTTATCGTCACCTCCAACCGCACCCGTGAAGTACATGATGCGTTGAAACGACGCTGTCTGTATCACTGGGTGGGTTACCCGAATGCCGAGCGCGAATTGAAAATCCTCCGTGCCAAAGCGCCGGGCATTCCGAAGAAGCTTTCCGAGCAGGTCGTCGCCTTCGTTCAGGCGTTGCGAAAGGAGGATTTGTTCAAATCCCCGGGTGTCGCCGAGACGCTCGACTGGGCGAATGCTTTGGCCGAGCTCGACGTGGTGGCCCTCGATCCTGCAACAGTGTCCGATACGCTTGGCGTCTTGCTCAAGTACCAAGACGATATCGCTCGACTCGATGGCACGAAAATCAAGCATTTGCTTGACGAGGTGAACTCAGAGCTCCGTGCCGCTGAATGAGCATGGCTGATGATGCGACGGATTCTTGCGAAAGGCAGCACGCCATGAACGCGCTTCCGCTCGCTTGGGCAGTGGAATGGAAACACGTGCAATGACCGAGGGGAACGGGCGCCTGGCCGAGAATATCCTTTACTTCGCTCGCGCGCTGCGCACTGCGGGAGTTCCGGTTGGCCCAGGCGCGGTGCTCGATGCGTTGCAGGCACTCGAGATTGCGCGCGTCGGGACGCGCGACGATTTTTATTGGACGCTGCATGCAGTTTTCATCAAGCGTCACGAACATACGATTTTGTTCGATCAGGCTTTTCGGCTGTTTTTCCGCAAGCGCGGCTATCTCGAGAAGTTGATTGCTTCCATGCTCCCGGCACCAGTCAGGGCTGCCGCACGACCGCCCGCGGCCGGCGCGCAGCGGATTCAGGAAGCCTTGTTTTCGGGATTGAATGAGCGCAGCGAGGACAAGACCTTGGAAATTGACGCCAGCCTCACGGTTTCCGAACGGGAATTGCTGCAGAAAAAGGATTTCGCGCAAATGACTGCCGCGGAAATTGCGGCGGCAAAAGATGCAATTGCACGTCTTGCGCTTCCACTTGACGAAGTACGCACACGCCGGCTTGCGGCGAGCCGCCGCGGGCGTCTGATCGATATCCGCCGCACCTTGCGGGCCAGCATGAAGGCGGGAGGCGCCGTGATCGACCTCAAATATCTAGGACCCCGGGTGAAGGAGCCCCCAATCGTCGCTCTCCTCGATATCTCCGGCTCGATGAGCGAGTACACGCGGTTGTTCCTGCATTTTCTCCACTCGGTGACCGACGCAAGGAAGCGGGTTACCACCTTTCTGTTTGGCACCCGGCTAACCAATGTGACCCGGGCCATCCGCCAGCGCGATCCCGATGAGGCTCTCGCCGCCTGTTCCGCAAACGTGGTCGATTGGTCCGGCGGTACCCGTATTGCGTCATCTTTGCGGGCATTCAACAAACTGTGGGCGCGTCGTGTCCTTACGCAGGGTGCTGTGGTGCTGCTCATCACGGACGGCCTGGAACGCGACGCCGACGAGTCGCTCGCATTCGAGATGGACCGTCTGCACCGCTCGTGTCGGCGTCTCATCTGGCTCAACCCGCTTCTGCGCTTTGCGGGGTTCGAGGCGCGCGCAAAGGGGGTACAAATCATGCTGCGGCATGTTGATGAATTGCGTCCGATCCATAATCTTGAATCAATGACAGATCTGGTGCGCACGCTGTCGGGCGCGCCCGCGAAGGGATACGATCCGAAAGAAATGCTCAAGCAAGTCGCTTGATGGAGGCCTTCAAAATGCTGTCGCGCGATGAAGATATTCTGAAAGCCGCGGAAGAATGGCGAAAGAACGGACGGGAGGTGGCTCTGGCGACCGTGGTCGAGACGTGGGGCTCGGCGCCGCGGCCGGTAGGCTCAAATCTTGTGATCGATGAAGAGGGCAATTTCCTCGGATCCGTATCCGGGGGATGTGTCGAGGGTGCGGTCGTAACGGAGGCCATGGACGTCATCGAGAGCGGCAAGCCGAAAATGCTGGAATTCGGAGTCGCGGACGAGACGGCCTGGCAAGTCGGCCTCTCCTGCGGTGGCACCATACGCGTCTATGTGGAGAAGGTGAGCTAGTGAAGCTCGATATTCTCCAAGCGCTCAATGCGGAAAGAGCCGCGCGGCGCGCCGTCATAGTCATCACCGATGTGGCCAGCGGTCAGCAGAGACTCGTCAAGGCGGCCGATATTGGCAAGGACCCACTCGGGGCCGTGCTGGAAAAACGTCTGCGCATGGGCAAGAGCGGCATGGAGGACGTACCGCAGGGACGCGTGTTCCTGACGGTTCACGTTCCGTCACCGCGGCTTGTGATTACGGGCGCGGTCCATATCAGTCAGACTCTTGCTCCGATTGGGCAACTGCTCGGCTACGATGTCACGATCGTGGACCCGCGGACGGCCTTCGCCTCGATCGAGCGCTTTCCCGATGTGAAAGTGATCGCGGAATGGCCTGACGTCGCACTCCCGCCACTTGAAATCGATCACTACACCGCGTTCGTCGCGCTTACGCACGATCCAAAGATCGATGATCCGGCATTGAAGCATGCATTGGCGAGGGACTGTTTCTATATCGGAGCGCTGGGTTCAAAAAAAACGCATGCCAGGCGCGTGGAGCGGCTCAGGCAAGCGGGCCTGAGCGACACGGAAATCCGTCGCATCCACGCACCGATCGGACTTGATATCGATGCGGTCACGCCCGCTGAAATTGCGGTCGCCATCATGGGCGAGATTACGCAGGTACTTCGTCGGAAGCCGGAGGTGGCATGAAATTCGGGGCTGTTCCGGTTGCCGAAGCGGTGGGAGCAACCTCCGTGCACACGATCCGTCAGGGAGAACTTGTCCTCAAGAAAGGCACCTTGATAGGACCCGCTGAAGTTGCCGCTCTCAAGGCCGCCGGGGTGAAGCAGATCACCGTCGCGCGTCTAGAACCGGGTGATGTCTCCGAAGACGAGGCTGCTGCCGATATCGCTCGTGCCTTGATGGGTGAGGGCGTGCGGACCGATCGCGCCTTTACCGGTCGGTGCAATCTCTTTGCGCAAACCGCAGGAGTTTTGGTCCTCGACAAAGAAACGATCGATGCGCTCAATCGCATTGACGAGGCAGTCACGATTGCTACGCTTGCAGCCTACAAGCCCGTGGTGGAAGGCGAAATGATCGCCACGGTGAAAATTATACCCTTTGCCGTCCCTCGGAGCGCCCGCGACCAGGCGGTAGCCGCAGCCGAACGAGCGAAACCGGTCATCCGCGTCGCACCATACAAGATCCGAAAGATCGGCATTGTTTCGACGATCCTGCCGGGCTTATCGCCCAAGGTTATCGAGAAGACGTTGAAGATCACTGCCGCGCGCATCGCGCCCGCCGCCGCAAGCATTATCGCTGAAAAGCGAGTGCCGCATGAGCAAGTCGCCCTGGCGCGCGCCATCGACGATCAGCTCAAGGCCGGCGCCGAACTTATCATTGTATTTGGCGCTTCGGCTATTGCGGATCGTCGTGATGTCATTCCCGCCGCGATAGAAACGATTGGTGGCGAAATCGAGCATTTCGGGATGCCAGTGGATCCCGGCAATCTGATGTTGATCGGGAACGCCGGCGGACACACCGTGCTCGGCGCCCCAGGCTGCGCAAGGAGCCCGAAGGAGAACGGTTTCGACTGGATACTGATGCGCTTGCTTGCGGGACTCCCGGTCACGCGCACTGATATTACCGGCATGGGTGTTGGCGGACTGCTGATGGAAATTGTGACGCGCCCCCAGCCTCGCGAAGATCGCAAGTCACCAGAGGGAAGGCGGGTTGCCGGGTTGGTGCTCGCGGCCGGCCGATCCACCCGAATGGGCGCAATCAACAAGATGCTCGCCGAGATTCGCGGCAAGCCGCTCGTGCGAATCGCCGCTGAGCAGGCGCTTGCTTCGAATGCCCATCCGATCATCGTCGTCACCGGCCACGATCGTGAAAAAGTCGATGCAGCCCTGAATGGCCTGCCCGTCCGTCGCGTGCACAATCCGGATTATGCGGATGGTCTCGGCAGCTCGCTAAAGGCGGGTATCGCCGCCCTGCCGCAAGATGCCGACGGTGTCGTGGTCTGCCTGGGGGATATGCCGCAAGTCGACGCAGCACTGATCAATCGGCTCATCGCTGCATTCGATCCGGAACGCGGCGCGCTGATTGTGGTGCCAAGCATCGAAGGACGTCGCGGAAATCCCGTTGTGTGGTCACGCCGCTTTTTCCCGGACCTCATGTCAATCCAGGGAGACGTCGGCGCTCGTCATTTGATCGGCAACTACACAGAAGCCGTCATGGAAGTGCCGCTAACAGGAGCAGGTGCGCTGACCGATATAGACACCCCCGAGTCGTTTTCTGCCGTCAAGGCAGAAATCGAGCGGGCCTGAGATTCGAATCATTGATCCGGCCTGCGACTCAGCCCTATGTGATCGCAGGGTGAGGAAAGCGATGATCGACATCTACGCCCCGGTGATGCGCGTTCTCGTCGTCGTGACTTTGATGGTCGCGACGGCAACGCTCATGCTGGTCGCTCTCAATATGGCTCGCGCTAGCGCAGCCTCTTTGCTTCTCTGATCGTCCAAATCTTTGATTTCGCACTAAAATAAGCCCACCTTGCGCGCGCGGCGCTGTCGTCCTACATCATGACTGACCAGTCAGTCAGTGTGACCGCGTCATGAGGCAAACTTCGAACTTGCGCAAGAAGGAACGTCGCAGCGGACGCAGGCGGGGTGCCGAGCGAACGCGAACGGCAGGACATGCGGCACGTGCCGTGCGAAATGCGCGCAGCGCCAAGCGGCGCGATGCAATTCTGAACGCTGCTCTCGACGAATTTTCCAGCCGAGGATTTGAGGGCGCGCGGCTCGACGACGTCGCACGCCGGGCGGGAGTCGCGAAAGGTACGATCTACCTTTACTTCCGAGACAAGGAGATGCTGTTTCAGGAGTTGGTCAGGACAATGCTCACTCCGTTGGTCGGCACGATCGAGGCCATGGGTGAGGTCGATGTCTCGGTCACTGAGATGGCCGACCGGATCGCCGATCTTTTCGTACGCGAGGTCTACGAAACGCGCCGCAAGGATGTCGTGCGGCTGATGATCTCGGAAGGTCGGCGTTTCCCCAAATTGGCGGAATTCTACTATCACGAGGTGCTGTCGCGGATTGTCGCGGCGGTACGCAAAGTTTTGCGGCGGGCCGTAGCGCGCGGTGAGATCCCGGAAGGGCTCGCTCAATATCCGCAAATTATTGCCGCTCCTGCCATCCTGGCGATTGTGTGGAATGGATTGTTTGAACGGTTCGAACAGCTCGACGTTCGACAACTGATGAAGATCCACATTGAGCTGCTGTTCTCTCAACGGAGGCGACCGTGAGCGCAAGAATAATAACTTCGCTCACCGTGGCGATCGCACTTCTGCTTGCAGGCTGTGAGAACAAGAACGAGCGCGTGCTGCAGGGCTGGGTCGAAGCCGATCTCGTCTTTGTTTCTCCTGACGAGCAAGGCCGGCTCGAAGTTCTAAAGGTGCGCGAGGGAGATCATGTGAAGAAGGGCGACCTGCTCTTCAGCGTCGACGATGATCTGCAACAGGCGGATGTAGTCGTACGAAAAACGGCTGTCATGAACGCACAACAGACATTCGATCGTGCGAAGGAGCTGTTGAAATCTGGCGCCGGAACACAGAAGGCATATGATGACGCCGAAGCCGCATTGCGCCAGGCAAAGGCCAATCTCGATTCGGCGCAAACAAGACTGACCCGCCGAGAGGCTCACAGCCCCGCCGACGGCAGCATCGAGCAGATTTACTTCAGGCCTGGCGAAACGGTTCCGGCGGGCAGGCCGGTCGTGGCGCTGCTGCCTCCGGGAAACCTCAAAATTCGCTTCTTCGTTCCGCAAGCTCTGCTGCCGGAATTGACGTACGGCCAGAAGGTCCTTGTTTCCTGCGACGGTTGCGAATCGGATTTGACGGCGAATGTAAGCTTCATTGCGCGCAGCGCCGAGTTTACTCCCCCTGTCATCTACAGCATGGAGGAACGCGCCAAGCTGGTCTTTCTGGTGGAAGCGAGGCCAGATCATCCGGAGAAATTTCGGGTCGGCCAGCCTGTGACCGTTACGTTACCGGACGAGCGGAAGAAATGAGTGCATCCGAGGTCGTCATTGATGTCCACGGACTGACGAAAAGGTTCGATGGCCGTGCCGTCGTCCGCAATTTGTCGATGCAGGTGAAGCGCGGAACCATTTTCGGATTTCTCGGGCCGAACGGTTCGGGAAAAACCACAACGATCCGCATGCTCTGCGGGTTGCTCACGCCGGATGAGGGGAGCGGGACCTGCCTTGGCTACGACATCCGCAGGGAGACAGACAAGATCAAGCGGCAGGTCGGCTACATGACGCAGCGGTTCAGTCTCTATCAGGACCTCTCGGTGCGTGAGAATCTCGAATTTGTCGGCCGCGTCTACGGACTGGCTCGACCCGTCGAAGCCGCACAAGGAGCTATTGAACGTCTGGGACTTCAGGGCCGCGAAGGGCAGCTCGCGGGGGAGCTTTCGGGCGGCTGGAAACAGCGGCTCGCGTTGGGGGCGTGCACGCTGCCGGGCCCGAAGCTGCTGTTGCTCGATGAGCCCACCGCAGGTGTCGACCCAAAGGCACGGCGCGAATTTTGGAACGAGATTCATGCGTTGGCCGCGGAAGGTCTCACGGTTCTCGTCTCGACCCACTACATGGACGAGGCGGAACGTTGCCACGAGATCGCTTACATCGCGTACGGCGAACTTCTGGCGCGCGGCACCGTCGAAGAGGTGATCGCTGCGTCGAAGCTGACGACATATGTAGTCAGTGCGGAGCGTGGGGAAGGTCTCAATACCCTCGCTGGCGAACTCAACGAACAGTCGGGCATCGATATGGTGGCGCCGTTCGGCAACAGCTTGCACGTCTCCGGTCGGGACGCCGACAAGCTCGAGGCCGCGATTGCACCCTACCGCGGGCGGGGACAATTCGAATGGAGACGCTCGGAGCCTTCGCTTGAGGACGTGTTCATCGATCTGATGGGCAGAGCGCGGGACAATTTCCAATGACGCATCTGTTGCCGTCACAGCAGCCGGCTCGCCGCAGCGGACGTGATTTCTTGGGGCGTACCTGGGCGGTGCTGGTGAAGGAATTCATCCAGCTCAAGCGGGATCGCGTGTCCTTTGCGATGATCATCATGATCCCCCTGGTGCAGCTTTTGCTGTTCGGATACGCGATCAATACAAATCCGAGGCATCTCCCGACCGCAGTCTTGCTGCAGGAGAATAGCGATCTCGGCCGTTCGATCCTCGCGGCCCTCAGAAACACCGATTATTTTCTGGTGAAGGAAAGGCCGCGCAGCGAAGCCGAGCTCGATGAATTGCTGGCGAGTGGCAAAATCCTCTTCGGAATCGAAATTCCTCGCAATTTCGAACGTTCGGTGAGACGGGGCGAGCGCCCGGCCATGCTCGTCGTGGCGGATGCAACCGATCCGGTCGCCGCGAGCGCCGCAGTCGGCGCGCTCGGGCAGGTCGTGCAACTGGCTCTACGGCACGACCGCGCTGTGCCGGAGAGCCTTGCGCCTCCCTTCGAAATCAGAGCGCACCAGCGCTACAACCCGGCCGGTCTCACTCAGCTGAACATCGTGCCGGGGCTCGTCGGGACCATATTGACAATGACCATGCTGATTTTCACCGCATTGTCGGTCACGCGCGAGCTTGAACGCGGAACGATGGAAAATCTGCTGTCGATGCCGATCACGCCCATCGAAATCATGCTGGGCAAGATCATTCCTTATATCATCGTCGGCTTCATACAGGCGGCAATGATCATCGCAATTGGAGTGCTGCTTTTCGGCGTGCCCATTCTTGGCAATTTGTTCGGACTGGCCGCTCTGAGCACGCTCTTCATCGCAACGAACCTGTCGATCGGCTACACGTTTTCGACCGTCGCGCAGAACCAGCTTCAGGCAATGCAGATGTCGATCATGTTCTTTCTGCCCAACATCCTGCTATCCGGCTTTCTGTTCCCGTTCGCCGGCATGCCGGTCTGGGCACAATGGATCGGCGAAAGCCTGCCGCTCACGCACTACCTCCGCGTGGTCCGATCGGTGATGCTGAAGGGATCCTCGATCGCAGAGCTGCAATATGACGCTGCGGCGATGTTCGTCCTGATGCTGATTGCGATGACGATCGCGATTGCGCGCTTCCGCCGGACGCTCGATTAGATCAGCGGCGCTGGAGGATGCTGAGACGCACGTAAGGGCCCGACCGGCGATCCGAATCCCTCGCAAAGCCTATGCCGGCGGACCATTCGTATTCACTGGTCTTCAGGCTGGTGATGTGCGCGCCGAGACGAAAATGGCGATAATCGCCAGACCCGAAATACTGAGCTTCGGGACCGATGTAGACTCCGCCAAGGGCTTCTTCGAGAACACGCCATCCGTATGCAGCGCGTGCCGAATTGCTGGCGGCAATGGATGACAGCGACAGATCGGCCGCCACCATGCTGGTGGAGCTTGGCTCGTACCACAGTTCTGCTGCGATCCTCAGCCCGCGCAGTTCACCTCGCAGGCGATTGGATAGATCATCGGGAAAAAGATAGTGGCCCTGCAATTCGGGTCCCATAAAGAACTTGAACTCGGCCTCACCGCGCTTGATGCGCCAGCCCGGAAGCAGCTGCGCCAGCCACTCCACGCCGAGGACATCGCTGCCGATCGCGTTTGCGTGGTAGCCGTAGACCCCGCCGCCGGTCAGAATCTTGAGGAGCAGGCCGTCTTGGTCGAAGCCGGCGGGCGCCACCAACAATCCTTCGTAGCTGAACAGCCCGTGGCGCCAGATGTCACGCCCGGAGAAAAGCATGAGGCGGGCGTCATCATCCTCACCGGCGCGCAAACGACCAGTCGATGCCAACAGGCAAAAAACAACGAGGGCCACGGCGGCAAAGCTCGCCGTGCAAACACGCCTCCAGCAACGCATACCGACTCGGACCTTGTTTCTCAAAAATTGAATTAACTGTTGGATACAACCTATGGCAGCAGCCGTGGGAAGTCGAGCGAGATTGCGTTCGCGCGCCACAGTTGCGCGCGCCGCACGAGAGCGGCGCAATCGGATCGGCACTCCATCAAACGAAGGAGGCTCCGCCGCCGATAGGTGATATATGCATACAAACGAGTCAGCTCTTGAGGAACGGAATGGCAGGCTTGCCCAACCAGAATTCAGGTGCCGAAGATGCCGCCCGCCGCCGCTCGATTGCGTTTCTCAACTGGGCGCACGCGCTGGATCATTTCGTGTTGCTGATCTTCCCCACAGTGGTGATCGGCCTAGAGATGGTCTACGGGCGTCCGTATTCGGAACTCATTGCCCTCTCGACCGCGGCTTTTGTCGCTTTCGGAGTTTTCTCGCTTCCAGCAGGCTGGCTGGCCGATCGCTGGAGTCGCCGCAACATGATGGCGGCCTTCTATATCGGCTGCGGAGTTTCGCTCGCCGGAGTGGCAATTTCACCCAATCTCCTTGTGCTTGCGATCTCGATGTTTGGCGTCGGCGTCTTCGCCGCCATCTACCATCCGGTCGGCATGCCGATGCTGCTTGAAGCGTCCAGGGCGCAAGGCCGCACGGTCGCCTTCAATGGCGTTTGCGGAAATCTGGGGGCAGCCCTCGCGTCGGGAATAGCTGCCGCCCTCGCGTCCTGGTTCGGCTGGCGGGCCGCCTTTCTGGTGCCTGCCGTGATCTGTTTTGCGACGGGCATCGCTTACGTGTGGCTCGTTCCTGACGACCGCCATCGCACCGCCTCCCGCAAGACAGTGGCGGACGTCGTGTTGTCCCCACGTGCAGCGCTCATCATGTTCGGCCTCTATGTCGTGATTTCGCTCGCCGGCGGGTTGACGTTCAACACGATCTCGATCGCGCTGCCTAAGATCGTCGATGAACGGCTTGGCGCAAATGTGCCACTGCTCGCGGTCGGAAGTCTTGCGACCGCGGTTTTTATGTGCGGTGCGGTGGCGCAGATTGCTGTCGGCAGGCTTGTTGAGCGCATCGCTCCTTATCAGTTGTTCGGCGTCGTCGTTGCCCTCCAGTTCTTCGGCATTCTTTGGGCAGCCAATGCAAGCGGCACGACACTCATTCTCGCCTTGGCGGTGACGATGGCGGCAATCTACGGGCAGGTGACCGTTGGCGATCTGGTGATTGCGCGCTACACGGCGGATGCCTGGCGGGGCCGCGTTTATGCCGTTCGATATTTCCTGACCTTCGTATCGTCCGGCGTGGCAGTTTCGATCATCGCGTTCCTCTATAGCCGGGGCGGGTTTGATCTTCTGCTGATGACAATTGCCGCAATCGCAGCGGTATTTTTGCTCGGCGTGATCGCCATCGTGATATTGGTTTCCGGAATCGAGCGCGCCGGCCGGCGCACGCAGCCGGCCGAATAGGTCAGAACAGAGGCGGGACGAGGTCTGTGACCCGGACCTCAAGCATTTTCTTGACATTGGCGACTATGCGGCTGCGATGGCACGCCTTTGGATCGCGGCAATAGCAGAGCAGGGCGATGCGCCGACCGGATCGGATCAGCTTGAGGAGCTCGTGCAACGCGGCCTTTGCTTCCGCCGTCTTGATGTGCCTGTCGTAGATTCGCCAGAGACCGTCCGTGTCACCCGAGCGAGCTGCAACGCGGCCTTCAGCGGGCGTCCCGAGCTTCTGTAAGTGGACATAGTCGATCGCCGTTCCCTTGAGCGAGTTGGCGAGGGCTCTCTTCGAGAAGCCCTTTCGCCGCGAAACGGCGACGGCGCGCGTGTCGACCACCAGGTCAATGTTTGCCCGTCTGAGCTCGTCGAGAACTGCGGCGGGTTTGGCCTTTTCGTAACCAATCGTGAAAAGCAGCGCTGATTTGGCAGATTTCTTCCTGCGCACGGCCTTCATTTCAATCTTTCGATCAGCGCCATGGCGGCGGCGGGCGCGCGCAGCTTCGCTTCGTGGATGAAGTAGATGAAAACATCGCGCGGTTCCTTCGAAGCCGATTGCTTTTCGACGCGTGGCAGGTCCTTTGGCTCGCCGCCTTTTGCCCAGGTCTTGGCGCGATCGGCCCACGCATCCAGCGCCTTCGGCGGATAACCTGCTTTCAGTTTCTCGTCGCCTTTTTGTAGACGCGCATAGACGAAGTCGGCGGTGACGTCCGCAATCTCGGTGTACTTGTCATGTTCGGCGTAGACAATTCCCACACCAAACCTGCGCGCGAGGGCGATGAAGGCGGGAGTTTTGAAGCTGTCATTGCGGACCTCGACGACATGGCGAAGCTTGTGTCCGTCAAATTTTTTCGGCAGCAAAGCGAGGAAACCCGCGAAATCGTTCTCGTCGAACTTCTTGTAGGGCGTGAACTGCCAGAGCAGGGGGCCGAGCCGTGTACCCAGCTCAGTCACACCAGACTCGAGAAATCGTTTGATCGAGTCGCCGGCCTCCGACAGCACGCGCCTATTCACGACATAGCGCGGCCCCTTCACCGAAAATTTGAAATCAGCCGGTACTTCCGATGCCCACTTGCGGAACGTCGCAGGGCTCTGAGTGCGATAGAATGTCCCGTTGATTTCGATCGAGGTGAGGTGCTGCGCAGCATAGGAAAGCTCGCGCGCGTGCGGCAGCCCTTTGGGATAAAAGACTCCACGCCACGGCTCGTAGGTCCAGCCGCCAATGCCGACGTAGATTTTCCCATTTGTTGCCATGTATCTGCACTATCGTGAATTACAGATGCAGTGGAGCGTAGCGTTTTTCCACTGCCGACGGCCACTACGATAAGGCGACGCCGGACGAACGCGCGCCAGATCGGGTGGTCGTCCTTTTGAAAGGCTGACGCTTTCGTGCCACCCAGATGACGCTTTCATGCCACCCCGATGCTGCGTCATGGGAGCCTCTGGTCGTCCTGAAAACGAGGGCGAACGCGCAGGGTTTCGGGCAATGGCCGCGATTTTTTTAGCCGTTCATCCTCCGCGACTGGCGCGAGTGAGTGCGCCTGTCAGGATGACGGGATTAGCGCTTCTGCAAGCCACAAGCTGCCAGCATAGAAAGTAACAAGCCATAAGCCCTGCCAGCATAGAAAGGTGAAAGGCCCGGGAATTTTCCCGGGCCTTTGCTTTTGGGAAATGGATGGCGATCCCGGTACCCAGTGCACCACTAACGTGCCGCACTGGGCCCGGAACGACGCCTACGCACTTAGAAGTCCATGCCGCCGCCCGGGGGCATTGCCGGCATGGGCTCTTTCTTCTTCGGCACTTCCGCGACCATGGCTTCCGTGGTGATCAGCAGCCCCGCGACCGAAGCTGCATCCTGCAAGGCACAACGCACGACCTTGGTCGGGTCGATAATGCCCTTGCTCACCAGGTTGCCATACTCGCCCGTCTGCGCGTCAAACCCATACGAGTACTGATCCTTGTCGAGGATCTTGCCGACGACGACGGAGCCATCAGCTCCGGCGTTGATCGCGATCTGACGCGCCGGGGTCTGCAGGGCTTTGCGCACAATGTCGACGCCGTGCTTCTGGTCTTCGTTTTCCGGACGCAGGCGCTTGAGCGCCTCAACTGCGCGGAGCAGGGCGACGCCGCCGCCCGGCAGGATCCCTTCCTCGACCGCAGCGCGAGTCGCATGCATCGCATCGTCGACGCGATCCTTGCGCTCCTTCACCTCGACCTCGGTGGCGCCGCCGACACGGATCACCGCAACGCCGCCGGCGAGCTTCGCCAGCCGCTCCTGCAGCTTCTCGCGGTCGTAGTCGGAGGTGGTCTCCTCGATCTGCTGGCGGATCTGGTTGCAGCGCGCCTGGATGTCCGGCTTCTTGCCCAAACCTTCGACGATGGTGGTGTTGTCCTTGTCGATGCTCACTTTCTTGGCGCGGCCCAGCATCTGCAGCGTGACGTTCTCGAGCTTGATGCCGAGGTCCTCGCTGATCATCTGCCCGCCGGTCAGCGTGGCGATGTCCTCGAGCATGGCCTTGCGGCGATCGCCGAAACCGGGCGCCTTCACCGCGGCCACCTTCAGGCCGCCGCGCAGCTTGTTGACGACCAGCGTCGCCAGCGCCTCGCCCT
The DNA here is from genome assembly GCA_035718275.1 of Pseudolabrys sp. Lineage (GTDB taxonomy): Bacteria > Pseudomonadota > Alphaproteobacteria > Rhizobiales > Xanthobacteraceae > Pseudolabrys. Next base: position 517 of record DASTHI010000043.1, on the reverse strand, counting down.
CGACTTCCTCGGCGATGATCAGCAGCGGCTTGCCGCTCTGAACAACCGCCTCGAGCACCGGCAGCAGGGGCTGCAGGCCCGAGAGCTTCTTCTCGTGGATCAGGATGTAGGGGCTGTCCAGCTCGCACAGCATCTTCTCGGCATTGGTGATGAAGTACGGCGAGAGATAGCCGCGGTCGAACTGCATGCCCTCGACCACTTCAAGCTCGGTCTCGAGGCTCTTCGCCTCCTCGACCGTGATGACGCCCTCGTTGCCGACCTTCTTCATGGCCTCGGCGATCATCTGGCCGATATCGGCCTCACCGTTCGCAGAGATCGTGCCGACCTGCGCCACTTCGTCGCTGGTGCCGATCTTCTTCGAGCGCTTCTTGATGTCCTCGACCACCGCCTCGACCGCGGTGTCGATGCCGCGCTTGAGGTCCATCGGGTTCATGCCGGCGGCCACCGCCTTGGCGCCCTCGCGCACGATCGCCTGGGCCAGCACCGTCGCCGTCGTCGTGCCGTCACCGGCCAGATC
>DASTHI010000042.1:0-37053 GCA_035718275.1 Pseudolabrys sp. | reverse complement strand
GTACGAGGCGCACGCAGCGAAAGCTTTCGCGCAGCGTCAGACGACCGGCGTCCCGCAATTGCGGATAGTCGTTCAATACCCGCGGCAGCCGGTAATACGGAATGCGGCTGCAAAGGTGATGCACGTGGTGCACGCCGATATTGGCCGTGAACCAGCGCAGCGGTGCCGGAAGGTCGTAATGCGAACTCCCATGCAGGGCCGCATCATGCAAATGCCATTCGCTATCGCGCTCCCATGCCGTGTGCTCGAACTGGTGTTGCACGTAGAATAGCCAGACGCCGGCCGTGGCGGCGAGCAGCGCTATCGGAAGATGCACGAAAAGAAACGCCTGAAGTCCAATAAGCCACGTCAGACCGGCTACGAACAATACGATCGCGAAATTGGTTGCCATGGTACTGGCCCAGGGTTGCCAGCCTTTGCGCATCAATCCAATTGGCAGACGGTGCTGCACGATAAAGAGATAGGCCGGCCCGACGCCAAACATCACCAGCGGATGGCGGTAAAGCCGATACTTCAGGCGACCCCACCCCGAACACGCAAGATATTCGGCCACAGTCAAGGTATCGACTGCACCGATATCGCGGCGATCCAGATTGCCAACGGTGGCGTGATGAATGGCGTGCGCGCGGCGCCAAAAGTCGTAGGGCGTCAGCGTGAGTACGCCGATGATGCGGCCGACCCAGTTATTCGCCAGTCGATGGGAAAAGAAGGTGTCATGGCCACAATCGTGCTGGATCATAAATAGGCGTACGAGGAAGCCCGCGGCCGGCACGGCAACCAACGGCAGAGCCCAGACATGACCAAGCGAGAAAGCAAGCCAGGCCGAGATCCAAAGCGTCACCAGCGGAACTACTGTGATCAGGAGTTCTATGATACTGCGCGCGTCGCTCGGCGTGCGATACTTATTCAGAAGCTGCGTCAAGCGGAGCGCGTCGAGCGTCGCGGAGCCCGAATCATGTCGGGTGCTCAAGATGTTTTCCGCGCCCGCCTTCTGGGCTGTGCCGGTGCTGGCACTCCAATTGAAGCCTTCTTGGTGGCCGGTCGTCGTGCCGCTGCGGCCAGCGCGTCGGCGCGCTCTTTCGCCAGACGAAGATCACGCAGCCGCGCCATGTTGGCTTGGCGAGCGAGCTGTTCAGCCTGATAGTCCCGCATGGCCTGCGCCTTGTCGCGCTCGCGTTCGGCTTTCATGGCAGCTGGCGAAGGTGGCTGCGGCATACGCTTCAAAGTCATCGTCATTGTCTACTCCTTCAGTGCGGGGGCGAAAGAAAGTCCCGCTCACCAACGAATTGGCGGCGGGACTCCAAACCACTACAGCTCTGCCAGTACATCCGTGGTCAGTGCAGTGTGGCTGTTCGCGCGCCCAGTTAGGCCGCGCGCAAATTTTCGGCGGCAGATTTACCCCGACGATCCGAGACGATATCGAACGTCACGGTTTGACCCTCGTTAAGGGTGGCCATGCCGGCACGTTCAACGGCGCTGATATGGACGAAGACATCCTGTCCGCCATTCGCCGGTTGAATAAATCCAAAGCCTTTTTGGCTGTTGAACCACTTCACAATTCCTTTATTCATCATGTTGTCCTTTGTGACAGAGTGCACGTGGAACTGGATGCGCGATTGCTTCGGCGCCAATTCGGTTCGTCGATTTTGGAGAAGGGTCTGAAACGTGCGCGCTCGTCAGTAGCGAGGCGAAGCGGCCCAGTCGTTCGGCCAAGTATCGAATACACTACATAGGAACACATTGCGTCGACTTCAAGGCCGGGAAGGAAGTTTTCCGCTGCCGTGGCTAACGTCGAATTTACCAGTCAAGCAGCCCATCAAATTCGATCTTGATGATCTCGCCACACCGTTGCGGCGCTCCGCCACAAGAAGCCTTGGTATGCGCCGACGAAATCCGACCAGACGCGGCTGACATTGAACTGCGGTGATGACAGCCCGTCTTTCAGGGGCGGGCTGAACTGGCGAGGCGCCGTGATCTGATCGAGAGCATCGCGATCAACGCACTGATGCCCGTAACGGCGGCAGCAACATACATCACAACCCGGTACGCATCTGCCAGAGCGTCAATGCCAAGATCGGCCGCCCCCACTCCGCCGAAAGCAAGGCCAAGCGCGGCGATGGCGATCAAGCCTCCGGTGCGAGCAGCGGCGTTGTTGATCCCTGATGCCGTTCCGCTCATTTCGCCCGGCGCGGAGTTGAGCACTGTGGTTGTCAACGGTGCCACGGTGATCGTCATGCCCACACCAAGCACGACCATTCCCGGCAGAAAGCCTTTCCAGTAATTCGGGTCGCTCCCGGAAAACCCCAATATTGCGAAACCGACCGCGGTCACGAGAGGGCCGACCACGAGTGGTGGGCGCGAGCCGAACCGCTCGACCAGCCCGCCGGCCCAGCTTGATCCCAAGCCCATGATCACCGAGAACGGCAGGAAAGCAGCGCCCGCTGCCATCGCGCTGTAACCGTGGACCCGGATGAGCATGAAGGGCAGCAGGAACAAGGCGCCGCCGAGAGCCGCGTAGAGGACGACCGTGAGCGTATTCGCTCCGCGGAAGTCTGAATCACGGAACAACGATAACGGCATCAATGGCCAGCTTGCCCGCGCTTCTGTTTGTATGAAAAGCCACGCGGCAGGCACAGCCGCAACCACGGCGGCAGCGCCCCAGACGCCGGTGCGCTCACCAAGGGCGATCAGGCCGTAGCTCAAAAGCCCGAGCGACAAAATCGCGAACAACGCCCCGAAGGCATCGAGCGGTTCTGAGCGTTTCGGATCACGATCAGGCGGCAGTTTCATAGCGAGCAGCAACGCTGCAGCGCTGATCGGCAGATTAATGAAGAAGATCGAGCGCCAGCCGATCGTATCGACAAGCCACCCGCCGAGTGGCGGTCCGAGAGCCGTGGTGAGCGCGGCTGCAGCCGCCCATTTGCCAATGGCCGCGCCGCGCTCCTCCCCACTGAAGGCCGCGCCGATGATCGCGAGGCTGCTCGGAGTGAGCAACGCGGCGGCCGCGCCTTGAGCAAGGCGTGCGGCGATCAGCCAGGGCACCGAGGGCGCGAGCCCGCAGGCGAGTGAGGCCAGAGCGAAGCCGACGAGTCCGATCGTGAAGACGCGGCCTCGACCGAAGCGGTCGCCGGCCGCGCCTCCAAGCAGGATCAAACTCGCGAGCGTCAACATATAGCCATTGATGGTCCATTGCATTGCTCCGAGGCTCGCCTCGAGACTCCGTTGCATCTCTGGCAGAGCGACGTTCACGACCGAGCCGTCAATGAAGCCGATGCTCGATCCGAGAATGGCGGTGGGCAACACCCACCGCGTATTCCCAGCCTCCGCTTCGCCTGGCTTCTGCGCTTCGGGCGTTTCGCAAGGAAGGCGGTGCGGTCCGAGCATTCAACGTTCTCTTGTCGCAATTGCGCGCCTGTTAAGGGCCCGACGGTAGGCTTTGCTCGCAGTCTGAGATCTTAGCGGGCCGAGTCGCTTTCGGACTTTACCGGTGACATGCCGTGAGCGCGTGACTGCGTAAGAAGAATAGTCGAACCTATTGCCGCTGCCAGCACCGAGCCGGCGAGCACCCCAACTTTGGCGGTCGTGGAAGCCATGTCTTGCGGGAAAGCCTCATCGGCCAAAAGCATCGCCACAGTATCGCCGACGCCGCAGAGACATGCACCGCCAATGAATTGGCCAAGAGTGACATCGTCGGGCATGCGCGCGAGCCGCGCTTTGCCGGCGACCCAGGATACAAGCAGAATGCCCACCGGCTTTCCGACCGCCAGTCCCAGCACAACACCGAGAAAAATCGAACGTGATTCCGGCGTGGAGAAGTCCACGTGCAATTCTACCCCGGTGACCGAGAACGCAAACAGCGGCAGGATAAAATACGCGCTCCATGGCGCGACCGCCCGCTCGACACGGTCCGCAGGCGAGAGCAGCCGGTCGGTTGCCGCTGAGAGATTACGGCTTGCCCAGTCCCAGATCGGTTCCTGTTCGATTCGCCGCACGTCACCGCCGGCACGCGCAGTCTCCGCTTCGGCTTGCTCCAGCGCGGCCAAAGCGGTGGCGGCTTGAGCGAGCAGTGGTCCGACTGACGGTGCCGGCCGCGCCGGCACGAAAGCAGCGAGAATGACTCCCGCGAGTGCCGCATGCACCCCCGCGCTGTGCAGGAACAGCCCGAGCCCAACTGTAATAACCGCGTATGGCAGGGCAGAATAGACTCGCGCGCGGTTCATCCCGAACAAGACGATGACCGCGAGAACGCTCGCCGCCAGCCAAACGGGTTCGAAATCCCGCGGGTAGAAAATGGCGAGGGTCAGAACAGACAAAATGTCGTCTACGATTGCCAGTGCAGCAACGAAGACGCGCAGTCCCGGCGGCACCCGTCTCCCAAACAGGGCAAGAATTCCAAGCGTGAAAGCGAGATCGGTCGCGGTCGGGATCGCCCATCCCGCGGCCGCGGGTCCGCGGTTCAGAGAAAGATAGATTGCCGCCGGCGCCAGAACGCCGCCTATCGCGGCAACAACAGGAAGAACAGCAGTCCGCAGATCGGACAAGGCACCCGCGGTCATCTCACGGCGAATTTCGAGACCAACGAGTACGAAAAAGATTCCGAGGAGTCCCTCCGAAAACCATGCGCCGATACTGAGGGATAGAATACTGCCGGTCGGGCCAATTCCGAACTCCGCGCCCATCGCAGCGCGATAGTACGAGGCGAGCGGAGTATTGGCGCATATGAGCGCTGCCGCGGCTGCCAGGAGCAGCACCAAGCCGCCCGATGCCGGAAGACTGGCGAAAGCGCGCGCGGAACGCTGCAAGCGGGAAGCAAGGGGACGTTCCAGCGCCTCGAGCATCGAATAGAAGTCCCAGGCGCCGTCATAGCGAATATTATCGATGAAGACGGTGGGCGTTCCTTTCACCCCGTTCCGTTGCCCCTCTTCGAGGTCTTCATCGACGCGCCGGCGCGTCTCCTCGGATTCGAGATCGTTTCGGAAGCGAACCAGATCGAGTCCGAGGCTGGAGGCGAATGAGTATAGGTCGCGTTCGGCCGGCGGAGGATCTTGCGCGTAAATCCAGTCATGCATCTCCCAAAATCGGTTTTGCCTGCCGGCAGCCTCGGCCGCCCGTGCCAAAAGATTTGCACCGGGATGGATTCGCTCGTTAGGGAAATGGCGGAAGACGTAAACCAGGCGCGGCCCCAGAGCCTGGCGGAGATTAGCCAAAACGTGCCGTAACCGCCGGCAGTAGGGGCACAAGTAGTCGCCATACAGCACGATGCTGAACGCGCTTTTATCCCCGCCGCCACGATGGTGGTCTCTCGTGAGATCGACTGGGCGGCCGAGAAAAAACGCTTCTGATGAGGCCTTGTCGTTCATCTTGGTCCTGCGAATTGCAGCTGTGGCCTCACGTCTCTGCGCAACGCCTGCAAAGAGACCCTTTGCCGTGAACGCGCCGACTTCTGCGCCATTTCATAAGACGCCGACCGCTGGACCATTGATGCAGCCAGGCTGCTGCATGGCATGGAAGGCGGCGCGGCCATTGACCGGTGCCGTTGCGGTAACGTCACGCCTTCAGGAACGCCAGCAGGTCGGCATTGATCGTCTCGGCCTCCGTCGTCGGCATACCGTGCGGAAAGTCCTTGTAGGTCTTCAACGTGCCGCGCTTCAAAAGCTTGGCGGACAGCGGTCCGGCGGCGGCATAGGGCACAATCTGGTCGTCCTCGCTGTGCATGACGATCACCGGCAAGCTGAGCTTCTTCAAATCTTCGGTGAAATCGGTCTGCGAGAACGCGACGATGCCGTCATAATGCGCCTTGGCGCCGCCCATCATGCCCTGCCGCCACCAGTTCCAGATGGTGCCTTGCGACGGCTTGGCGCCCGGTCGGTTATAGCCGTAGAACGGGCCGGCCGGCACCTCATAGTAGAATTGCGCGCGGTTGCGGGCGAGCGCGGCCTGAAAATCGTCGAAGACTTTCTTGGGCAGGCCGCCCGGATTGGACGACGTCCTCAGCATCAGCGGCGGCACCGCGCTAATGAGCGCGGCTTTCGCCGCTCGGTGTTCGCCATGCCGCGCCAGGTAATGCACCACCTCGCCGCCGCCGGTGGAGTGGCCGACATGGATGGCGTTCTTGAGATCGAGATGTTCGACCACCGCGGCTAGGTCGTCGGCATAGTGATCCATGTCGTGGCCGTCGGCGGTCTGGGTCGAGCGGCCGTGGCCACGGCGGTCATGCGCGATGACGCGATAGCCGTGGTTGAGGAAGAACATCATCTGCGCGTCCCAGTCGTCGGACGAAAGTGGCCAGCCATGGCTGAACACGATCGGCTGGCCCTTGCCCCAATCCTTGTAGAAAATCTCAATGCCGTCGTTCGTTTTGACCTTGTCCATGGCAGGCCTCGCTTGGTTGTACCGGTGGAAATTCTTGAAGGCGCGGCTGGTGCATCTTGTCCTCGGCCCGGGGGTGGAAACTTCGCCATGCCGGCAAGCATGACGCCGGACGTCGCTTGCCGATCGATCTTGTTTCTACGTACCTATAACCAAACCGATCACCTCCAAGAGACCGATTGCTCAAACGCAAAAGCAACTAGAGTAGCTTGTCCAAAGTGATGGGCAGGTCTCGCACGCGTTTGCCAGTGGCATGGTAGACGGCATTGGCAATGGCCGCCGCCACTCCGACGATGCCGATCTCGCCGACGCCCTTGATACCGAGTGGATTGATGATCTCATCGGGCTCGTCGACGAAGATCACCTCGACGCTTTGTACGTCGGCGTTCACCGGCACAAGATACTCGGCGATATTGGCGTTCATGATGCGACCGTAACGATGATCGATATGAGTCGCTTCGTGCAGCGCCATGCCTATCCCCCAGATGACGCCTCCCATGACCTGACTGCGCGCGGTTTTGGCATTGATGATCCGGCCGGCGGCGACCGCGTTGACGACGCGGGTGACACGCACGATCCCAAGTTCCTCGTCGACCCTGACTTCCGCGAACACCGCCGTGTGCGTGTTGCGCGCATATTTTTCGTCGTGAATAAAGTCGCTCGACTTCTCCTGCGCGATCCGGTCCACATGGCCATGCCGCATCACCTCGGCTATTGGCACCGCGCGGCTGGCATCCTGCTTGCTGACGATGTTGCCGCCGCGGAGGACGACCTGTTCGGGCGGCATGCCGGCAACGGGCGAGCCCGGCATCTTCTGCGCCAGGGCGAGCAGTTCGCTACGTATGGCGTCACAGGCTTCTCCGATCGCGATCGATACCGAGGCAGCGGTCCACGATCCTCCCTCAACCATTGTCTGAGGAAGGGTGGAATCGCCAAGAGTTACCGAGACGGCCTCAAGCGGCAGGCCGAGCATGTCTGCCGCCAGTTGCGTCATGATCGTGTAGGTGCCCGTCCCGATGTCGGATGTGCCGGAGGACACTTCGGCGGTTCCGTTCGCCGCCAACGTGACTTTGACGGCGAATTTGGCCTGCAGCGCTTCCCATACTCCGGTCGCCATTCCCCAGCCGACAAGCTGCTTGCCGTCCCGCATCGAACGCGGCTCGGGATTTCGCCTGGACCATCCGAACGCTTCCGCGCCCTGCCGGTAGCACGCGCGCAGCGCCTTGCTCGTATAAGGGATGTCGGCGTTCTGATCGCGGTCGGAGTAATTGATGAGCCGGAGCTCGAGCGGATCCATTTTCAGCGAAACGGCAAGCTCATCCATCGCGCATTCGAGAGCATAGACGCCGCTTGCTGCACCCGGTGCGCGCATGTCCCCGGGTGTTGGCAGATCGAGGCGCGTGAGCTTGTGCGTGTATTTGGCGTTGGGGCTCCTGTACAGCGCGCCGGACCAGATCGTGTCCTTACGGGCGAAGTCTTCGTCCTGAGACGTCATCGCGATCGCTTCGTGCATCGTGGAAACGAGCGTCCCATCACCCTTTGCCCCGAGTGAAACACGTTCGATCGTGCCCGGCCTGTAGTTCAGCGTGTACATCTCTGCTCGAGTCAGTACGAGGCGTACCGAACGTCGAAGATGCTTCGCCGCCATGACGGCGAGGAGCACCTGGTATTGCGGGCGCAGTCCTGAGCCGAACGCACCGCCTACAAAGGGCGATATCACGCGTACATCCTCGGGATTCATCTCGAATACGCCGACGACTTGCCGCTGCACGTTCTGCACGCCTTGCGTCTTGTCGAAGACGGTAATCTTGCCGTCGTCCCACGACACGGTGGAGGCGTAGAGCTCTATCGGGTTGTGGTGCTCGATCGGGATATAATAGTCGGCAGCATGCCGGACAGGCGCCGCGTCAAATGCGGACTGCGCGTCGCCGCGCGGCTTCGCCGGGGTGAGCGCGAAAGCGTCATCGGCGAGTGAAAAGGCCGCGCCAAACCGTTCTTTAAGGTCCGTCGCGCTCGGCTCCGGCGCATATTCGATACGCACCAGAGAGGCGGCGAAGCGCGCGATATCCTCATCCTCCGCCACAACCAGGGCCAGCGGTTGTCGGCTGAATTTAATCTTGTCGTCGTAGAGCGGCCGGAACGGGGAGCCGCCCGGCGCGACTTCGTCCATATAAGCCTGGTCGCTGTCCGCCATCTTCGGACGGTTCTCATGGGTGAGAACGTCGATAACGCCGTCAATCGCGAGTGCTTTGCTGGCATCGATTCCTGCAACCCGGCCCCTGGCGATTTCCGATTCGACAATGCTCGCGTAAGCGAGATGAGGAAACTTGAATTCGCCGGCGTATTTCGCCGCGCCGATGACCTTTGCGCGTCCGTCGACGCGCGATGCCGGGGTGCCGATATAGTTGAACATCGAAGCGCTCATGTGTTCGTCGCCGGCGGCACCGCCCTGAAACGCGCTCCGACGATTGGGGTCCGTTGCCATCATTTCCTCATTGTATGGTCTTGTCGGACTGCAATTGCGGCGTCCCCGCCGCCGCCTGCCGCAAAGCGCGAACGATGCAGCGGCGCGCCAGCTCGATCTTGAAAGCGTTATGCTGGAATCCATTAGCGTGGCGCAGGAGCACCTCGGCGGCGCGCCGAAAGACTTCATGACCTTGCTTTTGCCCGGACAGTTCTGCTTCGGCGGCAGTGTCGCGCCAGGGTTTGTGCGCCACGCCGCCCAGCGCAAGCCGCGCCTCGACAATGATGTCGCCGTCGAGTTCGATCGCGGCAGCGACCGAGACGAGCGCGAAAGCATACGACATGCGATCGCGGATCTTGATATAGGTGTAGTTGCCCGGGAATCCCTTCGGCGGAAGCTCGATCGCCGTGATGATCTCGTTCGGATCGAGGTTCGTGTCGCGTTCGGGTGTGTCGCCGGGCAGTCTGTGGAATTCGGAGAAGGGAATCGCGCGCGCTCCTTGCGGCCCCGCGACATGCACAGTCGCATCCAGCGCGATAAGCGCTACGCACATGTCCGAGGGATGCACCGCAATGCAGGAATTGCTCGTCCCGAGGATTGCGTTCATGCGGTTTAGGCCCTCGATCGCCGAGCAGCCGCTACCCGGCGCGCGCTTGTTGCAGGGCGTTGCTGTGTCATAGAAGTAGGCACAGCGTGTACGCTGCAGCAAATTGCCGCCGGTCGATGCCATGTTGCGAAGCTGCGCCGAGGCGCCCGCCAGGATGGCGCTCGCAACAATCGGATAGCGCTCCACGATCAAAGGGTGGTAGGCAAGATCGCTGTTCGGCACCAGCGCGCCAATGCGCAGGCCGCCCGCCGCAGTCTCTTCGACTTTATCCATCGGCAGGCCCGTGATGTCGATCAGACGCGAGGGGCGTTCGACGTTGTATTTCATCAGGTCGACGAGATTCGTGCCGCCGGCAATGAGTTTGGCGCCTGGGCTGCCGGCCAGCAGACGAATGGCTTCAGCGACGTCGGTGGGCCGCGCGTAGCCGAAGTTGATCATGATCTCACATCCATTTTGTCCATCGCCTGCTCGATCGCGGCGACAATGTTCGGATATGCGGCACAGCGGCAAATGTTACCGCTCATCAGTTCGCGGATTTCGTCTGCGGTCTCGGCTTTGCCTTCGGCGATCAGCCCGACGGCCGAACAGATCTGGCCGGACGTGCAATATCCGCACTGGAAGGCGTCGTGGTCGATGAAGGCCTGCTGCACCGGGTGCAGCGTTCCGTCAGCGTCGGCCAGGCCCTCAATCGTGACGACCTTCGCGCCGTTCTTCATGACTGTCAGCGTCAGGCAGGAATTCACCCGTCGGCCGTCGAGCAAAACCGTGCAGGCGCCGCATTGCCCGTGATCGCACCCCTTCTTGGTGCCTGTGAGGTCGAGGTGGTCGCGCAACGTGTCAAGCAGCGTCGTCCATGGGGCTACCGCAACCTGCTGCTCAACACCGTTGATGTTCAAAGTGACATTGATCTTGGCGGAAACCGGTATCGGATTAGGAGCGTTTGCTGGCGCCATCACGCTCTCCTGGGCGAGGGAAGGATGTCTTCGATGGTCCGCATCGGCATGTCAGGGCGTGAAAGCGTCGTCACCGAGGCGGTGGCTAGAATTGACAACTCGCAATCGCGGACAAAGTTTATTTGACATTGACGTGTCCGCTTGATGGCCGAATGGCGCAGGAGAAACCTTCTTAAGCAACAATGAGCGAGCTCAAAGTCGAGTGTGTTCTACCCGTCTTTTGGGACTGGGGTCGTCCGCGCACGGAGGACCTGGATGCGGACTCTCGATCTCGACCACACCGGTGCGGGCGCGAAGGTTACTTCCAGGGGATCACCTCATCGCTCAGCGCCGCGCTGTTGGCACATCAAAGTTCCGCGCTCGATATTTGGTTTTGCCACCGGCCGAGCTCTTCGAAAATAAAAATTTCTAGCGGCATCTTGCTGCCTGCTATGGCAAGGCGGCAACCACCATCACCTCAACAAGCATTCCTGGCCGCCAAAAGTCCGTCGTGAGGCAAGCCCGTGCCGGAGGGTTGGCCCGGTCGATCCACTCGTTCCATACAAAATTGTGGTCTTCGAACAGACGCATGTCAGCGATCCAGACCTGGGCGCTGAGCAACCGTGACTTGTCGGTTCCGACGCGATCGAGAAGCTCGTCGACACGGCGCAGCACTTGAGCGGTCTGGGCTTTGATATCGCCGGCAATCGGGTTGGGCGTAATGCCCGCGAGATAAACCACGTTACCGTGAACGACGGCCTGGCTGATGATCGGCTGACCGCGATTCTCATCCGAGATCTGTCTCATTTCGTGGCGTATGATCACGCCCGCCGAGTAATCGTGGCCGCGAATGGCGCGTTTAGCCGCTCGAATCCTCGGCGCTGGTGTGCCCGATGACTTTGATAGGTTTCCATTTGGCGGCCAGACGGCGTTGCTCTTGAGAAACTCGAAAGCCGCGTACGTCTCTTTCTAGACTGTGTACTCATAAATTCCGATGTCCGCTTGCGCCTCAACAACGGTGCGATCGCGGACATCGGCGTTGGTCGGATACGGGCCAACGGGTGACATTCACCAAGAACGAATGAGCCTGTCGTGAATGGCCGCAGTGAAAACCGAGTCACCGGTCTTTGAGTCGGTGCGAGAGCTACTCGGGATAGATTTCGACGCCGTCCGGCACCGCCTTATTGAAAAGGATCATTGCCAAGGGGTTGCCGGGTTCGGTCATTGCATCGCTGCGCTGCCCCGCCACCTCTCCGGCAACCGCGCTTGTATATTCCGCCACCACTTCGCCGAAGCTGTTCCGCTGGATGGCCACCTTCTGTCCGGGTTCGACCTTGTCGTTGAGCTTGACCAGATGCTCGACGATCCCACCCTCGGTGGCCAGGACCGGGAACCCGCTGTTGCCGACAAAGACGGTCATGTCCTTGCCGGTACGGCCCATCGGTCCGGCAACGATGCCGTGATGCTTGAATACGTTCATCGTGCCTTCTACGAACAGCGCGATTATCTCGGGGTCCAGCACGCGCGCGGCACCGACCTCCGGGCAAAAGGCCGGGATTCCCACGTCGATGAACGCGTTATGCAGGACTGTGGGATAGGCCGCTTTCGGCATATTGAAGATCTGGCCGACGGGATAGAGATCCAGCATTGCTTTGACCTCGGGTCTATCTATCTCGCCGATGTTGAACGCGGAGACATCGAATCCAGTTGTCCCGGTATGGAAATCGATCGCGGCATCGGCGTTCGGCCGCAGCAGCCGGTTGAACAGCAGCCCGGCATGGCGGCTCGCTGCGGTCAGGCCGTTCTCGTTCCCGGGCCATTCCCGGTTCATGTCGACCAGATCGATGCCTCTGCCCTGGTTGGGCCACCGGCGTTGCATGCTTTCTAGGGCCGGACGGGACACGTCGGTGACCGCCATCACTGTGCCCGACATCTGCGCCGGATCGAGCTGGTTCATCACCGTCTGGACCGCATGTATGGAACTCATCTCGTCGCCATGCACACCGCTCGTCAGAACGATACGCTTGCCCGGCTTCGCCCCCTTAGCGACCGTCACGGAGACATACCAATGCTGTCCGGTGGGCGTCTTCTCACCCTGAAAATACAAAAGGTGCTTCTGCCCGGCCTCTAGGCCGTTGACGTCGAGCGCGCTGACGACCTTCTTCCCCTTGATTACATCGCCGGTATAAATCGTCGCTGATGGCCCGCCCGCTGCTGGCTTGGCAGAGGAAGTCGCCGCGTCCTGGGCGTCCGCTGAGCCTGCATTGGCAGCGAGGGCGGCCGCGGCGCCCATCGTGGCAATGGATGCCACTATCAGATCGCGGCGATCGATCCCTTTTTTAGCTTTGTCCGACACGATGGGATCTCCTCTGCTATTGTGAAGGGTGATGTCGCGCACCGGCATCCGCTCAAGCAGGACCCTATCCGTTGTTTCTTCCGCAATGCGCCGAGGCATGAAGGCCACGTGCACGAGGAATGACTGCCTCGGGTCATGATCGACGGTCTGGCTTTCGTGTGCATAGTGACCGGTTGAGCTCGGCTATCGAACCATGATTCAATTTGGGGGCCGGAATCATGCGCTACGAACTCACCGACCATGAGTGGACTGCTATCAAGCCAATCCTACTCAACAAGCCGCGCGGTGTCCCTCGGGTCAATGACCGTCGTGTCCTTAACGGTATTTTCTGGGTTCTGCGCTCCGGGGCGCCTTGGCGCGATCTGCCTGGAGCCTTTGGCCCCTATACTACTTGCTACAATCGCTTCGTTCGCTGGCGGCGGGCAGGTGTCTGAGCCGTATCATCGACACTCTAGCTGCCGCCCATGACTCGACTGTCCAGATGATCGACACATCGATTGTCCGAGTGCATGAGCATGGAGCCTGTATCAAGAGGAACCGGCGGCAGTTGATGGGGCGGTCACGTGGCGGATTGACCAGCAAGATTCATGCGCTGGGGATACCAATGGCCTGCCAGTGCGGTTGGCGCTGAGAGCCGGAGAAGCGCACCACAACCGCCTCGCCAGCAAACTGCTTACTCTTTTGATGCCGAAAGCCATGCTGCTGGCTGACCGTGGCTATGATGCCGATTGGATTCGGGCGCTCGCCGTGCGGCGAGGCGCATGGGCCAACTTCCCGCCAAACGCAACCGCAGCAATCGGATCTGCTTCGGCCCCTATCTTTATCGCGACCTTAACCGGATCGAGCGCTTCTTCAACCGGATCAAGCAATGCCGTCGGGTGGCCACGCGCTACGACAAATTGGCTGCCATTTCCGAACGGCTATACAATTCCGTTTCTCTACACCGCTGCAAGATCGAGAAAGCTTCGGCCGTCGCGATCCTCGACCTCGAGAATCCAAAGGTCGGGATCGAAAGACATTTCCCGTTGCAGGCGCTTTTCGATCTCTGCTTCTGTCGCGGGCGCTTTTCCGCCTGCGATCGCGACAAACATCCGATCGGCCGGCTGGGCTTCGGCGAATGCGGTCTGCGGCGCCGGACCGTACAGCACGGCGGTGCCATCAAGCCGGTTGATCTTGACGAAGACCGCGCCGGCCTCTTCGGCGCCGCGCCTGCGCACGGCAGCGAATACCCCTTCCACATTGCATCGCCGCAAATAAGCGGCGACCCATATGGCGGATTTCAACCTCATGGCCTTGCGTAGCACGCGCCGTTGCCGGGAGGCCATTCACTCCAGCGGGCGGCCGGTCATCGCGCCCAGCTCGCGCACGAAGCGATCCGAGATCTGCCCGCTCACCGGAAGGCGGTGGTCGCGTTCGAATTTCTCGATTGCAGCTTTTGTGTCGCTGTCGAAAATCCCGGTGGGCTTGAGCTGCCCGTATCCAAAATCGGCAAGCGCCCTCTGCACGGCCAGAATGCGCTTCGAGGGAGCGATCAGCCGGGCGATGGGATCACCTGCCGGATGCGTGCTGCCGGTCGCAGCCGGACTGGCTGGTTTGCCGGAGACGCTGCCGAGTGCGCGGAGAAATGCGTCACTCGCCTCGGGATTGATCTTCAGGCCGGATGCCTGAATGAAATCGCGGGCGGCGGCATCGGTCTTCGTCCCCCAGATCCCGTCGGCCGCGCCGTCGTAAAAGCCCTTGCGTGCGAGCTCGCGCTGGATGCCGGCGATGAGCGCGGTGCGCGCCTGCACGCTCGACGTCGAATGAACATCGGTCACTCGGGCAGAGAGCCTGGCCTCCTTCTGCAGCAGCGGGCTCGCGGCGAAGATGGGTGCAGGATGCGGACCTTTCTGCAGAAACACCGCATTGGTCACGATCGCGGTCGCCGCAATAATGGAAATCAGCACCGCAACAAATTCACGCGGATGATCGACGATTGCAGCGGCAGCGCCGGCTGCGAATTCGGCAGTTTTATTGCGACGACGTCTACGCACTTTTCTTCACCTGAACATCCGAATTTGGAGAAATCCTGCGCTTCGCCTGCGCGACAAGCATTGCGGGCTCAAGCCGTGGCCGAGCGCTCTGCGCCATCACGGGCAGTGAGACCGCAACGCGCGTGCCTTCCCCCACGCGGCTGCGAATGTCGAACTCTCCCGCATGCAGCCTGACCAGGCCTTTCACGATCGAGAGGCCGAGGCCCGAACCTTCCGGTTGCCGATGACCGGACAAGGGCGGCGCGCGGAAGAACGCCTCTCCCACGCGAGGGAGATCGGCTTCGCTGATTCCCACACCGGTATCGCTCACGATCAAATGGAATTTCTGCCCCTCACAGGATGCGCGGACGGTGACACGCCCGCCCGGAGGAGTGAACTTGATCGCATTGGAGATGAGATTGGTCAGAATTTGAATGAGTGCGTTGCGGTCGAAGACAATCTCGGGAAGACCGCGGGCGAGCTGAAGCACGATCTCGATGCCGGTTTCCCGAGCCTTCAGCGCCAGCAAGTCGGCGCAATGTCTGATGATCGGGCCGGGCGCGAGCCGCGCGTAAGCGAGTTCGCGGCGCCCCGCTTCGATCCGTGATGCATCCAGAATTCCGTTCACAAGATGCAATAAATGGTGGCCGGACTCGTTGATGAGTTTTGCATATTCCGCGCTCCGGCTTGAGGACTCAGCAGGCGCGTTCATGAGCATTTCGGAAAAGCCGATAATCGCATTGAGCGGAGTTCGAAATTCGTGGCTGACCCGGGCGACGAACAGAGTCTTGCTTCTGCGTTCGGATTCCTCCGTCGAGTCCCGCATCGCGGCTTCTTGAGGTTTGCGATCGTTGATGTCGCGCAGCACGGCGACGATTTCAGGCTCGGCCTCGCCGGCGCCGTCCACTCCGTCGAGTGCCCGGCATTTCATTTCCACCCACACGAACTCGCCCGGACGGTCCGCGCCGAGCCTGCGCCTGATCCGAAATGCGAGGCATGCCCCCTCGCCCGAGGCCGCCGCGTTTGAAAGCGTCGTCAGAAAAGCGGGCCGGTCGGCAACGTGGACGAGCTCGAAGAGACCGTTTCCCGAAAGCTCGCTTTCGGCCACGCCGAACAGCCGCTGCGCCGAGGGCGATGCGAACAGCACGGAACCTGCCGACGCGAAGTGGACGATCACGTCCGGGATGGCACGTCCCAAACGGTCAAATCGGATGTCTTCCTGGCACAACGAGCCAGCCGTGCGATCGACCGCGGCGGCAGACATCGCGCTGCCGCAGGCGTAAGCGAGCGCGGCCATAGTGCTGAGCATTAAGAGAAATGTTTGCTCCCGGGGCGCGATCATCGATGCCGGGATGATGCCCCCGATTTCGAACAGGACCAGCAGCGCGGCTGCCATCATCGCCATCGCAGTGGCAATCCCAATCAGGCGCCGGGAACCTGAAATCGCCGTCCCGAACGGGACAGTGACAAGCCAGAGGGCGGCAAACGATTGAATTCCGCCGCTGCAGAAGGCCACGAAAAATGCAAGGCACGTCAGTGACAGCGCGGATAGGACGTGCGCATCCCCATAACGACCCGTCCGCGAGAGATACAACACGATCAGAATGGGGATCAGCAGCCAGGCGAAGATTCCCAATTCGAGCGCGCTCGGCACACCGCGAATGGCAATGTAAATCGGCAAGGAGGCGAGCGCGGCCGAGGCACCCACAAAACGGCGGACGATAAAGGCCCGGTGGCGGGCTGCCGTCGCGGGCTCTTGCTGCGCGGCGGCGGGCAACATGGCTTCGAGATGATTCAATACCGGCGCGAGAAAGGCCACGTTCCCCTGCAACGTCCGTGCACCGGACGCCTCCCCTGTCCGCGGCACCTTAGGCGGAGGCGCTTAAACGAAGGCTAAAGCATCTTGCCCGGGAAGCGGCCCTTGTCCTCGCGGGCCGGCATTCCATCAACGTTTGATCGTTGATTATCATTCATGGTGAAGTTTGCGTTGCCGCCCGGCAATCAGAGGGTGCGACGTCACCCCCTGTTACCGTCCGGTAACCATGTGTGGACAATCACGGCCGGCGAAAACCGGTGCTACACTGGATTCCATTAGAGTTTTCATCACATCGCGATTAATGCAAATTCAGACAAATACGTTTCGAATTTGCGGAAAACTATCGCGGGCCTGCCAACACGGAGTTCAGCGGCGTCTGGTAGGTTTCGAAGGCGGCAGACAAGTCGTCGGGACAGGGTGCGGATATGTTTTTTCTCCTGCGAGTGGCGTTCTGGTTGTGCCTTGTATGCGTGCTGCTTCCCAGCGGCAACAAGACGGCTGCGCCGGAGGCCCAGATCGATGCAACGCAAGCCGTGACGGCGGCGACCGCAGCCGTTTCGGACATGAGCGCATTCTGCGAGCGCCAACCGGAAGCCTGCGACGCAGGAGGAAAAGTCGCGGTAGCGCTCGGGCAAAAGGCCGAGGCTGGAGCTCGCACGCTTTACGAATTTGTCACGAAGCTGCGGGAGAAAGCGGCTTCCGGGAACACAGCCGAGAACGGTCAGGCCCGCAATGGTCGGGACAAAGGCACCCTGACGCCCGCGGACATGATTCCCGCCTGGCATCCGCCCGTTCCGCTTCCCCCGCGTCGTGAAGCGCGGGCCGGAGCGTAACCAGCCGCTTGTTTCGGACGCTTTCGAGTCGGCGATCGCCGGCGATGCTGTTTGGCGATCGGGGCTGCAGGCTATATATCTCCGGTATGACCCCGATCGATGACATCGTGGAAAATTTCGGCCTGCTTGACGAGTGGGATGACCGCTATCGCTACGTGATCGAGTTGGGACGCGGTCTGCCACCAATGCCCGAGGCTGCCCATACGGAGGCGAACAAGGTCCGGGGCTGTGCCAGCCAGGTCTGGCTGCAGACACACGTAAAAGCCGATGGTCCCGGGGGCGCGATCCTGACGTTCGAGGGCGACAGTGATGCCCATATCGTGCGCGGGCTGATTGCGATTCTCCTCTCGTTGTATTCGGGCAAGACCGCGCGCGAGATCCTGTCCATCGACGCCCTTGGCTTGTTCGACAGCATCGGGTTGCGCGAGAACCTGACACCGCAACGGTCAAACGGGTTGCGATCGATGGTCGAGCGCATTCGCGCCGAGGCCAAGGCGGCTGCCGAAGCCGTTGCATGATCATATCGCTTCCGCTGTAAAGGCCGCACCTTCATCAAGCCAGGTCCGCACCCGCGTGCGCGCGCGACCACGCGTCTGCGCCGAATAGCCGTAATGGCGCGCCAGGCGATCGAGCGCGAGTTGCAGCACAACCTTTCCCGACCGGGCCGGCCAGGCGCGGTCGCGCTCGATGTCTTCGAGCCCTTTGAGAAAGCAGCAGACGTCGACAAGCAGACCGGCGAATTCAGGACCCGCTGCATCGAGCGCGCTGTGCACGCGTTGCCGCGCTGCGATCATGGCGTCGGTGAAACTGCCACCATTTGCGCCCGCACGGCGGCTTCCGGATGAGATCGGCTCCGACCAGTTGGATGTGGTGCGCGGCATCAGGTGCGCCTTCGTGAAATCGCTGCGCAGCCTTTCGCCGGCCTGGAGCTGATATGCCTCGATGAGGCTGCGGCCGTTTTTACCGCGGCGACGCGCAAGCCACGCCAGGGGGCTCTCATTCTCGTCCACGATCACTTGCGCCCGGCCGATCCCCGTGTCGATGCGGTGCTGAGCCAAAGCGAGATGCTGCGCACGGAAGCGGTCGATGTCCGGCCACTCACGCTGCAATGGCCGCGCGTGCCGGCGCCGCGATTTCTTGCTCATGCGGCGATCTCCGCCTGCACGAGGTCCCGACACGCCTGTTCCAGATTTTGCAGCAACCGATCGAGCTCCGGGTCGTCACGCCGGTCCTCGACCACCCGACACGCATGCGCCGCGGTCGTGCGGTCGCGATTGAACAGCCGTCCCGATGCGCTGTAGCTCAGGCCAAACCCTGTATGCGCGAGATACATCGCCGTCTGTCGCGCGAATGCGCTCGCTGCGTGCCCCCGCGTCGACTGCTGGAAAGTCTCCGCCGGGATCGAAAAAACGGCGGCGAGCACCGCGACGATGCCGTCACGGATCGCCGCATGCGGCGTCATCGGGAAGTGATCGGGGTTTCCAGCGTGATTGCGATTGGGACTCTGCGCCAGTGCGGCCATAGACTGCTCTCTGCTCTCATTCGCTCTGCTTGTTCTCTCGTTCTTTCGTGTCTCTCGCGTCTCTTCTCGTGCCTCTTCTCCGTTTTCTCTGCCTTTTCTCCATGCCTCTCGCTCTGTCGTTCTCGCTGTTTCTTCTCTTCGTCGTCCCCTCGCTCTCTCCCGCTCTTCTCTTTCGCTTCTGTCTGTCTCGCGCACACTCACTCTCGTTCTCTCGTTTTCGCTCGCTCTCTCGTTTTCTCACTCGGTTCTGTCTCTAGGATTATTTACCTACATCATCGCCGAAATCGCAAGGCCGGGGATAAATTTTTATTGGTGATAAAAATCGCCGGCGGGCGAGCGAGCCCGATAGCGCGACAGGCCCGCCTGCGGGCCAGCCAAGTTGCGCTTTCGTGCTTCAGATTTCCGGGTGGCTACTTGGCGCGGCGCCGGCGCTGCTGGCCGAGTCCCATCTGTTTGGCAAGCTGCGAACGGGCGGCAGCGTAGTTTGGCGCGACCATGGGATAATCGGGGCTCAGGCCCCATTTCTCGCGATATTGTTCAGGCGTCATGCTGTACTGCGTGCGCAAATGACGCTTGAGCGATTTGAATTTCTTTCCGTCTTCAAGGCACACAATGTACTCCGGGGTGATGGATTTCTTCACCGAAATTGCCGGTTTGAGCGGTTCGGCAGATCCATCGCTCGGCTTTCCGGAAACGCGCGCGAGCGCAGCATGCACCTGATTGATCAGCCCGGGAATCTCTCCTGCGGGAACCGTGTTGTTGCTGACATAGGCGGACACGATTTCTGCGGTCAGTTCGATGAAATTGCCCTGAGACAGATTGTCAGTCATCACGACCGTCCTGCTGATCGGGCGGGGGCTAACCGTGGCGCGCGACCGCCGAATAGTTGGAAACTACTATCCCGACCGGGTGGTTGCAAGTAAGACCTGTCTGTTTTTCGCGACGATTAGTGGCGAAATACGACTAACCTTTGAGATGAAAAGAAATTCTGAAGAAAATACTTCGGTGGATACTTGCGTCTTACCTCTAGAATTTCTTTTCCAGGTGGCTGCGCAGTTCGCTGATCGACGCAAATCGCACTGTCCCCTGGGGAAGTTCGGCCTCGATGGAGCCGTCGACGTAGAGCGTGTAGCTCATGCCGTCGACCACGCCGGATTTGAGGACCGCCACCGTTCGCGACTTTTGCGGTTCCTGTTCAACCGGCTTGGGGCGCCTTGCAAAGGTTTCGCTTGAACTTGGCTCCGAGCCTGTTGCCGGTGGAACATCCCTGCGCGCTTTTGCCTGCGCAGGCCACATGGCATCGAATTTCGCGGGCTGTGGCGCGCTCATCGCGTGCTCAATCGGCGGCGACGGCGGCGCGCCGTGGGTCGCCGCGGATCGCGTATCCCGGAGAGTGGAAGCAGCCGGAGCGCGAGACGCAAATCCACCGGCGGCGCCCGCTCTTGCCTGGGCGGGCATTTCCGCTGGTTTTGACGAATATGCCGCGAAGCGCTCGTCTGTTTGCGCCGGATTGCGCAGTGTCGGACCCAAGGTTTCCGCCTGCTCGCTTTCGGCGATCATTTCTTCGGGGGGCTCTACGGGACTCGGCCGGCCAGCTGTTGGAACAAGTCTACTAGATCGAGTGGTTGCCGCTGCTCGCGAGGAGGCGGGCGGTTCGTAGTCGGCCGCGGTGTCGACGCCATCGGGAACGGGCACGCGATCCGGCGATCGCGCAGCAATCACATCCATCATGCGACGGAGCTGTGAAACGGTAGCCGCCAGGGCAATGATGATGAGCCCGCCGACGATCGCCGTCGTCCCAGCGCTGATGAGTGTGTTTCCGAAGCTGAATTCGTT
Source organism: Pseudolabrys sp. (assembly GCA_035718275.1). Taxonomy (GTDB): domain Bacteria; phylum Pseudomonadota; class Alphaproteobacteria; order Rhizobiales; family Xanthobacteraceae; genus Pseudolabrys. The sequence goes on along the minus strand of DASTHI010000042.1, from coordinate 16,306 downwards.
GATCGGAATGCCGAAGCCAACCATCGCCAACCCTGCAACGAGGGCCAGCGTGCCTACGGCAAACAGCAATAACGGCATTCCCGATTTCCCTCTATGCGACCGCAGGCTTTGATTTCATTGACGCGACTAAACCATTCTGGCGACGTGAAAATGTTGTATTCCCATGGTCTGTGGCACCCGTGAGTCTAAGGTATCACAATCCGGTGCCAAGCATCACTAGTGCCGGTGCAATCCCAACAGCCTGATGGGAATTGCCGGGAGGATTTCAGCCAGTTCTTTCAAACCATTGCTCCAACCCCTGCTACCCCCTAATTAACAGAGGAACTCGCCCGCCGTGGGCCGGTTTCACAAAATGATCGGGGCCTTCGGAATTCGATTTTGGATGGAGGAGGAATTAGATGTTCAAGTTGCCCGACCTGCCGTACGCGCACGATGCGTTAGCGCCGTATATGTCGCGTGAGACGCTCGAATATCATCACGACAAACACCACAAGGCCTACGTCGATACGGGCAACAAGCTTCTCGAGGGCAGCGGTCTCGAGAACAAATCTCTGGAAGAGGTTGTGAAAGGCGCGTTCGGCAAGAACGCCGGTCTCTTCAACAATGCCGGACAACACTACAACCACACCCACTTCTGGAAATGGATGAAGCCGAACGGCGGCGGCGACAAGATTCCGGGAAAGCTCCAGGCCAAGATCGACAGCGATCTCGGTGGCCTTGCGAAGATGAAGGAAGACTTCACGCAGGCCGGCGTGACGCAGTTCGGTTCGGGCTGGGCCTGGCTTGCGGTGAAGGATGGAAAATTGATCGTCAGCAAGACTCCGAACGGCGAAAATCCACTCGTTCACGGCGCGACGCCGATCCTTGGCTGTGACGTCTGGGAGCATTCGTATTATATCGATTACCGAAACCGGCGCGCCGATTACCTGAAAGCGTTTCTGGACCACCTGGTGAATTGGGATTACGTCGCAGAGTTGTTCGAGGCGGCCAGCAAATAATCAGCGCTCGAGGATTGAATCTCTCAGGCTGTCGCTCAGAAATCTTTCCAACGATCGGCGACCCGGTTCGCCGATCGCACCGCTCTTGTCGTCCTTGCGGCAGTCGCTCTCATTGCGGCTCTCACGTTTCGCGACTACGGCCTGGGCTGGGATGACTATACGCATTCCGAATATGGCGACCTGCTGCTTGCGTTTTACGGGTCCGGCTTCAAGGACACGCGCGCCCTCACATTCGTCAATCTCTACAAGTATGGCGGCGGCTTCGACATGGCCGCGGCGCTCGCTGCCAAGGTGCTGCCTTTCAGTCTGTTCGAGACACGGCGCCTCCTGGGCGCAGCCGTAGGCATTCTCGGGCTGGCGATGACATGGCGTATCGGCCGCCGGACCGGCGGTCCGGTTGCGGGGCTGATCGCGCTCATCCTGCTCGCCACCTGCCCCCTCTTCTACGGCCACATGTTCATGAATGCGAAGGATGCTCCATTCGCCACCGCGATGGCCGTGCTCCTTCTCGGGACGGTGCGTGTCACAGACCAATATCCGAAGCCGGACGCCGGATCCGTTCTGCTGACCGGCATTGGGCTGGGAGTTGCCTTCGGATCGCGGGTGCTCGCCGGTCTCGGCGTTCTCTACGCAATCGTCTCGACAATCCTCATTCTGTGGAACGAGGCTCGCAACGCGGGGCTAAAGATCGCGCTTTCGCGGCTCGGGATTTTCATCCTGCGGCTGCTGCCGGCGGCCATTCTCGGCTATGCGATCATGGGTCTCCTGTGGCCGTGGTCGGTCCTTTCCCCACTCAATCCCATCCGGGCGATTGAGTACTTCGATACGTTCTTCGAGAAGCCATGGCGCGAACTTTACGCCGGCAAGCTTTATCCGGTGACAGAGATGCCGTGGACCTACCTGCCGCATCTGTTTGCCCTCAAGCTCCCTGAGGTCATGCTGGCGCTTGGCATGCTCGGTACCGTGCTCGCGCTTTCGGCCGTGGCATCGCGCAAAAAGGCGCCCAATGATCGCGCCAGCCTCGTCCTTGTTCTGCTTGCCGCTTTCCTTCCCCTCGGTCTCGCCATGATCTCCCACCCCGCGCTGTACAATGGGGTGCGCCATTTCATCTTCGTGCTTCCGCCTTTCGCGGTCCTCGGCGGACTGGGCGGTGCCTGGCTCTTTGAGCGCGCGCGTGCAATAGGCAGGCCTGCTGCGGCTGCACTGACAGCCATTGTCATCGCTGCGCTCGCATTGCCGATCAGCGATATGGTGCGGCTGCATCCGTTTCAATACACGACATTCAACTGGATTTCGGGCGGCGTACGGTCGGTCGAGGAAAAGTACATGCTGGATTACTGGGGGCTTGCCTTCAGGCAGGCTTCCGAAGCGCTACGCGCCAAGCTTGACGAAACGCATTTGCAGCCTCCTCCCGGGCAACGCTGGATCGTGGAGATTTGCGGGCCGCAGCGTCCGGCCGAGGTCGCGCTTGGCTCTCAATTCGAGACGACCTTCGACCGCAAGCGCGCTGATTTCGCGATGGTGCTCGGCACCTTCTACTGCCGCCGGTTGTCGGCACCCGTGCTGGTCGAAATCGCCCGCGAGGGCGTAACTTATGCACGGGTCTACGACATTCGCGGCCGGCCCGTGCCCGAGTTGCTGACGGAGCCGCCGCCGTAAGCTCGGCGGTCAGCGCGCCTCCTCCCGCAGAACCTCGATCGCGACACGGTGGGCCTCGTTGGCCGCTGGAATCCCGCAATACATCGACAGGAGCAACAGCACCTCCTGAATCTGTTCCGGGCTGCAGCCATTCTTCACGGCGCCCTTGAGATGAACGCGCAGCTCATTCGAATGCCCGGCCGCCGCCATCATCGCGATCATGACGAGCGATTTGACGGGGTTCGGCAGCGCCGAACGCTGCCAGACATCCCCATACGCGTACGCATTGATGATGTGCTGCAAGGGCTTTCCGAACTCGCCGAATGCATTCATGCGCCTGTCGACCGCTTCGCGGCCAAACATCTCAACCCGCAGCTTGAGGCCCCGTTCGTAAAGGTCCTTGTCATCCATCGCTCGCTCCTTCCGATGTTCGACCCGCCGATTGCTGGTGATACGTCCGGGTGCCACTATGCACAGGCAATGACGCTTCTACCGGCCATTCTGAATGCCCAACCATGATTGATGCCGCCGTGATCGGCCTCGGCCGATGGGGAAAGAACATTGTCGAGGCGGTGCAAGGCAAGAGCAAGCGTCTGCGCATCGTCCGCGGCGTCAGCAAGGAACCTCACCAGGTTGCTGAGTTCGCGAGCGCAAAGGGCTTTGAGCTGTCGAGCGAATTGGAACCTGCGCTTGCCGATCGGCGCGTCCAGGCAGTCATCCTCGCCACGCCCCACTCGTTGCACGTTCAACAAATCGTGGCGGTGGCGGGCGTGGGCAAGCCTGTGTGGTGCGAAAAGCCGCTGGCACTCACGCGCGCCGAAGCAAAACGCGCCGTCGATGCGTGTCGGGCGGCGGGGGTGCCGCTCGCGCTCGGCAACAACAAGCGCTGCTTTCCATGCATGCGCGAGTTGAAGCGCGTCGTCGAAAGCGGCGTTATCGGAGAAATCCTTCACATCGAAGGCCATTTCAGCAACGAGCACTCCACAAGGGTCGGTGGCGGCTGGCGTGACGATCCGCGTGAATCCCCGGGCGGAGGCATGACCGGCGCCGGCCTGCACGTCCTCGACGCCTTTGTGCATCTCGCAGGGCCGATCAGAAGAGTCCAGGCGCAATTCCATGGGAGAAAATCGCCGCCAGATCCTCGCGATGTCGCAGCAGCCATGGTGCAATTTGAAACCGGCGCTACCGGCCTGCTCGCCACCGTGCGAGCGGCGCCGATGTTCTGGCGGATACACGTCTTCGGCACCAAAGGCTCGGCCGAGGCCCGCGGTGAAAATTCATTGACCCTCGAACTGATCGGTGCGGGTTCGGAGACGAAAGTCTTTCCGCCTGATGACTCATTGGCACTCTTGCTGGAAGCCTTCGCCGAGACGGTCGAGACCGGGAAGCCGTTTCCGGTCTCGACGGCCGAAATGCTCGAGGTGGTCGGTGCCTTCGAAGCGACAATACGCTCAATCGACGGAGGCGGTCCCGTAGACGTCGCGTCCGGCTAGCCTGTCCTGCGCCGGCGGACTTCCTTGATCACGGCGCTGTTGTCGAGATCGCCTTCGCCGGCGCGAACGCACGCCTCGAGCAAATCCGCATGCACCTCCAACATCGAGAGTTTTTGCCCGTACGCTGCCGCCTGATCGAGCATCAGTCGTGCGTCCTTCAGAGTCTGCCTGACACGGCCTTCCGGCGAAAAATCGTTACGCACCATTTTCCGCCCTTTGGTGTCCATGACCTGGGAATAGGCTGCGGATCCGCGCGCCACGTCGAGAAATGACGATGGATCAAGGCCCAACCGCTCGGCAAAAGCGAGACCCTCCGCCAGAGCGAGGCGATTGAGGCCCAGGATCAGGTTGACCGCGAGCTTGGCGCGGCCGCCGTCACCGATGCCGCCAACATGAAAACGGCGCGGAAACAGCGAGTCCAGAACGTCTTTCACGTCCTCGGCGATTGCCATATCCCCGCCGATCAGCGCCACGCCCTCGCCGCGTCGGACCTGCTCGCTCGTCCCGGAAACCGGGACGTCCAGGTAACGGATGCCACGCGGGACGACGCGTTTCGCCAGCGCCGCCACCCGATCCGGATCGCAGGTGCTCATGCAGAGCACGATTTTTCCTGATCCCTCCCCCAGCGCCGGCAGCAGGTCGTTTTCAAGCACGTCTTCAACTTGATCCGTGCTGAATACTGCAATGATGATGCATCGTGCCTGCCTTGCCAGCCCGGCGACCGATTGCACCGGCTGGCCGCCGATCTCGGCAAGACGCGCCCGTCGCGAAGGTTCAATATCGAACCCGGTCACCGCGATCTTGGCATCAAGCAGCCGCCGGGCGTAGACCTCTCCCATGAGACCGAGACCGACAATAGCGACGGGAGAGTCGCTCATCGCGAATGCCGCCCGGCAAGCAAAAGATCGGCTTCGCTCACAATCGAGCGCACGATTTCAGCAGCCGGACGCACATCCCTGAGCAGGCCGGCGATCTCGCCGATGAAAATGCCGGTATTGTCTGCATCGCCGCTGTCCCGCGCCTGCGTGTAGCGCTTGAGCTCGCGGGCCGCGGTTGCTGCATCGCTAAGCTCCGCTTCCCGGTCCTGCCAGTCGGCGACGAAACGGTTACGGAGGGCGCGACCGGTAATCCCCGGCGGCCATTGAAACCCGCGCACAATATCGAGCACCCGGGTCTTGACCGTGGCATCACCGTCCGCGCGCCTCACCGCATCATGAAAGCCTGCCGGCACGATCGCTTCTTCGCTCATCAAAAGCCGCGATCCGACCAGGACTCCATCCGCCCCGAGCATGAGTGCCGCGGCAAGCCCGCGCCCGTCAGCCACTCCGCCCGCGGCCAGAAGCAGAACGTCTGGCGCCGCCTTCGCAAGATAGTCGGCGACCTCAGGCACGAGCGTAAAGGTCGTCCGTGTCTGGCTGTGTCCGCCCGCCTCCGTTCCTTGCGCAACGATGATGTCGGCTCCAGCCGCAATGGCCTCCGGCAAGTCGGCAATCTTCTGTATCTGGCAGACGAGGAGCGCGCCCCCGCTTTTCACCGCTTGCGCAAATGGCGCGGGTGGCCCGAACGAGAGCATGATTGCTGCCGGTGCGCGCGTCATCACCCTATCGAGCAGGTGCGGCTGCTTCGCAAGCGACCAGGTGATGAAGCCGCAGCCGACCTGTGTATTGCCCGCGGCTGCGAATTCCCGCTCGAGCCACTCGGCGTCTCCATAGCCGCCGCCGATCAGGCCCAATCCGCCAGCCTGCGTAACGGCTGCGGCCAGTCGCCCGCCCGCGACGAAACCCATGGGCGCAGAAACGACTGGGTGCTCGATACCGAGCCGGTCGGTGAGGCGCGTGCGCAGTGTCGTCACTCCTGATCGTGCGCATATTCCCAGTAAAGTTCGCGCGCCTTGCGATAGAGCGGTCCGGGCTGAAGCGAACGATCGTCGATTCGGTTGATCGGCATCACCTTGGAATAGTTGCCGGATGAGAATATTTCATCGGCGTTTTGCACGTCACCATAGTTCAGCGTCGTCTCGATGACGTTCACGCCGGCGTCACGCAGGAGCTGGATCACGCGCTGGCGGGTGATGCCGTTGAGAAACGTACCATTTGGCGCCGGCGTGAGCACGACGCCATCCTTGGCAATGAAAATATTGGCCGTCGCAAGTTCGGCCACGTTGCCAAGCAGGTCCAGCATCACGCAATTGCCGAACCCGCGCGAGTTGGCCTCCAGTAGTGCGCGCGCATTATTGGGATAAAGACACCCCGCCTTGGCGTTCACCGGCATGCATTCGAGACTGGACTTGCGATAGGCTGACAAAGTGATCGAGAAGCCTTCCGGCTTTCGCATCGGCGCTTCGTAGATCGAGAGGCACCATTTGGTGGAGGCTGGATCTGGCGCGACCAGCAACATACCGCTGTGCTCTGCCCAATACATCGGACGGATATAGAGCGCGGAATCCTTGCTGAAGCGCTTGATCCCGTCATCCGTCAACTGCAGCCATGTCTCGATCGAAACCGTAGGCTCGAGATGCATGGTCCTGGCCGAGTCATTGACTCTGGCGCAATGCAGATCGAGGTCGGGGGAAACACCTTCGAAGGTGCGCGCGCCATCGAATACGGATGAACATAGCCAAGTGGCGTGGTCGCGCACTCCCATAAGCGGAATGTTGCCCTCGTGCCAATCGCCTTCATAGAAGGTCCAGGTCGTCGACCACGAATGTCTGGACATTCAATGCTCTCCATAGCAAATCTCGTGCGATCGCCTGAGGCGCCCGATTTTCTTCCGCTGCGGGGATAACGGACCCGGCGGGCGGCTTCGGCGGACATTGCAGCGGCGACGCACAGCCGAAAAACAACGAGTTCTAGACCTGATCTTACGCCTTTATCTGCGCAAAAGGCCATGCAACGTCGGAGCGAATCGATGTCCATCTTCATTTTTGATGCCTATGGCACCCTTTTTGACGTGCACGCCGCGCTAGCTCGTCACCGCGAGGAGGCAGGCGCGGAAGCCGACCGGATGTCGGAGATCTGGCGCGCAAAACAATTGGAATACAGTTGGACACTGACCCTTTCGGGCCAATACTCCGATTTTTGGACCTTGACCGAAAAAGCACTCGACTACGCGCTCTTGCGCGTGCCGAGTGTGCCCAAAAGGCTCAGGCCGGAGCTTTTAAATGCCTATTTCAGCCTCGATGCTTTTCCCGACGCGAAGGAGAGCCTGCAGACGCTCAGAAGCCGAGGTCACAAAACCGGCATTCTCTCAAACGGTTCGCCATCCATGCTTAAAGGTGCGGTAGAAGCCGCAGCGATTGGCGATGACCTCGACGCGGTGCTGTCGGTCGATGCCTTACGCATGTTCAAGCCTCGCCCGGAGGTCTATGGGCTGATCACGGATCATTTCAAGTGCGACGCGTCGGCCGTGAGTTTCGTCTCGTCAAACCGATGGGATGTCATGGGTGCCGTTGCTTTCGGCTTTCGCGCTTACTGGATCAATCGCGCAAAAATGCCGGACGAATATCAGGACCTCGCGCCTGTAGCGGTTGTCAACGAGCTAAGCGCTCTGGCCGATTTCGCATGAGAAAAGGGACTGGCGGTGTTTCCGTCGATCTCCTATATCGCGCCTGCACCCCCCAGCACCACATTCCATGCAGCCAATCATTTCCGTCCAAAGCCTGTCGAAGAGCTATGCCTCCGGCTTCAGGGCCTTGAACGACATTAATCTTGACATTCGGCGCGGCGAGATATTCGCGCTCCTCGGACCCAATGGTGCCGGAAAGACGACGCTCATAGGGATCATCTGCGGGATCGTAGTGCCGAGCGCCGGCAGTGTTCTTGTCGATGGTCACGACATTAACACCGACTATCGCGCGGCCCGCTCGCTGATAGGACTTGTTCCTCAAGAACTGCACACCGACGCTTTCGAAAGTGTATGGGCAACGGTGTCATTCAGCCGTGGCCTTTTCAACAAGCCAAAAAATCCGGACTACATCGAGAGAGTTCTCCGCGCGCTGTCCCTGTGGGACAAGAAGGACAGCAAGATCATGACGCTGTCGGGCGGCATGAAGCGCCGCGTACTCATTGCCAAGGCCCTCTCCCATGAACCGCAAATTCTTTTCCTGGACGAGCCGACGGCCGGTGTGGACGTCGAACTTCGGAAAGACATGTGGCAGGTAGTGCGCGAGCTTCGCGCCTCCGGCGTCACAATCATCCTGACCACACACTACATCGAGGAAGCCGAGGACATGGCCGATCGCATCGGTGTGATCAACAAGGGAGAGATTATTCTTGTTGAGGAGAAGCAGGAATTGATGCGTAAGCTCGGTAAGAAGATGTTGACGCTGCACCTGCAGAAAAAACTTGAATCTATCCCGAGTGATCTTTCTGCCTACAATCTGAAGCTGACAAATGATGGCATGGAGCTGGTATTCACCTATGACACCCAGGTAGAACGAACGGGCATCACAGGGCTGCTCACGGACCTCCGCCGCGCCGGAATTAGGTTTCGAGATCTACAGACTACGCAGAGCTCTCTTGAGGACATTTTCGTTGGACTGGTGAGCGATCGGCGATGAATTTGCGAGCTGTGCAAGCCATCTATTACTTCGAGATGGCGCGAACCGGACGCACGATTTGGCAAAGCATTGTTTCGCCGGTGCTCTCGACTTCTCTGTATTTCGTGGTCTTTGGCGCCGCGATCGGCTCGCGTATTAGCGAAATAGAGGGAGTGTCCTACGGCGCTTTCATCGTGCCTGGTTTGATCATGCTCACCTTGCTCACCCAGAGCACCATGAACGCCTCGTTTGGCATCTATTTTCCGCGGTTTACAGGCACCATTTATGAAATTCTCTCGGCTCCCGTTTCGCCTTTTGAAATCGTACTCGGTTATGTCGGCGCGGCGGCCACGAAATCGATCATTCTCGGTCTGATTATTCTGGCAACTTCCTGGCTTTTCGTGCCTTTACAGATCGCGCATCCGTTCTGGATGGTCGCTTTTCTCCTATTGACATCGGCGACGTTCAGCCTGCTCGGGTTCATTATTGGCATTTGGGCTGAAGGATTTGAAAAGCTGCAGATCGTGCCCCTGCTGATCGTCACGCCCCTTACATTTCTCGGCGGCACTTTCTATTCGACCAGCGTGTTGCCGCCGGTTTGGCAAACGATCTCCCTCTTCAATCCCGTCGTTTACCTGATCAGCGGTTTCCGCTGGAGTTTTTTTGAGATCGCGGATGTCAGCCACGGCCTCAGCGTAGGCATGACGCTCGTTTTCCTTGCCGCGTGCCTGACCACCGTCTGGTGGATTTTCAAGACAGGCTACAAGCTCAAGAAATGATCGACTCGTGCGCTGCGGAATGCGCGATTGGTTTCAGATACCTAACCCTTTGCAAGCGCATCCAGGATACGGGCCCAGGATCGTATGCCCTTATGAAAACATTTGAGATCGAACTTCTCATTCGGCGAATGCACGCGGTCATCATCAAGGGCAAAGCCGACGAGCAGGGAATCCATTCCGAGCACGTTTTTAAAATCGGCCACGATCGGGATCGAGCCCCCGGCGCCTATGGTGACGGTCTTGTGACCCCACTCTTCGGCCAATACCTCGCGCGCTCTGTTCAGCGCCGGATTGTCGAATGAAAGTTGCAACGGCGGCGCGAGCCCGAAGTTTCCGAATTCCACTTTGCAGTCGGATGGCAGTCGAGATCGCACGAACGCGCGGAAAGCATCGCGTATCTTTTCCGGATCTTGCTCGCCGACCAGACGGAAGGACACTTTTGCGCTCGCCTCGCCAGGAATCACAGTCTTGGCGCCCTCTCCGGTGTAGCCGCCGATTATGCCGTTGATTTCGGCAGTCGGACGCGTGGTCACCATCTCGATCAGCAGACGATCCTTCTCGCCAGAAGGTTGGCTCAGCCCTATCGGCCCGAGAAACTTCTCCGGTGTGAAATCAAGACGTTTTAGATCGGCCCTGATGTCGTCCGGCAAGTCGTTCACGCCGTCATAGAAGCCGGGAATGGTGACCCGCCCCTTGTCGTCCCACATTGCGCCGAGAATCTGCGACAGCAGCCGAAGGGGATTTTGTGCTGCTCCTCCGAACACACCCGAGTGCAGGTCACGATCCGCGCATGTTATTTTCACGTCCTCATAGACGAGCCCGCGCAGCGAGGTGGTGATGGCCGGCGTATCGGCGTCCCACATCGCGGTGTCGCAAACGAGAGCGAGGTCCTGTCTGAGCTCCGCGGCATTGTCGCGCACGAATTTGAACAGATTCCGCGAGCCGCACTCCTCTTCGCCTTCGATCATAAGCGTAATCGACAGCGGCAGCTTGCCGGTGACCATTTTATACGCGCGGCAAGCCTCGATGAAGGTCATCGCCTGCCCCTTGTCGTCGCATGCTCCCCGGGCGACGATGATTTTTCGTCCGTCCGGCAGGGTTTCGATGCGCGGTTCGAACGGAGGCGTCTTCCACAAGTTCAGCGGGTCTACCGGCTGAACGTCGTAGTGGCCGTAGAAGAGGACGCGAGTGCCTGCAATGCCATTTGCCTTTGCCATTACGACCGGATGACCTTGCGTAGGGCGCACGTCGGCCTCAAAGCCGATCGAACGAAGATCGGCGGCGACGTAATCCGCGGCTGCTCGGCACTGCTCCTTGAAAGCCGGATCCGTTGAAATCGAAGCGATGCGCAGCAGCGCGAAAAGACGTTTAAGACTTTCGTCGATATCGGTGTCGATAAAGTTGAGCACCGCGTCGAGGGTCGTCATTCAGAAACTCCATTGAGCGCGGATCGAAGCTAACAATGCACGATTTCGATGAAAAGTGCGTCTAATGCAGTCGCGCGCCAGGGGCCCGCCCGCAACTCCTCAACCGTATGCGCGATCCGGTATTCTCTTATCATATGGAGATTGCATGCCATCAAGGGCGCAGGATCCCGCAAATACCCGATATTCGAGTGATTTGAGACCCGATTGCGGCCAAGCCAAGCGACGAAAACAAGGCATGCGCGCTGCAATGTGGTTGCATGCGTCGCTACTGATCTTGGCGCGACTGTGATTGTTGCAATGCCGCCTCACTCGGCACAAATGCGCTTTGACCCGCTTGTCACCGAGAAAATCGCTGTTCAATATGCACGCAATCCGCGAATAAAGCGGGGGTAAGGGCTCATGGATGAATTGGTCGCGCGTCTCGTCGCCAATGTCGGCGTCGATCGCAGTGCAGCCGAAAAAGCCGTTAGCGTTATCCTTGACTTCCTTCGCAAGGAAGGACCGCCTGACAAAGTTCAGGCGCTGATGGGAATGCTTCCTGGGGCGGAAGCGCTTTTGGCACAACAGACCGAGACCGGCGGCGGATTTGCCATGGGCGGCATCATGGGTGCGGGTACAAGGATGATGGCAGCGGGGCTGAGCATGAGTCAGGTACAGGGTGTTACTCGAGAGACAATCGCGTATGCGCGTGAAAAGATCGGCGACGACGCGGTTGGAGAAATCGTCGGTGCCATTCCCGGACTGAGTCAGTTTGTTTGAATCCCTGATTGCAAACAAACTTGAAAAAGACGGAGGAGGCACGGATGTCCTATCCCATCACCGATATTGAGGGGATCGACGATAACGTTGCCGCTATATTGAAGTCGGCCGGAATCCGATCAACGAACAGTTTGCTTGAAGCCGCCCGCACCGTAAAAGGCCGCAAGCTTCTGGCCGAAAAGACCGGCTTTGATGAAAAGCAGCTATTGTGCTGGGCCAATGTTGCCGATCGCATGCGCATCAAGGGCATCAGCAGAGAGTATGCAGAATTGCTGCAGGCGGCTGGTGTAGACACTGTGAAAGAGCTCAAATATCGAAATCCGGCAAATCTTGCCAAGGCCATGGCGGAAGCCAACAAAAGGCGCAAGCTGGTGCGTCTGCTGCCCTCCGAAAAGGTCGTCAAGCGCTGGATCGAAAACGCCAGACTGCTACCCCTGAAGATTACATATTAAATTATCGAACCCCTGCCGCCCTTTTCGACTGCGACAGTCCGAGCAGGGTCAATCCAGGCCGCTGCATGCGAGGTGACAAAGGCCTGCTTGACAGCCTTTCCGCGACCGCGCAAAGCCGAGCCTTATGGACGGCGCTGATGTGGTCAAAAGCTGGGGCGGGATGACAGAAACTCAAAAAGCTGACCTGCTTGAAGAGTTGCTGGCGCTCCGCCGCCCTTTGGTCATGGGTATTCTTAACATCACCCCGGACTCGTTTTCAGATGGCGGACAGTATCTTGATGCGGCGAAAGCCCTTGCACATGCCGTCCGGATGAAAGATGAGGGCGCGGACATCATTGATGTAGGCGCGGAATCGACCCGACCCTATGGAGGGACAGTTTCGGTATCCGAACGAGACGAGAAACAGCGCCTGCTGGGCGTGCTTGCTCGGGTCACGCAGCTTGGTCTGCCCGTCTCGATCGACACGCTCAAGCCGTCCATCGCTGCCTGGGCGCTTGACCAAGGGGCCCGCATCGTCAACGATGTTTGGGGTCTGCAGCGCGATCCGGATATGGCGACTCTGGTCGCGAGGCGCAGTGTTCCTGTCATCATCATGCACAATCGCCAATCGGCAGACAATCACATCGACATAGTTGCCGATGTGATTGGATTTTTTTCCCGCTCCCTTGAAATTGCGGGACAAGCCGGGATTGCGAGGAAGAACATCGTGCTCGATCCGGGCATCGGTTTTGGGAAGACGCCGGAGCAAAGCATCACGTGCATCGCTCGCCTCCGTGAGTTCAGGCGATTCGGTCTGCCGCTCCTGGTTGGTGCCTCGCGCAAACGCTTCATCAGCTCCGTGTCTCCCTCGCCCGTGACTGAGCGAGTCGGTGGCTCCATCTCCGCACATCTGCTGGCTGTCGAAAAAGGAGCTTCGATCGTTCGCGTCCACGACGTCGCGGAAACCGTCCAGGCCCTGCGCGTTGCCGCAGCGATCAAGGTGGCGCAATGAGCGACAGAATTTTCATCAGGGGTCTCTCGCTGCACGCCTATCATGGCGTGATGGCGCATGAAGCCAAGGTCGGACAAACCTTCACCATCGACCTTGATCTCGAGATCGATCTTGCCGCGGCCGCGCGTTCGGACAAGGTCGTCGATACCGTATCTTACGACAAGGTTGTCGACTGCGTGAGCAAAGCCTTCTGTGCACAACGATTTCGCCTCATCGAAGCGGCCGCCGGAAAGTCAGCCGATGCGGTGCTTGCGGCATTTCCTCGGGTACGTTCGGTGCGACTTACGATCCACAAGCCCCACGCGCCGATCGCCGCCACGTTTAGCGATGTCGGAGTCACCGTTGTGAGAAATCGCCGTGCCTGAGGCGCTGCTTGCGTTGGGCGGCAATGTCGGAAACAGCCGCTCTATCCTCGATCGAGCGGTCAATCTGCTTTGCGCCGGAAATGACATACGCCTCATAGCTAGGTCCTCCGACTACCGGACACCGCCATGGGGCTTCAAATACCAACCGCACTTCGTAAACCTCGCAATCGCGGTCGACACATCATTGGGCCCACGCGAACTTCTTGCACGCGCGCAGGAAGTCGAGCTCACATTGGGTCGCGATCGGGCTCACGAAAAACGCAACGGCCCCCGCACCGCAGATATCGATATTCTCAGCTACGACGACCTGACCCTGAATGAGCCCAATTTGACGCTGCCGCATCCTCGGCTTTTCGAGCGCGCCTTTGTTCTCATTCCTCTCGCCGAGATCGCCGGCGATCGCGTTATCGCGGGACGGCGAGTGGACGAGGCAGCGAGGAGTGTCGATGCTGCCGGAATTCATCGACTTACCTGATACGCCGCGGAGCAGCAGGGAACAATATCTCCGCAATAGCCGCAACATCCCCGAGTGTGCCATTTTGCACCAATGACAGATGAACTTTCGTTCGCCGCAGAATTTCCGCAGACCACCGAAGCGGAGTGGCGCGAGCTGGTTCAGGCCGCGCTGAAGGGGGCTCCCTTCGAGCGACTGGTGAGCCGAACCTATGACGGAATTGCCGTCCAGCCTCTCTATCCGCGAGCTGCCGCTGCGCGACCGGTGGCCGGGCGTCCCGCCGTCCCGTGGCAATTGCTCCAGCGCGTGGATGATCCGCGTCCCGACGCTACCAACAGGCAAGCCCTTGAAGACCTTAATGACGGCGCGGCCGGGCTAAGCCTGGTCTTTGCCGGCTCGGTGGGCGCCTACGGATATGGCCTCGACGGATCTGCGGAGACCCTCGCCCGTGCGCTGGAAGGAATCTACCTCGATGCCGGATTCGCGCTCGATCTAGACATGAGCGCCCAACACGATGGCGCTGGGCATAATCTTGCGGCCCTGATTAAGCGCTCCGGCACCAAGCCGTCGTCAACGAACATTCGCTTCGGTTATGATCCTTTGGGAACGATGGCCCGCAGCGGCAACACTCCTCTTCCCTGGCAGCAGATTGCGGCGGTGTTAACAGAGACCGTGTCCGATCTGCGGGACCAAGGTTTCGCCGGGCCTTTCGCAGTAGCCGACGGCCGCAGTGTCCATGCGGCAGGGGGTTCGGAAGCGCAGGAGCTTGCGTTCGTCACGGCGAACGCGGTCGAATACCTGCGCGTTTTGACGCGAGGCAAGATTGCGCTCGATGACGCGCGTCAATACGTTTGGTTTCGATTGGCTGCCGATGCCGATGAATTTCTGACAATTGCCAAGTTTCGCGCCTTCCGAAAAATTTGGGCGCGCGTCGAGGAGGCAAGCGGACTCATTCCAATGCCGGCCTTTCTCTCTGCCGAAACAGCCTGGCGGATGATGAGCGCACGCGATCCTTACGTAAACATGCTGCGCGCAACGATCGCGGTCTGCGCAGCGGGAATTGGCGGCGCAGACGCTATCAGCGCCATGCCCTTCACAAATGCCATCGGATTGCCGGATGCTTTCGCAAGGCGCATCGCGCGCAACATGCAGCTCATTCTGCTTGAAGAATCCAATCTCTATCGGGTTGCCGACCCGGCCGCAGGCTCCGGCGGGCTCGAAGCGCTGACCAACGAAATTGCTCGGGCGGCATGGGCGCTTTTCCAGGAGATCGAATCAGCGGGGGGGGCCGCAGCGGCAATCGAGCAAGGGCTGCTTCAGAAAAAAGTTGCGGCCACGCGGGCGGAGCGAACAAATGCGGTCGCCCATCGCAAGGATGCGCTCACGGGAGTAAGCGACTATCCCGATCTCGCGCAACGGCCGGTGAAGGTGCTTAACGTGGATGCTGTAAGCGCGCCGTCGGCCGCCGCTCAGGTCCGTTTCGAACAGTTGCCGCAGATTCGATTGGCGGAGCCGTTCGAAACTTTGCGCGATGCTTCCGATCGCATGCTTGCGAAGAGCGGCAGGCGGCCAATAATTTTCCTGGCAACGTTGGGCAAACTTTCCGAATTCACGGCGCGCGCGACGTTTGCAAAGAATTTCTATGAAGCCGGCGGGATCGAAGCCGTGACCCATGACGGATTCCGCGACCTTGCCGAGCTGATCGGTGCCTTCAAGGCTTCCGGTGCCAGGTTGGCCTGCCTGTGCTCCTCAGACCAGGTATACGCACGAGATGCCGCGGAAGCCGCGGGAGCGCTCGTGCGCTCCGGCGCCATCGTCCATCAGGCGGGAAAACCCGGTGAAAACGAGAAAAAATTGGCGCTGGCGGGGGTGAAGGCATTCATTTACGCCGGTTGCGACGCGCTGGCGATCTTGCGGTCGGTGCATGATATTCTGGAAATCAAATGAGCCGGATTCCTGATTTCAGCCGCGTCGAGTTCATGGAGGCAGCCATGCCTCCGCGAACAGAAGAAAACTCGTGGACCACGCCAGAAGGAATTGTGGTGAAGCCGGCTTATGAGGAGACCGACATCGCCGGGCTGGACTTTCTCGCCACCTTCCCGGGCAAGCCGCCGTACCTGCGCGGTCCCTACCCAGCAATGTACGCAGCTCAGCCCTGGACCATTCGGCAATATGCGGGCTTTTCCACGGCCGAAGAGTCTAACGCGTTCTACCGACGCAATCTCGCGGCAGGTCAGAAGGGTCTGTCGATCGCGTTCGATCTCGCCACCCATCGCGGCTATGATTCCGACCACCCGCGCGTCGCCGGCGATGTCGGGATGGCCGGCGTGGCGATCGATTCCATCCTCGATATGCGCACGCTGTTCGACGGCATCCCGCTCGACGAGATGTCGGTGTCGATGACCATGAACGG
>DASTHI010000041.1:0-5892 GCA_035718275.1 Pseudolabrys sp. | reverse complement strand
CTCCGCGCGCTCGAAGGCGAGAAGGATTCGCCGCCTGATTTCCGTGGCATCCCCGATGCGCTTAAGTCCGGGTGCGAATGCATTCCACTCCGGATGGCCGAAATAGGAGTGCGTCGCGCCTGTTGCGAGAATCAGGAAATCAAACGGGTAGGTGTGACCGGCTCGCGTCGTCACATATCGGCGGCGCAGCTCGACGCCATCGACTTCTCCCATGACGACGCGCGCGTTCTCCTGTCGCGACAGGATGGAACGGATGGGCCAGGCGATGTCGGCTGGAGAGAGGGCCGCCGCTGCCACCTGATAGAGGAGGGGCTGGAAGCAGTGATGATTCTGACGGTCAATGAGAACGAGCTGCGACGGGGTCTTCGCCAACGCCTTGGCGGCTTCGAGTCCACCAAAGCCGCCGCCGACAATCACGACGCGGGGAAGCCCCTCGAGCCGGTCTCCAGAAACAGCATCCATCCGATCACCGCGATGCCGCTGACGGCCGCTACGGCCGCCAGCACCCAGAACGCGCCCGGTACTGTACGCCCATCGTCCGGACGCTTAGCAGCCTCCGTTGCCAGCGCAAGCTGCGCACGTGCCCCGTCCGCCGGCGTGCCAGCGGCCTCATCGTCGGTACCGAGCGGAGCAGCTGCGGAGTCGGGAAAGTCGACCTTATCGCCCGTTCTTCCCCGATCGATCTCGTGCCGCAGTTGCTCGACCGTGGCATCAGCCGCCGCCGGTCCTTTCGCGCCGTTCACATCGTGCCGCGTCATGGCCGCGCATAATCGAATTTAGCGCGCGCCCGAACTGCCCGAGCCTGTGGTATTCGAGCTGCCGGAGCCGGTGGTGCCGGTTGAACCCGTGGTCCCGCTGCTCGAGCCGCTCGTTTGTGCCGGCGTCGAGGAGCTGTTGCTCGCGGTGTTGTTGCCGCTCGATCCCCAGTAGATAGCGCCGATGACGATCAGACAGACGACAACGATCGTGACGACCCAGGCTCCGACTCCCATCGCGTTACGGTTCGACGGATTAGGATTGTTGGGCGTGGGATTAGGATTGTTTGGCGTGTAGGTCATGTGTTTCTCCTGTTGGGAGAGGCAACGCGAGCCCGGCTATGCTGTTCCTTTTGCCAGCACTTCCGCAGTTTGCTCGTACACGATCCCTATCGCATATCGCTGCAGAGTTTCGAACATTCGTGACGAGTCGCGGCAGAGCCGACTATCGTGTGATGCAGGCGAGTTGGATAAAGAGTTCCAGACGCCACTGAGCGAAAAAACATCCCCGATGAGGCGAGGATAACAACGAATCGGTCATCAAATCGTTCCACCGCATCGCGATGATTCACTAAGCACGAACAGGAACCATGCCAGTGCACAATCGTTTCTCATCGCATTCAACTGAGGAGGATATGCGCGATGAAAACTCTAGGATTGGCAACAGCAATTCTTGCGCTCACCGTTGCGGGCGGCACATTTTTTGGAAGCCCCGGAACGGCGAATGCGGAAGATTTCAATGTTCGAGTTGGCGTGGGCGACGGCCATCATCACGGTTGGAGACACGGTCACCACTGGCGTGGTCACTATGCCCAGTCGCGATGCCGAGTCGTCGTGCGGCATCGGATTAATGGCCACGGTGATCGTGTGACGGTGCGAAAGCGCATCTGCGACTAGTAGCTCTTCCATCACTTCGGGCACGAATCCGATTCAATCGTCGGGTTCGTGCCTTTGCTTATGGCCATGTGCATCATGGCCGCTAATCAAACTGCAGGACGATGCGATGAGGCTTGAGCAAGCATAAGCGCAGGTACTCTTGCGATTTTTCATAACGTGGTCGGTTAACTTGTTCGCTTTTTTTCGCCGACCGGTTCGCGCTCACCACCGAGATCGATGTTTCGCTCGGCCTGCTCGGCCAAACGGATGTAGGCCGCGGCGAGATTTTCCAGATCGCTTCGGCTCTCGGGATCGCTGTCGGTTTCGGCGCGTGCAAGAATCTCGAGGGCCTTGGCACGATATTTGTCCCCCGCACTCATGCGTGATCCCGAGCTCCGATACGCCGGCGGGCTGCTGCATGGGCCGCATCAACCCGCGATGACTTTACGCGCCTGTAGTCCTCTTCCGACCAGTTGAGCCGATTGCAAAGGGGGAGCGACCGAATTCGTAGCAACTCTGGAGTGCAAAATTTGTTCCATGCAAAACGTGTGAGGTACGCGAAATTTAATGCTTGGAACCCTCGGAGCGATGCAACACAATAAAGATGCAATAAACAGCGAAGAAGCGTTGGCGCTCGGAAGAGCAGGCCGGGGCTTGCGGATTATCTTACCTCGCTTCTAACCTGGACGGTGCGTTCCCTTGAAAGCGAACAACGAAGCGAAACCGTTGCGCTATCCCGACGTGTCCGCATTCGAAAAATCCCCGACCGGAATTCGGGGTCTTGATGAAATCACATATGGCGGCCTGCCGAAGGGCAGGCCCACTCTGCTCTGCGGCTCCGCGGGCTGCGGGAAGACCATATTTGCGATGACCTTCCTCTACAACGGTATCGTCGAGTACGGCGAGCCGGGCGTTTTCATATCTTTCGAAGAGCGCTCGGATGAGCTGATAAAAAATGTCCTCTCGCTCGGCTATGACCTTCCGAAACTCATAAATGATAAGAAGCTCGCCATCGACTACGTCCATGTTGATCCAAATCAGATTGATGAGTCTGGCGAGTATGATCTCGAAGGTCTTTTCATTCGGCTTGCCTACGCAATCGACTCGATCGGCGCCCAGCGCGTGGTGATCGATACCATCGAAGCATTATTCGCAGGCCTCACCAACCAGCTGATTTTGCGCTCCGAATTGCGGCGTCTCTTCGAGTGGCTCAAAGATAAAGGCGTGACAACGATCGTGACGGCAGAGCGCGGCGATGGCGCGTTGACGCGCCATGGACTTGAGGAATACGTCGCAGATTGCGTCATTCTCCTCGACAACCGCGTGCACGACCAGCTTTCGACTCGGCGCCTTTGGATGGTCAAGTACCGCGGCTCGATGCACGGCACGAATGAGTATCCGTTCATCATCGATGAACAAGGCATCACGGTCATGCCCGTGACATCCAGCGGACTTTCCCATGAGGCCTCTACTGAACGAGTGTCCACCGGCATCCCGGGTCTCGATGACATGCTGGAAGGCAAGGGATACTTCAAGGGGTCCACTATCCTGGTGTCGGGCATGGCAGGCAGCGGCAAAAGCACGGTCGCGGCGCACCTTGCCGCTTCCACCTGCGCATCCGGTCATCGATGCATCTATTTCGCAATGGAGGAATCGCCGCAACAGATCGTCAGGAACATGAGGTCGGTGGGAATCGAGCTTCAGACCTGGGTCGACAAAGGTCTGCTGAGATTTATCGCACGGCGGCCGAATCTGTTTGGTCTCGAAACACACCTCGCGGCGATGCATCGCGAGGTCGAAGATTTCGATCCTGAGACGGTCGTGGTCGACCCGATGTCGGCGTTGACGGCTGCCGGTGTCGTCGGCGACGTGCACTCGATGGTTCTTCGACTGGTCGACTTTCTCAAGACCCGCGGCGTGACTGCGCTGTTCACGAATCTGGGTCTCGGCTCGGGCGAGACGAGCACAACCGAAATGCAGGCTTCATCGCTCATGGATACCTGGCTGCTGCTCTATAACCGGGAGAGCAACGGAGAGCATAATCGACAGCTGTATGTGCTGAAGTCGCGAGGCATGGCGCACTCAAATCAGGTCCGCGAATTTATTCTGTCCAGTGAAGGGATAAAG
Source organism: Pseudolabrys sp. (assembly GCA_035718275.1). GTDB lineage: Bacteria > Pseudomonadota > Alphaproteobacteria > Rhizobiales > Xanthobacteraceae > Pseudolabrys. The sequence continues at coordinate 2,134 of DASTHI010000041.1, read as the reverse complement.
CTGCACGAGGCGTATCTCGGGCCCGGAGGCGTTCTGACCGGGTCAGCCCGACTGGCGCAGGAGGCTAAAGACAAGGCCGCCCAGTTGCTGCGCGAGCGGGAAGGTCAGCGGCGCTCGCGCGAAGTGGCGCGCAGGAGGCGCGAAATTGCCGCACAAATCGCCGAGTTGGAGGCACAACTTGCGGAAGATGAGCTTCTCGGCAGCGAAGCTGTTCAGCGGGGAGATCAAATTCGCGCCCAACGTGCCAGCATGGCTGTGAGCCGAAAAGTACGCGGCAATCAGGAATTCGAATAGCGATCGGAAAACAGAATGAACCAGCAGGACGGCTACAATCTTCGACTTTACATTGCTGGGCAGACCCCAAGATCGGTTGCAGCGCTCGCAAATCTTAAAAATATCTGCGAAGAGCACCTTAGCGGCCGCTACGAGATCGAGGTGGTTGATCTCGCGAAAAATCCGGCGCTTGCGCAGCGGCATCAGATCGTTGCTATTCCGACCCTGATCCGCGAACTCCCGGAACCGCTCAGACGGATCATCGGTGACCTCTCGAATCTTCAGAAAGTGCTGGTCGGTCTCGACATTCATCCAAAATGAGGGGCCTATGCCCGAGCCGGAAACGACCAGATTGTTCGAGGATGCGGATGAGACCGTAGAGGCCATCCATCGCGGGCATGTGGACGCCGTCGTCGTGATCAGGGATGCGCAACCCCAGGTCATCATGCTGGACGGCGCTCACGAACCGTATCGGGTTCTGGTCGAGCGCATGAGCGACGGCGCACTGACCTACGGTCCCGATGGGTCCATACTTTATGTGAACGAGAGGCTTTCCGAGCTGACGGGATTTGCACCGGAGGATCTGGTCAATCGCGATGTGATGACCTTGTTCGATGCCGGAACTGCCCCTCTGGCGCCAGATGAATCGGGAGAGGCGAGCCTGCTGCGAAGCGGCCGGGACGCGTTGCCGGTCAAGGTGTGGGCGCGGCCGATCTCGGTCGGTCATACGACCGCAACTTTGATGATCCTGTCCGATTTATCGGTCCAGCGCCGCGCTGAAGAACTGGCCGCTGCCGAACGGTTCGCCAGATCGGTGCTTGAACAGGCGACGGAGGCTATTCTTGTATTGGGCCGCGACGGACGGATCACTCATGCCAGTTCGATTGCAGAGGATCTTGCAGAGAAGCCGCTGGTCGGCCTTTCGATTTCCGAAGCACTTCCGCTCGAATTGCGCAACGCCGCGGAAGTCGACTCGTTGGAGCGTTTTTCCGGAGAAAATCTGGATCGGCTCCTGGCGAGCAAGCCGTTTCATGGCCTGGAAGTGAGACTTCGCAGTGAACGGCACAGCAACCGCGCATTCCTGCTCAGCGCCGGTCCTCTGCTGGATGCGACGAAAGCACGTGTCGGGTCGATCGTGACCCTGACCGACATCACCGAAAGAAAACGTGCCGAGGAGCAGCAGGCGACAATAGCCCTCGAACTTACGCACAGGGTCAAGAACATGCTTGCGGTCGTCCAATCGCTGGCGGCGCAGACGATCCGCTCGTCAGGTTCGTTTCGAAATTTCGAGATTGCCTTCTCCGGTCGCCTGAAGGCCCTGGCGGTGGCCCATGACATCCTGACCGAAACGCGGTGGAGTGGCGCCGAGCTCAATGAATTGCTTGTGACGGTCCTGGCTCCGTTTCACACGTCCGGTGACGACCGCATCAGATGCAGTGGTCCGCAGGTCCTGCTGGGTGCCGACGCCGTCGTTCCGCTTTCCATGGCGCTTCACGAGTTGGCGACCAACGCCGTAAAATATGGTGCTCTTGCCGTCAGCGGCGGATTCATCGATCTGAGATGGCAGATCCGAGACGATCAGTGGGTCGAGCTCGACTGGAAGGAGAGGGGCGGGGCTGAGGTGAAGGACCCGTCCGCGCGCGGGTTCGGGACGTCGCTGATCAAACGTGTCCTGAGCAATGATCTCGACGCCACGACCGAAATTATTTTCGAACCGGACGGACTGCGCTGCCTGGTCAGATTTCCCATCCGGGTGTCACGTAATCCTGTCTCGCACGCGGAGGCTTGAAAGCTGCCTTCCAGGAACAAGGTCCCCCTCCGGGGATGAGGCATCTGAATCCATGTTTAGAAAGGCAAGGCT
>DASTHI010000040.1:0-42488 GCA_035718275.1 Pseudolabrys sp. | reverse complement strand
GGTGTCGGTGTGCCGGATCGAAACGTACTGGGCGATCGAGATGTGCCCCGTGTCGTCGATATGAATTGCGAACGCGGCCGCGTCGTTTGACTCGGCCGGGTCTGGTCCTGCGCCGGCCTCATAGCGGCCAACGATCAGATCGCCCTGCTTGAACAGATAGATGTTCTTGCCTTCGGTGGTTTGCAGGCCGGAGAAAAGCCCGTCCGCACCGTTGAGCACGAGATTCCATTCGACGGTCGCGTCTTCGTCCGCACCGGTCGTGATATCGGCTCCGACAACCGCGTCGCTATCGCGCGCGTATTGGGGCGCCGGCATATGCGGATCCGTGCCCTTATTTGTCACGCCGCTGAACAGTGCGATGACGGACGGATCAGTGGTGTCGTCGTTTGTTGTGTCTGCTGTCTCGTCAACGATTACCGTGTCGGTGCCATTGATGATTTTGGCGTGGACGGTCGGGATGTCGTCGCGGATCGAGATCAGGAACTGGTGATCAAGCAGAACCGCGTCGCCATCGAAGTCGACAGCCTCGACGATGTGACCGAAATTGATCGACTGGATGTCGAAGTCGCGCGGATCGCCGTTCGGATCATCGTTGTCGATGAGATCGGTGTTCTGGTCGGCGGTCGCAGTATCGCCTGCCGCGGTCGGATCCTGGCTCACGAAGCCCGCCGGATCAGTATCGTATGGCGGATCGTGATCCATCTGATCGAACAGCGTGAACGTCCATTGACCGTTGCTGCTGAGCGTCAGTTGGAAAACCGCTCGGTCACCGGCGCCGGGATCGTAGCTGGTGAAGTTGCCGCTGTTGCCGGCGCCAACCTGGTCGAAGGCGATGATGGTGCCCGCGTTCAGGTCGATGTCGTAGCTGAGCAGCTCGCCTTTCGAGCGCAAGCCGAGATCAACGAGGTAGTCGCGGATGGCGGCTTCATTCTGAACAAGGCGGAACGTTAGCGGCTCGTCGGCACCGGACTGAACGAGACCAGTCAAAGTCCCCGAGACAATGGCCGCACCGTTCCCTGCCGTCAAAGAGCCGTCGACCGCGCTCCCGTCGTTCGGATGCGTCCCCTGTGACTGGCTGTTGTTGATGTCATCTTCATCGACGAACGCATGAACCGAGGCCGAACTGACAAGCACCGGCACATCGTCGCGGACCTTGATGTCGACCTTGTCCTTGAGGACGACGCTGTCGTGGTCGAAATCACTGGCCTGGATGACGTTGCCGAAGTGCAGCGTGGTCACGTCGCCATTGACGTCGTCGACGAGGTCGAAGTTCTGGTCAGCATCGACATTCGGATCGCCCGGATCATCCCCCGGCGGATCGTGGTCGAGCTGGTCGTAGAGCTTGAACTCGAAAGCGCCGGTAGTCGTGTTGGTGATCTCGAAGGTGAAGACCAGGCGATCGATGCCGGCATCGTAGGTCGTGCCGATATCGACGCGGTTGTCGACAAAGCCGATCAGGGTATTGCCCTGAACGTCGAAGCTCATGTGTCGGCCCTGGGACTCGAGGCCGAGACCGAGGAAATAATCGACCGCGTTGCCGGTGAAGCCGAACGTCAGATTTTCGTCGGCGCCGGGCACCACAACGAGGCCGCCCATTGTGCCGGACACGAAGGCCGGACCGCCGGTCGCAACGGCAGGGTTGCCGGTGAACGAGCCGTCGGGGAAATTGCCGTCGTCGGGGCTGGTCCCGAGTGAGCCCGGATTCGGATTCGCGCCGAGCGTCGAAATGTCGTCTTCATCGACGGTGAGGCAGATCGCCTCCCCGTGCACGAGCTTCGGAATGTCATCGCGGATCCGGATCTCGAACACGCCGTCGAGGCCCACGGTGTCGTGGTCGTAGTCGCTGAACTCAATCAATGCGCCGAAGTTGAGCTTGCTGACGTCGAAGTCGCGCGGCACCCCGTTCGGGTCGTCGTTGTCGATGAGGTCGGTGTTCTGGTCTCGCAGCGGGAACTGATCGCCCGGCACGAACGGATCGTTGGTCTCGAAGCCCGGAGGATCCGTGTCATACGGCGGATCATGGTCGATCTGGTCGAACAGGCTGAACGAATACTGCCCGTTCGAATCGAGATGCAGCTGCATGACCAGCCGGTCACCGCCAATCCCGGTGTCCTGATAACCTGCGTTGCCGTCCTTGTTGACGAAACCGTAAAGGTCATTGCCGTCGATTACGAAGGTCAGCAGCTCGCCCTTCGAACGCAGACCGAGGGCCTGGAGATCAGCCAGCGGCTCCGGATTATCGGTGAATGCAAAGGTACCGTGCGGCTTCCCGTTGTCGCCGATGTAAACCGCATCAGCGCCCACGCTCACGAGGCCGGAGAGATCGCCGAAAACAGTCGCGGGCCCGGGCGAGTTATCGCCAGGATTGCCGGTAAATGAGCCATCGAAGAAGTTTCCGTCGTTCGGGCTCGTTCCGTGCGACAGATTCGTGTTGATGTCGTCTTCGTCGACGGTCACGCATTCCTGCGCAAACGGCTTCACGATCGGCGTGTCGTCGATCACGCCGACGTCGATCGTGTTGGTCGGGAAACTGATGATATCGCCGGTGCCGTCCTGGCCGATCACCGCCTTCGAGATGTCGAGGAAGATCGTCTCTTCAAGAGAGCCGAATTCATTGTGGTTCGGATCATCGGTTGGCGTGCCGCCGACTGCGGGATCGTGATCGATCTGGTCGGTCAGCGTGAGGGTGAAGTGGCCGTCGTTGTCGATGTGCAGCTTGAAGACAGGACGGGAGAAATTTCCGCCGTCGCCTCCATCCGGAACCGTGACGGCCCAGATGTCGTTGGGTCCCTGGACTTCGTAGATGACCTTGTCGCCAAGCGAGGTGATCTGTACGCCATTTTCAGCGAGTACCGGCTGGCCGTCGGCGGCGGGATTTGCGCCATAGGTGTGCGGCGGTTCTCCCCCCAAGACGATCGAGTCAAAATTGCCGCTGAATTCTTTTTGCGTGCGGGTAAAGTCGCCGAAGACGTCCTGGTCATTGCCGGGAGGCGGCAAGTGATTGTCGCCCGCGACATCGTTGGTGTCTTCGTTGCCATTGCCCGATGCCGGAACATCCACCTCGCCCTGTCGGCCCTCAGGAACCCGAAGTTCATCTTCCTCGACGATGAAACGCAGCTTGCCGACGACCTGCGGAATGTCGTTCGTGAGCAGCGGCGTCTCCGGCTCGATGAAATTGATGCCCGGCAATTCTTCCGGCGGCAGCAGGCCGAGCGGAGTGGAAGGCCCAAGCGGATCGACCGAGGGATCGTGGAAGTCGGCGCCGGAGGCATTCGTGCCTTCGCCGGCAGCCGGCAGCACCGACTGGTCTTCGGTGATCGGAAATTTCTGCGCGAATTCCTCGCCGCCATAGAACTGATTCGGTCCCATCTCGAAGATGAGGTTCGCGAGCACGGTGCCGCGCGAATCGAAAAACGGCTCGATGATGATCTGCGAGCCGTCGGCGAAGATCACGTGCAGCGACTGGTTCTTGCTGTCGTGAAACAGCGTGATCTTTTCATTCGCGATCTGCGTGAAATCGATCTTCACCGTGCCGGTGAAGCTCGCGTGGAAGATGTCGGTTTTGCCGGCGGACGGCTTGATCAGCTGGATTACCTGGACCGGCGTTGCGCCAGAACCCGTATTCGCCTGCGCGACGACAAAAGGACCGTTCATGACAACTCCCCGCGTCTCTTGGCTGCAGTGAGCCCGGACGCATTTCTCAGCCAATTTCAAATTTAGCGAGAACGGTACCTGTTTTGTTAGGAAACGGTCAAGAAAAGGAACTGGATATTAAGGTTAAAAAAGCCCTTTATTTGCAATTGGTTAAGTCAAAAACGGGGAGGTATTTTTGCAACACTTCCCCATGAAAATTATTCAAGGAACTCAATACTTCGGGCTAGGATTCGCCTGCTGACGACACGGCATCCCGCGTCATGGAATCAGGCTTCTGCTGCTTCCGACATGTTTTCTGCGCTCTTACCAAGGATTCGGGTGCTTCACGCCTGGTTCGTTGCGACGCTTGCCGGATTCCGTTGCTTAGGTTTGGACAGTCGCGACGCAGGTCTTGTGCGTTCACCAGTGCTCACGTAAGAATTGCCGGGGTTCCGTCTGGGGGAAGCATCATGAAAAGCCTGCGGGGTCGGCGTACGGGTCTCGTTCTCGGCGCCCTGCTCTTGTCCATCGGCGCATCCGGCGCGGCGCAAGCCAATGACGGCGGCGCGCAGAGGATGTGGCTTTCCTGCGAAAATGGCCGCGACTATCCGCTGCGCCCGATCGCGGTGTCGCGCGAATATGATCTCGTCACCGGCTACATGCTGATGACCGGCCACGGGCGCGGCGTGCACATGCGGCTCATTCCGATGGGCAGCGGCTATCGCTATGCGGGGCCGGGCGTGTGGTTCGACGGGCTGCGCGGAAACGCCGTGCTCAACTGGGGCCGCGCCGACGCGGTGCCCTGCACGGTGATGCAGGAATAGCGCGCGCATTCGTTCACGCGGTGCGACAAATGAGCAACGCGCCCTGTGGGGCGCGTTTTGTTTTTTGACGTCGATTGCCCGGCGCGATCGCCGTGGTGCTATTGTGCCCGGGGAGCGAAGTGGAGCCGGCATGGTCTCTGTGCGGCGCGCGGTCATTCTGGTGGCGCAGATTCTTGCGCTCGTCTTCATCGTGGTCGCGACGGCGGCCGGCGCGCTCGCCGGCGAGGAGTGGCTTGCGAACAGCGTGCCGCTTCTCGGTGTTTTGCTCGGCCCGCTCGCAGGCACGGCCGGCGTGCCGGTGATCGGCGCGCTCGCCGGCTTCTTCGTTTCGACGGTTTTGGCCGCCATGTTCTTCCTGCTCGTCGAGATCGCCGACAACACGCGCAACCCGTTCAACGGCTAGACCCGGAGCATCTGCGATGAAACTGCCGATACTGGCATCGATCTGTCTCCTGCTGGCGCTGCCGGCGCTCGCCTCGGCGCAGACGCCGACAGTCGACCGCCAGGTGAAAGGCAAGCCCGACACCAACATCAATGCGGGAATTTTCGCGACCGTGCGCCGCGACTGCACCGCCGGTCCCCTGCCCGTCGTGCGCATGCTCACGCCGCCGGCGCACGGAAAGGTGACGGTCAAGCAGGGCAAGCTGCGCGCGACGAACCTGAAGCAGTGTCTCGGCATGGAGCTGCCGGCTTTCGTCGCGATCTACCGCTCGGCGAAGGATTTCATCGGCCAGGATCAGTTCACCGTCGAGGTGACGAGCTCCAACGGCAAGAAGCAGATCCAGCGCATCACCGTGACGGTGATGCAGAACGGTGGCGGCCACGGAATCTGATTCGGTTCTGCGGGGATCAGCGGAGTTTCTTCTTCGTCATTCCGTGGCGCGCTGAAAGCGCGAGCCCGGAATCCTGACAACTCGCCACCGCTCATTCCCGCGCAACGCGGGAATCCAGCGCAACGCTGCAACGAGTTCTGGGTCCCCGCCTTGGCCGGGACGAGCGGATCTGGGCTCGGGGAGCGGATTTTCCGGAGTCGTGTGCTTGCTCGGCAACACCCGCCGGGGACCGTGAGCACAAGCCGCGTGGACAACCAAATTCGCCGTTGAACTGCGCCGTCAGGAGTGCTCAATTACGGCGATACCAGCGTGTTCGTCTTCGAACCGCGAAGCGATGAGGGAAACCACATGCGCACGATGTCGATTGCCGCCGGATTTGCGGTTCTCTGTGCGATCGCCACGCCGGTGCTGGCGGCCGACATGGCCGTGAAGGCGCCGAAGCAGGCGCCGCGAGTGGCGGTCGCCGAGCCGGTGTGCCTGCGCTGGGTGCAGCAGAATTATTCCTGGTACAATTACTGCGATCCGGTCCCCTACTACCCGCGCGCGACGCGCTACTGGTGGGGCCTGTAGGGGCGATCAGCCATCGCACTGAAGCTTGTGGTCATGGCCGGGCTCGTCCCGGCCATTTGCGTCTTGCATGCAAAGATCCTCCCCAGTTTGGTGATGCATCTTGGCCCGACCCGAAAGTCTTGGCTCGAAAGTCTTGGCTCGAAAGTCTTGGCTCGCAAGTCAAGCGCACGGACGGCTTGCCTTTCCGCCCGCATCTGCTGTTCTAGTAGCAAGCAATGCGCAGACATTGCATGCGTGCGGCATTCCCGGTGGAGTTCATGCACTCTTTCAAACTCTGCTGCCTGTGCCTGGCAGCCATCCTCTTTGGTCTTGCGCCCGCGCGGGCGGCGAATGAAGGCACCTTCCGCATCGCGGACTGGACCGGCCGCGCCTATTTCAAGGAGAAGGACAAGAAGCAGAAAGAGCGGGAGTTCGATCGCTGCTCGGCGCAGATGACGAACCCCGACAGGATCAGCATCATCTACTCGCTCGACCGGCATTTCATGTGGACGTTCGAGCTCTCGAGCGAGGCCTGGAATTTCCCCAAGGGATCGAGCTTCGAGGTTGCGTTCGGAAGTGGCACGGGCGCCCATTTCCGCCAGCGCGTCGCCGCGCTCGAGCCGCAGCTGCTGCGCGTTCTTCTGCCCGACAGCATCAATTCATTCGAAACATTTCGCCGGCTGGTGCGGCTCGAGCTGGTCGCGGGCGGGCTCACGACGCGTTTCGACACCGCCTACGCCAATCTGGTGCTCACGGCACTCACGAAATGCGTGACGCGCTACGGCTCGACTCCGCGCAGCCGCGCCGCGATCGCGGCCTTTCTCAAATCGCCGATCGGACCCGCTAGCGCGCCGAGCAGCGACCCCGCCATCCTGACGGAGACCGCCGAGCTGGCAAAAAGCCTCGTCGCGGAAGCCAATCTGCCCAAGGCCGAGAGCCTCAAGCCCGCGAACGTGCCGGACGGCATGCCGGGCGACGCGGTGTGGAAGATCGCCGACGCCTATATGACGGTCTCCGTTCTGCCGCGTGAGCATGTGCCCTCCGAGATCGGCGATCTCACCGATCTCATCGTCGGCGCCGACGCGCAGAAATGCCGTGGCGATTTCTTCTCCGGCACGACGCTCGACCTGATCGATGCGGTGAACGTCGCCCGCGCCTACACGAATTGCGAGACGCAGCAGGCAACGAGCTCGATCCACTATCTGCTGATGCCGCGCGCGCAGGGCGGCCTCTATTTGATCCGCAGCATCATCAGCGGCGTCGAGGTCACGCCCGTCGGCGAGCGCGCGGTCAAGGAGCTGGATGCGAAGATCCGCGGCTCGATCATGGCGGCACTGGCGAAGATGTAGCGGCGGGGCCGCTTCGGTTAGACCATCGTCACGAGCAGGTTCCGGAACGGCCGGCCTGCCGGGGCGTTGTTCCGGCATCTGTTCCGCGTACCGGAGTTCGCCATGGCCCCCCGCGCCTACTGGAAAGGCTATCTGCGCCTTTCGCTCGTCTCCTGCCCGATCGCACTTTTTCCGGCGACCTCCGAACGCGAGAAGGTCCGCTTCCACCAGATCAATCGGGAGACCGGCAATCGCATCCGCTATGTCAAAGTCGACGCGGAGACCGGCGATGAAGTCGACAAGGACCAGATCGTCAAGGGATATGAAGTCGGCAAGGGCGAATACATCGTGATCGAGCCCGAGGAACTCGAGGCGGTCGCCATCGAAAGCAAGCGCATGATCGAGATCGACGAGTTCGTGCCCCGCAAGGAAATCGACGAACTCTATTTTGCCAATCCCTACTACATCGTGCCGGACGGCGAAGTGGGCGCGCAGGCCTTCGCGGTGATCCGCGACGCGATCGAGGAGGAAGGCATGGTCGCGCTTGGCCGGGTGGTGTTCACCTCGCGCGAGCACGTGATCGCGATGGAGCCACGCGGCAAAGGCATCCTGGGCGTGACGCTGCGCTATCCTTACGAGGTGCGCAACGAGAAGGAGTATTTCGATGACATCCCGAGCGAGAAGGTCACCAAGGACATGCTCGATCTCGCGGCCCACATCGTGAAGACGAAGGCCGGCCACTTCAATCCGAAGAAGTTCGAGGACCACTACGAGGACGCGCTGAAGGAATTGCTGCGCAAGAAGCAGCACGGCGAGAAGATCGAGGTTCCGCGCGAGCGCGAGTCGGCAAAGGTGATCAACCTCATGGATGCGCTGCGCCGCAGCGCCAAGGGCGAGGACGCCGCTCCTCCTCCCTCGCGGCGACGCCGTGCAAGCCACCCTCGCAAATCCGCGAAGAAATCCCGCACCCCTGCGAAGCACCGCAAGGCGGGCTAGTTGGGGCGGCGCGCGATCGATCCGGCGTGATCCGCCAAGCGCAAAGCGCAAGCTACGAAAGATACATCGTTCCCCAGGCGCCTTTTTTGATGATCGCCGCGAGCTCGCGACGGGCGATGTTCTGCACCGCCTTCATCTGCGGCGTGTTCGGTCGCTCGTTCGACCATGCGATGAAAATCTTCCGATAGATCGTCGGCTCGACGAGCCGGACAATTCGCAGCTTGCCCGATGCGAGATCCTCCTCCATCTCCCCGCGCGGCAAAATTGTATAGAGCTCCCCCTGGTGCGCGTACTGCTTCAGTCCGACGATGGACTCGAGTTCGGTCTCGATGCGCGGAACTCGCCCGATCGTCTGCATATGCTCTTCGACCGCGAGGCGAAGACCGTGCTCACGGCTGGGCAGCGCGAGCGGCAGATCGGCGACTTCCATCAGCGTCATCGTCTCGCGCTGCGCCAACGAATCCCTGGGCGAGCAGACAAGAAAATGCTCTTCGGCCGCGAGCGGTTCGGTGCGCAGGACATCGCTGCGCAGCGTGTGATCGTAAATGATTCCGAGGTCGAGTCTTCCCCTGAGCAGCCATTCGATGATGAAGCCGGTCCAGCCGTCGATCACGCGGAGCGCGACTCCCGGAAGCTCCTCATGCACACGCGCGACGAGGGTGCGTGTGAGCGCCTGGCTCACGGAAAACGGCATTCCGAAATCGATGCGGCCGCCGGGAGAGCGGGACAGCGCCTTCACCTCGAGTTGCGCCCGATCGAGTTCGCGCAGCACGAGCCGCACGCGATCACGGAACACGAGACCGGCATTGGTCAGAACGATCCCGCGGCCGTCCCGGTCAAATAGCCGCACGCCGAGATCGCTTTCGAGCGCGCGCATGTGCCGGCTGAGCGCCGGCTGAGCGACATGCAGGCGTTCTGCCGCCTTGGTCACGCTCTCCAATTCGCTCACTTCGACAAAATACTGCAACTGACGCAGGTTCATGCCGTCCCCCAAGCCGGCCACAAAGCGCCTGCACGCACGGCTCCTGCGGCCATAATCAGGTGTAATTCATATCAATTGCGGCATGAATCAGCGGCAGAATCAATATTGGTGTTCCGGCGAACGAGGCCGCTAGCATTCGCCTGTTCGAGACGGGGGCCGCCCGCGCCAAAACTTCAGCGAAACAGCACTTGACCGCCAGTCAGCTCAGCCTGGCGCAAGTTCTCGAAGCTTCGATGCGCGGCGCCTGATACCGGATTTCGAACTGAAAACAGTCCAGGTGCTCACATGGCTCGCGTCATTGTCGATTTGTCGGTTCCTCTCACGAACAACATGCCTGCACACAAATTTTTTCCGCGGCCGGTGATCCTGCCCCAATTCACCCACGACGAGATGGAGACCTGGGGTAATGGAACGCCGGATGATCCTCTCGGCGGCTGCACGACTTTTCTTGCGATGATGGATCATGTCGGAACGCACGTGGACTCGTTCTGTCACGTGAAGCGCGGCGGCGCGACGATCGATCAGATGCCGCTCGACATGTTCATGGGTAAAGCCGTCTGCCTGGACATGCGGCACATTCCCGATCTCGGGGACATGGACGTCAAGGATTTCGAGGCAGCCGAAAAAAAAGCGGGCGTGAAGATCGACGGCCACATCGTGCTGATCTGCAGCGGCCTGCACAAGCGCCATTTCCCGACTGAAAAAGTGGTCTGGTCCAATCCGGGAATCACGGCAGAGGCGACGCACTGGCTCGCCGACCGGTCGCGGGTCCACGGCGTCGAAGGGCCTTCGACCGACCGACCGGATCACAACCTGTTTCCCAACCACCGCGTCTGCCGCGACCGTGGGATCACGCACTACGAATGGCTCTGCAACCTGGAAGAACTGATCGGCAAAGGCGAATTCGAATTCATCGGACTGCCGCTGCGCATCTGCAATGGCAGCGGCTCGCCAGTGCGCGCAACAGCCATTCTCGACTGACAGGATCTCCCGCATGGCCTTCGCTACGTCCGCAAACGAGCATCACGGCGTGCCGCAGCGAACGCCGGAGATCGCGCGGGCGGACTGGTGGAATGATGAGCTGGGCTTCATGCCGGCGTTCGAACTGCAGCGGCTGATCAAGACGAAACAGATATCGGCCCTCGAAGTCGCCGAGCGCACGCTGCGTCGTGTCGAGGCCTCGCAGACGATGCTGAACGCGTTCGTAACGATCACTGCCGATCTCGCGCTGGAGCAGGCACGGAACGCGCAGCAGGCGATCATGTCGGGCGAGGATCGCGGACTGCTCACCGGGATTCCGATCTCGATCAAGGATCTCACTGCCGTCAAAGGCGTGCGATTCACGTCGGGCTCGCGCACGCTCGCCGATTTCGTCGCGCCGGCGGATTCCCCCGCTTCCGAGCGTGTCAAAGCCCATGGCGCACCGATCGTGGGCAAGACCACGACCACCGAGTTCGGCTGCAAGGGATCGAGCAACTCTCCCCTCACCGGTGAGACGCGCAATCCTTGGAATCTGGGCAAGACAACCGGCGGATCCTCAGCCGGAGCGGCCGCAAGTGTTGCGGCGGGGCTGACGCCGTTCGCGCTTGGCACCGATGGGGGCGGATCAATCCGCATCCCCTCCTCGTTCTGCGGGCTGTTCGGGATCAAGGCACAATTCGGCCGAGTACCGGTGTTTCCCGCAGCAGCAACGCCGACGCTCGCCCATGTCGGACCGATGGCGCGCAATGTGCGCGATGCGGCACTGCTGTTGACCGCGATCTCCGGCTTCGACGCGCGCGATCCGGCCAGTGTCTCCGGCGAGGTGCCCGACTATCTCGGCGCCTGCGACCGCTCGCCGCGAGGCCTGCGCATCGCATGGAGTCCGACGCTCGGTTACGCGCGACCGACGCGCGAAGTCGTCGATACTGCGGAAGCCGCAGCCCGCGTGTTCGAGGCGCTGGGATGCACCGTCGAGCTCGTCGAGACAGTCTTTGACGATCCGATCGCAATGTGGATGGCGGAATTCTATGCGGGTGTCGGCACGCGGCTCAAAAAGACGCTGCGCAGCCAGCGCGAAATGATCGACCCGGCAGTCGCCACCGTGCTCGACAGAGCCCTCGATCAGAGCATCGACGAATATTACGAGCAGGTGTTTGCGCGATACGCGTTCCGCGAAAAAGTCCGCCAATTTTTCGAGCGGTTTGATCTCCTGCTGACGCCGACCACGCCGACGCCTGCGTTCGACCTCGGGCGCGACGTGCCCCAAGAGCTCGAAGGCGCGAACATCGTGTCGTGGGTCGCCTACACCTATCCCTTCAACTTGTGCGGACTTCCAGCAGCCTCAATTCCCTGCGGGTTCACGCAAGCCGGGCTACCGGTAGGACTGCACATGATCGCCAATGCGCTTCGCGAGACGGACATCTTCAGCGCCGCGGCGGCATTCGAGGAGGCGCGTCCCTGGGCTGACAGGAAACCGCCGCTCGCCAGCCCCGCCGCTGATGCGGCGGCAAAAGCCGGCAAGCAAACGGCTGCACCCCGGACCAACAAGGATCAACAGCAACGGAGGTAATGATGAGTCGCTCCACACACCTGATACGGCTTGCTGCCGCCGTTGCGGCAGCGACATTCACCGCGACAGGAGCGGGTTACGCTCAGGACATCAAGCTCGGCTTTGCCGGCGCCTTGAGCGGGCCTGCGTCGTTCGTCGGCGTCGAGATCAAGCGAGGTGCGGAAATCGCAATCGACGAGATCAATGCCAAAGGAGGCATAAAGGGCCGCAAGCTCGTACTGATCTCGCGTGACGACGAGCACAACCCGGTCAAAACCGTTGCTCAATATCGCGAACTTGTCGAACGCGAGAGGGTCGTCGGCATCGTCGGCGCCACGAACAGCGCTTCCATGCTGGCGGTCGCACCCATCGTCAACGACACGCTCAAAGTACCGGTCATCTGCCCGGCCACCGATGCAACTGAAATCACCGAGAACGAGGCGCAAAAGCAGGGCCGCGACAACTATTTATTCCGTGTCGGGATGTACGGCACTGGGCAGGCCAACTTCATGGTCGACACGATGGTGAAAAAATTCGGCCACAACAAAGTCGGCCTGCTGACCTGGACGGGCGGCTGGGGAGTCACAGGACGCGGCGAATTGCGGCGCCGCCTCAAGGAGAATGGCCTTTCGCCCGTTGGCGACGAAACCTTTGACAACAACGACACCGATATGACTCCGCAGATCATCAAGCTGAAGAATGCGGGCGCGCAGAGCATTCTCAACTATGCCCTCGTGCGTGAGAATACGTTCGTGGTGAAAACAAAAGAGAAGCTCAACGACGGCACGCCTTACGTATCCGCCTGGGGGATCGCCGGACCTGCATTCTGGAAAGCAGCCGGCAGCTCGGCTGAGGGCGTGCTCACCAGCACGACGGTGACCATCGACGGTCCGCAGTCACCGGAGCGGACCGCATTCATCAATGAATATCGAAAGAGGCATAACGAAGAAATGAGCGCGGCAGTCTTCGCTGTCGGCGCCTATGATGCCGTCTACCTGTTCAAGACCGCGATCGAAAAAAGCGGAGCCGAGCCATCGCAAATCCGCGCCGCACTCGAGAACATTCCCGAGTTCAAGGGCCTGGTGAAGCATTTCAAGCGGCCGGTCTTCACGCGCACGCGGCATAATGCCGTGACGGAAGAAGACATGATCATGACCCGCTGGACCAATGGCAAGCTCCTGGAAGTGAAGTTCGACAGCCAGGGGCCCTATGTCGAGACGGATGCTTCGACCAAAAAGTACATCGACAAGACGACGATGAAACTCCTCTAGGAAACTGAGAGGGCCCGCCCGTGCGCGCGGGCCCTCACTCCGGTCCACACCACCCGGATGAACTGTTAAAGAGCGGAATGTATTTTTTCTTCCAGATCGCGCTGAGCGGGATTGCCACGGGCGCGATATACGGG
The DNA here is from genome assembly GCA_035718275.1 of Pseudolabrys sp. Taxonomy (GTDB): domain Bacteria; phylum Pseudomonadota; class Alphaproteobacteria; order Rhizobiales; family Xanthobacteraceae; genus Pseudolabrys. The sequence continues at coordinate 29,408 of DASTHI010000040.1, read as the reverse complement.
TTGATCGCTGTCGGTTACAGCGTCACCTTCATGACGACAAAGGCTCTGAATTTTGCGCTGGGCATGTGGGTGATGCTCGGCGGGATGCTCACCTACTCGCTCACGGTGCAGTATCATGTTCACCCGCTCATCGTCCTTCCGATCGTCACGCTAAGCCTGTTCGCGCTTGGCTTAATAGCCGAACGCGTTTCGGTTTTTCCTTTCCTGCGCGCCGGGAGCGACGTGTGGGTCATGAGCACTCTCGCAGTCGGATTCCTGATGATCGATGTCGCCGAGATCATCTGGGGACGAAACCCAACGCCGGTGCCGCCGTTCTTTGGGAAGGACCCCATCTATTTCGGCGCCGTCTCAATCCTTCCGCAACAATTACTCATCATCGCAGCAGCCTGTGCCACGTTTTTCGGCCTTGATTTCTTCTATCGCCGGACACTCACCGGCAAGGCATTCCGAGCGGTAGCGCACAGCGGCGATGTCAGCAGCCTGATGGGCATCAATACGCGACGGGTCGAGGCAACATCCTACGCGATAGCCTGCGCACTCGCCGGCATCGCAGGATTCCTCGTCGTGCCTTTGACGCTCGCTGAGCCACAGCTCGGCACCGTACTCGGCCTCAAGGCCTTCGCCATCGCAATTATCGCCGGGCTTGCAGCGCCGAGAGGCATTCTCATCTGCGGCCTTCTTTATGGAGCCTTCGAAGGCCTCGTCTCCGGTTATCTCTACACCGGCATCCGTGACATCCTCGGATTCAGCATCATGATTATCGCACTCTTTCTGCGACCTGAGGGGCTGTTTGGGGTTCGGCAGGAGGAGCGCGCCTGATGCGCGGCATGCGACCGGCGCTCATTGCACTGGCGCTCGTGTCCCTAACGGCGCTGCCGCTTGCGACGGGTGGAACCTATTACACTTATCTCGGCGTCATTATTGGAATCTACGGCATCGTCGCTGTCGGATTGAACATACTGAGCGGATATGCCGGACAATTTTCGCTCGGTCATGCCGCATTCATGGCCATGGGCGCATACACAACTGCGCTGATCACGAAAGCGCTCTCTGGCAGTCCGGTGTTCTATCTGTCGGGAGCGCATGTATGGCTTGGAATTCTCTGCGGGACCACCGTCGCAGCTCTGTCGGGAATTCTTCTCGCCATTCCGGCCCTGCGGGTGCGGGGCCCTTATCTCGCGATGGTCACGATTGCGTTCGGCTGGGTGGTTTGGAAGATCCTGCAGGAATGGGTGGGAGTGACGGGCGGCGACCTCGGCATTTCTTCCATCCCGAAGCCGCAGATTGGCACTTTCCGTCTTGAGACACGGCACTTCTATTATGTCGTGCTGGTCTTCTTCATTGCCGCACTGTCGCTGCAGCACCGGCTGATCGCGTCGCGATTCGGCATGCGGGTCCGCGCGATCAAGTACAGCGAGATCGCGGTCTCGTCAGTCGGGGTCGACGTCTATCGCCTCAAGGTCGTTGTCTTCGTGATCAGCGCCGCCTTTGCCGGATTCGGCGGCACGCTCTTTGCTCATCAGCAGAACTATATCAGCCCCGACAACTTCCAGTTCTTCAGCTCGGTGTTCTTCCTGCTCGCCGTCTTATTCGGCGGAGCCGGTACCAGCCTTGGGCCGGTCATCGGTGCTGCGTTCCTAATCATTCTTCCCGAGATGTTGCACGATTTCGATCACTACCGGCTGATCGTCTATGCGTGCCTGATCCTGATAACCCTTTACGTCTTGCCGCGCGGTGTCATGGGCCTTTTCGACCTCCCGGTAAAGCGGAAGATCGATACGAGAGCGGGCATACAACCCGGCGAGCGGATCGAGAGCCTCCCGCCGGTTGCAGGCGCAAATTTGCGTGTGGAGGCGTTGTCCCGCTCCTTCGGAGGATTGCTCGCGCTTTCGGACGTCGGTTTCGAAATCGAAGGAGGGTCTATCCACGCGCTGATCGGTCCGAATGGTGCCGGCAAGACGACACTCATCAATATCGTGTCAGGCGTCTACCGGCCGGACTCAGGCCGCATTCTCATGGATGGCTCGGAAGTCAGTATCAGCTCCATGCATGTGGCAGCCCAACGCGGAATCGTACGTACGTTCCAGACGCTCAAGCTCTTCGGCGATATGACCGTCATCGAGCACGTGCTGATCGCATTGCCGAGCCGGTCCCGGAGCATTCTCTATGATGCGGTCATGCGGTCGCGGCGCGCACGCGAGGAATCGGAGAGCCACCTCCACCAGGCCCGTGCGCTGTTGCACCTCCTGGGGATCGCGCATCTCGAGCAGGCGCCGGCGAATTCGCTTGCGTATGGGCATCGCCGCCTGCTTGAGATCGCGCGGGCGTTAGCGGTTCGTCCGCGTATTCTTCTGCTCGATGAACCTGCCGCGGGCCTCGTTGCGGAGGAGATTCGCGCCCTCGCCGCAGTCATCCGCACGCTCAAGCAGATCGGTATGACGATTCTGCTCGTCGAGCATCACATGGAACTCGTCCTGAGCGTCTCCGACAGGATCACCGTGCTCGACCATGGAGCCGTCATCGCGGATGGCCGCCCAGCGGACATCCGCAGGAACGAGAACGTCATCCAGGCCTATCTCGGACCAAGCCATGCCGCTGCTTGAAGTCGAGGATCTCCACGTTGCATACGGCGAACTCGAAGTCGTGCGCGGCATTTCGTTCGCGATCGAACGTGGTGAAATCGTCACCATTCTCGGCAGCAATGGAGCCGGCAAGACTACGGTCCTGCGCAGCCTTGCCGGCCTCATTCGCCCCACGCGCGGATGCGTGCGACTGGCTGGAAAAGACATTACCGATCTTGCCCCACACCAGATTGCGCAGCTTGGGCTGGCACTCGTGCCCGAGGGACGGCAGCTTTTCCCGGAGCATTCGGTGAAAGAAAATCTCGAGCTCGGCGCCTATCCGACTTTAAGTAAAGGCCGGACGGCAGACTTCGATAAAGTTCTTGCCGATGTCTTCGAGCTGTTTCCGCGCGTGAAAGAACGGCTCGAACAGCCGGCCGGCCTTCTGAGCGGCGGCGAACAGCAGATGGTCGCCATTGCGAGAGCGCTGGTGAGCCGGCCGAAAGTGCTCCTGCTCGACGAGCCCTCGCTTGGCCTTGCGCCCATGCTGGTCCGCGCGATCTTCGACACTTTTCTGAAATTGAAGGAGCGCGGTCTCACCATCCTTCTGGTCGAGCAGATGGCCTGGCTCGGGCTGGAAATCTGCGACCATGCGCATGTGCTTGAGATCGGATCGATTGCATTGTCAGGAACAGGCCCGGAGTTGTCTTCCAACTCACGTGTCATGGACGCCTATCTTGGAACTGCAATTTGACGCGAGCTTGATCTGATACTCGCATTGTCGCGGCTAAGTGATGCGACGACCGTGAAAAATTGGATGATGTCGAGTTGAAGTGATTTCTCAGCTGCGAGTCTAAGAAATGGCTGGCGGCACTTACGGCCGAAAAACGCGAATCGAAACGCGGTTTCACTTTACCGGCCGCGCTGCTGACGAGCAATGCTGCGCCGGTCGGAACCCTACGCCGAAGACCTTCGACCGAAAAATCTCAGCGGGACGAAAGCACCACGACCTTGGCACCAACCGGCGTCCGGTCGTAGAGATCCATCACGTCCTGGTTGATCATGCGGATGCAACCGGACGAGACGCTTTTGCCGATCGTCCACGGCTCGATGGTGCCGTGGATGCGGAACAGCGTGTCCTTGTTTCCCTGCCAAAGATACATGGCGCGGGCGCCGAGTGGGTTGCGCGTTCCGCCGGGCACACCCACCCCACTGCGTAGCTCGCTCAGCTGCCGCCTGAGCTCGGGCTGGCGCTGGATCATCTCTTTCGGCGGATACCAGTCCGGCCAGGCCTGCTTGTCGCGAATTTCGGCAACGCCGGACCAGCCGAAGCCTTCGCGTCCGACGCCGACGCCGTAGCGGATGGCACGTCCGTTGCCCTCGACGAAATAAAGAAAATGATTGTACGGATCGATGACGATCGTCCCGGGGGCTTCGCGCGTCGGGTAGTAAACTTCTTTCCGCAGATATCCAGGGTCGATCTCGGCGAGATTCACGGCGGGGACGGCGAACGGCTCTCCGCGCACCGCCGAGTACATTCTCGTATACTGAGCACCGAGCGTCGGATCGAGAGCCGTGCGCTGCACCGGCGCCTCATACGGACCTGGTTCGGGGGCCGGGGCCATCTGCCGAGGAGCGACAAGCGGCCCGATGAGACCGCGCGGCGATCCGCTCCAGCCTTGGCAGGCCCACTGATAACGGTTGCAATCCTGCGCCGAAGCCGCGTCGACGGCGAACAGGGCAACAAGTCCAACACTGGCAAGAAGAATGCGGTGATTCATGCGAAGGTCGATCCCATTCCTATAACGCGCTCACACCGAAAACGTTTCCCGCTCCGGCCGCGGCCGAGAAGGCCGGCCACGGCCGCGAGTGGCGTCACGTCCATCCACGATCAGCCCGGCCGCCGCTTCACACGTATTGCGACGCCCGCGCTGCGATCACATCCGCCTCCTGCTCATTCGGCAGGCGGCCTTGCGGCGTGAGTTGATCGACGACTTCGGGAAGGTGTTCGCTCAGAGCCTTGAGAAGATCGTCGCGCTGCATGCCTGTCTGTTGTGTCAACGTATCAATGGTGTCGTTGCCCAGCGCGGCAGCAAGATCGTTCGGCGCGATCTGCTTGTTGGCGCCGGTCGAAATCCACGAATCCGCGACCTGGCCGTGCCCGGTATTCTGGAGATCCCGCATGAGATTCCCAAGTCCGCCGCTGAGAATGCCTCCGGCGCCCGCGCCCAGCATCGATCCGAGATCGAGACCGCCCGTCTTGCCTGCACCGCCGCCCAACAGCCCGCCGAGAAGATCGCCCAATCCGCCGGAGCCGGATGCCTCGACGGTGCCGCCTTGCGGCTGCGGCTGCGGCTGAGGAGATTGCGATTGGCCTCCGCCGAGCATGCCGCTGCCCTTGAGCGCCTTGTAGGCAAGCACGCCAAGGATCGCCATGGTGATGGGCGACATGCCGCCACTCTTTGACTGCTCCGCCGCCTGCCGCTCACGCGAGCCGCGCGGCCCGTTGAGCATTCCATTGATGGCATCGAGAATTCCCATTGCCGCCTCCTGGTTGGGCCGAGTGTTGTGGGCCTGAAAAAAACGCACCGGACGAACGCCCGCTGAGCTGACGGGGAAACCTCCGCCTGCTCATAACAAACCTGGTACCACCCGGTTCGGTGTTTTTTAGGGCGCGCAAAAACCGGGGCAGTATCGGCGCCTTTGAGGGGCGGCAAAGCACCTCGCGTAATTTCACTTGGTTGACGCATCGCCGGCCTATTGCCGCCCGAATCCGACCGCTTATGGAACCATGAAGCTGGCGTTGCCGTTTCTGCGTGCGAGATGTCCTGTCGATTGCGTTGTTCCCATTGGCTGATTGCGGTGACTGTTCTGGCGGCAGCGGAAGTCGCTGGCGTTGCGGCGATCGGGCTTGCCTTCACCGCTCCCGCGAAGGCCCAGTTCTTCGGCGAACAATCATATGATTCACGCCGCTCGCGGCCGCGCTCGGGCGGATTTTTCGACTTTTTCTCGCCATTCAGCTCGGGCCGCCATGACGATGACGAATACCGGGAGCCCCGACAGTCTCGCCGGCAGCAGCAGCAGGAGCATCATACTCAGCAAAGTGGCCAGCAAACCGACAGCTCGCGCGCGCCGCCGCCACGCAAGACCGAGTCAACCGCGCACACGACTTCAATCGTGGTGATGGGCGACGGCATGGCCGACTGGCTTGCCTATGGACTTGAGGAGACCCTCTCGGAATCTCCGGAGATCGGCGTCACCCGCAAAGCAAAGCTGTCCTCGGGGCTGCTCAATTACGAAAGCCGAGCCGATTTCGGCTGGCCGCACGCTGCACGCGACATTCTGGCACACGAGAAACCCGATTACGTGGTGATCATGCTCGGTCTCGCCGACCGCCATGAGATTCGCGAGCGCGACCTCGCCAAAGAAGCGGAAAAGAAGGAAGCAGAAAAGAAGGAAGCGGAGAAGAAGGCGAAGGAGGCCAAGGAAGCAAAAGAGGCAAAGGAGGCAGCAGAGAAGAGCGGCGGAAAGAGTCCGAACGAGAACAAGCACGCCAGGGACGAGAAGCCTGCCAAAGACGACAAGCACGCGAAGGATGACAAGCAGGCGAAGGACGACAAGCAGGCCAAAGAAGAAAACACCGCTCGCGATCAGGCCAAGAAGACAAACGCCGTTTACGAATTCCGCAGCGACGAGTGGGGAAAGGTCTACAGCCGGCGGATCGACGAGATGATTTCCGCGGTTAAGAGCAAAGGCGTGCCCGTCTTCTGGGTTGGCCTTCCCTCAATTCGCGGCACGCGCTCCAGCGCCGACGCGGCTTACCTCAACGATCTCTTTCGCGCACGCGCCGAGCGCGCCGGCGTCGTCTACATCGATGTCTGGGACGGCTTCGTCGACGAGGCGGGCAAATATTCCAATTACGGGCCCGATTACGAAGGGCAGACACGGCGGCTGCGCTCGAGTGACGGAGTGCATTTCACGAAATACGGCGCCTTGAAGCTCGCCCGCTATGTCGAGCACGAGTTGCGGCGCTATATGAACAGCCGCGCCGTGACGTCGCTTCCTTCGGGACCTGCCGCCGCTCCCCCGTCGGAAGAAAAACCCACCGAGCGGCCGCTTTCAGGACCGGTGGTTCCCCTCACCGGCGGCGCGGCCGCTGCCGATGACCTCCTCGGCGGGCCGGGATCGGCGAGTCCGCGCGCGGACGGCACCGCAACGAGGGCGCTTGTCAAAGGCGAGCCGCTGTCGGGACCGCGCGGCCGTGCCGATGATTTTTCCTGGCCGCATGCGACCGCTGCGGCGCAAACGACTGGATCGGCCGGCGGCGCCGATCACGCCGAGGCAGACGCGAAGGCCCCGGCACCGGCCACCAAGAAGAAGGCGGATCAGCGAAAGCCGGCAAGTACCGGCAGGACCGCGCGAAAATCGTCTTCTCGTCAGCCGGAGCCCGCCCGACGAGCACACTCGCAATCGCCGTTTCGAGATTCAGGCGGCGCTTTCAACGCCTGGCGCTGAGAAGCTCACGCTGAACTTCAGCTCGATTTCCGGCACGGCCTTCTCAGGGGCGTGAGGCTGCCCAGGGCGTCGCGCCTGCGGCGGGAACGATCATCTTGCCGATCGGCCAGAGCGCGATCCCCGCGAGCTTCAAATGGGCCCAAGCGAAGGGAATGCCGATGATCGTGATCACCAGTAGCAATGCGCTGATGAGGTGACCGAGCGCCAACCACCAGCCGGCCAGCACGAGCCAGATCAGGTTGCCGACGAAGCCCAGAAAACCGGTGCCAATGTCTTCGGTGCCGGAATACTCCGCACGTGAGACGGCCTTCTGACCGAATGGCAACAGCGTGTAGAGGGCAATGTTGAACGCTGCGCGTGTCCAGGGCAGGCCGATGATCGTGATCGCCATGATGACAGCGGCAATGATCCAGCCTATCGACATCCAGAGCCCTCCGAAGATGATCCAGAGGACGTTGAGCAAGAAGGAAAGAAAGGACATCGCTTTTCCCGCACTGAAAATCGAACGAGCCGGTGATGTAGTGATCGCCCGAGAGTTTCGCCAGCGCGGCTCACGCATTCCCTCACCCGCACCCGGCCTGGCACTCCGGCTCGCCTCTCAAGCTCCAGCGGGTCGAGACACAATTTTTGACGCACAGTGTGGGCGCCGGATGCGCGCCTGCGCGGGGCATGGAACAGTCGGCGCTGCGGATTCACTTGGTAAAGACAACAATCGAATTATACTTAATGTATGACACACGACCATCAGCATCATGATCATGAGCACGGCTCGGAGCTTTCCGAGATGCAGCTGCGCGTTCGCGCGCTTGAATCGATTTTGCTCGAAAAAGGATATGTGGAGCCGGCCGCGCTCGATGAACTGATCGAGACCTACGAAAAGAAGATCGGCCCGCGCAATGGAGCGCGGGTCGTCGCAAAGGCGTGGACCGATCCGGCATTCCGGAAGTGGCTGTTCGAGGACGGCACCGCCGCGGTCGCCTCGCTTGGCTATGGCGGCCGGTCAGCCAATCACCTCGTGGCGCTGGAGAACACGCCCAGCGTTCACAACATGGTCGTGTGTACGCTGTGCTCCTGCTATCCGTGGGCCGTGCTCGGCTTGCCGCCGCTCTGGTATAAGTCGGCCCCGTATCGCTCGCGCGCGGTGGCAGAGCCGCGCGCGGTGCTGCGCGAATTTGGAGTCGCGCTGCCCGAGGATGTCGAAATCCGCGTGTGGGATTCGACCGCCGAGCTGCGTTACCTGGTTGTTCCGCTGCGGCCGGACGGCACCGACGGCTGGAGTGAAGAAAAGCTCGCCGATCTCGTCACTCGTGACAGCATGGTTGGCACCGGATTGCCGAAACGTCCCGGAGATCTTGCCGCATGAATGGCGCAGCCGATATGGGTGGAATGCACGGCTTTGGTCCGGTCACGATCGAGCCGAACGAGCCGGTCTTCCATGCGGACTGGGAAAAGAAGGCCTTCGCGCTCAATATGGCGATCGGGGTTGCCAACATCTGGAATCTCGACGAATTCCGCTTCGCGCGCGAGAGCCTGCCGCCGCCGCAATACCTGAACATGAGCTATTACGGACTCTGGGTGGCAACTCTCGAGAACATGATGCTCGACCACGGAATGACGACGCCCGACGAGCTCAAACGCGGCCATGCGATCGAGCCGATCAAGAAAGCGGAGCAGCCCGTCAACGCTGCGCAGGTCGCGAACATGATCCGCTGCGGCTCGCCCTATGATCGCCCGGCGGGGGCACCCGCAAAGTTCAAGCCGGGAGACAAGGTCCGCGCCCGCAACATGCATCCGAAGACGCATACGCGGTTGCCACGTTACGTGCGCGGACACACGGGGGAAGTCGTGCGCGTCGTCGGCTGCCACGTGTTCCCGGACAGCAATGCAAGCAAGCGAGTCGAGGAGCCGCACTGGCTCTATACCGTGCGCTTTGAGGGCCGCGAGCTGTGGGGACCCGACTCCGACCCGAAGGTAAGGGTCGCGATCGAGGCGTGGGAGCCGTATCTCGAGCCCGCCTGAAGCGGGCCGGGAGAATTTCAGCTCCGCATCGGAAGCGGCCCAAAGGCGGGCGGCGGAATTCGCCGCCGCGATGCCGCTTCGTATTCCGAGGCAATGCGCAGCAGCACATCTTCCTTGCCCGGCTCGGCACGGAATACGAGGGAGAAAGGAAGTCCCGGTTCCGGCACGACAGTGGGCGTGTTCGACTTCTCGTGCAGATAGCGCTTGCGGTCGGCGCTGAGCTTGTAGACGGGATCATAGACTTCTGTGACGTAACCGGCGGGGATGAGAACTTCGGTGAGGCCGGCGTTCGGGCCGCTCAGGGATTCCATCGTCAAGTTGTTGCGAAAGCCCTGCCCCGCGCCCCCGATCAGTCCTGGCGGCCAGGGAGTATGCAGGCGCACCACCGCATCGAGATGGTTTTCGTAGATGACCATCATCTCGACGCGCCGAAGCAGCTCCCGCAGCATGATACGCTCATTAATGGCCTGACGCTCACCGAGAGCGTTGCGCATGTCGCGCACCTCGTCCCAATTGCGGAATCCCGCCCGCTGGTCATCGCCCCAGAATTTGGAACGGGCGTTGAGCGCGGTGAAGTCGGTCAGTGTCTCCTTGAATCCCTTTGCTTCCCAGTCGGCTGCACGCCGCGACAGATACTGATTGATATGGAAACGGAACGCGGTCTGCTGCGCCTGGTGCTGCACGGTTGCGAGATCGAGTCTGGCCGGCGGCGTGATACGCCCTTCCGCCAGTTCGACCATGTAATCCATCGGCTTCATCTTGCCGGAGCCGAAGATCTTGCCCGGCTGGAATTCCGTCGGTTCGATCGCTTCGGCGAACTCCTTGAACAGCGGCTCGCCGGCTTCATCGAGGCGGAACAGGATGTCTGGCATGAGGATCGGCACGAGCCGAGCGAGCGCCACACGGTAATCGACCGTCATCTGCTCCACTTGAGGGTCTTTCTTCCACAGCGGGTCGGAGGACTCGACCAGCGTCGCGCCGAGCTTTGCTCCGAGCACGTTCTTGATTTCGGCAGCCGCCGCTGTCGTGATTGGTACCTCCGTGAGATGACCCGGCCGCACCGTCATCGACTCGCGGATGATCCCGATGCGAAGATCCTTGAGCGCTCCGGTTTCGCCGCGGCCGCGGGCGCTTCCGGCGTAAGACGTGAGGATCGAGGAGCGCGGTACGCTGGTGAAAGGATCGCGCGGATCATAGTAGCCCTCGACCGGATCGCGCAGCGCATCGAGCACCTTCGCGGCGTCGCCGATCGTCCGCGCGTGAATGCCGCTGCGGTCGACGTGGATGTCGGCGCCGATTGCACCGCCTTCGAAGCCAAGCATCGCCTTGTGCGGAAGGATCAGCGCCACCGCATTGTGGTTCGAGGGGCCGCGGCAGGAGGCGCGCGTCTCTTCCCCAAGACTGCACATGACCATGTTCACGCTGACCGAAAGCGCCGACCCCGAACTCGAGCCGAGCGAGGCGGCCCGAGTGGTGTCGTACGGATTGGACGGATTTCCGCCCCAGGTGCTGCGCTGATAGCCAAGGGTGGAAGGAAGAACCTTGACCGGCTGGTGTGGCCCGTCCGGCGCATCGGGCCGGCCGTTATATTCAGTGTTCACCGCCTTTGCGAAAATGATCGCGCCTTTCCTGCGCAGCTGCTCGACCAGCACGTGATCGCGCGCGGGGAAATCGATGTCGTAGCGAGCGTCCCCGCCTCCGGTCGATCGCATATCCTTGGTGTCGAAGGAATCCTTGAACGAGAAAACAACGCCATACATCGGCATGGCATCGAGATCAGGATTGCGCCCATATTTTTCGTCGAGCGCGGCCGCCTGCTCCAGCGCGTCGGGAAGATGCCGGAAAAATTCGCAAACTGGCGGCGCGCCCTTCGGCAGCGGTCCTTTGGAAGGATGCAGATCGTAGTCGCCGCGGCAGGTGACGGAACGTTCGCCCCGGATGTTCAGGGTGGCAAGGGCGTTCACCTGCCCGGCATTGGGAATGCCGACGACCATTCCGAACTGCTGCTGCACCGACGGATCGGATGCGGTCGCCTCCATGCGCCCAAACTCGAGCGGCGGACCGTTATACTGGTCGAGATCCGGTAGAAGACTGTCCGCCTTTACCGTTCGCGTCGGAAATTTCAGTGGCTCACCGGCACGCACCGTGCCCTTCGCCGGCGGGATCTCGCCTCCATCCTTCGTGACCAGCATGCTGGCCACGCCATTGAAGGCACGCACCCGGGCGAGATAGTGCCGGACAACATCGAGGCAGGTCGTCTCGCCTTTTTTGATCGCGGCATGCAGTTCATCGATTGTGGCCTCTTCGAGCTGGAAGGTGGTGCGAGGCGAAGCTACACGTTGATCCATTGAACCCTCACGCAGGATAAGCGCTCACCTTTGAAAGCGTAGACAGTTTTCCCGCCGCGCGCACCGGCTGAGCGAGTGGACACCGCAAAAAATTGCGGCTCGCCCGCTTACAGTCGCGGCCGGGTTGCACTAGCATTCTGCACCATTTCACATCCCGGAGTTTTCGATGCAAGCACCGAAGGCCTTCGTTATCGAAGCTCACGGCGCGAGGATGCCCGCGATCGGCTTCGGCACCATGGAATTGCCGCATCGGCCCGCGGAACTCGTCGCCGCCGCAATCAGGTCTGGCTATCGCCACATCGACACCGCACGCAAATACGGCACCGAGGAGCATGTCGGCGAAGGCATCCGCGCGAGCGGGATTGCGCGCGACGAGCTGTTCGTCACGACAAAGGTCACCGAAGACAACGCCCGCGAGGCGGACTTTCTGCGTTCCGCGGAGACGAGCTTGAAGGCGCTTCGTCTCGACTATGTCGACCTGCTGCTGGTGCATTGGCCGCAACCGAAGGTCCCGTTTAGCGAAACTCTGGGCGCGCTGGCGAAGGCCAAGCGCAGCGGGATGACACGTCATATCGGCGTGTCGAATTTCACGCTCGCCATGCTCGATGAAGCGGTCCAAGTTTGCCCGGAGCCCCTTGTCACCAATCAGATCGAATATCATGCCTATCTGCCGCAGGACCGCATGATCGCCGCGCTGAAAAAACACGGAATGATCCTGACAGCCTATTGCCCCGTGGCCCGCGGCAAGCTGCTGGACGATCCCGTTATCGGCGACATCGCGAAGACACATGGAAAGACCCATGCACAAATTTGCCTTCGCTGGCTCATCCAGCAGCCCATGGTGACGGCGGTGCCGCGGGCGCTCGAGGAACGGCACATCGTAGACAATATCGATGTGTTCGATTTCTCGCTCAGCGAGAACGAGATGCGCGCGATTGCCGCCTTGCGCAGGCGCCATATCCGCATCGCCGATCCGCCCGAACGCGCGCCGAAATGGGACGTGGAGACGGTGGCTTAGGGCGTAGACTCGAATATTGGACAGACCAGCATCCATAGATCGAGAAATTTAGTAAATGCCGCTTCGCTGCCAGGCGGCACGACCCACCTCAACAAGCAATAAAGGGCGATGAGGTGTCATCACCTGCAAGCAGGCAATAGCGGAAATATGCCTTTGCAGCACTGCTTAGACATTGAGAAAACATCACCAAAATCCAGGCGGCATTGGTCAGGTCCATTCGGGATTAAGAGATCAGCAATATTTTCAGCTTAACCGCGACCCCTCGTGCCGTTCAGGTCGGCAATATGGCCATTTTCGATCCGAGATTTCTGCCCCTTTTTTGGGGGCTCGGTTTTTTCTCGCCTGTCGTGGCGAGCGCCTGTGCCGTGCTTTTTTACACTCGCCACTGCCGTGCATTTCCAGATCGGCAAGCGCGCATCTCCCTCGTTGCATATGTTCTGACGTTGCTGGTTTGCGCCATCATCGCTTTTTTTATCGGTCTGCAATACGGACTCACGTGGGCGTGTTCTTCTCGCTGGGGCGGAAATCTTTGCGGGCTGGTGGGGTTTTTTATTGTCGGACCTGTCGCCGCGGCTCTCGCGATTTTCTTCGTCAGCACCTCGCTCATGCTGTTGCGGGGTGAAGCAAGACCGAGAGGAACGGTTAGCGAACTTTCGTCCATCTATCTGAGATTGTGGCGCGGGCAATATCCCCTCGCTCACGCGTTCTGGGGTTTCTTCGTCTCAGGAACGTGCATCGTCTGGCTTGTCGGCATCCTGAGCGGGTTTTTGTTTATTTCGCATCCGTCCACTCTGGTCATCTATAGAGTTTTATTTTTGGGATATCTGATCACCGCTGCAGTTGGTGTCTGGCGTAGCGCCAATGCGCTCGCTCGTGCGCAGCGTTCGAGTCCGTCTGCCGATTGGCTGAGAATAATCGCCGCAAAAGCTGCTGTTGTGATCGTCACCTTGTTCTTTGCGATTGGTGGTTACATAGAAGCCGCATGGCATTACTTGCACATGGCCGGTTGAAAACGGCTCAGGCTGAGGGACGAGCCGAAAGCACGAAAGTGCAAGGCGTCACAATTTGGAGCGTCAGCGGTCAGGCCAAGTCCCGCGGCTTGCAATTTCGGGATGATAGTATTGGCTTGAGTCAAACCAGACCTGCTATCGGCTTCGCTGCCCGCAGGCAAACGCACGGCCCAACCAACCACTTGCGGCGAACCATCGTTCTTGGACGCGCGGGAGCCCTCCGCTCTCCAATATTGTTGCGCATCCAGATGCACCAACATACGATGTGTTTTGAAGATCAACCGCGACCTCAACGCGGACTTTAGGGAGCTAACGCGCTGATTGTATTAGGCCGTTTGGACGCGCACAGGCCGCAGGCCAGCGCGTTCGCGGCCGAAGTTTCGGGAGGCCTTTTGTTTTTTTTCCTCTCGCGAGCATCTGAGCGCAAGTTTGCGTGTTCCCTGCGGGAAGCAGGCAACGAAGGGGCGTCCTTTACCCCGCATCATTCCGATGAGCCGGTAGTGGCAGGCCGGCCATGTCATGCGCCGAAACGGGCGCCGCCGGTCCATCCGCAATCGATCACATAGACCAACACAGGCGAGGAGGAAGTCATGTCGAAGTCGAATTTCTCGCGACGCAGGTTCCTGCAAGGCAGTGTCGGCCTCACCTTGGCCAACTTCGTTCCTGGCACGACACCTTTTGCCCGAGCCGCCAGCATGGAAGAGCAGACCCTCGCCGCCGCAAAGGCAGTCGGCAAGGCCGATGTCAACGGGATGATCTGGTCGCCTTACCTCGTACCGATGAAGCCGGTCATTGCCGAGTTCACCAAGGAAACAGGAATCAACCTCGGCGCCGTGCAGGATATCTCCATTTTTGATGCACCGCAGCGCGCAATGGCTGAAGCGCTGTCTCGGTCGCCGCAGTTCGATTTTATCCATATCGACTCGAACATGATCCCATCGCTTGCCTCGGCCGGATATCTCGAGCCATTGGATGACTACATCAAGAAAGCGGGATTTCATCTCGATGCCGTGGGCGACTACGGCAATTTCATGAAGTATGGCGGCCAGACATACGGCGTGCCGACCGACGGCAACGTACACATACAGTACACGCGCAAGGACCTAATCGATAATCCCGACAACAAGAAGCGCTTCGCCGACAAGTTCGGCACCGAATTGAAGGTGCCGGAAACGTGGGAGGACAACCTTCGCCTGCAGGAATTCCTCATGGATCCTTCGAAAGATCTGTACGGTTCGGGCAATCTGCGCAATCGCGCGAACGGCGTCACCTGGTGGTACATGATCTTCTACAGCGCCGGCGGCTTTCCCTTCGACGATGACATGAAGCCGACGCTCGACACGCCGGCAGGGCAATACGCCGTAGACCTCTACCTGCAGGACAAGAAGGTGAACCATCCGGAAGCGGCGAACTGGGGCACGCCGCAGATGATCCCACGCATCGCGCAGGGACACGTGGTGAGCTGCCAGTATTGGGACGGGACCTGCAAGACGATCGCGAATCCGAAGCAGTCGAAAACGGTCGGCCAGTTCTATTTCAGCCTCGTTCCTGGGTCGAAATTCACCGGCAAGATGGTCCACCGCTCCATCTCGTCACCGCTCGCGGCAATCCTCATCAACAAATACTCACCCCGCAAGGCGCAGGCCGCCTACATGGCGCTGTGGCTCGGCTCCGGCAAAAACAGCATTCCGATCGTTTCGGATCCCGCCAATGCATTCAATGACGCATGGGCCAAGGAGCACATGAAGGCGGAACCGGTCCTGAAGGCTTACACGCCAGAGGGCATCAAGGCCGTCGAGACCAATTTCCAGGTTGTCGCGCCGCCCATCTATCTCACCGGCTATCTCGAATTCCAGGACGCGCTCGGCAAGAACCTGTCGGAGGCCTATGTCGGTCAACTGCCGGCGAAGGAGGTGCTGAAGAAGACCGAGAACGAATGGAACGCGATCATTGGCCGCATCGGGCGCAGCAAGCTCAAGAAGGATCTTGCCAGCTACAAGGCTGTGATGCCGACACGAGCCACCCCGGGCTGATGGGCAAACGCAGGGCGGGTCCGAGCGGCCCGTCCGGCCCGGGAATGAAGAGGCGAGAATATGGCTGTCGACGCGCTGCCAGCGACCGAAACGCCTTTTGAGGATTCAGCGCGGAGCCGTTCACGACGGCTCGCAGTGCGTCACTTCAAGCTCTCATTACTGCTGCCGCTGATCGCGCTGTTCCTCTTCCTGCTCACACCGGTCCTGCTGCTACAACTCTATTTCTCGGTGCATCAGTGGACGGTCTATCTGAGCTCCTGGTGGGATGCGGAATTTGTCGGGCTCGACCTCTTCCGGGATGTGCTGACCGACCCGCGCTTCGGCTGGGCGATCGTGCGCTCGCTCGCTTTCGCGACCAGCTCGACACTGGGCTGCTTTGTGTTCGGATTCCTGCTCGCCTATCTGATGTACAAGCCGTTTCGGGGCCAGGCTTTTTACTACATCATTTTCATCCTGCCGATGCTGACCGTGCCGGTCGTGGTCGCCTACACGGCGGAAATGATGCTGTACCAAAGCGGCCCAATCAACGATCTGATCTCGAGGATCCTCGGCGTCGATTTCAAGCCGGCGTGGCTGACAAATCCGAACATCGCGCTTGCCACCGTTGCACTGCTGGAAATCTGGAATTGGACGCCGTTCTCTTTCATCATTTTGCTGGCAGGTCTTTCGGCCATTCCGAAAGAGCCGATCGAGGCCGCAGAAATCCTCGGCGCGTCGAAATGGCGCATCTTCTGGGAGGTGCAGCTGCCCCTGCTCCGCCCCGTCATCCTGCTCGCGATTGTCCTGCGCTTTCTCGAAGCCATGGCGGAATTCCCCAAGACTTGGGCGCTGTTTCAGGGCGGCCCGGGCTCCGCGACGGAAACGCTGCCGGTCTACATTTTCATGACCACGTGGCAGTACTTCCAGATCTCGAAGGGCGCCGCGATGTCATACATCGTGATGCTGCTGATGATCGTCATCGTCCTGATTGCCATTCAGCTCCTACGCCGCGAGAAGCGCTCGCTCGATCAGATGTATGAAATGCGAGCGATGGATGCGGAGGCCTGAGTGATGGTCACCAAGTCGCGGCGCCGCCTCATCTCCGCAGTCGTGCGTTACACGATCCTGACAGTCTGGGGCATTATCGCCTTCTTTCCGATCTACTGGATGCTCTCGACCTCGTTCAAGCCGGACATCCAATGGTTCGCGTGGCCTCCGGTTTACTTTCCCGACCCGCCGACGCTGACAAACTACATGAATGTCTGGCTCGGGGCCGAGCAATATGACCAGACGCAGTATGCAATCTCCTCGCAGACTCCGTTGGTTTCGCTGTGGAACTCGACGGTCATTGCGTTCAGCTCCACTTTCCTAGCCGTCGCATTCGGCTCCGTTCTCGCTTACGGGGTGTCGCGTTATCGTATCCTGTCGGAAGCCCGCATGTTTCAGCTGCTGATGCTGCGCATGATCCCGCCGATCGTCGTTGTAGCGCCTTTGTCCCTTTACTACTCGGCGCTCGGCCTGCTCGATACGCGCATCGGGCTCATCATGGTCTATTTCCTGACCACGCTGCCCTATGCGGTGTGGATGACGAAAAGCTTCATCGACGAGGTCCCGAGGGAAGTCGAACAGGCTGCTGAAATCCTAGGCGCGTCGCGCTGGCGCACCGTGTTCGAGATCGTCCTGCCGCTGATCCGCTCCGGGCTCGTTGCGACGTTCCTCTTCATTCTCATTCTGACATGGAGCGAGTACCTGCTCGCGCTGATCATCACCAAGACGCAGGTTTCGACGCTTCCCATCGAGCTTTCGAAATATCAGGGATCGACCGAAGGCCGCGTCTACGGCCGCCAGGCGGCGCTCGCCGTCGGCATCACGATCCCGCTGATGATCGTCGGCCTCATCATCCGCAAGCATCTCGCACGCGGCTTCAGTTTCGGAATGGTACGGAGATAGCTGTGGCGCGAATCGAGCTTTCCAGTCTGAACAAGACCTTCGGCAGCGTAACGGCGGTGAAAAACCTCAATTTCACCATAGAGGACGGCGAATTCGTCGTGTTCGTCGGGCCGTCCGGGTGCGGCAAGACGACCACCTTGCGCATGATCGCCGGATTCGAAGACCCCACATCGGGAGAGATTCGGATCGATGGCCGGGTTGTCAACGATCTTGAGCCGCGTGATCGCGATCTCGGCATGGTGTTCCAGAGCCACGCATTGTTCCCGCACAAGAACGTCGCCCAGAACATCGAGTTCGGACTGCGCATGAAAAAAGTGCCAGCTCAGGAGCGCATCAAACGCGTCAGGCAAGTCGCGGAGATGGTGCGCATCGCTCACCTTCTCGACAAGATGCCGAGCCAATGCTCGGGAGGAGAATCGCAGCGCATCGCGCTCGCTCGCACGCTCGTGACAAATCCATCGACCTTCCTGCTCGACGAGCCGCTCTCCAGTCTCGATGCCAAGCTGCGGCGCGAATTGCGCGCCGAATGCGATCGCTTGCATCAGGAACTCAAGCGCACCTTTATTTTCGTCACGCACGACCAGGAAGAGGCAATGACGCTCGCCGACCGCATTGTGGTGATGCGCGCGGGCGAAATCGTGCAGGTCGGCTCGCCGATGCAAATCTATTCCAATCCTATCAACTATTTCGTGGCTGATTTCTTCGGCTCGCCATCGATGAATCTCGTGGCAGGCAGCATCGTGCGCGACAATGGCGTCGCGCGGTTCCGATCACAATTGTTCGATGTGGTTTTGCCCGAGCGCCTGAGGACCGCTAGTCCAGGCAAAGCAACGCTAGGGATTCGGCCCGAACATGTCGGGATCGGGGACGATGCGAATAGCAACACCGCCCTTCCCGTGCGGCTGGTCGAGCCGCTCGGCAAGGACACGCTGCTTTATTTCGATGCCGGCACGGAGCGCGCATTCGTTGCCGTCAGCGAAGGATTGCGCATGGCCGCCACGAAAGTCGGCGAGCGCCTTTCGCTGTCTCTTGATTCGGGGCAAATGCATCTTTTCGATGCCGAAGGCCGCTGCATCCGTGCATCGTGAAGATTACAATTCCTAGCGACGGGGGGTTCATGGACTACCGCGAAAAGAGTGAAATCCGCGACGGCATGCGGATCGACTGGGACATGCCGATCAGGATGGATGACGGCCTCACGCTTCGCTGCGACATTTACAGGCCTGTGGCGGACGGCCAATACCCCGTCATCATGACCCTCGGGCCCTACGGCAAGTGGCTGCACTTCGAGGACCTGTACAAGAGCCAATGGGACCGGATGTGCGCCGACCATCCGGATGTGCCGACAGATTCGACCAACAAATATCAGTGCTGGGAAGTGGTCGACCCGGAGAAATGGGTCCCGGACGGCTATGTCTGTATCCGCGTGGACAGCCGGGGCGCCGGTCGCTCGCCTGGCGTGATCGACATATGGTCGCTGCGCGAGGCGCAGGATCTCGCCTGCTGCATCGAATGGGCGGGCACGCAGCCCTGGTCGAACGGAAAGATCGGTCTCAACGGTATCTCCTATTACGGTCAGAACCAGTGGCAGACTTCGGCGCTGCAGCCGAAACATCTGGCCGCGATCTGCATCTGGGAAGGCGCGGCCGATTTTTACCGCGACATGGCGCATCATGGCGGCATCTTCAATCGCGGATTCGTGCAAGATTGGTCGAAGGCGCAAGTGTATTCCGTGCAAAACGGTCGCGGTACGCGTGGGTTCAAGAGCCGCATGAACGGCGACTGGGTATCGGGACCCGAAACGCTGTCGGAAGAACAACTCGGCCGCAATCGGCGCGACTTCTATGAAGATTGCATCTCGCGCAAGCTCGACACCGATCCCTATTGGCAATCGCGCATGCCGGACTGGAACAAGGTCAAGACGCCCTTGCTCTCGGCTGCCAATTGGGGCGGGCAAGGCTTGCACCCGCGAGGTAATTTCGAAGGTTTCGTGCGCGCAGCCTCCGAACAGAAATGGCTCGAGGTGCACGGCATCGAGCACTGGACGCATTTTTATACGAATTACGGCCTGGCGTTGCAGAAGAAATTCTTCGGCCATTTCCTCAAGGGCGAGGACACCGGCTGGACCCAGCAACCAAAGGTACTGCTGCAGGTGCGCCATCCCGGAGAAAAATTCGTCGAGCGCCACGAGAACGAGTGGCCACTCGCACGCACGCAATGGACGAAGTTCTATCTCCATGCCGGCGACATGACGCTCTCGGAAGAACCGCAGGCATCTTCGGCGGCGGTCACTTACGCCGGCATGAGCGAAGGTGTGACGTTTCTCTCCGAGCCGCTCGAAGCGGAGACGGAGATCACCGGACCGATCGCGGCGAAGCTGTGGGTGTCATCGGCGACCGAGGATGCCGATCTGTTCCTCGTCGTCCGCGCCTTTGCCCCGGATCTTAAGGAAGTGACCTTCCAAGGCGCGCTCGATCCGCACACGCCGATCGCGCAAGGCTGGCTGCGCTGCTCGCATCGCAAGCTCGATCCGAAGCTCACACTGCCCTACCGGCCGTACCATACGCATGACGAGGAGCAGAAGCTCACGCCGGGAGGAGTCTACGAAGTCGATGTCGAGGTCTGGCCGACCTGCATCGTGCTGCCGAAAGGCTATCGCATCGCGCTGTCGGTGCGCGGAACCGATTACGTTTTTCCAGGTGAACCCGGTCCGGGCGTCGAAACGCTCGGCAAGGTCTGGAGCGGCGTCGGCCCTTTCACCCACGACGATCCGCGCGACCGTCCGCCATCCGTATTCGGGGGTGACGTGACGCTGCACACGGGAGCCGACCGGCAGGCTTTCGTGCTGCTGCCGGTCATTCCAAAGCGGTAGGCATCAAAGCGCGTGCCGCGCGATCAGGACATCAATTCGGGGGAGCAAGACGGTCATGAGCTATCGTGAGGTGAGCGAAATTCGCGACGGCATGCGCATCGACTGGGACATGCCGATCTCGATGGATGACGGCCTCGTGCTGCGCTGCGACGTCTTCCGGCCGATCAAGAACGGCCGCTATCCGGTGATCCTGAGCCACGGTCCCTATGGCAAGTGGCTGCATTTCGAGGACGGGTACAAGACTGCATGGGATCGCATGGCGCTTAAGCATCCCGACGTCATGGCAGGATCGTCGAACAGATATCAGAGCTGGGAAGTCTGCGATCCGGAGAAATGGGTGCCGGACGGCTATGTCTGCGTGCGCGTCGATTCACGCGGCTGCGGTCGCTCGCCCGGCTATGTCGAGCATTGGTCGCCCCGTGAAACGAAGGATTTTTACGACTGCATCGAATGGGCAGGAACGCAACCGTGGTCGAACGGCAAAGTGGGCCTGAGTGGAATCTCCTATTACGCCATCAACCAGTGGCAGGTCGCCAGCCTGCAGCCGAAGCATCTCGCAGCAATATGTGTCTGGGAAGGATTCGCAGACTTCTATCGCGAGCTAAGCCACAATGGCGGCATCTACAACACGTTCGCGCAGAACTGGTACGACATGCAGGTGAAGACGGTGCAGTACGGTCTGGGCACGAAAGGCCACCGCAGCCGCATGAACGGCGACTGGGTGTCGGGCCCGGAAACGCTCACCGCGGAGCAGATGGGAGCGAACCGCTACGATCTTGGAAAAACCTATTTCGCGCACCCCCTCGATGACGATTTCTATAAGGCGATGCGGCCCGACTGGTCGAAGGTGAAGGTTCCCATGCTGTCGGCCGCGAACTGGGGCGGCCAGCCGTTGCATCCCCGCGGCAATTTCGAGGGGTTCTACCGCGCGGCCTCCAAACAGAAATGGCTTGAGGTACACGGAATCGAGCACTGGACCCATTACTACACCGACTATGGTGTCGGCCTGCAGAAAAGATTCTTTGGCTACTTCCTCAAAGGCGAGCGCAACGGCTGGGACAAGCAGCCGCGTGTTCAGCTCAATGTTCGCCATCCCGACGAGAAATTCGTGCTCCGGCACGAAGACGATTGGCCGCTTCCGAGCACCCAATGGACCAAATTTCATCTCGCAACCGATGCACAGAAGCTGATCGCGGACGCCCCGAAAGGCTCGGCAAAGATCAGCTTCGACGCGATGGGCGACGGTGTCACGTTCTTGACCGAACCGTTGAAAACAGACACGGAGATCACGGGGCCGATCGCCGCCAAGCTGCACGTGTCCTCGTCAACGAGGGATGCGGACCTTTTTCTGGTCCTGCGCGTGTTCTCGCCGGACATGAAGGAGGTGGTGTTCCAGGGAGCACTCGATCCACACACTCCGATCGGACAAGGCTGGCTGCGTGCATCACATCGCAAGCTGGACAAGGACTTGAGCCGACCTTTCCGGCCTTATCACACGCATGATGAAAAGCAGCCGCTCAAGCCGGGAGACGTTTACGAGCTCGATATCGAGATCATTCCAACCTGTATCGCGGTACCGAAGAATTATCGGATCGCGCTGAGCATCCGTGGACGCGACTATGTCTATCCCGGCGGATCGGGCGGGCGGCTTTCCAATATGAAAAACGAATTCACCGGCAACGGGCCTTTCCTGCATGACGATCCGCGCGACCGGCCACTCGACATCTATGGCGGGCAGACGACGCTGCATCTTGGCGGCGGCCGCGAGAACTACGTGCTGCTGCCGGTGATCCCGCCACGACAGGCCGCAACGGCCAGAGCGAAATCTGCCGCCAGAGCAAAACGTGTGGCGAAGAAACGACGTCTATAACATTCTCCGACGTCTTGCCGCAGATCGAGCAGCCAGCTGAGATTCAGGCGGTCCGGCAAATCTCAGGAATTGGTCCCGTGATATTGATTGAACGTGCGGAGCAAGGTCCGACCAGGATGTTGGGGAGCCACACTGACAGGGGGAAGGGTTGAAGTTTGTCCTTTTTCAAAGAGGAGCCACCGAGGCTCTTTCGCCGGGTGTGCTTACGGATCGCGGCATCGTCGATATCTCTCCAGCCGTGCCGACAAACTGCACACCCCAGCTCATCATGCAGGGCATCATCGACAATTTCGCGCGATTGCGGCCGGAACTGGAAAAACGTGCGGACGGCGAAGACGCCGTTTCACTCAGCGATGTCCGGCTGCGTCCGCCGCTTCCGCGTCCAGGAAAAATTCTCGCCTGTATCGCCAATTACTGGGAGCACGCACAACGCGAGGCGCGCCCACTCAACATGTTCATGAAGAATCCCGACGCCGTGATCGGACCGGGCGACACCATCGTGCTGCCCGAATTCACGGTACCGTGGATTTTCATGCATGAGGCGGAGCTGGCGGTGGTGATCAAGGGTCCCGCCAAGATGGTGAAGGCGAAAGACTGGAAAAATGCCGTGTTCGGCTACACCGCAATGATCGACGTATCCGCGCGCGAGCAAGGCCGGCGCACCTGGCCGGCGACACCAATGACGAGCTGGCTCGGCAAATCGTTCGATACTTTCGCGCCGATCGGTCCCTGCATAGCTACCGCCGATGAAATCGCAAATCCGAACGACCTGATCGTGCGCTTCTGGAACGACGGTCAGCTGCGCCACAACTACAGCACCGATGACATGGAGCATCGCGTGCCAGAGCTTGTCGAGTTTGCGACAACCGTGATGACGATGAACTCGGGCGACCTGATCGCCTGCGGCACCAATCACGAGGGGCTCGGCGCATTGCAGGATGGCGAGACCGTTGAGATCGAGATCCAGAATATCGGCAGGATGATGCTCAAGGTATCGGATCCTCTCAAGCGCAAGTGGGAGCGCGGCATCTATATGGGCGCCGATTCCACGAATCCCGAGGCGGTCAAGCGGCACCGGCCGGCAACGAGTTGAACACATGCAAGCGGCAGGACACTGATGCAATCAAAAAAGGAAATTCGCGACGGAATGCGCATCGATTGGGACGTTCCCATCACCATGGATGACGGCATCGTTCTTCGCGCCGACATCTACCGGCCGATGGCCGAGGGCCGGTATCCGGTGATCCTGAGCTACGGCCCCTACGCCAAAGGGCTCGCGTTCCAGGAAGGCTACAAGGGTCTTTGGGACCGGTTGGTGAAAGCCGCGCCCGAGGTGCTGGAGGGCTCGAGCAACAAGTACCAGAACTGGGAGCTTGTCGATCCCGAAAAATGGGTCCCCGATGGTTATGCCTGCCTGCGTATCGACTCGCGCGGGGCTGGACGCTCGCCGGGCTACCTCGATGTCTGGTGCGAGCGCGAGACGCAGGATCTCTACCAATGCATCGAATGGGCAGGCACGCAGCCCTGGAGCACCGGCAAGGTCGGGATCAACGGCATCTCCTATTATGCGATGAACCAATGGACAGTCGGCGCGCTACGGCCGCCTCACCTTGCCGCACTGTGCATCTGGGAAGGCTCTTCCGACTATTATCGCGAACTCTGCCGGCACGGCGGCATCCTCAGTGATTTTCTCAATAGCTGGCACCCGCGCCAGGTCGCGAGCGTGCAGCATGGCGTCGGCTCACGCGGCGCAAAAAGCGTCGTGACCGGGGAATATGTGGCGGGACCGGAAACGCTCCCGCCTGAAGAGCTTGCCCGGAATTGCGCGGACTCGCCCGGCGAGGCGAAGCGGCGCCGGCTGTTCGACGATTATTATGCGAAACGAATTGCGACATTCGAAGATATCGACGCGCCTCTTCTGTCGGCGGGCAACTGGGGCGGCATGGGGCTGCACACCCGCGGCAATTTCGAAGGCTGGATGCGCGCGGGATCGAAGCAGAAATGGCTCGAAGTGCACGGCGATACGCACTTCACCCACTTCTATAGCCGCTATGGCGAGGCGTTGCAGAAGAAGTTCTTCGGCCACTTCCTCAAGGGTGAAAATACCGGCTGGGAGCGGCAGCCGCTCGTCTCGCTTAATATCCGCCATCCCGGCGAGAAATTCGTGCTGCGCGCCGAAAACGAATGGCCGCTCGCGCGCACGCAGTGGACGAAGTACTTCCTGCAGCCGGACGCAATGGGCCTCGGCGTCGACGAACCCTCGAAGGAGACGACACTCGACTACGACACGAGGGGCCACGGCCTCACCTTCTCGACCCGGCCTATGAACAGAGATCTCGAAGTCACCGGGCCGGTGGCCGCGAAATTGTGGATCTCGTCAGAAACGACGGACGCCGACCTGTTCCTGGTGCTGCGTGTGTTCGATCCGGCAGGAAAGGAAGTCACCTTCATCGGCTCGAACGATCCGCGCACGCCTGTCGGTCTCGGCTGGCTGCGCGCATCGCACCGCAAGCTCGATCCGAAGCTGTCGAAACCGTACCGTCCCTGGCACACGCATGACGAAGAATGGCCGCTCAAGCCCGGCGAGCCGGTGGAAGTCGACGTCGAGATCTGGCCGACATCGATTGTGGTGCCGCAGGGCTATCGGCTTGCGCTCACAGTGCGAGGCAGGGACTTCGAAGTCGACGGTACCGATATCGCCCTGCCGAATTCGCCGTACCCGATGAAGGGCGTCGGCCCCTTCCTGCATGTCGACAAGGACGACCGGCCGCCCTCGATATTCGAATGCCGCAACACCCTGCATTTCGCCGCCGGACGGCAGCCCTACCTCTTGTTGCCGATCATCCCCGAGGCGTAAGCTTTGCGAAACTAAAATCCATCGGAGACTGAAACTGTCTCGTCATCGCGCATCCCCGCAAAACGGGGCGATCCAGACTCTTGGCTCTGGGTCCCGCCTCCTCGGGAAAAGCGGAAAATGAAAGGTTTCGGTTCGATAAGGATCACACTTCAAAACCGGGAGGTAGCAATGCGACGCGCTGCTGCATTGGTGATGGCCGTGATCGGCCTTTTCGTTCTCGTCGCACCGGGATGGGCCGAGACTTACCCGAGCAAGAACGTTACTCTCATCGTTCCCTACCCGGCCGGCGGGCCGACGGATCAGGTTGCGCGCGTGCTCGCGCAGGCGCTTTCCGACAGGCTCAAGCAGAACTTTATCGTGGAGAACGTGAGCGGTGGCGGCACTACGATCGCCACGGGGCGCGTGGCGCATGCGGCGCCCGATGGATACACGCTGCTGCTGCACAATCTGCAGATTTCAGCGAACGTCTCGCTCTACAAGAATGTGAACTACGACACCGAAAAAGACCTCACGCCGATCATTTTCATCAACAACAACCCCCTGGTCCTGGTCGGACGCAAGACGCTCGAGCCGAACAGCCTGGCCGATCTCTTGGCCCTGATGAAGAAGCAGACTTTGAAGGCGGCGACGCCGGGCGTCGGCGCAACGGGCCATCTCGCCACCACGCTGCTCGCGCAGGAGGCCGGTATAAAGATCGACCAGATTCCTTATCGCGGCGCCGCGCCTGCTTTGCAGGACATCGCCGGCGGCCATGTCGACCTGTTCTTCGCCACGCCGCAGTCGGTGGTACAGCAGGTCAAGGCCGGACAGATGAAGGCCTACGGGATCACTGCGAAAGAGAAATCGCCGGAGCTGCCGTCCGCCGACAGCTTCGTCAAAGCCTTCGGGCCGAAGCTGGAGATCCTGTACTGGCACGCGCTGTTCGCTCCTGGCGGAACCCCGGATGACATCGTCAACAAGCTCAATGGGACGCTGCAGGAGATCATTTCCGAGCCTACGATCGTGAAGTCATGGGCCGACACCGGCGTCTCGCCTTATCCGAAAGACCAGCGCTCGGTCGCAGCCGCGCGCGCGTTGCTCAAGAGCGAGATCGCGCGCTGGGGTCAGGTCATCCGCGACAACAATATCCAGGGACCGATGTAGGCATCACAGAGGCCTTATAAGCATTCATCGTCATGGCCGGGCTCGTCCCGGCCGTTTCGCTTTAAAGGCAGGCATTAGATGATCTCGCCCGAAAGATAGCGTCATGCAGCCCGCCGCAAGAATCATTAGATATTAGAAATCGCATTACTGACAGCAGGTGTCTTCAACGTTGCGGCTGCAGCACCCGCTCCAGCCAATCCCACATGTAAGCCGAGCAGATGCTTTGGTTATCGATCTGGCAATGGTGATAGCCGCCCTCCTCGCGGGTGAAGATTTTCATTGTTTTGTCCTTCGAGCCGACGGCATCGAAACACTTCTGTGCTTCGCGTAGAGGAATCTGCTCGTCGCCTTCGCCGTGCAGCATCAGGAAGGGGCAAGTGATCTTCTGCACCACGCCATCGAGCTTGAAAGGCTCCAGCGCCTTGAGCACATCCTCTTGCGAGTTCACGTTAAGCACCCAGGCAATGTGCTGGTGGGCAACCGAGAGTGACGGCGTATCGGCGCGCGCGAGGCGATCGAACCGGTCATGCCAGATCTTCTGATAGTCCCACTGCGCCCCCCAGGCGAGGCAGCAGGCAAATCGTTTCTCGAAGGCCGCCGCGCGCGGCGCATAATAGCCGCCGAGGCTGATCGCCATGACCCCGATGCGTTTGGCGTCGACCTCCGGCCGCGACGCAAGATAGTCGAAGACGGGTGTCGCATAGTGCTCGGTATCGTGTCGCAGGTAGAGATTGCGAAAGCGGATGCTCTCGCCGTTTCCAGGGCCGTCCACGATCAGGCATGCGATGCCGCGGGCAACGAGATCCGGAACGCCTTTGAAGTATTGAATTTCTTTGGTGACATCGAGCCCGTCGAAGAAGACAACGGCTGGCACCGTGCCGGAAGAATTCGCCGGCTCCGCATGCACGTAGACCGCAGGCAGGCTTTTGCCGTCGTATGGAATTTCCACGTGCTCCATGCGCGGCCGCCTGATGTATTTCGCCGCGTCACGGAAGCACGCTACGCCGCGCATATAGGCGTCGAGCCCTTCCCTGCTCTTCGGCTGCAGAAATCGTTCGCCGACGTGATAGTAGGCGCTCGCGCGATGAAGGTATTGCGCACCGCTTGTCGTGTAGCCTTTGGCGATGCGCTCGCGGCCCGCGTCCTCCACCTTGCGTGCCTCGCTCGCCCATTCCCGGAACCAGGCATCATCGTCGCCGACGCGATTCTTCAGCCGCAAGCCTACGCGGTTGACCTCTCCGATCTCGGCGCCGCCCCAGGGCGCCATGTTGAGACCGATCAGCAGCCCGTGCGACCAGCGGTAATTGTCGGCAAAATAGGTGAATGACAGTTCCTGCAGCTGATCATCCATGTGACCGCTCTCGTGACCTCGAGAACTGGGCGGCGCTGCCGGTTTGCGGCAGCCAGAGGAATAGTTCCGCCGATCCTAGCAACATGGTGGAACAAATTTTATAGGGGCTCGCCCTCCCGTGGGTACCCTCAATCCAGCCCCCAAAAAACGTGTTTTTGTGACGGCCAGCACAGCGCAGGAAGCGCGCGGCCCCTATCCTACCATCAATAACAACAAAACTGGGGGATGTGTCATGAAGAACGACAAGGACATTGCTGCACTGATCGAGCTGCTGAAAATGGCAGCCGACCAATGGCCGCGATCCGAAGACGGCGAAGTCTCGCAAAGCGAGTCATTCCGCGAGGATCAGTCGCTGCTTCAGATGTGGCCGGAAGCATGCCGCCGCACCGGCGTTGCTGGCCGCGAGTTTCCACCCGGTGTCATCAAACTCTGGAAACGCAGCCTGGGCCGGGCCCATTGAACCGGTCCAGCTGCTCCACGCAAGGAAAGGGACGGCGGGCTTCACCACGAGGCGAGCTGTAGTGTGAATATGCGTAAAATTCGAGTGTTTTCCTTAACCAGAAAGAAAACTGTCACGCCCATTGCTCCATCGTCATATCGCATCGACTGTATGGAGGAGGGCGTGATGAAATCCTCCGTTGTGAAGCGTTCAATCGTGATCAGTGGTCACAAGACCAGCGTCAGCCTCGAAGACGCTTTCTGGGACCATCTGAAGGAAATCGCGCATGAGCAGCACGCGACACTTTCAAAGGTGATCGGAGACATCGACGAAACGCGGCAGAACAGTAACCTGTCGTCCGCCATCCGCGTTTTCGTCCTCGAGCACTTCAGTACACGCGGGGGTTTGGAGAAATCCTGAGGTGCCCTGCTTCGCTGGTAACCTCGCCACTATTTCAATTGCAGACTGAACACGGCCAAAATTCCGGCAGGATGGTGGCGGGAACCGCCTGCGCCGGAACGATGCTCTTTCAGGAGCGTTTGCCTGCGTGAAACCACTGATGGAGATCGACGATGAAAGCGAAGTTTGTTCTCCCGCTCGTGAGCTGCGCGCTGGCGACCGCCCTGCTGACCTCGTCAGCATCTGCGGCGGACCCGCAGAATCCGTACATTCATCGCGAGACCAGCGGCAGCTGGACCAATGTGGAATTCAATGACGGCATCTGTCACTACTATTACTCATTCAACGCCTACGATCAGAACACGAAGCTCAATCGCTACGGCGATTGCTCGCATATCGTGATTGGCCCGAACGGCCAGCCCATGCGCCGGATCGCGGAGGCACCCGTCGTTGTCCCCATGCGATAGAGTCCGGAGCCCCCGGGCCGTCGCGCAGCCCGCGCGTTCAATCAATCGTCTTAAGGTTGACGATTGAGCTTAACGGCGGGCCTTGATTGCGAAACGCAATCCGAGTTGTGACATTGCCTGCGGGCAGTACCCCAACTGCCCGAACCTCCGTGTGCGAAGCCGCCAGGCGAAACCCCCGTCCCCCGTCTGGCGGTTTCGTTTTGCAAAAAACCCACGCATCGGATCTGCCTGAGGCCTCGCGTTCGCGGGGCGCAGCGCTAACGCTGACGAGAATTGCGGCAGCAGACCGGGGATCAGGCAGAGCGCCTGATGCCCTCCTCGGAGGTTCCTGTCAGTTCATCATAGAGACGCACATACCCTTCCGCCATGCGCGGTGAAACGGCGATCGAACGCATGCCGCACTTCGCGGCGGTCGAGCTTTCTTGCGCGCTCGACCGCGGCGACTGCTTCCTCTTCTGCATGATGCAAGTGCCGGACCGTTCTTCGGCACTTTGGGCCTGGACGTGAAAGGCCGCGAGATTGAGAACCAAGATCAACCCACAGGAGAAAACGCAAATTCACCACGCGCCATAGCTGC
>DASTHI010000039.1:0-45131 GCA_035718275.1 Pseudolabrys sp. | reverse complement strand
CGAGGACGCCGCTTTTTTCCGACGGCTGTTCAAACGCACCACGGGACTGCCGCCCGGCGCCTATCGACGCCGCTTTCAGATACCCGATTTCGCTGCCGTGCGTTTCCCGGATGGTGAGGCTCACATCTCGGCGCTCGCCTCTTCCATGATCCACCGGGAGTAGTCGTCATCGACGGATTCCGCCGATAGAGCCACGATTGCCGGCGTCGTATAACTGTGCAGCTCTCTTACGGCGATTCGTACAGCTTCGGTCAAGGAGGCGCGCGTCTTGACGATCATCACCGCCTCCTCGGCCCGCTCGATTTTTCCTTGCCACCAATAATGGGATATCATCCCGGGCAAAATATTCACGCAGGCCGCGAGCCGTCGCTCAAGGATCGCACGCCCTGCCCGCTCCGCCTCGACAATCCCGGGCCAAGTCGTATAGACGAACACTGCGCGTTCCATTTGCATCCATCCTGTCGCGGGAAAAATCCGGAAACACCCTGCGCAAGCAAGATGTTATTTCATGAATCGAAAGCCCGCCAGCTTTCAGCATATCGCCTTTGTGGCCGGCCAGAGTCCGGAAGCGCATGAGGCGTGCGCGCGGCTGGAAAAGCGTTACGGCAATATCGAACCGGCAAAAGCAGACGTCATTGTCGCTCTGGGCGGCGATGGGTTGATGCTGCAAACGCTGCACAAGTTCATGAAGTCTGGCAAGCCGATCTACGGAATGCATCGCGGCACGATCGGCTTTCTGATGAACGAATTCTCTGAAGAAAACCTGGTCGAGCGGCTTGCCAATGCGCATATTACGGTCATTCACCCGCTGGTGATGACTGCCCTGGACGCGCAGGGCCGTAGTCACGTGCATCGCGCAATCAACGAGGTGTCGCTTTTTCGCCAGAGCGCGCAGGCAGCCCACCTCCGCATCCTGATCGACGGACAGGAACGCCTAGCCGAGCTGATTGCGGACGGCATTCTCGTGGCAACGCCTGCAGGTTCGACCGCTTACAACCTTTCGGTGCAGGGCGCCATTATTCCCATCAATGCGCCTCTGCTCGCGCTTACCCCGATAAGCCCATTTCGACCCCGTCGGTGGCGCGGCGCGCTCCTGCCGGACAAAGCCAAGGTGTGCATCGAGGTGATGGAGAGCGAGAAGCGCCCGGTTGCGGCTGTCGCCGATCACGACGAGGTTCGCTCCGTGCGCAGGGTCGACATCGGCATGGATCACGAGATATCGATCAACTTGTTGTTCGATCCCGGACACAATCTCGACGAACGAATTCTGCGGGAGCAGTTCGGATTCTAGGGGTTCGCGTGTTGAACAAGGTCGATTTTCTGCTCAATGGAAGGCCAGTGAGCGTCAACGTTGAAAACGAGGCGGCGCCACTGCTCGACGTTTTGCGCAACAAGCTGGGATTGATGGGGACGCGGTTTGGCTGCGGTCTCGAACAGTGCGGCTGCTGCATGGTGCTGATCGACGGTGCTCCGGAGAAGTGCTGCACGAAACCGATCTGGAGCGTGGCGGGGAAAAAAGTCGTCACCGTCGAGGGCCTCGGCGACCCTGAGCGTCCGCACCCGCTGCAGCAGGCCTTCATTGAGGAGCAGGCAGGTCAATGTGGCTATTGCCTGTCCGGCATTCTCATTTCTGCGAAGGCACTTCTCGACAGAAACCCCGAGCCGAGCCGAGACGAGATTGCGCAAGCACTCGACGGCAACATATGCCGTTGCGGGTCGCACAATCGTATCATGCGGGCCGTCGAAAAAGCCGCCGCCAGGATGCGGGCCGGATCCGCACCATGAATGCGCCGCTTCCCGCCCAGCTCGAAGCGAATCCCAGCCTGGACCGCTGGGTGAGCTTCCCTGCGCCAGGGAAGGTCATCGTTCTCACCGGTCGCGTTGAACTTGGACAAGGCGTACTTACGGCCATGGCGCAGATCGCCGCCGACGAGCTCGACGTCTCGATCGATCGCATTACCATCCGCTCCGGTGATACGGAAAAGGCGCCGAACGAAGGCTACACGGCGGGGAGCCAGTCGATTCAGTTCGGCGGCGTCGCCTTGCGGCAGGCCTGCGCTGACGTCCGCAGGCTGTTTCTTGAGCAGGCCGCCCGTGTACTCGGCTGTTCGCCGGCCGAGCTGTCACTGCGAGACGGCAGCATCTTTCGCAATGATGCATCGACCGGACAAGACTATTGGACGCTCGCCGGCGCGGTGGATCTATCCGTCAAAGCCACCGGTGCAGGTGCGCGCAAGCGCGTGAGCGAATTCAGGAGTATCGGCAGCAACCGTGCGCGGCTTGATCTGCCGGGGAAGATATTCGGCGAACCCGCATTCATCCACGACATGAAGATGGAGGGAATGCTGCACGCGCGCGTTGTTCGCCAGCCCGATCGTGGGGCGACTCTCGACCAAATCGACGAGAATGCCATCCGGCGCGCGGCCAAGGCGCCAGTCGAGTTCGTCCGCAATGGCAATTTTCTCGCCATCATCGGTACTGATGAGACGAGCGTGGAAGCCGCAGGAGCTGCGGCAGCCGCGCACGTGAAGTGGCAAAATACCGAGTTTCCTGCGGCGGCCCAGCAGGAGGCTGTCTGGTTGCTGCAGCGGCCCGTCGTCGAACGGACTTTCGGCGATCCTGACATCGGCAATCCCCAAGGCAGGCAGTATTTCGAGGCGACCTTTACCCGCGGCTATCTTGCCCACGCCTCAATTTCCCCGTCCTGCGGGATTGCGTTGTTTGACAACCACAGGCTTACGGTCTGGACTCACTGCCAGGGCGTCTATCCGCTCCGCGCCGCTTTGGCCAAAACGCTCAAGCTTGAACCCGCATCGATCAGCGTTCATCACGTGCAAGGCTCCGGCTGTTACGGACACAACGGCGCCGATGATGCCGCAGCGGATGCCGCCATCATCGCCATGCAGCGGCCCGGACAGCCCATCCGCGTGCGTTGGCGCCGCGAAGAGGAGTTCATTTACGAGCCGAAAACGCCCGCAATGATCGTCAAGGTGCGGGCGCTTCTCGATGAGGCTGGCAAACCGGTCGATTGGACTCAGGAAATCTGGAGCCCGACGCACAACCTGCGGCCCGGCGCGGGCGGAAACCTGCTCGGCGCGGTCGCCCTGCCTGACCCGCCACCCGAACCACCGCCGAACGATGTGCCGGAGGCAAATGGTGGAGGCGCGACCCGCAATGCCGAACCGCTCTACGATATTCCCGCCAAACGCATTCTTCATCACCTCGTGACGGAATCGCCTGTACGCACGTCGGCATTGCGCGGCCTTGGCGCCATGCCGAATGTGTTCGCATTGGAAAGCTGCATCGACGATCTTGCCGAGCGCGCGGGGGCGGACCCTGTGCACTATCGCCTTTCGATCACGACTGACCGCCGCGCGCGCGCCGTGATCGAGAAAGTTGCGGCGATGTGCAACTGGCAAGCCGGCGCAAAGGCAGGCGCCGGCCGCGGACGCGGGATCGCGTTTGCGCGTTACAAGAATCGCGCCGCCTATGCGGCGGTGGTGGCCGAACTCTCTGTCGAGGAAGAAATACGGCTGCACAAGATCTGGTGTGCCGCCGATGCGGGCCTGGTGATCAATCCAGACGGCGTCATCAATCAACTTGAAGGCGGGATCATCCAGTCTGCCAGCTGGGTTCTCAAGGAGCAGGTTCGTTTCGATGATGGCGTGGCGTCGTTCGACTGGGAAACCTACCCCGTCCTGAAATTCAGCGAAGTTCCGGAGATCGAGATCGAGTTGATCAACACCAATGACGAGACGCCGCTCGGAGTTGGTGAGGTCACCGCCGGGCCGACGGCTGCAGCGATTGGCAATGCCGTCTCGCACGCTCTTGGAACGCGCATCCGCGACCTGCCCCTCACGCGCGAGCGCATCATGGCTTCACTACTGAAGGAGTAGCCGCTCGCTTACTAAACCATTCGTTAACGGCGCGCCGCTACGCTCGTTTACACAGTATCGGGCTCAAAGATTGTGCGCCCGGGGCGTGGGGCAGCATGGTCCGCATCGACTTTAATCGCCTGCGTTTTCTCGTCATCGACGACAACGCGCATATGCGCCGTATCTTGCGGACCCTGTTACATGGCTTCGGCGCCCGTGAAGTGTACGAAGCTGAAGACGGCGCCGCCGGTCTCGAGGCTTTCACGCATTATATTCCCGACGTCGTCATCACCGACTGGGCAATGCCGATCTTCGACGGCCTCGAACTGGTGCAAATGATTCGCCAACCCGGCGCGAATGCAAATCCCTATGTCGCCATCATCATGCTGACAGGCCATTCAGAGAAGAAGCGTGTCGTGGCCGCACGGGATGCGGGCGTCACAGAATTCCTGGCAAAACCTATTTCGGCAAAAGGGCTCTATCAGCGGATCATCAACGTGGTCGCGAACCCGCGCCCATTCATAAAAACAAAAACCTATTTCGGCCCCGACCGACGCCGCAATGCGAGCTCGAATTACATTGGACCGGAGCGACGAAAAGGGGGCAAAGCCGACATTATCCGGCAAACGCCATTGCTGGAAAAAGCTCGCGCTCCGGTGTGACGAAGGGCGGAGGCGGGATGCCGAAACAAAAAGACAAGTCGACGATTGCCAATTGCGGCGACCACGACGTTATTCTACCTGAAAACAGACTGAACGCTGCTGTCATCAACGGATCGACAGAATCCGAAGATCCTGTTGCCCGTGCCGAGAAAGCTTTGGCCGGGCTTTCTTCGCAATTCGGCAGCTGGATGGATTCCGAGTGCGCACGGCTTGACGCTGCGCGCAGCGAAATTCGAAAAGCCGGCCCGCTCGACAATCATCGCGGCGCGTTGTTCCGTGCTGCTCATGATATCAAGGGCCAGGCGGCCACTTTCGGCTATCCGGCGGTCGCCATGGCGGCCGACAGCCTGTGCCGCCTGCTGGAGCATACGCCTGAGGGCTGTCGTCTACCGCTCGACCTCATCGATCAGCACGTGGATGCGGTTAGCGCGATTTATCGCGCGTACGCCCTTTCGGACGCCAAACACCTGGCCGAGACATTGACCAAGCGGCTCAGTGACGCGACGGATGAATTCCTGCTGCGCGAAAATTGTGACCGGCCCGAAGTCACCGAGCAGATCGAGGCTCCTTCGATCTCGCCTAAGTGAAATCCGGAGCGGCTGCTATGCGGCAGCCAGCCGGGGGTAATCGCCGGCAGCATCGCCTTCCATCACGCATGCACCAGTGACCAGGTCGTCGCAGAACAATCGCGCTTCCTCGCGAGCTGCTTCAACTGCAAATCGTCGCAGGAGCGCCAATACCGTGACGTTCTGCGGCGCGTCTTCGGCACTGCAGGCATGGAGGACACGTTCGACCATCCGGCGCTTGAGCGTTGCCTCCCCTCCCTGCTCCCCGATCAGAAAGCCCGCCCTCACCGCCGCAATGGCTTCACGAAATGCTGGATAGGCCGTGTCCGGCAGGCCGGCCTTTCGATAGAGCGCATGAAATCCCGAAGTATTCCTGTCGTTCAGATAGGCGCTGACGCGATCTATCGGCAAATCGGCCAATTCCGCGAGCGCCTGCTCGAACAGAGCCAGATTCCCGCAGAGGAGCGCGCGCAAGAGCATACCGGCAGTGAGCTGTCCGGTTGCGCGAAGGTGCTGCACAAGCGCTTCCATTTCCTCCCACGATGTCTCTGCCGCGAGGGCGACGGTCGCTTTCTCACAGGCTTCCCGTGCCGCATCTTCGGCGTGCTCGACTCTCATCCAATGTCGGGCCGAGACAAAGCCGGCAAGCGTCTGCGACAATTTCGAGAGCAGCGATTGGCGCATGGCCATCGGCAGATCATCCCTGGAGAGCATGCATTCGCGGATCGGCGCCAGATGACCGAAGCGATCGACGATCCGCTGCAGGGAGAAGGCTGCGATATCCGCGTCCGGATTGAAGAGTAGAGCGAGGCATGCTTCGGCCTCACCGACTTCCGCAATTGCAGCTGCAAGCGCGCGAGGCAATTGTTCGCGCGAAGCAATCGCCACCTGAACTTCGAACCGGCCGGTGGCTATCAGATCGACAAGCTCGTCCACGTGCAGCAGAGGCGAATGCCTGAGCACGGGCACGGCCACCTCCGGCTGGTCATCCGCCAGTGCCTGGACGACAACGCGCGGCGCGTTCTCGGCGCCGGCAAATGCTTCTGCGAGGGCCTGCCGAACCAGCGGCGACGGATCGTCCAGAAGCATGATCATCGCGCCTTCCGCTGCGGCGAGATCATCCTGCGACAATTCGGAATAAAGATAGGCACGCGCCAGCGCAGACACAGCTTCGGCTCGTTCTCCGGGAGGTGCCTGGCGGACCCAGTGCAGAAACTGACGGACAATCATGGCGATCGACGCGGCCGATGCCACCCCCAACGGCGGCAGGATGATACTAGCGGTCCAGCCTTAACAAAGCGTTCACCATAGATATTGGGCGGTCATTAAGTATGCCGACGTGGCCATTCGCTCAGGCTTTGTCGCCGAGAAGCTTTCGTTCGTTGGGCCGCATGTCGGTAAAGAGATTGAAGACCCGCACTGTCTGATCGGAATGCGGGGCACTGCCAGCACTACCCCATAGCGTGCTGACGGTTTTCGTAAGGGGTTGGTCGACTCGATCAGCGAACATCGACTGAAAAGTGGCTTGTGCAGGCGAAGGCGGCGGTAATTTCTCGCGTGCCTGCGCGAAGACTCGTGTCGTGGCCGCCGTATCCGGCGACGGGATTCGCTCGGGCGGGATCGGCGGCGGCGGAGCCAATCGCGTCGACTCCAACCGCGCAACGGCACTGATCGGAGGAGCGGCTGCGATGGTCAGCGGCGGCGGCAAAGGCGGCGCTGCGGCCGCCTCGTTTTGCGTCCGGGAAAGGCCGCTCTGTGCAAAGGCTACAGACCGCGCGGAATCAAAAAGATGCGTCAGCTTGCGGTAGACTTCTCCGACACTGCGTGCGCGCCCGCCAGCGTCATAGAAAATGGCGTGATTAGCCGCCGCAGCATGTGGAAACATCGCGGCCGCGCTCACCTGCGGCTGACTCGAGGCGCCATTGATCAACTTCGAGGCACCATCCGCGCCAAGAAAATGCGCAATATAGAGTTCGCCATTGGTTGGCTGCCGACCGATATTGGCGGACACGAGTGCCGCGTTGCTGCGCGTCAACGCTCCGGCAAGCATCGCGCTCGCCTGCGGATCATTGCGCAAACGCAGTATTGCACCGCGCATCGCCGGATCAGGGACATCGTATCGGCCATCGGGCAAGCGGATGATCGCATCGGCATAGCGGGAAAGCCCGAAGGCTGCACCGTCCTGCTTCATTGTGCCGAGCCAGGTCTGATCGATGAACTGGTACAATCCCTTCGCACTCGATGTCGACGCCCGCGCCGCAGGATTGAGATTGGATTCGATTTTTGCGGTGGTTAGCAGATATTCAAAGCTGATACCCGTCGATTGCGCCGCCTGGCGAATTGCGCCGGTGACCTGCGGGACCACGCTGCCAGTAGCCGGATTGACGGCCATCGTGAATTGCGCCTTCTGAGATTACGAGAGCGTGGATCATCGACAACGCAACGGTCGCGCGGCCCTGTCGAAGATGGGTCATTATGGTAAATGAATGGTAAAGCGGGCTGGCAAGCTCCTAATTGCGAAGGACTTTCCGGAGGAAGGCGATGGCGGATACGATCGAAAGACATAAGCGGGGCGGCCTGTATTTTGAGGATTTCGAGGTCGGCAAGATCTATGAGCACCGATATACGCGCACGGTGACGCAGATGGACAACATGCTTTTCTCCAACATGACGCTCAATCCGCAACCGCTGCACATCGACCGTCACTTTTGCGAGACCGAAACCGAATGGGGCCAGCCACTGATGAACTCGCTTTTCACTCTCGGGCTGATGATCGGAATCCAGGTCTCAGACATGACTGTCGGAACGACCATTGCCAATCTCGGCATGACCGACGTGAGATTCCCCAATCCGCTGTTCGAGGGCGACACGATTCACTGTACCACTGCGGTCGTAAGCAAGCGCGAATCGAAGTCTCGTTCCGGCGCCGGTATCGTCGAGTTTCACCACAAGGCCTTCAAGCAGGATGGGACCCTGGTCGCGGAATGTCACCGCCAGGCATTCATGCGGATGCGCCCCAGATGAGGGACAGTGACCTTGCGGAATGCGCGCGTCGCATTGCCGGCAAGCTCTCCCCTAAAATCTGCTGAGGACAACTCTATGCGTTCGCTTCTTTTCGTGCCTGCCGACGGCGGCCCCAAGCTTCAGAAGGCCCTAGCTAGCGGCGCGGATGCCGTCATCATCGACCTTGAAGACTCGATCGCCACCGAACGCAAGCAGACTGCAAGAGATGCGGCGTTCGAGTTTCTGCAGGCCGCCGGGGTCGCAAAGCAACGACCGCGCCTGTTGGTCCGCATCAATGGCCTCGACACCGGCATGACGGACGCCGATCTCGACGCGATTGTCCCCGGCCGGCCGGATGCAGTCCTCTTTCCTAAAGCGGAGGGAGGCTCGAGCATCGTCAATCTCGATGCCAAGCTGACCGCGCGAGAAGCGGTGGCCGGTATCCCGGAAGGCCAAATCAAGATCGTGGCGCAAGCAGTGGAGTCTGCGGCCGGGATTTTCGCCGCCGGTACGATCCGCAATGCGAGCCCGAGGCTTGTCGGGCTGACGTGGGGACCTGAGGATCTGTCGGCTGAATTGGGCGCAGAGACCAATCGTAACGATGCAGGCCAGCTGACGGATCCCTACCGCCTTGCCCGCTCGATTTGTCTGTACGCCGCGGCCGCCGCCAAAGTGCCCGCGATCGAGACGGTGTATGTGGATTTCAGGAATTCGGAAGGCTTGCGCCGCGACACGGAGAACGCGCGCCGAGACGGCTTCAGCGGCCGCTTGGCCATTCATCCCGCCCAGGTTGCGATCATCAATGAGGTCTTTACGCCCACTGCAGCTCAGATCGAGATGGCAAAGTCGATCGTCGCCGCTTTCGCGGCGAAACCGGGTGCCGGCGCGATCGGCATCGAAGGCAAGATGTATGATCGTCCGCATCTCGCCAGGGCACAGAGACTGCTGGCAAGTCTAAAAGAGCAAGACGCCCGCAGATCCTGGTCTTCAGAGAAGTGACTTCGCTGGCTTCCTTGCAAGCCCATTACTCGTACACGTCCTTGGGATTGAAACGCTTCTCCGCATCCTGGAATTCGAGTGGAGCATTTACTTTCCCGATCGGCGCCACGCGATAGAAACACGACCGCCGACCCGTATGACAGGCTCCAGCTCCGGCCTGTTTCACTTTCAACCAGATCGCATCCTGATCGCAATCGACGCGCATTTCGATGACCTGCTGCGTGTGCCCCGAGGTTTCACCCTTTTTCCATAGGGCTTTCCGCGAGCGGCTGTAGAACCAGCCCTCTCCCGTTTCGATCGTCCTGGCCAGGGCCTCACGGTTCATATGCGCAACCATCAGTACCTCGCCCGTCTCGATCTCCGTCACAACGGCCGTAATCAAACCGTCGCCATCAAATCTCGGCGCGAAGACGAGGCCTTCTTCGATTTCTGTCTGAGATTTTCCGGTCATGACAGTCACCACAATGATGGAGTGAATGCGCGACTTATGAGGGCGTCCTAATCGGGAGCCCGCTATCGACCAAACCAACTGGACGAGACAGCTACCCGAACGCGGTCATAGCACGCTATTGGCCGCCCGATGTCGGCGGCCATTCGCAAGCTCGGCTGGCGAAGTCAACGCTGCGCGCCGCGCAGCATCGTCATGAAGCGGACCTGCTCGTTGGCGTCGTCACGAAATGCACCTGTGAAGTGCGTCGTTACGGTGAGCGCGCCAGGCTTTTCGACACCCCGCAACGACATGCACATATGCTCAGCCTCCACCATCACGGCGACGCCCCGCGGTTTCAGAATCTCGTCGATCGCCGTGGCAATCTGCGAAGTCAGATGCTCCTGCGTCTGAAGCCGCCGGGCATAGACATCCACGAGTCGCGCCAGTTTCGAGAGGCCGACCACGCGTTCAACCGGCATATAGGCGACATGGGCCTTGCCGTAGAACGGCATCATGTGGTGCTCGCAATGCGAATTGAATGCGATGTCGCGTACCAGCACGAAGTCGTCATAGCCGCCGGTCTCGCTGAATGTGCGGTCAAGGATTTCCACCGGGCATTCACGGTATCCCTGGTAAATCTCCTCGAAAGCCCCCACTACCCGTCGGGGCGTTTCGAGCAGTCCCTCCCGATTGGGGTCATCGCCTGCATAGGCGATCAGAGTGCGCACGGCCGATTCTGCCTGCTCGCGCGTCGGCCGTGGCTCGACCGGCGCCGGGGCTGCCCGCACATGTTCGGAAAGGCCTTGCCGAGGCCATGGCTTCACGTTGGTATTCTTTGCGTCCATAACGGGTCTCTCCGTTCGACCGGCGATCGCCTGGAAGGCACCGCCGGGAGTGTCACCGGGTGGCCGCGTCATTTCCGCGGATGCGCTTGCCGCCGCGGGACTTGGACGCTGCATTCCCAACCCCCGCACGAGCTATGCCGTGTCGGCACCGAGAAGCTCTTCTCGCACCATCGGGTCAGCCCCTATATATTCAATTGCGCCGTTGAGGCAATCCGCCGTTCGAGGCCGTTCGGAACAACTTTGATGCTTAACGAGGTCTATAACGCCCGCATTCTGGAGCTGGCCGGCAATATTCCCCGGCTGGGCAGGCTTTCCGCACCGGATGCGAGCGCGACAGCCCATTCGAAACTCTGCGGATCGACGGTGACCGTGGATCTGAAGATGAGCGGCGGCAAGGTCAGCGACTTTGCCCATGACGTAAAGGCCTGCGCGCTTGGGCAGGCGTCGTCATCCATCATGGCCCGGCATGTGATCGGTGCAAATCCCGGCGAACTCCGCGAATTGCGCGAAAAAGTCCGCAAGATGCTGAAAGAAAATGGTCCCCCGCCTACCGGCAAGTGGGCGGACATTGCGGTGCTCGAACCGGTCCGTGAGTACAAGGCGCGCCATGCGTCGACGCTTCTCACGTTTGACGCGGTCGTTTCCGCGCTCGATCAAATCGAGGCAAAGGCGAACGGCCGGGCGCCGCAAGCCGCTGAATAGCTATTTCACGGCAGCCAGGCCCGTTTTTGCCTTGCTCAAATCGGCTCTTTCGCCCGGTGCCTTGCCGCAGGCCGCCGCAAGGCGCGGTAGGTTCTGCGATGCACCCGTATTTCCGATCCGGATGGCGGTCGCGAGATTCGAGCTTTCCGTCTTGACGAGCATCGAGTGACTGCCCATCGCCGCGAAGGCACGAATGAGTGCAGCCGGTACACGCCCGACCGCATGGGTCACAAGATGCTCATCCGCATTGCGACGCTCGGACGAGACGACCTTGAGAGCAGCCGCATGCTTTCCAACGCGCAGACTGACGGTCTGCAGAGCGACCGGCAATTGCATCTCTTCGCCGCTATACCTTCTCTCGATATAGGTCACGTCATAGCTGTCCGCGTTCGACCCACAGGCGACCACCAGATCGAAGCTGCCGATTTCTTCGCCTTCAAAGGTCAACGGATGATGCCGCGCGAGACTGCCCACGCCAGACTCATTGACGAGAGTCCATCGCTGCTGGCTGATGGTTGCCATTTGCGCACCATCGGTAACCCGCGCCTCCGGTTGTGGAGACGACTTGGGCACAGAGCGCGCAACCGTCGCCGGTGTCGGAATATCGATGTCGTCAGTCACTAGGCGCGTTCGCCGCAGTTCTTCGCGCGTCAGGGCGTGCATCGGCTCCCAGGGAGGAATCCGCAAGGCGACGTCGAGCAGATCGATGGAAGCGCCCATTTCCGCCGTGTATTGCGCGAGACGGCCTATATCGCGTTGAACGAGGACAAGATCCTCCGCGGAATAACTCGCCGCCGTTGGATCTTCGCGACGATCTCCAAGCCAGATCTGATGCACCATCACGCGCGACTCGGAGGGGACGGACCGCTGGATGCCACCAAGCAGAAGAAAGGCGCACATGGATTCGCAGTCCGCGCGCGGTGAGAGCATCGCGCGCGGTTCTGAGTGCGCGTCTGCCGGAAGGTCGATGAGGCTTCCAACCGTGGTCGCAAGATTGAGCTTCCGGAATTCTCGTCCCAGCGCAATTGCCCCATGCACCGAGCCACCATCGGAATCCAACACGACGGTCGCGCCGGTGAGATCATTCTTCTTCGCAAAGGCCACGAACTGACGAGGTGAATCAGCAGTAATGGCGCCTGAGGCACCGATCAGCTTCAAGCAATTACTGCCGCAGGCGCTGGGGGGCCCCTGCATACGCAACTCAAAATGCATCGGCAGCGAACGATCCGAAGCACTGGGCGAAGAAGTCGGCATCCACGAAATTGGCGTCGCCAACACGAGCGCCGCAAGGATGATGGAGCGGTTCATTTTTCCCCTGTCCCGCCATCGAGCCCATTGTTCTAGCGTGGTTATTCCACGTTCTGCTGGGCTAGGACGGCCGTCGATTACCCCCGGCTTGTCCAACTAGTAGTGCAGTTGCGAGATTCTCGTCTAGTGTAAAAAAGTCGCTGTTGACGTATCTTTTCATGCACTTCGAGAAGTTCCCACGAGAATGGAATGGAACTCAGCTTGAATTCGGATCTTTCATGCCGGAAGCAGATTGATACATGGAACTCGGCCGTCTGCCACGGCTCGCGGGGCATGCGCTCGTCACCGCCTATCGCTTCTGTCTATCGCCGCTGATCGGTCCCCGTTGCCGTCACCTGCCCAGCTGCTCCGAATACGCGGATGAAGCGATCGAGCGTTTCGGTCTCTGGGCAGGCTCCTGGATGGCCGCAGCCCGCATATTCCGTTGCCAGCCGTGGGGCACATCCGGATTGGACTTCGTGCCTAGGTCGGTACCTGCGCGAGCGCGGTGGTACCTTCCATGGCGCTATGGGCGCTGGCGCGGCGTCAATGATGACCCGGGTGCCTAGTTGCAGGATTCGAGTCTCCTGCTATATCGAGTTCCGCGCTTACCTGCATTCGTAGGCAGCGAGTGAGCACAGGAGAAAACATGGTCGCGCTGACCTTCCCCGATGGCGCCCGTCGCGAATACCCCTCCGGCATAACAGGTCTCGACATTGCAAAAGGCATTTCGCCTTCGCTAGCAAAGCGCAGCGTGGCGATGGCGCTCGATGGAGCCCTTGCCGACCTCGCCGATCCGATCGACCGCGACGCAAAGATCGAATTCATTTCACGCGATGATCCGCGCGCCCTTGAACTTATCCGCCACGACGCCGCGCACGTGCTCGCCGAGGCCGTGCAGAACCTGTGGCCCGGAACGCAGGTCACCATCGGGCCGGTGATTGAAAACGGCTTCTATTACGACTTTTTTCGCAATCAGCCCTTCACGCCAGAAGATCTGCCGCTCATCGAAAAGAAAATGCGGGAGATCATCGCGCGAGACCGACCGTTCACGAAAGAGGTGTGGCCCCGCGAGCAGGCAAAGAAAATCTTCCGGGACATGGGCGAGAGCTTCAAGGTCGAATTGATCGATGCCATTCCCGCCGACCAGCCGATCAAGATCTACAGACAGGGCGACTGGTTCGACCTCTGTCGGGGGCCGCACATGACCTCGGTCGGCAAGGTCGGAAACGCATTCAAACTCATGAAAGTGGCCGGCGCCTATTGGCGAGGCGATTCGAACAATCCGATGCTAAGCCGCATCTATGGCACCGCCTTCGCGAAGCAGGAAGAACTGGACGCCTATCTCAAGCAAATGGAAGAGGCCGAGAAACGTGACCATCGCAAGTTAGGTCGTGAGATGGACCTGTTTCACTTCCAGGAGGAAGGCCCCGGCACGGTGTTCTGGCATGCCGATGGCTGGACGCTCTTTCAGGAAATCGTCGCCTATATGCGCCGGCGTCTCATGGGGACCTATCAGGAGGTGAATGCACCTCAACTGCTCGACAAAGCTCTCTGGGAAACGTCAGGACATTGGGCCTGGTTTCGCGAAAACATGTTTCAGGCCACATCGGCGGGAGAGGATACGGATGATGAGCGGATCTACGCCATCAAACCAATGAATTGCCCCGGCCACATCCAGATTTTCAAACACGGTCTCAAATCATACCGGGACCTGCCGCTGCGCATGGCGGAATTCGGCGTCGTGCATCGTTACGAGCCGTCGGGCGCACTGCACGGTCTCTTACGCGTTCGCGGCTTTACGCAGGACGACGCCCACATTTTCTGCACCGAAGAGCAGCTAGCTGACGAGTGCCTCAAGATCAACGAATTGATTCTCT
Organism: Pseudolabrys sp.; assembly: GCA_035718275.1. Taxonomy (GTDB): domain Bacteria; phylum Pseudomonadota; class Alphaproteobacteria; order Rhizobiales; family Xanthobacteraceae; genus Pseudolabrys. The sequence continues at coordinate 30,882 of DASTHI010000039.1, read as the reverse complement.
CCACCTACACGGATTTCGGCTTTACGGGGGACCTTACCGTGAAGCTCTCGACCCGGCCTGAAAAGCGCGTCGGCTCCGATGAAGCCTGGGACCACGCCGAGAACGTGATGCAGGCCGTACTCAAGCGCATCGAGGCGCAGGGCCACAACCAGCGCATCAAGACTGCAATCAATCCAGGTGAAGGTGCATTTTATGGTCCGAAGTTCGAATATGTGCTTCGTGACGCCATTGGCCGGGATTGGCAATGCGGCACAACGCAGGTCGACTTCAATCTGCCGCACCGCTTTGATGCCTTCTACATCGCGCCCGATGGCTCCAAGAAGACGCCCGTGATGGTTCACCGTGCGATTTGCGGTTCAATGGAGCGCTTTCTTGGCGTCCTCCTCGAGCATTATGCCGGTCACCTGCCTTTGTGGCTCTCGCCAAAGCAGACGATTGTCGCCACGATCACATCGGATGCAGATGACTACGCGCGCGAAGTGGCTGCCGTCGCGCACAGAAGTGGCCTGCGGGTCGGCTCAGACTTGCGAAACGAGAAGATCAACTACAAGGTGCGCGAGCACTCGCTGGCCAAGGTCCCCGTCCTGCTGGTCGTGGGCAAAAAGGAGGCTGCCGAACGGACGGTATCAATTCGCCGGCTCGGAAAGGAGACCCAGCAGGTGATGCCGCTCGAGGCGGCGATCAACGCACTCGCCGATGAAGCGATCCCGCCCGATCTGCGCCGGCAGAAAAGATCTATCTCTGCGTCTTGATGTAAGCAGCCAGATCGGCTGCTTCGTCGCGCGTCAGGCTCATGTCCGGCATCCGAGGATGTGGCATCAGCAGGAAGAATGCGAGCTGTTTGTCGTCGAACCCGGGCTTGCTGGCGATAGCCGAAAACGGCGGCGCCTGGGTGGTGCCTTGCCTTTGATCCGCGGCGACCACGTGGCATGTTGCGCACCATCGCTTGGCCAGTGTCTCACCGCGGCGAGCGTCGGCGGCAAACGAAATCGCCGGCAGAAGCGCCGTTACAATTAAGAGCAGCACGCCGGACATGGTGTGATTCATCGGGTGGCCTCGATTTCAGGGATGATCTTATTCGACTGCCGTTCCGCTGTCCCGGACAATCCAAAAAATAGTCTCAGAGCATGGCGGCCGCCCGCGCAAACGAACGGGCATCCAGCGTTTCCGGCGGCTGGTTCAGCATGCGCAGAAAACGTGGGGCCCAATGGCTGAGGTCATTGCGCACCAGCATCTTGAACGTATCGGCATAGCGCTGCTTGCGCTCATCGAGTGGCATTGAGAGCGCGCGACTGATGGCGTTGCCGACGCCCTCCGGATCGTAGGGATTCACCAGCAAAGAGGCGGCGCATTCATGTGCCGCTCCGGCAAACCGCGACAGGATCAGCACGCCGGGATCCTCGGGATTTTGTGCGGCGATGTACTCCTTCGCGACGAGATTCATGCCGTCGCGCAGTGGCGTCACAAGCCCAGCGCGGGCAGCGCGGTAAAGGCCGGCGAGCGCCGTGCGGTTGTGCGCCTTGTTGATGTAGCGCACTGGAGTCCAGGACGCCTCGCCATAGGCACCGTTGATGCGGCCGACCGCCTCGCCGACCGCGCGAGCCATATCCGCGTATTCGGGGATGCCGGTGCGGCTGCGCGGCGTGATCTGGAGGTAAGTCACTTTGCCGCGCCAATCGGGGAAGTTTGCAAGGAAGCGCTCGAATGCGTTCATGCGTTCGGGGATGCCCTTGGTGTAGTCGAGCCTGTCCACCCCGATGATCATCGCACGCCCGGAAAGACTTTCCAGAACTTCGCGAACAAAATGCGTCTCAACCGCGCGGCGCGCCAGGCGCGCGAATGGTTCGGTTTCCACGCCGACAGGGAAAGTGCCGATCCGCACTATGCGGTTGGCAAAATGAAAGCTGTTGCCGCCGGCCCAGGGCAGCCCGCACTCATTGGCGATGTAACGCGAGAAATTCGCTGCATCGACCTCCGTTTGAAAACCGACCAGGTCGTAGTGACACAGTCCCGGGATCAACTGGTCATGGTTCGGGAGCGCGGTCAGAATTTCGGGCGGCGGGAACGGAATATGGATGAAAAAGCCGATTTTGTTTGTGTGACCACGATCGCGAAGTGCCTTCGCGAACGGGATGAGATGATAATCATGCACCCAAATGACGTCGTCGGGCTGCAGCAGTGATTCCAGCTGCGTGGCAAAATACTGGTTCACGCGAAAATAGCCGCCGAGATCGCGACGCGTGAATTCGGCAAGATCGAGCCGGTAGTGCAAAATGGGCCACAACACCCGATTGGCGAAGCCGTTGTAGAATTCCTGATAGTCGTCTTTGCTGAGATCGACAGTGGCGTAGCTGACGTTCTCGTGTTCGACGGTCTTGACCGCGCGCGGAGTGCCTTCGGCAACTCGGCCGCTCCACCCGAACCATAGACCCCCCTCTCGCTTCAGCGAGGGGCGGATGGCGACCTCGAGCCCGCCGGGGCGTGAGCCACGATCCGGAATGCCAACCCTGTTCGAGACTATGACGAGCCGCGCCAATAACGGTCTCCCCAACTTCGCGACAACTTGATCGCCGACAAGGTCAATCCTGACATCGAATAGGTCTGCGGAAAATTTCCCCACAATTTCCCGCTCTGCGGATGGACGTCCTCGGACAATAGTCCATATCTGTTGCGCACCCGAAGCGAGTCGATGAACATATCGCGGGCTTCGTCCCGTCGCCCGATTTCCCACAATGCATCGACCAGCCAGAAGCGGCAAATTAAAAATGCCGATTCCGGCGGGCCGAAATCATCAGCAGCGACATACCTCATAACGTGAAAACCGCGCCGAAGTTCAGCAGCGATCGCCTCGACTGTCGCCAAAAACCGCGGATCGTCCGGCGCGACCAAGCCAAGCTCGGCCAGGAGCAGCGCGCTGGCATCAAGATCATCGCTTTCAAAGGCCGCTGAAAAGGCTTTGCGCTTGGGATTCCATGCGCGCTTGAGAACCTCGTCACCAATCCGTTCCGCCACTGTGCCCCAGTACGCAGCTCGATCCGGCAGATTGAGATGACTTGCGATTGCCTGGAGACGCTGGCAACCCGCCCAGCACATCGCTGCCGAGTGCGTGTGCACGCGCTTGCGTCCGCGATACTCCCAGATGCCCGCGTCGGGCTCAAGTGCGCGTCTCGCGGCCTGCTCCCCGAGTGGCTCAATCGCCTGAAACAGGGCTGCATCGCCGGGCCTGGGAAGCCGGCGGTCGAAGAACATCGGCGTCGCCGCCAGAATGATACTGCCATAGACATCATGCTGAGTCTGATTGACGGCGGCGTTCCCGATACGCACCGGGCCATCTCCATCGTAGCCGCTGAGTGCCTGCGCCGTGCGCTCCTCCAGAACATCCGTGTGCACCACTCCGTATAGCGGTCGCACATCATGCTGGCGCCCCGCAGCGACAGTCAGGATGTAAGAGATGAATCCTTCCATCGTGCGTGTCGCCCCAATCCGATTGAGCGCCCGCACGACGAAAAAGGCATCACGCATCCAGCAGAAGCGATAATCCCAATTTCGTCCCGAGCCGGGAATCTCGGGAATGGACGTCGTCAACGCCGCGACGATCGCGCCGGTCTCTTCGTAATTGCACAGCTTGAGAGTGATGCCGGCACGGATGATTTCGTCCTGCCAGTCGATCGAGAATGCAAGCCGCCGCACCCATTCGAGCCAATAGTCATGAGTACGCTCGCAAAATTCTCGACAGGTCGATTCCAGCCCGCCTTCGAACGGCTCGTCGGTGCCGAAAACCAGATGCACGGGGCGCGTCAAAATGAAGGAGGCCTCGTTCTCGATATAGGAAAGTGGCGCGTCGGTCGTGAGCCTGACAGGTACATCGTCACGCCAATAGCGGATGTGATTGCTTCCAGAGGAACGTGCGGTAACAGCCTCTCCGTACCGGTGTGTGACGCGAAAGCGAATGGTGACTCGCGGCATTCCGCTGATCGGCTCGACAATGCGGATGAGCTGCGGGGGGCGAAAGGTGCGTCCGTAAATCTGGAAGCGCGGGGCGAAATCGGTAATGCGAACCGCCCCGCCTTTGTCATCGATCAACTCGGTCGACACGATCGCCGTGTTGCGCACATACTGTGAGCGAATTTCGACCTGGTTCTCGAGCACGACATCGGTGAATCCCTTTTCTTCTGAGCCGGCCAGAAGGCGGCAAAAAACGGGATCACCGTCGTATCGCGGAAGACACCACCAAACGATGCGCGACGAAGGCTCGATCAGAGCCGCGGTGCGGCCATTGCCCACAACCGCAAGATCGAGTCCAAACTCGCTCATGCGCCTTTTGGCTCATTGGATGCCAGAGATTGCAGAGCGCTGCGCACCTGCGCCGGATCCCTGAACATTCCTGTCAGGCCTGGAAAATATCGGCTCACGCCAAATCCCTTGCCGCCAATCTCAGGCAACACTTCGAACGCAGATTCGTCGGTGACATCGTCGCCGATGAAGACCGGAGTGCGCCCTGCAAAGGGGGCGATGGTCATGAGCTTGCGGATGCTGGCACCCTTGCTGATGCCCGGTCGCTTCACTTCGATCACGGCCTTTCCCAGCAGCAACTCGGTGGGCTCGCCGGGAAACGCCTTGCGCGTAGCGGTCACAAGATGACGCAATTTTTCGGCGTATTGCGGCGCTTTTCGGTAGTGCAGCGCCAGAGAATAATTCTTATCCTCGACAACGATCTGAGGCGCGATAATGTTCGCGCCCAAAAGACGCTCGCGGAATTCGAGTGGCAGCGGTTTTGCCCAGAAATGTGTCTTGCCATTGTGCACGCGCATCTCGGCGCCGTGCCCCCCTATCGACGGCAGGTGCAACGGCGCAAACAGTCGGTCGAGATCGCTTATAGGCCTTCCGCTCACAAGAGCGAGCGCACCTCCCGTCTGCTCGAATAATCGCTCAAGGGATTGCAACAATGTTTCCGACACCTGGACCTCGGCTGGCGAGGGCCCGATGTCGATGATTGTGCCGTCCACATCAAGCAATAGAGCGATCGAATTCAAATCAAGCCGGGCAAAAACGTCCATAACATCGTCGTTAGCAATTCTATACACGAGTATAACCCATTCCGGCGCAAGAAGGTTTCAGACCGATGCCATCAGCGCGCGAGCACCTCAACATCACCATCGACACCGGTGACGACTTTGAACTCGCGTTCGTAAACTTTCCCTTCATTGCGGGCGATAGCGCGATATTCCCCTTCCGCCAAAACGACTCTTGGAAAAGCGCCGATCGATTCCTTGATGACATCGCCGCCCGGCGTGAGCACCGACCATGCCGTGTTTGCAAGCGCCTCTCCGCCGCGATCGGTCACAAGCTTGAGTGTTATTGCGGCGGCACGATGCGTGACGGTGATGTCCGTAAGCTTGCCCGCTTGGACGCGAATATCCGAGCGCACCACTGAATTCGCATCGCCATAATTCGAAACAATGTAGTAAGTCCCTTCCGGCACCACGACGACTTCACTCGTTGAAACCCGTTCCGCGATGGGTCGCCGGTCGCCGGCTTCGAACTGGCTTCCCTTGTAGATATCGAATGAAATCTGACCGGCCGGGATGCGCGCGTCTCCTACCTTCCCTTCAATGCGAAGGCCGCCCGCAGGCAACTCGAATTCCTCGTGCATAGCCGCATCACGCAGTTCGACCGGCTTCACGGCAGTGGCCAGACCGAAACCGACATGAACGATGTAAGGGCCGGCCGGCAGTACAAGGGTCGGCGCCGGCGATTTCTCTTCCTTCACCAACTTGAAGTTTCCAGCCGCGTCCGCCTTGGCATTGTAGATGCGCCAGGTCAGCCCGCCGCCGATCGGAGAGGCGTCCTTGCCAAATCGCGCCGCAAGCGACAGCGTGGCCTGCCCGGCTGCAGTCGGCGGAATCGATGCGGTAGTGGCGTTGGACGGCAAGGGCGGCAGACGCGGCGGCGGGGGCAGATTGCTTGGCCCGAAGATATCGGTGCGCGTGGATGGGACCGGCGAAATCAGGCCGGTGGACGGCACTGCCGAAAACAACGAGTTCTGCGCCTGTGCCTGCGCAAAGCCGGCAGTCATGAGCACAATCGCAACGAGTAGTGAAAAGAAGAGTTTTTGCCGGCCGACCCAGGCGGCGGTTGCGAATGCAGTGTTCATAGCGCGCTTTTTTCAGCCTAAATCGCGGCGATTTCAAGCCACAAGGCTACTTTGTGACAGGATTAACGACGTGCTAGGCGCAACAGCGCAATTTTCAAAGAGGCCCCACGATGCCTGAAGCTCTGGACCTGTTGCAGCGGCGCCGTTCGGTCAAGCCCATGGAGTTGAACGGCCCGCCGCCGACGGCGGCAGAGGTCGAAACGATGCTCAAGATCGCTTCGCGGGTACCGGACCACGGAAAACTCGCGCCCTGGCGCTTCATCGTGTTCGCAGGGGCCGCCCGACTTGCGGCGGGTGACATTATTGCTTCTGTGTTCAGGGCCGATCACCCGGATGCGACTTCCGATCAGATAGAATTCGAACGCAATCGCCTGGCGCGGGCACCGCTTGTGATCGCGGTTGTCAGCTGCGCGAGACCCCACGTGAAAATTCCCGAATGGGAGCAGCAGCTCTCCGCAGGCGCCTCGGCAATGAGCTTGGTTCTCGCTTCACACGCTATGGGTTATGCAGCGAGCTGGATCACCGAATGGTATGCATACGACAGCCGCGTCCTTGCTGCGCTCCGGCTTGCCGCTCACGAGCGGATTGCCGGATTCGTGCACATTGGGCGGCCCGGAAAGACGCCAGAAGATCGCGATCGCCCCAAGCTCGCAGCAATCGTCACCAACTTTGATGCCCGGGAAACAGCTGACAAGCCCGTTACTTGAGATTACATACTGTGCGATCGCGGCTTTCGGTGTCACGTTTCGGTCACAAGACTCCGCCAAGCAGTATAATTGCCGGATCGACGCGCGGTCGACGGGGGCTGTTCCGGATCGCATAGGAGAATTGGCCCGTGGTTCTCGAGGGCTTGTTCGCGCGAGCGCGCAACGGTGATCGCGCCGCTGAAGCCACTACCCAACCGCAACCGGCTGCGGTGCGTCCAACCATCGGCCTTGCGCTTGGCGGCGGTGCGGCGCGCGGTTTTGCTCATATCGGCGTCATTCGCGCACTGGAAGCGCATGGAATCGTCCCCGATGTCATCGTCGGCACTTCGATTGGGGCAGTTGTCGGCGGCTGCTACGCAGCCAAGGAGATGGACAATCTGGAGACTTGGGCGCGCGCGCTCACCATTCGTGGCATCCTGAGCTATCTCGATATCAGTCTTTCAGGTTCGGGATTGATCAACGGCGGTCATCTCGCCACGCAACTTGAAACCCGACTCAAAGAAGGCCGCATAGAAGATTTGCCGATTCGATTTGCCGCGATCGCAACCGAATTCAACACCGGTCATGAGATCTGGCTTACGCGCGGACGACTCAGTGACGCATTGCGCGCGTCCTATTCATTGCCCGGAATTTTCCCACCAGTGTTGATCGGCGGTCGATGGCTGGTGGACGGAGCGCTCGTCAATCCAGTTCCCGTTTCAGCAGCCCGCGCCCTCGGGGCACGGCTCGTCATCGCGGTCAATCTCAATTCCGATATATTCGGCCGCGGCACCATCATTGCGAGCCACGGGTCCGACGAGACTGACGATGTCGAGGAGCCCAAGAGTAACGGCTTCCGCTCGATGTTCGGCGGCGAGCGATCATTGCGGCGTCAGATTTTGGGTCGACGCGGCCGTCCCGGATTGCCGACGGTGATGGTGGAAGCCTTCAATGTCATGCAGGATCGCATCACACGCGCGCGGCTTGCCGGCGATCCGCCTGATGTGCTGATCAGTCCGCGACTGGGCGGGATTGGCTGGTTCGATTTTCATCGCGCCGCCCAGGCCATCGAAATCGGCACCGAGGCCGCGCAAAAGGCCATGGGCGCGGTTGACGAAGCAGTGAACGCGCTCTCACAGCCCAATGCGGGCGCAACGTAATTCGATTCGGTCAGTGCGATCAGGCAGTGCGGATGTAGTCCCGCATGGCCTCGGACTCCGACTCGATCTCTTCGACCCGCTGCTTGACGACGTCGCCGATCGAAATCAGTCCTACCAGCCGTCCATTCGCCACCACCGGCATGTGACGGAATTTGCCCGCAGTCATGCGTTCCATGATGCTCGCTACGGAGTCCTCCTCGCCGCATGTCGCGACATTTCGCGTCATGACCTGGGCAACAGTCAAACCCAATGCCGCCGCACCACGCTCCGCGATCGCCTGCACGATGTCCCGCTCCGAAACGATTCCCGACAGGCGTCCGCCCGCCCCGCGAATGACAAGCGCACCGATGTGATGTTCGGTGAGGAGCTTCGCTGCTGTTTCCAGATCAGCCGTCGGCTCGATTGATATGATGTCGCCGCCCTTGGCGGCCAGAATCGACTTGACGTTCATGGCAGCCTCCCTGAGGCATGATCGATTTCTGAGTTAGCATGGCGATCATGCACTAGCGCATTCAATGGCCCGCAATGAGTTCATCGCGCGGGTTTTTTCAACGATCCTGCCGATCTCAGAGTTCCGTCAAGACGCAATCCCGTGAGGCTGGTTCCCGGTCCGCGCAAAGCTAGGCCGGTCGGGAGGTATCTTCCGTTTGCGACAGATCAGGCGCGCGGTCGAACCAGGAAAACAGGAACAATCCAGCAAGAAATCCGCCAATATGAGCCTGCCATGCCACCGGCTGTTCGTCTCCCGCAATCGGAAAAGATCCCAGTCCGAAAAGGATATTGATACCGAACCATACTACCAGGAAGAGCAGTACGCGCGGATCGCGCAGCACGCCGCGCAGAGGAATCGCCGGCACTCTATAGGCGCGCTCGTCGGATCTTCGAAAAATGCTCAGCGGACCGCCACGCTGGAATGCGAAACGCATGGCTGCCGCCATCGTACCCGAAATTGCCGCCGACGCGCCGATCATTGGAAATTGCTCGCCGGGGTGAGTGGCAAGATGCAGGCCCGCCCCTGCAGCGGCCGTGACGGCAAAAAATGCGATGAAGCGGCCAAAGCCGAACCGGCGGGCAACGGCACTGCCGAAAGGCAGTAGCCAGATCGTGTTCACGCCGAGATGAGTCCAATCTGCGTGGATGAATGCGTACGTGACGAAGCTCCATACCTCCGAGCCTCCCCCCGGGAGCCCGCCACCCGAAACGATCGAGCTGTCGTAGCGCGCGGGAATGAAGGCAAAGGTCAGCAGAAATTCAATGTCCTGCTGCTGCGTCAAAAGCTGCGTTCGCACGACATGGACGAGCACCAGCACGGCGATCACGGCGGCAATGACGGGGGGAATATTGAACGGCGGTTCGCGTGTCACTTGGAAGGTCCAGTCGCACCCAGAGTTACGCCGCTTTCGCGCTCAGCCGCAAGGTCGACTGCGAGTCCACAATTGAAAAGGGAGGGCTTTGCGCCCTCCCTCGAGCCACGTTGCAGGTGATGTCGCGCCTTTCGGCCCGGTCACATCCCCTCGCCTCCCCGGGGCTCTTTATCCCGTTTCTTGTGTCTGCTTTGTGCGGCCGATACTCGCCTCGACCGTCACCACATGGATGTCTCGACGCTAGCTGCGGGGCGATCCGCTGCCAATCGGAGGCTGATCTTAAGGCTAACCGCGAAGGGCACAGCCCGTTACCTTCACCGCTTGATCGGTATGCGAACCATTCGCTCGGTCTCTTTTGATGCCGACACTGGCCGCTCCTCAGGTGGAGGCGCTGGCCAAAATTGGCGACGCCGTCGAGCGGCTAACGCAACGTTAACGTTAGGGTCATAGCCTTGCGACAAGCAGAAAACCCTTTTGATCCCGACAGCTATGGCGCTGCCCTTGTCCAAACCGCTGATCATGCCGCTGGCCGAGGAACGCCGGCGGCATCAGCGCGTCAAAGTCAATCTGCTCGGCCGGTACATGCTGGCCGACCGACGCGAGTTTCCCTGCCAGGTTGTCGATATGTCGCCAGGCGGCATGGCCATGCATGCGCCCACGGCAGGCCAGCCCGGGGAGAGAGTCATTGCCTACGTCGATCACCTCGGCCGCCTAGAAGGAAAGGTCGCGCGAACCTTCGAAAGTGGATTCGCGATGACCATTTCGGCGACGCTGCGCAAGCGCGACAAACTTGCCGCCCAGCTCACCTGGCTTGCAAATCGCCAGATTCTCAACCTTCCTGAAGACCGGCGACACGGTCGTTTCGCGCCGCGCAAACCGATGGCGCGTTTGATTCTTCCGAATGGAACAAATGTCGCGTGCCGAGTGATAGACCTGTCGCAATCAGGCGCCGCGATCGGCATCGCGGCGGACCTTCGTCCGCCCATCGGCGCGGTCGTGACCGTCGGCAAGACCCAGGGTCGTGTCGTTCGGCACATTGAAGATGGCTTCGCCATCGAATTCATGCGCCTGCAGCACCCCGATTTCGTGGAAGAAAACGTGACCGGTGAGTAGCCTCACCGAGTCATGAACGCATCAAGCGGAAATCAGGCTCCGTCGGTAAGTTGCTGGTAGCTGTAAGCGCCGCGCCCACCTGCTTTTTCCAAGCCCAAAACAGTCAATTCCACGAGGAAATCTGCGTGATATAGCGCCTATTAGGATAAGCGTTGGAAAGTATAACATTTTAATCAAATGCCGTTTTCCTGAGTTTTACTAATATACGCAGCTCAATTTCTCAGCATTTATCTATACTTATACTAAAAATGACTTTGGCGACTTAGCCCCAATACAAAAACTTTGTGCGAATTGTGCCCCCAACAAGATGATGGGGGCACATGATGGCTGGACGTCTCAAGCAGGCGTTTCGCGACGGCACCATGACGGCAATCAGCCTTGCCGTTCTGCTGGCCGGCTCGGCGAGCCGCAGCGCGGCCGGCGAGCAGACCGCATCGCTGACCGTGTCACCGCCTGCCGAACGGCAAGCTTACATGACGGTTCGGGAACCGACGCGCTCGCCGATCGGCTGGGTCGAATTCTGTATCGAAAACAAATCGGAATGTGCGGGCGAACCGTCTCAGCCGCGCGATGTTGTTCTCACGCCGCGGGCTTGGACCGACATGCTGAAGGTGAATGCCTGGGTCAATCAGTCGATCAAACCCCTCACCGATATCGAGCATTGGGGCGTGATCGAACGGTGGAACTACCCCGACGACGGATATGGCGACTGCGAGGATTACGTGCTGCTCAAGAGGCGCATGTTGATGCAAGCGGGATGGCCGCGCGAAGCTTTGCTGGTCACGGTTGTGCGTGACAAGAAAGATGAGGGCCACGCCGTTCTCACGGTCCGGACCGATCACGGCGACTTCATTCTCGACAATCAGGAATCCGATGTCCTGCCTTGGAACAAGACGGGATATCGCTTCGTGAAACGCCAATCGCAGTCCGATCCGAACGTTTGGGTGCTGCTCGGCCAGCCGAGGCCTGCCCCCGCCACGGCGTCGGCGCGCTGAAGAGGATCGAATTCGCGTTCCCGGTCACGTCCCCACCCCTCCCCGTCCCCAGACCGGGTTCGCGAGCGGCCGGGCCTCCCCAGGGCCCGGCCGCACAGCTCTTGCAGACGAATTTCTCACGCGATCGCCACGAATACGTCAGACTGGCGGCACGTTTTATCTCCATGTTTTCCTTGGGGCGACGTCAAACCGATGGTGACTCCCATGCACCCGCGAATTGACGTGACCAAGATCGATCCCGGCGCACTGCAGGCGGTGAATGCCCTACAGAAATATGTCGATCAATCGGGCCTGGAACCGAAGCTGCGCGAACTGATCAAGATCCGCGCGTCGCAAATCAATGGCTGCGCCTATTGCCTCGCCATGCACACGCGAGACGCACGCAAGATCGGCGAAACCGATGAACGCATGCATCTGCTCAATGCCTGGCGCGAGGCTCCGCTTTACAGCGATCGCGAGCGCGCAGCGCTTGCGTGGACCGAAGCGATCACGTTGATCACGGAAGGTCACGTACCCGACGAGGTCTTCGCGGCTACGCGCCAACATTTCTCCGAGAAAGAAATGGTCAGCCTTACTGCGGCTGTCGTTGCGATCAACACCTGGAACAGGCTCGCGATTGCATTCCGGGTCCCACCGCAGGTCGACACCAGAAAAGCAGCGGCCTGATCAGGCAATCCGCCTGAGAGCCTTTGCATATTTTTTCCAACGGCGCACGTAGATGTCAGCGCCGGCGGCAATCATCGCAATTGATTTTTCGTCGAGTGTGCGGATTGCTCGTGCGGGCGCGCCGACGATCAATGAGTTGTCCGGGAAGCTCTTGCCCTCGGTCACCACGCTGCCGGCGCCGACGAGGGAATTTTTGCCGACGGCGGCGCCGTTGAGCATGATTGCGCCCATTCCGATGAGCGAGTTGTCGCCGACTGTGCAGCCGTGAAGAATGACATTGTGGCCGATCACGCAATTCGCGCCAATTGTCAGCGGATAACCTGGATCCGTGTGCAAGGTCGAATTGTCCTGAACCTGCGATCTTTCACCGATCTCGATCCATTCGTTATCGCCGCGCAGCACAGCGCCATACCAGATGCTTGCTTCGCGCCTAAGCCGCACCCGCCCGATCAGCACCGCCGTTTCGGCAAGATAGAACGATCCCTCGCCGGGCAGTTCCGGCGCCTCTCCGTCGAGCTCGTAGACAGGCATGGTTGCCTCCTGAGGAGAGCAGACAATCGCAACCGCCAGAAAAATGGAAGTGTGTCAGGCGAGCAGTATTCCGCAGGCCTGCAGGACCATGACGACGAAAAGGCCGGACATCATGCTCCAGAAGCCCGCGATCAGGGTCGCCAGAAAGACGAATTCAAAGCGCCGCCCTTCATGCCGGCTACCAAGCAGCGTGTTTCGCATGATGAGAAAGGGCGCAGATACGACCAATAGCGGAATGACGCCGAGGCTTGCCATACCTGGTCCGGTGCTGAGCTGGCTGAAGCTTGGAAGGCGATCCGTCGCGAGACGATAGGCCGAACTGCACATCCCTGCGAATGCAAATCCGATCGTCACCGCGAACAGCATCTCCACGGATTGCGGGGTCATCGGCTCGGCCTCGACGCAGAACGGATGCCCTCTGTCGCAAATGCTCTGCGCCGGCGCCAGCCAATCCTTAATGAATGGTAAACGATGCCGCGGCGGAGCCGCTGCCGCCTGATCGCATGGCATAATCACACCGATTCGTGCCGGGTCTGCCGCGCCCATTGACGCGGTTGTGCCCGGCCTTGATGGAGATTGTCAGGTGGGCATCGACGCGCGGGCACGGATCCCGGCGGCCGCGCGCGGCCGACGCAGACGGCAGGCCGCCCAAGCATCCTTGCGTCCGCAGCTTTTGCTGCTTGCGATGCTTATGGCGGTCGCCCTCTCCTATGTGGGATACATTCTTTGGCCCCGTTGGCCGGACGCGCCGCTATCGCTGGATGCTCCCTCGTTGCCCATCGTGGTCTCGGGCATAGCGTTCAACATCGAGCCCGCCGCAATCCGCATGAAGGTTCAGCGCCGCCCCGGTGTTCAGGAGCGCATCGATCTCAGTTATCTGTGGCCCTCTCTTGCGCCGCCCGATCCTGCAATCAGGCCGACAGTCGGTTCGTCTATTGATCCCAATAAGCGCCTCTTCCTGACGATCGCGGCCGGCGAGACGACGCTGCCGCTGATGGAGCGCGTGGAGAGGATTTATCCGAGATACCTGGTTGCACAGCCCGTCGCCGGACCGCCGGGTCTAACCTTTCGTGCTTTCCGGGATGGCACGCCCTACGAAGGCGAAGAACTGGTGTTCGAATCCGCTTCGCCCGAGCACTTCCTCGCCCGCTGTTCGCTCAAAGGCGTCATGAATGCGGGTATGTGCCTGCTCGAACGGCGGATTGGCAACGCCGATCTGACCTTTCGCTTCCCGCGTGACTGGCTGGAAGATTGGCAATCCGTGGCGAACGGGATCGACCGGCTGCTGGGCAGATTGCATCCGCAATCATAGCGCCGCAGCGTGCAGCCCATTCTTGTCAGTCGACCAGGTCGACGTCGAGTATCGGCAATTCCAGGATATAGGATCGGCGGCCTTTCTCGACTTCCAAAAAGAGCACCGCAATGAATTCTTCGCCGATATAGACTTCCAGTGAATCGGCCTTTTTGGGTCGCGGCACGACGCGAATATTGTCGTTATCGAACTTGCGCCGGAGATAGGCGTTCAAGGTCGGAACCGGCTGAATACTGGGATCGTTGCCGACCTGAATGACCATGCGGACGTTATACGAGCGCTCGCCGTCCTCATCATCGATGGTCAACTCACCAAGATCATCCGCTCCAATGAAGATTTCCGCGCTTTCCGCACCCTTCGGCACGACCCGGATATCCGGATTGCCGAACAGCTTCTTCAGATAAGTGTCGAGTTTTCTGACTTCCTGGACGTCCAACGAACCGCTCCCCGGTCTAAGCAACATTCCTTGCCCGATCAGGGGGCACGGTGCAAGCGCGGCGAAAAAAGCTAGCCGTCGAGCATGATACCGTAAAGCATCTGATCCATCGCCCGTGACGGCTCGGGGCAGCCGGCTTCACCCACCACCTTCGCCGGCACACCGGCCACCGTGACGTTGTGCGGGACAGGCTTGATGACCACCGATCCGGCGGCGATGCGCGCGCAGTGTCCGACTTCGATGTTGCCCAGAATCTTGGCGCCTGCGCCGATCATCACACCGCGGCGGATTTTCGGATGTCGATCTTCGTGCTCTTTTCCAGTCCCACCGAGCGTCACATCGTGCAGGATCGAGACATCGTCCTCGACGACCGCGGTCTCGCCGACCACCAGCCCGGTGGCATGATCGAGGAAGATGCCGCGTCCAATTCTCGCGGCCGGATTGATGTCGCACTGAAATACCGAGGACGAGCGGCTCTGAAGATAGAGCGCGAAGTCCCTGCGTCCCTTGCCGTGCAGCCAGTGCGCAAGCCGATGCGTCTGTATCGCATGGAATCCCTTGTAATACAGGACAGGCTCGATGAAGCGGCTAGTGGCGGGATCGCGATCGACGGTAGCGACGATATCAGCGCGGAAGATCTCGCCGAGCACGGGCTGTTCGTCGAGTGCGTCGTCATAGGCTTGGCGGATCATATCGGCCGAGACGTCGCCATGCGCGAGCCGCTGGCTGACGCGATGCGCGATGGCCGCCTCCAGCGTGTCGTGATGAAGGATGTTTTCGTAAATGAAGGTGGCGAGCTCCGGCTCGCGGCGCGCGATCTCTTCCGCTTCACCGCGAATGCGAGCCCAGACCGGATCGACCTTGTCGAGCCCCCTTGCGGGCCGTGCCTGATATTGCGCCATGGCTCTCGGTCTCCCGATACTCTGCTTACTTGATCACTAGGTTACCACAATTTCATAGCTGCGAAGAGCCGCATGCAACGCATGCCTCATGCGCGTTGGCTAAGAAAATCGATCACGCCCGCCTTAAAGACCTTGTCGCCAACAGCCAACATATGGTCGCGGTCGGGTATGTCGAGCGCCCGCGCCCCGGGAATGAGATCGGCCAATTCCCGCGCCGACCCGGCTACGGGATCTTTTGTACCGACCGCAACCAGCACAGGAACATGAATGTCGGCGACCTGCTCTCGGGCAAGAGTCTGCCGGGAGCCGCGGATGCACGCCGCGAGCGCACGCAGGTCGGATTTCGTCTGCTCGGCGAAGGCACGAAACATGCGGCCGGTCGGGTCTGCCACGTCGGCAATCGAGGGAGCCTCCAGCGCCTCAGCGATGCTTTCCGGCAACCCGACGCCGTCGACAAGTTTCGATCCCAATCCGCCGAGAATTGCCGAGCGCACGCGCGAGGGGTGAGCAAGTGCCAGAAAAGCCGCGATCCGAGCACCCATGGAGTAGCCCATGACATCCGCTCGTTCGATTTCAAGATGATCCAGTAGCGCGAGAACATCATCGGCAAGGATCGCGCTGTGATATTGCGCGGGGTCATACAGCTTGGTCGATTGCCCATGTCCGCGATTGTCAAGCGCAACCGCACGTCGGCCGGCCTGCGTGAGCGTTCTTATCCACCCTGGCTGCAGCCAATTCACTTCCTTGCTCGAAGCAAATCCATGAATCAGGATGATCGGATCACCCTGTCCTTCGTCGAGGTATACCAGCTCGACCTCGCCTCTCCTGTAGCTCGGCATTCAAGGCCATTCAGGTCTGCGGCTGCAATGTAGAAGCCACGAAACGTCGGCGCCTCTCGCGGCGGCGCCGAAAGAAACGGAGCGCCGCACGTTCGGTCGCGCCTTTAAGTGCCGAGATGAAACCGAATATGGCAATCACGGCGCTTAGCAACCACAGACTAGCATCGACAGCGAAAAATGCGGCCGCGATAGCAGCGCGCCCCGCAATCTTCAGGATCGCCCGGGTGCGGCTTCCTTCTTTTTCAGCAAGCTTGGCGATGCGTCCGATGTCGCGCGGATTTTTGGCGATCTTCAGACTGTCGATCGCTGTGCGCGCGCCGGCTGATTTTTCAATCTGACCAAGATCGCGCGCAAACTGCAGCAAGCCGTCAACACGGCTGACCTTCGCACCGCTCCGCACGGACCGAGCCGCCAACGCAGGCTCCCTGAAATCGACCTGCCTCACCATCCTGCCGAGCCCGGCCAGCAGATCGGAGCCGATATTGCCAGTCCTTCGCGCGACCTTCGCAAGAGTAACGCCTACGCGTGCCGGCGCGGCCGCCCCCATGGTGGCGTAGGTCCCGGCGGTGATTGCGATTCCAAGGCCTGCGAGACCGAGCACCAGTTCGTCGGGATTTTCCCCTTTGACGAATTTTGTACCCTCGCGGACGGCATCGCGGATGTCTCCGAACAGAAACAGATCGCCGACCGCGGTGCCGGCAAGGCTCGCGCCGTCATCGACCGCACCGGTCACAAAACCCCGCGCAAAGTTTTTCACCTTGTGGCCCGCCGTCGCAGATTCGCTAACAGCCAAGGCCACCCGTCGCGCCTGAGCCGGATCGACATTCACATTCCGTGCCTGTGCAAGGTCGACCAGACTTTGAGCGAGTTCGGAATCGCGAGCCGCAAGGGCCTCCTCGATCTCGCGCTGGGCCACAGCGGCATCGAACTTGCCCTCGATTGCCCTGCTCGCTATGCGCTGCGGATCGTCAAGAGTGGCAAGAGATTCGCTCGCGCGCGGCACGGCATAGAGAGCGGCCGCCGCAAGCACGAACGCTGCGGACAGGAAAAGGGCAATCTGCCCAACACCTATGTTCTGCTCAGGACGCAAATTGGGCATCGCTCCGTAAAGGTCCTGCACACGAAGCGGCCGGACCATAAAAGCCCGGCGCACGAGTCGCCGGACTGTCGATGTATTCAACTGCCGCCCAACCAAGGCGTTTCAGCGGCAAGCCTGGTGAATAGGAGCTAGGCATTGAGGATCGAGACCGCTATGGTCGCCCGCATTCAGCTGCACTGCGGAAAAGGCAATTTGCGATGGCGGAACATGTCGTCCCCCACTTCCATAATGATCCGGGCGTGCCGGTGATCGAAATCGGCGCCAAAGAGTTCATGTGCGTGGGCGCCACACCGCCTTTCGATCATCCGCACGTCTTTCTGGACATGGGCGACGACAAAGAGATCATCTGCCCCTACTGCTCGACGCTGTACCGCTTTGATCCGGCTCTCGATTCGCATTCGGCGCGTCCGCCGGAATGCGCCTTGCCGGAAACCGCCCCCGCCTGAACTGGTCCACCGTGGCGCCAGCGCGTCATGTGATTGTTGCCGGTGGCGGCATTGCCGGGCTCACTGCGGCCCTGGCGCTGGCGCGCGTAGGGCTGCGGGTAAGCCTCTTTGAACAGGCCGAGAAGCTGCAAGAAGCCGGAGCCGGGCTGCAGCTTTCGCCAAACGCCACGCGCGTGCTGATCAGCCTGGGGCTGCGCGAGCGCCTCGAAGCGCTGGCGGTTGTACCGCAGGGGATCCGGGTCATGGCCGGGGGATCGGGTCGTGAGATCGTGCGCATCCCCCTTGGTGAGGAGGCGGAGCGGCGATATGGCGCCCCCTACTGGTCGATGCACCGCGGCGATCTGCAATCTGCACTGGCCGACGCGGCGAAAGCCGAGCTCGATGTGAGACTCCAGCTTGGTGTTCGGGTCGAAGAATTTGCCGCGCATATCAAAGGCGTGTCCGTCCTTGGCAGGCGCGGAACGCAAATCCTCGACGAGCGCGGAATTGCTCTGATCGGAGCCGACGGCATCTGGTCAACCGTTGCGGGACAACTGCGCAGCCGCCGGCCGCCCACGTTCCGGCACCGCACGGCCTGGCGCGCCATGATTCCGAGCGAAAAGGCACCGGCCGAATTCCGCCGGCCGTTCATTCATCTTTGGCTCGGTCACGAAGCACATCTTGTGCACTATCCGGTCAAGGCAGGCCGCCTGATCAACATCGTCGGGATCGTGCGCGACGAATGGAATGAATCGGGTTGGTCGGCTGCAGGCGACCGCACCCAGATTCTCCGCCATTTCGCGCGCTGGACCTGGTCCGAAAAAGCTCGCACCCTGATCTCCATCCCGGATCGATGGATGAAGTGGGCTCTCTACGACCGCAAGGCCCCTCTTCGCACAGGAAAACTCCCTGTCACGCTCATTGGGGATGCCGCCCACCCGATGCTGCCGTTCCTCGCCCAAGGTGCCGCCATCGCGATCGAGGACGCCGCAGTTCTCGCCGCGATGTTGGGAAAATATCTCGATGATCCGTCGGATGCGCTGCGGGCCTATGAAGGCGCGCGCTGGCATCGCACCATCCGTGCCCAACAGGCCGCGCGTCGCCAGGCGCGCATTTATGGGCTGAGCGGCCCGGAAGCCTTCGTCCGCAACCTGGCAATGCGGGGAATGGGCGGAGAAAAGCTGCGAGCCCGGTACGATTGGCTCTATAGTTGGCGCGCTCCCGAACCTTTGCAGAGTCCCAGCCCATGATCTTTCCATCGACGGTGGCCGGCAGTCTTCCCAAGCCATCATGGCTCGCCGAGCCGAACAAGCTCTGGCCACAATGGCGTCTGCAGGGGGACGAACTCGCCGCCGCAAAGCTCGACGCTACGCTGCTTGCCATCAAGCTGCAGGAAGACGCGGGCATCGACATCGTTTGCGACGGAGAAATGTCGCGCCAGCACTTCGTGCATGGATTTCTTGAGTTCGTCGATGGCATAGACTTCACCCACAAAGTCGAAATGGGAATCCGTGCCGACCGCTACAAAGCGATGGTGCCGGTAGTGCGAGGCGAATTGAAGCTCATAGGCCGCGTGCACGAGGCGGAAGCTCGTCATGCCCGCGCGCACACGAAGCTGCCGCTGAAAATTACCCTGCCGGGTCCTATGACAATCGCGGATACCGTTGCGGATTCACACTATGGCGACAAAACAAAAATGGCGTTGGCATTCGCGCGCCTGCTCAATCAAGAAGCGCGCGCTCTCGAAAAGGATGGCGTGAACGTCATTCAGTTCGACGAACCAGCATTCAATGTCTTTATGGACGAGGTCTCCGGTTGGGGAATCGATGCACTGCACTGCGCAATCGATGGCCTCAGATGCACGACAGCCGTGCATATTTGCTATGGATACGGCATCAAGGCGAACATCGAATGGAAGAATTCGCTTGGCGATGAATGGCGCCAGTACGAGAAGATTTTTCCTGCGCTTGCCCGCAGCCGCATTGGTCAGGTATCGCTTGAATGCATCAATTCGCGCGTGCCTCTCAAATTATTATCGCTGCTCGATGGCAAGGACCTTCTGGTCGGTGTGATCGATGTTGCGACGGAGAGGATCGAGACAGCTGAGGAAGTCGCCCAGGTAATCGCAAATGTGACCAAGGTCGTCGCCAAGGAAAAAATCATCGCCTGCACCAATTGCGGCATGGCGCCCATGCGGCGCGACATCGCGGAAGCCAAGCTCAAGGCGCTCGGCGCAGGGGTGAAGCTGGCGAGAGAAAAGTTCGCCTGAGTGCTTTCGCCAATCGCGCATCGCGCTCTTGCCGTAGCAACGGACTACTCCGACTTTAACGGCTTGCCCGCGCCATCACGTCCATGAGTTCGCCGATTTTGCGGCGCTGATCGGTCTTGTTCCCTGTCCGGATGGCGTGATCGACGCAATGGGCGACGTGATCGCGCAAAATTTCCTCCTCGACGCGCCGCAGCGCCGCACGCACCGCAGCGATCTGGGTGATGATGTCGATGCAATACCGGTCATCCTCAACCATGCGCGCGAGCCCCCGCACCTGTCCCTGGATCCGGTTGAGCCGTTTGAGCGTTGCCGCCTTGCTGCCCTTTGTCATTCGTTTTATATACCCCCTAGGGGTATAGACGGCAAGGCGCGATCGTTTGGCAAAAGAACTTCACCATCAGCATGAAGGAACGAACGGGACCGCCAGCGATCCGGTTTGCGGGATGAGCGTCGATGTGCATACGGCCAAGCATCGCGCCGAGTACAACGGGCGCACTTATTATTTCTGCTCGGCCGGCTGCCGCTCCAAATTTGTTGCCGACCCCGGCAAGTATCTCGGCGATCGCGAACCGCAACCGGTTCCGGAGGACACGATCTATACCTGCCCAATGCATCCGCAGATCCGGCAGGTCGGCCCGGGATCCTGCCCGATTTGCGGAATGGCCCTCGAGCCGGAGATAGCGACCGCCGAGCAAGGCCCCAATCCCGAACTCGTCGACATGACGCAGCGATTCTGGATCGGGCTCGTGCTCACGCTCCCGGTGTTTGCGCTGGAGATGGGAGGCCACCTCACAGGCCTGCACATGGTGATCGGCAAAGGTCTGTCCAACTGGATTCAATTCGCATTGGCAACCCCGGTCGTACTCTGGGCGGGCTGGCCGTTCTTCGTGCGCGGTTGGCAGTCGGTGCTCACGCGCAACCTCAACATGTTCACGCTGATCGCCATGGGGACGGGCGTCGCATGGCTCTACAGCGTGGTCGCCGTACTCGTGCCGGGCATTTTCCCCGGCGCGTTTCGCGATCAAGAAGGCACGGTGGCGGTGTACTTCGAGGCGGCTGCCGTCATAACGGTGCTCGTTCTGCTGGGGCAAGTGCTGGAATTGCGCGCACGCGAGGCAACATCGGGAGCGATCCGCGCCTTGCTCGATCTCGCTCCCAAGACAGCACGGCGTGTGGACAGCAACGGCAGCGAGGAGGAAGTGCCACTGAGCACGGTTGAAGTCGGCAATCACCTGCGCGTTCGGCCGGGAGACAAGGTGCCGGTGGACGGGGTGGTGATCGAGGGACGCTCGTCGGTCGACGAATCCATGGTCACCGGCGAATCCCTGCCGGTGACGAAGGAAAAGGACTCGCGCGTGATTGCCGGCACACTGAATACGTCCGGAAGCTTCATTATGCGCGCCGAAAAGGTCGGCCGCGACACGTTGCTTTCCCACATCGTGCAGATGGTTGCCAACGCGCAGCGCAGCCGTGCGCCGATCCAACGCCTGGCCGATCAGGTGTCGGCCTGGTTCGTGCCGCTGGTGATCGCGATTGCCGTAGCGGCGTTTGCGGCCTGGGCCATATTCGGTCCCGAGCCACGTTATGGCTACGGACTCGTCGCGGCAGTCAGCGTTCTCATCATCGCCTGCCCCTGTGCACTTGGTCTGGCAACACCCATGTCCATCATGGTGGGCGTTGGACGCGGTGCCGGCGCCGGCGTTCTCATCAAGAATGCCGAGGCTTTGGAGCGTATGGAGAAGATCGATACGCTCGTCATCGACAAGACGGGGACGCTGACAGAAGGGAAGCCGAAGGTCGTGGCGATTGCGCCCGCGGCTGAATATGGTGAGGACCGCATATTGCAGCTTGCGGCGAGCGTCGAGCGCGGCAGCGAACACCCGCTTGCAGCCGCAATCGTCGCAGCAGCGCAGGCACGAGGTCTGGAGCTCTCAGCGGCGCAGGACTTTGACTCACCGGCCGGCAAAGGAGTCGTTGGCATCGTGGACGGCAAACGTCTCGCACTCGGAAATGCAAAATTTCTGGCCGAGCTTGGGATCGATGTAGCGCCACTTGCGGCGGAGGCCGAACGCCTGCGGCAAGAAGGCGCGACGGCGATCTTTCTCAGCGTAGACGGCAAGCCCGCCGGTGTGATCGCCATCGCCGACCCCATCAAAGTGTCCACTCCCGCCGCGCTGGAGTCGCTGCGCGCTGAAGGAATCAAGGTTGTCATGTTGACCGGCGATAACCGCACGACGGCCCAGGCGGTCGCCCGCAAGCTTGGCATTGACGACGTTGAAGCCGAAGTCTTGCCCGATCAGAAAAATGCCGTCGTCGAGAAGATGCGCCGCGCAGGCCGCATCGTCGCCATGGCGGGCGACGGCGTCAACGATGCGCCCGCTCTCGCCGCCGCCGATGTAGGAATTGCCATGGGCACCGGAGCCGATGTCGCGATTGAAAGCGCAGGCGTTACCCTCCTCAAGGGCGATCTGACCGGGATCGTCAAGGCGCGAACCCTGTCCGAGGCGGTCATGCGCAATATCCGCCAAAACCTGTTTTTTGCGTTCATCTACAACTCGCTCGGCGTACCGGTGGCCGCCGGCGTCCTTTATCCCCTGTTTGGAGTCCTCCTCTCGCCGATCATCGCAGCGGCCGCCATGGCGCTCTCCTCCGTAAGCGTCATCGCCAACGCATTGCGGCTACGGCGGACCGTGCTTTGACGGCGCGCGAAATCTGCCGCAGCGCCACTGATCGACCAGGGCTAGAAGACGGCGAGATACTTCAGCAGCGAGAGCACGCCGATAATGATTACCACGATCCGGGCGATCTGCTTCGCACGGCCATCGATCGGCAGCATGTTGATGAGATAGAGAACAAGGATAACGACCAGAAAGGTGATGAGAATACCGATCAAGATGTTCATTGCAGCCCCCATGAATTGCCCGGCAAAGAAGTTCCAGGCCAACAAGCGCGTGGTCTAATGAAAAGTTCCCCGCTCCTCTTAACGCAACGGCCGAACGGGACCCACCGCAGGCTGACCCGCCGCGGGCGCCTCGATATTGCAATTCTTTTCGCCGGCCGTCTTCTTCAATTCATTCATTTCCCCTTTCAACTGCACGTACTCAGGTCGATAGGCCATATTGCCGACGAATTGGCCTCCGGAATCGGAGCCCGCCTTCGCGATCAGCGCTTCCAGCTCGTGCTGCCGTGCCTCATTCGATCGCGCCGTTTCGAAAAGCTCCTTGCAGTTATAGAGCATGTATTTGTCGGGCTGGACCAGGAAGCGAGCCGCGCTGTCCTGTGAGGCGCAAGCGGAGAGCATGGCACAAACCGCGACTGCACCGAGCATTCCAGTCTTCCCGTCCACCCTCATGCGGGCTCTATGGCACAGGATCATCCGAAGGCCCAGTTTCATTCCTCCACTTTCCATGCCCTCCGGGCCTGTCCAGGAACGAAAAATCTATGGCACGCCGGGAGTGTGGCGCTAGCATGCATCACTGCGGGCGCGGACGGGAATACCGGCAGGGTGCAGACTTGCATTCCGGCTTGGTGGCGGCGTTTCGGCATTGTATTTTCGGTTGGTTGTCCAATGCTTCCGCGCAGCAGGGTCTGGTGCATCGGATCATGTCGTTGATCGCACGCAAGAGCTGGCGTCGACGCGTAGGCTTCGTCCTAGTCGCGCTATATGCGCTTGCCCTCTCAACACCCGTCACGGCAGTCGTTGTCGCGGCTGCTCCTTCCCTCGCCCACTGCTTTGAAGACATTCGTAGCGCGGCCGCGCACCACGATGCAGCAGAACACGATCACCACGACCAATCGGCTCCCGCCCAGGACAGCCATCGCGACGGTGAGAAGTGCTGCGGCCTTTTCGGGGTGAATGCGGCCATCGCGCCTGGCTCCAACATCACCTCCATTCCGTTGCGCATATCTGCAGCGATCGCCTTTGCTCCCTCCGCAAGCCTCTTTGGCCGCGGCTTCGAAAGAATTGACCGCCCCCCGAGAGTCCTCCTGGCGATTTGAGCGACGTCACGACGGCGGATCTTCGCCGTGCGTGTTCAACATGTTCGCCTGTTGAGGGAACTCCGATGTCTTTCGATGATCGGTCGATGCCGTCCGGACCAAGACGGCAGAGAGGCTGTGCCTGGATCGTCCGGGCTGTCCTGCTCTTGATTGCCGGGGCGGCGGCGCAAGGATGCGCATCCGCACCGAAAAGCCCCATGGCAGGGCCCGACCCGGCCGACCCGAATGTTCGCGTGGCGCCGGTGACCTATCGCTCGGTGATTGGCGATTTCAACACTGTGCGTCCGGTCGAGCCCGCGCAGTGGGGAACGCCCGCGCCGCAACAAATGAAGACGGACGAAAAATGAGCGGCCGCTCGTTCATCCTCAGTCTTGGCGCATTGGCTCTCGCAATATTGCTCGCCGCCTGTCAAACCTTTTCCCCCGATGGTGGCATGTGGCTGCCGGCTGCAATCGCGGAAAAGTCACTCAACAAGGACGTGATTTCGATCGCCAGCGAGGACGATGCGGCAGAGGCGCGTCGCAGAGTCGAGAAACTGCTCCGGCGATCGTTGACCGCCGATGCAGCCGTGCAGGTCGCGCTGCTCAACAATCGCGGGCTGCAGGCCGCCTACAATAGCCTCGGTATCGCCGATGCGGTGCGCGTGCAGCAGTTGCTGCCGCCGAACCCGAAATTTTCAGTCATGCGCATCGCCGGCTCGGCTGAAATTGAGATCGAGCGCCAGATCGTTGCCGACATCCTCGCACTGGCGACGCTGCCTGTCCGCACCGAAATCGCAAACGATCGTTTTCGCCAGGCGCAACTGCTTGCGGCCCTCGAAACTTTGCGGCTGGCGACTGAAGCCCGCCATGCGTTCTATCGCGCGGTCGCCGCACGACAGTTGGTCGATCTGCTCACCGAAACGAACTCCGCGGCAGAGACAATGGTGCAGCTTGCGAAGCGCCTCGGCGAGACTGGCGCTATGAACAAGCTCGACCAGGCGCGCGAGCAGGTTTTCTATTCCGATGTCGCGGCTCGCCTGGCCGTCGCGCGCCAGCGGGCCATGAAGGAACGTGAGCGTCTGGTTCGCGCACTCGGCCTCTGGGGCAAGGATCTTGATTTTGTGCTGCCCAAAACGCTTCCCAGTCTTCCCCGGCACCCTCTGACGCTGCCGAAAGTCGAACAGGCAGCCGTGCGCAGCCGTGTCGATCTGCAAATATCCCGGATCGAACTCGATAATATCGCCCGGTCCTACGGCCTGACGAACGCGACGCGATTCATCAATGTCCTGGAAGCCGGGTATGCCGACAAGATCACGAAGGACAAGGAAAACGGCGAGCACATCAGGGATCGTGGATTCACGGTCTCGTTCGAGGTGCCACTGTTCGATTTCGGCGAGGCGCGGGTCCGTGACGCCGAGCAAACTTATCTGCAAGCGGTCAACCGGCTCGCGCAGAAGGCTGTCAATGTGCGGTCGGAAGCACGCGAAGCCTACGGCAACTATCGCAGCAGCTACGATATTGCGCGTCACTACCAGCGCAACGTGCTCCCACTGCGAAAGATCATCTCGGACGAGATGATGCTGCGCTACGGCGCCATGCAGGTCGACGTATTCACGCTGCTCACCGAGGCACAACAAAAGCTGAGCGCGAATGCCGCTGCGGTCGAGGCCCTGCGCGACTTCTGGCTCGCAAGCACCGATCTTTCGGCGGCAAGCGTGGGCGGCGGAATGGGTGCGGCCGATACGGCTGCAGCACAAGTCGCAGCCGAAAATGTAACGAGCCACTAGTGGATGGAGGCGAGGAAAAGGCCATGATCTCACGACGCAAATTCATCGGCAGCGGCGCCATCCTCGCCGGCGCGGCGGCGGTCAGCGGACGTGCGCAGGCTGCGGCGATTCCGGAGGCGGTCAGCACCAACTCGCCCGCGATGCAACCGCCACTCGTTCCGTCCAGCGGTCCGGCTTACCAGCCGGTCGTGACTCTCAATGGATGGACGCTGCCGTGGCGGATGAATGGCGACTGGAAGGAATTCCATCTGGTCGCGGAGCCGGTGGTACGCGAGATCGCGCCCGGCATGAAGGCGCATCTCTGGGGTTACAACGGCCAGTCGCCGGGGCCGACCATTGAATGCGTCGAGGGCGACAAGGTTCGTATCTTCGTGTCCAACAAGTTGCCCGAACACACCTCCGTGCATTGGCACGGAATGCTCGTGCCGAACGGAATGGACGGAGTCGGCGGGCTGACGCAGCCGCACATCAAGCCCGGCCAGACCTTCGTCTATGAATTCGCAATCAGGAAGAGCGGAACGTTCATGTATCATCCGCATGCGGACGAGATGGTCCAGATGGCGATGGGCATGATGGGCGCGATCGTCGTGCATCCGCGCGATCCGAGGCAGTACCGGGTCGATCGCGATTTCGTATTCCTCATGAGCACCTACGATATCGAGCCCGGCAGTTATTTGCCGAAGGTCATGACCATGACCGAGTTCAACCTTTGGACCTGGAACAGCCGGGTCTTTCCGGGAATCGATCCGCTTGTGGTGAGGCGCGGTGATCGGGTGCGCGTGCGCATCGGCAACCTCACCATGACCAATCATCCGATTCATCTGCACGGACCGGCCTTCACCGTAACCTGCACGGACGGTGGATGGGTCCCCGAGACTGCGCGCTTTCCCGAAGTGACGACCGACGTGCCGGTCGGCGCCATGCGCGTGTTCGAGTTGATCGCCGACGAGCCGGGCGACTGGGCGATTCATTGCCACAAGTCGCATCACACCATGAACGCGATGGGCCACAACGTGAAGACGTTCATCGGCGTACCGCAGCGCGATCTCACGAGGGCAATTCGCAAACTGCTGCCGGACTACATGCCGATGGGATCGGCCGGCATGGCCGAAATGGGATCGATGGAAATGCCGATGCCCGACAATACGCTGCCTATGATGACCGGCTACGGACAGTTCGGTCCGATCGAGATGGGCGGCATGTTCTCGGTCATGAAGGTGCGCGAGGGGCTCGCCCGCGACGATTACCGCGATCCAGGCTGGTACCAGCACCCGTCAGGATCGGTCGCCTTCCAATCCGAAGCCGCTCCACATGCTCCGAGGAGAGAAGGAAAGGCCGGCTCGGCCCGGGACATCGAGCTCAACGTCGTCAAGCCACGAAGAAGCGGACACGACGGACATTGAAGGGAGAGCAACTATGAGGACTCGCAAGCAAGCGATCGCCGCGGCCGTGCTGGGTCTGGGATGGTCGGTCGTGATCGCCGGCGCTCACGAAGCATCCCATTTTTCGGCAGGCGAGCCGGGCAACGAAAAAAAGCCGGCGCGCACGGTGACCGTGATCATGCGCGAGGGCGACGGAGTCATGCAGTTCGTTCCCGATCGGATCGATGTCAGAAAAGGGGATCAGGTGCGGTTCATTTTGCAAAATCGGGGCGTGCTCAAGCACGAGTTCACTCTGGGAAACGTGGACGACAACAACAAGCATGCCGAATTGATGAAAAAATATCCCGAAATGGAGCACGACGATCCCAATTCCAAGACGGTCGATCCGGGCAAGACTGCCGAAATGCTCTGGCACTTCAGCAAGGCTGGAACCTTTGAATTCGCCTGCCTCATTCCCGGTCACAGGGAAGCCGGAATGCACGGGACTGTGGCGGTGAGTCATCGAGCGAAATGAGGAGAGAACCGATGAGAAAAGTCGCCATCCTGACGGGTGCCTGCCTATTCGCCCTTTCGGTTGTGGCTTCTGGCTGGGCACAGGCCCTGACCAACGGGGTCGTGACGAAGGTCGATGCTTCGGCCGGCAAGATCACGATCCGGCACGGTCCCATGAAAAAGTTCGACATGGAGGACGGCATGACCATGGTCTATCGGGCCGGCGACCCGGCGATGCTCAAATCAGTGAAGGCAGGCGACAAGGTCCGGTTCGATGCCGAGAACGTGAATGGGCAATTTGTGGTAACGAAAATCCAGCAAGCCAAATAGAAGCTGGTGCTGCTTGTCTTCTTGGCAGCACGCATTTGATTTGCAGCAACGGCCTCGCGGGCGGTTCCATAGCCTGTGGCCGTAAGAAGGCGTGGAGCGCGATGTCATGAGTGCTGTCAGTCTGGTCAAGAGCAGCAAAGGTGCGGCGCAGGATCGATCGCGATCAATCGAGAAAGACGAAAGGTCTGCGCCATTGCTCCCCACGCCCGAGCGTGAGGACTTTTCGAAACCGTCCCTTGATCTCATTCTGCGCTCGGCGGTCGCTCGGTTGACCGGCGGCATTGCGCCTGCCGCGCTGTCGCAAGCCTATTTTGACTGGCTGCAGCACCTTCTGCTTTCACCGGACACGCAGATTGCACTGCTGCAAAAAGGCGCGCGTCAATGGAGCCGCTATATTCAGTATTGCTTGCGCGTTGCAGCCGATCCAAATTGCCCCGATTGCATCGAGCCTCTTGCACAAGACCGGCGGTTCAAGGCCGAGGCCTGGCGGCGATGGCCGTTCAATGTGATGCATCAAGCCTTCCTGCTCAATCAGCAATGGTGGCACAACGCCATGACCGGCGTTCCGGGAGTCTCGAAACATCATAAGGAGGTCGTATCCTTCACGACACGACAGATCCTTGACGTGTATTCGCCGGTCAATTTTCTTTTCACCAATCCCGTCGTGATCGAAAGAACGGTCCAGCAACGCGGCATGAACCTGGTTCGCGGCGCACTCAATTTCCTGGAGGACTGGGGCCGCGAGTTGAACAACGAAAAGCCGGCAGGCGCCGATGCGTTCAAGGTCGGTCGCGATGTCGCGATCACTCCCGGGAAGGTCGTTTTCCGCAACAGGCTGATGGAGCTTATTCAGTACGCGCCCGTCACCGAGAAGGTTTATGCCGAGCCGATTCTGATCATCCCGGCATGGATCATGAAATACTACATTTTGGATCTCTCGCCGGACAACTCTCTGGTCCGCTACCTTACGCAGCAAGGTTTCACCGTTTTCATGGTGTCCTGGAAAAATCCGGTTGCGGAAGACCGCGACCTCGGTTTTGCCGATTACATGTCGCTCGGTGTCGATGCCGCGCTTGCCGAAGTCGGACGCATCACTCCCGAGCGGCAGGTGCACGCTGTCGGCTACTGTCTCGGCGGAACGCTGTTGGCGACAGCTGCGGCTGCAATGGCGCGCGATGGCGACAACAGGCTGAAAACGATCACTCTGCTCGCCGCGCAGACCGACTTTACCGAAGCCGGCGAGCTGATGCTGTTCATCGACGAGGCGCAGATCACCTTTCTCGAGCAGATGATGGCGACCCGGGGGTTTCTCGACACCAAGCAGATGGCCGGGGCCTTTCAGCTGCTGCGCTCAAACGACCTCATCTGGTCGAGAATCGTGCACAGTTATCTCATGGGCGAGCGCCAGCCCATGTTCGATCTCATGGCGTGGAATGCGGACGCAACCCGCATGCCGTACCGGATGCACTCGGAATATCTCAGGCATTTCTTCCTGAACAATGACCTTGCCGCAGGTCGCTATAAGGTTGGCGGGCGTCCCGTTTCCTTGCGTGACATTCATACTCCGATCTTTGCCGTCAGCACGATCACCGATCACGTCGCGCCGTGGCGGTCGGTTTACAAGATCCAGATGCTGACGCACTCCGACGTCACCTTCGTCCTCTCGAACGGCGGCCACAATGCCGGGGTTGTCAATCCGCCCGGAAATCCGCGTCGCTATCATCAGATCGCGACCCACCGGGAAGAAGACGTCTATGTCGATCCCGACACGTGGGAAAAAAGTGCAGTTCACCATGAGGGCTCATGGTGGCCGTGCTGGCGCGACTGGCTCAAGCAGCACTCGTCGACGAAAGTGTCTCCTCCCGCCATGGCGGGCGGCCGCGTTCCTCTCGGCGATGCTCCGGGAGAGTACGTGCTGGAATCCTGAAGCCGGATTCTGCGCGCGCAGCTTAAATAGCTGCAATGTGCGCTGTGCATATGCTCCTTTCGTCGATCATGGAGAGAAAAACAATCTCTTCGCGTTCGTTTTTCCCGTTCGATGATCTCCGCTTGCCCATCCGAAGGTAATTTTTGCCTTTGATTTATTCCCTGACGTTTGTGTGAGCGAAAGCCACGCCGTCGTGAATTTAACGTTGATTGAATGTGAGCCGCCGCCGCGCGAGATGGACGGCGAGCAGAACATTCCTCTGCTTTCGAACAACGGACAAAGATCATGAAAACGAAGATGTTGATTGTTGCCCTGGTGTTTTCGACGGCTGCGCCGGCTCTCGCGCACGCCGCCGGCGCGCAGGACCGCAGCGAAATGTCGAGGGCACGCGCACAATACCAAAGCACACGCGCGCCGCACGTGCCCGGCATGCGTGCTCCATCGCCGACCATTGACGAGCCGTTCGTCTCTGCGCCCGGCGCTTACAGGAATTTCCTGGATTTCGGCATCGGCAGTCAGAGCTAAGCGCCCCCTCCCCGAGCTTATGCCTGACTGCCCAAGGAGGCCGCCCGCCGGCGGCCTCCTTTTCTTGTGCGCAAGCGGATTGCCGTCAGCGCTTCACGACCTTGACATTGAGAAAATCGTCTCCCGCCGTGGACACGTAACAGGGATTGAAGCCCGTTCCCCCGCATCCGGCGCCTTGCGCGTAGCTCGTACCGGCCATCGGCAATTTCCACGCGATGACGGCCAGCGAAACGGCGATGACTGTGAAGATGATCTTCATGGCGAAATCCAATTGCACCGTTCCCCTCCCTTGCGATCCAACTCCTAAGCGAATTCTGCGGTTGCGGCTTTCGATACCGGATTCAATCGGCCGTGTACCACCTTGAAATTGCTGGTGCGGACGCCGGGACTCGAACCCGGACGGGATTACTCCCAAGGGATTTTAAGTCCCTTGCGTCTACCATTCCGCCACGTCCGCGTGGCAACGCTCGCTCACCCGCCGGCGCGCGGCGGATAGTCCACGCGACGG
>DASTHI010000038.1:0-49757 GCA_035718275.1 Pseudolabrys sp. | reverse complement strand
GGACGCACGCCGCGCCCCCAAAGCGCGGAGAATGTGTTGGTGCGCCTCGCGGTGCTCCATCCCCCTCGCTTTGCGAGGGGACAGGAAAGACCGGCCTGCCCGGGGCCGCGATCAAACAATACGGGCGATGGCGCTTGCCTTTCAGGCCGGCGCGGGCTGTTTGACAATTGAATCAGAATTTTGACTTTGCTCGTTCCGTTGACCACGCCATGGCCGGACATTCTTCCGGCCATCTCGCTTAGGGACGCGACTGTGCTTTCCCGAGCAGATCAACGATCTTTGGACATCTTCATAGTTACTGAATGACTCCGCAGGCGATCCGCCCGCCGGCCTCACCGGTCGGATCGGTTTTGTAGTCATCGCTTCCGGCGTGAATGACGACCGCGGAGCCGTCGGCATCATACACCGAGTTCGGCTTGTCCTTTTCCAGCGTGATGTTGACGTTGAGAACCTCGATCGTGAGATCTCCGCTCTGCGGGATGTGCAGATTGGGCATGTCACCGGCATGTTGACCTTCCGGCGAAAGCATGCCGTGCTTTTTGCTGCCGGGATTGAAATGCCCTCCTGCGGAGGTGAAGGGGGGCTCGCATTTGCCCACCTCATGCACGTGCAAGGCGTGCTCGCCTGGAGGAAGGCCCTTCACCGCCACATTGATCAGCACGCCTTGCGATGTCTGAACAAGATTGGCCGATCCGACTTCCTTTCCTTCAGCGTTTTTCAGTGGCGCACTGGCAGTCTGTGCCTCGGCCGATTGCAAGAACGTTGACAGCAGGATTGTTGCGAATGCAGCAACTCCAATCATGTGAAAAAATTTCATGATTCCGCCTCCCAGTTGAAGCCGATCCTAAGATCACGGTAGCGCGTCCGGGTGGCACTTGACTGCCGCCATCAATCAAGATGCTGTGAGGCTTGGATCGGAAGAATTCAGAGCAAATTCAGATGCTTCCCACAAAACTCGATCACTGCGTGATCCACGTTTCGGATTGGCAGCGATCCAACAGTTTCTACAGCGAAGTTCTCGGCGCCGAGCTCGTGCAGCGGCCTGTCGGCTGGGCATATCGCTTCGGCGACAAGCAACTCAATGTGCATGGCCCGGGTGTGCAGCCGGCGGAGGTGGCGCGCCTTCCGGTGCAGCCGGGCAACAGCGATCTTTGTTTCGAATGGCAAGGCCCGATAAAGGACGCGATTGCCCACCTGGCACGGCACGGCATCACGATCGAGCGCGGGCCCATACAACGCTTCGGTGCAAAGGGGCAGGGGACTTCTGTCTATTTTCGCGATCCCGACGGATCGCTGATGGAATTCATGAGCTATGGAGATGATCAATGACGGAAGCGCCGGGCACTCATAACCCTCAGCACCTTCCCTCGGATATTCCAGCGCCCCAGGACGACGGCGCCGCAGCTCACCTGACCGGTCTCAGAATGCCCGATCTGCAGCTGGCGGCGACCGATGGATCAGCCGTCAATCTCTCGCGGCTGCAGGGTCGGACTGTCGTCTACATCTACCCGCGCACGGGCGTTCCGGGCATCGATCCGCCGGAGGGGTGGGATCTCATTCCCGGCGCACGCGGCTGCACGCCGCAATCCTGCTCCTTCCGCGATCACTTCGGCGAGCTCAAGCGCTTGGGCGTGAGGCAGCTGTATGGGCTGTCCACTCAGGACAGCGCCTATCAAAAAGAAGCCGCGGAGCGGCTGCGCCTGCCTTTCCCGATCTTGTCGGATGCGAAGCTGGCGCTGGCCAGAGCGCTCGGGCTTCCGACATTCTCGGTGGCGGGAATGACGCTGCTCAAGCGAATGGCGCTCATCGTGGATGACGCGATCATCAGCAAGGTGTTCTACCCGGTATTCCCGCCGGACAAGAATGCCGAGCAAGTCATAGCGTGGCTTCAGACGTCGAGATAGCGTTTCACCGCTGCGAAGACGTTGTGAAACATTTCGGGGGTGAGCACACCTGTGTTGGTGTTGTAGCGCGAGCAATGATAGCTGCAGAACAAGGCTATCGATCCGATCTTGTGCGTGCGGCCGTGAGAAAACTCGGCGTCGGCGAGTCTGGCACCGAGCGCCCTGACCGTGCTCTCGTGCGCCACTCGTCCCAGTGCCACGATTGCGCGCAATCTTTTCATTTCCGAGATCGTCGCGATCAGGAAATCACGGCAGGTCCTGATCTCCTCGGGCGTGGGCTTGTTTTCCGGCGGAACGCAGCGCACGGCATTGGTGATGCGGCAGTCGATCAGTTCGAGGCCATCTTCCGGATGAGCCGCATATGTTCCCTTCGCGAAGCCATATTTGCCGAGCGTTCCATAGAGCAGTACGCCCGCGTAGTCGCCGGTGAAAGGCCGGCCCGTTCGGTTGGCGCCCTGCAGCCCAGGGGCCAAACCGACGATCAGAAGGCGTGAATCGATGCCCCCGAAAGAGGGTACTGGTGCATTGAACCAGGTGGGCTCTTTCTCACGCCACGAGGTTCGGAATGCAACCAGCCGCGGACAGCGCGGGCAGTTGCGCCCGGGCTTGCCATCGATCTCAGCCATGGGTGCGGAGGTTACTCGTACGACTCTTCATCGTCATCTGCGCCGACCGGAGCCCCTGCACGGGGTGTCGTTGCCGGCGGACGCTGCAGGAATTGCGGAGTGTGCGAGGCTGCTCGGTCTTCGCGCGGCGGGCGCGGTTCTCGCGGCGGGCGATCGGAAGGATCACGCCCGATCTTGCTTTGCAGCTCCACGATGTCGAGAAACACATCGGCCTGGCGGCGAAGCTCGTCCGCCACCATTGGCGGCTGCGTTGCGACCGTGGAGACCACGGTGACGCGCACGCCCTTGCGCTGCACGGCTTCAACGAGCGAGCGGAAATCTCCGTCTCCTGAAAAAAGCACCATGTGGTCGATCGCGCCCGCAATCTCCATCGCATCCACGGCGAGCTCGATATCCATGTTGCCTTTAACTTTGCGGCGCCCGGTCTGGTCGACGAATTCCTTGGTCGCCTTCGTCACCACCGAATAGCCGTTATAGTCGAGCCAATCGATCAAGGGGCGGATCGACGAATATTCCTGATCTTCGATCACAGCGGTGTAATAGAGCGCGCGCAACAGATAGCCGCGCGACTGGAATTCACGAAGCAGACGCTTGTAATCGATATCGAAACCAAGCGATTTCGCCGTCGCGTAAAGATTGGCTCCATCAATAAACAAAGCAATTTTTTCGCCGGTTACTGTCATGGCTTTTGTCTCACAAATGTATTTGGTCTGTTTTTCCAAACGTCAGCCGCGTGCGTTGCAGGCGCCCCGTGCACACGGATTCCGATCATCGTTAATGAGGGCGTCGTGCCACGCATCAGAACAATTGAGCCCTACGGGCGCGGTTATACGGGCCCGCCAAATCTAAAAATGCCAAGTCCGATAACAACATCTTTTCGCAATCGCGCGCAGTCTGCGAGTAACAGACGGTTGGGGCTAAACCAAGACAAAAATGCTTGAAATTCCGACCATCAGGGGATACGTAGCAACACAATTCGGTACAAGTTCCACTGCATGGAGTGACGAGCCAATGGCCCGTGTCACGGTAGAAGATTGCATCGACAAGGTTGAGAACCGATTTGATCTCGTGCTGCTCGCGAGTCATCGGGCACGAATGATTTCATCGGGCGCGCAGATCACGGTCGAGCGCGACAACGACAAGAATCCGGTCGTCGCCCTTCGCGAGATCGCTGAGACGACAGTCTCGCCGGGCGATCTCAAGGAAGACCTGATCCACAGTCTGCAGAAATACGTCGAAGTCGACGAACCCGAGCCCGAGGTGCCGCTGATCGGGGCCGGTGCGGGCGCCAACGCCGATTCCGACGATACGGAAATCACCGCCGACCGAATGACGGAAGAGGAGCTGCTGAAGGGGCTCGAAGGGCTGGCGCCACCGGAGGAGCCGCCCGAGGAGGAGACTGAATAGTTTTCAGCAGAAATTAAGCCATTCTTCAGCAGACCCGGCCAGCTTGCCGGGTCTTCGCCTGATTCTTGGCCGAATCCCTTGCGGCTGGGACAAGGCGACGTGATATCCTTGGCGTGGTTCCGTAATCGCGACAGCAAGGCATACGATGGCGCGTCCACGCTCTGACGTTCCGCGCGTCCAAAGGCAGCCGCCGAGCCGGCCATCCCGCCCCGGCGCGATCGCCCCTGCGCCGGCAACGGAGGCGCACGCTGCGCCGCGAAAGCCGATGATGCGGCAGTACGACCTGATCGAACGCGTTCGCCGCTACAATCCGGACACAAACGAAGCGCTGCTCAATCGGGCCTATGTCTACGCCATGAAGGCGCATGGGGAGCAGCGACGAGCCTCCGGCGATCCCTATTTCTCGCATCCGATCGAGGTCGCTGCCATTCTGACGGACCTCAAGCTCGATGATGCGACGATTGCTGCGGCGCTTCTGCATGACACGATCGAGGATACCGAAGCCACCCGCGCCGAAATCGACAGTCTTTTTGGCCACGATATCGGCCGCCTGGTCGACGGCCTGACAAAGCTCAAGAAGCTCGATCTGGTAACCAAGGAAGCCAAGCAGGCGGAAAATCTCCGCAAGCTGCTGCTGGCGATCGCCGACGATGTGCGCGTGCTGCTCATCAAGCTGGCCGATCGGCTCCACAACATGCGCACGCTGGAATACATGCCCCCAGAGGTCCGACGGCGAGCGGCGGAGGAAACTCTCGAGATCTACGCACCGCTTGCCGGCCGTATGGGCATGCACGAGATGCGCGAAGAGCTCGATGACCTGGCTTTCCGCGAGCTTTATCCGGAAGCCTACGAGGTCGTGACCGCTCGGCTCAATGCCTTGACGGAGCGCAGCAGGCTTCTGATCTCGGAAATTGAAAAGCAGCTGACCAAGAAGCTTTCAGACCGCGGTATCGAGGCGCGGGTCGCCGGACGGCGCAAGCGCGCGTATTCGATCTGGCGCAAGATGGAGCGCAAGTCGGTCGGCTTTGAGCAATTGTCCGACATTTTCGGATTCCGGGTAATCGTTAAGACCTTGGCCGATTGCTATCAGGCCCTCGGTGTCGTCCACAGCACGTGGCCGATGGTTCCCGGCCGCTTCAAGGACTACATTTCGACGCCGAAGGGGAACGATTATCGCTCGATACACACGACCGTCATCGGCCCCAGCAAGCAGCGTGTCGAACTGCAGATCAGAACCGTGGCGATGCACGAGATTGCGGAATACGGCATCGCCGCACATGCACTCTACAAGGACAACGTCGGTTCACCCACGGAACTGCTTTCACGCGAGTCGACGGCCTATGCGTGGCTACGGCGCACGATCGAGCTTCTGGCGGAAGGATCGAACCCCGAGGAATTTCTCGAACACACCAAGCTGGAATTGTTCCACGACCAGGTGTTCTGCTTCACTCCGAAGGGCAAGCTGATCGCCCTGCCGCGGAAAGCAACGCCGATCGATTTCGCGTATGCCGTACATACCGACGTGGGCAATACAGCCGTCGGCTGCAAGATCAATGGAAAGATCGCGCCGCTGACCTCTGAACTGGTGAACGGCGACGAGGTCGAGGTCGTCACCTCGGCGGCACAGAAGGCGCCGCCGGCGGCTTGGGAGTCCATCGTCGTCACCGGCAAGGCACGCGCCGCAATCCGCCGCGCGACGCGCGTCGCCGTGCGCATGCAATATGCCGGTCTCGGCCGCCGCATCGTTGAGCGATTGTTTCAACGCGCCAAGATCGCCTATTCCGACGCAAATCTGATGGGGGCGCTGCCACGGCTCGCGCGTAGCTCGATCGAGGATGTCATGGCCGCAGTCGGGCGTGGTGAATTGAAGGCATCCGATGTCGCCCGCGCCATGTATCCGGACTACAAGGAAGAACGAGCCGCTGCCATGGCCGCGCGACCAAAATCCGAAAGCGGCTGGTTCGGCTTGCGCAAGTTGACATCGGTGAAATTCAGGGTTCCCGACAGCGCGCCTGGACATGCCATTCCGATCCGCGGGATCAACGGCGACCTTCCTGTACGGTTTGCGCCCAATGGCGGAGCGGTGCCCGGCGACCGAATCGTCGGAATCCTCTCGCCCGGAGAAGGCATCACCATTTACCCCATTCAGTCGCCTGACTTGAGCGAGTTCGAGGATAAGCCTGAACGCTGGCTCGATGTGCGCTGGGATGAAGAGGATAGGACGCCGCGTCGGTTTCCGGCCCGTATTGCGGTTCAATCAGTCAACGAGCCTGGATCTCTTGCTCAAATCGCGCAGGTGATTGCCGAGCACGACGGAAATATCGACAACATCCGGATGACTCGCCGGGCACCCGACTTTACGGACGTGACGATTGACCTTGAGGTCTACGATCTCAAGCATCTCACGGGCATTCTGGCGCAATTGCGCGCCAAGCCTGTCGTTGCCAAGGCGGAACGCGTAAACGGCTGAGGCATGTCCACTGACAACGAGGTGGTGAGTTGGGCGGCGAGGCGCAGGGACCACGCATGAGTCGTATTCGCCTCGGCGTCAATGTCGACCATGTTGCGACCATCCGCAATGCGCGTGGCGGCCGTCATCCCGATCCCGTACGGGCGGCGCGGCTTGCAATCGCAGCCGGCTGCGACGGGATAACGGCGCACCTGCGGGAGGACCGTCGTCACATTCGCGATGACGATATCGCCAGGTTGAAGGAGGAAATAGACAAGCCGCTCAATCTGGAAATGGCGGCCACCGAAGAGATGACCGCGATCGCGCTCCGCACCAGGCCTCACGCTGCGTGTCTCGTTCCAGAGAAGCGCACCGAGCGCACGACGGAGGGTGGTCTGGATGTCGTGAAACAGCGGGCGCAGTTGGCTCCCGTGGTGCATCGGCTCAAGCACGCCGGAATCCGGGTTTCTCTATTCATCGCGGCCGTGCCGGAGCAAATCGAAATGGCGGTCGAACTCGGGGCCCCCGTTATCGAA
The DNA here is from genome assembly GCA_035718275.1 of Pseudolabrys sp. Classification (GTDB taxonomy): domain Bacteria; phylum Pseudomonadota; class Alphaproteobacteria; order Rhizobiales; family Xanthobacteraceae; genus Pseudolabrys. The sequence goes on along the minus strand of DASTHI010000038.1, from coordinate 42,835 downwards.
ATTCATACCGGTGCCTGGTGCGATGCATTGGCCGAAGGACGAATCCCGGACGCCGAGCGCGAGTGGCAACTCATCTGCGCCGGCGCGGGCCTTGCTGCCGGTCTCGGACTTGAGGTGCATGCGGGGCACGGCCTTGACTTCGGAACGGCGGAAATGATCGCTTCCGTGCCTCAAATCGTTGAGCTCAATATCGGACATTTTCTGGTGAGCGAATCAATCTTTGACGGTCTGAGTGAAACCGTGAAGTTCATGCGTGCAGCGATGGACCGCGGGCGACAGAAGGCCGTGGCATGATCATCGGGCTCGGCTCAGATATCGTCGACGTGCGAAGGATCGCGAAGGTCATAGAGCGGCACGGTGAACGATTCCTTGGGCGAGTATTCACCTCGGTCGAACGCGAGAAGGCGGAAAAGCGGGCCAACTCGATCGAGACCTACGCCAAGCGTTTTGCTGCCAAGGAAGCGTGCGCCAAGGCGCTGGGCACCGGACTCCGTGCCGGCGTCTTTTGGCGTGACATGGGGGTGGTCAACATGGCTGGAGGACGGCCAACCATGAATCTCACGGGCGGGGCGCTGGCGCGCCTGCGCAAGATCACGCCTTCGGGCTGCGAAGCAAGAATCGACGTCTCTCTTACGGATGAAGGGCCGACTGCGCAGGCGATCGTCGTCATTTCAGCGGTGCCCGCATCAGGAGTCCGCGATTGAGGGTAAAAGGCTGCATTTGCGGAGCGGTGAGAGGGTTTTTCGGGATGCGCTTGTCCGGCCTTGTTCATTGCTTGGCCGGGTTGCAGCCGCTACAAGGTCGCCGGGGTGCGCAAGCCGTTTTGAGGGACGAAAGGCCTATATGAGCGTGACATCTGGAACCAAGCGAAAAGAGGGCGGCGTCGCCGAAACGGTACGCGTGATCGTTCATGCGCTGATTATTGCGCTGATCATTAGAACCTTCCTCTTTCAGCCTTTCAACATTCCATCGGGATCGATGAAAGCCACGTTGCTTGTTGGGGATTACTTATTTGTCTCCAAGTACAGTTACGGTTACAGCAAGTATTCCTTGCCGCTGTCACCCCCAATCTTCTCCGGACGCATTCCTGGAGCCTGGCTGCCTGAACGCGGCGACGTCGTCGTGTTCCGACTTCCGAAGGATCCGTCCACCGACTACATCAAGCGAGTGATCGGATTACCCGGCGACAGGATACAGGTGAACGACGGCATCGTGAGCATCAATGGCGTGCCGGTGAAACACGAACGGGCACCGGATTTTATTGAAACTGAGGAGGGCGTGCGTGAGGCGCCGGTCAAGCGGTGGAAGGATACGCTGCCCAATGGCGTGAGCTTCTACACGCTTGATCTTGTCGAAAACGGATTCGCCGATAACACCCAGGTCTACACGGTTCCCCCTGGCCACTATTTCATGATGGGAGACAATCGGGACAATTCGACGGACAGCCGTTTCAGCCAGGTCGGTATGGTTCCGTTCGAGAATATTGTCGGCAAGGCGCAGATTATCTTCTTTTCGGTCTATGAGGGCGAGCGCGCGTGGCAATTCTGGCGCTGGCCTTTGTCTGTACGCTGGAACAGGCTGTTCACGATTGTCAGATGAGCCGCAAGGCCAAGGACAGGACGGCACTCGAGGACAGAATCGGCTACCGGTTCGCCGACAAGGACCTGCTGGAACGCGCGCTCACGCACATTTCGGCGCTCTCAGGCGGAAATCGCGCAGCGAGCTATCAGCGGCTGGAGTTCCTGGGCGACCATGTGCTGGGTCTTGTGATCTCGGACATGCTCTATAAAGCATTTCCGAAAGCGAACGAAGGTGAGCTGTCGCGCAGGCTGGCCGATCTGGTGCGAAAGGAGACTTGTGCCGACGTGGCTCGCGCGATGGATCTCGGGCCCGCGCTCAAGCTCGGCAATTCGGAGTCGCACGCGGGAGGGCGCCGGCGGACAACCATTCTTGCCGACGTGTGCGAGGCGCTTGTCGGAGCAGTGTTTCTCGACGGCGGTTACAATGCAGCAAACGATCTGATTGTTCGCTTCTGGAAAGAGCGCATGCTCAAGCCACTGCGGCCGCTGCGCGATGCAAAAACCATATTGCAGGAATGGGCTCAAGCGCGTGGGCTTCCGACGCCGGCCTACCGTGAGTTGGCTCGAACCGGGCCACATCACGACCCCGAGTTTCGCGTCGCCGTTGTGCTTCCCGACAGGCAACCAGCGGAGGGGCTCGGCAATTCGAAACGCGCCGCAGAGCAGGCCGCTGCCGCCGCAATGCTTGCCCGCGTCGGCGTGTCGGCGGACAAGCTTGATGGCTGAGCCGCGCCCTCGGGCCGAAGAAGAGCGTCGCTGCGGCTTTGTTGCCTTGATTGGCGCGCCCAATGCCGGCAAGTCAACGCTGCTCAATGCGCTGGTCGGCTCGAAGGTCAGCATCGTCTCCCGAAAGGTACAGACCACACGTGCACGCGTCCGCGGAATCGCAATCGAAGCGAAATCGCAACTCGTCTTCGTGGACACGCCGGGCATATTTAAGCCGCGCCGCAACCTTGATCGCGCCATGGTCACCTCGGCCTGGACCGGCGCCCAGGAGGCGGACTTGGTCGGCCTTCTCATCGACGCTCGTGCCGGAATAGAAGAAGATACCGAAAGAATCCTCGCCGGACTTCATGACGTGAGCTCGAAAAGATTTCTGGTCCTGAACAAGATCGACCTCGTTACGAAAGAGGCATTGCTCGGGTTGGCGCGGCAATCGAACGAAAAGGGGTCGTTCGAGGGCACGTTCATGATTTCGGCCTTGACGGGAGATGGCGTAGCGGATCTCAAGAAATGGCTCGCGGACAGAGTGCCGGTCGGCCCCTGGCTTTATCCTGAGGATCAGATTTCCGATGCACCAATGCGGCAGCTCGCGGCCGAGATCACGCGCGAGAAGATGCTCGAGCGCCTGCATCAGGAAGTGCCTTACCGCTCCACGGTCGAAACGGATGTCTGGAAGGAATTGCGCGGCGGCGATTTGCGTATCGAGCAGACGATCTATGTGGAGCGTGAGAGTCAGCGCAAGATTGTGCTTGGCAAAGGAGGACGGACGATCAAGGCCATCGGCGCATCCGCGCGCAGGGAGATTGCAGAAATCGTGGATGCAAAGGTACATCTGTTCCTGTTCGTGAAGGTGCGCGAGAACTGGGACAAGGATCCCGAGCGGTTCGAGGCAATCGGGCTCGAATTCCCGAAGGGATGAGGTGAGAGAGCGCCACAGCTCTTACTTGAGATAAAGATCATTCTGACATGAGCTCTGCAAACAGCTCCTATCTCATGACAGCGAAATTCCATACAGCGCGGAATAGCGCCACGGTGGGTGCCTTGCGCGACCATGCACTGGACTGATGAAGGCATTGTAGTCGGAGTCAAACGCCACGGGGAGGCAAACGCCATCCTCGAATTGATGACGCATGCGCACGGCCGGCATCTGGGTCTTGTGCGCGGCGGATTTGGCTCCCGTTTGAAGCCCATCCTGCAGGTCGGCAACAGTGTGAACGTTGGGTGGCGTGCACGCCTTGATGAACACCTTGGCAACTATACTGTCGAGGGATTGCACCTCAGAGCGGCCGGCTTTTTTTCGCTGGCGCATGCGGTCTATGCCGTAGGTCATCTCGCAACGCTCGTGCGGTTATTGCCCGAACGCGACCCGCATCCGGCACTGCATGAATCGTTGGAGGAAATCCTCGATCAGGTGGTAGATCCTGGGCTCGCCGGACGGATGGTTGTTCGCTTCGAGCTACAATTGCTTTCCGAGCTCGGCTTCGGCCTGGATCTCGAACGGTGCGCGGCGACCGGTGTTTCCAGCGATCTGATTTTCGTGTCCCCAAAATCCGGTCGCGCAGTTTCACGTGCAGCCGGGGAGCCCTGGGCTGACAAGATGCTGCGGCTTCCGCGCTTCCTTCGCATTCCTGATGCGCTACCGACAGGCAGTGATATTGCCGATGGATTCGCCTTAACGGGCTATTTCCTCACGCGGCATGCTCTGGAGCCGCGCGGGCTGGCGTTGAGCGAGGAACGTGCGCATTTCATTGCTGCCCTGAACAGGGCCTTGCAGGCTCCCATCTAGCGGTACCGGCCGGCCACATGGACCGGCCGGTGTTCGGGAGGAGCGATTACCACCAATACCGGCGGCGCCAATGACGGCGCGGCCCCGTCCACCAGCAGTGCCTTCGCCAGCCGCAACCCCAGGGTCCGCAGCGCCAGACGCGGCGGCATACATAGGCGATGTCCTGGGCGAGGTTGGTGCCGTCGACCGCGGCGGCGATGCCTGCGGGCATTGCGATCGTCATGGCCTCGGCCCGATTTGGCGCAAGAGAAGTCCCGGCCAAAATCGCGAGACTTGCGGCGGCTGCAAGGATCGTTCGGCGCATTGATTCCTCCATCGAAATAGATGTCGCCCCCTGCTTGAACTTGTGCAGTAACGCTGATCAGGGCTTTGAAGTTCACAAATGATAATCGAGAAATCTGGAAGAATAGATGGCTGGCCCGTTCATCGCTTGTTCATCCTTTCACAACAGATTAGCTATCGGGTATGGGCAAAAGACTGATTCCCCCGGACAAAGGCGAAGTTGAAGAAGTTGCGCTGCGGGAGGCGCTGGAAGAGCGCTATCTCGCCTACGCGCTTTCCACGATCATGAATCGCGCATTACCGGATGCGCGTGACGGTCTCAAACCAGTCCACCGCCGAATTCTGTACGGAATGCGGCTGCTGCGGCTCGATCCTGGCGCCGCATTCAAGAAGTCGGCGAAGGTTGTTGGCGACGTGATGGGTAACTTCCATCCGCACGGCGACCAAGCCATTTATGACGCTCTCGTCCGGCTCGCTCAGGATTTCGCGCAGCGATATCCGCTGATCGATGGGCAGGGCAATTTCGGGAATGTGGATGGCGATAACGCCGCCGCGATGCGCTACACCGAGGCGCGTCTAACCGAAGTCGCGCGCCTCCTGATCGAGGGGATCGACGAGGATGCCGTCGACTTCCGCTCTACTTACGATGGCGCCAACGAAGAGCCGGTTGTGCTCCCCGGCGCTTTCCCAAATCTGCTTGCAAACGGATCGCAAGGTATCGCCGTCGGGATGGCCACTGCCATTCCTCCTCACAATGTTGCTGAACTGTGCGATGCCGCTCTGTATCTGATCGATAATCCGAAGGCTCGCAGTCGCACTCTATTGAAGTACGTGAAAGGTCCCGATTTCCCTACCGGCGGGGTGATCGTGGAGACCCCCGAGAGTATAGCCGAGGCATACAACACCGGCCGAGGTTCATTTCGCGTTCGTGCCCGCTGGAAGCAGGAAGATACGGGTCGCGGGACCTACGTGGTCGTGGTCACCGAAATTCCGTGGCTTGTGCAAAAATCGCGTCTTGTTGAAAAGCTTGCCGAACTCATAAACGAGAAGAAGCTGCCGCTCGTGGCCGACGTGCGCGACGAATCCGCCGAGGATGTTCGGCTGGTGATCGAGCCGCGGTCTCGTTCCGTCGATCCCGAACTGATGATGGAGTCTCTTTTCAAGCTCACGGAGCTTGAGAGCCGTATTCCGCTGAACATGAATGTGCTGGTGAAAGGCCGGATTCCGCAGGTGCTCGGCCTGTCCGAAGCCTTGCGTGAATGGCTTGATCATCGGCGCGAGGTGCTGCTGCGCCGTTCGAGGCATCGGCTCGCCCAGATCGAGCATCGATTGGAAGTTCTCGGCGGGTATCTGGTCGCCTATCTCAATCTCGATAAGGTCATCAAGATCATCCGCAACGAGGATGAGCCGAAACCGGTGCTGATGAGAACCTTCAAGCTCAGCGAGGTGCAGGCAGAAGCAATTCTCAATATGCGGCTTCGCAATCTGCGCCGGCTCGAGGAAATGGAAATTCGAGCGGAAGAGAAGGCCCTGAGGGAGGAGCGAACAAAGCTGAAATCCCTGATCGGCTCAAGTGCCCAGCAATGGAAAACGATATCTGGTCAGATCAAGGAGCTGAAAGAGACCTTTGGCCCAAAGACCGCGCTCGGCAGGCGCAGAACGACCTTCGGCATTGCACCCGCGCATGATGAAGCGGCCATCGAAGAGGCAATGCTTGTACGCGAGCCGATCACTGTTGTGGTATCCGACAAGGGTTGGATCCGTGCATTGCGTGGCCATGTCACCGATCTGTCGGGTGTCACGTTCAAGACGGATGACTCGCTGAAATTCGCCTTTCCAACCGAAACCACGGCAAAGATTCTGATTTTTGGAAGCAACGGGCGCTTTTACACCATCGAAGCTTCGAAACTGCCGGGAGGACGCGGCCACGGGGAACCGCTGAGATTGTTCATTGATCTCGATCAGGATTCAGACGCAGTCGCGGCGTTGTCCTACCAGGGCGGCCGCAAATTTCTCGTGGCAAGTTATGCCGGCAATGGGTTTGTGGTGCCGGAAGACGAAGTTCTCGGCACCACGCGCAAGGGCAAGCAGGTGCTCAATCTCAAGCCGCCTGACAAGGCAGCCGCCCTGACAGAGGTCGACGGCGAATTTGTTGCTGCGATCGGGGAAAACAGAAAGATGCTGATCTTTGCCCTCAATCAGGTACCCGAAATGGGCCGTGGCCGCGGTGTTCGCTTGCAGCGCTACAAAGAGAAGGGTCTTTCAGACATTGCGACATTCCACGCGGACAAGGGCTTGTGCTGGACAGATACTGCCGGCCGAAGCTTTACCCTTCCCCTGAAGGAGATGAAGGACTGGCGCGGCAATCGCGCCGACGCCGGCCGAATTGCGCCGAAGGGATTTCCAAAGAACAACAAGTTCCGTGGTCTGCCGAATGGAGGAAAGAGCAATGGCGCGGATACGGAAACGAACTGAGTAATTCCAGTGCGGGATTCTTTCGAAGAATTGTCACCGCTCCTTTAAAAAGGATGGCGCTCTGTCGCACGTCGCTCTGTCGCATGTCTGCGGGCATTCGCGTCTGAGAGATTGTGCACTGCAAGGACCTGGATGGACCGCAACAGTCCGGGCGGACAGGCGCACATTTCCATTCGCAACAGATTCTGTTCTGGTCAGGTCGCGATCAAGAGCAGAGAGCGCTTCGACTTTTCAAGCAGTGCCGCAGCGGTTTCCCCGAAGAAAAGATTTTCGCCTTCTGGACGCCGGCCCACGCCCATGGCGACGAGATTATGTCGACGCCGATCGAGTTCGGCGAGGATGGCCTCGTCAGCCGCGCTCTCGGCAACCACCGCCGTTCGGATGCTCATATTGTACCCGTCGGCGATTGCTACGATATCCTTGAGGATTGCCTCTTCCTGGCGCCGACTGCGGAGTCTGCGTTTACTACCTCTCCGGTTTCCCGTCCGTCCGGCGACATAGAGGACCGTGAGTTGCGCTCTTGTTGCGCGCGCGAGCGTGATGGCCACTTCTGCCGCGCGCCTGGAGGGCTCGGTGCCGTTGACCGGTACGAGGATGCTGAATTTGCCATCGGGGTTCTGCAGCAGATCGTCGCGCGCGACTGAAACGATGAGCGGTCCCTTGAACCCTTTGGCCAGATTGGTCACGCCAGGGCCGAACTCGCCCGAAAGCGCGGAGGTTTCCCCAAGTCCGATAATAAATGCGTCATAACCCTTCTTCGCCTCTTCGGCGATAACTGCGGGGCTTGGCTGTTCGTGCACGACCGTAGTGACGTCGACCTCTTTACCATTCTGTTCATCGGCGCCCTGCTTCTCCTTGATCTCGGCCGCTGCCTTTTGCACTGCCCCGCTGACGCGTTCCATCTTGGCCGCTTCAATATCCGCTTCCGCTCCGCTCTGCTCTTCGCTTTTTGCCAGGTCTGATGCGCCGTTCTGCTTTTCCTGCGCAACCGACTGCTTGCGAAGATCGCGCTGCAATGCGCCATTCTTTTCGTCGACAGGCGGCGTGCTCTCGATTTTTTCAGGATCGGGAATATGCAAGACCGTCGTCGGCATTCCATGCGTGCCGGCCAGCATGCCGGCAACGCGCGAGGCAAATCTGCCATTCGCGCTGTCGTCGACTGCAATCAGGAGACGCTCCAGATTTGGCACGAAGCCGCGCGATTCCAATTCCTCGCGCTCGAGGCGGCGCCTTTCCTCCTCACGCAGGGGTATGCGGCTGAGCGCCCATCGTAAGGTCGGAGGCATAGCCATTGTGGTCAGCACGGCCATCGCCACGATCATTGTGAACAAATCCTGATTGAGCGCACCCATCGAGAGGCCGACAGTCGCGATAATAACCTCCGTCGAGCCGCGTGCATTCATTCCGCATGCGAGGGCAAAACCCTCGCGGCGCGTAAGACCGCCGAGTTCCGCCCCGATGAACGCGCCGCTGAATTTGCCGATACTCGCGATCAGAATGAGACCGGCGGTCAACAACGCAACCGATGCATCAAAAAGAATCGTAAGGTCGGCACTCAGGCCCGCAATCCCGAAAAAGACCGGTGCGAAGAATGCCGTAATCAGCCCGCGAAGTTGTTCGTCGATGTGGCGCGTGAGGATCGGCGATTCGCCAACAAGAATGCCGGCGACGAAGGCGCCGAGCACGGTATGCACGCCGATTGCATGGGTGATCAGGGCCATTCCGCTCATGATGATGAGAATGGCGGTAATGACCGCGAATTCGCTGACAAAATAATCATTGACCCAGCGAATTGTGAAAAAAACGGCTCGCCGTCCGATCGTGAGGCTCGCAACCATGAAGATGATTGTCCCGATCAGGCTTTGCGCGAGCGAACCGACTTCAATCGAGCCGTGCAAAGCGAGACTGAAGATGATCGAAACGATTACCCAGCCTATGCTGTCATCGATGATTGCCGACGCGAGGATCACCTGACCCACCACACGGCGCATGAAGTTCATCTCGCGAATAACCATCGCGACAATTTTCACTGATGCTATGGAGAGCGCGGTTCCGAGAAAAAGCGAGGTGATCAGCCTCTTTTCGGGATCGGGAAGGAGGCTGTCCGGCAACATTTCGCCCAATGCCACGCCGCATATGAACGGAACAAGAATGCCGGAAATCGAAGCATATATGGCGGCTCGCCCCGTGTGGCGGACCAGCTTGAGATCGGTCTCCATCCCGGTGAGCAGAAGCAGGAGCAGTATGCCAAACTGCGAGATGGCATCGATCATGGCTTTCTGTTCGGGCGTGCGGGGAAAGAGCGCGTGTTGCAGGTCGGGCGCAAGCCACCCGAACAGCGAAGGCCCCAGCAGCAGTCCGGCGACGAGCTGGCCCATGACGGCGGGCTGGCGAAGCCGAAGCATCAATTCGCCGAGCAGCCTGCCGACGAGCATGAGCACGATGACCTGTCCGACAAAGATTGCCTCGGAAGGACCCTTGACGGCGCCTTCGGCTGCCCAGGCGGTGCCGGGCATCGCCAGCAGCGTGACCAGTAACGGAAAAGCCAAGCGGGTCGTCTGCATAGGGCCGCGGTGCTCCGGAGCGGTAGAGGGAACGAAATGGGCGCGGGAGTAGCTTCCAGAGATCGGTCCTATTCGACGCCCCAATCGCAAGTACCGGATAACCCGATTGATTTTGCATTGTTCCGCCTGCTGCAATTGCAAATTATTCGCAACTGAATATACTGACGCCTATGTGGCGTTCATCCGACCCTACACCGGCCACCGCGGGCAGCTGGAGACGCGAACGCGTGCGGCCGCCGCTTGCCGAAGTGTTCGGATCGATTCCGACGCGGCCGACCGGCTCGATGGGCAGGAAGCTGATCGCATTTCTTGGCCCGGGCTATCTGGTTGCCGTCGGGTACATGGACCCGGGCAATTGGGCGACCTCGCTCGCGGGGGGGTCCAAATTTGGCTACGCGCTTTTGACGATCGCGTTGCTCTCGAATCTCATGGCCATTCTGCTGCAGGCCCTTTGTGCCCGCCTCGGAATCGCGACTGGACGCGATCTTGCGCAGGCGTGCCGCGATGCCTTTCCACGTGCGGTCGCATGGCCTCTATGGATTCTGGCTGAGATTGCCATTTGCGCCACTGATCTTGCGGAGGTGATCGGGACCGCGATCGGACTGAACCTGCTGTTTCATGTTCCGCTCGAGATCGGAGTCTTGCTGACCGCCCTCGACGTTTTTCTCGTGCTCTGGATGCAAAATCTCGGCTTTCGGTATGTCGAGGCGTTTGTTGTCACGCTTCTTGGAGTGATCGCGGTGTGTTTTGCAGTGCAAATCGCGATGGCTGACCCGGATTGGGGAGAAGTGATCCGAGGCTTCGCGCCTACAACTGAAATCGTTACGAATCCCGACATGCTTTATCTCGCGCTCGGCATCCTCGGCGCGACAGTGATGCCGCACAATCTCTATCTGCATTCGGGTGTCGTGCAGACGCGGCGCTTCGGCGAAAGCATCAGCGACCGACGCGAGGCGATCAAGCTGGCGACAGTAGATTCTACGATCGCGTTGATGTTTGCGCTCTTGATCAATGCATCAATCCTGATCCTGGCAGCATCAACGTTTCACAGGGCGGGAAAACTGGATGTCGCTGAACTCGATCAGGCACATTCATTCATTGAACCTCTTCTCGGCTCGGCGCTTGCGCCGACGCTTTTCGGAATCGCATTGTTGTGTTGCGGTCTGAATTCAACCGTAACCGCCACGCTTTCCGGTCAGATTGTCATGGAGGGATTCCTCGATATTCGCCTGCCGGGCTGGGCGCGGCGGCTCCTGACGCGGGCTATCGCAATCGTGCCCGCAGCGGTTGTGACCATCTGGTTCGGTGAGAGAGGCACGGCACAGCTGCTTATTCTTTCGCAGGTCGTGCTCAGCCTCCAATTGCCGTTCGCGATAGTGCCGCTGGTGATGTTTACAGCCGATGCGAAAAAGATGGGAAAGCTGGTTGCGCCCCGATGGGTAACTTTCCTGGCGGCGCTGACCGCCGCTGCGATTATTGCTCTGAATATGAAATTGTTGGCCGATTTCGCGCTCGGACGCTGAACGCTACTCAATGCGGCTCCAGCCGGAAGGCATCAGACGCTCTTGCGGCAGAAAGCGTCCCTTGTAGTCCATCTTACGCGAGCCGGACACCCAATAGCCAAGATAGACGTAGGGAAGCCCCATTCGCTTTGCGCGTTCGATGTGGTCGAGGATCATGAACGTTCCAAGTGATCGCTCAGCTTCCTCGGGCTCGAAAAACGAGTAGACCATCGACAGCCCATCGCTCAGTACATCCGTGAGCGCAACCGCGAGTATTTGTCCGCTGCCGCGACCATTGATTCCCGCATCAGGTCCTCGCCGGCGATACTCGATGACACGAGTGTCGACGTGGCTGTCCTCGACCATCATCGCGTAGTCGAGCACGGTCATGTCGGCCATGCCGCCGTCGCGGTGTCGGGCATCAAGGTAGGCACGAAAGACCGAATATTGCTCCGACGTAGGAGCTGGTGAACGCATGTTGCCGATGATGTCGGAATTGCGCTCTGCGATCCGGCGCATGTTTCGCGAAGGGACGAAGTCCGCAGCGATGACGCGCACGGAGACGCAGGCGCGGCATCCCTCGCAGGCAGGCCTGTATGCAATGGACTGGCTGCGGCGAAAGCCGCCGTGGGTCAGAAGATCGTTCAACTCTCCCGCTCGTTCTCCAACGAGATGGGTAAACACCTTGCGCTCTTCCTGGCCTTCCAGATAGGGGCAGGGCGACGGCGCGGTCAGGTAGAACTGCGGTGTGTCGCGCGAATGCTGGGTCACTGATGAGGCCGTGGGTTTCGAGTCTTCCGGGCAAGCATCGCGCGACCGAAGGCTCTCGTCAAAGGTGGTTCTATCCGGTGGCGCCCTGCAGGGACGATCGAAGCATTGCGGCTCGGGACTCGTTGTTGATAACCACCGTGCCCAAAAGCATATCGTGCAGGAGGCGTCGCCGATCATTGAAAAAGGCGACGAGCAGAATGAAAGGCGTAAAGAATGATATCGTGAACCAAAATCCGATGGCGTGCACAGCCCCGAGGACAAAGTAAGCGGGTGCGCCGTACCAGGTTCGCATTTCGAGATCGACCAACCGCATGCCGATCGTCGCCGAGCGCGGACCGCCGAGCGTTGTCCCGAAATAAACCAGCGCCCATACGACCGTGGCTGGTGGCAGCAACCAATACAACGCAAAGCCAAGCCCGAGGGTGACAATTCCGAAAGCAAAAATGAACATTGCAGCCAGCACCACCGGCACTGCAATGATGATAAAGTCGATGATGAAGGCAACGACGCGGCGGGCGAGCACTCCCTCGAAAAGCTCCGGTTGGGTCAGGGGATCGTAAGCGTGGGGCTTTATGTCAATGGACATACAGTCAACTCCAGGCTGCAGACGGGGCCATTATAGCGCGTCGGCAAGATCACAGCGGTAAAGAATTGTGAGGGGCCGGTAGATCCACAATGGCTGGAACCATTCGACGCATTGCGGCATGGTGCGCCGCCTGATTACTGGAGCCGACAGATTGCAAGTGACCGTTAAGGACATAGAAGCTGCTCGTCGCGTTGTCGACGGCGTGGTGCTGCGCACTCCGATGCTGCCTGCGCCTAAGCTTTCCGCGCTCACAGGCGCAAATGTCTATGTGAAGTACGAAAATCTTCAAGTGACGAATTCATTCAAGGATCGAGGTGCACTGGTCAAACTTGCATCGCTAAATACGACGGGGCGAGAGCGTGGTGTCATTGCAATGTCGGCAGGCAATCATGCGCAAGCGGTTGCCTATCACTCACAGCGGCTCGGCATTCCGGCCACGATCGTTATGCCCGTGACAACCCCTTTTGTGAAGGTTACTTCCACGCGATCCTATGGCGCCGAAGTTGTGCTGCACGGGGAAAGCGTGGCCGAGGCGCAGGCGCGTTGTGAAGAGATCCAGACCGAGCGACAGCTCGCGCTCGTGCATCCGTATGATGATGCCCACATTATTGCGGGGCAGGGTACGATTGCACTCGAAATGCTGGATGAAGTGCCGGATCTCGACGTTTTCGTATTTCCAATTGGAGGCGGCGGTCTTATTGCCGGCAATGCCATTGCTGCGCGGGCGCGAAACCCGCGTGTCGAAGTTGTCGGCGCAGAAGCCGCTCTCTACCCTTCGGTATGGAACGTGATCCACGGCCAGAGCCGACCGATCGGCGGTCCGACGCTCGCGGAAGGTATCGCCGTCAAGAATGTTGGCAAGCTGACGCTCCCTATCATCCGAGAACTCGTTTCAGAAATCATTCTCGTCGACGAAGCTCAGCTCGAGCGTGCTGTGAATGCATATCTTACGCTGCAGAAGACGATGGCGGAAGGTGCCGGCGCTGCCGGTCTGGCCGCCATGCTTGCTGCGCCGGAGCGCTTCAGAAATCGAAAGGTCGGTCTCGTGCTGTGTGGAGGCAATATCGATGCGCGCGTGGTGGCATCGATCATGGTGCGCGAACTTGAACGCGAAAATTGCATTGTTTCGTTTCGTCTGACGATTCCGGACCGCCCGGGGGTGCTGGGCGGCATAGCCACACACCTTGGTCAACTTGGCGCGAACATTCTGGAGGTCGATCACCGCCGCCTTTTCCTGGATGTGCCGGCGAAAGGCGCAAAGCTCGACGTGACCATTGAGACACGCGATGCGGCTCATGCGGAGGAAATTATGGCGGCCCTCGTCGCTGCCGGGTATTCACCGGTTCGCATCGAGCCTCGTGATACGATTAAGCGCAGCTCAGGCAGCGGATGATTGCGCAGGCAATTCCGGAACCTGCAGTTCATTCACCACCGGATCGCTCTTGTGGATGGCCAGAAGGTTGATGCCGGCTTCGACCACTTTATAGCCCCGTTCATCCAGGAAAGCGCGCAAGCGTTCGCGTCCGGCCTTGATCGCCTCGGCGATGATGATCGGGCGGCTGCGGTCGATTGCTTGGCGAGCGCCTTCTAAGGCCTCGAATTCCATGCCTTCGATGTCGAGCTTGATCAGGTCGACACGCGGCAGGTTCAACGCATCGATCGACAGAGTCTGGATGGCGACCGTCTTTTCAGGAGAATAGTCGACCGGTTGCCCAATGAACTCCGTGTCAGCGCGCGGCTTGAGTTCGAGGCTTCCGAAGCTAGAAGGCCGCAAGTAGTCGGGCGCCGGGACCTGCATCATGCCCGTGCCGGACGATACGGCTGCATGCATGGCAATGGCATTGAAGCAGTTATTGATGACGATGTTTCCGGCCAGCGCGTAATAGATCCGCTCCTGCGCCTCGATAGCAATGACCGAGCCCCAGCCTGTCATCGCAATAGCCCATTCGATCGCGTGCACTCCGATATTGGCGCCGCAGTCGATTGCGACCAGTCCATCTCCATGAAATCGACGGCGCGCCTCGATCAGCTGCAACACCAGCTCGACCTCGACAGGATCGTAAGCTCCGGCTTCCAGCACCTGATAGCCCACGCCGATGCCGGACTCGACTCCGGTCATCCGGTAATCGAACCGGTTTACGATCATGGTGCCGTGATTGGTCGATGCCAGCACGAAAGCGAGCTTGCGTCCGACGTTGCGCATGAAATCTCCTGTGCGTAGGACTCATTACGCGGGATCAGTCCGAATCAGCGATGAAGATTAAAGGCTTCGGTTATTCCCGTCATCTGGCCGGCATTCCGGACTGGCCAGCGAAGCCTGGTCGGAACGCTGCAGAGCTCGCCAGATTCGCTCTGGCGTGGCCGGCATTTCAATATGCCTGACGCCGAATTCAGACAGCGCATCGAGGATAGCATTTGTGACGGCCGGTAGCGCTCCGACGCAACCGGCTTCGCCGGCCCCTTTGACGCCAAGCGGGTTTGTCTTGGTTGGGACAGGGTTGCTTTCGACTTCAAGGGCGCAGACGTCATGCGCGTGCGGCATGGCGTAATCCATGAACGATGCCGTGACGAGTTGCCCGGCATCGTCGAAGTGGATGTTTTCCATGAGCGCCTGGCCGATACCTTGCCCAACCCCGCCATGCACCTGCCCGTGCAAAAGCATTGGATTGAGCACTGTTCCGAAGTCATCGACCACGCTGTAGCGCGTGATTTCCACTTTCCCGGTTTCGGGGTCGATCTCGAGCTCGCAGATGTGGCACCCGTTCGGATAGTTGTTGACCGGCGCCTTGTAAACGGCGGTAGCAAACAATCCCGGCTCAACACCCTCCGGTAGATTTGCGGCATCGAATGAAGCGATAGCGATTTCCCGGACCGAGAGGGTGCGGTTGGTGCTGCCGGTTGAGAAGACACCTTCGTCGAATTTCAGATCGCTTTCACCCACTTTGAGCATGTGCGCCCCTATGGTCCGGGCTTTCGCAAGTACTTTTTCACTGGCCAGATGGAATGCCGACCCAGCGAGTGTCGCCGACCGTGAGCCCCCCGTACCTTCACCGTAGAAGACCTGGTCAGTGTCGCCCTGAATATATTGCGTTTCGTTGGGATCGAGGCCAAGCCGATCACACACCAACTGCTTGAAAACAGTCTCATGACCTTGGCCCTGTGAATTTGAGCCGGAGAAAAGGATTGCCGATCCTGAGCGGTCAAAGCGGACCTCGGCTCCCTCGGTGCTCGGGGCGCCTGCGCGTTCGATCGTGTTGGACAGCCCAATGCCGAGCAGTTTGCCACGTCTCCGCGCCTTCTCCTTGCGCATGTTGAGTTGCCCGTAATCGGCAAGTTCGAGCGCCAGATCCATATTTTTTTCGAATTCGCCACTGTCATAAGTGAACGTCAGTCCTGTTCTAAACGGCATCGCCGAAGGCGCGACATAGTTCCGGCGCCGCAATTCAGTCGGCTCGATGCCCAGTTCGGCGGCAGCGAGATCGACCATGCGTTCGATCACATAGGCGGCTTCCGGCCGGCCGTTGCCTCTGTAGGGTCGCATGGGATTCGTGTTGCTGAAGACAGCGGTGATGTCGACGTGAATGGCAGGCGTACGATAGACGCCCGCAAGCGTGCCTGCATTGAGGACGAAAGCAGGCATGGCGTGCTGAAGATACGCTCCGATCGCTGCAATAGTTTTGACTCGCAGAGCCAGAAAATGGCCTTCGTGGTCGAGCGCCAATTCCGCATCGGTGACGTTGTCTCGCGCTTGCGCATCGCTCAGGAAAGCTTCTGTGCGAGTACTGATCCACTTGACCGGTCGGCCGATGAGCTTCGAGGCCAAGAGCACGAGCGGAGTCTCGTTGAAGATCGGCGATTTCATACCAAAGCTTCCGCCCGTATCGCCAGTCACGATGCGGATCCTGCTTTCCGAGACCTTCAACACCTTGGCAAGATCGGAACGCGTCGGGTGCGGACGCTGCATTGGCGTATAGACGGTATAGCGTCCGTCCGCAGCATTGAAATCGCCAATTGCGCCTCTGGGCTCCATCGTCGCAGCAGTCACGCGATTGATGACGAAATGTTGCTTCACGATGTGTGCGGCATTCGCAAACGCTGCGTCGACGGCCGATTTGTCGCCGATCAACTCGACAAAGCAGATATTATCCGCGCAGTCGTCCCACACGCGCGGAGCGCCGGGTTTCGGCGCCTCTGCGGTAGACGTCACAGCGGGTAATTCTTCATAGTCGACAGCAATCAGTTCTGCGGCATCGAGGGCTTGGGCCGTTGTTTCGGCCACTACAAATGCCACGCAGTCGCCCACCCATCGCACGCGGTCCTCGGCGAGGATCGGGTAACGCGGCTTATACATGGGAGAGCCGTCGCGGCGTTTGAGTCCGGCGGGGACGGGCAGGTCGCCGAATCCTGCAGCTTTGATATCGGCGCTCGTCAGGATCGCAAGCACGCCGGGTGCGGCCTTCGCCGCTTCGGTATCGATCGATTTTATCCTGGCATGCGCATGCGGAGAGCGAAGCACGACACCGTGCGCCATGCCCGGAAGCTGTATGTCATCGACGTATCGGCCGCCCCCGCGGACCAGTCGAGGATCTTCGAACCGCGACACGCCTTGTCCGATGGCGAACTCACCCATTTAGCCTCAACCTGTCGAATTTGCTGTCACCGGGCCTGTGACCTGGAGGGAAGAGCGCCCGTTCGCGTCAACCTGCTTTAAGCTTTTCCGCTATCGTTGGAGCAAAATACGTCAATATGCCGTTGCAGCCTGCGCGCTTGAATGTGGTCAGGCTCTCCATGATCGCACTCTCACCGTCCAGCCAGCCATTCTGGGCGGCCGCCATGATCATCGCGTACTCGCCCGAGACCTGGTAAGCGAACGTCGGCACGGCAAAAGCGTCCTTTACTCGCCGTACGATATCGAGATACGGCAATCCGGGCTTCACCATGATCATGTCAGCGCCCTCCTCGATATCGAGGGCCACCTCGCGCAAAGCTTCATCGGAATTGGCAAAATCCATCTGGTAGCTGCGCTTGTCTCCAACGAGCGTCTTTGACGACCCCACAGCATCCCGGAAAGGCCCGTAAAATGCCGAGGCATATTTCGCAGCATACGACATGATCGATACGTCGGTGAATTTGGCGCCGTCGAGGCCGCTGCGGATTGCTCCGACTCGACCGTCCATCATGTCCGAAGGGGCGATAATATCGCATCCGGCCTCGGCCTGAACGAGCGCCTGCTTCACGAGAACTGCCACTGTTTCGTCATTGAGAATGACGCCGTCCCGCATCAGGCCATCGTGGCCATGGCTGGTGAACGGATCCAATGCGACGTCGCAAAGGATGCCGATCTCCGGCACCTCCTTCTTGATCGCGCGAATGGCGCGGCACACCAGATTGTCGGGATTGAGCGCCTCGCTTCCGAGTTCGTCGCGTAGGCTTGGATCGGTGTAGGGGAACAAGGCGATGCACGGGATGGTCAGTTCGGCCGCACGGGCCGCCGCCCGCACGATCTCATCGACAGACAGCCGGTCCACACCCGGCATGGAGGGCACCGGCGACCGTGCATTGCGTCCGTCCATGACGAACAGCGGCCAAATCAGATCGTCAGTGGTGAGGACATGTTCACGCACCATCCTGCGAGCCCATTCCGCACGCCGATTGCGGCGCATGCGGAGGGGAAGAGCAAGGTGCTCGCTCCCGACCACGGGGCCTGGTTCCAAAGGTGTCCACCTGCCGCGGCTTTCGATCGGACGGCCGAACTTTATTGCCATGCAGATACTCCCGGAGTCTTTTTACCCGGTCCAGTAAGGGTCTGCCACCCGGTATCGTGCGACGAAAGTGAGATTGTTATGCAGAGACCCCGGCCCGCTGCTCCATTTCCAGGCCGGCCCTTAAGCTGTCCTTGTCACGATAGATGCTCGCGACTGCAAGCACCCGACCTGCACGCCTGTAACGAGCAACGCAGTCCCGGTTGCGTATGTCGCCCTCGATGTCGATTGCGTCCCAGCTTTCGGCGTGCCCGACGTAATTTATTGGCACGTCGTAATGCTGACTCCAGAAGAACGGTGCCGAGCGGAAAGGCGTGCGGATGCCCATCATGTTGAGGGCCGCAACTTGGCCCTGTCGCTCGGCCACGACCCAATGTTCGACGCGGATACGATCGCCTGAAATTACGTCTGGCCAGCGCGCGATGTCACCTGCGGCATAGATGCCATTCACGCTTGTTTCCATGTATTCGTTCACGCTGACACCACGGTCGATGGCGAGCCCCGCTTTCTCCGCCAGTGAAAGGCGAGGGCGTACGCCGACTCCGATCACGACCATGTCGGCTTCGATTGAACCGCCGCTCTTGAGCCTGGTGCGGGTGGCTTCGATTTTGGTGACAGTATCCTCGAGATGAAAATTGACTCCGTGCTCCTCGTGCAGTGCGCGAATAAAATCTCCGAATTCCGGTCCAAACACGCGCTCGAGTGGGCGTTTCTCCGGCGCGACGACATGAACTTCGATATTGCGTGTGCGCAACGACGCGGCCGTCTCCAATCCGATAAAGCTGGCGCCGATGACCACCGCGCGCTTTGCCACTTTGGACTGTTCGATGATGGCGCGACAGTCGGCGAAAGAGCGCAAAGTATGCACGTGCTTTGCGCGAGAACCGGGAATATCGAGCTTGACGGGTTCCGCGCCGGTCGCCAGCAGCAATTTGTCGAATGCCGCTGTGGTGCCGTCCGCAAGGACGATCTTGCGAGCGCCAACATCGATCGCGCTGACTTCCATCTGCAATTTCAGTTGAATCTTATTTTCCGCATACCACTCGCCGCCGCGGAGAGGGACCCAGTCCTCGGGCGCGCTGCCGGCCAGGAAGTCCTTCGACAGGTTGGGTCGGTCCACCGGAGGCGCATCGTCATTGCTATAGATGCTGACGCTTCCGGCGAAGCCGCGACGGCGCAGCATTTCGGCAGCTGCAAATCCCGCCGCTCCACCACCGATGATGACGATGCGTTCGCCTGGTGATCCCGTTGCCGGCGCGGGCGGCGGCACCCTTTTGCTCTTCACGACAATCGTGCCGCTCCGCTCTTCAACGTCCCAACAGCTGAGAGCGCTCAGTGCCGGCGCAGCAATGGCCTCTCCGGTGCGAAGGCTGAAATGCGCGTGATGCCACGGGCAGCGCACCGTATCGCCGACCAGAAGGCCTTCAGCCAGCGGACCATGATAATGTGTGCAATGCGCGGATACCGCGAACAGCTTGCCGCCCTGGCGGGCAAGCATGATCTCGTCCTCGCCGACATGCCCCGTCAACATCGAGCCCTCTGTGAGGTCGCTTGCTGGAATGCCCTGCGCAAGATCGGGGCCTGGGGCTGCCTTGTTATCCGCCATTTTTTCCTCCGAATGCCAATGTCCTGCCTTCCCCGCCTGCAGGATGTAACAACAGCATACGGTATAAACATCCGTACAGGGCAGCCAGTTGCCGCACGCCGGTCTCCCTTGCTAAGGCGCATGGGCCTAGCGGGGCTGTCATGGATTTCCAGCTTTCCGAAGAACAACAGGCGTTTCAGGCAACAGCGCGGACCTTCGCGCGCGAGGAAATGATGCCGCATGCGCGTGAGTGGGATGAGGGCGAAATCTTCCCAATCGAGGCGCTGCGCAAGGCGGCGGCGCTCGGTTTCGGCGGCATCTATGTCAAAGAAGACGCTGGCGGTTCGGACTTATCGCGTCTGGACGCTGCACTCATTTTTGAGGAGCTGGCGCAAGGCTGTACCTCAACGGCCGCATATATTTCAATCCACAACATGGCCGCATGGATGATCGACGCTTTCGGAAGCGCCGAGACGCGCAGGAAGTTTCTGCCCAATCTGTGCAGCATGCAGCATTTCGCGAGCTATTGTCTTACCGAGCCGGGGGCAGGATCGGATGCAGCCAATCTCACAACACGGGCACGGCGCGAGGGGGATTTTTATGTTCTCGACGGGACAAAAGCGTTTATCTCGGGTGGCGGGGTCTCGGACATCTATGTGGTGATGGCACGCACCGGCGGTGCCGGTCCTGGCGGTATTACGTGCATCGTGGTTGAGAAGGGCGCCGCAGGACTGTCTTTCGGCGTGCGCGAGAAAAAGCTAGGCTGGAAAACCCAACCGACCGCGATGGTCATCTTTGAGAACTGCCGGGTCCCGGTCGCAAATCGGATCGGTGCGGAAGGACAGGGCTTCAGGATAGCCATGGCGGGGCTCGACGGCGGCCGCTTGAATATTGGCGCCTGCTCGATCGGTGGCGCGCAGTTCTGTCTCGATCGCACGATCGCTTACATGAAGGATCGCCGGCAGTTTGGTGCGCGACTTGCGGACTTTCAAGCGTTGCAATTTCGGATTGCCGATTATGCGACAGAACTGGAAGCGGCCAGGCTCCTGCTTTATCGGGCAGCCGTGGCAGTCGGGGAGGGGGAACCGGGAGCAACGCGCCTCGCCGCGCAGGCAAAGCGGCTAGCTACCGACATCGGGTTCGAGGTGGTCAATGGGTGTCTGCAGCTTCACGGTGGATATGGTTATCTTCACGATCATCCCATTGAACGAGTGCTTCGCGACGTGCGCGTGCATCAGATTCTCGAAGGCACCAACGAAATCATGCGCCTGATCGTGAGCCGCGCGATCTTGGCGAACTGAGCGATCATGGGGCAATCTGACATCCTGTTCGAGAGACGGGGAATTGCCGGGCTCATCACACTGAATCGGCCCAAGGCACTCAATGCCGTCACTCACACTATGGTCGTCGCCTTGCGCGCGCAGCTTGAGCGATGGGCGAATGATCCCTCCGTTAACCGGGTCGTCATTGCTGCCGCAGGGGAACGTGCGTTCTCAGCGGGCGGAGATATTCGTGCGCTGTACGATCTAGGCCGTGCGGGCAAGCACGAACAGGCACTGCAATTCTGGCGCGACGAGTATCCGCTCAATGCGTTCATCAAGCGCTATTGCAAACCCTACATCGCATTGATCGATGGAATCGTAATGGGGGGTGGTGTAGGAATTTCCGTCCACGGGTCCCACCGGATCGCGGGCGATCGCTTCTCTTTCGCAATGCCCGAGGTGGGAATCGGATTCTTTCCCGATGTCGGAGCCACGTGGTTCCTTCCACGCATGCCGGGGGAACTCGGCGCTTACTGCGCATTGACGGGAGAACGTTTCAACGCCGATGACGCCGTTGCGGCTGGCGTGGCAACACATCGAATTCCATCCTCGCAGTTTCCCGCGCTGGTCGATGCGCTCACGAATGCCTCCTCTGTCGATGCGGTGTTCGCCGCTTTTCGGCGTTCGGGTGAGCAAGGGCCTATCATGCGGCGGAAGGCGACGATCGATCGTCTGTTCGCGGCGTGCGACGTTGAAACCATTCTCGAGAATCTCGATCGGGAGGCGCTTGCGGACGGAGCCGAAGCGGAGTGGGCGCAACAAACGGCCGCCATGATCCGGACCAAGTCTCCGCTGAGTCTCAAAATCGCCTTGGCACAGGTGCGGGCCGGACGCGATTGGGACTTCGACACGTGCATGCGAGCCGAATTCCGCATAGTTTCCCGAATTATTCACGGGTATGATTTCTATGAGGGTGTTCGGGCTGTGATCATCGACAAGGACAATCAACCGAATTGGAAGCCGACCAGTCTATCGGGCGTAACCGACATCGAGGTCCGCCGACATTTCCAGCCGCTTGGAAATTCCGAACTGGTGCTCAATTGAGCAGGCCTGCCGTCCATCAGGATGTACGGGCGCTTGAACCCGTACAAAGACACGAAGCCGATCGCTCGGTCGGCCGCTGGACGCTTCGGCTGATATTCTTTCTCAGAGTCATGGCCGGAATTTCCATGCTGAAAGGTCTCTACCATTGGGCACGGGTCTGCGGCATTGGGCTCGACCCCGATCAGCAATTTGAATATCAGTCCATCGCCTGGCAGACCGCGACCGTATTCTTTGCCGTCATTGATCTTGTTGCTGCCGTGGGACTTTGGCTCGCTGCCGCCTGGGGAGCCGTGATCTGGCTGACGGCTGTCGCCTCCATGCTGGCGGTCGAGCTGTTCTTCCCTCAGGTGTTCGGTGGAGGTTGGATTACAGGGCTGCTGGAGGGGGGATTGCTTGTAGTTTACCTTTGGCTTGCGTTGAAATCGGCAAAAGAGCAGCCGCCGTAATGGGAGGGCGCCATGGCGCGTATTGGATTTATCGGGCTCGGCAATATGGGATTGCCGATGGCGCAAAATCTGCTCAAGGCCGGTCACCAGGTCGAGGGCGTGGACGTCAATCCCACAGCACTGGAAAAGCTCAAGGCGGCAGGAGGTGCGATCGTTGAGACGGCGAAGATTGCCGCGGCGCGGGCGGATGTGGTCATCACCATGCTGCCGTCGGGCAAGGAAGTGCGCGAGGTTTATCTCGGCTCTTCCGGCATTGTCGAAAACGCGAATGCCGGAACGTTGCTGATCGATTGCTCAACTATCGATGTCGAAACCGCGCGCGAGGTTGCGGCGCGAGCCGAACAAAAGGGTCTGCTGATGCTGGACGCACCTGTATCCGGTGGCGTTGGCGGAGCCACCGCTGGCACGCTCACCTTCATGGTCGGCGGAAGCGCGCAGGCTTTTGCGCGCGCGCAGTCGATTCTCGAGAAGATGGGCAAAACAATTGTGCATGCGGGTGGTGCGGGCAATGGCCAGGCTGCGAAAATCTGCAACAATATGATTCTTGGCGTGTCGATGATCGCGGTATCGGAGGCCTTTGTGCTCGCCGAGAAACTTGGTCTCGATCACCAGAAGCTGTTTGACATCTCCTCCAAGTCGTCCGGCCAATGCTGGTCCCTGACCAGCTACTGTCCGGTGCCGGGCCCCGTACCGACATCGCCTGCCAACCGCGATTATCAAGCTGGGTTTACTGCGGCCATGATGCTTAAGGATTTGAACCTGGCGCAGGATGCGGCAAGGGCCACCGGTGCAAATACCGAGTTGGGGAGCAACGCAGCGCGCATCTATTCGCAATACGTGCAGAGTGGCGAGGCATCGCGGGATTTTTCAGGCGTAATCCGCTTTATCCGCGAACATTAGCGTCAACAAAAGCTTGCGCGATTTGATAAAACCGCAGGGTCAACAGACCGTTCACCCTTGCAAATAAACCTAATGTTTATGGTGTTATTTAAGCCGATTTTAGATTGAGCCCCTTAGGGTGCGCCAATCCGGAGCGGGGAAGACAGGGCCTCGTAACCGGAACGTACAAATAAAACGCAAGGGGCGTTGAACATGAAAGCCGTCGCAAAGACGGTCGAGCCCGCCGGACGCGAGGCGCAGCTCGACCACATTAGGCCGTTTTATCTGGAGGCCTTGACCTTGGTCGAACGGCTGCATCGCCGGCTGCTCGACGTGATCAAGGACGAATTTGATCGGCGCGGGCGGTCGGATATCAACTCGGTGCAGGCGCTGCTGCTCTACAATATCGGGGACAAGGAGCTCACCGCGGGCGAGCTGCGTACACGTGGATATTACCTCGGCTCGAACGTGTCCTATAACCTGAAGAAGCTGGTAGAGATGGCGTTTCTCGATCACCAGCGCTCGCGCGTCGACAGGCGTTCGGTACGCATCAAGTTGACCGATAAAGGTCGTGAGGTGCGTGACATTATCGAGGGGCTCTATCAAAAACACGTACGCACGGTTGAGCAGGTCGGCGGTATCAATGCCGACGAGTTCACAACACTGAATAAATCGCTGCACAGACTCGAACGGTTTTGGACCGATCAGATCCTTTATCGGCTCTGATCAGACCAAGAGTGGATTTGCCAGCCCCGGCCCCTTTGCGGCCGGGGCTTTTGTTTGCGAGGCCGCAAGCCCCTTGCGCAACCCTAGATGTAGCTCTCGGGGCGGCCACTAGGCCCAATGCTTGGCGGCTTTGGGTCGATATGCTATTGCCGAGTCAATCCCAGACTCTTCTGGTGTCGGCGCCGCCCCAAGTCGGCGCCGGGAGATTTTCATGTCTGCTAGCCCAACTTCCGAGCGGTCTGATAAACCGGAAACACTTTTTTCAGCGTCGTTGCGCGACGTCGATCCCGAGATCGCGGATACCATTGACCGAGAGCTCGGCCGTCAGCGCGACGAAATCGAATTGATTGCTTCCGAGAACATTGTTTCGCGAGCCGTTCTCGAAGCACAAGGTTCGGTACTCACCAACAAATATGCGGAGGGCCTTCCGGGCAAGCGCTACTACGGTGGCTGTCAGTTCGTGGACATTGCGGAGCGACTTGCGATCGAGCGCGTCACAAAGCTTTTCGGTTGCAGGTTCGCAAATGTGCAGCCCCACTCGGGTGCATCGGCAAATGCCGAGGTGTTTTTTGCACTCATGCAACCGGGCGATA
Organism: Pseudolabrys sp.; assembly: GCA_035718275.1. Lineage (GTDB taxonomy): Bacteria > Pseudomonadota > Alphaproteobacteria > Rhizobiales > Xanthobacteraceae > Pseudolabrys. The sequence goes on along the minus strand of DASTHI010000038.1, from coordinate 18,209 downwards.
CATTCCTGGGCCTCAATCTCGCGGCTGGCGGACATCTCACTCACGGATCGCCGGTGAACATGTCCGGAAAATGGTTCAGGCCGGTTCCCTATGGGGTTCGACGCGACGACCACCGCATCGATATGGAAGCCGTGGCGCGGCTTGCGCGTGAACATAAACCGAAACTGATCATCGCCGGGGGATCGGCCTATCCACGTATCATTGACTTTCGCGCCTTTAGGGAAATCTGCGATGAGGTTGGCGCATTATTGATGGTGGACATGGCTCATTTTGCAGGTCTTGTGGCCGCCGGAGTGCATCCGTCGCCTTTCCCGCATGCTCATGTCGTGACGACCACAACGCATAAGACGCTGCGTGGACCGCGGGGCGGCGTGATCCTGTCGAATGACGAAGAGATCGCCCGGAAAATCAACTCGGCTGTATTTCCAGGGATGCAGGGCGGACCGCTGATGCATGTCATCGCCGCCAAAGCAGTTGCGTTCGGCGAGGCACTTCGTCCGAGCTTTCGCGCCTATGCGCGCGCCGTTGTAGAAAACGCAAAGGCGCTGAGCGAGACGTTGAAGTCGCACGGCCTGGATATTGTCTCGGGCGGAACCGACACGCATCTCATGCTTGTTGATTTGCGACCGAAAAAATTGACCGGCAAAATCGCCGAAGCTGCCTTGGGGCGGGCTCACATCACCTGCAATAAGAACGGAATTCCGTATGATCCCGAAAAGCCGACCGTGACATCCGGCATCCGGCTGGGCACGCCGGCGTGCACGACCCGCGGTTTTGGAATCGCGGAATTCCGGCAGGTGGGTGAAATGATCGTCGAGGTGCTCGACGTGCTGTCCCAGCGAGCCGTGGAACAAGACTCGTTGATAGAGGCGGCAGTGCGCGACAAGGTCAAATCGTTGATCGGGCGTTTTCCGATCTATCAGGACTAGAGATGCTTTTCGACTGTGAGGGACTCGATTCTGGAAGGCGTGCGGGCACGAACGCCAAAGCAACAGCCACGCGCAGCGCCTCTCTACGCCACCCCACGTTCGCATTCATGGCCGCAAACGCCTGTGGAGGCTAGTGCGATCCGATGCGTTGCCCGAGTTGCGGCAGTCTCGACACTCAGGTGAAGGACTCGCGTCCGACCGAGGACTCGGCCGTGATCCGTCGCAGGCGCGTTTGCCTTACTTGCAATTTTCGTTTCACGACTTTTGAACGGGTGCAGTTGCGTGAACTCACTGTCATAAAGCGCAATGGCCGGCGAGTACCATTCGACCGCGACAAGTTGATGCGTTCCGTACAAATCGCTTTACGCAAGCGCCCCGTCGATCCCGAGCGGATCGAAGAAATGGTTTCGAAGGTCGTGCGTGAACTCGAAAGCCAGGGAGAGAGCGAAATCTCGTCCGAAGCAATCGGCGAGATCGTGATGGAACATCTACGCGAACTCGATGACGTCGCTTATGTACGCTTTGCCTCCGTCTATCGTAATTTTCGCGAAGCGAAGGACTTCCGCGCCGCGCTGGATGAGCTCTCGGCAGAAGACGACGGGCGGCCCGCTGCAAGTGCACGGAAATGAGCGAGGACTCCACGGTCAAGCCCGCAATTGACGCGGCGGAGGACGAGCGGTTCATGCGCCTTGCGTTGGCCTTGGGGCGGCGCAATCTGGGCAACACCTGGCCCAATCCCGCCGTAGGTGCGGTGATCGTCAAGGATGGCCTGATCGTCGCGCGCGGCTGGACGCAGACGAGCGGTCGGCCGCACGCGGAAGTCGAAGCGTTACGCCGGGCCAAGAAGGCCGCGCATGGAGCCACGATGTATGTCACGCTCGAGCCGTGCTCACACCACGGCAAGACGCCGCCGTGCGCGGATGCGATCTCGCGAGCGGGCATTGCTCGTGTGGTCTCGGCGATGGAGGACCCCAATCCGGAGGTGGCCGGACAGGGGCACGAGCGGCTTCGCAGCAAGGGAATCGCCGTGGAGATCGGGGCCGGCGCGGAGGAGGCGCATCAGACCCATGTTGGCCATATCACGCGCGTCACGATGGGCCGACCATATGTCACGCTCAAGCTTGCAATCTCGGCTGACGGAAAAGCTGGTATCTCGGGCCCTCAGCCGGTGCAGATCACGGGTGAGGCAGCGCGTGAACGCGTGTTCAAAATTCGGGCGACAAGCGATGCCGTTCTGGTTGGGGTCGGTACGGTGCTGTCCGATAATCCCCAGTTGACTTGTCGTCTTCCTGGCATGTTCGACCGATCTCCCGTGCGTGTGGTGCTTGACACGCAGCTACGCGTTCCGCTGGCCACATCCGTTGTCGCGGCAGTGCGTGAAACACCAACATGGATTTTTGCCTCGCAGGAAGCGTCGGCAATGGCCGAAGAAATTCTGGAGCAAAAGGGCTGTAAAATATTCCGAGTGGGGAAGGTCGACGGCAGGCTCGATCTGCACGAAGTGCTTAAGACGCTTGCTGGCCAAGGTATCAGCCGACTATTGGTTGAAGGGGGACCGAAAGTTGCCGCAAGCTTCGTCAAAGCTGATCTGGTCGACGAACTCTATCTGCTGCGCGGCGACAAGAGCATCGGTGCGAACGGGTTGCCCCCGCTGCATGCCACGCCGATCGAGACGATGACCGAACGATTGAGCCGTCGCGAGAGCGAGAAGCTTGGTCTCGACACGATCGAACATTTCGTGCGCACATAGCCATGTTCACGGGAATCGTCACCGATGTAGGCGAGGTGCGCTCCGTCGAGTCGCGCGCGGCCGATCTGCATCGCATCACGATTTTTTGCCAATATCCGCGCGAGGCGCTCCTGCAGGGCGCGTCGATCGCGTGCTCAGGCGTCTGTCTCACCGTGGTTGGTGAGGGTCAGGAAGACGGCCGCACGTGGTTTGCCGTGGATGCTGCTGCAGAAACCCTTCGCATTACGACCGTCGGAGGCTGGCGGGAAGGAACCCGCGTCAATCTTGAGCGAGCCCTTAAAGTCGGCGATGAACTCGGCGGGCACATCGTAGCTGGGCATGTCGATGGAATAGCCACTGTGCTTGCGCGCGAGGACGCGACTGAAATGGCGCGGCTATTGCTGAAGGCTCCGCCTGAACTTGCGGGATTGATTGCGCCGAAAGGTTCTGTGACGGTCGACGGCGTTTCGCTCACGGTCAATGATATCGACGGGAGCAGTTTCTCCGTGCTGGTCATTCCACACACGTTGAACGTGACGACCCTTGGCTCTTTGCGGCAGGGCGACGAGGCAAATCTCGAAGTCGATTCCGTCGCCCGTTACGTCGCGCGGCAGTTGGAGGCACGGCGATAAGCTACCCGCTCTGGCGAATGTGGCGGCCCGCTACTCGCGCCTGACTCCGCCTCTTGTTCCCACAAGGACCGCTTGCTACCACCCTGGCATAGGGCGGACGGCAATGGCAAAAAAACGAGCTGGCACGCGGAAAGAACGCGACAGTCTCCACATCTTGATCGTGGAATCTCGGTTCTACGAGGCAATCTCTGACGAGTTGTTGCGCGGCGCCACGCGCGTGCTGGACCAGGCAGGCGCGCGGTACGATCGCGTTAGCGTTCCGGGTACACTGGAAATCCCGGCAGCGATTGCCATCGCGATGGAGGCGGCGCGGCGTCGGAAATCTCCCTATGACGGAGTCGTAGCGCTCGGGTGCGTGATCCGCGGCGAAACCCACCATTTTGAAATCGTAGCCAATGAATCCGCGCGCGCTCTCATGGATCTCGCGGTGGCGGAAAGGCTTGCAATAGGTAACGGCATCCTGACTGTTGAAAACGAGGCGCAGGCGAAAGTGCGCGCTCATGCCAGTGGGGGCGACAAGGGAGGCGCCGCTGCGCGAGCGGTGCTGACCATGGTCGCGCTCAAGCAAACATTGGTATGGTACTGATGGCATCGGCTGCACGTAACGTGGACCCACGCAAGGCGAACAGGCGGGGTGCAGCTCGCCTTGCGGCGGTGCAGGCGCTTTATCAGATGGAACTCGCCGGGACCGGCATCAACGAGATACTTGCCGAATTTGAAAGTCACTGGATTGGCCGTGAAGTTGAGGGGGCTCAGTACTTGCCGGCAGAAGCGGCTTTCTTCCGTGATATTGTTTCAGGGGTTGTCCGCGAGCAGCGCGAGCTCGATCCGTTGATCGACGAGGCGCTTTCGGGTGGCTGGCCTTTGAAGCGTGTTGAGGCTGTTTTGCGCGCGGCACTTCGTGCGGGAGCCTACGAGCTCGTGCATCGACTGGACGTTCCGGCGCGAGTTGTCGTAGCGGAATACGCGGACGTCGCAGCTGCCTTTGTCGGCCACGACGAGACCGGGATGATCAACGCGGTGCTCGACGGCCTTGCGAAGCGCCTGCGAGCGGGTGAATTCGGCGAAGCAGCTCGATAGAGATGGCGGGGCGCAGCGATATTTCTGCCGAAGACCGTTTTATCGCGGAATACTTTGCGCCGCTTGCGACCCACCCGGGCGCGCTTGGCCTTTCGGATGACGCCGCCTGTATCAAGCCTTCGCCTGGTACCGATATCGTACTCAAGGCCGATGCGATCGTCGGTGGTGTCCATTTTTTTCCGGAAGACGCTGCGCAACTCGTGGCAGGCAAAGCCTTGCGCGTGAACCTGTCCGATCTTGCAGCGAAGGGGGCGCGGCCGCTCGGATTTCTGCTATCGCTTGCTCTGCCTGAAACGATCGATGAAGCCTGGGTTGCGGGATTCGCAGAAGGTCTCGGCGCCGATGCCGCACTGTTTGGCTGCCCGCTGCTCGGTGGCGACACGGACCGCACTCCGGGGCCGACGACGGTCTCGATCGCCATGTTCGGCAGCGTACCAGAAGGAACCATGGTGCGTCGCTCCGGCGCGAAGGTGGGGGATCGTGCGTTTGTAAGCGGAACGATCGGGGATGCCGCATTGGGGCTGGCCTTGCGAAAAGGGCAAGAATTCCGGTTAAGTGAAGCGCACCATCGTCATCTCGTTTCACGCTATTTGGTACCGCAACCGCGCAGCCCCTTGGCGGAAGCGGTTCGCACTCACGCCTCTGCCGCAATGGACGTATCCGATGGGCTGATGGGGGACTTCGCCAAACTGTGCCGGACTTCTGGCGTGGCGGCGGACATTGATATCAGCCGCATACCATTCTCCGATGCAGCCAAAGAAGTTCTGGCGCAGGTGCCGGACATGCTCGAAACAGTTCTCACCGGCGGAGACGATTATGAGATTGTTTGTGCGGTGCCTGCCGAGAGGGCAGATGATTTTTGCAAGTCGGCCGAAGCTGCGCAGGTGCCGATTACTGATATAGGCCAATTCACGGCCGGGCAGGGGGCGCGCTTCCGTACCGATGAAGGTCGATCAGTGTCTTTCGCGCGTGCCTCTTATAGCCATTTCTGATTTGAAAGTGCTGGCCGTGCTGAGAACGTTCTAGAACTAAGCGGGATTTGAGCTATGCATGACATGACCACAAAAAAAGTCGGCGGCGCTCCTGCCGGTCAGCATCGCAATTTCCAGAAACACCATCGGCGCTTTCCGACCACCGCATGGTTGCGCCGTCAGGCACCGCGGAACGTGCCGCGCTTCGCCTTCGAGTATGGCGATACAGGTGCAGGCAATGACCTCGGCATCGCCCACAACTGGGCCGCTTTCGATGCTGTTGAGGTTGTGCCGCGTTATGGCGTCATGCCGTCCCTGCCTCCGGTCGAGGTCAAGCTCTTCGGCCGAACGTACAGCGCGCCAATCGGGGTCGCGCCGATGGGCGGCCCATCGCTCGTCTGGCCCGGCTCGGATTTGCTGATGGCTCGGGCCGCCCAGCGTGCGCGTATTCCCTACACCCTTAGTGTTGCCGGTGGCGCTACCATCGAACAGGCTGCGCAGGCTGCACCTGATGTATTCTGGCTTCAGCTTTATCGATTTTGGCACGACGATCACAAGATCGGGTTCGATCTCGTACGGCGGGCGCAAGCAGTAGACGCCAAACTGCTCGTCCTTACGCTCGACGTGCCGGTGCGAACGACGCGATCGCGAGAAACTTATGCCGGTCTCGCGAATGAATTCAGACCGAATGCTCGAATGATCTATGAAATGCTGGTCCGGCCGAAGTGGCTATACGCTCTCTTGCGAAATGGCTACCCGCGCTTTGCAACAATAAGCGAATACGCCCGGCCAGGCGCGGGAACGAACGAGATTATCGCTTACGCGCGCGCACGGATGGGCGGTGCGTTTTCGTGGGACGAGGTCAAGCGATACCGCGACGCCTGGAAAGGGCCCATGGCCCTCAAAGGAATACTTCACCCAGCCGATGCCGAGCATGCGGTCGCACTCGGGATAGAGGGGGTCTGGATTTCGAATCACGGGGGGAGGCAGATCGAGGCAATCGTACCGTCGATTGACGTATTGCCTGCAGTCTCCGCTACGGTCGCGGGAAAGGCGACCGTACTCATCGACAGTGGGGTTCGCAGCGGGCAGGATGTGATGCGTGCATTGGCGCTCGGGGCCGATGCTGCTTTCGCTGGCAAAGCCTTCCTCTGGGCTGTGGCCGCTATCGGCGACGAGGGTCCTGATTATCTGATCGATCTTTACATCGAGGAGTTGCGTGCATCGCTTGGCCAGATCGGCGCCCGCTCAATCGTTGAAGCCCGTGCGGCGGCCATCAGGCATCCCGGCGCGATGCAATTTGCAGGCACCGTGAACCCCACCTCGTCGTGACCAAGGCCATAGCCGCTTCAACACTGCCCTGCATTTCTGGGCGTGGCGGTTCGGCTGCTTGGCAAGTAAAAGGGCCCCTTTCCGGGAGGTCATTCGATGTCGGCCGTCGCCGAGCCTCTACAGCACGCGTTTGACGACGATCTCGCTCGACGCAATGCCCTGGTGCTTTCAGTCGCGCAGGCGCTTGCTGGAGGCAACAACACGGTCATCGTGAGTACGGCGAGCATTGTTGGTGCAGTGCTCGCCCCCGACAAAGGACTCGCGACCTTGCCCGTCACAGCCATGGTTTTTGGCATGTGGCTTGGCACGCTTCCTGTTGGCGTGCTCGCCCGACGGTTCGGCCGCCGGTTCGCGCTCCAGTGCGGATCGGCATTCGGGATCCTCTCGGGTCTGATTTCATACAGCGCCGTCGTGAATGCGCATTTTTGGCTGCTTCTCGTCGGGACTTTCTGCGGCGGGCTCTATGCTGCCGCGCATCAATCGTATCGTTTTGCCGCTGCGGACACTGCAAGCGATGCGTATCGACCCAAGGTCGTATCATGGGTCTTGGCGGGGGGTATCTTCGCGGCCGTGCTTGGGCCGCAACTCGTGATATTCACCAAGGACCTCCTGCCTCCCTATCTGTTTGCAGCAAGTTATCTCGGACAGTCCATCTGTGCCCTTTTGGCCGCCTTCGTTCTTCAGTTCGTGAAGGTGCCGCCGCTCTCGAAGCCATACAGCGGCAGTGCCCGCCCGCTTGCAGAAATCGTGCGCAATTCGCGGTTCATCGTGGCTGTTGCGTGCGGAATCGCGAGTTACGGCATGATGAACATGCTCATGACATCGGCACCTCTGGCCATGGTGGGCTGCGGCCACTCGGTGACGGATGCAGCTCTCGGAATCCAATGGCACGTGCTTGCGATGTATGCACCGAGCTTTGTCACCGGTTCGTTGATCGCGCGTTTCGGCGTCGAACGAATCACGGGTGTGGGCTTGCTGTTGATTGCCGCGGCCGCCGTTGTCGGCATTGCCGGCATTTCAGTGGCGCATTTCTGGACGGCGCTTGTTCTCCTTGGTTTTGGCTGGAACCTCTCGTTCATCGGGGCCACGACGATGGTGACCCAGTGCCACCGGCCACACGAACGGAACAAAGTTCAGGCGTTCAATGATTTCCTGATTTTCGGCAGCATGGCGCTCGCCTCTTTCTCCTCCGGGCAACTGCTCGAAAAATTCGGATGGGTCACTATCAACGAGGTCATCTTTCCCTCGATCTTTGTTGCCGGTGCACTTTTGTTGTGGCTCGCGCTGCGGCCACGCGAATCGACGGTCTAGGAACGCCGCCTGGACAAAACTGATGCTTTGGCCGGGTCGTGGTTCCCCGCGGGAGGCGATGGCTCGCACATTCAGGGGCGCATCGATCCCGCTTTTCGTTGAATCATTGAACCAATTCGAAAATTCCGCGTTGCGCAGTTGGCCGCTTTTTGGCTATATCCGCGCGCTTACCGGTCGGGGTGAAGCGCCCTTACAAGCGGCCATCCTCGACGCTCCTGGCGCCGGCGGGAGCGTTCGTCCCGCCAGCACAAACTAATTTGAGGAATGGCCACCATGACTACATTGTGGATGATCGTCGGCTGTGGCGTGCTCGCGATCCTCTATGGCATCTGGGCGACCAAGTCGGTGCTGGGTGCTGATGCCGGCACCAAGCGGATGCAGGAAATTTCCGATGCCGTGCGCGAGGGCGCGCAGGCCTATCTCAGGCGCCAGTACACCACCATCGGCATCGTGGGAGTGGTCATTTTCGCAATCATTGGCTTCACGCTTGGCTGGCTGGTTGCAGTCGGTTTTGCCATCGGCGCGATTCTCTCGGGCGCAACCGGGTTTATCGGAATGAACGTATCGGTCCGCGCGAATGTGCGGGTCGCGCAGGCCGCCACGAGGTCGCTCGCCGGCGGGCTCGAGCTAGCGTTCAAATCGGGAGCCATCACCGGTTTGCTGGTCGCCGGTCTCGCGCTGCTGGGCGTGACGCTCTATTTCGGCTTCCTTACCGGGACGATGCACAAGGCGCCGAATGACCGCACGGTCATCGACGCCATTGTCGCCCTCGGCTTCGGCGCATCACTGATCTCGATCTTTGCGCGTCTTGGTGGCGGTATTTTCACCAAGGGGGCCGACGTCGGCGGCGATCTGGTCGGCAAGGTCGAAGCCGGTATCCCCGAGGATGATCCGCGCAATCCAGCAACGATAGCGGACAATGTCGGCGACAATGTCGGTGATTGCGCGGGTATGGCAGCGGACCTGTTTGAAACCTACGCGGTGACGACCGTCGCCACCATGGTGCTGGCATCGATCTTTTTTGCCGGATCGCCATTGCTGTTCACCATGATGATCTATCCGTTGGCGATCGGCGGCGCATGCATCATCACGTCGATCATCGGCACGTTTTTTGTGCGGCTCGGCCGCAACCAGTCGATCATGGGCGCGCTGTACAAGGGCTTTATTGCCTCGGCCGTGCTTTCCCTCGTCGCGATATGGTTCGTGACGGACTACTTGATAGGTATGGGGTCGATCACGGGCGTCAGCTTTACCGGCAGGTCACTGTACATTTGCGCAATCGTGGGACTCGCTGTGACCGGTCTGATTATCTGGATCACCGAGTATTACACCGGCACCAATTTCCGTCCGGTCAAGTCGATCGCCTCGGCGTCGGTCACGGGCCATGGCACGAACATCATTCAGGGCCTTGCGATTTCCCTGGAGTCCACTGCCATGCCTGCATTGGTGATCATCGCTGGCATTCTGGTCGCATACGCGCAGGCCGGATTGTTCGGCATCGCTATCGCGGTAACCTCCATGTTGGCTCTTGCCGGAATGGTGGTTGCGCTCGATGCCTTCGGTCCGGTCACGGATAATGCGGGCGGGATCGCTGAAATGGCGGGGTTGCCGAAAAACGTGCGTAAGTCGACCGATGCACTCGATGCGGTCGGCAACACGACGAAGGCGATCACGAAGGGCTACGCGATCGGTTCAGCGGGCCTGGGTGCGCTCGTGCTCTTTGCGGCGTACAATCAGGACCTACAATATTTCACGCGAACCGCTGCGCAGCATACATACTTCCAGGGCATACAGCTCGATTTCGCACTGACCAATCCGTATGTGGTCGTGGGGCTCCTGTTTGGCGGGCTGCTTCCCTATCTGTTCGGCGCACTCGGGATGACGGCTGTCGGACGGGCGGCGGGCGCAATCGTGGAAGAAGTCCGCCGCCAGTTTCGCGAGAAGCCGGGCATCATGAAAGGCAAAGACAAGCCCGACTATGGCCGTGCGGTCGACATGCTCACCAAGGCAGCGATCAAGGAAATGATCGTGCCGTCGCTGCTGCCGGTGCTCTCACCCATTGTGTGCTATGTCGCGATCTACTTCATTGCCGGCGGCGGGGCTGCCGGAAAATCGGCCGCTTTCTCCGCCGTCGGAGCCATGTTGCTGGGAGTGATCGTCACCGGTCTGTTTGTGGCGATTTCGATGACATCCGGCGGCGGCGCCTGGGACAACGCCAAGAAATACATCGAGGACGGCCACTATGGCGGCAAGGGTTCGGACGCGCACAAGGCGGCGGTGACTGGAGATACGGTTGGCGATCCCTACAAGGACACGGCTGGACCGGCGGTGAATCCAATGATCAAGATCACCAACATCGTGGCTCTGCTTTTGCTTGCCGTTCTGGCGCGTTGATCCGCAGTGGCTGAGGAAAAGGGCTCGCAAAGTGCGGGCCCTCGAACTCATTGCCTACAGATGGAAACCGACGTTCTTGAACATGTTGCGGATGTAGCTCAGTTCCTGACCGCCGGTTGGCGTGGTCTGCGAATAGAAGTCGAAAATCTTGCCGTCCTTGAGGCCGTAGTTTGCCAACCGCGTCACGCGGCGATCCTTGTCGAAATAGACGGCAACAACACGCTGATCGACGACTTCATGCGGCATGAACGCGGCGGAACGCTGCGCTTTTTGCGAGATGTAGTAGAATGCATCGCCGCTGACCGTCGCGACGGTGGAGGGCGTGCCAAGCACAATGAGCACCTGCTCCTGCGTCGCTCCGACGGGAATCTGCTCAAGCGCTCCTTCGGGGAGAACGTAGCCGCGCTGCAGCGTCTCGGTCATGCTGCCGCAGCCGCCGACCAGCGCCACGAAGACAAGCACGATACTCAGACGAAGCAGATGATTTGTGAAAGCCATCAATTCCGTCCCATCACGCGACAGCAGCATTCCCGTCCGTCGTCCTTGTCGGGTCCGGAATATGCGGCCAGCCGCTCCGGCCCCGGATTGCGCGGATGATATTTGCACTCTTTCGCCGCCGCGAGCAGCGGCAAAACACCATTTCCGCCCTGTATGGCACGATCGTGGCGCAGGCGCGACGTTCCTGTTTTTACCGCGACTTCGCTGTTGCCGATACGATAAATGGCCGGTTTGAAATGCTCGTTCTGCATCTGGCACTGGTACTCGACCGTTTGGCTGAGATGCCGGATTTGCGGGAATTGGGTCAGGGCATTTTCGATACATTTTGTGGAGATATGGACCACAATCTTCGCGAAATCGGTATCGGGGACCTTGCGGTACCGAAGAAAATGCAGCGTATCGGCGAAGCCTATTACGGTCGGGCGGAGGCCTACCGCAAGGCGGTGAGCGCCGAGGATCCGGAATTCCTCGTCGATGCGCTCGTGCGCAATATTTACGACGGCGATACCAGCAAACGGGCTTTAGCGGCCCGTCTTGCGGCCTATATCAAGGACACGGTAGGTGATCTGAAGGCCCAGACCGGGCCAGACCTCATGGCCGGAAAGCTGCACCTGCCAGAACCGGCGGTTGAGGATCCTGCAGAAAGCCGGGTTTTCCCGCCATAAGGCTCAAGCTATGGAAGATGCCCGATATCCATGGAGCGTTCTTGTGGCCGTCGACGACATTCCTGACAGCGGCCTGCATCTGGAGGTCGCGGCCCCCGCGGCAGTGCGCGCAGAGGTGGCCAGGCTCGCAGGACTGCGCGACTTGCGGCAGCTTTCAGCTGTGTTTGACCTTTCGCGCCGCAACGCGCGCGTGCGGGTCACCGGTCGGGTGAATGCGAGGGTGGGACAAAACTGCGTCGTGACGCTTGAGCCCATTGAAAGTGATCTCGAGGAAAATGTGGATCTGTTGTTCGCTCCGGAAGCTGGGGCCTCACACAGCGCTGATCCCACGAGCGACGAGGAGCCGCCGGAACCGTTGGTTGGTGGCAAGCTGGATCTGGGCGCGGTGGCGACCGAATTCTTGCTTCTCGGAATCGATCCCTATCCACGCAAGCCGGGCGTCACATTCGCGAAGCTGGACACCGATGACGAACATGCGCGCCCGTTGGCGGCTCCCCTGGAAGCACTCAAAAAGCGATTGGGCGGTAGCTAGAGCATGCAGCGGGGCTGAGGAGGGGCGGGAGTGGAGAACGCGTTTGTATGCGCCAACCGAGCGGCTAAGGTTCTGATCGTGCGCCGATTCCAAATGGCGCATGCGGCGCATCAAATCACCATCCCGCCAAGAGCAATACATGGCGTTTAAGGTTCGCATCGCGCTTGACGCCATGGGCGGCGACCATGGCGCGTCCGTCATTCTGCCGGGCGCCGATCTCTCGCTCAATCGTCACCCCGAGATCGAGTATCTGATATTTGGCAACAGCGCTGTTGTGGAGCCGGTGCTAAATCGGCTGCCCCGGCTGAAGGCAAAGTCCATGCTGGTGCATACGGATGTTTCAATTCGGATGGACGACAAGCCAAGCCAGGCGCTTCGCTATGGACGCTGGAAGTCTTCGATGTGGCTGGCAGTCGATGCCGTCAAGAAGCGCGAGGCCGATGTCGCCGTTTCGGCCGGAAACACCGGCGCGCTCATGGCCATGGCGCGATTTGATCTCAAGATGATGGAGGGCATCGACCGCCCGGCGATCGCAGCCCTGTGGCCGACCATGAAGGGCGAGTCTGTCGTGCTCGACGTCGGGGCTTCAATCGGCGCTGATGAGACACACCTCGTCAATCTCGCGGCTATGGGAAGTGCCATGGCGCGCGTCCTCTTCGACATTGAGCGGCCGACAGTGGGGCTGCTGAATATAGGCGTGGAGGAAGTGAAGGGACTCGAGCAGGTGCGCGAGGCAAACCGAATCCTTCGGGAAGAGCAATTTCCTCACTTCGATTATCGCGGATTTGTGGAGGGCGACGATATTGGCAAAGGCATCGTCGATGTCGTTGTTACGGAAGGATTTGCGGGAAATATCGCGTTAAAGACAGCCGAAGGGACCGCACATCAAATCGCTTCGTATCTGCGCGCTGCGATCAATCGGACGTGGACTGCGCGTCTCGGTTACCTCTTGGCACGACCGGCGTTTCGCACGCTGCGGGAGAAGATGGATCCGCGCAAGTCGAACGGTGGCGTATTCCTTGGATTGAACGGGGTTGTGATCAAGAGCCATGGCGCTGCAGATCCGGAGGGCACAGCAGCCGCCATCGATATGGGCTATGACATGGTGCGCTATGAGCTGCTCACCAAGATCGGTGAGGCGATGGCGCGGCATCTGCTGTCGGGGATGAACGGCCGGCTTGCCGGTGGAGCGGGCGCGTGAGCGTGCTGCGCTCGGTCGTGCTCGGCTGCGGGATCTATCTTCCCTCCCGCATCGTCAGCAATGACGAGTTGGCGCGAACGGTCGAGACGACCGACGAGTGGATCGTGCAGCGCACCGGGATCCGCGAACGTCACATTGCCGCGCCAGGCGAGTTCACATCCGATCTCGCGCTGAACGCCGCGCGTGCCGCGCTGACGAATTCTCATGTGGAGGCCAGCTCGGTCGATCTCATCGTTCTGGCGACTTCGACTCCCGACCAGACATTCCCGGCGACCGCAGTCACGGTTCAGGCCGGCCTGGGGATAACTAGCGGCGCGGCATTCGATCTTCAGGCGGTCTGTTCCGGATTTGTTTACGCCCTGCAGATCACCGATGCGCTGCTGCGGACCGGCAGCTACAAGCGCGCCCTGGTGATCGGAGCGGAAACCTTTTCTCGCATTCTAGACTGGAACGACCGTACGACCTGCGTTCTGTTTGGTGACGGCGCCGGTGCCGTGGTCCTTGAAGCCCAGGCCCAGCCCGGGACTCGCGAGGATCGTGGCATCCTGACCACACATCTGCGCGCGGATGGCCGGCACAGGGCCAAGCTCTATGTCGATGGAGGCCCTTCCTCAACCCAATCGGTGGGTCACCTGCGCATGGAGGGCCGGGAGGTCTTCAAACATGCGGTGGCCATGATTACGGACGTCATCGAAGCTGCTTTCAAGGCAACCGGGTACACGGCCAAGGATATCGACTGGTTCGTGCCGCATCAGGCCAATAAGCGCATTATCGACGGCTCAGCCCACAAGCTGGGGATCGCTCCGGAAAAGGTTGTGGTGACGGTCGACCGGCACGGCAACACGTCGGCGGCCTCCATCCCATTGGCATTGTTCGATGCGGTCGCCGATCGCCGGATCAAACGGGGTAATCTGGTTCTGCTGGAAGCCATGGGCGGCGGCTTCACCTGGGGCTCAGCCCTGCTGCGATGGTGACGCTGTCCCCAAGCTGACGGTACCCTTTAACGTCCCCTTGTTGACCCCCATCCTCCAAGCTAATATCCTCGATAATTCAGCGGGATACCTTCGCCGGGGGCAGGGCAGGCGATGACCGGAAAAACAGTGACCAGGGCCGACTTGTGTGAGGCGGTCTACCAGAAGGTGGGTCTTTCACGCACCGAATCCGCAGCTTTGGTCGAGTTGGTGCTCAAGGAGATCACCGACTGCCTTGAGCGCGGTGAGACCGTTAAGCTTTCTTCGTTCGGCTCCTTCGTCGTGCGCAAGAAAGGCCAGCGTATCGGTCGCAATCCAAAGACGGGAAAAGAAGTACCAATTTCGCCGCGACGGGTTATGGTGTTCAAGCCGTCCGCGATTCTGAAGCAACGCATCAACAACGGCTCGGCCGAGCAGGCTGAGCCAAGTTCTGTAGCCTAACCGCGTTAACCAAATACGGGTGAGGTCGCTTTGGACAACAAGGCGCCAGACGCATTTCGTACGATCAGCGAGGTTGCAGAAGATCTCGATCTTCCGCAACACGTGCTGCGCTTTTGGGAAAGCCGCTTTCACGAAATCAAGCCAATGAAGCGGGGCGGCGGCCGACGATATTACCGGCCTGACGATATCGACCTTCTGCGTGGCATCCGTCATCTGCTGTATGGCGAGGGCTATACGATCCGCGGCGTCCAACGGATTCTGCGCGAGCACGGTTCGAAATTTGTTCAGGCCGTCTGGCAGGAAGGCGCTCCGCAGCCGCCGCACGGTGTCACCGAAACCGAAGAGTTTGCGGACGAAGCGGTGGAGACGACAGAGGCGGAAGAAGACAATGGGCTCCGCAGCCGGTTTTCTTCTCTCATGGGGCGCGATCTTGGCCGTCAGGACGCAGCTCCCGACCGCATGGAGCCTCCGCTCACGGCCGCACCCGTCCCGAGGGTAGAACAGGTGGATCGTGCCATTCACAGTGCCGGACTGGCGCAGCAGGCGCCGGCGGCCGAACCGGCGCCCGCGCCGGCATCGACTGTCGGTAGAATCGGCCGCGAGGACCTGCGCAAATTGCAGACTGCGTTGGAGGAGCTTGTCGAATGCCGCAAGCTGCTCGATTCCGCGATCACTCGGCCGCATTGACTCACCGCACTCGATAATCCACCCAGCCACGATGCTTCTGGCCGATAGCTGCGCGAGCATGGCTGAAGCGTTTTGCTCGGGGCCGGTTGCGGGCACGCAGCCCCTATCAGCGCAAGCTGGAGCGTTGGTCCGTTACGCTCATGGCTCGCTGGGGACCGACTCCTGCAGGACAAGCAGGGCCCGGAAACTGTAGGTTCAGGACGGATAGGTCGGGATCGAGAACATGGCCACGGACGAAGTGTTGATTGTAGAGCGGCCCGCCGAGGACATCGTTGTCTTGAAGATCAATCGGCCACAGGTGCGCAACGCTCTGAATCTTCAGGTTCGCACAAGGCTTGCCGACGAGGCTGCCCGTTGCGCGGCGGACGAGGCTGTGCGCTGCGTGGTCATCACCGGCTCTGATGTCGCATTCGCTGCCGGGGCCGACATTGGCGAGATGGCGCAGGCGGGTCCGATCGAGGTGATGTCAAGGAATGTGCAGAGATATTGGCGCACAATCATGGATTGCCCAAAGCCTGTGATTGCGGCCGTGGAAGGCTTTGCACTGGGTGGCGGTCTCGAGCTCGCGCTTTGCGCGGACATCATCGTCGCAGGCGAGGGGGCAAAGCTGGGATTGCCGGAGGTGAAAGTAGGCATTCTGCCCGGTGGCGGCGGCACGCAAAAGCTCGCCCGGCTCGTCGGGCGTCACCGCGCGATGTTGCTGATCATGACCGGCAGGATTTTCGGGGCGGCCGAGGCCATGAGCATGGGTCTCATCAGCGAGACTGCGCCGGCGGGGCAGGCGCTTGCCCGCGCTCTTGAGATCGCGCGGGAAATCGCGCAAATGCCGGCGATCTCGATTCTCCAGATCAAGGAAATCATCAACGCGGGTCTGAACGCGCCCCTGGAAACCGCCCTTATGCTCGAACGAAAAGCTTTCCAATTGCAGTTCGCGACGCATGACCAGAAAGAAGGCATGCGGGCATTCATGGAAAAGCGAAAGCCGAGCTTCGAAGGCCGCTGACCATGGCAATGGACCTGGCCCGACCGGATCTCGTGGCCGCTGTCTTTGGCACGGGCAGCATGGGGCGTGGGATCGCGCAACTTTGCGCCCAGGCGGGCCTCTCGACCCTGCTGTTCGATTCCCGCGAAGGTGCGGTAGAGGAGGCGATTGCCGCGATCGGCAATGATACTGAACGCCTTGTTGCCAGGGGCCGGATGGATGCGGCCGCACGCAAGCAGCTGCTCGCGAAGCTCAAGCCCATTTCCTCTTTCGATCAGGCGAGTGGAGCCGGCATCGTCATCGAGGCGATTGTCGAAGAGCTTGGGGCCAAGCAGCAGCTCTTCCGCGAACTGGAAACCCGCCTCGCTTCGGATGCGGTGCTGGCGACCAATACGTCCTCCTTGTCCGTGACGGGAGTCGCGGCGGCATGCGCGAAGCCGGAGCGCGTGGCGGGATTGCATTTCTTCAATCCGCCGCCGGTGATGAAGCTTGTCGAGGTCATCGGAGGGCTGCGCACCGATCCCGCCATTGTCGAGGCGCTGTGCGGCTTCGCGCGCAGGCTCGGCAAGCGTGCGGTGGTCGCGGCGGATTCGCCGGGATTCATCGTCAACCATGCGGGCCGCGCCTACGGACCCGAGGCGCTGCGGATCGTGGCGCAGGGAATTGCGCAGCCGCATGAAGTTGATCTTTTGATGAAGGAAGCGGCGGCATTCCGCATGGGTCCGTTCGAGCTGCTCGATCTCGTCGGCGGCGACGTCACGCACGCAGTCATGGTCAGCATGTTCGAGCAGTATTTCGGCGAGCCGATGTATCAGCCTTCGGCAATGATGGCCGGCCGGGTTGCCGGCGGCCTGCTCGGCCGGAAATCGAAACGCGGGTTTTATACCTATGATGGCACCGAGCCAGTGCTGCGTCCGACCGTTGCCGTGATCGCGCAGCCGCGTCCCGCTTCGGCATGGGTCGGCGCGGAGGACGGCGGAGAAGAGCTTGCAGCATGGCTCAAGGCGGCAGGCGTCGCCGTGACGCTCGGCGGGCCGCCGCCCTCGAGTGGCCCCTGTTTCGTGACGCCGCTCGGCGAAGATGCCTCGCATGCGGCGGTGCGCCTGAAGCTCGATCCGGCACGGACCGTGGCCGTGGACATGTTGGGGCGTTTTGCAGGCCGGCGGACCGTGATGAAAACGCCGCTGACCACGGCTGAAACACTCGGCATGGCGGTGGCTGCCTTGTCAGGCGGAGGCGCTGCCGTCACGGCCATCAATGACAGCCCGGGCTTTGTTGTGCAGCGGCTCCTTTGCATGATCGTCAATATCGGGACGCGGATTGCGGAATTGCGCATTGCCGCTCCGGAGGAGATCGACGCTGCCGTCGAGCTTGGGCTCAATTATCCCAAAGGCCCACTGGCACTCGGCAACGCGCTGGGGCCTGCGCGCGTGCTGTCCGTGCTCGACGCAATGCACGCCACCACGCTCGACCCGAAATACAGGGCAACGACGTGGCTGCGCCGGCGCGCGCGGCTGGGTGTCTCGCTGCACACGCCCGATTGAAGAGACGAATGCGCTCGGTCCAAGCACCGGACGGGGTCTCCTGAAAATTCGACGATCGGCGTCATGGGAGCGATCGAAAAACCGCGCTCTCCGTTAGACTCAGTGATGTGGATGCCTTGCACGCGGAAATCGGCAGCCTCATTCAACAGGCGGTGCCAACCACGCGGACACGCGCGACAGCGCTCGGGTCGGATGTCCGCCAAAGGATCGCGAGCAGAAATGAGATCAATCAACTAAAACGTGTGGACACCTCTGATTGCATCTTGTCCCCACGCGAGTGATCGATAGGCTACAACCTTAACGCGAGGTC
>DASTHI010000037.1:0-26523 GCA_035718275.1 Pseudolabrys sp. | reverse complement strand
GCACGGCGCCGGGGACAGAAAAGCCGCAGGTGGAGCGCCGCGGGGCGCGTGCGTCTCACCGGACGCACGCCGCGCCCCAAAAGCGCGGAGATTGTGTTGGTGCGCCTCGCGGTGCTCCATCCCCCTCGCTTTGCGAGGGGACAGGAAAGACCGGCCTGCCCGGGGCCGCGATCAAACAATACGGGCGATGGCGCTTGCCTTGCTGGGAGCGCGGGCTCTTTGACAATTGAATCGGAATTTTGACTTGGCCATTTCCGGCGCACGCGGCGAGTCTCATTTTTCGTCATGCCCGCGCGCAGACCCACCGCGTCATGGCCGGACTTGTTCCGGCCATCTCGCTTAGGGGCGCACTGTGCCCTCCTAAGCGCGATGCGCGGGACAAGCCCACGGATGACAAACGTGAGTCTCTCATCCAATCGCATTTGCTGTGTGCGTACACCGCGTCTTGCCGTCATGCCCGGCTTCATGCCGGGCACTGCCTCTCCCCGTCATGCCCGGCCTTGTGCTGCCTTGTGCCGGGCATCCACGTCTTTGCAGCGGGGCGACTCAGCAAGACGTGGATGGCCGGGACGCGCCTGGACGCGCCCGGCCATGACAAACGTGAGTCTCCCATCCAATCGCATTTGCTGTGTGCGTGCACCGCGTCTTGCCGTCATGCCCGGCTTCATGCCGGGCACTGCCTCTCCCCCGTCATGCCCGGCCTTTGTGCCGGGCATCCACGTCTTTGCAGCGGGGCAACTCAGCAAGACGTGGATGGCCGGGACGCGCCTGGACGCGCCCGGCCATGACAAACGTGAGTCTCTCATCCAATCGCATTTGCTGTGTGCGTGCACCGGCTCTCCACGTCATGCCTGCGAGGGAATGAGCGGTTGAGAGTCTGCACCGCCTCGCCACGTCATACGCGCGGGCGAATGAGCGGATCGGAGTCTGAGCCGGCATTCCACATCACGGCCGGATTTGTTCCTGCTGTCCCCGCCTTTTCTCCGTGACTGCAACTTCAGCACAAGGCGGATGCCCGCGACATCGCTTGCGACAACTGCTTAAATGACATCCGGAGAAGCGTTGGCATCTGATCGGGAGGTCGTCATGAGCGTATCGAGGCCGGGCATCCGCAGCGTTTTTGCCGTTCTGCTGCTCGGGTTTGCGCTTTCTGCCTGCGGCTACAACACCATCCCTACCCTTGAAGAACAGGCCAAGGCCAAATGGGCGGACGTGCAGAACAATTACCAGCGCCGCGCCGACCTCATTCCAAACCTTGTCGCCACGGTTCAAGGCTATGCGAAGCAGGAAAGAGAAGTGCTGACCTCGGTAATCGAGGCGCGCGCCAAAGCGACCAGCGTCAGGGTGGACGCATCGCAGCTGACCGATCCTGAAAAGCTCAAGCAGTTTCAGGATGCGCAGAACCAGCTCACCGGCGCGCTCGGCAGGCTGATCGCCGTGAGCGAGAACTATCCTGACCTCAAGTCCAATCAGAACTTCCTCGCGCTGCAGTCGCAGCTCGAGGGCACGGAGAACCGCATCGCAGTCGCGCGCCGCGACTATATCGAGGCCGTTCGCGCCTACAACACCGAGCTCAGGACGTTCCCGGGCGTGTTGTGGGCCTCCACGTTCTTCCGCTCCAACAAGCCGATGGCAGAGTTCACCGCAGCCGAGGGATCATCCAGGCCTCCGCAGGTCAAGTTCTAGCCCGTTCGCGGCACGGGCATCGATATGAGCGCGGCCGGCATTTTTTCTGCGCCTGGCGGCAGAGCACTGCATCTCGCCCTGCCGGCGTTGCTGCTTTCGATCGCCGCCGCATTCGCGCTCAATTTGCCTTCGCTCACCGGCCGTGTCGTCGATCAGGCTCGAATCATCCAGCCCGATACGCGCGCGGCGATCGAGAGCAAGCTTGCCGACCTTGAAGCAAGGTCCGGCATTCAGCTTGTCGTCGCGACGGTGACCTCGCTCGAAGGGCAGGACATCGAGCCCTACGCGAACGAACTCTTCCGCACGTGGCAGCTCGGCGAGAAGCAGAAGAACAATGGCGTGCTGCTGATCGTCGCGCCGAATGAGCGGCGGGTGCGCATCGAAGTCGGCTACGGGCTCGAGGGCACGCTGACCGACGCCCTGTCGAAGATCATCATCGCCAATGCGATGACGCCGCGCTTCAAGGCCGGGAATTTCAGCGAAGGGATCGCGCGCGGCGTCGACGACATCATCACGGTGCTGACGACCGATGCCTCGGAATGGCAGAAGCGCCCGTCGGTGCGGCTCGACTACCAGCAGCCGGCCGATCCGGCGAGCTGGATCCTGCTCATCGCCCTGTTCGTGTTCATCATCCTGCTCATCGTGTCGCGGACGTTCCGCTGGCTGGTCTTCAATGTCGTGCTGAGCGGGCTCGCCAGTTCGGGCTCGGGCCGGGGCGGCTACTCCGGCGGCGGTTATTCCGGCGGCGGCTATTCCGGGGGCGGCGGGTTTTCGGGGGGCGGCGGCTCGTCGGGCGGCGGCGGCGCATCGGGGAGCTGGTGATGACGATCTCGAAGGAAGACCAGGACCGCATCACGAGCGCCATTCGCGCCGCCGAGGCAAAGACGTCCGGCGAGATCGTTTGCGTGCTCGCCCGCGTGTCGACGCATGCAACGGTGCTGCCGGTCTTCGTCGCCGCGGTGGCTGCGCTCGCTTTGCCCTGGGTGCTCGTGGCTTTGACGGAAATGCCGGTCCTGCGAATCCTGTCATTGCAGGTGATCCTGTTTGCCGTGCTTCTGGTGATCCTTTGCATTCCGGCCGTCCGGGTCGCGCTTGTGCCGCGCAGAGCGCAGCGTGCCATAGCCTATCGCGTGGCCATGGAGCAGTTCATCAGCCGCGGCCTCGCCAGCAACGCCGAGCGTTCGGGGATTTTGATTTTCGTATCGCTCGCCGAGCATTATGCGCGCATCATTGCCGACGACGAAATTGCAAAGCGGGTTCCGCAAGCACAATGGCAGGCGGCAATCGATGCGCTGATCGCGCATGTTCGGGACGGCCGCATCGCCGACGGCTTCATCGCCGCCGTGGAATTGTGCGGAAACGAGCTCGCGCAGCACTTTCCTCCGCGCGAGTCGAGGATCGGCAAGCTTCCGGACCGTGTTTATGTGATTTGATCGGAGGTTGGAGAGAATGAAGTGAGGCACTTAGTGCGGGATCGTTTCAACATGCACGCCGGCTTGGCCACTCACTCCGCTCACTCACACGCAAGCGGGAGTCCAGACTGAATCAGAGAAAAGAGTCTTGCGCTGGATTCCCGCATCCGCGGGAATGAGCAGCCCTCACTCCGCTCACTCCCACGCAAGAGGCCGTGGCTGCGGGAATGAGCGGATCAAGAAGACTTCGCCCGGCGCGTGGCTAACGCAGCACCTCGCGCGCGCGACGGATGTCGCGCGTTTCGGCGCCTTCGGTAAACCAGCGGCAGACCGGCTCCAGCAAGGCGCGCGCCTCCTCGCGCCTGCCCTGCCCGCACCAATGCTCGGCAAGGCTCGTCGCCGCGCGCAATTCCAGCGATTTGGCGCTCTGGCTGCGCGCGACCTCGAGCGATTTCCTGAAATGCGACTCGGCCTCCACGGCATTCGCCGGCGCGAGCGCCAGAAGAAGCTGCGCCCGCTGGCGGTGCAGCTCCGCTTCCCATGAGCGACCGGTCACCTCGCCGATGCCGGACAACAGCTCCTCGACCATCGACAGCGCGCGCTCGTTGTCACCGCAACGCGCGTGCAGGTCCGCCAGCCAGCCGTTCATCATCGGAAGCATGAAGGCGACGCCGTTGCGCTGCGCTTCGTCGATTCCCGCGGCCAACCCGACGCGCGCCTCCTCGAGCCGGCCCAGCTCGCCGGCGGCGCGGGCGCGCGAAATTCTCGACAGCAGCACGTAGAGCGAAAAGCGCTGCTCCTGCGACATCGCGTAGCTTTTCTCGGCGCTGTCGTGGGCGCGCGCGGCATCCCCGCGCAACAGGTGCACGACGGATGTCATGTAATGCGCAAAGGCAACCGTGTACGGGTGCGCAAGCTCCTCGCCAAGCGCAAGCGCTTCCGAGACGCGCGCAAGCGCTTGATCCGGATGGCCGAGGAACCAGAGGTCCCAGGACAGCAGCAGCAGCGACGCCGCCTGCGGCTCCACCATGTAAAGATTGTAGAGCGGCTGGCGTCCCCTGCTCGCCGCCAGGCTGATCGTCTCCTCGAAATGATCGCGCGAGGAGCGGAAGTCGCCGACGGTCAACAAGGTACTGCCCATCACCCTGTGCGCAACCATCTGCAGCACGGGGTCGGACCGCGCGCGTGACCGCGACAAAAACTCATCGGCCATCTGCAGGGCTTCATCGTTTCGCCCGTTCATCCAGGAGTGGCCCCACAGGCCGAAAAGAGCCTGGAAATACTCCGGAACGTCGCCGGCCCGCAGGCAAAGGGCGCGGGCGCGCGAAAACGCCTCGCGCGTTTCGGCGGTCGGATAGCCGCGCACGGCGATGAGCGGAATGCCGAGCGCGAGCTGGATCTCGATCTCCTGCCTGATCCGCTCAGGCGTGTCCGGCAGCGCATCGAGAAGCGCCAGAGCCTTCCTGAAGTTGGCGATCGCTTCGACATTGGCGGAATGCGCGAGCGCGCGCTGCCCGGCCCGGAACCAGGAGCGGATGGCCAGTTCGCTGTTGCCCGCCTCCTGATAGTGATAGGCGAGAACTTCCGGCTGGTTTTCGACGAGCTCGGGAAAATTGGTCTCCAGTATCCCGGCGATATCCGCGTGGATCTGCTGCCGCTTGCTCCGCAGCAGCGAGTCATAAATCGCATCACGCAGCAGCACGTGCTTGAAGGCAAAGCGCACGAATGGCGAGACGCCGACCCGGTAGATAATGTCGGCTTCTTCCAGCAGCGCGAGCGAGGACTCGATGTCGTGCAGATCGATCTGCGAGGCCGCCGACAACAGATCGTAGGAGAACTCGCGCCCGATCACGGCGGCGATCTGTGCCAATCTGCGGCTCGGGGCCACGCGGTCGAGACGCTCCATCAAGGCATCGCTCAGCGTCTCGGGAACCTTAAGCAGCGCCGGCTGGGCCGCACGCTCGGGGGCGTCGCGCGTGCGGGCCGGCGCGCTCAGCATGCTGTTCGTCAGCTCTTCGATGAACAGCGGGACGCCTTCGGCCTTTTCGATGATCCGGTCGACCAGCTGCTGGGGCATGCTGCCGCCGCGCAGCAGATCGCGGATCATCGCCTTCACTTCCGTCTGCGACAGCCGCGTCAGCGAATGGATGGTGATGTTCGCGTGAGCGATCCAGGCCGGGCGGAACTCGGGCCGGCATGAGACGACAAGCAGCACCCGTGCGTGGCTGATCCGACTGATGATCAACTCTAAAAGTTCGAGCGTTGATGCATCGAGCCAGTGCGCGTCCTCGAAGATGCACAGTGTCGGACGCTGCGCAGCAAATGCCAGCAGCATCTCAACCAGCGTGCCGATCGTCCGGTTCTTGATCTGCTGCGGCGTCAGCTCCGACAATTCTCGGTGATTTTCGGTCGCGATCGACAAGAGGTGGCCGACCAGCAGCAGCGGCTCGCGCGAGCCGTCGCTCGCCGGCGGAAGATAGCTCTGCAGCTTGGCGAGCTTTTCCGCGTCGGTATCGCGGGCGGTCAGATGCGCCGCCTGCTCGATCTGCTCGATCACGGGAAAGAAAGCGCTCTGGCTGTGGTAGGGCGAACACTGATGGTTCAGCAGCAGGTGCGGTTCCCACTGAATGTGCGATTTGAGCTCGTGCAGCAGCCGGGATTTTCCCACTCCCGGGATGCCCGACAGCAGGATCACCTGGCCGTCACCTTCCTTGACCTTTCGCCACCGGTCGAGCAGCAGGCTCAATTCGCTCGAGCGTCCGATGAGCGGCGTGAGCGATCCCGCATGCGCGGCCTCGAACCGGCTCGCTGCGGTCTTGGCCGCGAGCACGCGATAGATGCGCACAGGTTCGGTGATGCCCTTGAGCTCATACGGCCCGAGATCATCCACATCGAAAGCCGCCGAGACGAGGCGCCGCGTGGATTCCGAAATGATCACCGTGTTCACGGCGGCAAGACTCTGCAGGCGCGCGGCGATATTGGGCGTCTCTCCCACCGCATCCATGGACAGTGAGCTCGCGCTGTGTCCGATGTCGCCGACGACAACGGGCCCGGAGCAGATGCCGACCCGGCAGGACAGACTCGCGGGCCCCGAAATCTTCGTCACCTGCGACACGATTTCCAGGGCTGCGTGCACGGCGCGCATGGCGTCGTCCTCGTGCGCCCGCGGCCAGCCGAAAAATGCCATCACGCCATCGCCGAAATAGCGCGCGATCTCGCCGCCATATTTCTTGATCGCGGCGTTGCATTCCTCGCGATAGGCATCGATGAGCTTCTTGACGTCCTCGGGGTCGAGATTTTCCGAAAGCTGTGTCGATCCCACCAGGTCGCAAAACATGACCGTGATCTGGCGGAATTCGGCTTCGCGATGCTGCGCGGGAGCGATCGCCTCCCTGCCGTTGTGTGCCGGCTCGGGCATGCGGCGCGGCCGGCTCTCCATTCGGATGGCGTCGATCGCCCGCAGCAGTTTCTTGCGGTGACCCAGCGTGACCCCGAGTTTTTCCAGATCATCCTCGGTGAGATCGGGAAGGACGGAGAATTCGATGTGGTTGTTCGCGAAAGTCTCGGCGTACTGCTCGAGGCCCTGACTCCCCAGCCACTCGGCCAAGCTGGTGGTCGCCCTCGTCATTGAAGAGGTCCTTGCCTACCGCCGCCGTTCACCGGAAAGAACACAGGCTTGAGACCTACTCTGCGCCCGATTACTCACTTCACCCGACCGGCGCCGCCTGCGGATAATACCACATGGCCGTTCTTTTTGCCGGGCGCGGCCTCGACATGGGTGCCGCCGGTTCCATGCCGATCACGCGACGGGACACGGGCATGCCGCGTGACGGGCCATTGACCCTGCCCGTCACTCCCGCCGCGCCGCGAGGTCGCGCTGCTCCGATTACGCCGCGGGTTGGGCTCCGCGCGCTTCACCATGCGGAGGACCCGAAGGGCGAGAATATGAGAGCGGCTCTCCCAGCGCCTGCTCGATGTCATCGATCAGCTCTGCCTCGGACTTGAGCAGCTCGTGATTGTAGCCGTCCGCCAGGAGCAATGCCGACTGATAGGTTTCGCGCACGACGCTGATGCGGTCGTTGGCAGGCAGCGATGCGACGAACTCGATCGTTTCTGCGACGTGCGCGGCCTCGCTTCCGAGCGAGCTGTGGCTTCGGAGGAAGCGCGTCGCGTCGACGCCCTCGGGGCATATCGCTTTCACCTTGTCGATGTCCGACTGCTCCTTGAGCGCCGCGATGCGCTCGAGACAATAGGAATATCCGACGCAGCCGATCGGATAGTCCTCGGCGCAGAGATCGTCGAAGCGCTTGCACAGCGGCTTGATACCCGCCGGAATGAACTTGGCGACGAGCTTCTCGCCCGGCACGCCGAGCGCACGCAGGTCCTTGAGCGCGAGGCGGTCGTGACCCGTCTCCTCGCGCGCACGCATTTCAAGATAGTCGGTGACCTCGGGGCGTCCGAGCTCCATGAAGCGGCTGCCGGCGCGGCGCAGATTTCGCGCCGTATCGACAGACGTGTGATAGGCGCCAACCAGAGCGACGATATAAGCGGGAATCGTCGGCTCCGGCTGCGCCAGGCATTTTTCAATCTGCAGAAATGCGAGATTGATGGCGCCGTCGAGCAGCCTGACCGTGCTGCCGGGCGTGCCCGGGCCCGTCATCGGCGACGCAAACGGATCGGCATCCGCCTTGTCGCCGCGCGGCCTGTGAAACCAGACCTCTCCCGACTCGCGCGCGATGATTGTCACATCATCCGTGACGTTGACCCATTCCGTGACTGGCCGTGCCATAAAAAAACTCCCCACTTGCGCGTGCTCACCGCAATGCTCCTGTGCGGTGCCATCGACGGACCGCGCCAGGACGAATGCAAATTGCTAGATTCCGTTCGGCGTGATCGCCATCAGGAATTTGGCCGTTTCGAGAAGACTCCTGCCCGGAGGGGCAGCTGTGATTCGATCTTTGTTGGGCAGCACCAAAACGATCTCGTCGGGATCGCACTCGTGACCCTTGTTGTAGTCACTTTCCGTGATCACGTGCGGCTTCGACAGGTAGATGCCGCGTTCCGCGAGCAGCTTTCGGCCTTGTTCCTTGTCTAACAGACGGTTCTCGACTGTCGGATCGCACCACGCGTCGACGATCAATTGCGCGAGGTCATCGCTTTCGTATGAAAAATCAGCGACCTTCACTTTTGTTTTATCGGGTCGCTCGGCGCCATACTCCTTTATCTCATTCAGAATGTCCTCTTTCGTCTTAGCCCTGAAAATGGCCATAGTCAGCTCTCCCTCATGAAGGGGTACGGCACGATTGCCGTCCCGAGCTTGTCTGCAACTTTAGGCATACGATTTTACAGTGACAAGTTGAGCCGGCTGCGCGGAGTAAGAGCCGGGTGAATCGGCCGCGCCGCAATGCAAGCCGAGCAGCCGAGCGGTAACGGAGGGTGGTATTCCTGCCTGGCCGGAACGACTGTCGAAGGTGGCAATCAAACATCACCGGTCGCGCTCCGTGCTCATGGCGTACGGCCCGCGTCGGCAGAGACCGAGGTGTCGGCAATGAGCGTCTGCAGGCGTTCGCGGGCGGCACGGTTGCGCAGCTCCAGCGTCTTGCGGCATCCAGCCTGCGCACAGTCGGACCACCGCCTCAGCGTCATGCGTTCAATCTCGAGCTTGGTTTCAGGCGCAATCTTCCTTGCGTGCTCCAGTCTTTTTGCGAGTCGCTCCATCTGAACGGTCACTGCGAGAACACGCTGCTCTTTGTAGACGTCGAGACCCGCCATTGTGCCCGACAGACTGGCGGCCAGGCTCGCCATGATGAGCGCGGCAAGAGCGGCGATGATGACTGTCTTGCGCATCGAAGCCTTCCCTTTCGCACGAACCGAAAGCTTTCATGACGTTATGATCACGGAACGCGAAGAAGTGTGAGCTAACTCACTGTGCGGCAGGTTTATTGATCACCCGGCGCGGATGGCCGGCGTTGCGCTTTATCCGATGCGGATTCAAGGCGATGGCAAAATTATCACACTGAAAAATGCGCGCTCGGCTTTGTGAACCACCTCACATTGGGTGAATGGCGAGCGGCCTAATTTCGGATCCAGGGGTTGCAGGAAGACCCGGATGTCGATGATCCACCCGTACGCGAATTTCAATTATGCCGAGCTGCCTGTTGCGAGCTATCGCGCCGACGAGGCCGTGCTCGTTGCCGGTTCGAAAACGGGACAACTGCTGTTTCTCAAGGAAGGCGCCGTTGCCGTAGTCAGGCAGGGCACGCAGATCGCCATTGTTGATGAGCCTGGCGCGGTGTTCGGCGAAATCTCGGCCTTGCTCGACCGCCCGCACACGGCGGACGTGCGCGCCCTAAAGAACACGCAGTTTCACGTCGCCGATGCTGTTCTCCTGGGCCGCAGCGCGCCAGCGCTTTTCTATGTTGCGGGGGCGCTGGCAGAGCGGCTGGACCGCGCCAACCAAACTCTCGTGGCCGCATTGCGGGCTCGCTGACGCAGCGCATATTCAACGCAAACGCAAGCGCGGGTGTGGCGGGAACGGATCAATGCCAAGGCACGCGATGTGCGCCAAATAAGCACTTATTGATGTCGGAATGCTTTTCGGCACATGATGCTCTGTCGGCAAACGGAGGGATCGATGTTCAACATCTTTCGTGCGATGATTCTTTCTTCAGCAATCATGGTGGTAACGGCATCCCTGTTGGCTGTTTTGCACTCGCAGTCATACGCAGATACCGGCACGGTGCGCATCAAAGCCGGCAAGGTCGGCTTCATCGTAGGTGTCGGCGGGGGAAGCGGCACATTGACATTCCATGGCAAGCGCTATCCGCTGAGAATTGGTGGCATCAGCGCTGGTACGATTGGCGTTTCGGAGATGGACCTTGTCGGTACGGCCACCAATCTTCGTACTGCGCAGGACATTGTGGGTACCTATTCAGCGGTGTCCGGCGGCATCGCGGTAGCCGGCGGCGCAAAAGCAGCGACGCTGCGGAACGCGAACGGCGTAGTCCTCACATTGCGCGGACGACAAGTCGGGTTTTCGGCGTCCCTCAGTGTGAGCGGCTTGACGATCGCGATGCGGTGAAAAACGCGCGGCGTAGCGGGTCGTTAACGAGATGAGAAATTAAAATGCGCCGAACGACGCGAGGTGCGCGGCCTCGCGTGGCCGGTCGTCGCAATCGAAGTCATAAACGCAGCAACGAAAAGGGACCGCCGGAGTGCACTCCTGCGGTCCCTCTCTGCGCCAGCCCCGAAGGGGGAGTTGAAAAGTCAGGCAGCTACCTGGAGCCAATTCCCCTCGCGCCAGATTGCGATGGCTCCAAGCCGGTTTGCTCTAATAACGTCCCCCGCCCCAGCCGAATCTGTAGTTCACGCCGACGAGGACAGTCGCCGCTTTTGCATGGGTGTTGAAGGCGCAACCCGCCACCGGGCAGCCACCCGCAAATATTACATGGTCGTTCGAGCCGAAGTCCATGTAGTTGCCCTCGAGAAACGCCGACCAGCCCGGCGAGAACATCCATTCAACGCCACCCCCGGCCGTCCAACCTGTTCTGGTCTTGTCGAAGCTGCCAAAGTTGAAACCACCTACGGTGATATCTGTACTCGAATGGACCCAGGCCGCGCCGCCCTGACCATAGATCAACCACGACGGTGCGAAGGCATAGCCGATGCGGCCAGTCAGGGTGTCGAACCAGTTGACATGGAAGTCAGCCGTGCCACTCGCGCCGAGGATTGGATCAAAGAATGCACGATCCCTATGAAGGGTCGTCCCATCGAACATATTGCGGATGCCGATCACCCACCCGCCTGCGAACTGATAATCGCAGCCGATCTGACCGCCGCCGGCAAAGCCGGAATTGCTGTCAGAGACTTCCACGCCATTGAACGTCGCATCGCCTCTGCCGAATATCCCGCCGATGTTGGCGCCGATGTAGCATCCGGTCCAGGTGATGGGAGGCGGCGGCGGCGGCGGCGTGTAGGCCGGCGCTTTCCTTGGCAGATCGGCCGCCGAAGCTTGACTTGCAGCGAGGGCAATTGCGGCAGCAAGCAGCACCAAAGAGCGTTTTTGCATTACGGTTCTTCCTTTTTTTGCGGACAGGCACACGGCCCGATCTACCTGAACGAGTCTTTAACGCCGCAAATTTGAAGAAACGTTGTACTCCGGTATTGTGTGGATGCTTTTATGCGTCTGCGTGACAAAAAAGACACAGATCAATACCAAATTACCTGCGCACACCAGATTTTCTCGCGCCCGGAAAAGATTGGATGCCCGCTCGCGGTCGGCCCATCCAACTTTTTGAAGTTGCTCGCTCGTTAAGACATGATGCCGCGAATCGCGCGGGCATGACACTCAATCTGAAACGAACCTGCTTTTGGGTCCGGATCGGCAGGCAGAACGCAGCGCCCCCCGCCGCCTGGGGGCGGCAACATCAACGGATATAAACGTGCAGGCGCTAGCCTGCTGCTTTACCGATATTCACGCCGATAACCGTCGGCGAATGCTCTCTTGAAATCTTTGCCTTCCCCAGTGAGGCGAGAATTGACGTTTTCTCAGCCCAGGTCATCGCAAGGAAAACGGGCACGTGCGTCCGTGGAATAATCAAAACGCGCCCTCTGCTGAAGCTATTGTTGTCGTCATCGGATAAAAGCGTTCTCGTCTTCAGACAAAGCCACTTCTGTCGGACACAGTTCGCAATTCATTGGCCTGAATTTCGAGGACGCCCACGACCCGCTACGGTGACTGCCCTTGCTGGCGATGTTTGCTTTACCTCCGGACGCGGACGGGCCGAACCCTAATTGCGCCCGTATGACGAAACGGCCATCATGATGCCAGCGCCAGAAGAAAACTTTTCAGGGAGAAACCAGCATGCAGGCAAGGCACACTTTGCTTCCGTCGTTATGGGCCGCAGCGTTTCTTGGGACGGCTGCGCTGAACGGCGTTTCCGCCGCCCCTTAT
This sequence comes from Pseudolabrys sp., assembly GCA_035718275.1. Classification (GTDB taxonomy): domain Bacteria; phylum Pseudomonadota; class Alphaproteobacteria; order Rhizobiales; family Xanthobacteraceae; genus Pseudolabrys. The sequence goes on along the minus strand of DASTHI010000037.1, from coordinate 14,472 downwards.
CTCATCGTCGGCAATGACGAGAAGCTCTTGTGGGATGACAAGGGTGCTGCAGTCGTTCATCCGGCCGGAAAGGATTCCGTCGTGATCCTTGATCTCGCAAATCCTGAAGATCCGAAGATCGTCGCTACGCTGCCCTTGAAAAATTCCGTGATTGGACCTCCGGTCAATCTCGCCATCGATCCCACCAATTCCATCGCATTGGTTGCCGACTCGATAGACGTCACCCAGGACGGCGACAAATTGAAAATGAGCCCGGACAACAAGGTGTACGTCATCGATCTCAAGGCCAACCCGCCGAAACTCGCCAGCACGATCATAGTCGGCAAACAGCCTTCGGGCCTGAGTTTCAATGCTCAAGGCAACTTGGCGCTTGTCACCAACCGCGCTGACAAATCGGTCAGCCTCCTCTCGATCAAAGGCACCGATGTTAAAGTCCTGGATACCGTTGATCTCGGCGGCATTGTCTCGCATGCGGTATTCACACCTGACGGCAAACGGGCTCTTGTAAGCAAGTTCAACGATCACAAGATCTCGCTACTCAATATCGACGGCGATAAAGTGACCTATAGCAAGCTCGACTTGCCGACCGGACAGTGGCCATACAATGTCGATGTGGCGCCGAGCGGCAAGATTGCTCTCACGGCCGACAACGGTCAGGCCGGCCAATCCGACGGCAGCGTCGACACGGTGAGCGTGATTGATCTCGAACTCAATCCTCCGCGCATTACGGACCGCGTTGTGGTCGGCGATGGCCCAGAGGGACTGGCTATTTCACCAAAGGGTGATGTGGCAGTGGCGGTTATCCTCGCCGGTTCAAACAACAAGAGCGCGTACTTTTACCAACGCAACGGCAGCCTTTCGGTGCTAGGCATCGACGGAAAGAAAGTGACGAGAGTCGGTGATGTTGAGGTCGGAGGTTTACCCGAGGGCGCGGCTTTCACCCCTGACGGCAAATATCTTTTTGTCGGGAATTATCTGGACCAGGACCTTTCGATATTGACGGTGGATGGCACAAAGATCACTCCGCTGAAGCGTTTCAAGCTGCCTGGCCACCCGGCCGCGATCCGCATGAGTACGCACTGATTTTGCGCGATGCCGATAAACGAGAAAGACCGCCGCGCACGGCGGTCTTTCTTGGCGATTAACCAATCATCGTCTGACCAGCTGGGGTTCATCGTTGTGATCATCAACGCGCGAAGTCTGGAGCTGGCCGGAGTAGCAGCATTACTGGCGTGTGTCTTTGAAACAAGACGCTGACAATGCCGAGCGCTGTCCTCTCAAAACGAGACCTGCATTAGCGAACCGCCGCTTTGTGCTGCACGCAGATACCACAAATACGCCGTTGCAAATCTCAAAATATTCCAAGTTTGAGTGAAGCTTTACACAAAACGCGAAGCGCTCTCGTATTTAACTAGCAAAGCGTCTCGCCACTCTCGCAACAGGATGGCTGGCGTCGAAGCCTGAGGACAAAAACTTTTCCGGGAGGCGTTGCGATGCCCACGCCCATTACGCTGCCATCGTGTCTGATGGATTGTTACAGAGTTCTTTTCCCGAAGCTCGACTTCGATCGCGTCGCGTTTTTCTCAGGTTTGCCCTTCGTGGTCGCAGCATTGGGTCCGGACGGCTTTACAGAAGCCCCTGGCAACGGTCCGTCGCCAGATATCCACGTGTACATCAAGTCCTACGATCCCTGTTCGGAAGAAAATTTTCTAACGATCGCCCACGAGCTTGTGCACGTGGTCCAGATCCAGGGCATGACGGGAGGCGGCCGTATCCCAGGCTCGTGGGCGGCATACTACGCCTCGCACGTGCTTGGCTGCTTCTGGCGGGGATACATGTGCGAAAACGAGCTCGAGAAAGAGGCTTACGAGTACTCAAACGGCGGCTGCGGGACAAACGGCAAACTCAGGACGTTCATCGATTCACTGCCCGTCGGTCACGCACCATGCACATGCAGCCGTTCTCCGCCCTGGCCAACTCCAACCGCCGGGTTCGTCGCAGCGTTGAAGTCCAACCCGGACCTCGCCATGGCGTCCAGCAACGTCGGGCGGACTTGGTGCTCGCTGTTTACCTTCCCGCTGTGGATCATCGTCGGCGCCTTCTCCATCTTCGGGTTCAGCAGCACGGGCGCCACGATCGGCGCCGCTATCGGCACGATCGTGGGCGGAATCCTCGGCGGAATTCTGGGCGGTATTCTCGGCGGCCCGTTTGGTGCGGCCCTTGGCGCCTTTCTGGGCGCCATTGTCGGTGCGTTGGTGGGCGGCGCGGTCGGCGGGGCAATCGAAGGACTTATCGGTGCGATCGGCGGCTTATTCTCTGGTCCGTCCGCACGCATCTGGTTTACCGCCACTGATGGCGCGACCTGGGTGATCCCGGACATTCCCGTGTCTCGAAACGATCATTCGCTTACCAGCCGCAGGCCGGCGCTCGCGGCATACAATGGAAAGCTCTACGCCGCGTATCGCGGGGCCGACAGCGACGACCTTTGGTACAACGTGTTCGATGGCACGTCCTGGCTGACAAACGATATCAAGATCACGCAGGGTGGCCACACGAAAACCAGTGAAGGGCCGGCGCTCGCGGCATACAATGGAAAGCTCTATCTCGCCTATCGCGCAAGCGGCAGCGATGATCTCTGGTACAACTTTTTTGATGGGACATCCTGGCTGGCCAGTGACATCAAAATCACACAGGGCGGCCACACCAAGACAAGCCGCGGCCCGGCGCTCGCCGTGTACAACAACCTTCTGTATCTCGTCTATCGCGCAAGCGGCAGCGATGATCTCTGGTACAATGTCTTCAATGGCTCCTCCTGGCTGGCGAATGACATCAAAATCACACAGGGTGGCCACACCAAGACAAGCGCCGAACCGGGGCTCGCGGTCTACAATAACCTTCTCTATCTAGCCTACCGCGGGAGTGGCAGCGATGATCTCTGGTACAATGTCTTCAATGGCACCTCCTGGCTCCCGAGTGACATCAAAATCACACAGGGCGGGCACACCAAGAGCAGTCGCGGTCCAGCGCTCGCGGTCTACAACAACCTTCTCTATATGGCGTATCGAGGAAGTGGCAGCGATCAGATGTGGTTCAATGTGTTTGATGGCGCGAATTGGCAAGCGCAGGACACCCGCATATCGCAAAGCGGTCACGTACGAAGTGCGCACGGCCCGTCCTTGGCCACCTTCGGCTCGTACCTGTTCATGGTTTACCGGGACAATAGCTAACAATCGAATGTCGGTGGGGTGCACCGCAAGAAGGTCAGAAATGGAATTGTTCGCTAATGAGCCAAAGCGAACATAAGCTACTCCGCGCGAAGCACCGATAGAGAAAATCAATCATTTCATTTTTATCCGCGGCTCCGGCCAGTGCCGCATGCGCAGGCCGAGCGAGGCAAATGCGATATCACCTGAGGGTTGGAACGGCTGGTCCCTGTCCTGCATTGACAAGTCGCTCCTGATTCGAGGGACATCGCTGACGAGCGCATCAATCATGGAAAAATCGGGTGGACACCAATGTTACGCATACTATTTGCGATCGGAATTGTGGGTTTAGTTTTTGTGAGCGTTTCACGACCGACCCAGGCCGCACCGATCCTGCCGCTGCCTGCGGCTGCCACCGCTGGCATCGATAATACGACGGACGTGCAATGGCGGCGGCGTTGCTGGCGTGACCGATGGGGCCGACTGCACTGCCGTGGTCCCGGCTGGGGTCCTGGCTGGGGTCCCGGCTGGGGTGCCTGGGGCTGGAGCCCTCGTCCTCGATGGCATCGTACCTGCTGGCGTGGCCGCTGGGGCCGCTTGCATTGCAGGTGGTGATTCCAAGCTCCGGACTTAGAGCGAGTTATAAGAGTCGCGATTCGGCACGGCGATCTAGCGCTGCCGGCCGCCGGCTCTCATAGATGCTTTGGTCGAAGGAGATGACGATGTACTTCGAGGGAGGCTCCACCTCCAGGGAGGAAATGAGCCGGTTTGTGGTTTTCCTCATTGATACTGATCACAAATGGTTGGCGATCTTGAGCAATCTCCTCCAAACTGGCGGGTACAGGACCAAAACATACTGTTCTCCAGAAATATTTTTTGGTGAACACGACCCGTCCGTCGCGGGTTGCATCCTCGTTGATTTGACGCCGTCGGATGGCGTGCTGAACGTAGAGCTACTTCGATCGCTACGAGAAATCGACAGACCTATTATCGGTGTTTCAGCGCATGGAGACGTGACCGCGAGCGTACAAGCAATGAAGTCGGGTACAATTGACTTTCTTCTCAAGCCTGTTTGTGCGCCGGATCTTTATGGTGCGATTGAATTAGCTCAACAACGAGACCAAGTTTGCGCAGAACGTCGATTCATTCACGCACGCCTGGAGAAGCTGACGCCGCGAGAATCCGAGGTTCTCGCTCAAATCGTTCTTGGCCGCCAAAGTAAACAAATAGCCCATGCACTCGGGATCAAGACAAAAACGGTCAAGGTGCACCGTAGCAACATCAGAGCGAAATTGGACGCAAAGCTCACGGCGACCTTGGTGCGTATGATGGATAAGGTATCTCTGCAACCATTCTAAATAACTTTCGGCGATCGTGGAGCTACCTGGAATCATCGTGAATGTCCGCTTAGACCAACTGTCGCCGAAACGGCGTGCGATTGCATTTGCTGGTGAGCATCGACGAGAAAATGATCGAAGTGTTCGATTCGCGAAATCAGGCCGAGCCGCGGATATTCCATCTCTGTAACAGCATAGAGAGTGACCGTAAGCGTTGCGGCAAAAGTCACCATATGAATCCAGCTGCGCGCCTTGGCGGCCGCCATACCAAAGCCAGCCAGTAGCGAACCGAGTAGGCCAAGTCCGAACAGCATCGCAAACAGAATCTCAGGCGGGTGCTTTTCGCTCGCGCCGATTCGCAGTTGCGAGGCGTCAAATAAGGTGGATAGCGCCGGAAGGGCCTGCCCACACGCGGGCAGAAAACTTGACTCTGGGCAGTCGGCAACTGCGGAGTCCCACAGTTTGGATTGGAGGTTCAGAATCTTCTCCTGCTGCGCGGGGGAAAAGAGTTCGGTTCGTCGCCACAGTGAGAAATCTTGTGGCGTGCGATACAGATCGATTCGCGCTTGGGCTTGCGCGCTGCACGTGCAGTGATGTGATGCCATCCGGCCAGTTACCGCCCTCCACTCGGATCTGAGAGATCGGCGGCAACAGGCAAACGAACCCGCATATTCAATCTACGGATAGATTTTAATCGACCGACAGGTTGAGGGCCCTCACCATCTCTCCCCAACGCTTGACCTCAGCATCAAAAAATTCCGACGTCTGTGGCAGTGACGCGTGGATGAACTGAACACCGAAGGGCTCAAGTCGGGTTCGCACCGCGTCGCCCTTGATAATCTTGCCGATACTGGCGTTGAGTTTTGTTCTGATCTCGTCCGGCGTTTTGGCGGGAACAAAAAATCCGACCCACGAGGAAGCGAAGTAATTGGGGTAGCCGTTCTCCGTGTAGGTTGGCACGGACTTGACCAACGGCGATCGTTCTGGACTGGCAATCGCAAGGCCGCGGATTGTCCCCTGATTTATCGATGCGATCGCCGGAGACACTGTTATGGCTATGACCGGAACCTGGTTTCCCAATAGCGCATTGATCGCCGGAGCTCCGCCCGGGAAAGGCACATGGATGGTTTGCAGGTTGACAATTTTCCGGAACAGATACTGCGCCTGTATATAAGAGCCAGTGCCGGTACCGGCGCTGCCAAATGTGATTGGCTCACCTTTCGCATTTGCGATCAGCTCGCGCAGATCTTTGGCCGGAAAGCTCGGATTGGCCAAAATCGTCTCTGGAGCGGACACCGAAATCGACACCGGTTTGAAGTCGGCGGCGCTGACACCGGCATGTTTGTACAATGTCTCATTGATCGCCAGCTGCGTCGTGGTGACAAGAATGGTGTAACCGTCCGCAGGAGAAGACGCGACGGACTTGGCAGCGATGTTTCCTCCCGCGCCGCCACGATTTTCTACGACGAAGTTCGCGCCAAGCTCTGTCGAAAGCTCGTGCCCGATGACACGCGCTACAGCGTCCGCATAACCTCCGGCAGCGGCCGCGACGAGAAGGGTAACGCGTCGGTTCGGATAGTCGTTGGCCGCTGACGCGTTCAGACTCGTAAAAACCAATCCACATATCACGAGCAAAAATGAAAGCGCTGTCGATTGTTTTTTCTGCACTGGATTCCTCCCATCCTTGGCGCGTCAGGCTGCTGACTTCAGTTGCGTGATCATGGTGGCCATCTCCGGCCAGTGCTCTTCTCCACCCTTGTGCATCAGCTTGAGATAGTCCGCATTTTCCCACTTTCGGATTGCGGGATCAAAGCTTAAACGTTGCTTGCAGCGCTGGTACCAGTCGCTGACGCGCGGGTAATTGTCGAGAATTTGCAGAATATTCAGATGCTCAAGCCGCACGATGTAAGGAGTAAAGGCGACATCGGCGAGCGAATAGGTGTCGCCGGCAAGCCACCAATGCTTTGACAGCGCCTCCTCCATCTCATCCAGCAACTGCACAAGCCTCTGCACGGCAATCCTGAAGTGCTGGGATTTGACGCCTTTTTCGATCACATCGCGGCGCCGTTCACGTTTGAAGATGTTCGGGATCTCCTCCAGCATCTGCTTCCCCTGCTCGCCGCGCTGCAGGTATTGATGTCGAAATGCGAGACCGAAAGTGATGATCGCGGCGCAGGCGTCGTGAATATCCTCATCGAGTTGTTTGGTCCAAATTCGCATTTGCGCTCGCCCGAAAGGCTCTTTCGGGCTCAATGACGGCTGCGGAAAACGTTCATCCAGATATTCGAGGATCACGTTCGACTCGGTGACGACCTTGTCGCCGTCGATCAGCGTCGGAACCACAGCCCGCCGGTTGAGCTTGCGGTACCATTCCTTTTGGTGCTCTCCCGATCGTAAGGCGATATGCCGATCTTCCCACTCCAAGCCCTTTTCGGCGAGACAGATACGGACCTTCTGCGCGCAAAGGGACATATCGTTGTGGTACAGGACCAGCATTCCTCTCTCCGTTTCTCCAAGCGCCGCGTTTCGTGGGGGCGCTTCGCGATTGCGCTGAGGACGAAGCACCTGCCGCTGTCGAAACGCACCGGACAGTCAAAGCTTGCTAGAAGCGTATTTGCGCGGTACTTCAGGTGTCAACGAATTCGAACCATTGTTCGCATAGCGACCATGGCGTGCGACACCCGATGAAAGTCGACGAAGATCGCGAATATATCGCCGGACTCGAAAAAGGCTTGGCGATCGTCGAGGCTTTTGCGGACAAGCAGCGAGCGGTTACCGTCGCTGAGGCGGCAGAGTTCGCGAACGTCTCCCGCGCGAGCGCGCGCCGGTGTCTACGAACCCTCGAGCAGCTTGGCTATGCGGAGCATGATGGAAAACACTTTCGTCTTGCTTCCCGGGCTCTTCGGTTGGGGCACGCATATCTCGCGTCGACGCCTCTGGTGCGAATTGCGCAGCCGATCATCGAAGCGGCGAGCGACCGAACGCGGCGTTCGACTTCAGTCGCCGTCCTGGATGCCAATCGGGTGGCGATCGTGGCCCGCTCCTATGTGCAGCGCAGTCTGTCGACCGGCCTGGGTGTCGGCAGCTGGCTTCCCGCGTACTGCTCGGCGAATGGCCGCATATTATTGTCGGGCCTTCCCGATTCCCGAGCCGAAGCGCTTCTGCGCAACACGGCACGCACCAAATTGACGCCGCGGACGATCATCAGCATCCCGGAGATCATGGGCGAAATTCGAGCCATTCGTGCGCGCGGCTATGCCACCAATGATGAAGAGGTCGAGTTAGGACTCTGGACGATGGCGGTCCCGATCCGGGACCGTTCCGGCGCCATCGTGGCGTCCTTGAGCATGTCCTGCATCGGTTCTTCTGCCGATCGAAAGCAACTCGTCAAGCTCTTGCCAGACCTGCAGGCAACCGGGATTCGGCTCAGTTCAATGCTGTAGCTGCCCGGTAGCATTTTCCAAACAGCGACAGGAGCTACAATGAACGTCCCGCTCACCCTCGCGATTGGCGATTACGTGCACACGCGCGACTTGGCGACCGGTCGCGTGCGCGCGGAGGGCATCGACCTGACCGTCCTGAACTATTCCTTCGAGCAGGTCGGACTGCGCTTTGCCGCGCTACGCGAATGGGAAGTGTCGGAGTTCTCGCTGGCGAACTACTGCGCTCTCGTTGCAAAGCAAGAGCCGGCATCGATCGTCGCCATCCCGGTTTTCCCGTCGCGCATTTTTCGTCACTCAGCGATCTTCGTTCGGGACGATTCCAATATCCGCGAAGCCGCCGAGCTTTCCGGGCGTCGCGTCGGAGTTCCGCAATGGTCGCAGACCGCAACCGTCTATGTCCGCGGCTATCTCGCCCACGATGTCGGCATTCCGCTGTCCTCGATCGACTGGGTACAGGCCGGTCTCAACCAACCTGGAAGGAAGGAGCCCGTCAGCGTGCGGATCCCGGACGGGATTCGGCTCATACAAGAGCCGGATCGCACTCTCAGCCAGATGCTCTTGGATGGCGACATCGACGCCATCATCAGCGCCCGGCCGCCTGAACCTTTCTTGAAGAGAGAGCGCGGAATCCGCCGGCTGTTCTCGAATTTTGAAAAAGAGGAAGAAAATTATTTTCGACGCACCGGCATCTTTCCTATCATGCATGTGATCGTCGTCCGACGGGACGCTTACGAGCGAAACCGATGGATCATGCGCAATCTTTTCGAGGCTTTCGAAGCTGCGAAATCGAGCGTACTTCCCCGGCTGCAAGATTACACGACCGCCTTCATACCCGCCGCCTGGGCGGCGGCCCATTTCGAACGTGTCAGCAAAACGATTTTTCCGGATGGCGACCCGTGGCCATATGGAGTGGAGCGCAATAGGACCACCTTGGAGGCATTCCTTCTCTATTGCTTCGAGCAAGGCATCACGGAAAGACGGCTTCCGCCCGAAGAGTTGTTTCCACCCGAATTCAATTTCGTCCTCCGAATCTGATTGCAGAAGATTGCCATGCTGAGGCCGTTCAGCCGATCAAGGAACGGCTGCGAAACTGCTTCATGTTTGGGCAGAAATGGACATGCGGTCGCGAAAGTGAATGTCCGTTAAGGCCTATTGCTGCTCTGGCCCAAGGCTATCGCAGACCGGCTACAACCGAACCGCAGTGACCGGCCGGAATTTAACCACTGCAACCACTGCCATCAAAATAAAGACCGCCAATACGACGGCCTGCGTGACTGCGAACGGGCTCTCAGATTGGGTCGGAGCCAATGCATTGAGGTCCGAAACTTTTGCGAAGGTCTGCGCGACCAGAACGAAGACGTTCAGATAGAGCGATGCGATCGCAGTAATGACGTAGATCGGCCGCCATGCGCCCACCAAGTGCTCTTTGTATAAGGCAAGCAGCGCGATCGCCAGGATCACGCACGCCAGGATGCCGACACCCAAAGCCGGCGTGAAGCTGGTGATGGGAAAAAGAAACCCCGTTAAGCTGGTCAGCGCCGTGGTGAGAAGAAACAGTGCCGTCGTGCCAGGCAACTTATGCGAAGCGAACATCCCGCCTATAACAATCAGCCCACTCCCAATCGCGACCAGCGTAATGACGACATGAAGGACTGTGAAAGCCTCGACTGACATGCCTAGGATCATGGCGAGCCCCTTTGCTGATCTATTACCTACGAAAATATGACTCGCTGCAACTTGGGAACATCCCTCGGCTACCGCCTCGAGCTCCGGAAGCAGACGGCGCCTATGTACCTCTTCTCCACAACATCTCTTGTAGGGCGCGACAGATCGGTGACGTTCTTCTGACTTCCTTATGACTGCGTCTTCATCCGGTACGAGTTCTGATTTGGTGTACTCGCCATGTGTACTCGTATTCAACTCGGCATGCGTTCCTTGCACCGGCCACCGGCTTGCACGGGCGGGCAAGGCACAGAGCCGTAAGAGCAGAACACGCAACAATCGCCGGGTTTTGGTTTGAGCCTCTCGCCACAACCCTTGCAGTCATAGAAGAATTGGCATGCGTCGATTGGCATCTGCTCACTTGCTTGGTGCCCACATTTCGGACATGTGATTGTGGAGGTTTCCCTCATTGCTGTTCCAGCGCGAGGACCGCCTTCATCGCCACTTCAAGTACCCGCAACCCGTCAGTTGTACCGTCCAGCTCGCCCTTTTCGAAATCCTGCTGCGTCTGCCCCATCGTGTTGGTGACATGCGCTATACATAGGACGGACGCATTACGTGAACGAGCGAATGTGTAAAGCGCAGCGGCCTCCATTTCGACAGCTAGAATGCCTTTCGCCCGAGCGGCTTCGATAGCTTCAGCGGTCTCGCGAAACGGGGCGTCAGTGGTCCAACTTGGCCCAACTAATGCGGATATATCCGCATCGCTCAGCGCTTTTGCGACTGTCGAGACGAGAAAAGCATTGGCTTCCGCAAATTCAGACGGGGCTGCGTAGTGGTAGCTGGTTCCTTCGTCCCTAAGCGCGCGATCTATAACGACGAAGTAGGGCGGCGTACGTGCGCCTACAATCTGACCAGCCGAGCTGACACTCAGTAGGTGGCGACATCCGCACGCGAAGAGCTCTTCGGCAATCAGAACCGCAAACGGTGCGCCGACAACGCATCCGACTATGCCAACGACCTCTTCCGCGAGCACAAAGGTGTACAGGTCCGTGTGATAGCAGGGCCACGTTTCAAGACGCTTTGCTTTGCCAGCACTTATCGTCCGGCGCAGAATATCGCCATCAGGATCGAAGATGCATACGGGCGGCACTTTCGCGGTCGCAAGACCTTTTTGCCGGCGGGCTTCGCGTAACAATGCGGACGGCAAAAACACTGATTGCGAGTTTGGATTCTTGTTGTCGAGGATTGGCGGCAAAGACAATTGGTCCTCGCTATTGAAGTCGATGTGCCGGGTGACCACTTCATTGTCGCACTAACACGCATTCCAATGGAAGGAAATGAGTGATGAGCGATCTTGGTCGGCAGGCGCATTGGGAGAATGTATACGCGACCAAGGATGAAAACGCGGTCAGTTGGTTTCAGGAGAGAGCGGACATTTCGCTTGAGCTCATCCGAGCAACCGGCGTCAATGCGAATGCAGCAATTATCGACATTGGCGCCGGTGCGTCGCGATTGGTCGATGCACTCATCAGCGAGGGCTTCCGAGACATTACGATCCTCGATGTTGCAGAAAAGGCATTGGCAAAATCGAAGGCCAGAGTTCCAGCAAGGGGCGCGCAGGTGCAGTGGGTCGTGGCTGATGTCACGACTTGGGAGCCGACGCAAAAATTCGACGTGTGGCACGACCGCGCGGCCCTGCATTTTCTAACCGAACCGAGCGACCGCAATGCTTATGCCAAACGCGTCCAAAAAGCAGTGCGCACAGGCGGGCACGTCATTATCGGGACATTCGCTCCGGACGGCCCCGAGCGTTGCAGTGGGTTACCGGTCGTCCGTCACGATGCCGCTTCGCTCGGAGAAATACTCGGACACTCATTCACGCTTGTTGAAACCCGGCGCCACGAGCACGTGACGCCGACTAGCAACATTCAGCGCTTTCAATTTAGCAGGTTTCAACGCATCGCTGCCTGAGGTCGAGGCGTCTCGTCGAACCATTGAAATTTGACCGGACATCACCCCATCGGGGTTCGTACTGCCTAATGCAAGCGGCTGAATTACCAGCGGCAGTGCCTGTTGCCCCAACAGTCGCGCCAGCAGTGACCCCATCCGCTCCCCGCGACAATGCGCGGCCCCAGCGATCACGCCTACGCCCTATCTCACGACCGCTTTTGGCAGCAAGGCGTCCGCGACTGCTGGCCAGAGATTATAGAAAAATACAAATACGATGGCCACGATCCAGCCGTACACGCCGCTCGCAATCAGGCCATAGATGAAACTTCCAATCGTCAACAACGTGAAGTTCGGAAAGATCGCAGGCAGCAGATAGTGCCCCTTGAGGTTCGGATCGACGAACCATAGCAGGACGCACAGTACAAAGAGCACCTGGAACAGCATGCAGGTTGCGAACATGGTTCTGAGGTAAGAAAGTTTGGTCATGATCAGAGCTCCTCAGTTCAACATGATCTCCCGCGGGCGCTTTTCGACATTGCGCCAGATCAAATTGCTTTAGACGTGACCCTTTGCGAGAGCCCCTTCCCGGTCGCTATTGGGGGCGAAGCGGACATCCTTGTGGCACTGCATATGTCCCGCTCTTGGGCCCAAAGCGGACCTTCAAGCCAGAGACAGCAAACCAGAATCCGTGTAGCCTGCTCACACGGCCAGCCCATTGCTTGACTGAGAGCTGCCGCAAAACGGCGACCTATCGAAGTTGCCGCTTCTATCAATTGGCAGCCTGGTGCCTTCAATAGGCATAAAATCGAATCTGTTTTCCGAGGGCCCCCAGCATTGTGGGCCTTCAATGAAAGGCTCCATGAGACGGCGCGATTTCATCACGCTTCTCGGCGGCGTGGCAGTCAGCTGGCCGCTTGCGGCACGCGCACAGCAGAACACTCCTCGCATCGGCTTCATGGGCAATTCTACCGCGGCACTAGAGGCCAATCTCGTGGACGCGTTCCGCAAAGGCCTACGCGAGCTTGGCTACGAGGAAGGCCGCAACATCATCATCGAATACCGTTGGGCGGACGGGCAGTACGACCAGTTTCCGAGGCTCGTGGCTGAACTCATCGCCACAAAGGTAGATGCGATTGTCACTGCCGGCACTCCCGCATCGCTCGCAGTAAAGAAGGCGACGACAACTGTGCCGCTCGTGATGGTCGCGGTCGGCGACCCGGTCGGCACAGGTCTTGTGCCGAGCCTGGCGCGACCTGGGGGCAATCTCACGGGATTAAGCTCGATCGCACCAGACCTTGAGGGTAAACGACTTCAGCTTCTGCGCGAAATCCTGCCTGCGCTTTCGCATGTCGCGATGTTCGTCAATTCGCTCAATCCGTTTCATGTTTCTTCAATGAGACAAGCTCGCGCCGCCGCGCAGGCGATGGGAATAAGGCTGCAGCTGCACGACATACAAAAATCTGAAAAGCTCGACGACGCTTTCGCTGCGATACGAAAGGAAAGGCCCGACGCGCTGCTCATTCTGGCGGACCGCGTTTTTCTGCACAATCGCCAGCGTATAGTGGACTTCACGAAAGAGCAGCGGTTGCCGAACGTAAATGCATACAAGGAGCTTGTTGAGGTCGGAGGCCTGATGTCCTACGGGCCGAGCTATGAGGAGATGCACAAGCGCGCTGCGATTTATGTCGACAAGATCCTCAAGGGGACCAAGCCGGCCGATCTGCCGATCGAACAACCGAGCAAGTTTACGTTTATCGTCAACCTCAAGGCCGCCAAAGAACTTGGCGTTACAGTTCCGTCACAACTGCTCGGGCTCGCCGACCAGCTCATCGAGTAACCTGGCCAATGTCCCTTATGGCAACCCAAAGCGGACATTGGACCACGGTCAAATTCGTCCAAGAACCCCATTACCGGTCAAAATCGCATTGTTGTGAGTGGCCAACCCGAATATTTTCGGGTCTGATTACTGGTCAAATTTTTGGCGGTCACGAATTGCAGGATTGTGTGTGGCCGCCTTTACCGGGGAGGGTTGCATGGAGAGTCAGGCAGTCGGTTGGATCGCAGCAATCATCATTGGTGGAATTGCTGGTTGGCTTGCCGAGCAGTTCATGAAAAGCCAAATGGGGCTTGTGATGAATATCGTGCTTGGCATCGTAGGGGCCGTAGTCGCCAGCTGGCTCTTCAACCTGCTCGGTATCTCGCTCGGTGGTGGTTGGCTCGGCTATTTGATTGCCGGGTTCATTGGAGCTTGCATACTCATCTTTGCAGCACGGGCGATCCGACGGACCGCATAAACATAAACTGCCTTTGACGTTCGCTTTTGCGGATGAGAATCGGTGACGCCTCTTAATCGTCATGCGCGGGCTTTTCCCGCGCCTCGCGCTTAGGAGGGCATAGTGCGTCCCTAAGCGAGATGGCCAGAACAAGTCCGGCCATGACGGGGAACGGGCGACGCAGACTTTCAACCGCTCATCCCCGCACCCGGGATCAGCCTTCCGCTGGCCCGAGTGCAGGCTCCAGCGGGGATCCAGAACTTGCAAGCATGTCCGTAGTGAACGCCCGCAGTATTTGCGCTGGATTCCCGCAATGCGCGGGAATGAGCGGAGGTTGGACGTCTTCAACAGCCCTACGCCGGCCTTCTGATTCAATTGTCAAACAGCCCGCGCCGGCAGCAAGGCAAGCGCCATCGCCCGTATTGTTTGATCGCGGCCCCGGGCAGGCCGGTCTTTCCTTTCCCCTCGCAAAGCGAGGGGGATGGAGCACCGCGAGGCGCACCAACACAATCTCCGCGCTTTTGGGGCGCGGCGTGCGTCCGGTGAGACGCACGCGCCCCGCGGCGCTCCACCTGCGGCTTTTCTGTCCCCGGCGCCGTGC
>DASTHI010000036.1:0-262931 GCA_035718275.1 Pseudolabrys sp. | reverse complement strand
TGGCGCGCCCGAAGAGATTCGAACTCCTGACCCCCAGATTCGTAGTCTGGTGCTCTATCCAGCTGAGCTACGGGCGCGGCCTCCGCTGCCGAAGAGCCGGCAAACGGGCTGAGGATAGCTATCGTCTCGGCCCTGCATTGGCAAGACTCGCCCGCGCCTGCCGCGGCGGCAGCATTGTCGTGTTTGAATGCGCGCCGAAACGGCAATTCCAAAGATCAATGCCCTTCAGGATTGCATTGGTCATTTCAACCAGAATGGGGGGCCGGTACGATCACCGGGACTCAAGTGCATGAACAGGGTGCAACCCCGGCTCAGGCCCGGGCGCGCTCGCTGCGCCGGGTGCTCAGATCTACGGCGCGATCCGGAATAGTGATGCTGAAGGTGGCGCCGATCGTTCCAGGCACGAGGCGGATTTCGCCGCCGTGCGCGCGCACCAACTCGGCGGCAATTGCGAGTCCCAGACCCGTTCCACCGGCGCGCGCCGAGCCCTGGAAGGCCTGAAACAGGTGGGTTCTTGCCTTTTCCGGCACGCCGGGCCCCGTGTCGGATACCTCCATGATCACGACGCTGCCTTCGCGCCTTCCGGTGATACGGATCTGGTCGCGGGCAGGATCGCGAGCGCCCCGGGCTTCGAGAGCCTGCACGGAATTGCGCGTGATATTGACGAGAACACGAAACAGCTGATCGTGATCGGCTTCCACAGTGAGCCCGCGCTCGACCGCGACGATCCAGCGGATCGGGACGTCGAGACCGAGGCCGAGCGCTTCGTGCACCTCCTCAATCAGAGGCTCGACCTCGATGGTCTTGCGATCCGGCGGAGGTTCCTGCGCGCCGCCATAGGAGAGCGTGCTCTGACAAAAGGCGATCGCCCGTTCGAGCGCACGCATCAGCTTCGGCGCAAAGCGCTGCACCTTCGGATCCGGCAAAGTCGAGAGCTGATCAGAAAAAAGCTGCGCTGACGCGAGCAGATTGCGCAGATCGTGATTGATCTTGGACACGGCAAGCCCCAGCGCAGCGAGCCTGCTCTGCTGCTGCAGCATCGATGCAAGCTCCCGCTGCATCGCCCCCAACTCCTGCTCGGCGGTGCCGATCTCATCGCCCCGACCGCTTTCGAGAATGATACGCGACGGATTCTCCGGCTCGGCCCGAAAGGCGACCATGTTGTTGGTGATCCGCCACATTGGGCGCACGAGCAGATAATGCAGTGCGAAGAAGACAAGAGTCGCCGAAATTCCGGAGATGGCCAATGAGAGCAGCAAAATGTTCACCGAGAATGTCCACATCGCCCTGCACAGCGGGGCTTCATCGAGGACGATCTCAAGAAAATCTCCGCCCATCGGCGCAGCGCCGACGACACGGATCACGTCATCAGGCTTGCACGTGAGCAGCGTCTCGAAGGCATCCACGATCGATCGCCACCAACTCACGCTGCGCATGTCGATGTCCTGCACGATCGCTGATGGCATATTGGAGGCGGCAAGCAGACGACGCTGGTTCCCCATTTTCATCGCGACGGCGCGTGCACCGATGCTTTTCAAAATCTGATTGGCAAGGCTCTCCGGCACCATGCCGCTAGGCGCGGCATCAAGCACAAGCGCGGCGGTATGCGCGGCGGCCAGTCTGTCATTGAGCCAGTTCAGGCGAAAGTTTGCGACCGAAGGCACATAGATCAGAACTTCTGCCAGCATCACGAACAGAACGGTCAAAAGCAGCAGTTTGCCGGAGAGGCCGATGCGCAACCCGCGCCTCCGTTCCGGACCTCGTTCGGCCCTGCTGATTTCGCCTGCTCTGTCCAAAGTCGTCTCACCCGAATGCTGCATCAGGCTGCCGCATGATGTGCCGCACCTAAGCAACGGTCAATTCGCTGAATTCGGCGCCATGCCACCGCACTCATATGCAGCCAGTCCTGCGACAAATATTGGAGCAAACGCAGACGTTTCCCGCTATCGCTTCCGGGCCAATTACCATCTTACCCGTTCCTGGTCACGAATTGTTTCCTGCCGTGGAGGTGACAATCCGGCTCATCCGGATCGAACAATTGGGGATGAACAATTCAAGACACCCTTATATCTGACTCATGGAACCGAATGGTTATTCCCAAATACAAATGGGGGCGGGCCTAGGGGAGAAGCAGCCAGCATCGGAATCGGCGCATGTGCGATGTCGAGAGTGGGGATGCGCGCCAAGGTTCTTCAAACATTCGGCTGCGTGAGTGCGACCAGTCCCGCAGACTGTTCGCAATGATGGCTCTCGCGACCACTGTGCCCACTCGGGCGAACTGTTTTGCAGCCAGGCGTGGCGAAGCTTATGCCTCCATCGGCGGACCAAATGTCGCAATTTCATAGCTTTGCGAGACGTTCCGACCGCTTGCGCGCCGACCGGCGGTTCACATTTGACGGAGCAAGGGCGCTCGCTTATAAGCCGCGCCAATCGTGCACAGGCCAAGGAATTCGGGTTGCTGAGGCCCGGAATCATGTCCCACGCGCGACCAGCGGAGAATTGGAAAGTGAAGCGGACCTATCAACCGAGCAAGCTCGTACGCAAGCGGCGCCACGGTTTTCGCGCGCGCATGGCGACCAAGGCTGGCCGCAAGGTGGTGTCGGCACGACGGGGGCGCGGACGCAAGCGGCTGTCCGCCTGACAGCAACTCGAAAGCCGCGCATTGCCTTTGCATGGAACCATTGAGGCAACGGGCGGAATTCCAGGCCGCAGCAGCTGGCATGAAGGCATCCTCGAGCGCGTTCGTGCTTCAGGCGCGCAACCGCCACGACAGGAAGCCCGCGCGCGTCGGCTTCACCGTCTCGAAGAGGGTCGGCAATGCCGTTGAACGCAATCGCGTCCGCCGGCGACTGCGCGAAATCGCGCGGCTCGCGGCTGCAAGCTCGCTGCGCGCGGGCCATGATTATGTCCTGATCGGGCGGCGAGCCGCGCTCAAGATCCCATTTGCGCAAATGGCGCAGGATTTCGAAGGTGCGTTGCGAAGAGTGCATGTGGGGCGCAACGACAAAATGGAATCGCGATGAACGAAAATAAGAACACCATCCTTGCCATTGTGCTTTCAGCACTGGTGCTGCTCGGCTGGCAATACTTCATCGCCGGACCGCAGGACAGGGCCAGACAGGAGCAACTGCAGGCTCAACAGCAAAAGCAGCCTGCACCTGCTCCGGCACAGGGCAACCAACCGGCACAGCCATCGGCGCATTCCACGCAGCCTCAGTTGCCCGGACAGCCGCATCCCGCCGAGGCGGCACCGATCGCACGATCGGGCGCATTAGCCGCTTCCCCCCGCGTGCCGATCACAACGGACAGCCTGCGCGGATCGATCGCGCTCCGGGGCGCACGTATCGATGACATCTCACTAGTCAAGTTTCGTGAAACTGTAGACCCGAAATCCCCACCGGTCGTGCTGCTCTCGCCATCCGGAACTGCCGACCCGTTCTATGCCGAGTTTGGCTGGACCGCAGCGGCCGGAACGAACGTAAGGCTGCCGACCTCCGACACAGTCTGGAGTCAGACCGGATCGGGAGGCCTCACCACTGATCATCCTGTGACCCTGACCTGGAACAACGGCGAAGGTCTCGAATTCCGCCGCACCATCGCGGTAGATGACAAATATCTGTTTACGATCAAGGACGAAGTGACCAACAACGGCAACTCGCCGGTCGTCCTTTTTCCTTATGCACTCGTGTCCCGACACGGGACGCCTCAAACAGCCGGATACTACATCCTGCACGAGGGGCTGATCGGCGTTCTCGGAGATTCCGGCCTACAGGAATACACATACAAGAACATCGCGGACAAAAAGACCGTCAATTTCGACGTGACGAACGGCTGGCTCGGCATCACTGACAAGTATTGGGCCGCTGTCCTTGCTCCCGACCCCTCGGCACATTTGCGCGCGCGGTTTTCCAGCGGAACCGCCGGAAACCTGCCCACGTACCAGACGGATTATCTCCTCGATGCGCAGACCATTGCGCCGGGGGCCAGCGCTTCCGCCAATGCGCGCCTGTTCGCCGGCGCTAAGGAAGTTGCAGTCGTTAATGGCTATGAAACTCAGCTCAATCTCAATCGATTCGATCTGCTGATCGATTGGGGCTGGTTCTACTTCATCACCAAGCCGCTCTTCATCGCGATTGACTATCTTTATCGCCTCGTCGGCAACTTCGGCCTTGCCATCCTGATCGTTACCGTTCTGATCAAGGCCGCGTTCTTCCCGCTGGCCAACAAGTCCTATGCTTCCATGGCCAAGATGAAGGCGGTGCAGCCACAGATGATGGCAATCCGCGAGCGCTTTGCCAATGACAAGGCCAGGCAGCAGCAGGAATTGATGGAGCTGTACAGGAAAGAGAAGATCAATCCTCTGGCCGGCTGCCTTCCGATTGCGGTTCAGATTCCGGTCTTCTTCTCACTGTACAAGGTGCTGTTTGTCACGATCGAAATGCGGCACGCCCCGTTCTTTGGCTGGATCAAGGATCTGTCGGCGCAGGATCCGACGAATGTCTTCAACCTGTTCGGACTGCTTCCCTTCGATCCGACGGTCCTCCCGCTGATCGGACCATTCCTGCACCTCGGAGCGTGGCCCCTGATCATGGGAATTACCATGTGGCTTCAGATGAAGCTCAATCCCGCACCGCCCGATCCAACGCAGGCCATGATCTTCAACTGGATGCCTCTCATATTCACGTTCATGCTGGCAAACTTCCCTGCCGGACTCGTTATTTATTGGGCATGGAACAACTCGCTGTCGGTCGTGCAGCAGAGCGTCATTATGCGCAAGCATGGCGCCAAGATTGAACTGTTCGATAACATCAAAGCACTGTTCGTGAAGAAGAAGCCGCAACAGTGACACCGAACCACTCACCGCATTCCTGATCGCCTGCTAGTCCCGGCGATCCCGTTCGTGGCGTGCATGGGTTCAAGCGGAATGCCCTGCAGACGGGTTCACTGATGGACGATGGTTTCAGCCGCTCGGAAATCGAATCGGGACGCCGACTGTTTTCCGGCGACTGGCGCTTTGCCGCCGCAGCGGCGGCTCCAGCCTCACTTCCGCCGATGCGCGGCGTCGAGATCGCTTTTGCCGGCCGTTCCAACGTCGGCAAATCGAGCCTGATCAATGCGCTGACAGGACGCAAAAATCTTGCCCGCACGTCACGTACGCCAGGACGGACGCAAGAGCTGATCTTCTTCACCGGCGAGGCGAATTTGACCGTCGTCGACATGCCTGGTTACGGCTACGCAGCCGCGGCCAAATCCAGGATCGCGGCATGGACGGCAATGATCGAGTCATATCTGCGCGGGCGGAGCAATCTTGCGCGGGTGTATCTGCTGGTAGATGCCCGGCACGGTCTCAAATCGACAGACGATGAAGTTTTTCGCATACTGGGACACTCGGCCGTCAGCCATCAGATCGTTTTGACCAAGTGCGAAGAGTTGAAATCAGCCGAGCTTGCTTGCCGGGCCCTTGAACTCGAATCCGCCTTGACCGAGCGGCCGGCGGCGTTTCCGAAAGTTCTGGTGACTTCGTCCCGCGATGGCACGGGTATCCCGGAATTGCGGGCGGCGATTGCCCGACTCCTCGCCGAACGAAAGGCCTGATGCATTGTCGAAGGATAGCCCTATCGGCTAGAAACTCGCGACCCGAAAGAGGCCGAAGCGATGAGCAAAGCGCGGAAGATCGATCCCCAGGAGCAAGCCAGAATCCTCTCTGAGGCATTGCCGCACATGCAGCGCTACGACGAGGAGATCGTCGTAGTGAAATATGGCGGGCACGCGATGGGTCAGGAACAGACGGCGCGCGACTTCGCTCGTGACATCGTGTTGCTGGAGCAGACCGCCATTAATCCGGTCGTCGTGCATGGCGGGGGACCGCAGATCGAGGCGATGCTCAAGCAGTTGGGCATCAAGTCCGAATTCGCTGCCGGCTTGCGGGTGACCGATGCGAAGACGGTGGAAATCGTTGAGATGGTGCTGGCCGGATCCATCAATAAGCAGATCGTCGGCTACATCAATGCCGCCGGAGGAAAGGCGATCGGCCTGTGCGGGAAGGACGGCAATATGGTGCAGGCGCGGAAGGTCAGCCGCACGATCGTCGATCCCGACTCCAATATCGAGAGGGTGGTCGATCTCGGGTTCGTCGGCGAGCCTGACAAGGTCGACGTCACCATGCTCAATCAGGTGATCGGCCGGGAGATGATCCCGGTCCTCGCTCCGGTCGCAACCTCGGCAAACGGGGGAACATTCAATGTCAATGCCGACACTTTTGCGGGCGCAATTGCGGGCGCGCTGAAAGCAAAACGTCTCTTGTTGCTGACAGACGTCCCAGGCGTCCTCGACAGCTCGAAGAGCCTGATTGCCGAACTGTCAGTGGCCGATGCGCGTAGACTGATTGCGGACGGCACGATTTCGGGTGGGATGATTCCAAAGGTCGAAACCTGCATCTATGCTCTCGAACAGGGGGTTGAGGGCGTTGTCATCATGGATGGCAAGGTCCCGCACGCGGTTCTTCTCGAGCTTCTCACCGACCATGGCCTTGGAACGCTGATGCATCGCTAAGCTTGAGGCTTGCCTAGCGAATTCTGCATACATACCTGCACGTTCACACGCGCACGGATGGCGACTAGCATCAGGGCATGATTCGCCTGCCAACTTTTGGCGCGCTTGCGCTCTATGCTGGTTTGACGATCGCAGCGCACGCCGAACTCACCATGTGCAATCGCACCAGCTATCGCATGGAAGCGGCGCTTGCAGTCGGAAAGCTTGCAAATGTTGAAACGAGAGGCTGGTTTCGGCTGGACCCGGGAGAGTGTCGCCAGGTGTTGAGAGAGACTCTCGATGGCGAGACCATTTACGTCCACGCACGCACGCCGGCAGTCTATGGCAACGCGCCGTCGCCGCAAGGCGGCGATGCCGATTTTTGCATCCGCAAGCAAGACTTTCACCTCACGAATGCCCGATCCTGCCCGGCGACCGAGCAGGTCCGGTTCAGTGCGGCAAATCCTCTGGAGTCGTCGCGAGGGCACGCAATCAACCTTGCGGAAGAGGCCGATTACGACGATGCGCAGGCGCGCCTCGCAGGCATTCAGCGCCTCCTTATCGTAGCCGGCTATGACGCCTATCCAATCGATGGGGTGGCTGGTGCCAGGACACAGGCGGCGATCAGCAAGTTTCTGAAAGATCGCAAACTGCCCGCAGATGCCCTGGCCGCACCGGAATTTTTTGACCGGCTGATCGAGGCAGCCGGCAATCCGCAAGGCCCGGGTTTCTCATGGTGCAACGACACGAAATATGCGGTCATGGCCTCCATTGGGGTTGTGCAGATGGGCGTGATCGTGACGCGAGGATGGTACCGCGTCGAGGCGGGTCACTGCCTGCGGCCAGATCTCAATGGCGAACCGCATCGACTGTACAGTTATGCGGAAGCAGTCGATATGGATGGCCGCACGATCAAGCGTGGCGACGGCCCGCTCGCATGGGGCGGCACAGTGCGCCTATGCACTCGCGACAGCCGCTTTGAAGTTGCCGATCACAAGGACTGCGCGTCGCGGGGCCTAAATGCGAACGGCTTTGCGGTATTGGACATCGGCGCTCGGCCCGATATGGTCGTGCGATTCAAGGAGCGTTGATCAGTATTGCAGCAAAGTCCTCAAAAACCGCGTGGATTTGATCGCGTTGAAACGTGGGTGTTCGATCTGGACAACACGCTGTACCCGCATCATCTCAACCTATGGCAGCAGGTCGATGAACGTATTCGTTCGTATATTTCGCTGTTTCTGAAAATTTCAAAAGAGGAGGCCTTCCATCTGCAGAAGGATTATTATCGTCGTTACGGCACAACAATGCGCGGCCTCATGACCGAGCACGGGATGGCTCCTGACGATTATCTCAAATTTGTGCATGAGATCGATCATTCCCCGCTGCAAGCCAATCCGGCGCTTGGAGCAGCACTGGAGAGACTCTCAGGACGCAAGCTGATCCTGACAAACGGCACCCGCAAGCATGCCGAGATTGTGATGCAAAAGCTCCAGATCGATCATCACTTCGACGATGTGTTCGATATTGCAGCCGCGGATCTCGAGCCAAAACCTCTGCCGCAGGTCTACGACCGCTTTCTGAACAGACATGCGGTCGATCCGGCACGAGCGGCCATGTTCGAGGATCTCGCCCGTAACCTTGAAACGCCTCACGCGCTGGGAATGACGACCGTCCTGGTTGTCCCCGAGGGGCAGCGCGAGGTCTTCCGGGAAAGCTGGGAGCTCGAAGGACGCGATGCCCCGCATGTGGATCACGTCACTGACAATCTCACGGCGTTCCTCGATGCGTTGGCCAACCACCGATCAGACCGCAGGCACGATCTGCTGCATGAGCACGGCTAATCCAATGCCGGCAATCCCCGCCCCAACCAGGCGCAGGGGCGAAAGGTCGGGATAGCTTCGCATTAGGCCGCGCATGGCATGCACCGCGCCGACACAGATCGCCGCTTGAATGATCACAAGGCCCAGCAGATACGCGAAAAGCGGAGTGGATTCGGCGCCAAAAATGGACTCGCCAAGAGCATAGCCGTGGACGAGGCCAACGGCGATGAAGATGGCAAACGCGGTTGGTGCCCGCATGTCCTGACGCAGAATCATCATGGCGCCCAGAGCGAGCACGCTCAAGGCGACCAGCATCTCACCGCCAGGGACAGTGGACCCATGCACATGCAGGGCCACGCCGCCCATCATTGCGAGGACAAAAGCGGCGGCAAGTGCCGAACCCGACCGGTGCACAGCAGCGAGACAGCCGACGGCGATCACAGCCGCCAGATGATCAAGGCCGATAACGGGATGTCCGAGTCCCGACAGCACCCCTTCAGTAAAAGTGGAGGGGGTATGACCGCCCATCAGATGGTGCGCGAAGGCAGGTGCGCCCCCGAGCGCCGCCGCGATGAAACCAAGGACAAGACGTGCAACAAGCGAATTCATGTGTGTTTTCTCCCCTCTAAACATTAGCCCGTCGCGCCCAGCTTGACATCCCCTGACGAGCCCCCGAAAAACCGCAGCCGACCACGCCGGAGTATCCATGTCCAACGAGAAGCTTGCCAGCATCATCGACAAGGCTTTCGAGGACCGTGACGCGATCGGACCGAAGACAAAGGGGCCCGTGCGCAAGGCGGTGGACGCTGCGTTGGACCTCCTCGATTCGGGAAAAGCGCGCGTGGCGGAGCGAGGCCCACACGGGCACTGGCATGTCAACCAGTGGCTCAAGAAAGCTGTATTGCTCTCGTTTCGCCTCAATGACATGGCCGTCATCGGGGGCGGTCCTGGCAAAGCGGCGTGGTGGGACAAGGTCGATTCGAAATTCAAGGGGTGGACGGCGGCGCGCTTTCGAAAGGCCGGCTTTCGCGCAGTGCCGGGATGTGTGGTGCGAAGATCGGCCTATATCGCTCCGGGCGTCGTGCTCATGCCGTCCTTCATCAATCTCGGCGCCTATGTCGATTCGGGCACGATGATCGACACATGGGCGACGGTCGGAAGCTGCGCACAGATTGGAAAATACTGTCACATTTCGGGAGGGGCCGGCATCGGCGGAGTGCTCGAACCGCTCCAGGCCGGTCCTGTCATCATCGAAGACAACTGTTTCATTGGAGCAAGGTCGGAAGTTGCTGAAGGCGTCATCGTGCGCACCGGCGCCGTCCTCTCCATGGGCGTTTATCTCGGGGCTTCAACCCGTATCGTCGATCGCGAGACCGGCCAGATCACGCAGGGTGAAATTCCACCCTATTCGGTTGTTGTCCCGGGCACGCTGCCGGGCAAAAGCGGCGGACCCGGACTCTATTGTGCCGTCATCGTGAAACGGGTCGACGAGCGCACACGCTCGAAAACAAGCATCAATGAGCTCCTGAGAGACTGAGGCGCGTAGCCGTGTCCGCTGATCCCGTTGCCATCGCTCGCGACCTGCTGCGCTGCCGGTCGATTACTCCGGCGGAAGGCGGTGCGCTGACCGTGCTCCAGCGCCTGCTCGAGCAAGCCGGCTTCCTCGTGCATCGCGTGACATTCCGCGAAGCTGGAACTGAGGACGTGGAAAACCTATACGCGCGCATTGGCACCCGGCAGCCGAACCTTGTCTTCGCCGGCCATACGGACGTCGTGCCGCCTGGCAATGAGAGCTCGTGGACACACCCACCGTTCTCGGGCGAAATCAGTGGGGGTGAGCTGTTTGGGCGAGGCGCGGTCGACATGAAGGGGGGGATCGCCTGTGCCGTTGCGGCCGTCCTCGATTATGTTGCAGCCCACGGGGGAAAGCCTGCAGGCTCGATCTCATTCCTGATCACCGGCGACGAGGAAGGCATCGCCGTTAACGGAATGCCCAAGCTCCTCAAATGGGCAGCCGATCGCGGAGAGAAATTCGACCATTGTATCCTTGCGGAGCCCAGCAACCAGGAGTGCCTGGGTGACACAATCAAGATTGGCCGGCGAGGATCGCTCAATGGGCGCTTGGTCGTGCGTGGCAAGCAGGGCCATGTCGCCTATCCGCAGCGCGCTGAAAATCCGATCCGCGGATTAGTGGCGCTCGTGTCCGCATTGCAGAGCGAGCCCCTCGATCAGGGAACTGCGCAATTCGCCCCGTCGCACCTCGAGTTCACGTCGATCGACGTCGGCAATACCACGGTCAACCTGATCCCAAGCGAAGCAAGCGCCAGATTCAACATCCGCTTCAACGATGTCCATACACTCGATTCACTAAAGGCATTGATCGAACAACGCGCAGCAAAAGTGGCCGGCGAACAAATCCGCTTTGCTTTTCATTGGGAGCCGTCCAATGCCCCGGTATTCGTGACAAAGCCCGGCGACTTCACCGAGCTTGTCAGCGACGCGGTCAACGAGGTGGCGAACCGCAGACCCGCTTTGTCGACGGCGGGCGGCACCTCCGATGCGCGATTCATTACCAGCTACTGCGCAGTCGTGGAATTTGGCCTGGTAGGGCAAACAATGCATGCGATCGATGAGCGAGTGCCGGTCGCCGATCTGCGGGCATTGACAACAATATATCGCAACATCATCGATCGCTATTTCGCCGGCCAGCGTCAATAGTCCACTTTCATAAGGTACAGCCCGTCAGGTGGGGCGACGGGGCCGCAGGCTGCGCGATTGCGCGCCATAAGCGCGTTGCGCAGGTCGTCGCGTGTCCACCTGCCCTCTCCCACCGCGACGAGCGAACCAACCATCGAGCGAACCTGGCTATGCAGGAACGACCGTGCAGTGGCGACAACCGTTATCTCCTCGCCGCTACCATGGACGCCGAGCACATCAAGTGTTTTGAGCGGCGACTTTGCCTGACATTCAGTGGACCGGAACGTGGTGAAATCGTGCCGGCCCACCAGGACCTGCGCGGCCGAATGCATTTTCGTCACATCAAGTGGGCGCGGAACACGCCAGGCACGACGGGCATCCAGCGTCAAGTCGGCGCGTCGATTGATGATCCGATAAAGATAGTGGCGCCTGATAGCCGAGGTTCTCGCGTTGAAATCGATCGCGACACGTTCGGCCGCCAGAATAGCAATCGGATGCGGACGCAGGTGCGCATTGAGTGCGTCGCGGACCGTGTCGGTGTCCCAGTCCTTGGTCAGATCAACATGCGCGACCTGGGCACGCGCGTGCACCCCGGCATCGGTCCGTCCGGCTCCCTGTATGAGACTCCCCTCGCCCGACATGGCCTCGACAGCCGCCGCGATCAGCCCCTGGACGGTAAGGCAATCGGCCTGGATCTGCCAGCCCGCAAAGGGCGTTCCGTCATATTCGATCGTCAGCTTGTAACGCGGCATCGATGTTCAGCCGACCCGAGTGCCCGCGGGCAGCGGCGTGCCACGCAGGAACTCCTCACTGCTCATCGGTTGCTTGCCTGCACGCTGCAAGTGCACTAGCCGCACCGACCCTTCTCCGCAGGCGACTGTAAGCTTGTCGTCGACTATCGTTCCCGCCGTTCCCGACCCGGCACCCCTCGTCGAACGTAGTACCTTGACGCGAATCCCGTCGATCTCAAACCATGCGCCTGGAGATGGTGAGAGTCCGCGGATGCGATCGTGCACTTGCTTCCAGGGTCTGCTCCAGTCGATCCGCGTCTCCGTCTTGGCAATCTTTTCGGCATATGTTGCGCCGCTTTCCGGCTGCGGGGTGAACAACAATGAGCCCCGCTCCGCTGCCGCAAGCGCGCGCGCCATCAGATCGGCCCCAAGCCGTGACAGAAGATCGTGCAAATCCCCAGCAGTCATGTCGGCCTCGATAGCGACGCGTTCAGTCATCGCGATTGGACCGGTGTCGAGCCCCTCGTCCATTTTCATGATAGTGGCGCCCGTTTCCGTATCGCCGGCCATGATGGCGCGATTGATCGGCGCAGCTCCTCGCCAGCGGGGCAGCAATGATGCATGCAAGTTGAAGCAGCCAAGGCGTGGCGAATCAAGAACCGGCTTCGGCAGAATGAGGCCATAGGCCACGACCACCGCCGCGTCTGCATCATGCGCGCGGAATACCGCCTGTGTATCCGTATCCTTCAGTGTTGCCGGCGTGAATACCGGAAGGGAAAGCCGCCTCGCTTCGCGCTCGATTGGCGTGCGCTGGACATCCATGCCGCGGCCGGAAGCCTTCGGCCCGCGCGTATAGACCGCCGCGATGTCATGACCACGCGCCGCGAGCTCGATCAAGGACGGCACCGCAAATTCAGGCGTGCCCATGAAGATCAGTCGAAGAGACATGCTCGGTCAATGCAAAATCTGTTTACGCAATTAAGGGCTTTCTTGGTTCTACACCCGCCACAATCACTGAGCCCTCGCTGAGGCGGCCACGAAGGGCGTGAACTCAACCAATATGGTGTGAAGGCTCCTGGTCCTCCGCCAGCGGCTTTGCGCTGTCGGTTCTCTTTGCCGCTTTCTTGAATTTTTTGAGGACCATATTGCGTTTAAGCTTCGAAATGTGATCGATGAAAAGCACGCCATTGGTGTGGTCGATTTCGTGCTGCAGACAAGTGGCAAGCAGTCCCTCCGCCTCGATCTCGTGCGATTTGAGATCGAGATCGATGAACCTGACCTTTACGGCTTTCGGACGCTCGACTTCCTCGTAGTACTCCGGAATTGAAAGGCACCCTTCCTCGTATGTCGCGGTCTCCGCTGATGCCCACACCACTTCGGGATTGATAAATATTTGAGGCGCCTTGGGCTCATCCTTCTTTGCGAGATCCATCGTGACGACCCTTACTGGCGCGCCGACCTGGATTGCAGCGAGACCGATTCCAGGCGCCGCGTACATGGTCTCGAACATGTCGTCGATGAGGGAGCGAAGCTGCTTGTCGACGGTCTTTACCGGCTCGGAAACGAGACGCAAGCGCTTGTCTGGAAGGATGAGAATGTCGCGCACCGCCATGATCGCGATGTAAGCGCAAGGGTTCTGTCGGTCAATGCGTTCGCCCTGGCGAAACTCGACATCCCATGCCGTTCGCTCTTCGTTCGCGCCCCCTGGCCGAATCACGGTAGAAGCAGGGAATGTCCGAAGCTCTCCTTCTCGCCTTCGCGATCGTAATCTTCGCCGGCATCCTTGCCATCCTCGTCGTGTTGCTGCGCTCGCGCCGGGCAGCGCCCGATCCGGCAGCGGAGCAGAAGATCGCGGAATTGGATGTTCGCGTTCAGACCATGGGCGACCTGCTCGCCAAGGCGCAATCGCAGCTACAGCAGACTGTCCATGAAAGACTCGATGCGGTATCCGCAAGGATCGGCGAGTCCATGCAGAATTCAACCAAGCACACCGCCGAGCACCTGCAGCAACTTCATGCCCGGCTCGCCGTGATCGACAGTGCGCAGAAGAACATCACCGAGCTGTCGTCTCAGGTCGGAACCCTTCAGCAGGTCCTCAGCAACAAACAGTCCCGCGGGGCTTTCGGGCAGGCGCAAATGGAGGCCATCGTCAGGGATCACCTGCCGAAGGAGTCCTATGAGTTTCAAGCGACTCTTTCCAATCGTGCCAGACCGGATTGCTGCATCTATTTTCCCGGCGCCGGCCCATGCCTTGTCATTGATGCAAAGTTTCCCCTTGAGGCGGTCACCGCGTTTCAGCAGGC
The DNA here is from genome assembly GCA_035718275.1 of Pseudolabrys sp. Lineage (GTDB taxonomy): Bacteria > Pseudomonadota > Alphaproteobacteria > Rhizobiales > Xanthobacteraceae > Pseudolabrys. The sequence goes on along the minus strand of DASTHI010000036.1, from coordinate 248,849 downwards.
TAAAAGCGAAGACGAAAAAAAGCTCGCCATGGCCCGTATACGGCAGGACATCAGCAGGCACATCACTGATATCGCCGACAAATACCTGATCCCCGGGGAAACGCAGGACATTGCCTTGATGTTCGTCCCTTCGGAATCGATCTATTGCGAACTCTATGACGGATTCGATGATCTTTTTCAAAAGGCCTATCGCGCCAAAGTCAGCATCGTGTCGCCCTCTCTGTTGATGCTGGCAATCCAGGTGATCCAGCAGATCCGCAAGGATGCCAAAATGCGCGAGGCGGCAGACAAGATTCTCGCCGAAGTGGGATATCTGGTAAGCGACGTTCAACGTCTACGCGACCGAGTGGAAAATCTCGAGAAGCATTTCGGCCAGGCCAACTCCGATCTCCGGCAGATCGTGATCTCTGCCGACAAGATCGTCAGCCGCGGGGACAGAATTCAGACGGTGGAGTTCGGGGGCGAAATGAAGACTGCCGAGGTCATCCCGGCGCCGATCACGCGCAAGCTGGAGGCGCGCGATTGAGGGACGCGATCTTGCTCCCTTGGAACGGTGCATGCTTTTTCAGGCTTCCGCGCCTTGGCTGCGCCACGAAGATCACCGATGTACGTGCGGGCAATCCGCGGCCGAATGGTGCAACGAATGAAAGCCCCCGAGAGGAGTGAGGCAGGTCCGTCCTGGTTCGATGCGCTAGCGGTGTATTTCAAGCCGCGCGTTTTGATAGTCATGTTTCTTGGCTTCTCGTCCGGCCTGCCCCTGGCGCTCTCGGGAGCGACGCTGCTCGTATGGATGCGCGAATCCGGGGTCGATCTCGGTACGATCGGGCTTTTTGCCCTGGTCGGAACACCCTACACGATCAAGTTCCTATGGGCTCCGCTGACTGACGCCCTCGACATCCCGATCTTGTCGCGCCTGCTTGGCCGCCGTCGCGGCTGGCTCGTATTCACTCAAATGCTGTTGATGGCGGCAATCGTGTTTCTGGGCTCGTGTGATCCCGCCACCACGCCGGCTCTCGTTGCTCTAGGAGCGCTTCTGGTCGCAACAGCCTCCGCGACGCAGGACATCGTTGTGGACGCCTTTCGTGTCGAGAGCCTGCCGGAAAACGAGCAGGCTGCAGGCATGGCGTCATACGTTGCCGCCTATCGCATCGGAATGCTCGTCTCGACGGCGGGTGCCCTTTTTCTCGTGAGCGCGATCGAATCAGCAGGTTTTGACAAGCAGGCCGCCTGGAATTGGGGCTATGTGGTGATGGCGGGGCTAGTGCTGATCGGCACAGTTACTGCGCTTGTAGCAACTGAGCCCGAGGCGTCGTTGCAGGCGGAGGCTCGCCATGGAACGCGGAAACCATTTTCTCGGGTGGCCGAAGCCGCCGTCGGCGCGTTCAAGGATTTTCTCGGGCATGAGCTCGCCCTGGTGATGATTGCATTCGTAGTGCTGTTCAAGTTTACCGATGCGCTTGCAGGCGCGATGACGGCGCCATTCGTTATCGACCTTGGATTTACCCGCAACGAATACGCCGCGATCGTCAAGGGCCTCGGGCTTGCCGCGCTGCTGCTGGGCGGTTTCGTCGGAGGTTTCATCGCCCGCGCGCTTTCGCTGCCGACCAGCCTCTGGATTGGCGGCATTGTGCAATCGGCGGCAAATCTGGCATTCACGGCCCTGGCGTTGTCTGGGACCAGCACGACGATGCTTGCGGTCGCAATCACGATCGAGAACTTTACCAGTGCTGTGGGAACGGTGATGTTCGTCGCCTATTTGTCTGCCCTTTGTCAGAATCCATTGCACACGGCGACGCAGTACGCATTGTTGACGGCACTGGCCGCGGTCGGCCGCACCTATCTTTCGTCAGGCGCCGGCTTTGTAGCCGAGGCGATCGGTTGGCCGTGGTTTTTCGTGGTCTGCATGCTGGCCGGCGGACCAAGCCTCATTCTGCTCGCATGGCTGCAGGCGCACGGACACTTCAACAGGCTGAAGGCCGTCAAACGCTAATGGCGGTCGAAGTCCGAGGGCCACACAACGCGCAGGTCTATGGCATGTGGGGCTAGAACAGCGTGCGCTGCTTTATGGCAGCGGCAAGCGTACCCTCGTCAAGATAGTCCAGTTCACCGCCGACCGGCACGCCATGGGCGAGCCTGGTGACCTTGACATTCGCGTCTTGCAACAGCTCGGTCACGTAATGCGCAGTGGTCTGCCCATCCACGGTTGCATTCAGCGCAAGGATGATTTCTTTCACGGCGGGCTCATGTGCACGCGAGACCAAGGCCTCGATCGAGAGATCCTGCGGACCGACGCCGTCAAGCGGCGATAGCGTGCCGCCAAGCACATGATATCGGCCGTTGACCGCGTGCGCGCGCTCCAGCGCCCAGAGGTCGGCCACATCCGCGACGACGACGATGATCGACGGATCACGTGTGCCGTCCATGCAAAGCGCGCATGGATTCTGCGTATCGATGTTTCCGCAGATCTTGCAGATCTGGATCTTCTCCATAGCCGTCTGCATTGCCCCGGCGAGTGGCGCCATGAGTGCCTCGCGCTTCTTGATGAGATGTAGCGCCGCTCGCCGCGCCGACCGAGGCCCCAAACCCGGCAGCCGCGCCAGCAGCTGAATGAGACGCTCTATCTCCGGTCCGGCAACCAGGGCGGCCATCAGGTCAAATTCAATCCCGGCGGAAGCGGCAAGCCGCCTGTCATTTCTTTTATTTTTTCCTGGAGCACCGCTTCAGCCTTCTTCCGCGCATCCGCATGGGCCGCCACGACGAGATCCTCGATAATTTCCTTTTCCGATGGCTTGATCAGCGACTCATCGATCTTGATGCCCTTGAGATCGCCCTTAGCGCTAAGTGTCACAGTGACCAATCCGCCACCAGCGCTGCCCTCCACCTCCACCTGATCCAGTTCAGCCTGCATAGCCTGCATTTTCGATTGCAGCTGTGCCGCCTGCTTCATGAGGCCGAGGAAGTCCGCCATTTGCTCTTCCTTTTGCCTATCCTTATCTACGACGCTTAGCGTCTTCTAGTCGTCTCTGGCTTCGTGGTCTGGACCAGAGACATCGTCCGCTGGATCTGGAGCCCTCTGTGTCACGCCGACAATTCTCGCCCCGGGAAACCGCCCCAATACCGCCTGCACCAAAGGATCAGCCTGCACGCTTAATTCGATCTGCGCCTGCTGAGCTTCAGCCTGGGCACGGATCGTCGGAGCACCCTGCTCCTTCGATACGATCACCATCCAGCGCTTCCCGGTCCAGTTGGTGAGCTTGCGCTGAAGATCATGGACCAGGGTCTTGGCCGCGGTCGTTTCGAGTGCAATCTCGAGTTGACCATCCTCGAAACGGACAAGGCGAACGTCTCGCTCCAGCGCCATTTTAACGGTGATGTCGCGCTTTTCTGCGGCAAGTGAGATCAAGTCCTGGAATGAAGTGAGGCAGAGCGTCGGTGCCGAGGTGATCGGCTCATCGAGCCGTATCGAGGGGTCACCGGCAGATCTTGAGACCGCGGCCGACCCACGCGGTGCACCTCGGGGCGTATCGAACCGCGGCACTTGGCTTTGGCGCTGTGCAGGACCTGCATCAGCCGGCGCGCCCTCTGCCGGAGAAGTGTTCTCGCTCAACGCCCGGACCACTTCGTCTGGCGTCGGCAGGTCGGCCACATAGGCGATTCGCACCAGCACCATCTCCGCTGCCGACACCGGGCGGCTCGAGGCCTGCACCTCGGAAATACCTTTCAGTAGCATCTGCCAGGTACGCGACAGTACCCGCATGGACAATTCCGCGGCAAAAGCACGACCTCGCTTGCGCTCGGCCTCCGAGAGCGACACGTCATCGGCTACGCTCGGAATGACCTTCACTCGCGTGACAAAATGAGTAAACTCCGCGAGATCGTTCAAAATGACGGCCGGATCAGCCCCGACGTCATATAGGTCGTTCAACTCTTTCAGTGACGACGCAATATCGCCCTTCATCAATGCCTCGAACAGATCGACGATGCGCGCGCGGTCGGCAAGGCCAAGCATCTGGCGAACATCGTCCGCTCGCACAAGTCCGGCCGCATGAGCGATCGCTTGATCGAGAAGGGAAAGGGAATCACGAACAGAGCCTTCCGCGGCACGGGCGAGCAGTGCCAACGCTTCAGCATCAATCTCGACTTTTTCTCGATTGGCAATGCTTTGCAGGTGCTCGACCAAACGAGCGGCGTCGACTCGCCGCAAGTCGAACCGCTGACAGCGTGAAAGCACCGTCACCGGCACCTTGCGGACTTCAGTGGTCGCAAAAACGAATTTGGCGTGTGGCGGCGGCTCTTCCAGGGTCTTCAACAGCGCGTTGAATGCAGCGCCCGAGAGCATGTGGACTTCATCGAGAATGTAGACTTTGTAACGCGCGCTCATCGGCGCGTAGCGGATCGCGTCATTGATCTGGCGCACATCGTCAACACTGTTATGCGAGGCGGCGTCCATCTCGAGGACATCTGGGTGGCGGCTTTCGATGATGGCCTGGCAATGGAGGCCCGTCACCGGCATCTTGACCGTTGGCTCCGTGACCGATCCGTCTGGCAGTTCGTAGTTGAGTGCGCGCGCGAGAATGCGGGCGGTCGTCGTCTTGCCCACGCCCCGCACGCCTGTGAGAATCCAGGCCTGAGGAATGCGGCCACTCTCGAAGGCGTTCGAGATCGTGCGGACCATGGCATCCTGGCCAATCAGGTCATCGAAACTCGCGGGCCGGTATTTGCGCGCCAGCACGCGGTAAGCGCCAGCGGTAATCTCGGCGCCACCGAACGGGGTAATCGCGGATTCTGTAGATTCACTCATCGCGCCATCCGCTTCGCTGCCGCGCCAGGCACGGACTGATCGCGAAGAAAATCGAGGGTTTGGTGGGAGGCTGACGAGCGACCCGAACCGCGCTCGTTAGGGCTGCTTCCTTCCGGATCTGACCCGGTTGGCGAGTGGCTCGTCCACCGCCAACCTCCCGCGGCCTATATCGGCCCAATGAGGGCATAAAGCAAGCTGACGCGGAGAGGCCCTGTGTGCTGCATGGTCGCCCTCCAGCCTTGCCAGGGATGCTTTCAGATCGCAGGTTGTGCCATGCTGCAGTTCTGATGCCCCACTGGTCGCTCCATCAAAAACTCGCTGAAGAGACCGTCGGCATTGGCGATCTCGCGCTTTGCCGGGTTCTCCTGGCGGATGACGCCAATTATCCGTGGCTGGTCCTTGTGCCTCGTCTCCCGGGGCTAATCGAACTCATCGATCTTGATGACAACGCACAGAGTCAACTTCTCAACGAAATCAATCTGGCCGCGCACGCGCTGAGAAGTATCGTTCAATGCGACAAACTCAATATTGCCGCGCTCGGCAACCAGGTGTCACAGTTGCATGTGCACGTCATCGGCCGCCGGCACAACGATGCTGCCTGGCCGAAGCCAGTCTGGGGCGTCAACCCACCGCTGGCGTATGGAGAACGAGAGAAAGAGAGCCTGCTTTCTGCATTGCGTGAGCGCCTCGGCACGGCAACCATCGGCAGTCTGGACCGATAGGCCTCATCCAATCCCTATGAAAGCTGCAGCTATCCGAATCCTGATCATTTCTCTCCGCCGCATCGGCGACCTTCTGCTTACCACGCCGCTCATCCGCAGCATCCGTAGGGCGTCTCCCGACGCCAAAATAGACGTGCTGGTGTTCGAAAATACGGCGGGAATAATCACTGGAAACCCGGACATTGATGGCATCATCACCATGCCACAGCGGCCCACGGCGTTGGCGAGTCTTCGAATCGCAGCGCGCCTGTGGCGCCGTTACGATATAGCGGTGTCCACTCAGAGCGGCGACAGGCCGACCATTTTTGCATTCGCAGCCGGACGCAAGCGCGTCGGAGTCACATCAGAAAAGGAGCCGCTGCTTGCGCGGATGTGGAAGCAAATTGCATTGCATCGAAAGGTCCCCGCTGCAGAACATCTCCATCGGGTCGAGCAGATGTTGCAGCTTGCGGATGTCCTTGAAGTCCCAAGAATTGCTGAACTGGTCTGTCCTGGGGCTGCTTCATTTGAAAATTGTGCCGGTTTAAATGCAAGTTACGCCGTGATCCATGCAGCACCGATGTTTGCCTACAAGGAATGGACTATAGCGGGTTGGCGGACCATTGCCGCCGCACTTGAAAAACGTGGTCTCCAAATAGTGGCGATCGGTGGTCCGGGCGAGAGCGAGCGCAGTTACCTCGAGGAAATTTGGCGCGGTATCGCCGACATTCGCCAACTTGAGTGGCCTCAGACGCTCCACCTTCTCAACAACGCGCGGGTCTATATCGGTCCGGATACGTCAACAACCCATCTTGCGGCCGCCGCAGGCTGCCCGACCATCGCCTTGTTCGGTCCGATGGATCCACGCGTCTGGGGACCTTGGCCGATCGGCGGCATCAAGGAGGGCTGGTCTGCAAGCGCAGCTATCCAAAACCGCGGTAATGTGTGGATCGTGCAGAATCCGCTTCCCTGCGTGCCCTGCACCTTCGAAGGTTGCGAGCGCCACATTCAAAGCCGCAGTGCTTGTCTTGATGAGCTGGACCCCAAGCAGGTGTTGACCGCGGTAGAGCAGGCACTTTCTCGCGCCACCTCGGAGCATTGACGCCAAAATTGGAAAATGCCATCGGGCCGTTGCGCATCTCGCGTCATAATGCGATTTTGCAGATCATGTCTTCTCGACTCGGCCCCAAACCCCGGCTCGGTTATACGGAAAGTCGTATCGAGCGGGCGGCCGAACTGCGCACCAATAGCGATAGCCTCTTGAAGCTTGCGCGGGACCCTGCCGCCGGCGCCTATGTGATCGGCGGCGAATGGATCGTGATGAAAAAAGACACGCCGGTTGCAGATCCCTTGTTCCGTCTATCGGAGGCACAAGCATTGTCTGCACCGATGGAGTCCGTTTTTCTCGGTCTTCTGGAAGGGGCGCCTCGCTTCGCACATGGCCTCACTCCCGAAACAGCCCAGGCTCTCAAGACGCGCGACGACCTGCATGTCACAGACCTTCGGTCAATCGCCGTGCAGGGGATGGTGGCAGCCGAGCACCTGGCTCCCATTGCCGAGGCGAAGGCGGTACTCCACTGGCATGCGCGGCATCGGTTCTGCTCACACTGCGGCGCAGCGACTCAATTGGTGTGCGGCGGCTGGCGTCGCGACTGCCCAAGATGCAATACGGAGCACTTTCCGCGCACAGATCCCGTGGTCATCATGCTTGCCACGACGAGCGATCGCTGCCTTTTGGGGCGCAGCCCACGGTTTGTGCCGAACATGTGGTCGTGCCTTGCCGGTTATGTCGAGCCCGGCGAATCGATTGAAGACGCCGTTCGCCGTGAAACGCTTGAAGAGGCCGGGATCCGGTGCGGCCGGGTGACTTATTTCGCCTCTCAGCCGTGGCCGTTTCCGACCTCGCTCATGATCGGATGTCACGCGGAAGCACTGACGGATAAAATAGTCGTCGATCGGCAGGAACTTGACGACGCCCGGTGGTTTACTAGAGCCGAAGTGGAAAGCATGCTGATGCGCAATCATCCTCAGAAGCTCACGACGCCTCCTCCCGTTGCGATCGCGCATCATTTGGTCCGCGCGTGGGTAGAGGGCGAGAGCCGCTTTGAGTAGGTCGTCTCCCGAATCCGACCCTCCCCACATTCTGTGCGCCGGCGGCGCCGTTCAGGATATTGTGATGCGGGTCGAGAGATTTCCGGACCCAGGTACCAAGGTGCCGGCGTCCGAATTCCTGATCACGTCAGGTGGACAGGCAGGCAATGCCGCTGTGGCAATCGCGCGGCTCAGTGGGCAAGTTGATTTTGCGGGGCCGATGGGCGCGCAGGATGACGAATTCGCCAACCGCATCATAAACATTCTTTTGTCCGAAAATATTGACTGCAAGGGCGCGGTGCGCGTCCCAGGCGCGACAACGTCGGTGTCGTTGATTCTGGTGGATGCAGAGGGTGAAAAAATGATCGCCACGCGCCGCGATCAGGGCATGGACGCGGCGATTCCCCACAACCCCGAACTGGCGGTGGCAGCGGTGGACGCGGTGCTACTCGACAATCGCTATCCCAATTTCGTCATGCCAATCTGTGAGGCCGCTCAAAAACGCAATATCCCCCGTGTGCTCGACCTCGATAGGGCAGCGCCTCTCGACGACCCGCTGGTGTTGGCGTCGACGCACGTCATTTCGTCGGCCGAGGCATTGCGCGGCACAACCGGATTGGACGATCTGCAAGCCGCCCTGAAAAAGGTTGGTCAGCACTTCAAAGGCTTTCTTGCGTTCACCGACGGTCCGCGCGGGGTGTATTGGCTCCAAGACGGTAAAGTCCGCCACATGTCGGCATTCAAGGTGAAGGCCATCGATACGCTGGGCGCGGGAGACGTCTTTCACGGGGCATTCACGTTCCGTCTTGTGGAAACCGGCGACGTGGTTGACGCGATGCGTTTTGCTGGCGCCGCTGCAGCAATCAAGTGCACCCGGTTCGGCGGACTCATGGGAGCTGCCACGCGAGCCGAAGTCGATCAATTTTTGATGGATGCCGGCTGACGCATCATCGCTTGGAGGGGCATGGCGCCCCGCATGGTGCGCAGGCGCCTGCGAAATCCTCCGGCGACACCGCGCGGCCGCTCGAAGGACTGGATAAATGATCGACCAGAATGGCGCCGATACCCGCCAGGAGTGCGACGACATAGATCGCGCGCATCGTTTCTATTCCCGGGACAGGCCAAAAAAGGGCCGCATCCGAATTCCGACGAGGCACCCGGGCACTGCCGCCAAAAACCATATCCACCCGTGGAGCGAGCCGGAGGCTACCCCACCGACAAAGGCGCCAATATTGCAGCCGAAACCGAGCCGCGCACCCCAACCCATCAGCAGTCCTCCTACTGCCGCCGCAACCAGCGATCCGGCGGCCGGCCAAGCGGCGCGTGCAAATGGCCCCGAGGCCGCTGCTGCAGCCATGGCGCCGAAGAGCATGCCGAAATCTGTCAGGCTCGATGTATCGGACAAGACCGATTGGGCAAGGGCTCGCTGGGGCCCGGGCCACTGCCAAAACACCGAGTGCGAAAGATCAATGCCCAGCGCACTAGCCGCCTTGGCTCCCCATACCGTGTAGCCGAAGGTAACACTCCAGGGATGACCGCCCGCAAGAAACACGGCGATGCAGAGCAAACCAATAGCAATTCCACCCGCGACATAGTTTCTGGATGGGAGGAAATTCGCACCGCGCCTGCGTGCGATCTGAGCAATTAAGAGCGCCGCCACCGCTACGCTCAGAAGTGTCAACGCCAGGCCCCCCCACGCTCCCAAGTAATCCGAGGCCAGTACAGGATCGATTCCACCCAGTGTGAGAAACAAGGGTAACGAAAGGCTACCCAATACACTGCCCACAACGAAGAAGAGGAGTGCAACGAGCATCCGCCCGGATCCACCGCCTACCGTGTAGAGCGTTCCTGATCCGCAGCCGTTCGCAAGCTGCATGCCGATTCCAAAGACAAATGCACCTATAAGCAGAGATGGTCCGAGAGGCGCGATTGCACCTCCGTATTTGGGTACGAGTGCTGCGACCGGCACAATCACAATCGCGCAGACTGCAATGACGATCAATCCGCCGAGAAGACCGCCTGCTTCGCCGCGTATCAGAAAACGCCGCCAGGAAGCCGTGTAGCTGAACTCGGCCTTGAGAAAGACAACACCGAGAGCAAAGCCACCCAAGATAAGCACAGCTGAGGCGGGCTGGTCGTCGACAAGCACCAAAGCAACAAGAACCGCAGTGGCAGCTATTGCCAAGCCGACAAACAGCCAATCCATGCGAACGGCCGCGCCCTGTTCGGACGCGGCCAAACTTGCGGTAGTCATGCTGTCTCCAGAACGAAGATCAGGATCCGAGCCCGAGCGCCTTCTTCAGATCGTCCCATTTCGTGCGCGATGATTCAATGGGCCTGTCTGCATTGCTGGTCCACTCCACCATAGAGCCGGCATAGAGCTTCGCATCCTTGTATCCAAGAAGTTCATGAAATACGAACCAGTCTGTAGCTGCCCAGTGCCCTGTATTGCAATAATTCACGAGGTGCGTATCCGGCACCTTCTTCGCGATGACAGCCAAGTCGGCTTTCGACCTGAGACGGTTCGTCCCGGAGTCATAAAATTCCGCACTGTCGACGTTCACGGCGCCAGGAATGTGACCATAAGCTTTGGACGCGGGCGCTTTCTCCTTGCCCAGGAAGAATGAGGCAGGACGTGCATCGATCAAAGATGCACCACCCTTGCTCTCGATTGCCTCAACATCTGAGGCTGTCGCCAGGATGCTGTTGTCTACGGTTGCCGTGAATATTTTCGGCGAAGGCGCTTTCACGCCTGCCTCGAGTGGAAGGCTCGCCGTGCGCCAGGCCGCAATGCCGCCATCAAGGATCGAGACGTTTTTCACGCCGGCATACTTGAGCGTCCAATATGTTCGGGCTGCCGAACCGAAATCAAGAACATTGACTCCTGCGGGTACGACTATGACGCGACTGTCCTCGTCTATTCCGAGATCGCCGATGAGCTTTTCGAGTTCGGGAACTGTAGGAACCATGAAGGGCACGTTGTTTCGCGTCACGCGCCAACCGGCCTTGTCATAGTCGCTGTGAATGCTGCCCGGGATGTGAGCGGCGGCATAGGCCTTCGCGCCTCCGCCATCGATCGCAGAACGAATATCGAGGACAATAAGGTCGGGATTAGAAAGATGCCGGCTCAGCCATTGGACCGTTACCAGAGGTTCCGCATGGGCGCTGGCCACCGAGGCCGCCATCGCAGCGCTTAGCAACGCTGCAGCAGCGATGCGGCGCAGCGCAACAGCGGGACTAAATCGAAAGAATTTCATGGGACATCTTCCGTTTTTTAATAATGAGATGCCCCTTGAAAATAGAATAGCTTTCTCTATAGAGACAGATATGGTCTGAAAAAAAGATGATTTTTGCCAAATTGTGGAAAATTGGAGTATAAATTACCATGCTTGTGAGGAAGGACAGAATGGATGCCATCGACAGAAAGATCCTCGCCGTCGTGCAGGACGACGCTTCGCTATCGGTCGCGGAAATCGGGCAGCGGGTTGGTCTTTCCTCGACTCCTTGCTGGAAGCGCCTCCAACGCCTGGAGGCTGACGGCGTAATCATGCGCCGAGTAGCGGTGGTCAGTCCTGAAAAGGTCGGACTTGGCACGACCGTCTTCGTTTCAATTGAAACAGGAGACCATTCGCAGGAATGGCTTCGAAGCTTCGCAGACGTTGTCGGGGCCATGCCGGAGGTGATGGAGTTTTACCGGATGGCGGGAGACGTCGATTATATGCTGCGCGTGGTCGTTCCGGATATTGCAGGGTACGATGCATTCTACAAGAAGCTAATTGCAACGGTCCCCTTGAAGAACGTTACGTCGCGATTTGCGATGGAACGAATCAAATCGACGACCGCACTGCCGCTTGTCGTAGCGAAGTAAGTCCAGATGCTTTTGACGGCGAGCCGCGGTCGTTATTTCAACTCCATCACCCTGATCGCCGCCGGTCCAAGAATCACGATGAAGAGCACTGGCAGAAAGAAGAGAATCATCGGAACGGTGAGTTTGGGCGGCAGCCCGGCGGCCTTTTTTTCTGCTTCCGACATCCGCATATCGCGATTTTCCTGCGCCATCACGCGTAGCATTGTCGCAAGCGGAGTACCGTAGCGCTCGGCCTGCTGAAGGGCCATGCAAACCGATTTCACGCCATCGAGGTCAGTGCGTTTTGCCAGATTTTCGTATGCCTGACGCCGGTCTGGCAAATACGACAATTCGGCGGTTGTAAGCGTCAATTCCTCGGCGAGTGCCACTGACTGGCTGCCGACTTCATCACTGACCTTCCTGAACGCCGCTTCAATTGACATTCCCGATTCGACGCAAATCAGCAGCAAGTCGAGGGTATCGGGAAATGCCCGTTTGATCGAGAGTTGGCGCCGCTGAATCTTGTTCTTAAGCAGGATCAACGGCAACTGCATGCCTACATAAGCCGCAGCGATGCAGACGCCAATCTTGATTATCGGCGGTTGATCGAGCTTCAGGATGAGGAAGAGGTACACCAATGCGAAAAGGAAACACGCAACTGGAGTAACCATCCGCAGAAAGAGATACGAAATATACGGCGCTTGGCCGCGGTAGCCCGCCTGAACGAGTTTCAACCTCGCCTCTTCCTGGCCGAGCCATTTCGTAAGATTGAACTGATCGACGACCTTCTGGATGTACTGTTTGGGCGACTCCCGCAGCTTCGCCTTCTGCCCCTCCTGCATCAGGCGTTCGCGTTCGCGCTGCCGTATCTTCTCCCGCTCGAGCGCAACCGCTCGCATGCGGCGTTCAAGCGGGTCGGCGTATACAACTGGCATCGCAAGCGTCAAGACCGTAGCCGCTGCCGCGATCGCTGCACAGACCATCGTCAGCGTCTTGACACTCAGTGCTTCGATAAGAATGTCCAGCATCGAGGTTGTGCCTGCTAAAAGTCGAAATTGATCATCTTCTTCATGACCAGGACACCAATGAACATCCAGACCGCTGAAGCAGCGAGCATCATGTGCCCCACTGAATTGGTGAAAAGCAGTGAAATGTAGTGCGGACTGGTGAGATAGACGAGTGTCATCACCGCGATCGGGAGGGCACCAATGATTGCCGCGGAGGCTTTTGCCTCCTGCGACATGGCCTGGATTTTCGCCTTCATTTTCTTCCGATCGCGGAGGACTTTTGAAAGATTTCCCAGTGCCTCGGAGAGGTTGCCGCCCGATTTCTGTTGGATTGCGACGACGATACCGAAGAAGTTTGCCTCCGGTAGCGGCGTCCGTTCGTATAGCTTTCCGCATGCATCGCCCAAAGGCATGCCGATCGCCTGGGTTTCCATGATCAGCCGAAACTCAGATCTGACCGGCTCGGGCGCTTCGACTGCAATCATCCTTATACAGTCGTGCAGCGGCAGTCCTGCCTTGACACCGCGCACAATCACATCGACTGCATCTGGAAACGCCTCCAGAAACTTCGACTCGCGGCGTTTCTTCAGGTACGCGAGAAGCCAGCGCGGCACGCCGAGGCAGCCGGCAAAGCCCGATGCGGCGGCGACCAGCAATCCTGAGCCGGACAGCATCGCGATGAGAAACATGGCCATGCCAATGCCCGCCGAAACGATCGCAAATTGCCGTTTCGACCACGACAGCCCGGCGCGCGTGATGCGCACCGAGAGCGGAACACTCTTGCTCTTCTTGTGCCGCTCCTCGAAGTCCTTGAGACTGGATTCGATCGCATCACGGCGGGACTTCTGAGGCCCGCGCGCCGCCCGTACGGCGGGCGCCGTGCGAGCTATGCTCTGCACGCGCTGCTCGGCTTTTCGCTCGCCGGACAGCAACGGGTAAATGAAGACGTAAGCCACACCGCCGATCGCGATTGAAGCCAGAAAGAAGACGGCGACGACTTGCACCGGGGGGCTCCGCCTAGGTGGCCTGGTTGGCGGCTTCTGCCGCGTCGAGCGCCGCAGCGAGACGTTTCTCTTCGCCGTAATAGCGCGCACGCTCCCAGAAGCGCGGCCGCCCGATTCCCGTCGAACGATGTCGACCGAGGATGTTGCCTTTGGCGTCCTCGCCAGTCAGATCGAAGACGAATACATCCTGAGTAACGATCACATCGCCTTCCATCCCCATGACTTCGGTAATGTGAGTGATCTTACGCGAGCCGTCGCGCAAACGAGCGGCCTGAACAATGACGTCTACTGAAGCGCAAATCATTTCGCGGATTGTTCGCGAAGGAAGGGCAAAACCTCCCATTGTTATCATGGATTCCAGCCGCGAGAGGGTTTCGCGCGGATTGTTGGCATGCAGCGTGCCCATCGAGCCGTCGTGACCGGTATTCATTGCCTGAAGCAGATCGAACGCCTCCGGACCGCGGACTTCGCCCACGATGATACGCTCAGGCCGCATTCGCAGACAATTCCGCACAAGATCGCGCATCGTAACCTGGCCTTCGCCTTCCAGGTTGGGAGGACGCGTTTCAAGACGGACCACGTGCGGTTGCTGAAGCTGCAGTTCGGCCGCATCCTCGCAGGTAATGATGCGCTCGTCGTGATCGATGAATTGCGTGAGGCAGTTCAGAAGCGTGGTCTTCCCGGAGCCGGTGCCGCCGGAGACCAGCGTGTTGACTCTGCTGCGACCGATAATGCGCAGTATTTCTGCGCCCTGCGGAGTAATCGTGCCGAAGCGCACAAGCTGGTCCAGCGTCAACTTGTCTTTCTTAAATTTGCGGATCGTAAGCGCGGGACCGTCGATCGCGAGCGGCGGCACGATCGCATTGACGCGTGAACCGTCTGGGAGTCGCGCATCACAGATTGGTGAGGCTTCATCGACGCGCCGCCCGATTTGGCTCACGATTCGCTGGCAGATGTTGAGAAGCTGCTGATTGTCGCGAAAGCGAATGCCCGTTTTCTGAATCTTGCCCTGAACTTCGATGTACACGGTACCGGCGCCATTGACCATGATGTCGGCGATATCGTCCCGCGCCAAAAGCGGTTCGAGAGGCCCGTAGCCCAGCACGTCGTTGCAGATATCGTCGAGCAGATCTTCCTGCTCGGAGATCGACATCACGATGTTCTTGATGGCGATGATCTCGTTGACGATGTCCCGGATTTCTTCGCGTGCCGAATCGGCATCCAGTCGCGCCAATTGCGCAAGATCGATCGCCTCGATCAGAGCCCCGAAAATCGTTGTTTTGGTCTCGTAGTACTGATCGGAACGTCGTGTATCGGCCGAGAAAGGGGCAGCGCTGACGGGCTCGACTTGTCGGGGAGCGAGCGGCGGCGAAACGACAGGTGCGCCAAGTCCGTCGGATGGAAACGGCGTTCGTCCGGTCTCAACCGGAGCAGCTGGACTCGCTGGCGAATTCGGCGGGGCCTGGGGTGGCGGTGCCGCGGCAGGCGACTGCACCGTCTGCGCTGCCGCCGGCGCCGGCTTGGTAGTCTCCAAAGTTGCGCTGCGCTTGCCGAACAAGACAACAGACTCCCGAATTTCAGCCTGCTCGTTTCATAAGTTTGGACAGCAGAGGTGACAGCAGGCCGCTACGGGGCCGCTTAGATTCGGCGCGTCCTGTGAGCGCCTGTGCCATGTGGCGGAACATTTCCGCCGTTTTGTGCCCAGCCGAGATTTCCGCAATCATCTGGCCATTGTTCGCGGCGGGGCCGAAAAGCTGTGGCTCGAACGGGATCACCGCCAGGGGCTCGGTTTCGAGCGCCTTTGCGAAATCCGCCGGCGTGATTTCCGGGCGTTTTGGCACGCCGACCTGATTGAGACAGTACCGCGGTTGATGGTCGTTCGGCCGCGATGATCGCAGCAGGTCAACCATGTTCTTGGCATTGCGCAGATTGGCAAGATCCGGGCCGGCTACGACCAGGATATCATCGGCGCTCACGAGCAGCCGCTTCGTCCAACCCGACCAGAGGTGGGGAACGTCGAGCACCACGCAAGGAATCGAGGCGCGCAATGAATCCAGGATTGAATCGAAGGCGTCAGCGCCGAAATCGTAAACGCGGTCCAGCGTGGCCGGAGCAGCCAGCAGATTGAGATGATCCGTGCATTTGGACAGCAATCTGTCCACGAACGCTGTATCCACGCGGTCGGGCGAGAAGACGGCATCCGCAATCCCTTGCGGAGGATCCTGGTTGTAGTCGAGCCCGGCCGTTCCGAACGGAAGATCAAGATCGGCAACCACCGCATCCAGACCAAGATCGCGACCGATCGCCCAGGCGACATTGTGGGCAACTGTCGAAGCGCCGACTCCGCCCTTGGCGCCGACTACGGCAACGACCCTTCCAACCGGTTTGGCGTCAGGCGCAGAGAACAGGCTGCATATTGCACGCACTACGTCGAGAGTGCCGATCGGCGTGATCAAGTATTCGCTCACGCCACGCCGTGTCAGTTCGCGATAAAGTGTGACGTCGTTCACGCGACCAAGAACGATGACACGGGTCCCGGAGTCGCAAACCTCGGCCAACTGATCCAGCCCCCCGAGGATGTTGTCTCGGGCATCCGTCTCAATCAATATGACGTTCGGCGTGGACGCATTTCGATATGCTTCTGTTGCCGCGGTGATGCCGCCCATCTGAATTTTGACGTGTGCCTTAGCAAGACGCCTGTCTTCGCCGGCTGCCTGTACTGCAGAGGCCGTTTCGACGGTTTCACAAAAGGCCTGGATCGATACTCGCGGTGCCGGAGCGATATGCCCATGGCTGGAGCTCTCGGTCGGAGGCGGCATGGGGGTCCGTTGTTCGGAGACCATAGGTTGCTGAGTGTTCTTAATCATCGTCCGAGATCACTGATCTTGCTGATGTCGTATCCGACGTAGACGCCGGACGGGTTCTCACCCTTGCGGTAACGGTCGATCGCAACCGTACGGCGCGGCGCATAAGGTGGTACCTCGCCGCGCGGCTGCACGAGATCGGCGGGATTGTCGACCATGGCCGCAAGATTGCGCTGTGTGGCGCAACCCAGATTCCAGTACGGCTGATTTTCGAGATAGCCGGAGTGCGGCGAGGGACCGAGCCCTGCCGGCCATTCACCGCAAGGGCCTGCCTCTGCAATCAATTTCGAGTAATTGAGCTTTATGCTCGCGAGCGAATTTTTTGAAGGCCGGTAATTTCGAATGTAGATCGCATTGGACGGCACCCCTGCTGCGGAAAGAATCGACCGGATTTCTCGGCTGGCGTCCGCCGCGGCCCGATCCGTGGGCCCGCCATGGGGAACGTCCACAATGATTCCGCTACCCGCTTCGTGTCGCCATGCCTGCGCGAAGGATAGAACATCCGCGCGCTGACTTGCGGTCAGGCCGCCGCGGTTGCGTCCTAAAAGAACCTCGACGCTCTGCATGCCCTCCTTGATCACGATTGGATGGCGCTGCCGATAGTCCGTCGGATACTGATTCTGCGCGACTTCCGTCTGATAGCAGCCGGCTAGTGTTGCGGCGAGTATGGCAGCCGCGGCCAACTGGAGCGCAGACCTGCAGCGGCGTTCTGCTGATACGCTATTGATTGCAGTCATGAATGGCGTGCCCCCAGGTCAATCGAGGATGAATCCGTACTTGCCGTGATAATTGTTAGGATGCCCTTCGCCCTTGCCGGCAACTCCGTAAATTCGATTCAATTGTCCGAGCAGGACTGCCTGCGGGTCGTTCGGATCCGCGTACCCGTCATCTGGGCGTGACAACTGCTTCTGCGCAACCGCGCGGACCACATAGGGCGTGACAAGAACCATTAGTTCAGACTGATGGTTGATGTAGTCTCGACTCTTGAAGAGTGCGCCAAGCACCGGGACCTGCATCAGAGCAGGGATGCCGTTGATTGATTGCTTGGTTTGCTCCTGGATCATTCCCGCGAGCGCGAGCGAACCTCCCGATGGGATTTCGACCGTCGTGTCCGCGCGCCGAGTTTGAATTGAAGGCACCGTCAGCGACGTCGTGGAGCCGGTCACCTGCAGGGTCATCGCGTTTTCCGTCGACAGATCGGATACCTCGGTCATAACCTTTAGGCTTATGCGGCCTTCGGACAGCACGACCGGCGTAAACACAAGGCTGACACCGAATTTCTTGAATGTGATCTGCGGCTGACAGATGGGCGGCGAGCGAGTCGTGTCGCAGGACAATCCATTGGGAATGGGGAATTCCCCGCCGGCGACGAACGTTGCGGTTTCGCCCGATATGGCCGTCAGATTCGGCTCGGCGAGCGTCCGGATCACACCGGCCCTTTCCATAGCTCGCAACGTCGCGGTCACGCTCGGGAATTTGCCGGTAAGGAATGTCTCGCTCAGAGACTGTCCGCTCGCCGAAAATGGATTGCTCGTGTTGAAATTCACGACGGCCGTGCCGTAGTTGAGGCTGCCGGAGAGATCTATCCCGAGCTGTTTGATGACGTCTCGCCGCACCTCGGCGACAGTGACTTTGAGCATCACCTGATCGCGCCCGCGGATGGAAATGCCATTGACAACCTTTGCTCCGTCGCCCGCCAGCCTTGCAGCTATGTCGTAAGCGTGCTGCGATTCGGCAGCGCTTGATGCGCTTCCTGAAAGCATGATCCCATCCGCGACGCCCTCTACATGGATGTCCGCGTCGGGCATGGACTGTTTCAGTGCTGCCCGAACTCCATTGAGATCGCGGGTCACGGCAATATCGAAGCCAGCAATCTGTTTTCCGTCTGAGTCGAAGAAGAAGATGTTCGTTTGGCCCACTGCCACGCCGATCATGTAAACTCGGCGAGACGAGCGGATGACCGCATTTGCGATCTTCGGATCCGCCACCAGGACGTCCTTGATATCCGCTGGCAAATCGATGGCGACGGACTTGCCGATTCCCAGTGGGATAAAACGCGAAGTTCCTTCGCTGGCGGCAACGTGAACCGCCGGTGCGCGAGGCCCATCGGCCGCAGTGGCGTGGAGAGCCGACGCGAATGTCGCGAAAACGGCCAGTGCTCCCAATGAGGCAGCGCAAGTCAGATTGCTAGTCGCCATGTCCCCCAAACCCCCCAGCGATTCATTTTGGTGTAGTCATAGTGCTCACGCCAAATCGAACGACATTGACGTTGTGGCGTGAATGCGAATCCTCCGATTGCGAGTCCTCGACTGAGACATCGGCGATGCTCCGCAATGCAAGTGACAACGTGCCGAGCTGCTGCGAAAGGGCCAGGGTTTCTGCCTGTCCTGGCGACAGCTCGAGGGTCGCCGTCTTGCCTACGACAACCTTCTGACCGTTCTTCTCTTCTACGGTCTGGTCGATGGCGAGAACTCGAATATTCCGCAGAATCGTCTCGCTCGTGCGTGAGTCGCCGCCTTTATCGGCGTCCCGGTTGCGCGGAGTAAGAATGACATCGACACGATCATTCGGGAGAATAAATCCGCCGGCCCCTGTTTCGGGTGAAATTTGTGTCGATACGGCGCGCATTCCTCGCGGCAGGATTGCCGCCATGAAGCCGGAGCCTTTGGCGTTGACCAGCTTTATTTCGCGGATCGGCTCGCCCGCTACGAATGGCGCGCGAACGATCATTCCGTCGAGGTTTTCGACTGCTTTCGGACGGTCGGACTTGCGGATGAAATTTCCGGCCGCCGTTGTCGAGGGCCAGGCCTGCCAAACGACGTCGGCTGCGGAAATGCTCTGGCCTCTAGGAATGTCGGACTTCGCCACCAGGACGTCCACGGTGTCGAACTTGGGCGCCTCCGCTTTTTGCGGCGCAGCCTTATCGGATCTGCCGGCCAGCAGGGCGGCAACCCCGCCCGCTGCTACGGCAACCGTCAGTACAATGATGCGTGCAGCTTTCATACGCTCACTCTCACCGTGACCTTGAGGACCCGGTTCGGTCGCTCAAACCGAGATTGCCGCCGATGCGGCTGATGCAGCGGATTTCACCAGCTAAAGGTCAAGGTATGGTTAAGCAGCGGTATCTAAATCGAGTTAATATTGTATTGTCGCAGGCCGCTCACCCGCGCTCGTCCGGCTTAGACAGGCATCCAGCCGGTTTTCGGATAGACGGTCAGTGCGGCAGCCGCGAGAGCGATGCCGTACGGCACGCCGCCGTCGGATTGATGCAAGCGCGCAATCCATGTCTGCCGCGCCAGAGGCGCCGGTAAAGGCAGACGCCGGAACTGGATGATCAGCAGAGTCAGGGCGCCCCCGAACAACGATGCGTAGATCAGATAGTCGAGCAGATATTCAAAACCGAACCATAGAGCCGTCGCGGCAGCAAGCTTCGCATCCCCGCCGCCAATCCAGCCCTGCGAAAAGAAAACAAACGCGATGACAAGAACCAGTGCGGCGGCTGCGATATGCATGCCGATTACGGGAAGACTGGTGCCGGTTACGGCCGTCAGAACGAAGAATCCGCCGGCGAGGGCAAGTGACAGCCGGTTGGAAATGGTCATGGTGAGCAAGTCGCTCGAGGCAGCGAATGCCATAAGGGCGGGAAAAAGCAGAAGGCGGATAGCGTCCGTAGCCATTAATCGCTCCTCGAGCTAGCTGCGGGACCTTACGAGTCGCAAGCTTGAGGTTCGGTTACCGAAAACGTTTCCGCTTGTCCGTTCGCCCAATTGTGACAGAGCAAGCTAACAACTGATCAATCATTGCAGTCTCTTGGGATGCCGGATCCCGGCATCCCTTCAGCCCATCTTAACTCGGCCTGCCCGATACATGTCGCGACTATCGGGGGTTGCAGGTCATGTTGGTCGAACTGCTTGCGGTGGCGAACGTCGCCGGTCAAACCTTGCTCAAACTGATCCCGGTGTCCATTGCACTCGGAATCGTGTTCGCCATTCTCACCCACTGGTCGGCTTGCAATCCCGGCCGGCCCTGGTGGCGCAAAGGCGAGATTGCGACAGACATCTGCTACTGGTTCTTGATTCCGCTTGCCGCGCGCTTCGTCCGGATCGGACTCATGGTCATGGGCGCCGCTTACATCTACGGCATCCACGGGGCTGAAGCGCTGATCAAGTTCTACGACAATGGCTTTGGACCCTTGGCCCAGATGCCGCTTTGGGCACAAGCTTTGGCCTTCGTGGCATTGGCGGATTTCATGACCTACTGGATCCACCGCGGATTTCATGGCGTCAGCTTGTGGAAATACCATGCGATCCATCACTCCTCGAAGGAGCTTGACTGGATTTCCGCCGCACGATTTCACCCGGTCAATATCTTTCTGGGTAGTGTACTCGTCGACGTGCTGCTGCTGCTTGCGGGCATCTCGCCCAACGTGATGCTCTGGGTCGGACCTTTCAACACTGCCAGTTCAGCATTCGTGCATGCCAACCTGAACTGGACCCTTGGCCCATTCAAATACGTCCTCGCCGGACCGGTTTTTCATCGCTGGCATCACACGGCCGCCGACCGCGGCGGATCAAAGAATTTCGCCGGCACCTTCCCCATCTGGGATTTATTGTTCGGCACCTTCTATATGCCGGCCAATGTGTTACCCGCCGCGTATGGTGTTGATGATGCGAGCTTTCCGGAAAGCATTGGTGGCCAGATGCTTTACCCATTCCGTCGTTGACATTTTGACGATTTGTACGGCGCGCGACATCTTTGCACTTCATTCACCAATTTGCAGTCAAAGTTGAATCGTGCAAGTCCGCCGCTCGACGGGCGGCTTTTTTGAAAGCGCGCTGGAGAACACGATGTCGGCTTTGCCCGGGTACTGCAGGCGAACAGCGGGCTGTTTCATCCTGGCAGCCTCTATGGCTGTGGCTCAGGCGAGAGCGGATACCGTCAGGATCAATCTTGACGAGGCACAGATCTTCCCGCTGCCGGATCGTGTGGCCACCATAGTGATCGGAAATCCGCTCATCGCCGATGCAACTCTCCAGAATGGCGGCATACTCGTGGTGACGGGCAAGGGCTACGGTGCCACCAATCTGATGGCGCTCGATCGCGCGGGCCGGGTGCTGATGGAAACCACCGTGCAGGTGATCGGACCCGGCACTAAGGACCTCGTCGTCGTCTACAGGGGCGTCCAACAGGAGTCCTATAGCTGCGCACCGACCTGTCAGCGGCGCATTACGCTCGGGGACTCAGTCGACTATTTCAACTCCACCATGGGGCAGACCAGTACCCGCAGCGGCCAGGCACAGACAACATCTCCGCCGCGTTAGTTCGCATCGCCCTGCCAAGGTTATCAAACGGTTAACGTAACACCGGCTGATTCGAGCCACTGGCGAAATAAATCTACAAGTCCTGCTTGCTAAGAAAACCGTTGTTTCGACACCGGTCAGCAATCGGAACCCTTGTCATGCTCGGATCGTCGCGAAGCAAGATTGCGGGTCATCTTTGTCGAATTTGGCCTGCTCGGCTGGCGCGCCGGTTTGCGAAGCAGCAGGACGGCGCCGCTGCCGTCGAGTTTGCCCTCGTGGCAGTTCCTTTTCTCGGCCTCGTGTTTGCAATTCTCGAAACTGCACTCGTCTTTTTTGCGGGCCAGACGCTTGAGACGGCTGTCCAGGACTCCGCGCGACTTATCATGACCGGTCAGGCCCAGTCGCAAGGGTGGAACAAGGACCAGTTCAAGACCCAAGTCTGCGCGAGAATACACGGGCTGTTTGATTGCGTGAACGGGGTCTATGTCGACGTAAAGACCTATAACAATTTCGGTGCAATCGACACCACACCGCCGCTGACGAGCGGAAATTTCGATGACACCAAGTTGCAATATAGCCCGGGCGGCGTGGGCTCGATCGAGGTTGTCACGCTCTACTACCAGTGGCCGATCTACGTCACGCTTCTCGGCAACGGCCTTTCCAATCTCAGCAATAATAAGCGGCTGCTCATCGCGACCGCGGTATTCCGCAACGAGCCATACGAATGAGGCGGTACCACGCCATGAGTGCAACAGGATCCCGGATGCGTTGGCTCTTTCCTGGCTTTGTTCGCGACTCCCGCGGCGTATCGGCGGTTGAGTTTGCGATCCTCGCCCCTTTGATGATCGCGCTCTACCTGGGATGCGTCGAGATATCCGACGGCGTGGCAGCTGACCGCAAAGTGACACTGACTGCGGGGGCACTCGCCAATCTCGCGGCCGCCTGGGGGTCGAGCCCTGGTGAGAATTCAAACGTCATTTCCAATACCGATATGACGAACATCCTGAATGCGTCGGCATCGATTATCAAACCGTACTCGGCCAGCAGCCTCGTCGTAACCTTGTCCTGTCTGAAAATCGACGCCGAGGCGAAGGCGACAGTGTCGTGGAGTGAAAGTCTCGGTGGCACGCCGCGCGGAAGCGGATCGGCAGTGAGCATTCCGACCTCGCTGGCGGTGCCGAACTCCACGCTGATCTTCAGCGAAGTGACCTACTCCTACACACCGATCATCGGTCACACGATCACTGGCACGCTGACGCTCTCTGATCACATGTATATGAGCCCCCGCATCAAGGCTCCCAAATACGGCTCTCAGGACTGCTCGGCTTGATGCAAGCAGGATCAGGAGCGGGCTTCGGGCGCGTAGGCGCGGCCCATTTTCTTCCAGTCGCCCTTTTGGGCTAGCATCTGCCGCAGATAGGCTACATTGGCTGCCGCCTCGTCAGCGGGCAGATCTGCACTGGCGATCTTTTCAGCTTCATCGAATCTCCCCTGTAGCCCGATCGCAAGGGCCAGGTTCTGGCGGACCTTCGGCCCAGCATTTGCCTGCGCGACTGCTCGCCTGAGCGTGAGCTCGGCCTTCTTTAAATCTTTCGTAAGAAGATAGGAAAGGCCCAGATTCGAGAGGACCGATGGCTCGTCGGGAATAATCTTGAGCGCGGCGCTGTAATGCCGCTGCGCTTCGGCGTGGCGCCCCATCTGATCCAGAACGGCACCTTGTGCATTGAGAATGCGCCAGTCCGGGCTATCCGGCGTATGCGCGCGTTCCAGGGTATCCAGAGCTTTTTGATACTGCCCGGCGTCCGCCAACGCGCGTCCATAGGCGCCGAGAAGCGGCATGCTGCGCGGATTCCGGATGGAAGCCTGTTCGAGGACCGCTACCGCCTGCGCCCTCTGATCTGTGGCGCGGAGGGCTTGGGCGTAGGAGATGGCTGCATCTGCATCGCCGGGGTTTTCACGATAGCGGGCCCCCCAGGTCTCCAGCGAGGCGCGCCAGTCCTCCTGAGTGTTCGATGCACTCTTGACGTTCGTGATCGGGTTGGCGGTCTCCCGGTTAGCCAAATTCGAACAGGCGGCGGTCGATAGGGCAACGGCCACGCCTAAAGCTCCGATGGCGAGCAGACGCGTAGCGTGGATTCTCAGCGGCATACCGGAGCAATAAAACGTTAACCCTAACGACTGGTTAACTTGTAATCTGATTGCTATTGCCGGTTTATGGGCGCCGCAATGGATCTCGGTCTTACCGCGACAGAAATGGACCTCCGCAGCCGGGCTCGCGAATTCGCCGACTCGGTCGCGCGTCCGCGCGCGCGAGCAATCGACTGTAGCGAAGAGTACCCCTGGGATGTGGCTAAGGCTCTCAGCAAGTCGGGTTTCTGCGGGATGACGATCCCTGCAGCGCTCGGCGGCCAGGGTCGCTCGTTCCTCGAGGCAGTGCTCGTCATCGAGGAAATGGCCAAGGCCTGCACCGTCACCTCGCGCATCGTCGTCGAGACAAACATGGGCGCCATTTCAACCATCATGGCCTATGGCACGGATGTGCAGAAGAAACTGGCGGCGGGGCTGGTGCTTGAAGGGGACAAGCCGGCAATCTGCATCACTGAACCTGATGCCGGCTCGGACGCCACAGCAATGGCCTCCAGAGCGGACAGGCGTGGTGACGTTTATCTCCTGAACGGAAAGAAACACTGGATCACCGGAGCAGGCGTGTCGCGCCTGCACTTGATCTTTGCGCGCGTTTTTGACGAGCGCGGGGAAGAGCTCGGGATCGGCGCATTCATGGTCATCCGGGACAGAGGAAAGGGCCTGCGCATCGGAAAACGCGAAAAGACGATGGGCTTGCGCGGGATGCCGGAGGGCGAAATCATCTTCGAAAACCTCGAAGTGCCGGCCGACTTGGTCGTGTTGCCGCCATCAGGATTTCGGCACGGTTTCGCTGAGCTGATGAACGCGTACAACAGCCAGCGCGTCGGCGCCGGGACCGTCGCTATGGGTGTTGCGGCCGGGGCCTTGGATCTTGCGCTCGACTGGGCGAAGGCTCGCCGGCAGTTCGGCCGTCCGATTGGCGAGTTTCAGGGCCTTCAATGGATGCTGGCCGACATGCAAACCCAACTCACGGCTGCGCGCCTCCTGCTCTATCAGGCGGCGCGCTCGCGCGGGTCCGACGGGAGTACTTTTCCCGATCCAATGCTGGCAGCCCAGGCAAAGATTTTTGCATCCGAAAGCGCCATCACGATCGTCAATCACGCGCTGCAATTCTTTGGCGCGCGCGGTTACTCGCGCGAGCTGCCGCTCGAGCGGATGGCTCGCGACGTTAGAATGTTTACTATCGGCGGCGGCACCGCCCAGGTGCTTCGTACGCTCGTCGCGTCCAGGATGCTGGGTTGGAAGCTTCCCCAGCAGCGTGACGGTTACGCGCAGACGACCTCACTGCGTGGCGCGGCGGAATAGCCATGCATCCAGCTTTTGCTAGCTCAAAGAAAGAAGCCGTCGCGATCTGGTTCGTTCACTCGAGCAGCTTCGATCGGACACTCGAACTCCTCGGCCAGCGTGAGCGGGAGTTCATCGCCGCCAGCAAATTCGAGCCGAAGCCGGGACGTCTGCTGTTGCTGCCTGGCGGTGACGGAAAATTCGCAGGAGTACTCTTTGCGATTGAGGGGCCGGACGACCGGGATATCGACCGTTTTCGGCCGGGCCAGCTGGCAACGCTCCTGCCTCCAGGCTGCTATCGATTCGCCAATTCGCCGCATGACACGCGCTTGGCGGCCCTGGCGTTTGCGATGGGAAGCTATCAGTTTTCACGCTATCGGCAGACAAAGCCATATGGTGTGCAGCTTGTACTTCCTGACGGCATCGATGGAGAGGATCTGAGCCGCATCGTCGAAGGCGTCACACTCTGCCGCGATCTCACCAATACGCCTTCCAATGACATGGGGCCGGCGGATCTCGAGGCGGCTGCAGCCAGACTGGCGATGCAGCATGGGGCGAAGCTGCAGGTCACGACCGGTGATGCCCTCGCCAAGGGATTTCCGCTGGTGCACGCCGTCGGTGTCGGGTCCGAACGCGAGCCTCGACTGCTTGATATGACCTGGGGCGAGTCGAGCAATCCGAAAGTCACTCTGGTCGGAAAAGGGGTGTGCTTCGATACCGGAGGCCTGGATATCAAGCCTGAGTCGGCGATGCTCAACATGAAAAAAGATATGGGAGGCGCTGCGACGACGCTTGCAATCGCGCATATGGTGATGGCCCGAAGTCTTCGAATACGTCTGCGCGTGATCATTCCGGCAGTCGAGAACGCCATTTCCGGCAAGAGCTTCCGTCCGCGCGACATCTACATGTCACGTAAGGGCATCACCGTCGAAATCGGCAATACGGACGCGGAAGGCCGGTTGATCCTGGCAGATGCGCTGGCACTCGCGGATGAAGAGAATCCTGCGCTGCTCATCGATTTCGCAACTCTGACAGGGGCCGCACGCGTCGCACTCGGACCCGACGTGCCGCCGTATTTCACCGACGACGACGCACTTGCGGACGAGTTGATGCGGGCGGCGAGCGCTGAGAACGACCCGCTCTGGCGCATGCCGCTGTGGTCGCCTTACGAATCACTGCTGGAATCGAAAGTTGCAGATACTAGTAATATCGCGAGCGGCGGCCACGGCGGTGCCATTACGGCAGCCCTGTTT
Organism: Pseudolabrys sp.; assembly: GCA_035718275.1. Taxonomy (GTDB): domain Bacteria; phylum Pseudomonadota; class Alphaproteobacteria; order Rhizobiales; family Xanthobacteraceae; genus Pseudolabrys. The sequence goes on along the minus strand of DASTHI010000036.1, from coordinate 222,552 downwards.
CTGCGCAAATTCGTGACGGCCAAATCCTGGCTGCACGTGGATATCTTCGCCTGGACGCCGACGACAAAGCCCGGCCGACCGGAAGGCGGTGAATGTCAGGCCGCGCGTGCGCTCTATGCGCTGTTGTGTACACGTTATCGTTAGAAGGCCGCTGCCTGTATATGCCTCTGAATTTGATGAAATCGCAGATGACAACGGTCGGACATGGTTTCCCTTGATCCTCGTATCAATCCGTTCCGACCCGAGATTGCGGCGGTCCACCTGCGAGGCCAGGTAGAGGCGAGGCGGTTTGTAGAGGGCTCGCGATATCAAGTCATCGAGCCGGCCACCCCCTTGCGCCGCGCGCCCTCTCACGATGCGAGGCTCGACACCGAGGCTTTGCTGGGTGAATTCGTGACCATCTACGAAACGACCGAGGAAGGCTGGGCTTGGGGCCAACTCGAGACGGATGGCTATGTCGGCTGGCTTTCCGCCAACGCGATCGAACCAGGCGGAGCCGCACCCACACACAAGATCACCGTGCCGCGCGCACTGGCGTTTGCAAGCACCGACATCAAGCTGCCGCCAACTACTGCACTGCCGATGGGGGCACGACTCGCGATCTTACGACAGGACGAGCGGTTCGCTGTGACCGGTCGCGGTTGGCACATACCCGCGGTGTACCTTGTACCGATAAAGTCGCGCCAAAAGGATTTCGTTGCGGTGGCAGAACAGTTCCTGGAAACGCCGTATCTGTGGGGAGGCAAGACTTCGCTGGGCCTGGACTGTTCCGGCCTCCTGCAAATATCGCTGCAGGCTGCGGGCATTTCGTGTCCGCGCGACAGTGACATGCAGGAGCTGTCGCTGGGCAAGCTATCTTCGATTGCCAGCCTGCGCCGCGGCGACCTCCTGTTCTGGAAAGGACACGTGGCGATTGCGCTGGATGCCGAGAGGCTGATCCACGCCAACGCCCACCACATGATGGTCACGATCGAACGCGCGGATGACGCCATTGCACGTATAATGGCTGCGGGCAACGAACTGACTGCAATAAAACGGCTCTAGCCGAGTAATTCGACAAGGCGGCCGCGGTTAAGCGCTAGCCATTGGAGCCCGAGGACGGTGGGACCGCTATGGACAGCCCCTCGAGCCAGCGCTTCAATGGCATGATCGACGTGTGCTCGAACGACGTGCAGCCGCTCTCCGTCGGGAGTAACGCGCGCGCCCTCTCGCAATGGTGACGCGTCGATTTTTGCGAGGAAAAGCGTAATCTGCTCGTCAGTAAGCCCTGGTGTCGGCAGATAGGTGAGCACCTCGATCAGTTTTCCCGGAGCGATGCCAATCTCCTCGACGCATTCACGTTGCGCGGCATCGGAAATCGATTCATTTTCCTCAACTCTGCCGGCAACAAACTCGATCAAGTCGCCACGTCCATTTGCGATGTGCGCGGACAACCGAAACTGACGCACCATGACGATCTGCTCGTGCGCCAGATCGATCGGCATCACCACCACCACCTTGCCGCCGAGCAGTACATCGCGCTGCTGTGCAACCGGCGCGCCATTCCCACCCCGCAGCGTCAGGTCGAAGCGGCAATATTCCCGATAGCCGCCAGCAAGCAATTGCGGTGGAGAAACGATTGCCTCGACAGCGCGATCGGCAAGCTCGTCGTATCTGCTCATGAGAGCTACTGTGAAACAACGCCTTCTGGCGCCGTTTCCAGATTGAATGCCGCGGCAAAGAGGGCTCGCGTGTAGTCGCTCTTGGGTGCTTTGAAAAGTTCGGCGGCCTCGCCTTCCTCTATCGCTCTGCCATTGCGCAACACCAGCAACCGGCTTGCGAGAGCGGCGACAACACGGAGATCGTGCGAAATGAACATGTAGGTCAAATCGCGCCGCTTCTGGAGATCGCGAAGGAGATCCACCATTTGCGACTGAATGAGCATATCCAATGCGCTTGTCGGCTCGTCAAGAACGATGAAAATCGGTTCCAGCACCAAGGCGCGAGCGAGCGCAATGCGCTGACGCTGTCCGCCGGAAAATTCATGCGGATAGCGATGACAGGTTTCAGGATCAAGACCAACGTCCTTGAGCGCATCAATGACCCGCTGAGCGCGTTCGTGGGCGCCAAGGTTGGGCTGATGCACCCACAAGCCTTCTTCAATGATGTCCGATACTGACATGCGTGGAGAAAGCGAACCATAAGGATCCTGAAATACGATCTGCATGTCCCGTCGAAACGGCCTCATTTCCCTGAACTTCAGCCCCTGGATCTCGTGGCCCATGAAGACGACGGGACCCGTCGAGGAAATCAGGCGAAGAATGGCAAGGCCAAGCGTGGTTTTGCCTGAACCGGATTCGCCGACGACGCCCAGCGTTTCACCCTTGCGCAATTGAATGCTGATGCCGTCGACGGCCTTGATGTGCCCAACAACCTTGCGCAAGACGCCCCGCTTTACGGGGAACCAGACCTTGAGGTCATCGGTCTGCACGATGACCGGTGCATCCGGCCGCGGCGGCGCCGGATCGGGCTTGGGCTCGGCGGCGAGCAACGCGCGGGTATAAGGATGCTCGGGCGAAGTAAAGACCCGCTCAACGTCACCTGCCTCGACGATCTTCCCGCGTTGCATCACGCAAACCCTGTCGGCTAGCTTGCGGACGATACCCAGGTCATGGGTGATGAACAGCATCGACATTCCCATTCGGGCCTGTGTGTCCTTCAGAAGTTTGAGGATCTGCGCCTGGACGGTGACGTCCAGGGCAGTTGTAGGTTCGTCGGCGATCAGCAGATCGGGCTCGTTGGCTAGCGCCATCGCGATCATGACGCGCTGGCGCTGGCCACCGGAGAGTTGATGCGGATAACTGCGGAGTCGAGCCGCGGGATCGCCAATTCCCACCTGATCGAGCAGTTCGAGAATTCGTCTTCTCGCGGGTTCGCCCGTTATTCCCCGGTGCAGCAGCAGAATTTCGCCGATCTGCTTCTCGATCGTGTGCAGTGGATTAAGCGATGTCATCGGCTCCTGGAAGATGATGGCGAGATCATCGCCGCGCACCTCGCGGATCTCGCGTTCCTTCATGGCCAGAAGATCGCGTCCCTTGAAGAGGACCGAACCTGAAGGATGGCGGGCCGCGGGATACGGCAACAGCTTCATCACCGAAAGCGCGGTCACCGACTTACCGGATCCTGATTCGCCGACCAATGCGACTGTCTCTCCTTTGCCAATTTCAAATGACACATGGTCGACAGCCAGCACTTCGCGCTCACCGCGTCCGAAAGCAACGGACAGTTCTTTTACCGAAAGAAGTGTCTCCTGGCTCATCGGAACGTCTTTCTTGGATCGAACGCATCACGGACGGCTTCGCCGATAAAGATCAGCAGTGAAAGCATCACTGCGATGCTGAAAAAACCAGTCAAACCTAGCCATGGCGCCTGCACGTTTGCCTTTCCCTGTGACAGAAGCTCACCGAGGGAAGGCGAACCCGGCGGCAGGCCAAAGCCGAGAAAATCAAGCGCCGTAAGCGTCATGACCGAAGATGACAAAATGAAAGGCAGGAATGTCATGGTGGCCACCATGGCGTTTGGCAGCAAATGCCGGAAAATGATGACCGTATTCGAGACGCCAAGCGCGCGCGCCGCTTGGATGTACTCAAAATTCCGACCACGCAGGAATTCGGCCCGAACGAGCCCGACCAGCGACACCCAGGAAAACAGCAGAAGAATGCCAAGGAGCACGAAAAATCCAGGCACCAGCACCGAAGAGATGATGAGCAGGAGATAAAGAGACGGAATCGAAGTCCAGATTTCGATAAAGCGTTGAAACAGGAGATCCGTCCAGCCTCCGAAATAACCCTGCACTGCTCCTGCAGCCACTCCTATGATCGAAGAAGCAATGGTAAGCGCCAGTCCGAAGAGAACAGAAATGCGGAAGCCATAGATCAGGCGGGCAACGACGTCTCGACCACCATCGTCCGTGCCCAGCCAGTTGGTTTCCACTTGGTCACATTTCGCGAAGCCATGCGTGGCGGCGAATTCACAATCCTTCTCTGTTAGCAGCCATGTGGGCTTCGATGGAAAAGGAGACGGCGGCCTGCTCACTTGCGTGTTGTAGGAGAAACGGATCGGCGGCCATATGATGAAGCCGCCCTCTTTTTCGATGAGATTCATCAAATATTCATCGCGATAGTCGGCGGCTGTGCCAAACAGGTTCGGATCTTCTTCCTTGGCGAAGGCAGTATCCGGATAAGTCACGACGGCAGGGAAAAAAGAACGTCCATTGACGTGGATGAAGATCGGCTTGTCGTTGCTGATGAATTCGGCAAATAGTGAGACGATGAACAACGCCAGAAAGATCCACAGCGACCAATACCCACGGCGATTGGCTTTGAAATTCTCCCATCGTCTTCGGTTGATAGGTGAAAGCCGGAATGCGTGTCGTATCGGCGTTACAGCCGGATGCGTCGTGACTGCTGTCTTTTCAGGCGACTTTAATCCGGTGCGGGCGTCCAACTAGACCTCCCGCGTCTCGAAGTCGATACGTGGATCGATCCACGTATAGGTGAGATCGGAAATCAAATTCACGATCACGCCGATGAGAGAAAATATATAGAGCGTCGCGAAGACAACTGGATAATCGCGATTGAGCACGCTCTCAAATCCAAGAAGGCCGAGACCATCGAGCGAGAAAATCGTCTCGATGAGGAGGGAGCCTGTGAAAAAGGCGTGCACGAAAGCGGAAGGGAATCCCGCAATCACGATCAGCATAGCATTCCGGAACACATGCCCGTACAAAACCTGATTGTTCGTGCAGCCCTTGGCTCGCGCCGTTAGAACGTATTGCTTCCGAATCTCCTCCAGAAACGAATTCTTTGTCAGCAATGTCATCGTGGCAAATGCCGACAATGCCATCGACAGGATTGGAAGCGTCAGATGCCAGAAGTAGTCGAAGATCTTCTGCCACCAGGGCAATTGAGACCAGTTCTCCGAAACAAGCCCTCGCAGCGGGAACCAATCGAAGAAAGAGCCGCCGGCAAAGAGGATGATCAACAGAATCGCAAACAGAAAACCGGGGATTGCATATCCGATTACGATCACGGTCGACGTCCACACATCGAAACGGGAACCATCGTCCATTGCCTTGCGGATCCCGAGCGGGATCGAGATCAGATACGTAAGCAACGTCATCCAGATTCCGAGTGACATCGAGACGGGTAGCTTCTCCTTGATGAGCTGAAGCACACTGACATCACGAAAGTAGCTTTTTCCGAAATCGAACCGCAGATAATTCCAGATCATCAGCGCAAAACGTTCCGGCGCCGGCTTGTCGAAGCCGAACTGTTTTTCCAGCTTCTTGATGAACTCAGGATCGAGACCCTGAGCACCGCGATACTTCGAGGTGACTGCATCAACTTGCGAGGCGCCCTGCGCCAGCCCGCGGCTGCCAAAATCCCCTCCGGACGAGCCCGAAATGCGCGAAGTTGCGCCCGTATCGGAGCCCGTGAGCTTGGCGATGACCTGCTCGACAGGGCCGCCCGGTGCGAATTGCACCACGACGAATGCAACCAGCATGATGCCGAACATGGTCGGGATCATGAACAGGACACGGCGGATAATGTATGCGGTCATGCTCGATCGTTTTACCTGACTGCGCTGATAGTGCCCCCTCGGCGTTCGCGGCTCGGATGTCAGGAACCAGCCGGCAACATAAAGCCATCGACGTTAGTAACAAGCCGACCGCGGGGCGGACTAGCCCTTCTGTTCCAGTTTTTGAGCCTTTTTTTCGTCGGACCACCAAGTATCAGGGATGCCGCGGAAATAGCGCGGCTGCGCGGCGGGTCTACCGAAAACGTCCCAATAGGCTATCCAATGCGACGCTTTGTACCAGTGCGGAATCCAGTATCGGCCCGAGCGAATGACGCGGTCGAGTGCCCGGCAAGCTGTGACAAGCTCGTCGCGCGATTTTGCGGCTATGATGACATCGATGAGCCTGTCGACTGCCGGATCGGCGATTCCCGCGTGATTCAGCGATCCTTTCGTGGCCGCAGCCTGGGAACTGAAATAGGCCCGCAGTGAATCTCCCGGCGTGGACGAAAAGCTCAGGCGGTCCGTAGTAATGTCGAAGTCGAATTCATCGACGCGGCGGCGATATTGAACCGGATCGACAATGCGCAGCGTTGCCGTAAAGCCAAGCACTTCAAGGTTCTTGATATATGTCAGATGGTGAGGTTTGAATGTCGGCTCGTCGAGCAGAAATTCGATCTCCAACGGCTGGCCATTCGGCAGCGATCTCTTGCGGTTCACCAACTTGTAGCCTGCCTCATTAAGCAGCTGCGCGGCCTGGCGCAGCCAGCGCCGATCCTGGCCTGAGCCATCGGTGACTGGCGGAACGTACGGTTCCCCGAAAACTTCCTCCGGAAGATCTTTACGAAAAGGCTCAAGCAAGGCGATTTCGGCGGGGCTCGGCTTCCCCTCTGCTTTCATCGGAGAGTTCTCGAACACTGACTGTGTACGCTCGTATGAACCGTACATGATGTTCCGGTTCGTCCATTCGAAATCGAATGCATCGATCAGCGCCTCTCGTACTCGGCGATCCTTGAATTTTTCACGACGCGTGTTGATGAACCATCCTTGAGCACCCGATGGCGTAGCGTCAGGAATCACAGCGCGTTTGACGCGCCCGTCCTTGATGGCGGGGAAATCATAGCGTGTAGCCCAGGTTCGCGACGTGAATTCCTCCCGAAACAGGTAGTTCCTCGCGGTGAACCCTTCGAATCCCACATCTCGATCGCGGTAGTACTCGTATCGAATGAGATCGAAATTGTACAATCCGCGCGCGACCGAAAGATCTGTTCCCCACCAGTCCTTGACCCGTTCAAATTCGATGTAATGACCGGACTCAAACCGGGCCACTTTGTAGGGACCGCTACCGAGTGGAATTTCCAACGTGGACTCGTCGAAGGGCTGCTTCGAGTAGTACGCCCGCGAGAAAATGGGCAGCCCGGCGACAAACAAGGGAACGTCGCGTGCGCGTTTTTCTGCAAACCGTACGATCACCGTGCGGTCATCAAGCGCCTCGGCTCCTGCACAATCGCGCATCAATTGAGTAATGATGGGATGGCCCTTTCCCTTGAGCGCGACAATCGACCAGGAGACGTCATGCGCGGTGAGCGGCGTGCCGTCATGAAACCGTGCTTCGGGCCGCAGCGTGAAACGATAGGTCAGGCCATTGTCCGAAATTCGGACGCTCTGCGCTGCAAGGCCGTACATCGCATCCGGCTCATCGCCGGAACGTGCCATGAGCGCAGCAAAGGTGTAGTCCATGCCGATAGCGCCCTCGCCCTTGAGGATATAGGCGTTTAGCGAATTGAACGTCAGAAAGGAGCCATTGTACCCGCGGTTGACTACGATTTCGGAATAAGCCCCGCCCTTGGGAGCGTTCGTATTGACGTAGTTGAAATGAGGAAAATCCGGCGGATAACGTAGGTCTCCAAATGCCGACATCCCATGCCGCTCAGAGTCCTGGGCGCTGGCGGGCATCCCGCTTCGAAAGCCGGAGGCGACTGCCGCCCCGCCCAGAAGCGTCACCGCAACGCGCCGATTCACCAACATGGGATCACGACCGTATCTTTGCGGCCTTGTCCTTGTCCCACCACCAGATCATGGGGAATGCGGACTGGCCGTATTTCGGCATCGTTTCGGGACGGCCGAAGCGATCCCAGCGAGCGGTGCGGACGTAAGGATAAGTCCACTGCGGGACGACGTAGTAGTTCCATAACAGCACGCGATCGAGCGCTTTAGTGGCTGCGACCAACTCCTCGCGGCTCGTTGCAAAGATTACCTTTTCGATCATCTCGTCGACGGCAGGATTCTTGATGCCGATCAGATTGCGCGACCCAGGAATGTCGGCGGCCTGTGAGCCCCAGAAATCCCTTTGCTCGTTGCCTGGTGACAGCGACTGACGCCAGGAGGCAATGATGATGTCGAAATCCCACTGCCGCAGCCGATTTTCATACTGTGAGCTGTCGATCGTCCGTACCGAAACGGTAATGCCGATCCTTTCAAGCGAAGGCTTGTAGAACAGCATGATGCGCTCGAAGGAAGGTTGCTCTACCAGCAACTCGACCTGCATTGGCTCGCCGGTCTTCACGTTGACAAGTTTGGTGTTGCGAATCTCGTAGCCCGCGTCGCGGACCAGTTTTAATGCCTCGCGCAAATTGTTGCGTACGTTTTGCGGATTGCCGCCGACTGGATTGGTGTATGGTTTTGTGAACAGGTCGGCTGGAACGCTGTCACGCACGCTTTCCAGAATCTGCAACTCCTTGCCGGAAGGAACGCCGGTCGCTGCAAGTTCGGTGCCCTCGAAGTAGCTCGCTATTCTCTTGTACTGGCCGAAAAATATCTGTCGATTCATCTCCTCGAAATCGAATGCGAAGTTGAATGCGCGACGGACGCGGGGATCTTTGAACTTGTCGCGGCGGATGTTGAACGCAAACGCCTGCATCACGCCGGAATTACGAATTGGAAATTCTTCTTTTATAACCCTTTTATCGCGCACCGCTGGAAAATCGTAAGCGGTTGCCCAGTCCTTTGCGCTGTTCTCGGTACGCCAATCGAATTGATCGCCTTTGAAGGCTTCCAACGCGACCGTGGAGTCGCGGAAGTATTCGAAGCGAATTTGCTTGAAATTCCGTGTACCCACGTTGACGTTAAGATCCTTGCCCCAATAGTCGTCAACTTTTTCGTAGACGAGCGAACGTCCGGGCACAAAATCTTTGAGGCGATAGGGACCGCTGCCGAGCGGTGGTTCGAGCGTCGTTTGGGTGATGTCGCGCTTGCGTCCGGATTTGTCCGTCGCTTCCCACCAGTGCTTCGGCAGAACAGGCAGCTGGCCGACGATCTGCGGCAATTCGCGGTTGCCGGGCCCATCGAAAGTGAAGGTGATTTCCCGGTCTCCAGTTTTTTCAATCTTGGCAACGTGCCGATAGTAAGCCCCATAGAACGGACTGTTTGATTTCAAAACCTCGAAGGAATAAAGCACGTCATCGATTGTCAGCGGTTTTCCATCGTGCCAGCGTGCGCCGGCGCGAAGGCGATACGTGACCCAGGAGTGATCGTCTGGATGACTGACGGCATCTGCCAGAAGACCATACTCCGTCGATACCTCGTCGAGCGCCGGCGTCATGAGTGTCTCGATGAACAACTCAGTTCCGGCGGCCGTGCTGCCCTTCACGCCAGCAACCACCACATTGAAATTGTCGAAAGTTCCGAATGCGCCCTGACGTACCGTTCCGCCTTGCGGCGCCTGCGGATTCACATAGTCGAAGTGCTTAAAGCCTTGCGGATATTTGACGTCGCCGAAGAGCGACAATGCGTGTTTCCAATTTCGGGCTTGCGCATAAGCCCTCGGCGCTGGCCATAGCGTGCCAAGCACGCTTAAAGCTGGTAGAGCGGATCCGGCAGCACTCGCACGTAACAGGGCCCGACGGCTCAATTTCATCAAAAAGACTCCGGATGCCCGGCTGATCAGCCAATTATGTCGGTTTTTCGTTTGTAATCCAGCTCTTGGGCTTCCCGCGTAACGCAAACGGGTCACATTTGCGTGGCCCGGCGCCGCAAGGTTGCCGTCAGCAACTGAACCGGCCGCTCAATCGCCCCGGCGGCCAGCTACTTCGCTTCGTGCGGAATCACTTTTTTGCCGGCTCGCCAGATGGCTTTCCTGCGTCGCCTCCGGACGGTGCGTTTTCAGCGGCTTTCGGAAGTGGAACGGGATTGTCAGAAAGAGTCCGAAGATAGTCGATCACGTCCGCCCGCTGCTCCGGACGCGAGAGGCCGGCAAAGGTCATGGCCGTACCCGGAATGTCAGCACGAGGATTCGCGAGGAACTTGTTGAGTTCATCAAATGTCCAGTTGCCGGGCTTGTTTTTCATAGCGGCGGAATAATTGAACCCGGGCTCGGAAGCGCGGGGGCGACCAACGACGCCCCACAAGTTGGGCCCAACCCGATTGGGGCCGCCTTTTTCAAAGGTATGGCAAGCTTGGCATTGCTTGGCAGTCGCTTGCCCCTTTTCGACCGACGCCTTCGCCAGCAGCGTTTCGATAGGCGGCTCCTCCTTTTTCGCTTCGCCGCCCTTCTCGCCTTCTGCCTCTTTCACTGCAATGTTAAAGCCGGGCTTCGCAGGCTTCTCGGGAGCGAAGATTGCACCGGCTGTGATGTTGAGCGCGAGCAGAACCAGGCACGTACCGAGTACGGCACCCAGGATTTTGTTCAGTTCGAAAGAATTCATCGCGTTATGCTCTCTGGGCGGACGTGAGCAAGCCGGGCTGCGGCGGGCGATGAGATACCGGTTTGCCTCCCGTCTGGCAACCCGTATAAGCCCCTGCGGCACTATTGAGCACCCAGCTGTGCACCGCCATCGCTGCCATTGTCATGCTCCACGCGATCATTCTCATTCCGGCGCGGCTAGCCTCCACCCGATTGCCTGGCAAGCCGCTCGCCGATCTTCATGGAGAGCCTATGATCGCTCACGTCGTACGGCGAGCGCAGGCCGCGTCGCTTGGCGAAGTCGTGGTCGCCACCGATTCCGGGGCGGTCGCGACAGCGGCCGAAAAAGCCGGTGGACGAGCGGTGCTGACGCGCAGCGATCACCTTTCCGGTTCGGACCGAATATACGAAGCCCTAGAATCAATTGATCCTGAGCATCGCGTCGAGATCGTCGTAAATGTGCAGGGCGATCTCCCTACTATCGCGCCAGCGGACATCCGGGAGGCAGTCGGCCTTCTCAGCGATCCGGAAGTGGATATCGCGACCATTGCCGCGCCTATCGTCGACCCCGGCGAGCTCACCAATGAGAATGTTGTGAAAGTTTGCGGCACAATGATTTCTCACGATCGCTTTCGCGCGGAAGGGTTTACACGCGAGGATGCAGTCGGATCAGGCCCGCATTACCACCATATCGGCCTCTATGCGTATCGCCGCCCGGCACTTGAGCGCTTCGTCAAGCTGCCGCCCACGGCGGCAGAAAAGCGTGAAAGACTGGAGCAGTTGCGGGCGCTCGAAAACGGCATGCGCATCGATGTGACTGTTGTGAAAAGCGTTCCACTCGGCGTCGATACGGCAGAGGATCTTGAAAAGGCGCGCAGGCTCCTCGCCGGTTGACTCAAAAGCCAAGGTCTGCGTACGCAACCGCGGACGGCGGAGGGATCGCTGATCCGAGCTCTACGGCTAAAGAATCAATTCAACTCAACAGCGCGGTGGCTTATGGCGAGAAAGAAGATCATCTTTCAAGGTGAACCTGGGGCGAATTCCCATCTCGCCTGCCGCGACGCCTATCCGGATCATGAGCCGGTCCCTTGTCCTACCTTCGAGGATTGCTTCACCGCGCTGGCTGCCGGCGATGTCGATCTAGGCATGATACCGATCGAGAATTCAGTCGCTGGTCGCGTTGCCGACATCCACCATCTGATGCCAACTTCCGGACTCCATATCGTTGCCGAATGGTTCCTGCCGATACGCAACCAGCTGATGGCGGTGAAAGGAGCGAGCCTGAAGACAATCAAGACGGTGCAGAGCCACGTCATGGCACTCGGTCAGTGCCGCGGTGTGATTCGTGAATTCAAGCTGAAGCCGATCGTTGCCGCCGATACTGCCGGCTCCGCGCGGGAGGTCGCAGAAGCCAAGGACCCTTCGCGTGCGGCGATCGCATCGCGACTTGCTGCGGAAATATACGGCCTCGAGATCCTGAAGGAGAATGTCGAGGACGAATCGCACTCGACGACACGTTTTGTAGTCCTTTCGCGAGAGAAGAAGTGGGCCAGCCCAGGCTCGGGCAAGGTTATTACAACGTTCGTATTCAGAGTTCGGAACGTCCCCGCCGCGCTCTATAAGGCGCTTGGCGGGTTCGCGACCAACGGCGTCAACATGACGAAGCTCGAGAGCTACATGGTCGGCGGCAATTTCTTCGCCACGCAGTTTTACGCCGATGTCGAAGGCCACCCAGATGACAGGGCCCTTGTATTCGCTCTTGAAGAGCTTGCGTTTTTCTCAAAGGAACTGACGGTCCTAGGCGTCTACCCGGCACATCCATTTCGCGAGACCTTCAAGGAAGAGAAGGAATAAGCACTCAGACGGCCACGCGGCTAAGAAAGCTTTCGATGCCGTGCTGAAGACTGGACGCCGCTGCTTCCACAGTTCCTGATGCTTCGAGCACCTTCTCGGCCGCGCTGCTCGTCTCGGCGACCGCTCTTGTCACCTCTTCGAGAACAGCAAGCATCGCCTTCGCGCCGGTCGCCGCGCTGTTGACATTGTGGGAAATCTCGTCGGTTGCGCTGTCCTGCTGCTGCAGAGACAGTGCAACGGCCGAAGTATGGCCATCGATTTCGCGCATTCGTTCGCTGTTTCGGCGGATCGCCTCGACGGCCACGCGAGTCGAATTCTGCACCGCATCGATTTGACCGGCGATCTGCTCGGTCGCCTTGGCCGTCTGAACGGCAAGCGACTTCACCTCTGAGGCAACGACAGCGAACCCCCGGCCCGCTTCGCCGGCGCGCGCAGCCTCAATCGTCGCATTGAGCGCAAGAAGATTGGTCTGTCCTGCAATGCTGCGAATGAGGTTAACCACGTCACCAATTTCCTGAACCGTGCCGGTAAGCCGGCTCATATGTTCGTTCGTGGTCTGCGCTTCCATCGCCGAATGCGATGCAACCTCCGCAGCCTGACTGATCTGCCGTCCGATTTCTCCAATCGACGCAATGAGCTGTTCTGCCGCGCCTGCAGCTGCAATCATGTTGCTGGAAGCCTCGTTCGACGCCTGAAAGGCTCCTGCCGTGCGCTCGGCGGTGCAGCCGGATGAATCTGACAACGTCATCGCAATCGATTTTAGCGCCGCTGTGCTGTCCGTAACAGTTCCCAGGACGGTGGCCACGCTTTGGCGGAATGCGCGAATCTCACTCTCGATTTCCATTCGCCGCCGCTCCTGTTCCGATAGGGCGGCGCTTTTGCGTTCGGCCTGAATCCGCTCAGTGATGTCGTCGTGAGTGCCGATCCAGTATTGTCCATCTCTTATCGGCCGATTGACCACAAGAACGGCCCGGCCTTCAGGCGTTTCCACGATGCGGTTCATGACACGGCCTTCCCGGATCGAATTCATGATCTCGGCGCGATACTTTTCCGGATCGATATCGATGCTTCCGCTCGATTGGCGATTCCTGATCAAGTCCAGCAGCGTGCATCCGGGTTTAACGACCTTGGGCGACAATCGATACATCTCGACGTATCGCTCGTTGCAGACAAGAACACGTTCTTGATCGTCGAAGAGAATGACGCCCTGCGTCATGTTATTGAGCACCATGGATAGCAACGCACGATCTTGAACACGCCCACAGCGATTGAGCAGGAATCCCAACGCGCCGGCCGCGAATCCGACGGCACCCGCAAGGGCAACAATCTCCCACGTATATTCCGCGATAGCGTTCAAGACATCGCTTCCCCGGTCGCGAGTGTTATAGGGATGCAAGCTTTTATTATCTGTTAACCTCGAGAACGGGCGCGCCACGTCTCAGGATATCCGCTCTTCTTTGAAGCGCCTGACGAAAAGTGGCGATTGCTTCTGCAAGCGATCAAGAGCCACACGACCGGACCGGGTGACGTAGCTCATGGCGAAGTCGAGTGGCGCGCGTTGCATCTCTTGGGCAAAATTCTCGTACCAGGCTGCGCTTTGGTTTGCGCCAGCCACAAGTTTTTCCAGAATCGGACGCCTCGCAGCTTCGTAGGCCGACAGCGCGGCTTCGAGATCTCCCGGGCTGCCGGCAAGCGCTCTGTCGAGTGCGATTGCGTCCTCCAATGCAAGCCGTGTGCCCGATCCGATAGAAAAATGAGCCGTATGCAGCGCGTCGCCGACAAGCACGTGATTGCGAAAATGCCAGCGCTCATTTCGCACGATGGGAAACTGCCGCCATATCGAATTGTTCGAGAGCAGCGCGTGACCTTGTAGCACATCCGCAAACACTCGTTCGCACAGCCTGCGTGCGCCCTCGTCATTCATGCCCGCTAATCCTGCACGCTCGAATGTCGGCGCGTCGACTTCCACAATGAATGTACTCGAGGACGGCGCATAGCGGTAATGGTGTGCATTGAAACAGCCCCATTCGGTCCGCACAAACGTCTGCGTAAGAGTTTCGAATCGTTTCGATGTGCCAAACCAGGCGAAGCGATTGCTGAGAAGACGAACATCGGTGCCGAATTCCCGCGCGTAGGTTTTGCGAACAAGAGAGTTGACACCGTCTGCGCCGACGATGAGGTCGGCCCTGTCGAGCTCCGAAACATCTTTCACAATGTGACGGTATACAAGTTCCACTCCTATAGACTGTCCGCGAGCCCGCAGCAGCTGCAGCAGTTTGAGCCGTCCTATTGCGGCGAATCCGATACCATCGATGACAACGGGCTCACCGCGATGATTGATGACGATATCGCTCCAAGATTGCACATGCGGAATAATCGCTTTGAACGTTTCCTCGTCATCCTCGCGAAGGAATTCCAGAGCTCGGTCAGAGAAGACAACACCGAAGCCGAACGTGGCGTCCGGAGGATTCTGTTCAAATATGGAAATGGCGGCGCCCGGCTGTCGCCGCTTGATCAGATAGGCGAGATAGAGACCGGCAGGTCCGGCGCCGACAATCGCGACATGCATACAGCTATTTTGCCCGAGACGGCTTGGCCGCAAAAGCGGGCACTCGCGGGAAGAGCGCCATCGATCCTCAGATCTTCTGATTATATTCGCCGATTTCCGGATGCGTGCGCAGCACGGCGTCGATTGCCTTGAACATATCCTTCATCCGCTGTTCAGAGACGGGACTTTCGACGACCACGACGAGCTCCGGTTTGTTGGACGAGGCGCGCACCAGTCCCCACGTGCCGTCCTCTACTGTTAAGCGCACACCGTTCACGGTGACCAAATCCCGAATCGCCTGCCCCGCAACTTTGGTGCCATCCGCCCTCGCCTTCTGAAATTGTTTCACCACCGCGTCCACAACCGCATATTTCTTCTCATCGTCGCAATAAGGAGCCATCGTCGGTGAGCCCCATGTTTTCGGCAAAGCTTTGCGCAAATCGGCCAGGCTCTTTCCCGGATTGCGGTCGAGCATGTCACAGACGGCGAGAGCGAAGATCATGCCGTCATCGTAGCCGCGGCCGAACGGCTTGTTGAAAAAGAAGTGTCCCGATTTTTCGAAACCTGCAATGGCACCCAGTTCATTGACACGCCGCTTGATGTATGAGTGTCCGGTTTTCCAATAGTCCGCCTTCACGCCGTTGGCTTTAAGTACCGGATCGGTCTGAAATAATCCCGTCGACTTCACATCGACGACGAAAGTCGTGTTCCGGTGCAACGTCGATATGTCCCGCGCAAGCATCACGCCGACCTTGTCGGCGAAGATCTCTTCGCCTTCATTGTCCACTACCCCGCATCGATCGCCGTCGCCGTCGAAGCCCAACGCAAGGTCCGCACGGTTGACTAACACCGCATCACGCATGGCGTGGAGCATCTTCATGTCTTCGGTATTGGGATTGTAACGGGGAAAGCTGTAATCGAGATTGCAGTCCAGCGGGATGACGTCGCATCCGATTGCTTCAAGTATTCCGGGGGCGAAAGCTCCGGCGGTGCCATTGCCACATGCGGCTACTACCCGAAGCTTGCGTTTGAGCTTGGGACGATTTGTCAGATCGGTGATATAGCGATCAGGAAAGTTCTCCACGAAGCGATAGCTGCCGCCCTCGTTCAGGTCGAACTTCGCGCTCAGCACGATCTCCTTAAGGCGCTTCATCTCCACCGGTCCAAAAGTGAGCGGCCGATTGGCGCCCATCTTTACCCCAGTCCAGCCATTGTCGTTGTGCGAAGCCGTAACCATCGCCACGCATGGAACGTCCAGTGCGAACTGCGCGAAATAGGCCATCGGTGTGATCGCAAGGCCGATATCATGGACCTTGCACCCCGATGCCATCAGGCCTGCGACGAGCGCCATCTTCACGGAAGACGAATAACTGCGAAAATCATGCCCGGTGACGATTTCCTGGTTCACATTCAGTTCACGGATGAGCGTTCCCAGGCCCAGCCCAAGCGCCTGGACGCCCATGAGATTGATCTCCTTTTCCAGAAGCCAGCGTGCGTCGTATTCGCGGAAGCCAGTTGGTTTGACCAGCGGCGATGATTCGTACTCATAGGTATTCGGAGTTAGCGTGGATTTTGGCGTCGGAAACATCACGTCCTCGAGCAACGGGCGGGGCAATCCAATACCCTAACGCCGTGGACCCGCAAAGCGGTCCGGCACGCAATGTGTTCGGGAGCGGCAGACTGCGGGTAGGCTACTGTTCGAGGACGATGCGGCCGTTCGCGTATTCGTAGCGCTTGAGCCGCGAAAGAAACGAAACCCCGAGCAGGTTTTTCGCCAACGCTTCGTCCGGCAAGACCAAGGCGGGCACGTCGTAAACAGCAATGCCACCCAACTCGATTCGATCGATGGTCGAGCGCGCAGCTTTGATCTTTCCATTCGCGGTCAGCGCTGTCGCGGTGTACTCACGTGGTTGCGGGCGGATTCCCACTTGCGCCGCGTCGGATTCCCGGAGGACAACGAGTGAAGCCCCAGTATCGATAAGGAAATCGAGATACCGGCCGTCGATACGCGCTTCAACCTGGAAATGACCCAGACGATCTGCCTCGACCATCAGGCTACGTCCGGACGTGCTCGCCTCTCGCAGCTGGTATGTGGGCTGGACGACGGCTGCCCGCGGTGGCGGCGATGTAAGCGCATCATCAGCGAAGCGCGCCACGCCTGCACCGAATAGGACGACGAGAACGGAAAGGAATAGAAGCTGGCGCATGCGAAATCCGGTTTGGTCGTCCGACCATAGGTCGCGTCGCCGAAAAGCAGCTTAACGCGCGGGAAGAAAACAGGTGGCTTTTGGAAGTGGTGTTCTGCCGCTTACTAAAATCGGGACAATTGCAACTATTCGCCTGGCCGCTTTGCTCGCCTGGTCGCTCGCGCGGTAAGCGGATCTTCGGGCCAGAAATGCTTGGGATAACGTCCCCTCAGGTCCGTCCTGACGTCCTTGTAGCTGCCACGCCAAAATCCTGGCAGGTCGTGCGTCACCTGCACCGGCCGGTTGGCGGGCGAGAGCAACTCGATCACCAGTGGCACCCGCCCTCCTGCAATCGAAGGATGGTGCGCCAATCCGAACAGCTCTTGAACTCGGATTGCCAATCTCGGTTCCTCGCCGGATTCATAGTCGATCGGCACAGTCGAGCCTGATGGCGCCTTGAAATGACTCGGCGCATCGGCGTCGAGGCGCTTGCGCAGATGCCAGGGAAGCAGCGCGTCGAGAGCTCTGGCGAGATCATCAGCCGAGACCTGCGACAGCCCTGTCTTGCCGAATAGAAAAGGCGCAAGCCAATCGCTAGGCGAACGCGCCAGAGCGACATCGGATAAATCGGGCCACTGATCACCTTCAGCTCTGCGCAGAAAATTAACCCGGCTGCGGAGTTGCAGCTGCGATTTGCTCCACGGCAGACGGTGAATCCCCATTCCGGCAATGCCTTCAGCGAGGAGCTTGGCACTTTCGGAATCAATCTTCGTGGGCAGAACTTGCTCGTTGAGTACTATTGCTCCCAATCTCCTGATGCGCCGGGAGCGAAGGGATGCCGAACCGTTGTCGAAACTTGTGTCCTCTCGTTCATTGATGCGACTCGCAAAGCGCATTTCGATCTCGGCAAGTGTGATCGGCGCTGCGAGGATGATGCGGCTCGATGTGGTCCCGCCGGCAAGTTCGGCCACAGCCAGAAAGGGCTCGCGTCCCAATACGGATGCTGGATCTATATTGGCGCCGCGACCGTTGACCAGAAGGAAGCTGCCGCCCTCCGGGGTCCGCGCTTTCGCCACCCGCTCTGGATAAGCCAGGGCCAGCACCGAGCCGGGACTCTGGCTGCCGTCTTCGTCAGATACTCTCATCGATCTTGTCCAACGTTGCACCATGGCTCGCGCGTCCTCGCCCCGTCGCGACCGATCCCGCCGAAAATTTTCCAGTCTCTGCCGCAAATCCACGTCGTCACCGCCAAGACCACGCTCGCTCACGATCGCGGCAATGCGCGCGGCAAGATCGCCGCTGCCTTCCGCCGAAGCATCGACCACCATTCGAGCGAGGCGGGGCGGCAGCGGCAACGCGCGCAGCCGACGTCCCTCCTCCGTAATGCGGCCGGCGTCGTCTATGGCCCCAAGCTCGACGAGCAGTGCTGTCGCCTCACTCAGCGCGGCCCTGGGTGGCGGATCAAGGAAACCGAGATTTGCGGGATTAGCCGTGCCCCATTGGGCCAGATCAAGTACAAAAGCCGATAGATCGGCAGAAAGAATTTCCGGACGCGTGAACGGTTCGAGTGACCTGGTCTGCGGCTCGTCCCACAGACGATAGCAAGTACCGGGCTCGATACGACCGGCGCGGCCACGTCGTTGGTCGGCGGCTGCACGTGACACCCGCACAGTCTCGAGTCTGGTAATCCCCACATCCGGCTCATAGCGCGGCACACGTGAGAGCCCTGAGTCGATCACTACCCGGACGCCTTCGATTGTGAGGGATGTTTCGGCAATCGAAGTTGCGAGAACGATCTTGCGGCGGCCCGCAGGAGCCGGAGAAATCGCCCGCTCCTGTTCGCGTGAATCGAGCGCACCGAAGAGCGGCACGATGTCGATTGCGGGATCGGCAATGCACTCTTTCAGCAGAAGCTCGGTGCGGCGAATTTCGCCGGCGCCGGGAAGGAACACGAGCAGCGAGCCAAACTCGGACCGAAGCGCGCGCGTAGTCGCTGCCGCCACTTGTCGTTCGATGGGCGTCCGCGGATCGCGCCCAAGATAGTGCGTCTCGACCGGGAAAGAACGGCCCTTGCTTTCCACAACAGGTGCGTCTCCGAGCAATGCGGCGACGCGGGCACCATCGAGAGTCGCCGACATCACCAGCAGTCTCAGGTCCTCACGCAATGCCTGTTGGGCGTCTCGAGCAAGTGCCAACCCAAGATCCGCATCAAGCGAGCGTTCATGGAATTCATCGAAAAGCACCGCGGCAATGCCCTGCAAAGAGGGATCGTCGAGGATCATTCGGGTAAAAATTCCCTCCGTGACAATTTCGATGCGGCTGCGGTTCGTGACCTTCGATCCGAAGCGGACGCGCAGACCGATCGTCTCTCCCACCTGCTCTTGAAGGAGCGATGCCATCCTCGCTGCGGCAGCGCGGGCAGCAAGCCGACGGGGCTCGAGCATGAGGATTTTGTTTCCGATAGCCCACGGTTCCTCGAGCAGCACCAGCGGAACACGCGTTGTCTTCCCGGCGCCTGGCGGCGCCGCCAGCACGGCGCTGTTCTGAGCACTCAGAGCGCGAGTGAGGTGGGGCAAAGCTTCATCGATGGGGAGCGGAGGCTGGAATGTCCGCATTCACAATTCCTGAACGCTCGATTGCCCGCAGATCCCCTGGCGGCTGCATCGCGACTGAAAGTCAGATGCTGCGGCCCCGCCCGACACCTTCGTATATAAAACCGCGACGCGACATTTCCTCGGGCCGATACACGTTGCGCAGATCGACAAGAACGGGCTGCAGCATCAATGATTTCAGGCGATCGAAATCCAGCGCGCGGAATTGCTCCCATTCAGTGACGATTACGAGGGCGGAGGCTCCTTCGGCACAATCATATGCGTCGGTACAGAAGGTGACGTTGGTGATAACGGATTTTGCCTGCTGCATTCCTGCAGGATCGTAAGCGCGTACGGTGGCCCCCATATCCTGCAATGCCGTGATCAGAGGTACGGAGGGCGCCTCTCGCATGTCATCAGTGTTCGGCTTGAATGTCAGTCCCAGTACGGCGACGGTCTTGCCACGCAGGTTTCCGCCCAGCGCGACCGAGACTTTTCGTGCCATAGCGCGCTTGCGGGCGTCGTTGACGGCCGCGACGGCTTCCAGGATGCGGAGCGGCGTGGCGTAATCCTGAGCGGTCTTGATAAGCGCAACCGTGTCTTTTGGAAAACATGAACCGCCGTACCCTGGCCCGGCGTGCAGAAATTTCGATCCGATACGGTTGTCGAGTCCGATGCCTCGTGCGACCTCCTGCACGTCCGCGCCTACCTTCTCGGCGAGATCGGCGATCTCATTGATGAAAGTGATCTTTGTAGCAAGAAAAGCGTTGGCGGCGTATTTGATCAATTCAGCCGTCCGGCGTCCGGTAAAAAGAAGCGGCGATCGATTCAAATAGAGCGGGCGATAGAGTTCGTTCATCACATCTCGCGCGCGGGGTTCAGTCGCACCGATGACAATCCGGTCAGGATGCTTGAAATCCTGAATCGCGGCGCCTTCCCTGAGAAATTCCGGGTTGGAGACGACAGCACAATCGGCGTCAGGACGCGTTTCGCGAATGATGCGCTCGACCTCGTCACCGGTTCCAACGGGTACCGTCGACTTCGTGATCACGACTGTGAAACCGTCGAGGGCCTCGGCAATCTCGCGGGCGGCATCGTAGACAAAGCTTAGGTCGGCAAAACCATCGCCGCGGCGCGAGGGTGTGCCCACCGCTATGAACACAGCAGCGGCCGAGGAGACCGCACCCTGCAACTCAGTGGTAAACCTGAGACGGCCCGCGCGCGTGTTCGCTCCTACCATCTCACCCAATCCGGGCTCATAAATGGGCATTTCACCGCGCGCGAGCGCGGAAATTTTGCTCTTGTCCTTATCGACGCAAATGACTTCGTGTC
This sequence comes from Pseudolabrys sp., assembly GCA_035718275.1. Taxonomy (GTDB): domain Bacteria; phylum Pseudomonadota; class Alphaproteobacteria; order Rhizobiales; family Xanthobacteraceae; genus Pseudolabrys. The sequence goes on along the minus strand of DASTHI010000036.1, from coordinate 201,804 downwards.
CGAAATCCGCAAAGCAAGCACCAGAGACGAGCCCAACGTAACCGGTGCCGATCATGGCAACACGCATGTCTCAATCCGCCCGCAACGAGATTAATTTTTTACGGCTGAAGCCAATGGCGTCTCAATAGCAGAGCCGATAACGAGTGGCGAGAGCCGCGATCGACTGTTCGATATCGACGCTGCCCGACTCCACGGCTGTCCACACGCATGCACCGCATCCAGACCAACGACAAGGTTCTGGCTGTCATCACCAAAAGCGGCTGAGGTTGCAGCCCTGAATGAAGCGTCGCCAGCCCACGGCCTACCGAGCCAATGAACTCTGGCTGGAGCCGCCGGACGGCTGTGATCAAAGATTGCCAAATCCGGTGCGACAGCCCACATTCGGGCTCATGACCGCTCCCGCAAAATCGAAAAGCGTCGCCAAGTCCGCAAAAATATCGGCCACGGGCAGCCTGAACGAAGCACCGGCCAAGCGGCCTTTAAAAAAAGGCGATCACCTCTTTCTGGTGGATGGCTCGGGCTACATCTTCCGCGCCTATCACGCGATCAGGTTCGAACCTCGCACTCCAGAAGGCGTCCATGTGAACGCGGTATACGGCTTTTGCAGCATGCTGTGGAAGCTTCTGAAGGAGATGAAACCCGAAGAGAGACCTACGCACCTCGCGGTGATCTTCGACAAGTCCGAGAAGACTTTCCGCACGGACATGTACAAGGACTACAAGGCCCACCGGCCGCCTCCACCGGATGATCTCATTCCGCAGTTTCCTCTCATTCGCGAAGCAGTGCGGGCTTTTGAAATCCCTTGTATCGAGCAAGCCGGCTACGAAGCAGACGACCTGATTGCAACCTATGCCCGTGTCGCTTGCGAGGCCGGCGCGACCGTCACCATCGTGTCTTCGGACAAGGACCTGATGCAGCTCGTGAACGAATGCGTAATCATGTACGACACGATGAAAGACGTGAGGATCGGCGTACCGGAAGTGATCGAAAGGTTCGGCGTGCCGCCGAAAAAAGTCATCGAGGTGCAGGCCTTGATCGGCGACTCGACAGACAACGTCCCGGGGGTTCCTGGCATCGGAGTAAAGACCGCCGCGCAACTGATTACCGAATACGGCGATCTCGAAAACCTTCTTAACCGGGCTAGCGAGATTAAGCAGGAAAAAAGGCGGCAAGCTCTCGTGGAACATGCCGAGGCTGCCCGCATTTCGAAGAAACTGGTCAGGCTCGACGACCATGTGCCACTCGAAGCACCCGTCGAAGACCTCGGGGTTCACGAGCCGAATTACCGTGCGCTGATCGCCTTCCTCAAGGCCATGGGCTTCAAATCACTGGTGCAGCGCGTTCTCGAAAAAGGCGGAGCAGATGCCGCCCGGCTCGGCGACGATGAAAAGTCCGAGTCGCGATCGAGCTCCGCGGTCAAGCCTAGCCGCACGGGCGGCCAGGGGCAGCTGCCGCTCGAAGCTCCGCGGGCACGCAGGGGCCCACAAGCCGCCGAGTCGTCGGCGCTGACGCCAATTTCGCTCGCCGAGCGTCGGCTGCAGGCCTTGCGCGCGGCAAGGCTCGATGCTTCGAAATACGAAATAGTCGCAACGGCAGAACGGCTGCAGCATTGGATCGACCGGGCTCGCGAGACCGGGACAATCGCGCTTCGCACCGAAACGAGCAGCCTCGACCCGATGCAGACCTCACTCTGCGGCCTTGCGTTTGCAGTTTCTCACAATGAGTCAGCGTACCTGCCCCTCGGGCACCGCGAATCCAGTGAACACGACAGTTCAGGACTGTTCGGCGCAAGATTGTGCGACGGGCAGCTCGCCGAACGTGAGGCTTTGCAGGCGCTGAAGCCGATTCTCGAAGACAATTGCATCTTGAAGATTGGGCATGACATCAAGCGTGACTGGCTCGTCCTTGCCTGCCGTGGAATCCGGCTCGGTGCTTTCGACGACACAATGCTGATGTCGTACGTACTCGACGCCGGAAAAGGTGCACACGACATCGAGAGCGTCGTGACGCGCTATTTCGGCCGCAGTCCATCACGTTTCAAAGACGTCAAGAGCAAGGACAAGGCCCTGTTCACGCCCGAAGCGACGCCCATCGCTCGCGCCGGCGCATATGCAGCCGAGGATGCCGACACGATTCTCTGCCTCTGGGAAGCGCTCAAACCCCGAATGGCGGCGGAAAAGGTTGTCACGGTGTACGAAACGTTAGAACGTCCGATGCCGCGTGTTCTGGCCTGCATGGAGCATCGCGGAATATCGGTCGACCCCGCCGTGCTATCGCAACTCTCCAATGAATTCGGCAGGAAGCAGGCCGCGTTTGAGGAGGAAATCAACAAAATTGCCGGCACGCAGGTCAATCCGGGAAGCCCAAAGCAGCTCGGCGACATTCTGTTCGGCCAAATGGGACTGCCCGGCGGCACCAAAACGAAGACAGGCCAGTGGGCGACGGGCGCGCGTGCATTGGAGGAACTTGCCGAGATGGGCCACAAGCTGCCACAGGTCATTCTCGATTGGCGACAGGTCTCAAAGTTGCGCTCAACTTACACCGACGCTTTGCCGAATTATGTCAATCCAAATACGCATCGCGTTCACACGAGCTACGCGTTGGCCGCGACGTCGACGGGGCGGCTCTCTTCATCCGAACCGAATCTCCAGAATATTCCGATTCGCACCGAGGACGGCCGCAAGATCCGCCGCGCTTTCGTGGCCTCGCCGGGAATGAAGCTCGTCTCGGCAGATTACTCGCAGATTGAGTTGCGCCTGTTGTCCGAGGTCGCCAGCGTTCCCATGCTGCGCAAGGCATTTCAGGACGGAATCGACATCCATGCAATGACAGCTTCTGAAATGTTCGGGGTGCCCGTGAAGGATATGCCTGCGGAAATTCGCCGTCGCGCGAAGGCCATCAATTTCGGGATCATCTACGGCATTTCAGCCTTCGGGCTTGCGGCGCAGCTCGGCATCGATTCCAGGGAAGCAGGCGCTTACATCAAAAAATATTTTGAGCGCTTTCCAGGTATTCGCGACTACATGGACGAGACGCGCGAGTTCTGCCGTCAGCATGGTTATGTCCTGACGTTGTTTGGGCGCAAATGTCATTATCCCGAAATCAAGGCCAGCAATCCCTCCATCCGCTCTTTCAACGAGCGCGCCGCGATCAACGCCCGCTTGCAGGGATCTGCCGCGGACATAATCCGGCGCGCGATGATCCGCATCGAGCCGGAACTCGAGGACGCAAAGCTCAACGCGCGAATGCTACTGCAAGTCCACGATGAGCTCGTGTTCGAGGTACCGGAAAAGGAAGTTGACGATACGATCGCGATCGTCAAAAGCGTAATGCAGGACGCACCCCACCCCGCCGTCGCGTTGCACGTGCCCCTCCAAGTCGAAGCCCGTGCCGCAGACAATTGGGATGAGGCACATTAGAAGCTGCGTCAGGCAACCCGCACCGAGTTTTTAAGCGCCGATGCTTTCGACATCGATGTGCGTTCCCCTATTGGGGGGAACGCACCCAAGTGCTTGTTGCCGTCGCTCAACGCGGTGTGCAGATGCCTCGTTCTGCAGCCATATGATAGGTTCCGCCACCCGGCCTCCGCAGCTCCTATTTTCGTTTCTTTCGGCGCGCCTTGACGCGCTTGCTGCGCGACGCCGATCGGGAGGCCGCCGCCCTCGTGCTTTTGGCCGGAAGCACGGCAATCGCTTCGATTTCGAAAAGCGCGCCCGGGCGCGCCAACTCCGAAATGGCTACCGTCGTGCTTGCCGGCGGCGCTGCCATATTGAAATGATGGTCACGGACTTCACGAAAAATGGAAATGTGTGACATATCCACTAGATAATTATTGATCTTGACAACGTCTTTGATCGTCGCCCCGGCATCCGCCAACGCCAATTTGAGGTTTTCCATCGCCCTGTTTGCCTGAGCGCGGAAGTCGCCGGGCGCACCGACAAGCTTATTGTCCATGTCGAGCCCGAGTTGACCGGCAATGAAGATAAGCCGGTTGGGACCTGTCGCCTCGACCACGTAAGTGTACCCCGGCGGTTTCGCGAGCGTGCGCGGGTTGGAAAAACGGACATTGGCTGCCACGATATACCCTCCCTATTCTGTGCCCCGAAGTGGGCCGCACGAGTATGCGCGCAAGTCCGCGTGAAACGAAAGCCTTGCTTGACTAAGCATCACCGGTGCCGGAGTTTGACTTGGGGGAAGACGAGGGTGCCGCTGACCAGGGCAGCCGCACCCTGATTGGGGATCTCGCCTATGACGGCAGAGTCAGCATCGCACGTTTATTTCGGATGGAACGCAATGTGGGTCTCGACCTGCATTCTAGCCATCACGTACGCGGTCATCATGTCCGAAAAGGTCAACCGCGCGATCGTCGCGCTTGTTGGCGCGGGCGTAATGATCCTGGTGGGCGTCCTCGATCAGGAAGAAGCGATCAAAGGCGTCGATTGGAACACGATCGGGCTTCTGACCGGCATGATGATCCTCGTTTCGATCTCTCGACGCTCTGGCATGTTTCAGTATCTGGCGGTTTGGTCTGCACAGATCGCGAAGGCGCATCCGGCCGGGATACTGTTCATATTGCAGATCACCACCGCCACGCTCTCGGCATTTCTGGACAACGTCACGACCGTGCTCCTGATCGTGCCGGTAACGCTCGCAATCTGCAACACGCTCAAGGTGCCCGCTTATCCGTACCTTTTTGCGGAAATATTCGCTTCCAATATCGGAGGCACCGCAACGTTGATCGGCGACCCGCCAAACATCCTCATCGGCTCACAGGCGGGATTGTCATTCAATGAATTCGTGTACCACCTGACGCCGGTCATCATTGTCGTGATGGTCGTGCAGGCGGTGATAATTCATTTCCTGTGGGGGAAGGATCTGCAGGCCTCGGAAGCTGCCGAAGCGCGCGTCATGAAGATGAAAGCGGCGGAGAGCATCGAGGACTGGCTGTTGCTCAAGCAATCGCTTGCCGTCCTCACAATCGTGATGGTGGCGTTCGTACTTGCGCGCCCCCTGCATTTGGAGCCGGCGACGATCGCCATGTTTGGCGCTGCAGTGCTCATGCTCCTGGACAACTGGGCGCATCATTCCGAAAAGGCCGCGAAGAACATCCACCAGACGTTCGGCGATGTGGAATGGATCACAATCTTCTTCTTTATCGGCCTTTTCATCGTAGTGCATGGCGTTGACGTCGGTGGGCTTCTCCGCGTTCTCGCCCAGCAACTGGTAGAGGCGACTCAGGGCAGCATGGCGAATGCGGCCTACGCGATATTGTGGGCGTCGGCAGTGCTCTCAGCCATCGTGGACAACATTCCGTTCGTCGCCACAATGATCCCACTGATAAAGAGCATGGCACCTGCCTATGGGGGTCTCGACAAGATCGAGCCGCTCTGGTGGAGCCTATCGCTCGGCGCGTGCCTCGGTGGCAATGGTACCCTGATCGGAGCATCCGCCAATCTGACCGTCGCCGGAATCGGCGAGCGCAACGGCGTCCCCTTCAGCTTCATTACCTACACACTTTATGCGTTTCCGATGATGGTCGTGTCGGTTGCGATTTGCCATGTTTATCTCTGGTGGCGGTACTTCTAACCTCGAGGCGCCACCAGCGCGGGACGGATGAGATGACAAACAAAGGCGCTTCGGCAGCAGCATTTCTCTTGCTCGGAACGCTTGTTACCGGGGACGCGATCGCTGCGACCTGTCGTAACACGGCGAACTTCGACCGTTGGCTTGAGGATTTCAAAAAAGACTCCGTGGCGCAGGGGATCTCACCGCGCATCGTCGCCGCGGCTGCGCCCAAGATGACTTTCGACCCGGCAATCATCCGGCGTGACCACGCTCAGGCTGTTTTTAACCAGACATTCCTGCAGTTTTCCGACCGAATGGTTGGCGGCGGGAGGATCCCGAATGGCCTCAAGAAGATGAAGCAGAACGCAGGGCTATTCGCGCGTATCGAGGAAAAATACGGGGTACCCGCTCCCGTGCTCACTGCATTCTGGGGTCTCGAAAGCGACTTCGGCGCTAATTTCGGCAAGTACAACATTTTGAGCGCCACTGCCACGCTTGCCTACGACTGCCGGCGGCCGGATTTTTTCCGTCAACAGTTGCTCGATGCGCTGCGAATCATCGAACGCGGAGACCAGGGCGTCGACGATATGATCGGCGATTGGGCCGGCGAATTCGGCGGCATGCAATTCACCGCGTCCGACTATCTGAAGAATGCCGTGGATTTCGACGGTGATGGGCGCCGTGACCTGATTCACAGCATCCCCGATACGCTTGCCTCAGCGGCGAATTTCCTGGTCACCCTCGGATGGAAGCGCGGTGAGCCATGGCTGCAGGAGGTTCGTGTTCCAGACAACCTTCCATGGCAAGAATCCGATCTCGAAATTCAGCATCCACGCTCGAAATGGGTGGGATGGGGAGTTAAAGCCGCACATGGATCCCTGCCTTCAGACAATCTGCCGGCCTCTCTTCTTCTGCCCATGGGACGCCACGGTCCGGCGTTTCTCGCGTATCCGAACTTCAAGGCGTTTCTCGGCTGGAATTCGGCAATGGTGTACTCAACCACCGTGGCGTATTTTGCGACCCGACTGGCCGGTGCGCCAACCGTTGATCATTCCGGTGCCGGCACAATTACACCGTTGTCCCCGCCGGAAGTCATGGAGCTGCAGCGCCTGCTTACACGGCACGGCTACGAAGGTGTCGGCGAGATCGATGGAAAAGTGGGAAATGCGACCCGCAGTGCAATAAAGAAAGCCCAGCTGCAATTCGGGTTGCCGGCCGATTCCTACCCCACCAGTGAATTGATCGAGCGGCTTCGCGCGGCAGCGCCCGGCACTCCAAGGCATTGATTTCCGCTCAACTGGCAATCCGCTTGCAGTGGTTCATTGCCCCGCGCAAATGACCAGACGTTCATCTGTGATCACATCCGCACGACCCAGCGCCGGTTCTCGAACTCCCATCCGTTTAACGGGTTAAAGGCCGGAATCAGGTTCCGTGCATGGTGGAGAACATTTCATGATCAGAACGATAGGAATATGGCTCGCAGCGGCGCTGCTCGCCGTGCCTATTGCTGCGAGCGCTCAACAGAGAAACCATCCGGGTGCGGCAGCGGCGCGGCCGGCACCACGAGCCGCGGCCCCGCATTTTTCCGCTGCCCGAGGCTCGGCTCCGCGCATGTCAGCGCCACGCGCCGCACCACATATCTCCGCGCGACAAATGGCCGCTCCGCGTATCTCTGCCCCCCGTCACGCGAGTCCGCGTAACGTGCGGCCACATATCGCGGCACCACGTGTTGCCCCGCGAACCCACGCGATCTCTCGGCGCGACTCGAATAGTTTTGGCAGCCGCCACGTCCAGCAACAGCGAGCGCTGCGTTCCGCAGGCCATCGTGCCCAGCAGCGCACGAGACACGCTCGTTCAAGCGTTCAGAACCAGCGGCAATTGAATCTGGACAACCGCCGGCAGATGCGGGCGGAGCGTGCGTTGCGAAGACGGGAAGATCGCGAACTGCGCCGTCTTCCTGCGGCGCAGAGAGCGCAGCGCCGTCAGGAAATCCAGAGTGCACGCCAAGAGCGCGCGTTGCGTCGTCAGCAGCTTGTACAGCCCAGCGCCGGAATCGAGCGGCAGAATCTCCGAAGCGGCCGGGAAAACATTCGTAGCCTGCGCGCGAACCGGCGAGATGAGATTGCGCGGATGCATGAAGCCGCCCGTCGGGGCCGCTTTGCCGCGCCATTTGCCGTGCACGCCGAACGTCTCGGAAAGAACAGGCATCGGTTTGCGCGACTGCCGGCACACCGGGCCTGGAGGCATGGTCATCGTGCGATCTTTGTCGGCTGGTACGGACCGATATTCTGGCCGTACGCCTATTCCGACATTTTCGACTACACGTTCTGGCCATTCGCCTATGACGATGGATATTGGGCTTATGCCTATGACGACTTTTTCGACGGAATCTTCTGGGGTGAAGTTGGTCCGCCGGAAGAGTACGCGTATGCGGCACCTGCGGTGGGAGGACAATCATCGGCACGTTCCCGTCCCGCTTATGCGGCGGTGAAAAAGCTATGTAATCAGCCCGGCAATGGGATCACCGCATGGCCGTTCGCGGAGATCGAGCGCAAGGTCGGGCTTGATGCCGAACAGAAGCAGCTTCTCGATGACGTGCGCCGGGCGAGCGAGGATGCAGCGGCCGCTTTCAAGGCATCGTGTCCCACAGAGGATGCTTTCCCGCTCACGCCTCTAGGCCGGCTTGCGGCCATGACGGCACGTCTCCAGGCGACGTTAGGGGCTGTCCAGACGGTGCGTCCGGCGCTCGAGAAATTCTATGCCTCGCTCAGCGACGAGCAGAAAGAGCGTTTCAACGAGCTCGGGCCAAAGCAGAAGACGGCAAACGCCGAAACGAGGGAGGCATCTGAAGCTGCGGAAGCCTGCAGGCAGCCCAAGGAAGGACTAACGAACCTGCCGATCGAGAAGATTGCCGATGTCGTCAATCCGACCGATGCTCAGCAATCCGAACTGAACAAGCTGCAGGACGCGACCAAACAGGCTGTTTCTATCATGCAAGCAGCCTGCCCGGACGAGACACCACTTACGCCGCCGGGGCGGCTGGACGCCATGGAAAAACGGCTGCAGGCGATGATCGATGCCGCGAACATGGTCAAGCCGGCACTCGAGGGCTTTTATGCGAGTCTGACGAACGAACAAAAAGCTCGCTTCAATCGGATCGGTCGACAGCTCGCCCAGGCAAACGACTGAGTGATTGCGCCAATAAGCAGAAAGGGCGGTCAGCTGCTACTGACCGCCCTTTCTTTGTGAGCCGTATAAAAACGTTCGTTATTCGGCGGCGATGCGCACTTCCGGCGCCGCCGCTTTCACATCGGGCGTAACATGCTTTTCAAACTTGGCGAAGTTTTTCTGGAACATCGCGACAAGGTCACGCGCGGTTCTGTCAAACTCGCTCTTGTTTTTCCACGTCTTCATTGGGTTAAGCAGATGGGGCTCAACACCCTTGACAGCGGTCGGCACTGAGAATCCGAAATACGGATCCGTTCTAAAATCGGCATTCTTGAGCGACCCGTTGAGGGCGGCTGTTAGCAGGGTGCGCGTTGCCTTAATTGGCATACGCCGGCCTTCGCCATATTTGCCCCCTGTCCAGCCGGAATTGACGAGCCAGACATCGACACGGTGGCGATTGATGTACTCGCGCAACAAATCGGCATAGACTGAGGGATGACGCGGCAAAAACGGTGCGCCAAAGCAGGTCGAGAACTCGGGCTGCACGCCGATGAGCCCTTTTTCGGTGCCCGCAACTTTCGCCGTATAGCCTGAAAGAAAGTGATACATCGCCTGCGTCGGCGTGAGTCTGGCAATCGGCGGCATCACGCCATAGGCATCCGCAGTCAGGAAGATGATGTTTTTCGGGTGTCCAGCGCGGCCCGTGCGCGATGCATTCGGGATAAAGTCGAGCGGGTAAGCCGAGCGCGTGTTTTCCGTTTTCGAGCCGTCGTCGTAATCAGGCACGCGCGTGACGGGATCAAAAACCACATTCTCCAGCACCGCACCAAAGCGATTTGTTGCATCCCAGATCATCGGCTCGGCTTCTTTGGAGAGCTTGATGCATTTTGCATAGCAGCCGCCCTCGAAATTGAAGATGCCGTCGGGTCCCCAGCCATGTTCATCATCGCCGATGAGAATGCGATGTGGATCTGCCGAGAGTGTTGTCTTGCCGGTGCCGGAAAGACCGAAAAACAACGCGCTGTCGCCCTCGTGGCTGACGTTCGCGGAGCAATGCATCGGCACCACGTTCTGAGCCGGCAGATAGAAATTCAACGTAGTAAATACGGACTTCTTCATTTCACCCGCATAAGAAGAGCCACAGATCAAAACGATTTTGCGAGTGAAATTGATCGCCACCATCGTATCCGACCCCTCTCGACCGCCGTGGCGTTTGGCATCGGGCCTGAAAGATGGAAAATCGAGAATAGTGAGTTCAGGAATAAAGTTTTGCAAATCCGCCCGCTCGGGGCGGATGAGCAGTTGACGAATGAACAGAGAGTGCCAGGCAAGCTCGGTAAAGACGCGTGTCTTGATTCGGTATTTGGGGTCGGCGCCGCCATACAAGTCTTGAGCATAGAGTTGCTTGCCTTCGGCGTGCTTCAGGAAATCGGCAAGAAGATTGTCGAAATTCTCAGGCGACATCTTGCGATTGCCGTCCCACCATACCGAATCTTTCGTAAGGTCATCGACGACAGTGTGCTTATCTTTGGGGCTGCGACCCGTGTGGTGACCGGTCTCGGCACAAAGCGCGCCGCCCGCGACCAGCGATGCCTCGCCTGCTCTTATGGCTTGCTCGTAGAGAGTCGGCTCGGTGAGATTCCAGTGGACAGCTGCCAGATTTTTGAAGCCGAACTTGTCGGCACCGAAGGCGCCGTTCCGCAAACCCTGCTCCTGCACGCGAATTCCTCCCAACTCAGCCGCATTATTGCAAATCCCTCGTGGCCTCGTGAGGTCCACACCGCGGCTGGCAACTACAAATATAACGTCTAGATGCGCGCGACCATAGTCACCAGCCTTCCGGCTGCCAAGAACTAATGCCATGCAAAGTTGAGCAGATGGCATTGCGCTGCATCATTAAGTTAATGCACTGCCGCTGAAAGTTAATGCACTGCCGCTGACTGCCCCCGTGATGTCTTAGACATGAATAGAGCGGCGATCGCTTTGGCAGTCACTCCGCGCGCGCCTCTTCCGCCAGCTCTTTCAACACCGCACGCAACGGGCCGGCTCCCGTGATGCGGTGCGAAAACGTGAGGCGTCGTGCGGTTCGGCCGTCCTGAAGTTCAATGCCTTCCGGATCTATGCCGACACACCGCCAATCACCCTCTGCAGCCCCAAGAAGCCTGGTCGCATAAAGGCGGCAGGCGTCGCCGTGATCGCGGTTGATATGAGCAATGGCGTCTGCCGCTATGGCAATCATTTCTCCGGCATCGGTGAGGTCGGTAAGTATCTCTTGCGCCGTAAGATCGACAATGCGGCCAAAGCCCGCCACCAGGTGCGCACGGGCAATCTCCATCCGATAGAAGTCAAAATCCGCAAAGCCTGCATAGCTTTCAGCTTCCGGATGTCGCCGAAGATAGGCCCGCGCAGAAGCATCATCTGTGGACTTCGCGCACCTTCCGGTCAGCATGATGCGGGCACCCTCGAGAGGATCGTCCTCCTTGCCTTCATCGAGCATCAACGAGATACGGGCATCCGCCTGGATGTTTCTGGTATGCAATGCCAGATTGGATAGAAGCAGAATGGGCGAACCGTCGGCTGCCGTCGCGACATTGACTAGCGAACAGTAGGGGTCTCCCGTTCCCGGCACCAAGGTGGCAAGGGCCCCGGAACGGGCCTCGCGCAGCAGCTTTTTTGCCGCAAGTTGTGCATCGAACGCGTTTTCAGGCTTCATCTTGAGGTACTCGGATCGCAGGGCAGCGCCAAAAGCGCACGTGTTTTCTTTCCGCTAGGCTTGAAATCGCTACCGAATCACATAGTTGTTGCAAAGAGGCCACATTTCAGACCCGCTTTATGGGGTTCAAAACGCGCGGGACGTCAGCTTAGAGGGGCTCATGCCGACAATCGCTCTCGTCGACGACGACCGCAATATCTTGACCTCCGTGTCGATGGCCCTCGAAGCGGAAGGCTATCGCATCATGACCTATACCGATGGTGCGTCCGCCCTCGACGGCTTCAAGACGTCGCCACCCGATCTTGCCATTCTCGATATCAAGATGCCGCGCATGGACGGAATGGAGACACTCCGCCGCATGCGGCAGAAATCGGACATACCGGTGATCTTCCTCACTTCCAAGGATGAAGAGATCGACGAGTTGTTCGGGCTGAAGATGGGCGCCGATGACTTCATTCGCAAACCCTTCTCGCAACGTTTGCTTGTTGAACGCGTGAAGGCGGTGCTGCGCCGTGCGAGTCCGAAGGACGGAGCCCCGCCGAAAGAGATTGATTCCGCCAAGGTTCTCGAACGCGGACAGCTTCGCATGGATCCAGAGCGTCATACCTGCACATGGAAAGGCGAGCCTGTAACGCTGACCGTGACCGAGTTCCTCATCCTGCAGGCGCTTGCGACCCGGCCCGGAGTTGTCAAGAGTCGCAACGCACTGATGGATGCAGCCTACGACGACCAAGTTTATGTCGATGATCGCACGATCGACAGCCACATCAAACGACTGCGCAAGAAGTTCAAGGTCGTAGACGATGAATTCGAGATGATCGAAACGCTATATGGCGTCGGCTATCGCTTTAAGGAATGACGAATCCTTAATGTTTCAGCCGGTATTGGCGGCATGACGGATCGTCCCGGCTTGCGGTAAAATCTCCGGGCCAACTTTAGGGCCATGGTCGAACCCGGCTGGATTGAACCACGTGCTTGATCGAACTGCCGAAGCGCTCGCGCAAACCGCCGACGCCGAAAGGCTCGGTGTCGAGAGCGTTCGTCCCGAGCAACGGCAGGAAGGTGCGTTGAGCCGAATGCTGATTTCGGCATGGCACTTCTTTGTCTCGCAAAGTTTTTCGAGCCTCACACGTCGAATTGTCTTTCTAAATCTTGCCGGACTTGTCGCACTGGTTACCGGAGTACTCTATCTCTCTCAATTCCGCGCAGGGTTGATCGATGCCCGCGTTCAAAGTCTGTTGACGCAGAGCGAGATCATCGCCGGCGCGATTGCTGCGTCGGCAACGGTTGAGACGGATTCAATCACGATCGATCCGGAGCGCCTGCTCGAGTTGCAGGCCGGCGAGAGCTACGGTCCGACCGATGATTCACTTTCCGGTATTGAATTTCCGATAAATCCCGAGCGCGTCGCACCGGTGTTACGCCGCCTCGTCTCCCCAACAAAGACGCGTGCTCGTATTTATGATCGCGATGGAGTTCTCATTCTCGACAGCCGAAATCTGTACGGCCGTGGGGATGTGCTGCGCTTCGATCTTCCGCCCCCGAGCGCGGAAAAGCCCGGGATCATGGAGCGGGCATTCATTGCCTTGCGTCGCTGGTTCGGGCGTGGCGATCTTCCACTTTACAACGAGTTGGGCCCGGAAAATGGAAAGGGCTATCAGGAAGTAGCGCAGGCGCTCAATGGCGCGCATTCAAGCATGGTCCGCGTCAATGAGAGGGGCGAGGTCATTGTTTCCGTCGCGGTGCCGGTGCAGCGTTTCAGGGCGGTGCGCGGCGCGCTGATGTTGTCAACGCAAGGCGCCGATATCGACGACATGGTCGAGGCAGAGCGGCTTGCGATCGTGAAGGTGTTCCTCGTCGCCGCGGGCGTCATGGTGGTACTCTCGATGCTTCTTGCCGGCACCATTGCGGGTCCGGTGAGGCGACTGGCGGATGGCGCCGAGCGCGTGCGCCGGCGCATCCGGACACGCGTTGAAATTCCTGATTTCACCCGCCGCCGCGACGAAATCGGCGAACTTTCGGGCGCGCTGCGCGATATGACGAATGCGCTTTACAGCCGGATCGAAGCCATCGAAAGCTTTGCCGCCGATGTAGCCCACGAATTGCGCAATCCGCTCACATCGCTACGCTCGGCGGTGGAGACGCTGCCCCTCGCCAAGACGGAGCAAAGCCGGCAACGACTGCTCGCTGTGATCGAGCACGATGTGAAGCGGCTCGATCGATTGATCTCGGACATTTCGGATGCTAGCCGACTCGATGCAGAACTGCAGCGCCAGGAAGCATCTCAGGTCGATCTGGCCAGGCTGCTCGATGCGCTGGTCAAGGCCGCGAACGAGGTCCGTACCGACGTTGCAGTACAGCTGAGATTCGAAGGCGCTCCGCTTTCTGAATTCAAGGTACCTGGGCATGACTCGCGTCTCGGGCAGGTCGTCAGTAATCTCATCGACAATGCGCGTTCTTTTTCGCCGCCTGGCGCAACCGTACGGATCACCTGTCGGCGCCACAAGGATCGCGTCGAGATCATGGTCGACGATGATGGGCCCGGCATCCGCCCGGAAGCTCTCGATAAGATATTTGAGCGATTTTATACGGATCGGCCCGAGCAGGGATTCGGTCAGAATTCCGGGCTCGGGTTGTCGATTTCAAAACAGATTGTCGAGGCGCATGGCGGGACAATTCGCGTCGAGAATCGTTTTAGCGGCGCTGGGCTGCCTGGGAAATCCCCGCACGTGCTCGGCGCCCGTTTCACGGTTCGCCTGCCCGCGACGTGATCGCGTGACCTTGATGAAACCCGAGTGAATTCACCTGCGACCATCCACGCGTCGGCGGTGCTTGTCGGCCCGAAAGCTGCGCTCATCCGCGGCCCCGCAGGATCAGGCAAGTCTTTGCTTGTCTGGAATCTCATTGTGGAAGCGCACGGCATCCTTCGCTTTTCGAAGCTTGTTGGCGATGACCGCGTCCATGTTGAGGCCTGTTCCGGGCGATTGCTCGTGCGCCCAGCCAAAGAACTGGCCGGTATGATCGAAGTTCACGGACTAGGCATTCGACACTTGGATTTTGAACCGCTGGCCGCAGTCGGTTTGATTATTGATCTGGCTGCGAGTGACGCCGATCGCAGCCCATCGACACAACAGGCCAAAACGACGGTCAACGGAGTTACACTGCCGCGGCTTGCGGTCGCAGAAGGTAGGCTAGCGCTGCCATTGATACTGGGCTTTTTACGCACCCGGCCGATTGACCTGCAGTAGGAGATTGGGCTACCCCCGGCGCCTTTGCAGTCAATGGGAATATTAACCATATCGGGCCTAGGGTCGACTTGCTGATAGCGAGAGGCGCCCCGGCCCATCCTGGCCCCGACTTTCCGCAGTGCAACAGAACGCTTATATAGCGGTTGAGCCCCTTGCATTGGGGCCTCAGATGGGCGTGAATGCGCGCCCTATCGTGCGGTGCAGCGAAGCGCCCGCGAGGAGCTTGGGATGATCGGCCTCGTACTTGTGACTCATGGGCGACTCGCCATCGAGTTCCGCTCGGCATTGGAGCATGTCGTAGGACCCCAACGTCAGATCGAGGCGATTACAATCGGCCCGGACGACGACGTAGAACAGTGCCGGAAGAATATTCTCGAAGCGGTCAAACGCGTCGATACTGGGGAAGGCGTAGCCATCCTCACCGACATGTTTGGCGGCACTCCGTCAAATCTGGCAATTTCAGTCATGAGCCAGCCCAAGGTCGAGGTGCTCGCCGGAATCAATCTGCCCATGCTGATCAAGCTTGCAAAAATTCGGGAGATCTGTCCGTTGCAGGATGCCGTGGCAGCCGCGCAGGAGGCCGGCCGCAAGTACTGCACCATAGCTAGCCGGGTGCTCAACGGCAAATGAGCGCGCGCGTCTCAGCCGAGGAACATCCTGTCACGCGCGAGATCGAGATCGTCAACAAGAAAGGGTTGCATGCGCGCGCCTCGGCAAAATTTGTACAAGCTGCCGAGCAATTCGATGCCGCCATCACCGTGACGCGTGGCCACGAAACGGTGGGGGGGACTTCGATCATGGGGCTGATGATGCTCGCGGCTGGTCCAGGCGCTCGGATTACGATCAAGGCCGTGGGCAAGGATGCAGCCGTGGCTGTCGATGCACTTTGCAAGCTAGTCGCCGATGGCTTCGGCGAAGAGGACTGAAGGCCGCCGACAGACGTCGTACATAAAGATTTCTTTATATGTGCGTTGCGGGGTCCGCGACGGCCTGTTATAGGCAGCCGCAAATTCATCCATCACAGCACGGACCTGTCATGACTGCTGCAAAGTCGAAGGCCAAGCCCGGCGATTACGTCGTCAAGGACATCTCATTGGCGTCTTGGGGGCGGAAGGAGATCAATATTGCCGAGACCGAAATGCCAGGCCTGATGGCTACCCGCGAAGAATACGGCCCGCAACAGCCCCTGCGTGGAGCGCGGATCGCCGGGTCACTGCATATGACCATTCAAACGGCGGTGCTGATCGAAACGCTGACGCATCTCGGCGCTGAAGTCAGATGGGCATCGTGCAACATCTACTCGACCCAGGATCACGCCGCCGCCGCAATCGCGGAAGCTGGGGTGCCAGTGTTTGCAGTCAAGGGCGAGAGTCTCAAGGACTATTGGGATTACACGCATCGCATTTTCGAGTGGAATGACGGCGGGTCGCCGAACATGATTCTCGATGATGGCGGGGACGCGACGCTTCTCATACATCTGGGCTTGCAGGCGGAAAGCAACCCAGCGGTGCTGAATCATCCCGGCAACGAGGAAGAGGAAGTGCTTTTCGCCGCGATCAAGAAGCGGCTGAAGGAACAGCCCAGCTGGTATTCAAACACGGCGAAAAACATCAAAGGCGTGACCGAAGAGACGACAACCGGCGTGCATCGCCTCTATCAGATGGCCAAGGAAGGCCGACTCCTCTTCCCGGCGATCAACGTCAACGACAGCGTGACGAAATCGAAATTCGACAACCTTTACGGCTGCCGGGAATCGCTCGTTGACGGGATTCGAAGAGGCACCGACGTGATGATGGCCGGCAAGGTTGCCATGGTTGCCGGATTCGGTGACGTCGGCAAAGGTTCTGCAGCGTCGCTGCGCCAGGCGGGCTGTCGCGTGATGGTCTCGGAGGTCGATCCGATTTGCGCGCTGCAGGCGGCAATGGAGGGTTACGAAGTCACCACGATGGAAGACGCCGCCCCTCGCGCCGATATTTTTGTCACAGCAACCGGCAATATCGACGTCATTACGCTGGAGCACATGCGGCAGATGAAGCATCGCGCCATCGTGTGCAATATCGGTCATTTCGACAGCGAGATTCAGATCGCGGCTCTGCGTAATTTCAAATGGCACAATATCAAGCCGCAGGTTGATGAAATCGAGTTCCCGGACGGAAAACGCATCATTCTGCTGTCGGAGGGCCGCCTGGTGAACCTCGGGAACGCAATGGGCCACCCAAGTTTCGTCATGTCATCATCGTTTACGAATCAGACTTTGGCGCAGATCGAACTGTGGACCAATCCCGGCAAGTACAAGAACGAGGTCTACACCCTCCCGAAGCAACTCGACGAAAAGGTCGCACGATTGCATCTAGACAAGATCGGCGTGAAGCTCACGAAGCTTTCCGACAAGCAGGCCTCCTACATTGGCGTGACGCAGGCCGGTCCCTACAAGAGCGATCATTACCGGTACTAGAGCGCCAGCCTGTCCGCGAACTGGGTGGTCGGTCGTTCCGGCCCCCGCAAGGCCCCGCACCCAGGCAGCGATCACGCTAGCTTGAAGCGCCGCAGACCGGGTGTTATCTGCGCGCCATGACGGCAAGGCCAATCCAGAACATCCGCAACTTTTCTATTGTCGCGCACATCGATCACGGCAAGTCGACGCTTGCCGACCGCCTGATTCAACTCACAGGCGGGCTTACGGAGCGCGAGATGAAGGAGCAGGTGCTCGATTCGATGGACATCGAGCGCGAGCGCGGTATCACCATCAAGGCACAAACCGTCCGGCTCAACTACGTGGCCCGCGACGGCCAGGCTTACACGCTCAATCTGATCGACACGCCCGGGCATGTGGATTTCGCCTACGAGGTCAATCGCTCGCTTGCCGCCTGCGAGGGCTCACTCCTGGTGGTGGATGCGAGCCAAGGTGTCGAGGCGCAGACCCTCGCCAATGTTTACCAGGCGATCGATAACGGGCATGAGATCGTGCCCGTGCTCAACAAGGTCGACTTGCCCGCGGCCGAACCAGCGAAGGTGAAGCAGCAGATCGAGGACGTGATCGGGCTTGACGCCTCAAACGCGATCGAGATTTCCGCCAAAACGGGGCTCAACGTGCCGGAAGTGCTGGAGGCGATCGTCACGCGATTGCCTCCACCCAAGGGAGACCGCGAAGCCCCACTCAAAGCGCTTCTCGTCGACAGCTGGTACGACGTCTACCTGGGTGTCGTGGTGCTCGTGCGCATCGTCGACGGCGTCCTCAGGAAAGGCCAGCGCATCCGGATGATGGGAACGAACGCGGCCTATGACGTCGATCGAACGGGTGTGTTCACGCCCAAGCTGACGCCGGTTGACGAGCTTGGTCCCGGAGAAATCGGCATGCTCACTGCCGCGATCAAGGAGGTTGCGGACACGCGCGTCGGCGACACGATCACCGATGATCGAAAGCCGGTGCAAAGTCCTCTGCCCGGCTTTCGCCCGGCCGTACCGGTGGTCTTCTGTGGTCTTTTTCCCGTCGACGCAGCTCAGTTCGAGGACCTGCGCGCCGCGATGGGCAAGCTTCGCCTCAATGACGCGAGCTTCACGTATGAGATGGAAACATCGGCAGCACTCGGATTCGGCTTTCGTTGCGGATTCCTGGGTCTGCTGCATCTGGAAATAATCCAGGAACGTTTATCGCGCGAGTTCAACCTCGACCTGATCGCGACGGCGCCCTCGGTCATCTACAAAATCAAGCTGAGCAACGGGAAGGAGATCGAAATACACAACCCCGTCGATATGCCCGATCCGAACCACATCGACGAAATGCAGGAGCCCTGGATCGAGGCCACGATTCTGACTCCCGACGAATACCTGGGATCCGTGCTGAAACTTTGCCAGGACCGGCGTGGCGAGCAGAAGGAACTCACTTATGTCGGCAATCGCGCGATGGTGAAATACGACCTGCCGCTGAATGAGGTTGTCTTCGACTTTTACGATCGCCTCAAATCGGTCTCGCGCGGCTACGCATCCTTCGACTACCACCTGACCGACTATCGGCCCGCAGACCTCGTCAAGCTGCAGATGCTGGTAAACGGAGAGCCGGTCGATGCGTTGGCTATGCTCGTGCACCGCACGCGGGCGGAATCAAGAGGCAGGGCGATGGCCGAGAAGCTCAAGGAGCTCATTCCACCGCATATGTTCCAGGTGCCTATCCAGGCGGCGATTGGCGGTAAAATCATAGCGCGCGAGACCGTGCGCGCCTTTCGCAAAGACGTCACGGCCAAGTGCTACGGCGGCGATGCCACCCGCAAGCGCAAGCTGCTTGAGAAGCAGAAGGAGGGCAAGAAGCGCATGCGGCAATTCGGCAAGGTCGATATTCCCCAGGAAGCGTTCATCGCCGCATTGAAGGTCGATGTGTAGCGTAGACCGACGGCATAACCCCGCGATAACGGTTCACGGCGAACACTAAACTCCACCCAAGCCGAAATCGAACCGGCACGGCGCGAAATCGCGCAGACAGCCGAAGCAGCGAAGACGGGCACTTTCGTGCGATTTGTGATAGCCTGAGAAGAAGAGAATTCGCTTCGGGCAGCACACAGATCGGGAACCCTGCATGATGGCCGTGAGAATCCTCATCCTGGTCGCTTTCGCTTTTTCTGGCTTAGTCGCTGCAATAACGGTGGCTCCGGACGTCGCGATCGCGCAAAGAGCAGCAGCGGCAGCGCCTTCACCCTTGCCACCGGAGAAGCCGCCAATCGACGAGACGACGAAAGACAAAACCGCAAAAGAGAAATCCGTGCCGGCCAAATATCTCTTCGGCAGCAAGCAACTGCCGTCGCAAGGCAAATCGACGGCCATCGGATATTATCCGCGCGGCTGTCTTGCCGGCGGGATTGAGCTGCCGGCGAATGGCCCCAACTGGCAGGTGATGCGGCTTTCCCGCAATCGCAATTGGGGTCATCCGAGCCTCGTCCGATTCCTCGAAAGATTTGCCCCGCTTGCAGCGAAAGCGACGGGCTGGAAGGGCATTCTCGTCGGCGACATGGCGCAGCCGCGCGGCGGCCCTGCCGTTTCCGACCACGCGAGCCATCAGACAGGTCTTGATGTCGACATCTGGTTCATGCCGATGCCGGATCGTATTCTGACGAAGCAGGAAAGGGACACGATTCCGGCGAGCAATCTGGTCTCCGCAGATTGGAAGCATCTCAATCCGCAGACCTGGACGCCTCAGCACGTCGATTTTATTCGGACGGCCGCACAGCAACCCGAAGTCGAGCGGGTCCTGGTCAATGCCGCAATCAAGAAAGAACTGTGCCGCGTCGAGGACAAACACCACCACGCCTGGATGGCGAAGGTGCGGCCATGGTATGGCCATCACGATCACATCCATGTGCGGTTGCGCTGTCCGTCTGATTCTCCCCAGTGCCGCGCGCAAACGCCCGTTTCGGGGACCGATGGCTGCAGCGCCAAGGAGCTCGACTATTGGTTCTCCGACAAGGTGCTTCACCGGAAGGTCGTGACGCCGACCAAGCCGCCAAAGCAGATCATGCTGGCCGACCTTCCGGCGGCGTGCAAAACGGTCCTTGAGGCCCCAGCCAGGAAGACCAGCATCGCCGCTGATGGCGCGAAGTAGAGGTAATCATAAAATCAGGTCCGATGGCCAAGAGTTCGAGCGACATCAGCGAAAGCAAGAAGCTGGACATTCTTGCCGCCTTGGAGCGCAAGGTTCTCTGGCTCGCGAGCTGGATGATTCACAATGCCAATCACCTGCGAGAAAATCTCGATGGCGTGAAGGTCGGCGGTCACCAGGCATCAAGCGCCTCACTTGCCACCATCATGACTGCTCTTTACTTCGACGTTCTGCGGGCGCAGGACCGCGTGGCCGTCAAGCCGCACGCCAGCCCCATCTTCCACGCCATTCAGTATTTGCTCGGTCGCCAAACGCGCGAGCGGCTGGAAGCATTTCGAGGCTACAAAGGGGCGCAAAGCTACCCATCGCGAACAAAGGATGCTGACGACGTTGATTTCTCTACCGGCTCCGTCGGTTTGGGAGTTGCCCAAACCTTGTTTTCATCCCTGACGCAGGACTATGTGCGCGCGCATGGTTGGGGGCTTGAGCGTCCGGAAGGTCGCATGGTGGCGCTCGTCGGTGACGCCGAACTCGACGAAGGCAATATCTTCGAAGCGATGCTGGAAGGCTGGAAACAAGGTCTGCGGAACTGCTGGTGGATTATCGACTACAATCGCCAGAGCCTCGATGCGGTCGTGCGAGAAGGCTTGTGGGAACGTTACGAGCAGCTGTTCAAGAATTTCGGCTGGGATGTGGCGATCGTAAAGCACGGATCACGCCAGCAGGCAGCATTCAGGGAGCCGGGCGGAGAGACACTTCGAAAATGGATCGACAACTGCCCTAATCAACTTTATTCGGCGCTCATTTTTGCCGGGGGCGCCGCCTGGCGAAAGCGGCTGAATGACGAAATCGGGGACCGAGGCGACGTCTCGAGACTAATCGAGAAGCGCAGCGACGATGAACTCGCCGCGCTGATGAACAATCTCGGCGGCCACGACCTGCCGTCCTTGCTGGAAGCCTTCCGGAACGCAGATCCGGAACGGCCGACGTGCTTCATCTGCTACACGGTAAAGGGATTCGGCCTTCCGTTTGCAGGCCACAAGGACAATCACGCCGGCCTAATGACACCGCAACAGATGGAGACGTTCAGGCAAGCCATGAATGTGCGGCTCGGCCACGAATGGGACAAGTTCGAGGGTCTTTCACTCCCGGCCGAACAGCTGAATTCTTTTCTCGCGCGTGTGCCGATCGGCGCAGAGCAACCGCGGCGGCTGACCGCTCCTGTAATCGACGTCCCCCAGGCAATCGAGGTCACGATTCAACCTGTCATGTCGACACAAACCGGCTTTGGCGCCATTCTCAATGAGATCGGCCGCAAAGACGACGAGTTCGCCCGCCGGATCGTGACAACATCGCCCGACGTGACGGTGTCCACAAATCTCGGGCCGTGGGTGAACCGGCGAAGCCTGTTTGCCCGCGAGGCCATGTCCGACACGTTCAAGCGCGAGCAAATTCCATCAACCTTCAATTGGGAATTCTCGCCCAAAGGCCAGCATATCGAACTGGGTATTGCCGAGACCAATCTGTTCATCCTGCTTTCGGCCTTGGGACTTTCGCACACTATTTTCGGCGAGCGGCTGCTGCCCATCGGTACCTTATACGATCCATTCATCGCGCGAGGGCTCGATGCTCTGAATTATGCCTGCTACCAAGACGCGCGGTTTGTCGTTGTCGGCACCCCTTCCGGAATAACGCTTGCGGCTGAAGGCGGCGCACATCAGTCCATTGCCGAACCGCTGATCGGCATGGCCCAGGACGGATTGGCAAGCTTTGAGCCGGCATATGTCGACGAGCTGGCAGCGATCATGCGCTGGGCCTTCAGCTACATTCAGAAGGACGGGGACGCTGCGCCTTCTGAGCGGAATTGGTTGCGAGACGAGACCGGAGGGTCGGTCTACCTGCGCCTGTCGACGCGCCCCATCGAGCAGATAAGGCGTCCGATGACGCCCGAATTGCACCAGCAGATCGTCGACGGAGCTTATTGGCATCGCAAGCCGGGGCCGAACTGCCAAGTGGTCGTTGCTTATACAGGCGCAGTTGCGCCGGAAGCGATCGAGGCGACCGGCCTGATGGCTGAAGATCGCCGCGACCTGGGGCTCTTGGCGATTACGTCAGCCGATCGTCTCAATGCCGGCTGGACCGCCGCGCAACGCGCCCGCGAGCGCGGCCTTGTGCACGCGCGATCCCATATCGAACGGCTACTCAAGGATGTGCCTGCCTATTGTGGCATCGTCACCGTACTCGATGGCCATCCGGCGGCGCTGGCGTGGCTCGGAGCGGTGGCGGGCCATCGGGTCCGCCCTCTTGGGGTCGAGCATTTCGGTCAGACTGGCACTATCGCCGATCTATACCGGCACTACGGCATCGACGCGAATGCCATCATCGCGGCTGCGGAAGCAATCGCCCCCGGGCGCCCGATTCGACATCTGAAAGCGCTGCCCTGAGAGCGGCTACATCATCATTCCCATCCCGAACAGGGCTGCCGGAATGGCGAAAATGATGATCCAGACGATGATCACACAGACGATCACCGCAATTGTATAGATCACGGCCTTGTCCGGAGCCGGCTGCATCAGCGCAACGAGGCCGGTATGGAGCAAGTAAAGGCTGTAAAGCCCGAGAATCGAGAGGAATGACAGCACCGGAATGATGTTGAATACACCGGCCACCCAAGCCGCGGTAGGCGCATAGGCTGACACTCGCATTGCGTTCTCGAGATTCTTGCGCGCGCTGAAAGTACCGGCAAGGAAATCGATCACATAGGCCACCACAAACACGCCGACCAGCGTCAGCACGTAGACCACAATGGCGTGGAGGAGTCCGGTCACGATGCCGACCCGGTACGGCCCAAAACCAATGATCGAAGTGCCGATAAAGGCGCAGACCGGCGGAATGGCAGCGACTATCGCGACGTAGTTGGAAAAAAGATAGCCCGCATCACGCGGCTCGCGCTCGATCGCTGGCCATTCCGACTTCGGTCGCAGCAGTATCCCCTTGATTCTCTCGACGAGATTCATGACACCCCCTCCATTCATCTCTGAGCAAACTATAGACCTTTTTGGTCCTCCAAAATCATTGCAGCACCCTTTTCCGCAATCATGATCGTGGGCGAATTGGTGTTGCCAGACGTAATCGACGGCATCACGGACGCATCGACAACCCGCAATCGATCAACACCAATCACGCGCAACCGTGTATCGACGACTGCCCGCACATCCTCATTGCGCCCCATTCGCGCAGTTCCGACGGGATGAAAAATGGTCGTTCCTATATCGCCTGCGGCCTTGACCAGACTTGCCTCATCGTCGTCTCGCGCTACATCCCCTGGCAGAAACTCGACAGGAAAATATTTTTTGAGCGCGGGTTGCGCCACGATTTTACGGGTGATTCGGATCGACTCGGCGGCGACGCGCCGGTCCTCAGGAGTTGACAGATAGTTCGGACTGATAGCCGGCGGCGCCTGCGGATCGCGGGACTTCAGCGTGAGAGCCCCACGGCTGGTCGGACGGATATTGGTGACGCTGGCCGTGAATGCCGGAAAATCATGCAAAGGTTCTCCAAACTTGTCGAGCGAAAGGGGCTGCACGTGGTACTGAATGTTTGGACGTTCGTGCATTGGATCCGACCTGGTGAACGCACCAAGCTGGGACGGCGCCATGCTCAATGGGCCACGCCTGCGCAGCGCGTAATCAAGTCCCATTCCGAGCCGATTAAGAATGGAGGAATAGCTTTCATTCAAAGTCTTGACGCCCGAGACCCTGAAAATCATTCGAAGCTGCAAATGATCGTGCAGGTTTGCACCGACTCCGGGCCGGTCGAGCACAACGGGAATTCCGAATTGCGAGAGTTGACCCGCGGGCCCAATTCCGGAAAGCATCATTAGATGCGGTGAGCCGATTGCGCCGGCGGCCAATATGATCTCACCTCTACATTGGGCTGAGCGCTTCTCGCCGTTCTGTCGCCAGCGCACGGAGATTGCTCGTCGCCCCTGAAATTCGATCCCTTCCACCAGGCAGCCGGTCTCGAGCCTAAGATTGCTGCGATGCAGAACCGGTTTGAGAAAACCGCGCGCAGCGGACCAGCGGCGCCCACGCCGCTGATTGACATGGAAATAACAGATCCCTTCGTTGTCGCCCGTGTTGAAGTCATCGACGCTGGGGATGCCGTACTGATTGGCAGCGTTTCGGAAAGCATCGAGGATTTCCCAGCTTAGGCGCGGGTATTCGACTCTCCATTCGCCGCCTGAAGCGTGATGCTCGGATTTCAGGAAATGATCGACGTGCTTTCTGAAGTACGGACGAACGTCATCCCATGACCATCCCGGCAACCCCAACTGACGCCAGTTATCGTAATCGTGCGACTGGCCGATCATGTAGATCATGCCATTGATGGCCGATGAGCCGCCGATTACCTTGCCGCGGGGGTAATTCAAAATCCGCCCGTTCAATCCGGGCTCCGGCTCGGTCTTAAACATCCAGTCGGCCCGCGGGTTGCCAATGGCGAAAAGATAACCAACTGGCACATGAAACCAGATCCAGTTGTCTTTCCCGCCCGCCTCAAGCAGCAGGACGCGGTTGCCGGGATTGGCGGAAAGCCTGTTGGCCAGCACGCAGCCGGCAGATCCCGCACCCACGACAATGTAGTCGAATTCACCTTCTATGCGATTCACGACCGTGACAGGCTCCTTTCTCTGCCCCTAGACTTTACCTTCATCGGCCCTTGTTGCTAAGGTTTGCAATAGGCGGTGCACCGCGCGTGTGCTGCCTTGGCACGGAACGGCGGTTCCGAAATCTCAGCCCTAGCCCGACTTTGTGTCGATGGCCGGAGAACCGCCATGCTCGTGAAACTTTTTGCTTTTTTCAGCTTTCTGGTTGTGGTTGCGGGCGCACCGCAGCGGTTGCTCGCGCAGGACCATATCACCGTGTTTGCCGCGGCATCGCTGAAGAATGCACTCGATGACACGAATGGCGCCTTTACGAAAGCGAGCGGGGTCCAGGTGACGGCGAGTTATGCTGCGAGCTCGGCGCTCGCCAAGCAGATCGAACAGGCCGCGCCGGCCGACGTATTTTTTTCGGCCGACTTGCAATGGATGGACTATCTGGCTGATCGAAACCTCATCAAGCCGGATACCCGCGTCAACCTGCTGGGCAACAAGTTGGTATTGATCGCCCCGGCAGGTTCCAAGATCGCCAGTGTGGCCATTAGCCAGGGCTTCGACGTTGCGGAGCTTGCCGGCTCGGGCCGCATTGCAATCGCGGACGTCAATGCAGTGCCAGCCGGACGCTATGCCAAGGCCGCACTTGAGAAATTGGGTGCTTGGATGGCAGCCGAGCGGAAGCTTGCGCAGGCCGAAAATGTTCGGGCCACTCTTGCGTTCGTCGCTCGCGATGAAACGCCGATTGGCATCGTCTACGAAACCGACGCAAAGGTCGAGCCCAAGGTGAAGATCATCGGTGTATTTCCCGATGGATCTTATCCGCCGATCACTTACCCTGTCGCACAAACCGCCACCACGACAAATCGAAATGTCTCGCGATATCTTCATTTTTTGCAGACTCCAGCCGCCAAAGCGATCTTCAAAAAATACGGCTTCAGTTTCCTGATTAGACCCGTGTCGTAAGCGGCACCGCACGTGTTCGAACTCTCGCCGCAGCACTGGACCGCAATCGAGCTATCACTGCGGGTTGCAGTCGTCTCGACACTGGTTGCGATGCCTTTCGGCATCGGAATCGCGACTCTGCTGGCGCGCACATCGTTCTGGGGTAAATCTGCGCTTGACGCTCTCGTCCATCTACCTCTGGTGCTTCCGCCAGTAGTGACGGGTTATCTCCTGCTCATCACCTTCGGTCGCAAAGCGCCGGTCGGTGCCTTCCTCGCCGATCATTTCGGCATCGTATTTTCGTTCCGCTGGACTGGCGCTGCACTTGCCTGCGGTGTGATGGCATTTCCGCTTATGGTGCGCGCGATGCGATTATCCATCGAGGCTATCGACCGGCGACTCGAGCACGCGGCGGCGACGCTCGGTGCCAATCCTGTCTGGACCTTCGCGACGGTGACATTGCCATTGGCCATGCCCGGCATCATCGCGGGAATGATGCTCGCTTTCGCGCGCGCACTGGGTGAATTTGGCGCAACTATAACGTTCGTTTCCAATATTCCCGGCGAGACACAAACGATTTCGGCGGCGATCTACACGCTGACCCAAGTTCCGGGCGGCGATGCGGCCGCGCTCAACCTGGTCATCGTCGCAATCTTCATCTCGTTCGCGGCCTTGCTCGCTTCCGAATGGCTGGCCAGACGAGCGGCGGCACGGCTGCACGGGGCCTGAACATGCTCACGGTCCAGGTTGAGAAGCAGCTCGGCGGTCTATCCGTGAATGTCGCATTCAGCACACAAGGGAGCGCCACCGCATTGTTCGGCCCCTCGGGTTCCGGAAAAACCAGCGTCATTAACATGGTTGCAGGACTGCTCGATCCAGCGAGGGGACGAATCTCGCTTGGAGACGATGTGCTTTTCGATGCAAAGGAGGGAATCGACGTTCCCGTATGGTCTCGACGCATCGGTTATGTCTTCCAGGAAGGACGGCTCTTTCCACACCTTTCAGTCAGAAACAATCTCGACTACGGACGTTGGATGGGCGGGCACAAGCATGATGCGCGCGAGTTTGATCGTATTGTCGCAATGC
Source organism: Pseudolabrys sp. (assembly GCA_035718275.1). GTDB lineage: Bacteria > Pseudomonadota > Alphaproteobacteria > Rhizobiales > Xanthobacteraceae > Pseudolabrys. The sequence continues at coordinate 174,838 of DASTHI010000036.1, read as the reverse complement.
TCGATATCGGGCACCTGCTCGATCGCCGCCCAGGCAAACTGTCAGGCGGCGAACGCCAGCGCGTGGCGGTAGGACGAGCCCTGCTGATGCGTCCGCGATTGTTGCTGCTCGATGAGCCGCTTGCTTCGCTCGATGCTGCCCGCAAACGAGACATCCTGCCCTATCTGGTACGACTGCGGGACGAGGCGCACGTGCCTATGGTCTATGTCAGTCACAGTGCGGCCGAGGTGCGATGCATCGCGAGGCGGGTGGTTCGGCTCGACAATGGACAAGTTGCCGAGATCGGTGGCACTGAGCTGCTCGACCGGCAGCAACCCGATATGCTTCTCTAAAGACATGTTTCCACCGGAACGGATCGTCTGCCTTACCGAAGAAACAGTCGAGACGCTTTACCTGCTCGGTGAGGATCGTCGTATTGTGGGCGTTTCCGGATACGCAGTGCGCCCCCCGCAGGTACGCCGTGAAAAGCCTCGGGTCTCCGCGTTTATTTCGGCCGACATATCGAAAATTCTGGCGCTCAATCCCGATCTTGTGCTCACCTTCTCGGATTTACAGGCGGAGATTGCCGCCGAATTGATCCGCGCCGGCGTCGCTGTGCACGCATTCAATCAGCGCAACATAAACGGCATTCTCGCTATGATCCGAACGGTTGGCTGCCTGGTGGGCGCGGCTCAAAAGGCCGAAGAGCTGGCAGACTCGCTGGCGCGACGCGTTGATGTTGCCCGCGAGAAGTCGGCACGTCTGCCCGAAAAACCTCGCGTATTTTTTGAGGAGTGGGACGATCCGATGATTTCCGGTATCGGATGGGTCTCGGAATTGATCGAAGCGGCGGGCGGCAGAGATGTGTTCAAACACCTGGCCGGACGGAAAAGCGCGAGAGATCGGATTGTATCCGCAGACCAAGTCTTGGACGCGCGGCCGGATATCATCATCGGGTCGTGGTGCGGCAAGAAATTTGTACCTTCAAAAGTCGCCGCCCGTCCTGGGTTCGCCGATTTGCCGGCGGTCTCCACGGACTCCCTGCACGAGATCAAATCCACGCTGATTCTGCAGCCGGGTCCGGCTGCCCTCACGGAGGGCTTGGACCAACTCATTCGGCTTATTGCGCAGTGGGCCGAAAACCGGCGCTGCGAGGAGATTTGAAAGGCACGGGCCGCAGTGGAAAAGCACTCCGGGGGCGTGCTATGAAGCCACTTGCACACACAGGATGCGGAAAGCGATGCTGCCTGAAAGGATTCGCGAGCACCTCTGGACCGATTTGCCATTGGTGGCTTTTCTGATTGCCCTCGATGTGACTGCGCGGCTGCTGCCCCATGCACCGGGCGTCTGGCCACTCGCTGCTAGTGCTCTCTTCGCTGGCCGCGTCCTGCGCCTGCCCATGCTCGCGGTCATCGTTCCACTTGGCGCCTTGCTGCTGAGCAATGCAGCGCTCACTGCCGACGACTGGAGAGTCACTCTGGTGGTCTGCCTTGCCACCGTTGTGCCGGCATTTGCCGGAATGCTGGCCCGCCGCTGGCGTGGCGCTCTTCCGGTAATCGCAGCGATGCTGTCGTCTTCGCTGGTGTTCTTTCTGAGCACGAACCTCGCGGTGTGGGCGTTTAGCGGAATGTACTCACTCACCTGGCAAGGACTGCTGGAATGCATCGTCGCGGCCATTCCTTTCCTCGACCGAACGGTGCTAGGTGATTTGTTGTGGATTGCCGTGCTATTCGGGGGTTATTGGGCGTTTCTACGCTTGCCGGCCTTCTCCAGCCGTCCGTTTCAGCCGAGATAGCTCCTGAACGTTTGCCATAGCGCTTTCGCCTGACCGACCAATTTTACCGGCTCTTCGGTTTCGGCCAGCCGCAAACCCACAGTCGTCACACGGCCTTTCTCCACATTGTGTGCGAGCAGCGCAATCGGCCCAAGTTCGACGACATCGCCGTTTTTTGCGGGACGGCGAAGCTGCTCGCTGAAATAGTCTGCCAGCGTCACCTCCGTGTGGTCGGCATCGACTTGCAACCCGTAGATCTCCGCAAGCGCGCCAAGCGTCGCCGTTCCGGGAACGAAGAAATCGCCCAGCAGCCGCGGGTCGGGCGCCATCGGCGGCGGCAATTTGACAAAGAAACGGTCGAGAGCCTGCGCCTTTTCCGGCGGGGCAAGCAGGTAGATGTAGTCGCCTTCGCGAACAGGGTGTGCCTCCACCGGCGTGAGGATTTCCTCGCTGCGTATGACGAGAGTCGGCCGCGCCCAATTGGGGATGAGCCCGCGGCGTAGGAACGGGCTGTTCGCCGCCACGCGATAACCGACGATTTCGCGTGCTAGCTGTCCCGGCAGATCGAGCTCTACCCTGCTGGGCAAGGGATCGGAGCGTACGAATGAGATATCCAGTTTTCGCGCTGCAAGGGCGACCGTCCAGCCCTGGATGAGCAACGACGACAACACGACGACGAACGCGACGTCAAAGTAAAGCCTTGCTTCCGGCAATCCCACCAGCAGCGGAATGGATGCGAGAAAAATACCGACCGCCCCCCGCAGACCGACCCAGGAAATGAAAGCCATTTCACGCCATTGAAACCTGAAAGGCGCAAGACACGCGAAAACGGCGACCGGTCGTGCAATCAGCATCAAGACTGCAGCGACTGCGATTGACGCCGCGAGGCCATCAGCAAGCCGCTGCGGCGATGCCAACAACCCTAGGAGCACGAACATCGCGATTTGCGCCAGCCAGGTGACGGCATCAAGAAACACGACGACGGAATTGTGCGCACGCGTCCGCTGGTTTCCGACCACCAGCCCCGCAAGATAGACGGCGAGGAATCCAGATGTGTGCATGGCATTGGCAAAGGCGAACACGACGAGCGCGCTTACGGCGACAAAAGGAGCGTGCAGACCTTGGGCGAGAGTCAACCTGTTCAAGACGAATGTTATGACCTGTCCGCCGGCCAATCCGATGATGCAGCCCAGAACGGCTTCTCGGAGAAAAGTGACCACTGCTTGCGACCAGCCGTGACCTCCAACAAGGAGAATCTCCACCAGCAGCAGTGTAAGAAAAACGGTAAATGGATCGTTGGTGCCCGACTCCGCTTCCAAAAGGGCTCGGACCCGCGGCCGCAATCGCAGCCCCCGGGCATTTATCAGAAAGAATACGGCTGCTGCGTCGGTCGAGGCGACGAGTGCTCCCATCAGAAGGGACTCCATCCAGCCAAGTCCGAATACAAATTTGGCAACGGGGGCTGTCAGAATGGCCGTGATCAGCACGCCGACGGTTGCAAGCGATGTCGCCGGTCCCAGGATGTTGCGAAAACTGGCGGCACGCATTCGCAGACCGCCGTCAAAGAGAATCAAAGCAAGAGCGATCGAGCCGACGGTGTAGGCCGCGCCAACGTCGTTGAACTCGATGCCGCCCGGTCCATTCTGGCCGGCGAGCATTCCCACCACGAGAAAGACGAGCAAAAGGGGCGCGCCAAATCGCAGCGCGATCAGACTCGACAGGATGCCCGCGAGTACAAGGAGGCTGCCGAGTAAAATTGCCAGGCTGACGCTATCAAGCGTGGCCATGAATGCTGAAAACCCCTAAACCAAAAGGACGAGCCGGATCATAGCGAGATGCCGGTCAGATAAGATAATGGCCCTTAACAAAGGCTAATAATCGGCAAGACCCGGCTCACAACCATCGCGTGGCTAAAATGCGACCTTGTCACCACCCTTGAGCGCCAGGATCTCGCGCGCTTCGTCGGATGATGCGATCTCCAGGCCGAGGCCTTCCAGAATCTTGCGTACCTGAGTGACCTGCTGGGCGTTCGACTCGGCGAGCTTGCCGGCACCGATCCACAAGGAATCTTCCATTCCGACCCGTACATTCCCGCCCATCGCGGCCGCGATTGCCGCAACGCGCATCTGATTTTGCCCGGCGCCAAGCACAGACCAATGGTAATTGTCGCCAAGCAGGCGATCCGCCGTGCGTTTCATCATGATAACGTCTTCCGGGTGTGGGCCGATGCCGCCGAGGATGCCGAACACCGACTGCACGAATAACGGCGGCTTCACCAGTCCGCGGTCAAGAAAATGCCGCAGCGTATACAGATGTCCGATATCGTAACATTCGATTTCGAAACGGGTGCCGTTTCCGGCACAGGTGGTTAGAATATATTCGATGTCCGCAAATGTATTCTTGAACATTCCCGCACGCGAGCGTTCCAGGTACGGCTCCTCCCAATCGTATTTGAATTTGCCCTTGTATCGCGAGATCATCGGATAAAGCCCGAAATTCATCGTCCCCATGTTCAACGAAGCCACTTCTGGTTTAAACGTGGCGGCCGGACGCACGCGCTCCTCTGCGGTCATCGTGGGCGCCCCGCCCGTGGTGATGTTCACGACCACGTTTGACCGTTGCTTGATCACCCTCAGGAATGGAGCAAAAGCTTCAGGCGTCTGGTCCGGGCGGCCGTCCTGGGGATTGCGCGCATGCAGATGAACGATGGCCGCTCCGGCCTCTGCCGCACCGATCGCGGCATCGGCGATCTCCTGCGCGGTCACCGGCAAATGCGGAGACATCGACGGCGTATGGATTGACCCGGTAACAGCACAGGTAATGATAACTTTGCGCGACTTCGCCATGAGCTTTCCATCCCGGTGAAATGAGTGTTTTCGATTGGCAAATGGACTTGGTCGGCAATCCTAGAGTATCAGCCGTGCAAAAGTCACCACGGAGCTCGGCACGGCCTTGAAAGCTGCCGCCTCACCGCAGAAGTCGTCAGATGTGCTGATCGGCACCCTGTGCGGCATTCTTGCATCGTTTGGATGGGCGGCGGGCTTCGCCGCGGCAAAGCACGGCGTCACTATAGGCTTCTCGCCGGCCGATCTCGCTTTTCATCGATTCTTTTGGTCGGGCCTGCTGCTCATGCCACTCGCACTGCGCGAAGGGCTGCGTGACCTTGGCGGAATCGGCTGGCTCCGCGGCCTAGCGATGAGCATCCTTTCCGGCCCGCCGCAGGCGATGGTTGCCTATACTGGGTTTATTCTCGTGCCCCTTGGTCACGGGACCACGATTCAGCCGGCCTGCGCAGCGCTGTTCGGACTGATTCTCGCATCCGTCGTTCTGCACGAGAAGGCCACTTTACCCCGCATTTTCGGCGGCGGGACCATCATCGCCGGCCTCATGGTCTTCGGCGCAGAGTCGCTGGCGACAATCGGCACGCATGGAATCGCCGGCGATTTGCTATTCGCTACGGCCGGATTTTTCTGGGCAACGTTCGGAACGCTGCTTCGGCTATGGCGCGTCTCTGGAATGCGCGCAGTCGCCGTCGTGGGGACGGTATCCGTCCTGCTGTTTGCGCCATCGCATGCCCTGCTTGTCGGCTACGGTGGAATGCTGAAAATGGGGTTCGCTGAAAATTTTCTGCAGATCGTGGTGCAAGGACTGCTCGCGGGAGTCTTTCCTATCTATCTTTTCGCACGCTCGGTGATCCTTCTTGGAGCCGGACGCGCGGCGACGTTTCCTGCACTGGTGCCCGGGTTTGCCTTGATCATCGGCTACATTGCGCTCGGCATCACCCCGAGCCTCGCTCAACTCGCCGGACTTGCAGTGGTCGTTATCGGTTTCCGCTTCGCCCTTCGCTGACGTTCATTCCGGACCGGCATATTTCCCGGCTGTCTCCGGGAACATGTTCTTGATGATTTTGAACTTGGAAATGTCAACAGTCGCATCCATGTGCAGGAAAACGACCGCGTCTCGAAGCACTTTCTCGATACCGAAATCGAGCATGACGCCATTGCCGCCGTGAAGCTCGACCGCGTGCTGGGCGACCTTCATGACCTCTTCGGATGCAAACATCTTGGCCATGTTCACCAAAATCTCGGCATCCGGGGCGTTGTCGTCGACTGCCTGCGAAGCCCGATCGAGCAGAGCACGCACTGCTTCGATGCGCGTCGCCATGTCGGCGAGGCGCAGGGCGACCGCCTGATGCTTGATCAGGATCCGCCCACCCTGCACGTAGTTCTGCACGTAGTCAGCAGTCGCTTCGAACGCGCGCACGCCCACCCCGAGATTTTTGGCCGCTTGGATGATCTTGCCCGGACGGAAATAGATGCCAGCCGAGCCCATGGCATTGTCCTGCACGAGGAGGTGGTCGTCCGGCACAAACATGTTCTCGAACACCATCTCGCCATTGTTCATGAAACGGCAGCCGAGCGTCTCATTGCAGCGCGCGACCGAAAAGCCTTTTGTTTCGCGGGGCACCAGAAAACTTGAAGTTCCCTGCAGCATCCCGACCTTCGGGTTCGTATTAGCGTAGACGACGTAGAGACTCGCATCGTAGCCATTGGAGATGAACTGCTTGCGGCCATTGATCACCCAGCCTCCGTCAGTCTTCACCGCCTTCGTCTGCATCGCCGCTTCCGGCACATTGTAAGGCAGCCAACGGTCCGAGGCGCCACGGGGCTCGGTAAGGCAGTGGGCCATCAAAAACTGCGGCTCCGCGACCAATCGCCTGAACCATTTTTCCTGCAGATGCCGCGGCGCGAATTGCCGCAGCAGGACTGATACCTTCCAGTTCTGCACCATCTTGTCGGCAAGGCCAGAATCGCCGCGCGCAAGCTCCTCCGCAACGATTGCAAAAGTCTTGACTTCGGTACCCTTCTCCAGCTCGACCCCACCAAACTCTTCGGGCACTCCGAGGGTACGAATGCCGATCTTTTCCGCCTCCTCCAGAATGTGCGGAGGCAGCCGGTCCTCCGGCACCATTGCCCATTCGCGCTGCCAATTCTGCTTGATGAAGGGAAGAACGACATCATCGACGAAGTCGCGACAGCTCTGCCGCATTATCCTTTGTTCCTCAGACAGGCCCCTGTCACTTGCCATACGCTCGAGCATCGACGTCCCCTCGACTTGCTGTAATCGTTCAGTGTCGCGCGGATGTGACGTCAAGTCGAGGGCATCTGCCCGGCGTAAGTTCGGCTGGAACAAAGCGACCTATGTTAGTTTAGCGGCTCTTAATTCGCGTACTGCATCCGTATCGAGGAGCCTTGCAATGACCGAGTGCCAGGCCGACGCGATGGAAGGCGGTTGCACATGTGGGGCCGTGCGCTACCGCCTCAAGACCCGACCCTTATTCGTGCATGGCTGTCATTGCACGTGGTGCCAGCGCGAAAGTGGGTCGGCATTCGCCGTCAATGCGCTGATCGAGGCATCGCAGGTCGAATTGCGGAAAGGCAAGCTAACGACGATCAGACTTCCCAGCGCCAGCGGCAATGGTCAGGTCTTCTGGCGTTGCGCCGATTGTGGCTTGACCATGTGGAGCAACTATCCTCAGGCCGGCCCGGCCATTCATTTCATACGCGTTGGAACGCTCGACGAACCGTCTTGGGCTCCGCCCGATATTCACATCTACACGTCAACCAAGCTGCCTTGGGTTATTATTCCAGGCGGAGTTCCTGCTGTCAGCGAGTTCTACCGGCCAGCGGACTATTGGCCGGCGGAGAGCTGGCGACGATTCCGAGCCGCTAGAGAAGCCGTACGATAATTCACGCGGCTTTCCGGTTTGCGAGGAATTCGCGCATTCGATCGAGCGCTTTGAGGATGTTTTCGGTTGAATTCGCGTAGCTCAAGCGGATATAGCCCTCACCGAGAATGCCAAAGTCCGGTCCGCCGATGATAGCAACACCCGCATCTTCAAGAAGCGCGGAAGCCAACGCCTTTGCCTTCCACCCGGTACGCTTGATGTTGGGAAATGCATAGAATGCCCCTTTCGGCGTGGCGCATGACACGCCTGGCAGGTTATTGAGCCCCTCGACCACGACTTTCCGCCGCTTGTCGAATTCCGCGACCATGTTGATTACCTCACCTTGCGGGCCTTTTAGAGCCGCAAGACCGGCAAATTGCGCAGAGGCGTTCACGCACGAGTGCAAATTAACCGCGAGTTTTCGCGCGTAATCGTACAACTTTCCGGGCCAGACGGCGTAGCCCAACCGCCATCCGGTCATGGCGTAGGTTTTCGACCATCCATTGAGCAGGATTAGTCGATCACGTACCGAGGGGTATGACAGCAGGCAGACGTGACTTTCGCCGTCGTACACCATGTGATCGTAGATTTCGTCCGACATGATTGCCACGTCAGGCCATCTTTCCAATCCAGCGACCAACTTGTCGACCTCCGCTTTCGGCGTCACGCCGCCCGTAGGATTGGCGGGCGAATTGAGGATCAGCAGGCGCGTACGAGGCGTGACAAGCCTGAGTGTCTCGTCCGCGGAGAAAGCAAATCCGTTCTCCTCACGGATCGGCACAGGTACGGGCGTGGCGCCCGTGAATTCGATCATCGATCGATAAATCGGAAATCCGGGATCCGGATAGAGAATTTCCGCGCCGGGTTCGCCAAACATCAAAATAGACATAAACATTGTTGGCTTGCCGCCCGGCATGATCATCACGCTCTCGGGCGACACTTCGACGTTGAATCGCTTGCCAAGATCGGCGGCCACCGCCTCGCGCAGCGGCGGGATACCGTTGGCCGGAGTATAACCGTGGTGCCCGTCGCGAAGCGCCTTGATAGCCGCTTCGACGATGAAGTCGGGCGTCCGGAAATCCGGCTGACCGATTCCCAGATTGATAATGTCCCGTCCTTGCGCGGCCAGCGCATTGGCGCGCGCCAGCACGGCAAAGGCGTTCTCCTCGCCGATACGATCGAATGCCGCGATTGTACGGAGCATGAGTGCCGTCCCTCTCCTCGGGCGCGCCTCTACACGCTGCCCTCCGAAGGACGCAGTTCAGCCGATTGTCGGCGAAAAATCAAACCAGATTAAATTTGCCGAAGGAGCGGCCGCAGCTCCTCACTGCTCTCCACCAAAACGGCCGCTGAGATCACGCCAGATCTGAAAACGGATATTCGGGTCCGGATCATCCCCAAGGTACGCGCCGCTGAAATAGAGCGGACCCGGAGGGAACACATTCGTATTTCGGTGGCGCACAACCGTTCGTGACGCCACCTCCGGGTTGGCGACATCCTTCTTCTTGCGTGTCTTTGCCGCGTCGGCGGGAAGAGCAAAAAGAAAGGTCGCAGCGAGGCTGGTCATAAACAGCTTGAGTGGGAATGACATGCCGACCTCCATTGGATGGTCGCTCGCATAGCGAATTGGCGTAGCGGCGAAAAGTAAAAGCCGCATCAACTCGATCACAAGTGAGTGTCGGAATATTTAGGTGCTTAAGGTGTACAAGATTGTTTTCGTCGCGGCCGCCGGATATTGCCATTGGCGCCGCCGTAGAGGCATTGTTGCAAGTAGTCCGAAAAGAGGATCATGCCAATGATGGTTGCCGACAAGCGTCGCGCGTTCCACGATTTGCATCAAAGCGGCTGTTTTGTAATTCCGAATCCGTGGAACATGGGAACCGCCCGCTATCTCCAGGCTCTCGGCTTCAAGGCGCTGGCAACCACAAGTGCAGGTTATGCCCACTCGCAGGGCTACTCCGATGGCGACGTGACCCGCGACATGATGCTCGCGCATTTTCGCGAGATCACGGACGCGACCGATGTTCCCGTCAATGCCGATTTCGAGGGAGGGTATGCCGATGATCCAGACGAAGTCGCGGCAAATGTCGCGCTCTGTATCGAGACTGGCGTAGCCGGTCTGTCGATCGAAGACTTTACAGGGAGTGATTCTGCTCCCCTGTACGATTTCGATCTCGCTGTCAAACGCGTGCGCGCGACACGCGATGCAATCGACCGCGCCGGCGCGCGTGTTGTGTTCACTGCCCGCACGGAAGGCTTCATCAGAAACAGGCCCGATCTCGACGAGACGATACGGCGACTGAAGGCGTTCGCGGATGCAGGCGCTGACTGCCTGTATTCGCCCGGGATCAGGACGCCCGAGCAGATCGAGGCCACCGTTAAAGCTGTCGCACCCAAGCCGATCAATTTTCTCAACAGCAGCGCATTCGGCTACAAGGTCGGTGATCTTGCCGCGCTTGGCGTTCGCCGCATTAGCGTCGGTGGCACCATGGCTCGCCTCGCGATGGACGCCTTCATCCAATCTGCGCGACAGATTGCAGAGGAAGGCAGGTTCGACAGTTTCGCCGGCGTTGTCTCAAACGCCGAGTTGAACAAATTTTTTCACGACGACCTGGCACGGCGATCAAAGCGTGCATGAATTTCGCCACCCTGAAACCGGCCAACCGATCGGCGCGCCCGTCGATGATCGCCCTGCCGCGCTACCCGCTCCCGTGACCCTAGAGGGACGCTTTGGCCGCGTCGAGCGACTCGACAGCCGTCATGCGGCATCGCTCTGGTTTGAAGTCAAAGACCACGCGTCGATCTGGACCTACATGTCTCAATATGGGCCGTTCCCGAATAGCGATACATTCGCCGCATGGCTGAACACGCGCATCACACTGGAGGATCCGTATTCATATGCCATCGTGGGTCCCGACGGACGTTGTCTCGGCATCGCCACGTTGATGGAAATTCGTCCAGCGATGCGCGTCGTCGAGGTCGGGCATATCGTCTATTCGCCGGCGCTTCAGCGCACCGCTCTCGGTACCGAGGCGCAATACCTTCTCGCCCGGTACGTCTTCGAAACGCTCAGATATCGTCGCTATGAGTGGAAATGCCATTGGCTAAACGCCGCTTCACGGCGAGCGGCGTTGCGCTACGGGTTCACCTTCGAAGGCATCCTGCGCCAGCAAATGATCGCCAAAGGCCGTAATCGCGATACCGCGATGTTCTCCATGCTCGATGGTGAATGGCCTTTCCGCAAGGCCAATTTCGAGCGCTGGCTTTCTCCCGAGAACTTCACGAATGAGGGACGTCAGATCGTCAGTCTGAGCGTTCTCAACGGCTTGATGGAATGAGCACCTGCACCGTTGCGGCACCGGGCCTGCTCCAGCAGCGATCATTCGTGCTGTTCTGGTTTGCGCGGCTTACTTCGACCATCGGGTATCAGATGCTGGCCCTGATGATCGGCTGGCAGATTTATGAAATTACCGGCAGTGCTTTGGATCTTGGCTTCGTTGGCCTCATTCAGTTCGTTCCTGCTGCGATGCTCACTCTGCTGATTGGGCATGTTGCCGACCGTTACAATCGTCGACTGGTGGTGCGCGCCTCGCACGGGGTATATGCGCTTGCGGCAGCATTCATCATCCTCGGCCTACTCGCGGGAGGCCTGGGCCGAAACTCTCTATTCGCCTGTGTATTCCTTACTGGTTGCGCGCGTGCATTCGAGATGCCTACATCGCATGCCCTCGCGCCAACGCTTGTCCCCGAACCGCTGGTGCCGCGCGCCGTCGCGGCATGGACCTCCGCCAACCAGACAGCCGTGATTTGCGGCCCCGCACTTGGCGGTCTCATCTATGTCATCAGTCCCTATCTCATCGCTGTCGCGAGCCTTGTCTGCTTTGCATGCTCGATCACGCTGGTTACGCTTGTTCAATTGCGAGGGCCGGTGAAGCTGAGCGAACCCCCGACCCTGGGCTCGGTACTCGCAGGCTTCCAATACATCCGCACACGCCGCCGCCTGATTGGCGTAATCACGCTCGACCTGTTCGTTGTGATTCTTGGCGGAGCCACCGCACTGTTGCCGATTTATGCCAAGGACATCCTGGCCGTCGGCCCCGCCGGCCTTGGACTCTTGCGTTCGGCACCGGCGGTCGGAGCGTTGATCACCTCCATCGTGCTGGCGCGGTATCCTGTCGAACGGCACATCGGAAGAAGAATGTTTACCGTCGTCGTAATCTATGGCCTGGCAACCATCATCTTCGGCTTGTCTACTTCACTTCCGATCTCGCTGCTGGCACTGCTGATCCTGGGTGCTGCGGATGCAGTAAGCATCGTCATTCGTTTTTCGCTCGTGCAAATTGAAACTCCTGATGAAAAGCGCGGTCGCGTAAGCGCGATTAATTATCTTTTCGTCGGCTCGTCCAACACCCTCGGCGAATTTGAATCTGGTCTGCTCGCAGCTTGGGTCGGCACAATACCGTCCGTGGTGATCGGCGGCATTGGCTCCTTGCTGATCGCAGGAATCTGGATGATCCTTTTCCCTGATCTACGGCGTATCGACCGCTTTCAGCCTGCAGATCAGACGCAAATGAGGTCGTGATGCATGTTCTTATTACCGGCGCGGCGGGCATGATCGGGCGAAAGCTGACTGCCAGGCTCGCTAGCGAGGGCCGACTGAACGGGACGCCAATTGATCGACTGACCCTGATCGATGTTGTTCCCCCGGAACGACCGCAACGTTTTGACGCGGCAGTCGAAATTTCGGCGAGTGACTTGTCTTCGCCCACATCCGCTGCGAGGAGCACCGCTGAAAAACCCGACGTGATATTCCACCTAGCGGGCATCGTCTCCGGCGAAGCAGAGACCGATTTCGAGAAGGGATACCGCGTCAATCTCGATGGCATGCGCTCATTGCTCGAAGCAATCCGCGCTGCCGGATACAGACCGAAATTCGTCTTCACCTCGTCCATTGCGGTATTTGGCGCGCCCTTTCCGTCCTCGATCCCGGACGAGTTTCATCTCACGCCGCTTACCTCATACGGCACCCAGAAGGCGATCTGTGAATTGCTGCTGGCGGACTACACGCGCCGCGGCTTTGTGGACGGCATCGGCCTCAGACTGCCGACGATCTGCGTGCGGCCCGGCAAGCCTAACAAGGCGGCCTCCGGTTTCTTTTCAGGTATTATTCGGGAACCGCTTGCCGGCCAGGAAGCGACCCTGCCGGTCCCTGACACCGTGCGGCACACGCATGCGAGCCCCCGCGCCGCGGTGGGATTCCTCATTCATGCCGCTCGCCTGACACGAGAGCAACTCGGTCCGCGGGTCAATCTTTCAATGCCTGGCGTTTCGTGCACGGTGGGCGAACAGATTGAGGCGCTTCGACGAGTCGCGGGTGACAAGGTCGCCGCTCGTATCCGTCGCGCTCCGGATGAATTGGTGGCGCGAATCGTTTCGGGCTGGGCCGAGCGAATCGACGCGTCTCGCGCACGTTCACTGGGGTTTGCGGCTGAAGCCACTTTCGACGACATCATACGTGCCCACATTGAGGACGAGCTGGAGAACAAGATCGCAGGTTGATCCGCCGAGGCTGGACCCCGGCAGCTGCGCGCTTGCGTCCGGCGCTGCAAACCTTAAATTGGGGATTATGACCTATGTCGATGCAGCTCTCGCTCCTTTACGCAAAACCGGGCAAATCAAGATTTATGGTTCTGCCGCCTTCGAAGGAATGCGGAACGCAGGTCAGCTTGTCGCGCGCTGTCTCGACATGCTTACCGAGCATGTGCGCCCCGGCGTTCCGACCGAAAGAATCGACCGGCTCGTGTTCGAATTTGCAATGGATCATGGTGCGCTCCCAGCCACGCTGATGTATCGCGGGTACAGGAAATCGACCTGCACTTCGCTCAACCATGTTGTTTGCCACGGAATTCCTGGCGACAAACCACTCAAGGACGGGGATATCGTCAACATAGACGTGACGCTGATCCTTGACGGCTGGCACGGAGATTCAAGCCGCATGTTCGCAATTGGCAATATCCCACGCCGGGCCGAACGCCTGATCGATGTTACTCATGAGGCAATGATGCGTGGCATCGCCGCCATTCGACCGGGCGCCACGAGTGGCGACATTGGACACGCGATTCAGTCCTATGTCGAAGCTCAGCACATGAGCGTCGTTCGCGACTTTTGCGGTCACGGTCTGGGCCGATTGTTCCACGACGAGCCGAACATCGTGCATGTTGGCCGCCCTGGTGAAGGTATCGTGCTCAAACCCGGCATGTTCTTTACCGTCGAGCCAATGATCAATCTCGGCCGGCCGCACGTGAAAGTGCTGTCGGACGGTTGGACGGCCGTCACCCGCGATCGTTCGCTATCCGCTCAATTTGAGCATACGGTGGGCGTCACGAAGGAAGGCGTGGAAGTGTTCACGTTTTCCCCGGCTGGTCTGCACAAACCGCCTTACAAGTCCTGAGGTCTGCTTTAGCCGGTCAGAATTTTTGCCGGGACTTGTTCTTTCCACAAATACACTTCATACGTGTACCTCTCTCAAAGGCATATCTGTGAGTGAGCCCGATACCAACGCTGCCGAAGCCGCACCCCATTATCATGGCCACCGCGAGAGGCTGCGTGCGCGCTTCCGCGAAGCGGGCGCGAGTGCGGTCACTGATTACGAACTCCTGGAGCTTGTGCTCTTCCGGGCAATCCCTCAACGCGACGTCAAGCCACTTGCAAAAGATCTGCTTGCAAAATTCGGATCATTTGCCGAGGTAATCTCGGCACCTCCCCTTCGACTTGCCGAACTGAAAGGGGTCGGAAATTCTGTGATTACCGAATTGAAGATCGTTCATGCCGCCGCGGGCCGGCTCGCCCGCGGGCAAATTAACAAACGTCCGGCGCTGTCGTCATGGGCCAGCGTAATCGAGTATTGCCGGACGACAATGGCCTTCGCGGAAAAAGAGCAGTTTCGAATTCTGTTCCTCGACAAAAGAAATCAGCTGATCGCAGATGAACTGCAGCAGACAGGTACTGTCGATCATACTCCTGTGTATCCTCGCGAGGTCGTCAAGCGCGCGCTCGAACTTTCAGCGACCGCACTGATCCTGGTGCACAATCATCCCTCAGGCGATCCGACTCCCTCGCACGCCGACATCGAAATGACCCAAACGATTATCGAGGTCGCACGTCCACTCGGGATTGCCGTGCATGACCACATCATCGTCGGCAAGGAAGGGCATGCGAGCTTCAAGAGTCTGCGACTGATTTGATCGCCTACTGGCGGACAAGCGTGATTTGCTCGGAGGTTTGAGGAATGCGTCGCCAGCCGGTGTCGTCAGCCTCCTCAAACCGCCAAGGATTGCCCTGGGCAGGAAATAGCATCAGCTCGTCACGGTCCAGCCGCCATTGGGTGAAGGCCAGCCGCGCGATGCTACCGTCGCAGCCTGGTTTCACCGTCACCCCCATGCCGTCGCCGGCCTGCGTTGTGCCCAGCGTAAGCATGCAGGCAGGGGCACCCCTGCGCAAGATTACCCAATCGCCTGCAACCTGTTCTATCGGTTTTGAGACAGCAGCAGCGGCAGCAGCGTTCTGGAGAAACAGCACGCCCACTCCAGGCGTTGGCGCTTCGAAGATCCCATCCTCGACCTCGCTGAATTCCACGAGTGACTTGCCGCGCTCATCGAGCAGATACAGCAGGTCATTTTCCGGAAATTTCCAGCCAGCTACAGCGCGAACCAACGGAAAAAGATTCACACAATTCGGATCGAACTCGAGTTTCGATCCGACCGGCCCCGGATCGGCCTTGAAAGTGAGCGTGCAGGTTCGATCGCGCTCTGCATTGGAGAATTCCCAACTGCCGAGCAAGCGTCTGGCGGAGTCGCCCATGTCCGGCGGAGCTTGGCCAAAAACCGGACCCGTGATGAAAAGCGCCAACGCGCCGGCTGCAACCCGCATCATCTTAGACCCACAACACGCTGCATCTCAGACCCAGAACACGCTGCGCATTGCCACCGGACTTACCGCTTCGGCGGCCAAGGTGTTTCTGGTACCGGCGTGAGCGGAGGCTTGCCGGCCGCCCAGGCCAATATGTTGTCGACGACCAACTGGTCCATCGCCGAGCGAGTGACCTCGGTCGACGAGCCAAGATGCGGGAACAGCACGACGTGCTCCATTTCGATCAGTTCTGCAGGCACATCCGGTTCATTCGCGAACACGTCCAGACCAGCCGAATAGATGATCCGGTTTTTCAGCGCCTCTATCAATGCCTGCTCGTCGACCACCGAGCCGCGGGCCATGTTGATGAGAATACCGCGCGGACCCAATGCCTTGAGTACTTCGGCATTGATCATCTTCTCCGTCGAGGCGCCTCCCGGAACGATCACCATGAGGGTATCAACGTCGCGCGCCATGTCGAGGAGCTTGGGATAATATTTGTAGGCTACACCCGGCTGCGGGTTGCGGCTGTGGTACACGACGGGAACGCCGAACGCTTCCAGCCGGCGCGCGATTGCCTTGCCGATACGGCCCATGCCGACCATTCCAACTGTGCGGTCGCGCAGCGTCGCCTTGGTAAGCGGATAATGCCCCTGCCGCCATTTTCCGGCGCGCACAAAACGGTCGGACTGCGGGAACTCGCGTATCGTGCAGAGCAATAAGCCTATCGCGGTGTCTGCGACTTCTTCATTGAGCACATCGGGCGTATTGGTCACAATAATCCCGTGTGCGCCAGCCCATTTCGCGTCGATATGGTCGTATCCGACGCCGAAGCTCGAGACCTGCTCAAGCTTGGGAAATTGCTTTAGGAAATTTTCGTCGACCTTGTTCGCCGTATAGGCAATCGCGATGGCGCGGATCTTGTCGCCGTATTCCCTGATGAACGCATTTCTGTCCTTGAGTTCGAGCCAATGATGAAGATTCACCTTGCCTTCCAGGCCCTTCACAATCACGGGCTTTCTGGCCCCGACCAGCAATACATCCGGCTTCTCGCCAGCCATTCGCAAATACTCCTTCTAGACCAATGCAGTGACAGGTTTCTCGACGAAATCCTTAAAAGCCGCCAGAAGATCTGACCCCAGCGCACCGTCGACGACGCGATGATCGCACGACAAGGTGACGGTGATCTGGTTGATAAATCTGACGCTGCCGTCGTCGGCTTCCACCGGTGCCCTGCGCACCGCGCCGACCGCCAGAATGGTCGCGTGCGGCGGATTGATGATGGCCGAAAACTCGCGGACGCCGTACATGCCCAGATTGGAAATCGCGCTTGAGCCGCCCTGATATTCGCTCGGCTTCAGCTTCTTGCGGCGCGCGCGGTCCGCGAGGTCGCGCATTTCTGCAGAAATCTCGGTGAGCCGCTTTGTCTCGGCGTTGCGCAAGACTGGTGTAATCAGCCCGCCTTCAAGCGCGACCGCGACCCCAATGTCGGAATTGCGAAAGCGCAGAATGCGGTCACCAGCCCACACAGCGTTGGCAGCGGGAATGCGCTGCAGCGCTGCAGCCCAGGCCTTGATGACAAAGTCGTTTAGCGAGAGCCTGAATACGGGTTGACCGGAATCATCCTTCGGTGCCGCGGCATTCACTTCTTCGCGCAACGCAATCAGGCGATCGGCGTAGAAATCGGCCGTCAGATAGAAATGTGGAATCGTCTGCTTGGCTTCGACCAACCGCGTGGAGATAGTGCGACGCATTGAGTCGAGGGGAATCTCCTCATAGGCAATCCCTTCATAGAGCGCCTTTACCTGCTTGGCGTTGGCGCCACTCGCGATTGCCGTGGAGACTTCGGCGGGCGCCGCGAGCTCGACGTCCGCGGCGACAATGCGTCCATGCGGACCCGAACCGGAAATGCGTGTCAGATCTATGCCGCGCTCGCCGGCAAGCCGCCGGGCCAACGGCGTGACGATTGCTCCGGTCGTAAGCCTGGCCGGTCCGTAGTTGCGCTCAGGCGTCCGCACTGCATGGAAGGGATCGCTTGGGCTAGCCGGACGCGGGATGGGCGTCGAATGGACCGCTAGCGAGCCGACTGCACTCCTTGCAGCTTCCCGCTGAACTCCAGCTTGCGGAGTAAGCGCAGACTGCCCGGCTGTCGCCTTTGTCGCCTCGCTCCCACTGGAAATCACCGCCACCACGGCACCCACTTTGGCGACCTCACCGACATCGAAACGTATCTCGGTGAGGGTACCGCCCGCGGTCGATGGCACTTCCATCGACGTCTTGTCGGTCTCGATCTCGAAAAGGTTATCACCCGGCTTCACTAAGTCGCCGGCCGCCTTGAACCATTTCGTAATCTTGCCCTCGGCGACGGTCTCGCCAAGCTGGGGCATTAGGACGTCCATATATCCATTCCCTGCCTTGATTCCTCATCCTGAGCGGCTTCGCGAATCGAACTTCTCAAAGGCTAAACCATCGCCATCCTTCGAGGCTCGCTGCCGTCGCGGCTCGCGCGCGGAAAACGGCCACACTTACCAGTTTACTGGAATGCTTACTTCAAGATGTGGCAAACCTTACCAACTCACTGACACATACTGCGTCTCCAGGAATTCCTTCATACCCTCCTGTGCGCCTTCGCGGCCGAGCCCCGATTGCTTAGTGCCGCCGAATGGTGCGGCCGGATCCGAAACGAGGCCGCGATTAAGTCCGATCATTCCAAAATCAAGTTTCTCGGACACCCGCATGCCACGGCTGAGGTCCTTCGTGTAGAGGTAGGCCACTAGGCCGTACTCCGTATCGTTGGCACGCTTGATCGCCTCGTCCTCGGACTTGAAAGTCTGGATCGATGCGACTGGCCCGAAAATCTCTTCGTTCAGCATCTTCGCCGAATCCGGCACATTGGTCAGGACCGTCGCCGGATAGAAGAAACCGGGGCCATCCGGCAGCTTGCCGCCGACCAGCACCTTTGCGCCTTTCTTCACCGCGTCGTCGACCAACTCGATCACCTTGTCGCGTCCGTCCTTATTCACCAGCGGCCCAAGATTGACTCCTTCGTCGAGACCATTGCCCATTTTGAGAGAGCCCATCTTGGCGGTGAGCTTTTTCGCAAACTCGTCATGTATTTTCTCATGCACGTAGAAGCGATTTGCAGCGGTGCAGGCTTCGCCCATGTTGCGCATTTTGGCAACCATTGCACCCTCGATTGCAGCCTCGATGTCGGCATCTTCGAAAACGATGAAAGGGGCGTTGCCGCCGAGCTCCATCGCCGGCTTGACGATGTTGTCGGCCGCCTCATGCAACAGCTTGCGTCCAACCTCGGTGGAACCAGTGAATGACACCACGCGCACGCGCGGGTCGTGCAACATGGCGCTGACAACCTTGCCGGACGAGCGCGACGGGATCACGTTAACGACACCGGCTGGCACACCGGCTTCCTCGAGCGCCGGCATCAGCGCCAGCATCGTGAGCGGCGTATCCGAAGCGGGCTTGAGCACCACCGGACAACCGGCCGCGAGCGCCGGCCCGATTTTCCGCGTCGCCATCGCAGCAGGGAAATTCCAAGGGGTCACCAGCACCGCAATTCCGGCGGGCTTGTGGTGTACGAAAATACGAGCGCCCGACGCCGGCGCGCGCGACACCTCGCCGATATTGCGGACGGCTTCCTCCGCGTACCAGCGAAAGAATTCTGCGGCGTAGGCCACCTCTCCGCGCGAATCGGGCAGTGCCTTGCCGTTCTCGAGCGTGATCAGCTTTGCGAATCGCTCCGCATCGCGCATGATCAGCTCATAGGCCTTGCGCAGTATTTCCGCCCGCTCCCGCGGTTTACGCCCTGCCCATCCCTCGAATGCGCCCTCGGCTGCGTCGAGTGCCGCCATGGCATCTTCGACCGTGGCACTTGCCACGGATGCCACTTTCCGCTCGGTTGCGGGATCGATCACATCGAAACGGCCGCCATCGGATGCCTTGCGCCACTTGCCGCCGATCCAGAGATCGGTCGGAACATTGGCCAGAAGGTTTTCGTACATAATGCTACCTCTCAACTACTTCGCTCATTCCAGGCAGAGCGCGGTCCAAAGTGGCCCCGCTTTCGCGTGAACGAGCGGCCAACTAACTGTTCAGCGATCGCCGCACCGTCTCCGCAATCCGTTCCGGCGTCGGCAGCACCGCATCTTCGAGAATGTCGGCTGCCGGCAGCGGAATATGCGGCGTCGTGATGCGGACCGGCGGACCATCGAGATCGTAGAAGGACTCGTCGGCCACAATCGAAACAATTTCCGCACCCCAGCCGCAGAGCCGCGGATTTTCCTCGACCGTAAACAATCGGTGCGTTTTAGCGACCGAGCCGAGTATCGTTTGCGTGTCGAGCGGTACGAGCGAGCGCACATCGACAACCTCGCAATCGATGCCGTGTTCCGACTTGAGCTTTTCGGCTGCTTCGAGCGCACGCGGCACCATCAAGGCCAGAGCACAGATGGTTGCATCCCGCCCGTTGCGCAGAATCTTCGCCGTTCCGAGCGTGTCGACGATTTCGCCGTCCGGAGCCTCGCCCTTGGTCGGATAAAGGGACTTGTGCTCGAGGAAGATGACAGGATCGGGGTCGCGGACAGAGGCGGCCAGAAGGCCGATAACGTCGCGCGGGTTTGATGGCGCGACCACTTTGAGACCGGGAATCATCATGCACCAGTTTTCGACGCTTTGACTATGCTGCGCGCCGAAACGCGACCCGGCGCCGTTACCGGTACGCACCACAAGCGGACACTTGAGCTGCCCGTTAGACATATAGCGGCTTTTCGGAAACTCATTCGCGATGTAGTCGAAGCACACCGCAAAAAAATCCGAAAACATGATCTCCGCGATCGGTTTGAGGCCGGTCATCGCCGCGCCCATGGCGGCGCCCAGGATCGCCTGTTCCGAAATCGGCGTGTCGCGTACCCGCAAGGGCCCGAACTTCTCGTAAAGCCCGACGGTCGCCTTGAACACGCCACCGGCCTTCGCCACGTCCTCGCCCAGAAATACGACGTCTGAATCGCGTTCCATCTCCTGCGCGATGCCGCGGATGACTGCGTCGCGATAGGTCAGTTCCGCCATGCCCAGCCTCCATCCGCGTAGACGTCCGTAGCAATAATGTCGAGCGGCGGCGGCGGTGCCGCTTTGCAGACTTCGGTCGCATCGTCGACGATTTTTCGTACGTCCGCGTCGATTTCGGCGATCATCTTTTCGGAAACCCCGAACTGCAGCAGCCGCTCGCGGTAGATCTTTATCGGATCGCGCTGCTTCCAGCGCTCGAGCTCACCTTCGGGCCGGTACTTGGCAGGGTCTGCACGCGAATGGCCGCTGTGGCGGTACGTGAGACATTCGATGAGCGAGGGGCCTTCGCCCGCACGCGCTTTCTCGAATGCGGCCTGCGCCGTTCGATAAACCGTGTCGGCATCATTGCCGTCGATGACGATACGCTCAAGCCCGTATGCCGCAGCACGATCGGCTGCCGGCTGTGGCACGGCCGTCACTTCTGAAATCGGCGTGTACTCCATGTACAGATTGTTTTCGCACACGAAGATGACCGGCAGCTTCCACACGGCAGCAAAATTGAGCGCCTCGTGAAATGCGCCGATATTGGTAGTGCCGTCGCCGAAGAAGCAGACCGAGACGTCTTTGGTGCCTTTGTATTGCGCTCGCCAGGCAGCCCCACATGCGATTGGCAGGTGGGCTCCGATGATTGCGTATGAGCCCATTACCCCATGGTCAACCGAAGTGAGATGCATCGAACCGCCCTTGCCGCGCATAAGGCCGTTGTCGCGCTGCATCAGTTCGCCAAGCACTTTTTCGACGCTTACGCCACGCGCCAAAGTGTGGGCATGTCCGCGGTAAGTGCAGAAGGAGAGATCGCCTTTCTTCATGGCGCCCGCGAAACCGGCGGCCACAGCTTCTTGTCCGAGGGAAAGATGGCTGGTGCCTTTGACCAGGTTCTGCAGGAACAGGTCATAGGCACGCTGCTCGGCCTCGCGGATCACGACCTGCGTGCGGTACATTTCGAGCCGTTTCTGCTCGCCGATATCATCGTTGAGTCCGGAGCCGACTTTCGCCTGCGCGCGGTCCTTTGCTGTGGCCATGAATGAATCCTCGAAACTCAAATGCCTGCTGGGCGGCGGCAACTTAGCGCCTACACGGAAGGCGCCGCAACACTCCTATTCACGCGGGCCTTCGATCGCGGCCTGACTGGCTGCACTCTTGCCCAACTTGCGCTCACGGCTGAGCAGGTACAGTCCGGACGCGATCACGACAGCCGCACCGGCAATCGTCCATGTGTTGGGCACTTGATCGAACACCAGATAGCCAAGGATCACGACCCAGACCAGCTGCGTATAGACATACGGCGAGAGCACCGAGGCAGGCGCCAGCTTGTGGCCGGCGATCAGAAAATAATGTCCGGTGCTGCCCAGCACTCCGGTCAGCAAGAGCATCGCTGTGACAGTCCAATCCGAAGGCGGAACCCAGACGAAAGGGATGACGGGCAGCATCACGAGCGCGCCGATAAAGTTCGCGTAGAACAGTGACGTCTGATTTGAGTCGACCCGCGACACGATGCGGGTAATGACCGCGTAAGAACTATAGCAGATCGTGGCAGCCAAAGTGATCAACGCGGCCGGATGCACGCCGCCGAGCCCCGGGCGCGTAATCAGGATTACGCCGGCAAAACCAAAGCCGATGGCAGACCACCGCCGCCATCCGAGCCATTCGCCCAGGACTGGACCTGAAATGATCGCGACTAGAAATGGAAATGTAAAGATAATCGACAGCGCCTCATCCAGCTGCAGCCATCGCAAACCGAGGAAGTTTAGCGCGGTCGAGCCAACCAGCAGGAGTGATCGTGTGATCTGCAGCTTGGGACTGCGCGTTCTCAACAGGCCGGCATGGGTCATTGGATTGGACACGATCAGCGTCAACACGAAAGCGCTGGTGTAGCGAGCCCATGCAATCTGCAGCGAGTCCATCTGCGTG
This sequence comes from Pseudolabrys sp., assembly GCA_035718275.1. Taxonomy (GTDB): domain Bacteria; phylum Pseudomonadota; class Alphaproteobacteria; order Rhizobiales; family Xanthobacteraceae; genus Pseudolabrys. The sequence goes on along the minus strand of DASTHI010000036.1, from coordinate 152,456 downwards.
TTCAGATATTTTGCCGTGGCATCGAGACATGCAAACAGGGCCACGGCGCCGCACATCAGCGCAATGCCCAAGAGTCGCTGCCGCCGCTGGTGGGATGGATCGCTCAATAGGTTGCCCGGCCGCCGGAAATATCGAAGACCGCGCCCGTCGTGAAGGAACACTCGCTTGATGCACAAAACGCCGCGAGGGCAGCAATTTCCTCTACCGTGACAAAGCGGCCGCGCGGGATTTTCGACAACATGAAGTCGATATGCTCCTGCGTCATCTGATCGAAAATTGCGGTCTTTGCAGCTGCCGGCGTGATGCAGTTGACGGAAATGTCATACGCTGCCAGTTCCTTGCCCAGCGACTTCGTCAACGCGATGAGGCCGGCTTTCGCGGCGGAATAGGCCGGCGCGTTCGGATTGCCCTCCTTTCCGGCAACCGACGCGATATTCACGATGCGTCCATAGTTTTGGGCGATCATCAACGGGGCCACCGCGCGGCAGCAATGAAACGGTCCATCAAGATCGATCGAGACAACCTTTCGCCATGCCTCGAGCGGATATTCCCACGTCTTCACGTTCGGCCCGGATATCCCGGCGTTATTGACCAAAATATCGATGCTGCCGAACGCATTGACCGTCTCGTCTCGCGCCCGTTCAACGCTCGCGTAGTCTGAGACGTCAGCCGCCACCGGCAGGGCGCGGCCGAAGGTTTTCAGTTCGTTTGCCGCCTTCTGGGCTAGCGCAAAATCACAATCCCAGATGCAAACCATTGCGCCTGATTGCAGGAAGCGCTCGGCGGTGGCGCGTCCAATTCCCTGCGCGCCGCCAGTGACGATAGCGTTGCGTCCTGAGAGATCGATCTTGTTGGCCATGGCGCCTCCCTCGCAATTGGTAGCGAAGCGGTCGCATCGTGGCGAGTGAACAAAACGCGGAACCGCAATACCGGGACCGCGCAGCGCGCGCCTTGTGGCCGCTCGCCACCCAGTGTAGGATTACGGGCGTGGGGCACGCGACGGTCGCCCCGTACCCCAAGGCTTGCGAGCCCAAGCACCGTCTCCTTCGACAACGGAGGGGACCCATGCTGCCTCCAAGCTATTCGATATCACCGAAAGACCTGTGGAACGTGATTGCGACGAAAGATTCGCCGCAGATCATCGACGTCCGCCTACGCGACGATTACAGCCGATCGTCGCAGCTTCTGCCCGGTGCAGTGTCGCGCGATCCCGCAAGAACTCAGCTGTGGATGAACGAATTCGACCAAAGCCGGTCGATCGTGGTCGCTTGCAAAGCCGGCCATGAAATGAGCCAGGGCGTCGTTGCGCAACTGCGCGCACACGGTTTCGACGCGCACGTACTCGACGGCGGCTACGAAGCCTGGGCGAAGGCCAGGCTGCCATTCGTAGCCAAAGGCGAACTCGAGCGCATTGCGGCACAACGACCCAGCATCTGGGTCACGCGGCGGCGACCGAAGATCGACCGCATCGCGTGCCCGTGGCTGATCTGCCGATTTCTGGATCCGCAAGCGCGCATCCTGTTCGTCGATCCGGACCACGTTGTCGACGTCGCCCGCGAAACGGGCGGCATTCCTTTCGACATTGCAGGCGTCGAGCTCAGTCATGTTGCAGAACGCTGCACATTCGACACCATGCTCGCGCTGTTTGGACTGGAAAGTGACCTCTCCCTCGCCCGCATGGCCTTCATCGTTCGCGGCGCCGACACGGCACGTCCCGACATTGCACCGGAAGCGGCTGGATTGCTTGCCGTTTCCCTTGGACTATCCGCCTTGGCAGGTGATGACGATCACGGACTGCTTGAAAAGGGTTTCATCGTCTACGATGCGTTGTTCGCCTGGCTGCGCTTTGCCGCCGAGGAAAGACACAACTGGCCGGCGAAAGCGGCGTGAAAAAATGACCACGACCGCAATGCCGGACCGTCCGAGCTTCGCCGAAGCTTTTCTCATTTGGCTCAAGGTTGGTTGTATCAATTTCGGCGGGCCGGCCGGTCAGATCGCGCTGATGCATCGAATCCTCGTCGACGAGAAGAAATGGATCGACGAAGCGCGATTTCTTCACGCCCTGAATTTTTCGATGCTGCTTCCCGGCCCTGAGGCGACCCAGCTGGCGACCTATGTCGGATGGACGCTGCACGGCGCAAGAGGAGGATTGGCCGCCGGGATTCTTTTCGTCCTTCCGGGCGCCATGGTGATGCTGGCGCTCAGTCTGCTCTACGCACTCGGGCGCGGCATCGCCGCTGTCGAGGGAGCCTTGTTCGGAATAAAGGCAGCAGTGCTTGTGATCGTCATCGAGGCCTTGATCCGGATCGGTCGGCGTGCCCTGAAGAGCACGCTGCTTGTGGCGTTGGCAGGAGCGGGATTTGTCGGGATCTTCTTCCTGTCTCTGCCCTTTCCAGTGATCGTGATCGGCGCGGCACTGACGGGCTTCATTGCCGCACGCAGCAATCCCGGGCTGCTAACCCTGAAGAGTACTGGATCCACGGTTGAACGTGCTGCACCTGATGCGCTGCGGCAGACCGTCACCGCATTGGCGCTCGGGATAACGCTCTGGTGGGCGCCCGTCCTGATGGGCGCTCTCGTTCTTGGAAGCCAGCATGTGCTGGTCGCAATCGGCATTTTTTTCTCAAAGCTGGCTGTGGTCTCTTTCGGAGGTGCATATGCGCTTCTCGCCTACATGGCACAGCAGGTGGTCGAGAGGCATGGCTGGATGACGGCGGCGGAAATGATCGATGGTCTCGGCCTCGCGGAGACCACACCCGGACCGCTCATCATGGTGACACAGTTTGTCGGCTTCCTTGCCGCGTTTCGCAACGCGGCGCCGTTTGCACCCGTTACCGCAGGTGTTTTCGGTGCAGTAATGGCGAGTTGGGTGATTTTCGTGCCCTCGATCATGCTGATCTTTGCCGGCGCGCCATTCCTCGAGCAATTGCGGGCAAACCATCGATTGGCGGGCGCGCTAGCAGCGATTACGGCTGCGGTCGTCGGCGTCATTCTCAACCTGTCCGTCTGGTTCGCGCTGCACGTGCTCTTCGGCAACATCACCGAAATGCACGCGGGACCGCTGCGCTGGTATGCATTCGATCCGCTGGAGCTCGATCTGCGCGCAATCATCCTTGCAGCAATCGCATCCGCTCTTGCCTTCGGACTGCACCGCGGCCTGATCGAGGTCGTTGTGACCATGGCAGCGCTTGGCATCGCAATGCAATGGGCCGCCGGATAGTCAGACCTCCCGCTTCACCGCGCTCTCGTGCCAGCGGCGCAACGCGAAGTGCGAAATTGCAGCGAGTGAAAAAAAGATTGTCACTCCGGCAAGTGAAAGAAGCAGCAGCGCAGCGAACATGCGCGGAATGTTGAGACGGTATCCCGATTCGGCGATCCGGTAGGCCAATCCGGAGCCCGCACCTGCGGAGCCGGCCGCGATTTCAGCAACCACCGCGCCGATGAGCGACAGGCCACCGGCAATGCGCAGTCCGGCGAGGATTTGGGGAAGCGCCGACGGCAATTTCAGATTCCACAGGACCTGCCAGCGGGAGGCCTTGTACAGCTCGAACAACGCGAGAAGGTTGTGATCGACCGAGTTCAGGCCCAAGGTGGTATTGGCCAGAATGGGAAAGAACGCCACAATCCATGCGCAGGAGAGCACGGCGATAGGCTGAGGAAGATAGATCAGGAGCAACGGTGCAATGGCAACGATGGGCGTGACCTGCAGGATCACGGCATAGGGGTACAAGGAATACTCGACCAATCGCCATTGATTGAACGCGATCGCCAAAACGATGCCGCCGAACGCGGCGAGCAGAAAACCCTCACATGTCAGCGTCAGCGTCACGAGGAGCGAATTCCAAAGAAGGCCGGCATCGGAAATCAAGGTCATCAAGACGATACCCGGACCGGGCAGGACAAACGGCGGAATCGCGAAGATCCGAACTAGAAGCTCCCAGCAGAGGACGAAAATCCCGAGAAAAACCATCGGCAGCATCACGCGGAGAATACGCGCGGTCATGATGCTTCTCCTGTCGCGATCGCATCGGCCAATGCATGAGTCACCTGTCGGCACAACGCGGCGTATTCCGCCGAGGTCCGGAAGTTCTCGTCGCGCGGATACGGCACCGGCACCGCTATTTCAGTGAATACGCGCCCGGGTCGCGGCGTCATGATGACGATACGCTGCGAAAGATAGACCGACTCGAAAACCGAATGGGTCACGAAGATCGCCGTTCGCTGCATGTCCTGCCAGACAGCAAGCAGATCGTTGTTCAGCTTGAAGCGGGTAATCTCGTCGAGCGCCGCGAAGGGCTCGTCCATCAGCAGCATTTGCGGCTCGGTGACGAGAGCGCGCGCGATGGAAGCGCGCATCTTCATGCCGCCGGACAGCTCGCGCGGATATGCTTGCGAAAAATTCGTTAATCCCACTCGCGCCAGCGCAGCGCTGGCCGCGATTCGCGATTTGTATTTATCTGCGCGCGCAAGTTTCAGCGGCAATTGCACATTTGCCGCTATCGTCGCCCAAGGCATCAATGTCGGCTCCTGGAATACAAAGCCGACGCTCCCGGGCCCTTTTGCCCACTCGATCGAGCCTGCTGATGCTACGCTCAACCCTGCAATGATCCGCAGCGCCGTCGATTTCCCGCAGCCCGATGGCCCGAGCAGCGATACGAATTCTCCCTCGCGCACATCGAGATCAAATGCCTCGAGCGCGACGGTACCCCGCTCGAAGGTCTTGCCGACATTGCGGAGGGAAACAACAATTGCGGCTCGCGAGGTCATTTCGGCCGCAGGTCGACGCCCACACCCTTGTTGACGAACTGGAGCGTATACGCGCGTCTGTAGTCGAGATTCGACCTGACGACGCCTGCCCGAACCATTTTTTCGAAAAAGCTTTTCCAGCGGGCGTCCGTCATCGCGCCGATTCCGTTTGTCACCGAATCTCCCGAATCAACGATGCCATACTCTCTCATTTTTGCGACGGAATAGGACAACAAGTCGTCCGTCATCTCTGGGTTCTGCTTCTTGATCAGCTCATTCCCAGGCCTGTTGTCGCCGTAGATGTAATGATACCAGCCGATCGCCGACGCATCGACGAAACGCTGCACCAGATCGGGGTTATTAAGTACCAGATCACGACGGGTTTCGATCAATGTCGAATAAGCATTGAAGCCCTGGTCGGCGAGCAGAAAGACAACGGGCTTGAAATGACCCAGACGCTCGATGGCGAACGGCTCGGACGTCACGTATCCCTGCATCGCAGAATTCCTGTCGGCCAGAAACGGCTGCGCGTTGAAGGTATACGGTTTGATCTTCGACTCGTTGAAGCCGAATTCCGCCTTGAGCCACTGGAAGTAGCTGGCGACGCCTTCCTTTGAAACGAAAAGCGTGCGGGTCTTCAGGTCCTCGAAGGTTCGAAGGTCCGGGTGTGCCACAAATACCTGCGGATCCTTTTGGAAGCTCGCTGCCACCGCGACGGTGGGAATGTTATGCTCGACTGCATCGAATGATTGCAGCGAGTTGGCGCTCATGAAGAAATCGAGTTTGCCGACCGGCAGAAGTATCCGATTGTTGATATTCGGTCCGCCGGGAACAATGGTGACGTCGAGACCATATTTTTTGTACGTGCCGTCGGCGATAGCCTGGTAAAAACCGCCGTGCTCGGCTTCGGCAAGCCAGTTCGTGCCGAAGCGCACCCTGTCGAGGGCTTGCGATTCCTGGCCCGACAGAAGCACAAGCATCGATATTGCAGTTCCCGCACAAACAATCATTCCTGGTCGCATGCGCAAGCTTCCCTTCGAGCCGGAAAAACAGCCACAGCTTCGCAGTGAGTAATGCAACGAGAACGGCGATGCAAAATTCTACCCGTCTGTTTGAACCTTTCTTCCACTTCCGCGACAAAGACGTATCCGGCGCATTCGCCGTTCAGGTTTAAGATGGAGAAACCCATGTCGATGCAGTCCAAATTCACGGCTGCTGCGGTTGCCGGTCTTACGCTCGCGGGTGCTGTCATTACGACGGTCGGCAGTGCCCACGCTCATCCTCGCTTTGGCTTCGGCTTAGGCGTCGGAATCGCTGCTGGCGCGTTGATTGGCGCCGCTGCCGCCTCGAACGCCTATTCAGGCCCAATTTATTTCACTCCCGGCTACAGGGAATGCCGCCTGGTCGAGCGGTACGACCGGTGGGGCAATGTGCGCCTGATCCGCGTCTGTGACGTTTATTGACAAGCAAATGCGATCGGCGCCTGCCTCCCGACCATCCTCGCGCCGATCCACGACCCGCCCGGTCATGTCCCCGTCCGGGCGGGTCACTGCTGCTGTCACTCTACGGCACCACAGCGACTAACCCACGCACAAGTCTGATTCAGACGCAATTTTCCGTCTTTGAGATCGCCCTCGTCCAATTTTGCCGATTCTTGCGACCTTGCGTTGAGCGCCCAGGTTTGTATTGATAACCAAACAGGCGACCGTGGGAGCCGGCACGAATCCGCCGGCTATAATTACAAAAGCTTCGGGAGGAACGTCATGCCGCTCGCCAAACTGCTGCTCACATTCATTACGGCGTCTTTGTTGTCGGTCGGCACGGCCGCCGCACAAACAGAAATCAAATTCGGCCATGTCGGAGAGCCAGGTTCGCTTTTCGACCAATCCTCACAGGAATTCGCTAAGCGCGCCAATGCCAAGCTCGGCAACAAGGCGAAAGTTGTTGTCTACGGCTCCAGCCAACTCGGCGGCGACGGCGAGTTGATGAAAAAGCTCAAGCTCGGGACAGTCGATCTCGCGCTGCCCTCCACAGTCATGTCATCGCAGGTGCCGGCATTTGGCGTGTTCGAGATGCCTTACCTCGTCAAGGACCGCACGCACATGGCGAAGATCCGAGATCAGGTGGTCAACCCAATTATGGTGCCGATTGCCGAAAAGGCCGGTTACAGGATCATCGCTATTTGGGAGAACGGCTTCCGCCAGATCACCAACAACAAGCATCCCATAAAGGTGCCGACAGATCTTCAAGGTTTGAAACTCCGGGTTCCGGGCGGAACATGGCGCGTCAAGATGTTCAAGGCCTATGGCGCCAATCCCAGCCCACTGGCGTTCTCTGAAGTGTTCGTCGCGTTGCAGACTGGCGTGATGGATGCCCAAGAGAATCCATTGGCCCAGATCTATCCCGCCCGCTTCTATGAAGTACAAAAATATCTATCGATGACCGGTCACGTGTACACGCCGGCTTACGTGACCGCAGGCGCAAGCTGGTCGAAGCTCCCGGCCGATGTGCAGAAGATTCTCAGCGATACGGCGGTCGAAATGCAGCCGGTGGTGTACAAGATTGCCGCGGATCTCGATGAGAGCCTATTCAAGAAGTTGAAAGACGCCGGCATGCAGGTAAACGACGCCGACAAAAATGCCTTCATCAAGGCGAGCAAACCTATCTACGACGAGTTCGCCAAAGAAGTGCCGGGCGGCAAGGAGTTGATCGACAAGTCGCTCGCCCTCGCAAACTAATTCCCGCTACCAGCACCGGGGCCGCCTTCAAGGCGGCCCCTTGATTCGAAGGATTTTCGAATTTGAACCTCGATCGAATCCGCGCCGGCTTCGAGCGCCTGCTCGAAGGCATCGTAATCGCGTTGGTGGCCGGTCTGACGTTACTCGTCATTGCAGGCTTTTGCTTTCGCTATATCGGCCATTCGCTTTCCTGGTACGACGAAATCGCGTCCGTTGGGCTGGTCTGGCTCACTTATTACGGCTCGGCACTTGCTGCTTTGAAAGGCGCGCACATCGGCGTGCCCGGTTTTGTCAATGCGATGCCTTCGAGGCTGCGCGTGGCGGCAACGCTGTTTGCTGAAGCCGTCGTGTTCATATTTTTCATTATGCTGACGTGGACCGGCATCGAGGTCCTGATCGTTCTGGGCGGAGATAACCTGGTGAGTCTCGAATGGGTGCCGCAGCGAGTCACCGCCTCGGCAGTGCCGATTGGCGCGGCGCTCTTCGTCATTGCCGAGGCGCTGCGGGTTCCGAAGCTGCTACGTGACGCTCGCGGCTCCGGTTTCATCGATACCGAGGCGATCGAGGCCATGTCTCACGGCGCACCCGACCTGAGCGGGCCGGAGAAGAGTCGATGACGATCGCTTTGATGCTGTTCGGAATGCTTGCACTCGCAATCCTTAACGTGCCGATTGCAATTGCCCTCGGCTTCGTGGCGATGGTCGCCATCATCATTATCCAGGGCCCGCATATGCTGCCCAATCTGGCACTGGTGATGTACGACGGTGCTTCCAGTTTTCCGCTACTCGCAATCCCGCTCTTTATCTTGTCTGGCGCGATAATGAATGCGTCATCCATTTCGCGCAGGCTGATCGCGTTCGCGTCCGCCTTGGTCGGCTTCATTCGCGGCGGACTCTCCATGGTTGCCATCGGCACCTCGGTCTTTTTCGCCGAAATCTCGGGTTCTGCCGTTGCCGACGTTGCAGCGCTTGGCACCATCTTGATCCCGGCCATGAAGAATCGCGGCTATTCGAAGGAAGTCGCTGCAGCCACCATGTCTTCTGCGGCCAGCCTCGCGATCATCATTCCGCCCTCGATACCGATGATCCTTTATGCGGTGATGGCGCAGACATCGGTGGTGAAGCTCTTCGTCGCCGGGATCATTCCAGGCCTGATCGGCGCGCTGGCGATGGCGGGGGCGGCCTACTACCACGCCCTTAGATACAAGTTTCCGCGCGAGCAGAGTTTTCAGCTGGCAGAGGTCTGGCGCACATTCAAGGAAGCACTGTGGGCTTTTATCCTGCCGATTGCGATACTCGGCAGCATTTTCGGCGGAATCGTCACCGCGACCGAAGGTGCGGGGATGGCCGTTGTCGCAGCAATTGCGGTCGGTGCATTGATCTACCGTGATCTCGATATCCGAGAATTGAGAAAGGCGTGCGTCGACGGAGGCATCCAGACCGCAGTCGTGATGCTACTCGTGGCGTCATCGGCACTCATCGGAACATTCCTCACCGAGGCGCAGGTGCCGCAGGCGCTAGGGCATGCCATTACTCAGGTCACCGACAACAAATATGTGGTGCTGCTGCTGCTCAACATCGCGTTTCTGATCCTCGGCATGTTCCTGCACTCGGCAGCGGCAATCATCCTTGTGATCCCGATCGTTATGCCGATGATCAATGCCGTGGGCATCGACCCCGTTCACTTTGGGCTGGTGGTCACGCTCAATCTCGCCATCGGCCAGCAGACGCCGCCCGTCGCAAGCGTGCTGATGACGGCTTGCGCTATCGCTAAGTCCGACATTTGGGAGACTACCAAAGTCAACGTGCCGTATCTGATTGCACTGCTGTTCGTACTCTTTTTGTGCACTTATGTGCCATTCATCCCGTTGCTGCTGGTGAACGTGTTCTACGGCGGCTAGGAAGCTGCAAGCTCGCCGCGTATGATAGCCGTGCCCCGCACCATTGCCTGCATTTTCTCGAAGGCAATGTCGTGCGGCAGGTATTTCATCCCGCAATCCGGTGCGATCACGATCCGCTCCGCCGGCACATGCGGCAACGCTTTGCGGATGCGCGCAGCGACGAGCTCCGGGGTTTCGATGCTCATGTTGGCGAGATCGATCACTCCAAGAATGATCGTCTTAGACGGCAGCTCTTCCAGCACTTTGAGATCGAGCTTCGGCTGCGCCGCCTCGATCGACACCTGTCTGACTTTTGAGACTTCCAGTTCGGGCAGGAATGAATAGCCCGCCGGCTTATTGCGCACGACCGCCGCGTATCCGAAACAGAGATGCACCGCGACGGTGCCTGAAATACCGTCGAGCGCCCGATCCAGCGCCTTGATTCCGTATTCGCGAGCCTCCGCGGGATGCTGCTGCATCCACGGCTCGTCGATCTGCACGATGTCGGCACCGGCCGCGAAGAGATCCTTGATCTCCTCATTGACCGCGGCAGCGTAGTCCAGCGCCATCGCTTCATCGGAATTGTAGAATTCGTTCTGAGCCTGTTTCGACATCGTGAACGGGCCAGGCACCGTCATCTTAATTGTCTTTTTCGTGTGGGCACGCAGAAACTGCTGATCGCGCAACTGGACCGGATGCTTGCGCCGGATCTTTCCAATGACACGCGGCACGGGAATTGGTTTGCCGCTCCGGTTGAGTGTGGAGCCGGGATTGTCGATATCCACTCCTTCAAGTCCAGTCGCAAAACGATTGGAGTAACTTTCGCGACGCTGCTCGCCGTCCGTGATGATATCCAGGCCGGCGCGCTCCTGCTCCCGAACGGCAAGCAGCGTTGCCTCATCCTGCTTCGCTTCGAGCTCTTTCGGATCGACCAGCCACAGATCGTCCATCCGCACACGCGGCACCATCTTCGAAAGACGCCCGCGGTCAATCAGCCACTCCGGCTGCGGATAGGAGCCGACGAGGGAGGTAGGCAGCTTAACTGGCATTTCGGCTTCCCCGATCGCGCTCAGCCGCTGCAAGACTCATTGCCAGCAGCCGCGCCACATGGATTCCCTCGCGCCTGCTGCCATGCTGAATCTGCTGGCGGCAGGAGGTACCGTCGGCGACGATCAAGGCGTCTGCCGGAGCCCTGCGGACTGCCGGCAGAAGCGACAGCTCGGCCATCTTCTCCGAAACATCGATGGTCTCCGCATCGTAGCCAAAGCTCCCAGCCATTCCGCAGCAGCTGGATTCAACAGTTTCCACCGAAAGCTGCGGGATTAGCCGCAGCGCGGCCTCGACGGCGCCCATCGTGCCGAATGCTTTCTGATGACAATGGCCGTGCAGCAATGCTTTCCTGGGCAGCGGCGCCAATGCCAGGTTCAGGCGTCCATCGTCATGCTCGCGGGCAAGGAATTCTTCGAGCAGCCAGGCGTGCGCCGCCAGTTCACGCGCCGACTCGACCCTCAACAGCGCCGGCAATTCGTCCCGGAACGTAAAGAGACAACTGGGTTCCAGCCCGATGATCGGTACGCCACGCGCGACGTAGGGCGCGAGTATGTCCAAAGTGCGCTGCATCTCAATGCGGGCCTCCTGCACAAGCCCGACCGCAAGAAATGTGCGCCCGCAGCAGAGCGGCCGCTCGCCGGCATCGTGCGGCAGCGGCGCGTGGACGCGATAGCCGGCGGCGACCAGCACGCGCAGCGCATCATCGAGATTCTCGCGTTCGAAGTAGCGATTAAAAGTGTCCGCAAAGAGCACGACTTCCCGCACCGGTTCGCGTGCCTCACTACTCACGTACCGCCAGTCAGAGCGATCTCGATAAATGTCTTTTCGCCATTGGGGCAGGTTACGCCGGGCCGAAAACCGGCCAACGAGCTGCGAGGCTTTGCGCAGGATCGAGCTTCGATTGCGAAGATTGAAAAGGTATGACCAGCGTGCGGCGTAGGGTGCGTAGTGCGGCAGAAATCCGATCAGTTTCTCGTGTAGCGGTAGCTCGTACTTCTTAGCTCGCGCGGCCAGCACTTCGATCTTCATGCGCGCCATGTCGACGCCTGTCGGACATTCCCGCCGACACGCCTTGCACGAGACGCAGAGCTTGAAAGTTTCGGCCATCTCATCGGAGACGAGCGCCGCAGCCCCAAGCTGGCCGGTCACCGCAAGCCGCAGACTGTTGGCGCGTCCGCGCGTGACATCGCGCTCGTCGCGCGTCACACGATAGCTCGGGCACATCACGCCGCCCGACAACTTTCTGCAGGCGCCGTTATTGTTGCACATTTCGACCGCGCCCTGAAATCCGCCGCCCGCACCCGGATATGCCGACCAATCAAGGTGGGTATCGATCGGTTGTCCCTGATATCCCAGGGGGTAGCGGAAAAGTATGCGGTTATCGAATTTCGGCGGGCGAACGACCTTGCCCGGGTTGTACAATCCGTTCGGATCAAACCGGTCCTTGACCTCCTCGAAAGCGCGCGCGAGGCGCGAGCCAAACATTGGCTCGTTGAACTCCGACCGCACCAACCCGTCGCCGTGCTCGCCTGAGTGTGAGCCCTTGTACTGACGCACCATCGCGAAAGCCTCCTCGGCTATTTCGCGCATGGCGCGTACGTCCTTGTCCTGCCTCAGGTTGAGGACAGGGCGCACATGCAAGCATCCCGAACCGGCATGCGCGTACCACGTTCCGCGCGTGCCGTGTTTTTCAAAAATCTGCGTGAGCCTGGAGGTGTAATCGGCGAGATGCTCGAGTGGCACGGCACAATCCTCGACGAAGGAAACAGGCTTTCCCTCCTCCTTCATCGACATCATGATGTTGAGACCCGCCGTGCGCACTTCCGTGATAGCTGCCTGCAGGTCCGGATTCAGAATCTCGACCACTCCGCCCCACTTGGCCCCATTCCTGTCCCAGCCAAAACCGAGATCGCCCAAAAGATCCTTCAGTTGCTGCAGCTGACGCAAATTGGTTTCGTGATCGTCTTCGCCGAATTCGACAACCAGGATGGCTTCAGGCGTCTCGCGCACGAATTTCTCGAGTGTCGGCCTGAACATCGGCATTGCACGCGCAAGCTCGACCATGGTGCGATCAATCAGTTCGACCGCGATTGGCTTCAGCCGCACGATGTGCTGTGCCGAAGCCATCGCTTCGAAGAAGCTTCCGAAATGGCATGCGCCGACGGCCCGGCGTCCGAGCAGCGGCGCGAGCTTGAGTTCGATCCGAGTTGAAAACGCGAGCGTGCCCTCGCCTCCCACCAGCACATGCGCGAGGTTGATGTCATTCTTTCCGGGCACCAGCGCATCGAGATTGTAGCCGCCGACGCGGCGCTGCACCTTGGGAAAGCGGGCCGCAATCTCGTCGGCTTCACGTGCGCCGATGGCGAGCAGATCCGCCGCAAGCGGGCGCAAGGGCGCGGGAACGTCCTTCAAATGTCCTCCGACACGCCCGAAATGCGCGAGAGTGCCGTCGGCCAGCAGCGCCTCTATCGAGATCACGTTATCGCGCATGGTGCCGTAGCGCAGCGAGCGGCCGCCGCACGAATTGTTCCCCGCCATGCCCCCTATGGTCGCGCGCGAGGACGTGGATATGTCCACTGGAAACCACAGGCCATGCGGTTTGAGCTGACGGTTCAACTCGTCAAGCACGATACCGGGTTCGACAGTGACGCGGCGGCGCTTGACGTCCAGATCGAGAATGCGCGTGAGATATTTCGAGCAGTCGATCACGAGAGATTCGCCGACTGTCTGCCCCGCCTGCGATGTCCCGCCGCCGCGCGCCAGCACCGTAGCACCCTCGCCGCGCGCGATGGCGATCGCGCGATCCGCCTCCTCGATCGTGCGTGGCGCAACTACGCCGATCGGGGTGATCTGATAGTGGGATGCATCGGTGGAATAGCGCCCGCGCGTGAAAGGATCGAATTGTACCTCCCCGGTCAATTCGGCCTTCAGCCTACGCTCCAGGCCCGGGACTACGGCCACCTTTTCTTATCCTTTTTGGCTACGCTATGCCGCTGCGCCGAACCTATGCATACCGAACAGCGCGCATTACGGAAAACCGCTTGACCGCACTGTTGCATTCATAGTTCAACGCCACAAGCGCTGCTCCCTGACCGGAAAGCGCCGTGGCAAAGACCACCAATATCCAAAAAGCTGCCGATTCAGGAGCAGACTCCCTATGGCTAAGAACTCCTCGCGTACGGTCGGGCGACACTTCCTGCATATTCCCGGGCCGACGCCGCTTCCGGACCGAATTCTGCGGGCGATGGATACACCCATCATCGACCACCGCGGCCCGGAATTTGCGCGCCTTGCCAAGAAATGCCTGGAAGGCATCAAGACCATTTTCAAAACCACTAATCCCGTTATCATCTATACGGCAACCGGAACCGGCGCCTGGGAGGCCGCCCTCACCAACACACTGTCGCCCGGCGACAAAGTGCTGATGGTCGAGACCGGCCAGTTTGCCACGCTGTGGAAAAAGATGGCCGAAAAGCTCGGCCTCAATCCCGAATTCATCGCGACCGACTGGCGCATCGGTGCCGATCCGACCGCAATCGAGGCCCGTTTGCGCGAGGACAAGGGCAAAGAAATCAAGGCCATTTGTTTTCTGCACAACGAAACCTCAACGGGTTGCCTTTCGCCGGTAGCGGAGATCCGCAAGGCGATCGACCGTGCGGGCCATCCGGCATTGCTGATGGTGGACACCATTTCCTCGCTGGCATCGACCGATTATCGGCACGACGAATGGGGCGTCGACGTGACCGTCGGCGGCGCTCAGAAAGGTTTGATGTTGCCGCCTGGTATGTCGTTCAACGCCGTGAGCGACAAGGCACTGGCGGCGAACAAGACCTCGAAGCTGCCGAAGTCGTTCTGGGCCTGGGACGAAATGCTGACGATGAACAAGGTCGGTTTTTTCCCGTACACGCCCGCAACACAGATGCTGCAAGGCCTCGCTGTCTCGATCGAAATGCTGCACGAGGAAGGTCTCGAGAATGTCTTCGCCCGACACGACCGTTTGGCGGAAGCGACACGACGTGCGGTGAAGGCCTGGGGTCTCGACATTATTTGCCGCGAGCCGAAATACTATTCACCGACGATCACGGCGGTGCTGCTACCGGACGGACACGACGCTGACGCATTCCGTGCTTTGGCGCTTGACCACTTCAACATTTCCTATGGATCGAGCTTCGGCCGCTTCACAGGCAAAATGTTCCGTATCGGTCATCTCGGCGATATCAACGACGCCATGCTGCTCGGAGGTCTCGCCGCAACAGAGATGGCTCTTTCGCTCGCCAACGTACCGCACAAGAAAGGCGGCGTGCAGGCGGCGATGGATTACCTCGTCTCCCAGCATGGCACTGCCGCCAAGCAGGCGGCGGAATAGACATCTCTATTCGCTCGTCCCCGCGAAGCGAAGACCCGTTCTTTCTGGTTCCCGCTTTTCGCGGGAATGAGCGATTCGCTCACGCCGCCTCGACCCACTCGTTCGCCTGCAGTGCGCGGCGGACGAAGTCAGAAATGGCCGCAAGTGTCGCTTCCGGGGCATCGCGATGCGGCGAATGGCGCACGCCGGGCAGCAGGGCAACCTCCACCGGGCAGTAACATTCCTGCTCCGCAGTCTCGATCTGCTTGACGGTGCCGTACTGATCGTGCTCGCCCTGCACGATCAATATCGGGACGCGAATATAGGCGAGGAATTCGGTGATATCCCACTTGCGGAATTGCAGATCGAGCCACGCATCGTTCCACCCTTTAAACGCGTTATCGACATCGGCGTGCCAGCGGGACAGGCGCGCGCGTAGGTCACCCGTTTCGTAGGCATTCTTAGCCTCGGCAATGGAGGCGATGCCTGGATCTTCGGTAAAGAAGTGCGGAGCCATGAGCACGAGCCCGCCAACGCGGTGATCCTGGTGGCTTCCGGCATAGATTGCTGCAATGGAGGCACCATCGCTGTGGCCGATCAGCAGCCCCCTTCTGAATCCGATAGCGTCGAGCACGGCCGGAAGCGTCTGACTTGCCTCATCATGCATGTATGTCAGTGGTCGCGGCAGGGTGACCGGGCTCGATTGCCCGTACCCTGCGCGCGAATAGGCAAATACGCCCACGCCGGTCGCCTTTTGCAGTTGGTCGGGAAAATCGTTCCATAGCCCGACGCATCCGAGGCCTTCGTGCAGCAGCACCAGCGTGGGAGCCCTGTCGGGTTGCGGGCCGATGAACCGGTACTCAAGTTTTTGAGATTGAATATCCAGAAAGCCCGACTGGCTCAAAAGCAAGCTGACACTCCTCCGATCCAGTATTCCAGAGCATGAAAGCCATCTATGCACTGGCTTGCCGGATGCCCTGCATTCGCGGGACTTGACGTCATTTGATTTGTGCGTCGGATTCTTCCGCCCTGAGCTTGAACCGCTGAATCTTGCCCGTTGCGGTCTTCGGCAAGTCCTTGCGAAATTCGATCCAGCGCGGATACTTGTAGGGGGCGAGCTTCTGTTTCACATGCTCCTGAAGCGCGTGAACAAGCGCGTCACTGGCTTTATCCGGCAATTTGAGAACTACAAACGCTTTCGGCTTGATCAACTTCTGCTCGTCATTCCAGCCGACAACGGCTGCCTCCAGAACGTCCGGATGTGAGGACAACGCCGCCTCCACTTCGAACGGCGAGACATACATGCCCGATACCTTGAGCATGTCGTCCTGACGTCCGCAGCAAATAAAATAACCGTCCTCGTCTTCGATGTACTTGTCTCCCGAGCGCGTCCATTCGCCTTGGAAAGTCGAACGCGATTTTTCGCGGTTGTTCCAGTACATAATCGCGCTCGTGGGTCCGCGGACGTAGAGTTCGCCCATCTCGCCCTTCTTCACCGGATTGCCGTCATCGCCGATGAGCTTGATCTCATATCCGGGCACCGGTTTTCCGGTCGTACCATACTTTGTCGCACCGGGAGCATTGGTGAGATAGATATGCAGCATCTCGGTGGTGCCGAGCCCGTCGGAAATATCGAGGCCGTACCGGTCCTTCCATCGCCGGGCGATCTCCTCGGGCAGCGCCTCGCCTGCTGAAATACAGCGGCGGATCTTTACCTCTGATTTCTGCGGTGCATTCGGGCTCGCAAGGAAAGCTGCGTAGAATGTCGGCACCGCATAGAAGACAGTAATCGGGTGCTTGCGAAGCAGGGCCGCCACGCCATCCGGCGTCGGCCGCTCCGGATTGAGCACGGTGGTCGCTCCGGCCGTCAGCGGAAAAGTCAAGGCATTGCCGAGACCGTACGCAAAGAACAGCTTCGCGACCGAGTAGCAGATGTCGTTTTCCTTCACGCCCGCAAGCGGAGTGCCGTAAAGGTCAGCAGTCAACTTTAAGCTCGCATGCACGTGCACGGCGCCCTTGGGCTTTCCGGTCGAACCGGACGTATAGAGCCAGAACGCGATATCATCGCTGGTCGTCGGAGCCGTGTAGGGTTCGGGCTCGCCGGCGCCGATGACATGTTCGAAAAGTCGGTAGCCGTGCGGATTCTTTCCTGAGACGATCACGTGTTCGAGATCGGGGCTTTCCTTGACGATGTTGGCGAATTTCGCGAACAGTTCCTCCGAGACGACGACACACTTTGCCCGGCTGTCGGCGAGCATGAAGCGGTAGTCATCCTCTGTGAGGAGAGTATTGACCGGAACGGCAACAATCCCCGCCTTGAGACAGCCAAGAAACGCCGTTGGCCAATCGATAGTGTCGAGCAGCGCAATCAGCACGCGCTCCTCGCGCCTCAGACCCAGGCCCCGCAGCGCCGCCCCAAATCGGGCGACCCGATCGGCAAGCTGGCCGTAAGTGTATGTGCCCCGCGCGTCGATATAGGCCGCTTTGCCGGCGCGGCCGGCATCAAGATTGCGCTGCAGCACATCAGCCGCGAAATTGTAATCGCGCGGCACCCTCGGAAAAGGCGGCAGCTTGGTCGCTATTTCCGCAGACGCGGGAGCCTTCATCTGTTCTCCTCCACATGCGTTCGCATGCACGGTAATTGTATCTGGCCGACCGGCGTTTTCCCGCCGCGGCCGCGTCACGGCCAGGAATTATGCGCAGCGTGAGCCGCCGCGGCAATGTGATTATAGTTCGCGTCTGTCGCGCCGGTTATCGACGGCATTCCGAGCAGCATGCTGTATCAGCGGCAAATTGCGGCTAAGGTGTTGGCCTCGATCAGCGATGCCCGCCCGTTGCCGGACGCCTGCGGCCCACTATTTCAATCCAGCCGGAGCTTTTCATGATCTTCAGTAGAGACCGTATCCTCACCACACATGTCGGCAGCCTGCCGCGAAACGAAACGCTTTCTGACCTGCTGATGGCGCAGGAGGAAGGCAAGGATTTCGATGCCAAGGTCTTGGCTTCCGAAATCGACAAGGCGGTTCGTCATGTCGTGCGAAAGCAGATGGAGGCGGGCATCGACATCGGCAACGACGGCGAGCAGCGCCGCATCGGCTTCCAGACGTATGTGCCACAGCGAGTATCGGGATTTGCCGGCGTGTCGAAACGCCGCCGCGGGCGTGAATTCGAGGAATTTCCCGAGTTGCTCAGCTACTTGATGCGCCGTTTCCCCAATCCGCCAAAGAGTCAGCAGGGCGCGCCGGAGGCGCAGAGCGATCTCAAATACAAGGACCTGAAGCCGATCAAGGAAGAAACGGAAGGTTTCAATCGGATAGCCGATGAGCTTGGCGCCTTCTCTGAACGCTTCATGACCGCACCCTCACCCGGCATTATTTCGACCACGATGCTCAATGCCTATTATAGCAACCATGACGAATATCTCGACGCCATCGCGCGCGAAATGAAGAACGAGTATCAGACAATTCACAAAGCGGGCTTGCTCCTGCAGATCGATGCGCCCGATCTCGCCATGGACCGTACGATGATGTACCGCGATCTCGACGATGCCCAGTTCATCAAGCGCATCGAGCGGCACGTCCAGGCGATCAATGACGGCATTGCCGGCATACCTCGCGATCGGGTCCGGTTGCACGTCTGTTACGGAAATTGGGAAGGGCCCCACATCCACGACGTTCCACTCGAGAAGATCCTTCCGGCTCTCTACCAGGCCAATGTGGGCGCGCTGTCGATCGAGTTTTCAAATCCCCGGCACGCACATGAATATGACGCACTAAAGAAACATCCATTGCCGAACGACGTTTTGCTTATTCCGGGCGTGGTCGAAACGACGAGCAATTTCGTCGAGCACCCGGAAGTGGTCGCGCGGCGCATCGAAGAGGCGGTCCGCGCAGTCGGCGAACGCGAGCGCGTCATCGCCTCGACGGACTGCGGCTTTGGCACCTTCACAAAACGTGAGTGGGTCATCGAGCCGGTGGTCTGGCTCAAGCTCGCCGCGATCCGTAAAGGCGCCGATATCGCGTCTGCGAGGTTATGGGGACGCAAGAGCGCCGCCTGAGCCCGCGACGCATTTTCGGTCGTCAAAGGCGATGCTCTCACATCGCGGTCGTCATGTCCGGGACCACTTGAGACGCGGGTTTTTGGGCTTCCGGTTTGCACCTTCAATGACGGAGACCAATGAGCAGAGTCGTGGCGATCGACAATGGGCTAATCGGCTTTCGCTTCCTTGCGATCCGGAAATCCGCCGCGGTCGTCAAAGGCCAGTTTCGCGATCGCGCAGCGCAGGCCGGGCTGCGATCCGCGGCAGTCGTAAGCTCCCGCGACCAGTAGCGCCGGCAGCAGAATGAATACTGCCGTGCCGATCAGCACGCCGACATACCGGTGCACCCAACAGGACGCACTATCGCAACCGCGTTGCCAACGCATAACCTGCCCCCACTAGGCAGGAGGCAGGTTACACGACTGGTCCCACCAGCGCAGCCCATCGAGCATGGATGAAGCCTGGGGAACAATCGGGAGAGCCCCTCCTTGCTATTTGAGCCCAGTGCCATTTCAGCCGGTGAACCTCAAATTTCAGCCATGGTGGACCTGAAATTCAAAAGATAGCATCTTTACTATTCTATCCTGGTCTCCATAATGAGAATTGAACAGGTCCGGATCGATGCTGCGCAGCGCCATTCGACAGCCCGTGATGATGAATGGTGAACTCACCGCTCGGATCATGTTCGCCGGCCGCTCCTCGTCGCGATCGGCGCAGATCGTCAGCTCGGTTCGCGATGCGTTGTTCGCCAAGCAGCTCAAGCCGGGCGAGTTTCTCGGCACCGAAAGGGATCTCGCCGCCCGTTTCGGCGCGAGCCGTATCGTCGCCCGCGACGCGCTGCGGACGCTGGAAGCACTCGGGATTGTCGAGATCCGCATGGGCAAGGGGGGCGGCGCACGCATCGCGCAAGGCAATCCGAGGCTATTTGCCGAGGCGCTCGCCGTACAACTCGACCTCACAGGAGTTTCCACCGCCGAGATCATGGATGCGCAGCGCGCGATCGAGGCGCTCGGTGCAGAGCTCGCCGCCGAGAACGCAACGTCTGCTGACATCGCCGGGCTCCGCAAGCTGCTGGGCCAGGCGGAGGCCGCGCTGGACGATCTCGATCGGTTCACTCGCCTCTCGCGTGATTTCCATCTGGCGATTGCCGAGGCTTCGCACAACCGCGTCCTGGTCGTGCAGCTCATCTCGCTCGAGCACGTGTCCTGGCCGCGCCGGAATGCCACGGCCACGCCGAAGCTGGCCCGACACATTCTTGAAATCCACGGCAAGCTTGCCGACCTGATTGAACTGCGCGACGTGGCCGGCGCCCGCGCATTAATGGACGATCACGTCAAGATGATCCGTGCCCGGCGCATCGCCGAGCGTGGCGAAAGTCTCCATGAGGAGGACGCGTGCTGCTGAAGACCCGGAAAGCCATTTCCGGAGCTTGCTTGCAGCGTTATTGGAATTGAATGAGAGGGCTTGAATAACAAGGGAGAAAAAGCATGCCGAAATTCCTGATCGAACCGCATTTCCGTCTCCAGGAATGGGTGGCTGAGGAGAAGGACTACTTCCGCAAAGAGGGGCTCGACTACGAATTCCGCGAGTTGGTCCGAGCTACCGACGGCAAGATCCACGACAAGGGCAACAAGGTCGGCGCATTCCAGTCGTTCGAGGAAGGCCGGAAGGCGAGCGTGAGTTGTGCCTGCCACTGGACCGTCAACGTTGCGGCTTCAAACGGGCACGGAAAGATGTACACCGACGTCTATTCGGTGGCGCCGGCCGGAATTTTCGTCCCTGCCGATTCGGCTGTGAAGACGCCCGCCGATCTCGCCGGAGTGCCGATCTCGGTCGGCTACCAGTCAGGCAGCCATTACGCGACCGTGCAGGCGGTTGAACAATATCTCAAGCCCGAACAGATCAATCTCAATTTTGCCGATGGCATGCTCTTCAAGCGCATGGAATTGCTCCTCGAGGGCAAGGCGCCGGCGGTGAATCTCTTCAGCGGCCCGTATTATTTCGCCGAGCAGCTGGGTTTCCGGAAAGTCATCGACACCACCTTCATGATCGGTACCATGATCCATGGGGATCCGGATCCAGAGGATCTGCGCAAGTTCTTCCGCGCGCTGCGCAAGGCACAACGGGACATCGACCTGCGTCCCGAGCTCTACACGCATTACTACAAGAACGAATTCCCCGACCGCTTCCATGATCGGATGGACACCCGGCGTTGGGGGCCAGGCGAACGGCTTGTCTTCGAGCCATATACGAAGGAAGTCTACGAAGAATCCTTCGAATGGATCGCTGCCCACGGTATCTTCCCTGAAGGAAAGATGGGCACCGGCCGCTACGAGCGGGCAACTCTGTCGCTGACCTGACACCGATGTTTGCACGCAAATAGACTGAACCGATGGCGCCGCGGACCAGCGTTTCGCGGCGCTTTTCTTTGCGAGCAACCTCAGGCATTGTAGCGGTAAACAGAGAAGCAATTGGCCAGGGGAGGATCTGATGAAACGCTTACTATTCGCTGGCGTGGCGATGTTCGCCGCAGCCGTGCTGCCCGGTGCGGCCGGGGCTCAGCAGACGCTCAAGATCGGCGTCATTAGTGCCTTTTCAGGCCAGTTCGCCGACACATCGGCGCAGATCGACAATGGCATCAAGCTGTATATGAAGCAGCACGGCGACAAGGTCGCCGGCAAGAAGATCGAGATCATCCGAAAGGACACCGGCGGTCCCAATCCGGACGTGGCTAAGCGCCTTGCGCAGGAGCTGGTCGTTCGCGACAAGGCCGATATTCTGGCCGGATTCGCGCTGACGCCCGAAGCGCTCGGCGCAGCGAGTGTCGCCACCGAAGCAAAGAAATTCATGGTCGTGATGAATGCGGCGACAGCGGTCATTACCGAGAAATCGCCGTACATCGTGCGTGTATCGCTGACCCTGCCGATGATCGGAGACACGCTCGGTACGTGGGCAGTCAAGAAGGGTGGCGTGAAGAAGGTCTACACCATGGTGACGGATTACGGCCCCGGCCTCGATGCCGAGGCCGCCTTCCAGCGCGCATTCAAGGCCGCCGGCGGCGAGGTTATCGGATCGGTACGCATGCCGATCGCCAATCCGGATTTTTCGGCGTTCGTCCAGCGCGCAAAGGATCTCAATCCGGAATCGATCTTCGTATTTATTCCGGGCGGCGCACAGCCAGCAGCGCTTGGAAAGGCCTTCGCAGAACGCGGTATGGATCCAAAAAAGATCAAGATCCTGAGCACCGGCGAGCCCGTCGACGAGACGGCGATCAAGAGTCTGGGTGATCTTGCCTTGGGCCGCATTAGCGGCTGGCACTACGACTACAATCACAAGTCCAAGATGAATTCGGATTTTGTTAAAGCCTTCAATGCCGAGTACAAGCGCAATCCCGATTTCTTCGCGGTCGGTGGCTATGACGGCATGCACGTCATCTACGAAGCGCTGAAAAAGACGGGCGGCAAGACGGATGGCGACGCACTGGTGGCGGCCGCCAAGGGCATGAAGTGGGAAAGCCCGCGCGGTCCGATATCAATCGACCCCGCCACTAGGGACATCGTACAAAACGTCTACATCCGCCGAGTCGAGAAAGTCGGCAATCAAATTGTCAATGTCGAGTTTGAGACAATCCCGAACGTAAAAGACCCGACGCACAAGTAAGTGGTGCCTTAAGCTCATACGAAATTTGAGTGGGGCGATCGTATTCGATCGCCCCATTTCGTAACGTAGCGTGGTCCACGGCGTTCATTTCTGCACCCGGCCCAGCGTTCGGCTGACCTGAGTGCAGGCTCCAGTGAAAGCCAGAGAATCGAGTTACAAAAGGTCTCCCTGGGCGCCTGCCCGCGGCGACGATCGGTTGAACCTAGGGCTATCATATCGATGCTTCCTCCGATCTTCGGTGTCCTGTTCGACGGCCTCGCCTACGGCATGCTGCTGTTCGTGCTGTCGGTTGGCTTGTCCGTGACGCTCGGGCTGATGAATTTCGTGAACCTCGCGCATTGCGCCTTCGCCATGCTGGG
Organism: Pseudolabrys sp.; assembly: GCA_035718275.1. GTDB lineage: Bacteria > Pseudomonadota > Alphaproteobacteria > Rhizobiales > Xanthobacteraceae > Pseudolabrys. The sequence goes on along the minus strand of DASTHI010000036.1, from coordinate 129,640 downwards.
CGGCTACGTCACGATTACGCTCGTCAATGAATTCCATTGGCCGTTTGTCGCGACACTTCCGGTCGCATTTGCTGCGGCAGCGATCGTCAGTGTCGTACTCGAGCGCGCGTTGTATCGACGGCTATACCGGGCAAGCGACCTCGACCAGGTACTGCTGACTATCGGACTCGCTTTCATCTCGGTTGCGATTGCCGCCTACATTTTCGGAACCACCCAGCAACCGGTCGAAACGCCGGAGCTTCTTCGTGGCGGCGTGAACTTTCTCGGGCTGGGACTAGGCAAGTATCGGCTTTTCCTGATTGCCATTGCCCTTGCGGTCACGATTTTGCTTGTCGGGGGCCTCGAATACACGCGCTTCGGCGCGCAAGTGCGCGCTGCAGTAGACAACCAGCGGATGGCACGTGGTCTCGGCATCGACGTCGACCGCACTTTCGCGACCACCTTCGCCCTGGGCTCGGGGCTTGCTGGCCTGGGCGGTGCCCTTGCGATCGAAATCGTCGGGCTCGACCCGAACTTCGCCTTTACCTATCTGGTCTATGTTCTGATCATCGTGTCAGTCGGCGGTCTCGGCTCGATCACCGGCTCATTCGCTGCAGCAGTGCTGATCGGGGTCAGCGACGTCGCGGGCAAGTATTATGCGCCGGAGCTTGGCGCCTTCCTGATCTATCTCGTTATGGTGGTCGTGCTGATGTGGCGACCCGCCGGTCTGTTCGGCAGGCGGTGAAAATGCGAGCCGGATACGCGCTTACGGCCCTAAAATCGGTACACGCCTTGCTCAGCTTATTCCGTCGGACGGGCATAAGCTGAAAGGGAGTTGCTTATGAGCTCGATTGCTCAGTCGGCAGTCACAACCCCTCACTCCTATCTGCAAGCGCAGAGTCGCTGGCATCCGCTCGAGCTTGCCTTCTGGCTCGCGACGCTGCTGCCCTTCTTTGTGTTTCCGGCATATCTGTCTTTGGCGAGCCAGATCGCCATCACGGCGCTGTTCGCGCTCTCGCTCGACATCATTCTCGGCTATGCGGGAATCGTATCGCTAGGCCATGCGGCTTTCTTTGGCATAGGCGCCTACTCGGCCGGATTGCTTTCAAAGTACGGATGGGGTCAGCCGATCACCGGCCTCATCTTCGCGGCAGGAGTGGCCGGCCTCGTCGGATTTGCCGCCAGTTTCATCATCTCGCGCTTCCGGCATTTCACGTTGATCATGATCACGCTTGGTCTTGGCCTGCTTGCCTTCGAGGCAGCCAATCGGGCCCACTGGCTGACTGGCGGAAGCGACGGACTGCAAGGCATCTCGATGTGGCCCGTGCTTGGGATGTTCAGGTTCGACCTCTACGGCTACACCGCCTACAGCTATTCCCTCGCAACCCTCTTTATCGTCTTTCTCGGCGCCCGCCGGCTGATCAATTCACCTTTCGGGCTAGCGCTGCGAGGCATCCGGGAAAATTGGGTTCGCATGCCCGCCATCGGCGCCGACAGCCGTGCCCATATCCGCAAGGCCTACACCATCGCGGCGGCGATTGCGGGCCTGGCCGGTGCTCTGCTGGCCCAGACCACCGAGAGCGTCTCACTTGAATCCATCAGCTTCCAGCGCTCTGCCGACGTCCTTGTCATGCTTGTGCTCGGCGGCGCTGGCCGGCTCTACGGAGGAATTATCGGGGCAATCATTTTCCTGGTCGCGCGCGACCAGTTCTCCGGTATCGCACCGCAATACTGGTATTTCTGGATCGGCGCGCTGCTGGTCGCCGTCGTGATGATCCTACCCAATGGCATCCTTGGAGGGCTGTCGCGCATCTACGCGCGGTGGACATCGAAATGAGCACGCCTGCGTTGGCGACGCGCGCACTCTCGAAGGCATTCGGTTCGCTGCCTGTTGCGCGCGAGATCGAGATCAGTCTTCCGGTTGGGGCCCGCTACGCCCTCATTGGGCCAAACGGCGCCGGCAAGACGACTCTGATCAACCTGATGACAGGGATGCTGCGGCCGGACGCGGGCCAGATTTTTCTCGCCGGCGAGGACATCACCTCGGTCGGCCCGCAAGAGCGCGTGCGGCGAGGGCTTGCGCGCACATTCCAGATCAACACGCTGTTTCCGGGGCTTAATGCGCTCGAGGCGGTCGCGCTTGCAGTTGCCGAGCGGCGCGGGCTTGCCGGCCACTTTTGGCGCGGCGTTGGTTCGCACAGTGAAACAATCGATGAAGCCTACGAGATCCTGCGCAAACTGAAGCTTGGAGATTCCTGCTATCAGGTCACACGGGAATTGCCGTATGGACGCCAGCGACTTCTCGAAATCGCACTGTCGCTCGCGACCAGGCCTAAGGTGCTGCTGCTCGACGAACCAGCTGCTGGAGTGCCGCCCGAGGAAAGCGGCGAGGTGTTCGAAGCCGTGGCAGGCCTGTCTAATGACTTGACCCTCTTATTCATCGAGCACGACATGCATGTGGTCTTCCGTTTCGCAAGCCACATTATCGTTCTAGTCGGCGGGGCGATCTTCACCGAAGGATCTCCCACTGAAATCGCCGCGGACCCGGGTGTGAGGGAAGTCTATCTAGGCAAGCGCAAGCATGGCTGAACCGCTTCTCAAACTGCACAATGTGACCGCAGGCTATGGCGATGCGGTGGTATTGCACGGCATATCGGTCGAGCTGCCGGAGAACGGCAGTCTTGCGGTGCTCGGCCGTAATGGCGTCGGCAAATCGACGCTCCTGCTGACGATTATGGGCTACACGCAGCTGCGCGGAGGCCAGATTGCATGGCGCGGCAGGAATATTTCGCAACTTGCTCCCGATCGCCGGGCGGCTAATGGTATCGGTTGGGTGGCCCAGGAACGCGAAATCTTTCCTTCGCTTTCGGTTGAGGAAAATCTCACGGTCGCCGCGCGGCAAGGAGCCTGGGACATCGATGCCGTGTTTCGACTCTTCCCGCGGCTGGCCGAGCGGCGCCGCAACATGGGAAACCAGCTTTCCGGCGGCGAGCAGCAGATGCTGGCGATCGCTCGCGCTCTCATGATCAATCCGGCCCTGATGCTGCTCGACGAGCCGTTCGAGGGACTCGCTCCGGTGATTGTCGACGAGCTGGTTGCCGCGATGAAGCTCATGCTCGCCGACCGGCGCATCGCCATTGTCCTGGTCGAACAGCATACAGACATCGCATTGGAATTGACCGCCGATGCGGTCATTCTGGAAAGGGGCGAGATCGCGCATCGCGCGCTATCGGCGCAATTGCTCAAGGACACCGCCACGCTCGAACGGCTCGTTGGGTTGCGTGTGGCGGCGACGGCGTGACAAAGTGAATTTGCCCTGAGGCAGCCGCCGCAAGCGGCCCTTGACGGGTGCGGCCGTGGTGTTTCTAGCTGCGCGCAGTCGCGGCTTTCGCATGACGGATCGCCTGACCAGGCACAGTGGAGTTTCTAAATGGCCAATCCAATGATTCCCCGCGAACGTTCAGACTATTCCGCGATCGTGGATCGCCCGCCGCTGAAACTACCGGGCGACGCCCGCATCGTGTTCTGGACCATCGTAAACTACGAGGTCTGGGACATCGGCAAGCCCATGGCGCGGCAACTCCTCCCTGCGCCGACTGGCGCGGCGCTGATGCCCGACGTGGTTCACTGGGCTTTTCATGAGTACGGCATGCGGGTCGGCTGCTGGCGTTTCTTCGAACTGTTCAAGCGCCTCGGCATCAAGCCCACGCTCGCTGCGAATGCGCGCATCTGCGAGGATTATCCGCGTGTGGCCGAAGAGGCGCGCAGTGCCGGCTGGGAATTTATGGGGCACGCCTACGAGCAAGGGCCGATCCACAAGGAGAAGGATCAGGCCGGCATGATCAGACGCACTATGGAAATCCTGACAAAATTCGCCGGCAAGAAGCCCGTCGGATGGCTCGGGCCCGGACTGACTCAGACGCTCGACACCCCCGACCTGCTGGCGGCCGCCGGCGTGAAGTACATTGGAGACTGGGTCTATGATGACGAGCCGACCGTAATTCGGACTGCGAACGGGCCGCTAGTAACGTTGCCCTACACGGTCGAACTCAACGACATTCCAATGATGCTGATCCAGCACCACGAGAGCGATTACCTGCTCAAGCGCGCCATTGACCAGTTCGACCGGCTCTATGCTGAAAGCGCGAAGCGCGCGAAGTTCTGCGCACTGGCAATCCATCCCTACATCAGCGGGCAGCCCCACCGCATCAAGTATCTTGAGCAGATTTACGACTATGTGAACAAGCATCAGGGCGTGCTGCACTGGAACGGCGAGCAAATCCTGGATTGGTATCGTGGCGTTGCGAAAATCGAGGCTGCTGCGTAGCCGGGCACGGGAAGAGCGAGACTAGAGAAGGAATTGAGACCGGCAAGCCGTTCGATCCTTCTCTTGTTTTGGCCCTTTAGCTCTTCAGAACTGGTCGCAAGTCTTTCTTTGAATTTACCAGCTGCATTTCAGCCCGATTTCTCTATGCGCAATCGTACACGCTCGCGCGGATTGGCGCGAAGTCTGTACAACAGGCACTCCAGCTGCAAAACTGCGTGTCATTCCGAATACATTCGGCCGGATATCGGCCGTAAGCAATTTGACGGAGCCCTACACATGCATCCTCGCGAACGACTGGCCTACTCACCGATCGAAGGACGCGAGCCGCTCAAGCTTCCGAAAGGCGTGCGGCTCGTGATCTGGCCGGTGCTCGCACTCGAGGAATGGGACATGAGCCGCCCGATGGCGCGAATGGTGATTTCGCCGCCTCAGGGCCAACCCATGCTTCCGGACCATCCGAACTGGAGCTGGCACGAATACGGCATGCGCGTCGGCTTCTGGCGCCTGCGCAAAATGATGCTCAAGCTCGGGATCAGCCCGACGGTCACTCTCAACGCAAAGGTGTGCGAGACCTATCCGTCGGTGGTGAAGGCCTGTATGGACAGCGGCTGGGAGCTCAACGCACACAGCTATGACCAGGTGCCGATGCACAAGCTTGAAGACGAGCGTTCGGTCATCACCAAATCGATGGACGTCATTGAAAAATTTTCCGGCCGGCGGCCGCGCGGCTGGTTCGGTCCGGGGCTCACGCAGACCTTCGACACGCTCGACCATCTGTCTGAGGCAGGCGTGGAATATATCGGCGATTGGGTGCTTGATGACGAGCCTGTCACGGTGCAGACCCGCCATAAGCCGATTGTCGCACTGCCATACAATTTCGAAATCCACGACATCGTCATGATGGCGCTGCAGCACCAACCCTCTGACGAGTGGCATCGAAGGGCTCTCGATCACTTCGAGACGCTGTATGCGGAATCAGCCGAGCGGCCGAAATTCATGGCGCTCGCCTGCCACCCGTATCTGTCAGGCGTGCCGCATCGTGTTGGACACGTCGAGCGGACCTTTGCCGAATTGCTTTCGCGTGATGGGGTGGTGGCGTGGGACGGCTGCAAGATTCTGGATTGGTATCTCAATGCGAGCAGAATGCGGGATGCCGCGTGATGCTGCCGCAGGCCTATCGCAGCTGCTTTGTGCCGCATGATATTGCTGCACCGGTCAAGGGAACGGGCGCGGGCCCGCTCGCGGGATTGAGCGCCGTCGTCAAGGACATGTACGACATCGCCGGCGAGCGCACCGGCTGCGGCAGCCCGGAATGGTTCGCTGCGCATCCGCCCGCGGCGCGACATTGCCCCCCGGTGCAGAAAATTCTCGACGCAGGCGCGACAATCATCGGCAAGACCATATGCGATGAGTTTTTCTATAGCGTCAGCGGCGCTAATGCGCATTATGGCACCCCGGTAAACGCCAGAGCGCCGGGCCGCCTCCCCGGCGGATCATCGGCAGGATCGGCAGCGGCCTGCGGCGCGGGGCTGTGCGACTTCGCCCTCGGCAGCGACACCGGAGGTTCGATCCGCATTCCGGCGTCATTCAACGGCATCTATGGCCTGCGCCCCACGCATGAACGCATAGCGCACACGGGCGTAGCCGACATGGCGCCAAGCTTCGACGTGCCCGGCTGGTTTGCCGCGACGCCCGGTGTTTTCCGCAATGTCGGGGCAGTCCTGCTGGATGAGCGACGTGTCGCTGCAAAAATCGGCCGCGTTGTCGTACTCGAGGATGCCTTCGCGCAGGCCGAGGAGCTGATTTCCGATCTGCTGCGCACTCTGCTCGAACTCATGAGTGATGATCTGCCCGGGATGGTCCACGGCAGGATCGCGCCGGACGGTTTCGATCCCTGGCGCGAGGCATTTCGAATCGTCCAAGCCTACGAGACCTGGCAGACCTTCGGCACGTTCGTGACCAGCAAAAAGCCGGACATAGGCCCGGGCGTGCGAGAGCGGATGCAATTTGCTTCGACAGTGACCGGCGCAGAGGCTGATGCCGCGCGCCGGGTGATCGTCAACGCGCGAGAGCACATCCGCCAGATCGCCGTGCCGGGCACGATCCTTGCGCTGCCGACCGCCCCCGCCATCGCTCCGAAAATCGAAACGCCGGCTACCGAGCTGGAGGATTTCCGCGTTCGCGTCATGCGCCTCACCTGCACGTCGGGCATTGCGGGCCTGCCGCAGATGAGCATTCCCGCAGGGACCATCAACGGTTGCCCGGTCGGGCTTTCCTTCATCGGCTGGGCGGGAGGTGACGAGGCACTGCTCGACCTGGCCTGTGAATTGTCGCGTCACTGCGGCATGGCGGCGTAAAGAAACCGCTCATCGCTGCACAAGCCGGATCCAGCGCCCCAGATGTCACGCCTTCGATGGCCTGGATTTGCGGGAATGAGCGGATAACTGGCCTCGGCTCTTGGTTTCACTGCCGTGCTGGACTATCCGTTAGGTCATGACCGCCGAACTACTCGACAGGCATACGATCGCCGAACTGACCGCACGCATGTATCTCGACACAGGGGCGGTGCGGTTCATGCAGGACAAGCCGTTCATCTTTACGAGCGGATGGGCAAGCCCCGTCTATAACGACTCGCGCTGGCTGATCTCCTTTCCCGATGTGCGCTCGACGTTGATGGATTTTGCCGTCGCAACGATCGGGCGAGACGTGGGGCTTGGCGAGATCGATGCGGTTGCCGGCGGAGAAACGGCCGGGATACCATTTGCGGCCTGGGTCGCCGACCGGCTGCATTTGCCGATGCAATATGTTCGAAAGAAAGCGAAGGGATTCGGGCGCGGCGCGCAAATCGAGGGGAAGCTCATGCCCGGCCAGCGTGTGCTGCTGGTGGAAGATCTCGCAACCGACGGCAAGAGCAAGGTCAACTTCATCAACGCCATTCGAGATGGCGAAGGACGATGCGAGCACTGCTTCGTGCTATTTTTCTACGATATCTACCCACAGAGTAAAAAAATCCTTGGTGACATTGGCGTTAAGCTGCATGCACTCACCACCTGGAAGGATGTTCTCTCGGTCGCTCGGCAGAGCGGCAGATTCGAGTCCAGAATGCTTGCCGAGGTAGAGAAATTCATCGCGGATCCAGCTGGGTGGTCGAAGGCCCACGGAGGAGCGGCGGAGGCAGCCGAATAAGGCGACGAAAAGCGGGCGCGGCAACTTTGGCTTAGAGGCTCGCGCATCTTCTGTCGCGTTTTGTGCGGATGTCGCTCAGGCCTCAGGATAATGCATAAAGTCGCTCATCATAGGGGAAACACCGGAGACGGTCATGGCGCAAGCAAAACGCAGGACCAAGTCAATCGGAAAAAGGTCAAAGAACAACAAGCGAAAAAGCCACGCAAAACCTGCAGCGCGCGCCAAAGTACGCAGGCCGCAGCGCTTCACATTCAGTCATCTTCGCGAGGAAGATTTCGATCAGGGTCTGCGCCCCTACTCCGCCTATCGTGATCTCGGTATTGCACCGGCGACCGGTGGCATGGTCCAGGCGCATGTGATCCGCATGACCAAGCCGTTCAACGCCGACGAGGTGGCCGTTCCGCATTATCACGATGTCGACTTTCAGATGGTCTACGTGCTCAAGGGCTGGTTTAAGAGCGAATTTGAAGGTGAAGGCGTGCACACCTTCCATGCTGGCTCATGCTGGATCCAGCCACCGAAGATAAAACACACGGTGCGCGGCTATTCTGAGGACTGCGAGCTCCTCGAGATCGTGCTGCCAGCCGATTTTCAGACTGTCACGCTACGCTAATGTCATTTGTGGAACAGCGCGTGCTGGCTGGACGCAGAGAACCACGAAGTTTCTGGGACCAAAACAAGAATTACCAAACGGGTGGAGAAGTGCCGCACCAAAAAGAGCTGCGGTAACGCCCGCCCGACTCACCGGCCTTCCATAGCATTCCCAGCAACCTTGCTGATCCGGGACTTGAGGCTCGCCGCGATGGCAGTGGCGACCTGAACTGGCGTATCGACGACGGTCACGCCAGCCTCTTCCAAGGCACGGCGCTTGGAGCCATGGCTGCCCCAGGCGCCGGTCACGATTGCGCCGGCATGTCCCATTTTCTTGCCTGAGGGTGCGGCGGCTCCAGCGATGAAGGCGACCATAGGTTTGCTCATGGATCTCGCGTAAGCAGCGGCGTGCTCTTCCATGGCGCCGCCGATTTCGCCGACGATCACAATCGCCTCGGTGCGGTCATCCCGATCGAGCGCTTCGAGCGCGTCGCGTGTGCTGGTGCCGAGCATGGGATCGCCGCCGATACCGATAAAGGCGCTCTGGCCGATTCCGGCGCGCGTTAGATTGAGACAAACCAGTGTCCCGAGGCTGCCGCTGCGAGAAATCACACCGATCGGTCCGCTCCTGAACACGCTCGGCACGAAGGCCGGCATGATGCCGACAAAGCATTCATCGGGCGTGACGAGGCCGGCCGTGTTGGGGCCAACGATGCGCGTGCCGTGCTTTGCCGCGGCTGCGTGCATGGCCATGACGTCCTGTGCCGGAATGTGCTCGGTGAGCACGACCAGCAACTTCACTCCCGCCTCGATCGCGGAGACGGCCGCGTCCTTCGCCATCGGCGGGGGAATGAACATGACCGCCACCTTTCCGCCGGTGTTTGCAACCGCTTCGGAGGTGGTCGCGAAGATGGACACACCCGCATGGATTTCACCAGCGCGCTTCGGATTGACGCCAGCAACCACATTCGTGCCATACGCAATCATCTTCTCGGTCCAGAAGGTGCCCTGCTTGCCGGTAATACCGAGGACGATGACGCCGTCTTCCTTGCGAACGATCATCGCGCGGCTCTCACAGCCGCCTGAATCGCGTCTTCCATCAGGTCATAAGGCTCGATGCCCAGTTCCCCGCGAACCAGCTTGATGGCTTCTTCTTCGCCGGTGCCATGGATCGAGAAGAACACCGGCACTTTCGGCTTCAGCTTGTGCCAGGCTTTCACTACGCCGCCGGCCATCACGTCGGTTCGCGCGAAGGCGCCGCAGAAGTTGACCACGAGGCTTCTCACCCCGGGGTTGGAAAGCACAAGGTCGAGTGCGATTTCCGACTTGGTGTAGGCCTCGCCGCCAATTTCAAGAAAGTTCGCGGGTTTGCCCCCATAGTGTCGGATGACGTCCATGGTCGTCATGGTGAGGCCGGCGCCGTTAGCGAGCACGCCAACATTCCCGTCGAGCTGGATAAGCTTGAGACCGGCTGCGGCGCCGCGTCTTTCCAGGGGGGTCATGGCGTCTTCCGCCCCTGCTTTCGCAAGGTCCTGCCGACGGTAGACCGCGGCATCGTCGAGCACGAATTTGCAGTCGAGAGCGACCACGCGGCCATCTTTGAGCAATGTGAGCGGATTGATTTCCAAAAGTTCGGCATCGCAGGCGCGGAATGCGGCATAAAGTCGATCTATAACGCGCGCGATCTGCTCGCGTGCTTCTCCGATGCTCGGATCGTCGAGCAGGCCCGCGATGTCCGCCGCCAAAGGCCGGCCATCGATTTCGACTAGCATCCGCCGGATCGCGGATGGATTGGCAGCGGCGATCTCTTCGATGTCCATTCCGCCTTCGGTTGAAAAAAGAATGAGCGGCTTGCGCGCGGCGACATCGACAAGCACCGCAAGGTAGAACTCGCGGGCGATGGCGGCCTGCTCCTCTACCAGCACACGCTCCACGGTGTAATCGCCGATCTGCATGCCGAGGATTTGCCGCGCGGCCTCCTTTGCGTCCTGCGCCCCCGGCGCCAGCCTGATGCCGCCGGCCTTGCCGCGTTTGCCTGCGGGCACCTGTGCCTTGACGACGCACGGTCCGATTTTCGCAGCAGCCGATGCGGCTTCCGCATCGCTGCTGCAGAGAATGCCACGCAGCAACGGGATTCCGGCCGGCGCCAGCACCCATGATTTCGCGGCGTGCTCCTCGAAGTTCATGTCAGAGCCATACCTTGGCCCTCAATATGGACAGGGCTGGTCCAGCCATCACTTAGGAGCGCGCTGTCTCGTAAACGAGGGTTACCAGGACGGGCCCGGTGACGACAAACAGAGATCACTTGCCAAACTTCTTCCAATACGCGCCGAACAGCTCCTCTTCGCTCGGCTTGTCTTCCGGAATGGTGGTGACGAGATGAGTGATGTTGAGGAAGTTCATGTAATTGAGATTACCGGTGATTGAATTGCCCCCCCATGTGCCACAGCCCATGCTGAGGGTAAAATTGAGGCCATTATCAAAGCCACCCCCATTGCCGAAGGTGTGCGCCTGATTCACAAGCACCCGCACGACATCCGAACGCTCGGCAAGCGCGCGGCCGCGGCTCAGGTCATTCGTATGCAGGCCGACGGAATGACCCCGCCCCTGGTGCGCGAGAATTTCGTTGGCGCGCGCAATTGCGGCATGGAAATCCTTGGCTCGGTAGACGGCGAGCACCAGCGCCAGCTTTTCGCCCGAGAAAGGAAAATCGCGACCGACGCCCGTTTCCTCGACCATGAAGAACTTTGTCGACTCCGCCGCCGCGGGTAGTCCGCACCCACGGGCAAATACGTCGGCATCGCGCGCGATCAGCGTGCGGCTGAGCTTCCCGTCGGGCCATAGCGCAGCCTGGATTTTCATCTTTTCCGCGCCGGACGCCATGTAGCCGCCTGCGCGCTCGAGCGCGGCGATTGCCTTCTCGTACACGGCGTCGACGATGATGACCGAATTCTCCGATGAGCAAGACGTCGAGTTGTCGAAAATCTTGGACGCGCAGATCTTGCGGGCGGCATCGTCGAGGTCTGCGGTTTCGTCGACAATCACCGGCACATTGCCCGTGCCGACGCCGATCGCCGGCGTCCCGCTCGAATAGGCACGGCGCACATTGTCCTGCGAGCCCGTGGCGACTACGAGGTCCGACGCCTGCATGAGCGCTTGAGTCATGTCTTTCGATGCAGGCGGCGGCAGAATCTGCACGAGATCCTCGGGCGCACCGATCTTCTTCAGCTCGGAGCGCATGTATTCGACTGTATGCGCCGTCGTTTTCAGGCCTGCGGGCGATGCCGCAATGATGATGGCGTTACGGCCCTTGATCGCCATCATCGCTTTGTTAACGGGGGTCGCGCCCGGATTGGTCGAGGGCGTGATGGCGCAGACGACGCCCACCGGCTTTGCGTATTTTACAATGCCCCGCGCCTTGTCCTCCTCGATGATGCCGACCGATTTCACGCGCAGGAGGTCGCGCAACGTGCCGAATGTCTTGCGTTGCTTCTTGATGATCTTGTCGGGAACGTTGCCGAGCTGGGTATCCTTCACCGCCAGTTCGGCGAGTTCTCGGGCATGGGCAGGATTGTAGAGAGACCAGGCGAGTGCGGTGACGGCCTCATCCACGCGCGCCTGGTCGGCGCCCGCAAATGCCGCCATAGCGGCACGCGCCCGTCGCACGAGATCGTCGACGACCATCTTGGGATCAGCCACTGGCTTCACTGCGACAGTCATCTTCTGTACTCCTGTCAACTTCCTTTCCGCTCATTCCCCCGAAAGCGAGCATCCAGAGCTGCAAAGAGGCGATGTCGCTCTGGATCGCGGCTTGCGCGGCGATGACCGGTCGTTGCTATCGAAACAAACATAATGAAGCCTAAGTCACCTGCTGGGGGCGCATATCATCGCGGCGGATACCGGCCACGACCGTCGGCTTCTTCATGGCGTCACGGCGAAATGGCTCGCCCAGCTCCTGGTTCAAGATAACCTCAATGAAGGTGGTCACGCGCTTCTTCTGAGCTTCGCAGGATGCACGCAGCGCTTCCGTCAGCTCGGCTTGCGTCTTCACTGTCACCCCTTTGAGTCCGCAACCTTCTGCGACCTTTGCGTAGCTGAGATGTGGATCGAGCTCGGTGCCGACGAAATTATTGTCGAACCAGAGGATCGAATTGCGCTTTTCCGCACCCCACTGGTAGTTACGGAAGATCACCATGGTGATGCCCGGATATTCATCGCGCCCGATAGAGCTCATCTCGCTCATCGAGATGCCGAAGGCGCCGTCGCCGGCAAAGCCGACGCACGGCGTGTCCGGATTGCCAATCTTGGCGCCGATGATGGCGGGAAAACCGTAACCGCATGGTCCGAACAGCCCAGGCGCAAGGTATTTCCGCCCCTCATCGAATGTGGGGTAGGCATTGCCAATCGCGCAATTGTTGCCGATGTCGCTCGAAATGATGGCGTTCTTCGGCAGTCCGGCCTGGATGGCGCGCCAAGCCTGCCGCGCCGACATGCGGTCGGGCTCGCGCTTGCGGGCATCGGCGTTCCAGGTGGTGCCCGGATCATCTTCCTCATGGTCCATGCTGGAGAGCGTCTGCAGCCAGCGGGACTTGGTTTGGTGGATGAGCGCCTTGCGTTCAGCGCGGCCAGCATCTCCGGCCGACGGCGACAATTGCTTGAGGAGGCTCTGCGCTACCAGCTTCGCATCACCGCAGATGCCGACGGTCACCGGCTTGGTAAGACCTATGCGGTCGGGATTGATATCGACCTGAATGATCCTCGCAGTTTTCGGCCAGTAATCGATGCCGTAGCCGGGCAATGTCGAGAATGGGTTGAGCCGGGTACCAAGGGCGAGCACCACGTCGGCCTTGACGATGAGCTCCATCGCCGCCTTCGAGCCGTTGTAGCCGAGCGGTCCGACAGCGAGTGGATGGCTGCCAGGGAAGCTGTCATTGTGCTGATAGTTGTTGCAAACGGGCGCATCGAGCTTCTCGGCGAGCGCCACGCAATCGGGAATGGCGTTGCCCAGCACGACGCCAGCGCCCGACAGTATGACCGGGAATTTGGCCTCCGACAGCAGCTTGGCCGCCTGTGCGATCGCCTGTGCACCGCCCGCAGGACGCTCGAAATCGACGATCGCCGGCAGATTGATATCGATCACCTGCGTCCAGTAATCGCGCGGCACGTTGATCTGCGCGGGCGCGGAAAGCCGCTTTGCTTTGGTAATAACGCGATTGAGAACTTCCGCAATGCGCGAAGGATCGCGTACTTCTTCCTGGTAGCAGACCATGTCGCGAAACAGCGCCATCTGCTCCACCTCCTGGAAGCCGCCCTGCCCAATGGTTTTGTTTGCCGCCTGCGGCGTGATCAGCAGCATCGGCGTATGATTCCAATAGGCAGTCTTGATGGCCGTCACGAAATTGGTAATTCCCGGGCCGTTCTGTGCGATGCACATCGCGATCTTGCCCGTCGCGCGCGTGTAGCCGTCACACATGTAACCACCGTTGCACTCATGCGCGACATCCCAGAACGTGATGCCCGCCTTCGGAAACAGATCGGAAACCGGCATGAAGGCAGAGCCGATGATGCCGAACGCATGCTCGATGCCGTGCATCTGCAGGACCTTCACGAAAGCTTCTTCTGTCGTCATCTTCATAGGAAAAGTCCTTTTTCGGTCGCAACCCGATCAGCTCACGACCTCTTCTAATGAATTCCAGCAAGTTCGTCTGCGCCTGCCGCAAATGCTGGTGCTGTCATTCCACGAGTTTGACGCATAATCATCTGGCCTTCGATTCAAGCTCGACAAGGCGCTTTTTCGCGCGCCACTGCTGCACGAATGGAAGCATCAACATGAAGATCGTGATCGCCATGACGGTGCCGGAGATCGGGCGTGTGAAGAAGATTGTCCAGTCATTGCCAAAGCTGATCATTGAATTCATGAACGCTTCCTCGGCCAAGGGCCCGAGAATGACGCCAAGCACCAGTGGCGCTATCGGAAATTTCAGCCGTTCGAAGAAGTAACCGATAACTCCGAACCCGATCATCAGCCACAGATCGGTAATGTTGTTGCGGATCGAAAGGGCGCCGATAAAGCACAGGACCAGCACGTAGGCGGACACAACCGCTTCCGGCAGATCGAGGATCTTCACCAGCGGGCGGATGGCGAAATAGCCGAGCAGGCACATCAGGCATAGCCCGAGATACAATGAAGCGAACACCGTATAGACCGTATCCGCCGAGGTCGCGAGGACCTGCGGTCCCGGCTGGATCCCGTGCAACATGAAGGCACCCAGGATGATCGCGGTGGCGCCGCTGCCCGGAATTCCGAGCGCCAGCAAAGGCACCAGCGCTCCGCCGACCGATGCGGTTGCTGCGGCCTGCGGCGCCACGATGCCCTCGGCAACACCAGTGCCCATGTCGCTCCGCCGCTTTCCGAATTGCGCTTCCAGGCCATAGCTGACGAAGGATGCAATAGTGGCGCCCGCGCCCGGAATCAGACCAATGATATTGCCCAGAAGGCTCGAGCGCAGGAACATGCCCTTGAGCGCAATGACCTCGCGGAAGGTCGGAAGCTCCGTCTTGGCATTGGCGATTTTGTCGATGGGTTTGGTCGCGAAACCCGTTTCGAGCCGCGACAGCACCTCGCCCACGCCGTAGGCGCCGACCATCACCACCAGGAATTCAATCCCGTCGGCAAGAATACGCGTACCGAACGTAAAACGCTGCGCGCCGTATGTCTCGTCGGTACCGACCGTAGCGATCAGAAGGCCGGCCGAGAGGCTGATCAACGCGTTTCCAAGCGAGCCCCGCCCAAGCGCCACCACGCTGCACAAGCCGAACAGCAGGACGGCGAAATATTCCGGCGACGAGAACCGGAGGGCGAAATGCGCTAGCGGCTGTGTCAGCAGAACCATGATTGTCGCCGACAGCAATCCACCGCCGAGCGCAGCAATCAGCGTCCATCCGAGCGCCTTGGCCGGACGGCCCTTGCGTCCCATGGTGTAGCCGTCCCACAGCATGGGCACGTCAATGGGCTCGCCTGGAATCCTGAATAATATCGCGGTGAAGGCGCCGCCGTAGGTGCCGGAAACATACATCGCCGTGAGCAGCACAATCGAGGCGGTCACATCCATCCGATATGTGAACGGCAGCGCCAGCGCCACGCCCATCACCAATGTAAGGCCCGGGAGAACACCGATCAGAAGCCCGATCACAATGCCAACGAAAAGCATCGCCAGGTTGAGCGGCGTCAGACAATCGACGAATCCCTGGGAAAGTTGGAGCAGGATATGAGTCATGGCACGCGCTCCACCTCAACCGCCCAGCATCATTCGCACGAAATCAGTGATGGCATCGAACGGCGGCACACCGCGCGGCAGAGACACATAGGCAAAGCGAATGAACACAAGTGCGGCAAGCAGCGTCACGCCCAGGCTGATGCTCCACACCGCGAGGTGCTTGCGGTAGCCGCCGATATACATGAAGGCAGCTATGAAAAGGAAAGTGGACAGCAGGAATCCAAGGAAATCCACGACCAGGGCATAGATAATGATCAGGACAATGCCGCCGATGAGTCGCCCCGGATAGACGGGCGCTTCCTCCTTGTCTTCCTCCTTTTCTAGGGCTTCCGCGATGCCTTGCATTACCGATTTGAAGCCAAGGAGCAGCCGGCCGATCTCGAAGAAGCACACCACGGCCATAAGGCCAATCGCCATTTTCGGCCAAAAGGCAGGGCCGATCATGCCGGGCCGGGGTGTGTACTGTATCTGCTGTGCGTAATAGAGCAGAACCGCAGCGACCAGGAGGCCGACCGCGTATGGGAGGACCGAGCGGAACAGCGCTTTGTCCATCGCCCCTACTCCGCCCCAGCCCGCGCTCGGGTCCTGCAGTCGACTGGCGCGAGCACAGGCTCCGTCGGAAAGCCAGGGTAAATACCCGATGTCCCTAAGACAGTCTCGGATCCCTGCTTTCGCGGGCAGGAGCGGAATTTGCGGCAACAGACCTCAAGCATGACGTCCACTAGTTGGTCGCCATTGTCTTCTTCATGTCCTCGAGCTGCTCGTTCACGAAGGCAGACGCGTGCGTGGCGTCCTCGAAACTGTTTGGATCAGCGAACTGATCCTCGAGGAACTTCTTGTACTCCGGCGAAGCGTACACCTTTGCCAAGGCATCCGAGAGTTTCTTCACAGCATCCGGTGGTGTGCCGGCGCGCACGACGATCGAACGGAACTGAGGCAAAGCGATCTTGTAGCCGAGTTCATAAGATGAGGGCACGTCCTTGAACGCCGGTAGACGCTTCTCGCCGAACAGCAGGATCGGGCGCATCTGCTTGTTCTTCAGGAACTGAGCGACGTCGCCAGCCTGCTCGTACAACGCGTCAGCGTGACCGCCAAGGATGGAGACATACCTTTCGCTCGGCTTCGAGAACGGCACCTGCACGACCTTGATGCCGCCGCGATCGAGCACGGTAAGCGAGAAATCATCGACGCTGCCAAAGCCGAGCGTTGCCACCTTCAGCTTGCCCGGATTTTCCTTCGCCGCTTTGGCGAAGTCGTCCCAGGTCTTGAACGGGCTATCCTGCTTCACGAAGATGAATGACGGGCCCTTGATCATCACCGCCACCGGCGTGATGTCTTTCATGGTCCAGCGCGGGTTCTTGCCGGCGAGCAGCGCATGGCTGTCGGCAATATAAATCGCCATCGAATAGCCATCAGCCGGAGCGGCGAGAAGCTTGGCCATGCCGGTCGCGCCCGTGCCTCCCGGCACGTTGACGACCGGAATGCCTTGGCCGAGCATCGGCTCCATCAGCTTGCTGATCAAACGGGCCAACTGGTCCGCGCCTCCGCCCGGACCCCACGGGACGATCAATTCGATCGGACGCTCGGGATAGCCGGCCGCGACGGCGTTGCCGGGCAACGCTGCGGCGAGCGCCATGGCCGCGAGCATCACGAAGCTTCGCATAGTCGAACGCATTGGTTTGATCCTCCTGCATCGGCCGCCTGCTCGTTTTCATTCTCGCCCGCGGCCGTGCCGGCGAGGACGTTTTATCCGGCTCTGTCTGCCGGCCATTGGTCGACACGGCGTGCCGACGTTCACTAAGACTTTCTTCTCAATACGATAACAGAAGGTGTCCATCCCGCAACGGAGAATCCGAAACGTTTTCTCGCGTCATTCGGAAATTCAATTCCACAAGGCCTGCCACCTGCGCGATTTTTTCCCTAACTGTCAGCGCTTATCGATCGGCACATAGGTGCGTGCAGCAGGCCCGCTATACAGCGTGAGCGGCCGCAGCAGGATGTTATTGTCGAGTTGCTCGAGCACCTGAACTGACCAGCCTGGGACACGCCCGATAGCAAAGATTGGTACGAACAGATCGCGTTTGATCCCGAGCAGGTGATAGACAACACCGGAATAGAAATCGACATTCACGTTCACGCCGTGACGCGCGTATGGCGCCATCGCGACGACAACCGCCTGCAGGATGTCGAACCATTTCGGCTCGCCCATTTCCTTCGAGAGACGTTCAACGCCTGCGCGCATGTGACGGGCGCGCGGATCCTCAGCACGGTAGACACGGTGGCCGAATCCGGTAACGGGTGTGCCGGACTTTCGTTTCTCCTGCACATAGGCGGCCGCGCGCGAGGGATCGCCGATTTCCTCGGCCATTTTCATGACATCCTCGGCGGCCCCGCCATGTGCGGGACCGGAAAGCGCGGCCACGGCTGCAACGATGGCAGCATGAAGGTTCGCTTCGGTGCCGGTGACCACGCGCGCAGCAAACGATGACGCATTGGATCCGTGCTCGGCATGCAGGATGAGATCGCGATCGATCAGCTGTGCGGCATCCGGACTTGGCTTCCTGCCGGTGAGCATCCAGAGCAGATTGGCGGCGTGAGCAAGCGCCTGATCGGGGGCAATTAGCGCCTGCCCTTCGCGAATCCTCGAATGAGCGGCAACGATCATCGGCACCTGCGAGGTCAACCGCACGGCCTTGCGCAATGTCGCCTCGCGTGAGTTGTCCATCGTCTCCGGATCGAATGCGGAAAGCGCAGAAATCGCCGTACGCAGCACATCCATCGGGTGAGCGGATTGGATGCTGCGAATGATGTCGAACACCGAAGCAGGCAACCGGCGCTCAGCCTTGAGCTCGGCGTCGAAAGCCTCAAGCTGTTGCTTGTCGGGCAATTCCCCATAGAGCAGCAGCCAAGCCGTTTCCTCGAAAGACGAATGCTCGGCGAGATCGTGGATGGAGTAGCCGCGGTAGCGGAGTTCGCCAGCCTTGCCGTCAATGAATGTACAGGGCGAACGGTCGAAATAGACACCCTTGAGACCACGCTGAATCTTGATCGCTTCGGCCGTTTCGGTCATTGATGCACTCGCTACCGATTTTTCTCATGCGGTGAGAAGCATGGATCTGCTGGATCAGCTTTTTGATATCGCACGACGGCGCAATCGCAAAATTGTTTTACCGGAAGGTTCGGATGCGCGCATCGTCGCAGCCGCGCGGAAATTGAAAGACGAAAGCCTGGCGGAGCCGATCCTGCTCGGCAGGTGGGACGAAATACAACAGGCCGCCAGCGCAGCGAAGATTTCGCTTCTTGGAATCGACATTGCCGATCCGCAGCATGACTCGCGCACGAAGCACTATAGCGAGGCGCTTGCCGGCATCCGCAAGTCCATGACTGCGGGAATGGCAATGCGGCTGGTGAGCAAGCCGCTTTACTTCGGCGGGATGATGGTGAGGCAGGGCGACGCTGACGCAATAGTCGCCGGGTGCGCAAGCCCCACCCGGCGGGTAATCGAAGCCGGTCTGATGACGATCGGGCTGGCGGATCAAATCACTCTGCCGTCCAGCTTTTTCCTTATGCTCGTGGCCAATTTTCGCGCACAAGAGACTACGCCTCTTGTGTTTGCTGATTGCGCCATCAACGCCGACCCAACTGCGAGTGATCTGGCGGATATAGCCATCGCATCTGCGGACAGCGCTGAAGCGTTTGTTGGCAAAACGCCGCGCGTGGCTATGTTGTCGTTTTCGACGAAAGGCAGCGCCCAGCACGCACGCGTTGAGAAAGTGCGAAACGCGCTTTCGCTTGTCAGGCAACGCCGGCCCGACCTGGTCATCGATGGTGAATTGCAGGCCGATGCAGCCCTGGTGCCGGAAGTTGCGAATCGGAAAGTGAAGGAGCAAAGCGCGGTCGCCGGGAAAGCGAATGTGCTCGTCTTTCCCGACCTGGATTCCGGCAATATCGCCTACAAGCTTACGCAATGGTTGGGTGGAGTGCGGGCGATCGGTCCATTCCTGCAAGGCTTTGCAAAGCCGATCAGCGATCTGTCGCGTGGCGCCAGCGTCGATGACATCGTCACGGCCTGCGTCGTAATGGCGGTGTCAGGTGATAGTAAGATACGCTCCGGTTGATCAAAGACCGATCCTCACTCCTCGCCGCGCAATCGTGAGATGTTACTCTTCGTTTATGATCCGGGGATGCTGCGGCCATCGGCACGATGCCTTTCCTCGACACTGTGATGCTTTCGGAGCATATGAACGTTCAGGCGAAAGAAGTTATCCGCTGATTGACCCGTTTGGTCGCGGAGACGTTGGGCGACGTTCCAATAAGGCTCGATCGCCAGGACCCCGGTCGTTCACACCGGGACCAGACACATCTGCTTTCGAGCCTAGTGCAGTCGGCGAAGGGGCGCGACCTGCTCTCCAGCCCATGAACTGAGCATCTGATGATAAAGCGATGCAGACTGCCAGAGCACGTGCTTGTAACGTTCGCCCTTTTCGGTATCCGGACCAACCTGCTCGCAAAGGTCCATGCCCATTGTCAGGTGGTGCTGGTCGACATCAGTGTGCACTTTCCAATATCGGCCGCTGAGAATTTTCAGCCTGTCCAGCACCGGAATCACGGCCGAATAGAAATCAAACGCCACTCCTTCGCTCAACAGGTTGAGCCCAACAACCTGCACGTCATGCGGTTCGCGCAGGGCGCTGCGCCATGAAAAAGCAATGCAATTCGACGTTTCCAACGTGGGCGGAACGGCGCCGGGTTCAGTACCCGCGAGAAATCCGTGTTCCTTCATCCATGCAATCAGCTGGTCGGGATGATCAGCTTCTTCAAGCGCGTGCTCGGCAAAGACCGGCTGATAGCGCGGATCATGACAAAGCGAGTAGCGCAGGCACAGTGCCTGCGTGAACTCACGCGACTGGTGAATGAGTTGATGAATCCATTGTAGATCGTTCGGGCGCTCCGCGCGTGAAAGGCTTTTGAAGAAGGGCCCTTGCCGAAGCTGCGCCCGATAATTTTCAGACAGTTTTGCCAGCCACTCCATGCGCGCACTCCCATTAGTGATGAGAACACCGAATGACTGAGCATATGTGCAATTGCCGCCTCGAATCTTGGATTGCCACGACGACAAACAAGTCGATCGCGAAAACTTTCATTCAATTCAACAACCCACAGTAGAACAGTTCGATCCTCGCTTCGCATCGCGCGAGGTTGTGCCATTCGCATCGTTGAACAAGAATCAGTTACGCGTCGATGTCGTCATCCGACAGAACCCGCAGCGCGGCGCCGTCCACATCGGTGTACTGACCGGTGCGTAAGGCCCACATGAAGGCGAACAGGCCAAGCAGCCCGAGTCCAAGCGCCATCGGAATGAGGAATACTAGCACGTTCATTGGTTGCCTCGCCGCACACGTAGAGCGTTCAGCGTCACCAGCATCGACGAGCCTGACATCGCAAGCGCCGCAATGAGTGGTGTAACCGCACCAGCGATTGCGATTGGAACAGCGATTGCATTGTAGACCGCAGCCAGCCACAGATTTTGCGTCATGAGTGCACGGGCGCGGCGGGTAATGCGCACGGCATCGACGACCGGCCCAAGGCGGTCGCCCAAAAAAACCGCGTCGGCATGCGCTTGGGTAATTTCGGCCGCGCTGATTGGAGAAAGAGAAACATGAGCGACGGCAAGCGATGGTGCGTCATTGACGCCGTCACCGACCATGAGAATGCGCCGGCCGCTGGTCTTCAAGGCTTCAATTTCAGCGATCTTGGCGGTGGGCGTCAGGCCGGCCCCCCAGCGCGTAATACCCAAGGCTCTCGCGGCAGCCTCAACCGCCTCCGCACGATCTCCCGAGAGAATGCGCAACTCTAGCCCCAGCCGCATCAACGAGTTTACAGCTTCGGCTGCATCCGACCGCAACTTTTGGCTGATCAGAATCGCGATCCGGTCTCGCCCATGTGCAAAGTAGATCCGCGAAGTGCCCGGATGGTCGCACACTGAATGCGGTAAGCCGCAGAAGGTGGCGCTGCCCAGCCGCGCTTCGATACCGTCGATCGTAGCCCGAATCCCCTGCCCCGGTTCCTCGGTGACATTCTGAAACGGCACTTTTATCGAGCATTCATGGGACAAAGCCACGGCGAGAGGGTGCCGGCTTGCCAGTGCCAGCCTCGCTGCCATCTGCAGCAGACCAGGATCGATCGCAGCGGCATTAACGACACGCGGCTCCGGGAGCGTCAGCGTTCCGGTTTTGTCAAAGACAATAGTATCGACTTCGGCAAGCCGCTCGACTGCATCCCCTGAATTGAGAATGATGCCGGCACGGAAAAATGCGCCCGATGCGACCACCTGCACGGCCGGAATCGCCAGCGCCAGTGCACAGGGGCATGTGATAATAAGTACGGCGATCGCTGTGACTACCGCATCGTGCACGCTCGACCCCGCCATAAGCCAGCCGACCAGGGTTGATGCCGCGGCCACATGCACCAGCGGGGCATAAATGCGGGAGACGCGGTCTGCGAGGCGGATGGCGCTCGATTTCGCGCTCGCTGCCCTATCCAGCAGCTTTTCGATCTCGTCTATCAGTGCAGCGCCGCCCGCCGCGGTCACCCTGAGCGTCAGAGCGCCAGAGTAATTGACGCTGCCGGCGTAAACCGTCGCTCCCGGTCCGACCTTGCGCCGCTCTGTTTCACCAGTGACGACGCTTTCATCGATTTCAGAGTCCCCGCCGATCACCGTACCGTCGACCGGGAACCGCTCGCCCGGTCTCACCAGCAAGCGGTCGCCTGGCGCAAGTGCGGCGGCCGGCACCACCACAAGTTCATCACCAGCGAATCGATGCGCCGTTTCCGTTCGCAGAGCGGCGAGATTCCCCGCAACCGCCCGGGTCTTGCGGCGCATCGCATGATCGAGTGTCCGCCCGATCAGCAGAAAAAAGAGAAGCATGATCGCGGAATCGAAATAGGCGTGCTCCGCATGGCGAATGGTTTCGACCAGCGACATGCCGAGGGCCAGAATGACGCCAATCGAGATCGGCACGTCCATATTGACCGCGCGCGACTTCAGCGAGCGCCAGGCGCTTGCGAAGAATGGTCGCCCGGCGTACGCCGCGGCCGGAAGCGCAATCAGCGCAGAGGCCCAATGAAAGAAGTCGCGTGTCTCAGGCGTAATATCTGTTGCATTTCCCGACCACACCGACACCGAAAGCAGCATGATGTTCATCGCGGCGAAACCCGCGACCGCCAGACAGCGCGTCAGACGGCGCGCCTCTGCCGTATATTCTTGTTCCGCTCGCCGCGGCAAAAACGGATAACCGCGATAGCCGCTGGATTCGAGCGCCTGAAGTATACGATCTGGTTCGATCTGGCCTTCGGCCCACGCGACGTGCAGCCGCCGGGTCGTGTAGTTAAGCCGCGCCTCGGTAATTCCCGGAAGAGATTTGATCACATTCTCGATGCGGGCAATGCAGGCGCCGCAGGTGACACCCTCGACGGCTAGGTCCATCCCGACCGTCCCGTCATCTCCCGGCTTCGCATAGGATGAAAGATCGAGAGTTTCGGTCGGTGCGCGAATTGAGGCCACCCCAAAGTTCGGCGAGTGAGGGGAAATCTCACGGTTTGCCGAGCAACGAAGCGGGTGGGCATGGCTCGACGGCATCGAAGAACCTCGCTAGCGAAGGGTCACACGGCTTCGCGATCGAAACATTCTTGTGTCGCCCCGAGACAGATCGATGATCAGCTCCCACTGGCCCGCCGGCGTTCCTGTCCTGCCACGAAACCTGCCCTCACCGGTCTCGAGCAGCGTGACGAAATGGTCGCGCCGCTCGTCTGCCGGATGCGCGAGCCGCGCCGTGGCGGCAAGCCCAAGAAGCGGTTTACCCTTTGCGTCGCGCGCGGAGACTTCCAGCACGACATCGCCCGCACTATCGCGGGTCAAACTGCCGTCGACCGCCCAGTGCAATGCATTCTGCTGCTCGGCCCTGCTCACATCCTGCTCGAACATAAGGCCGGCCCGGTAGGAGCTTGCCGTCTGCACGCCTCCGAAAGTGGAGGTGGCCACCTTGATCATCACGGCGTTCACCGCGAAAACCGCGCCAAAGAATCCTAGAAGGCACAGCAGGACGTGCCTTCCAGTCAATTCACGCGGTTTTCGGTGACCTGGCATCGCATTCATCCTCAGGGGCCAAAGAAATGATCACGCATTTCGGCCACCTCGCCTGAGTTAATGTCGATCAGCTTGAATAGGATCGAGGTCGAGGATGTCGGTGGGATCGTGCTGTAGTCGGTTACGACAACGCGCACTTCTTTGGTCTGATCGGGCCCAACGGACACGAGTTGCCGACCGTCAGCGCGCGGTGGCAGTCCGACAAAATCCACCAGTGTCGAAGGAAGGCCGTCGACGGTCACTATGAAATCGCGTGATTTGAGCCGCTTGTTGACGATGCGGATCGTATAACCATTGCGGATAGCGCCATCCGACAGCCGCACAAACATCGGGTTTCGATCATGGATGACGCTGATGCCCTCGCTGTCGCGGGTCGCGAGCGTATACAGCATGATGCCACCGACGACCACAATGATCCCCGCATAAAGAACGGTGCGCGTGCGCACGAGCTTGTAGAAAGGCTCCTTGCCTTCCAGGCGCCGTCTGATGTTCAGGTCGGTATCGTAGGCGATCAGCCCGGTCGGCCGCCCGAGCCTTTTCATGACGGCATCGCAGGCATCGATGCAGAGGCCGCACTGGATACAGCCAAGATTGGCGCCGCCGCGGATATCCACACCGGTCGGACAGACATGGACACATTGCAGGCAGTCGACGCAGTCGCCAGCCGGCTCGCCTTGCACACGCAATTGATCGGCCTTCTTGGCGGAGCAGCGCGGTTCGCCACGGTCATAACGATAAGTGACATTGAGCGCGAATTCGTCGGTCAGGGCGGCCTGAATGCGCGGCCATGGGCACATATAGAGACAGACCTGCTCGCGCATGTGACCGGCAAGGGAATAGGTCGTGGCCGTGAGGATTGCGATCCAGCCATAAGCAATGAGCGGTGCCTCGCCGGCAGCGAGATCCTTTACGAGCGTCGGCGCATCCGCGAAATAGAGTACCCAGGCGCCCCCCGTCCACCAGGCTATAGCCAGCCAGAGGCAATGCTTGATGCCCTTGCGAGCATAGGTTTCGGAAGTCCATTTGCGTCCATCGCGCTGCATGTGCTCGCGACGATCGCCTTCCACCAGCCGTTCGATGGCGAAGAACAAGTCGGTCCAAACCGTTTGCGGGCAGAGATAGCCGCACCAGATGCGCCCGGCGACGGCATTCATGAGGAAGAGCACAAGCGCGGCAAGAATAAGCAGACCAGTGAGGTAGTAGACCTCCTGCGGCCAGATCTCGATGAAAAAAAAGTAAAAGCGTCGGTTTGGAAAATCGATCAGCACCGCTTGCGACGGCGCATTGGGCCCGCGATCCCATCGGACGAAGGGCAGCAAGTAATAGATGCCGAGTGTGACGAGCAGCACTGCCCATCTGATGGTACGAAATTTGCCGCGCACACTCTGGGGATAGATTTTTCGACGCGGCTCATAAAGCGGAACCTCATTCTGCGGCGGCTCCCCGCCCATTTGCGCTTCGGCCACCAGGCGCGCGAGCGGTGGCGCATCGGAGGCCGGTGCATCAAGTGGCATGCGGACAACCGCCGTCATTTTTCTCCGCCGCCCAAGGTATGCACATAGACCGTGAGTGCTTTTAGCGTCGACTCATTAAGTCTCCCGATCCAGGACGGCATGACGGCGCCACGGCCGTTCTGGACGCCGTGCACTATCGTCCCCTTGTCCGATCCGTAGAACCAGATCTTGTCCGCCAGATTAGGCGCACCGAGCTCGCGATTTCCTTCGGCTTCGGCTCCATGGCAGACCGCACAGTTGTCCGCGAAAACCTTCTTGCCAAGAGTAAGATCGGAGGTTGCCTCGACCGGCAGCCCGGAGAGCGAGCGTACGAAATCGGCCACCGCCGAAATCTCGTTGCTCTTGAGAATGTTGTCACGCCCGAACGCCGGCATATTGCCCTGGCGTCCTTTGTCGTCGCCAGCGCGCACGCCGTGCCGGATGGTTTGCTCGATATCGGCAAGCTTGCCGCCCCAGAGCCAGTCATCGTCATTGAGATTGGGATAACCTTTGGCACCGCCGCCGCCTGCCCCGTGACACGGGGCACAGTTGTCGGCGAACGCCACGCGTCCCTGCCCACGGGCAAAGTCCAGCAGTTGCGGGTCGCTGCCAATTTCGTCGAGCGAGGCACTCGCGAGCCTCTCCATCATAGGGCCGCGTTCGCGCTTTAGCTCGTCAAGATCGGCGACCAGCGCGCTTCGCGTGTGCCAGCCCAGCAATCCCTGAGTGGATGTGCTCAGAAGCGGCCAGGCCGGATACAGGATCCAATAGCCGATCGACCAGACGATGGTGAGATAGAACAGCCACAGCCACCAGCGGGGCAGCGGCGTGTTCAGTTCACGCACGCCGTCCCACTCGTGACCTGTCGTCGCGGTGCCGGTGACTGCATCGATTTCGCGGTGTTCTTCGCGCACGGTTCAGTCCTCCCGCAGCGGAATGCGCGCTGCCTCGTCGAACTGTTTTTGGCGCGAAGGCCACAACGCATAGACGAGCACAAGCAAGAAAATCACGACGAAATAGGCCAACCCCCAGGTCTGGGCGAATTCAGCCAGTGCACGATAGGTCGGGTCCATGGTGTTCACCGGATGTGGGCTTTGTCGTCGTAGAGCTTGAAGTCGACCTGGGTGCCGAGCAGTTGCAGATATGCGATCAACGCATCCGCCTCCGTGATACGTGACGAATTTCCGTCGAAATCGCGGACGTTCACTTTTGGATAGCGCTTGGAAAGCTCGACGGCATCCGGGCTGTCATTCGTGGTCTGAGTGACAACGTCCGCAGCGGCGTTCGCCACCATGTCGGCCGAGTACGGAACGCCAAGCAAAAACTGCACCTTGAGGTCCTGCGCGATGCGCGAGAAATCGAGGTCGGTCTCTTCAAGCCACGAGTAATTCGGCATGACCGATCCGGGCACCACCGATCTAGGATCGCGCAGATGGTCGCGGTGCCAGGCATCCGAGTATTTGCCGCCGATGCGCGCAAGATCGGGCCCCGTACGCTTGCTGCCCCATTGGAAGGGCCGGTCGTACATGCTCTCCGCCGCCAGCGAATAGTGGCCGTAGCGCTCCACTTCGTCGCGAAGCGGGCGGATCATCTGCGAATGGCAAAGGTAACAACCTTCACGCACATAGATATTCCGGCCAGCGAGCTCGAGCGGCGTGTAGGGACGTACGCCATCAACCTTTTCGATCGTGTTCTTGAGGTAGAAAAGCGGAATGATCTCCACGAGACCGCCGATCGCGATCACGATCAGAATGCCGATCACCAGGACGATCGAATTCTTCTCGAGAATGGCATGCTTTGACCACAGCGACATGGCGACCCCCTACTCCGCCGGCACCAACGTCAGACCGGCCGGTTCGGTGGATCGCGCCGACTTCACCGTCTTCCACACGTTGAATGCCATCAGCAACGCACCGATGAGGAATAGCAAACCTCCTGCCGCGCGTATCACGTAGAATGGATGCATCGCTTCCACGGTCTCGACGAACGAATATTCGAGGAAGCCGAGCCCGGTATAAGCGCGCCACATCAGCCCCTGCAGGATGCCCGAGACCCACATCGCGCTGATATAGAGCACGATGCCGATCGTGGAGATCCAGAAATGCCAGTTGACCAGCTTGAGCGAGTATAGCGGGCGATTCCACAGCCACGGCACGAGGCAGTAGAGCGCACCGAATGAAATGTAGGCGACCCAGCCGAGTGCGCCCGAATGCACATGTCCGATCGTCCAATCCGTGTAGTGCGACAGTGAATTGACGATCTTTACCGACATCATTGGCCCTTCAAAAGTGGACATGCCGTAGAAGGCGACCGACACGACCATCATGCGCAGCACGGGATCGGTGCGCAGCTTGTCCCACGCTCCCGAGAGGGTCATGATTCCATTTATCATGCCGCCCCAGGAAGGCATCCACAGCATCACGGAAAAGGTCATGCCCAGCGTCTGCGCCCAATCAGGCAGAGCTGTGTAGTGGAGATGGTGAGGGCCGGCCCAGATGTAGAGGAAGATCAGCGCCCAGAAGTGAATAATCGAAAGCCGGTAAGAGTAGATGGGACGCTCGCAACGCTTCGGGATGAAATAGTACATGATGCCGAGAAAGCCGGCGGTGAGAAAGAAGCCGACGGCATTGTGACCGTACCACCATTGAACCATCGCATCCTGCACACCCGACCATACGATGTAGGATTTTGGCGCAAATAACGACACGGGCACCGCGGCGTTGTTGCCGATGTGCAGCACGGCGATGGTGAGGATGAATGCGAGATAGAACCAGTTAGCGACGTAGATGTGCGGCTCTGTGCGCCGCATGATCGTTCCGAGATAGACGAGGAAATAGACGACCCACACGACGGTCAGGAAAAGGTCGGAATACCATTCCGGTTCGGCGTATTCCTTCGACTGCGTGATCCCAAGCACATAGCCGGTGCCGGCGATGACGATGAAGAAATTGTAGCCAAGCACGACGAACCAGGGCGCGATTTCGCCCGCGAGCCGCGCTCGGCACGTGCGCTGCACGACGTAGAGCGAGGTCGCGATCAGGACGTTGCCGCCGAAGGCGAAGATCACGGCCGACGTGTGCAATGGGCGCAGGCGGCCGAACGTGGTCCATGGAAGGTCGAAATTCAGCGCTGGGAAAGCGAGCTGAAGCGCAATGACCAACCCGACTGTAAAGCCCGCGAGGCCCCAGATCACGGCAGCAATCGCCGAGAATTTGACCGGCCCCATATTGTAGTTGGGCTTGCCCCCGATCGTCAGCGGCGAGGCTGCCGCCGGACGTTCGTAGTAGCGATTGATAATGGCAAACACTGCCGCGATGCTCGCGGCGCAAAAGAGATACGCATGAAAAGCGTATTCGGGTGTGAACGCCTTGGCGGCGACTACGATCGACACAACAGCGAGAACGGCAAAGGCGAGCGCCGATCCTCCCTCGCCGATCGTCATAACTTTTCGTGAAGCGAGTGCGTTCGCCATTTGCTACTTCATTCTTGGCTGGATTATCCGAGGCCTCGGTTTCGCAATGCCCGAGGTCCGCCGCCATTGCATTGATACAAATCAAGCGCTGGGAGCTAGCCGCCGCCCCACCAGTTACGCCAACCCCAATGCCGCGGACCGCTGGCGTTGACGCGCGCCTTCTGCTCGTCGTTCAGACTTGCGTAGAGGGAATCAAAGGCGGGCGCACGATCTTGAAGGCCTGCTGTATGGCGTCGACACGCTTTTCAATCAGGGGGAGGCGAACGAAGGCACTCGCCGGGAATTCGCGCGGACAAGCCGAAGCTATGAGCGGATATTCCAGGTTGGCTGCGGATAGTCCAGGTTGGCTAAAAAGAAATTGCGCGCCAGTCCGCGCGAAAAACAACAAAGGCGCGCCTAGCGGCTTTTTTTGGCCGCGGCAGCGCGCCTCGCTTTCGTCCCTGCAATCAGGCGGCGGCCTTCACCTCGATCTTTTTCACCTGTGACGGCGCCGGCTTTGGAACGATCACCTTGAGAACGCCTTTCGAAATGTTCGCTTTGATGCTTTCGGGATTGACCCCCGGCGGCAATTCAAGCGTCCTTTCGAAGGAACCATAGCTCCGCTCAACGAGCCGATAATTCTTATCCTTCTGTTCCTTCTCGGCCTTTTTTTCCCCACGGATCGTCAAAAGATTGTCCGACACATTGATCTGGACGTCTTTATCCTCGAGTCCTGGCAGTTCAGCGGTGATTTCTATTTCTTTGTCAGTTTCGCTGACATCCATGCTCGGCACCAGCGCCGTTCCACCGTTGCCCGGGATATTGGCAAAGCTGGGAAACCCGCGCGAAAAATCGTCGAAGAGCCTATCGATCTCGCGCTGCAAGGACATGAACGGATTTGTCACCGACCGCTCGCGCGCGGTCGGAATGAGCGACTTGAAGTTCATCTATCCCTCCATCTTCTTTACTGCCTCGCGGCACTTTGCGAAGCAAACGCTAGTTCAATACAATGGGTGTCGAGTACGTTCCTTGCGTCAGATCAAACGCGCTCGTGCGGACCTACGGGCGAGAGATGCATCTATTGCGCCACCTCAGTGCGCGGTTCGATTACCAACCCGGTTGTGGGTTCGATCCACACCAAATGGTCCTTCACTTCCCTGACGCCCGAAACAGTTTCGGCTGCAACTTTTAGCGCTGCCCGCTGACGTTCGTCCACAATCGTCCCCCAGAGCTCGACGATGCCGTTCAACACGACCACATTGACCATCGCCGCCGGGGCCCATTTCTGTTGCTGTATAATTGAAAGTACTTGCTCGCGGATGGCGGCATCGTCCACGGCGTCGTGGGGCGCCGTGCGCGCCATGCTGATCATGGCATGCACGAGATTCGTCCGGGTCACGATGCCGACGACCTTGCCCGCCCGCATCACCGGCAGGCGCTTAATACGCCGGCGTTCCATCAGCTCGACAACGGTATCGAGATGCGCATCTTCCTCCACTGTCGCTACATCAGTGGTCATGACCTCAGCGACCTTCCTCCCGTGCGAACGGGTAAACTCGGACGCCAATTTGCCAGGCCCCATGAGCCATTCGAGGAGGCGCGGCCGCTTGCGTTCTGTCTGCGTCTCGGCGCGGCGGAGGAAGTCACCTTCGGAGATCATGCCTACAAGGTTGCCGGCGTTATCGATGACCGGCAGGCCGCTGATCTGATGTTGAAGCATCCGGTGGGCCGCCTGCAGCACCGTGTCATCGGGACTCACGGAAATGATCGTTCGCGTCATCACATCGCCGACCTTCATGACATCCTCCGGTGCTCTGAAATTATTAAGTGGCCCGAAATTCGCATACACCGCTTTGACGTTGGTCAACCCAGCCTTAGCGGAACTTCGGCGAGAGCTTTAATGCTTCCATTCCGGGGCAGGAATCGGTCGCCAGGCGCGCTTGACCCCGAGGTCATCGACGATTGCGTTTGCTGCGATATACGCGGCGGCGCCATTCACGCCACCTCCATTACCCGACGATGAGCCGCAGAGGTAAAGACCCTCGATCGGAGTGCGAGAGCCGGGCATCAACGGGTGCGGCCTGTTGATCCCGAGCTGGCTCGGGATATAGGCACCTACCCGGACGGCGCCCTGACGCATATTGGCGTTCTGCTTCTCGATATCGAGAGGCGTGAACAAATAGCTGCCAAGCACATTGTCGCTTTCCAAATTCGAAGCGTAGATGCGCCAATAATCGAGAAGCCGGCGGCTGTATTCCGTTCGGTTGCGCTCCCACTCCTGCGCCGAGCCATCAACGGAATAGGGCGCGAAAGGCCACCAGAACGCGACGTGGTTCCCAGCCGGCGCATAGCTCGGGTCGAACTGGCTGTTGCACGCTCCATTGCCCATAAGAACCCGCGGAAATCTCTTCGCCGCACAATCCTCAAAACAGCTCGCGACATCGTCAATGTGATCCATGCCGAAGAAGATGTTGTAGGCGCGCGACACATCCGGGTCGAAAGCGGCAGCACGGTAGGCCGGCGGGTTCTTCAAAGCGAGATGCAAGGTTACGAGGCTGTGGTTCCCCCAATGCCAGGATCTCGCCTTGTCACGCACCGGTTCGGGGAACAGTTCCTCGCCAGCCATTGCCAGGGTCGCCGGAAAATCGATCGCGCTGGCGACGAACTTGTGGCCGTGCACCGAGCGTCCGTCGGCCAGTTTCACTCCGGTGGCACGCCCGTTGCTGACTTTGATCTCCTTGACCTCGGCGCCCGTGATGATCTCGCCTCCGCCGGCTTCGACAATCCGTGCCAATGCCAGAGGCAAAGACACGGCACCGCCGACGGGAAGCGTGAAACTCGCGATGTTGGCGAATATGGCTGGGAAAACGATGCCGGCTCCCAGAACGTTCTCGGTCGTGATCACGTGCATATAAGATGTGAACAATGTGCGGATGCGCTCGTCGACAAAATGCTTGCGCACGACGCTGAACAGATCGTGCTGGGCATGCGAGAGCAATTCTTTGGCCTTCGGTCCACTGAGCCGCTCGATCAGCTGCTCTCGCGGCATTGGAGCGTTGTAGAGCAGGGACACCAAAAGTGGACGCAT
The DNA here is from genome assembly GCA_035718275.1 of Pseudolabrys sp. Taxonomy (GTDB): domain Bacteria; phylum Pseudomonadota; class Alphaproteobacteria; order Rhizobiales; family Xanthobacteraceae; genus Pseudolabrys. The sequence goes on along the minus strand of DASTHI010000036.1, from coordinate 98,102 downwards.
CTCTTCACAGTACGTGTGCCATAGTCCGCGGAACGTTTCTGCGTCCTGCTTCGAGAAACGCGCAAGCGACGCGCAGGTCCTGTCGAGGTCCTTGTAGATGACGATCCCGGTACCGTCGCGAAATACCGCCGCCTGCTGAACCGGCGGTTCGATGTAGGAAAATCCGTACCGATGAAGCTCGAGGTCGTGGAGCAAGGGACAAAACGCAAGTCCCATGTAGAAATTAGCATGCAGGTTGAGCTTGAAGCCTGGAAGAATACGTTCCTCGGTGCTGGAGCCTCCACCTATTCGCTGATTTTGCTCGACAACAGCAATTCGCATTCCTGCTCGCGACAGGTAGGCGGCGAGTGTCAGGCCATTATGGCCGGCTCCGATCACGACGCCATCGAAATCCGTCATGGACGCACCTGACAGCAGTTTGTTTCAAATTTACCGGGCTAATGGGCCGCAAACAACCATATTGCAGCATCACGAGTCTGCAAAAGAATGCCCCGACAGTGAAATACCGGGGCATTCTGGTATGAAGTCTGAGGTAAACTCAGGAGTTGAGACGGTTCAGAGCTCCGCGGTTACGCAGGATTATGCGGCGCGATGTGGGCACCTCGATCGTCTCAGCGCTCTCAAGCTGGGTCAAGGTACGCGATACTGTTTCAATGGTGAGCCCAAGATAGTCCCCGATGTCCTGACGCGACATCGGCAGTTCAATCTCGTTTGCACTGCCGTTCGAGCGCGACGCCATTTCGAGCAGGAAACCTGCCACCCGTTCCTGTGCCGTCTTGATCAGCAGCATGACGTGATCCTGGGCACGCTGCAGTTCGCCGGCAGTCAAATTCCAAAGCTGATGGGCCACTTCATTGTCGCGGGCGGCCAATGAAACCAGCGCGCTTCGCTTGATCACCAGTACTTTGCAGTCAGTGATCGCTTCGGCCGAAAACGTGTGACTGTCACCGACCTCGAGGCCGAAAAAATCTCCCGGCAGGTAAAAGGCGCCGATTTGCCGCCGCCCGTCATGGAGGACTTTGTAGGTACGCACGCTGCCGCTCAGCACTTTATAGACATACTCGGCTCGTTCGTTTTCCCCGTAAATTTCAGCATTGCGCGCAAAGGGCATAGTAGCTCCCATCATCTCGATGGACCCGCTCAGCGCATGCAATGTGACCGGCATTCTGCGAGATGCCGGGTCTTGCGGGGAATGCGGCCTCAACTGTGGCGGGGAATTGTGCGTGACCATCGAATGGGTGAGCATGGCCTGAATCCTCGATTGATGACGATCAATCGATAGCCATGGAACGGCGCTACGGAAATTCAGATAATCTCCATAGGGGATTTACCGGAGGCGGCGTCCGCCAAGATACACACTATGGGTCGCTTCCTATGGCAGAAGACATTGAAAATTCAGGCGTTTTCTCACATTTGGAGCCCGGCTGGCCATTGCGCTACGGTGTGGCGCCGACAACAGTGGCGCTGGCGCTGGCTGTACGCGCGCTACTCGCTCCGGTCCTGCACGATGACGCTATTTTTTTCTATTTCGTGCCGCCGGTTCTCGTCTCGGCTGCGATCGGCGGCTTGGGCCCCGGCCTCCTTGCAACGGCATTGAGCCTGGCCGCCGCCCTTTTCGTCGTTAACAAAAGCGCGAGCTTTTCGCCTTTGCTCATGATCAACGGCTCCGCTTTTGCGCTGATCGGCATTGGAGTTGCGTGGGGCGGCGAAATTCTGCATCGCAGCCGCAAGCGCGCGACCATGATGACGCGAGATGCGCTGGCGCGCGAAGCGCATCTCAAATCGATATTGGATACAGTTCCCGAAGCGATGATCGTCATTGATGATCGCGGCATCATGCAATCTTTCAGCACCGCCGCTGAGCGGCTGTTCGGTTATCGGGCCAGCGAGGCGCTCGGGCAAAACGTCAATATCCTGATGCCGCCCCCATATCGCGAGAACCACAACGCTTACCTGGAGCGCTATCTGCAGACAGGAGAGCGACGCATCATAGGCATCGGTCGGGTCGTCGTCGGGTTGCGCAAAGATGGCTCGACATTTCCGATGGAACTCGCTGTTGGAGAAATGAAATCAGCTGACCGGCGCTTTTTCACCGGATTCATCCGCGATCTCACCGAGCGCCAGAAAACTGAAGCGCGCTTGCAGGAACTGCAAGCGGAGTTGGTGCACATCTCGAGGCTGACTGCTATGGGAGAGATGGCCTCGACGCTTGCGCACGAACTTAACCAGCCTCTTTCCGCGATATCCAATTATCTCAAGGGCTCGCGCCGACTTCTGGAGGGTAGTAACGACGAGAAATCGCGTAGCATGCGGGAGGCGCTCGAGAAAGCGGCTGATCAGGCGATGCGGGCGGGACAGATCATCCGCCGGCTGCGCGAATTTGTCTCACGAGGCGAAAGCGAACGGCGCGTCGAAAGCATCACCAAACTGGTCGAAGAGGCGAGCGCGTTGGCGCTCGTGGGCGTCAAGGACCGAGGCATCCGCGTGCAATTCCAGTTTGATCCTTCGGTCGAGCTCGTGCTTGTCGATCGCGTGCAAATCCAGCAGGTTCTTTTGAATCTTGTTCGCAACGCCATGGACGCGATGGAAGATTCGTCCGCACGCAGCCTCATAGTTGCAGTTGCGCCCGAAGGCGGAAGCCACGTACGCATCAGTGTGGCAGATACCGGGTCCGGGATACAACCCGAAATCGCCGAACAGTTGTTCCAGCCGTTCATCACCACGAAGCGTCAGGGCATGGGAGTGGGGCTTTCTATTTCACGCACAATCATCGAGGCGCATGGAGGGCGGATCTGGGTCGAGCCCAATCCGGGCGGTGGCACGATTTTCCATTTTACGCTGGCGGTCGTGGATGAAGGAGACGTCAACGATGCAGCCTGAACCGATCGTTTACGTCATCGATGATGATGAAGCTGTCAGGCAGTCGCTCGAGTTCCTGCTCCAGACGGCCGGGATCCAGGTGCGCGGATTCGAATCAGCGAAAGCTTTTTTTGCCGTCCTCCCCGACGTGAGGTCTGGATGCATCATTACCGATGTACGAATGCCCGATATAACTGGGATAGACCTTCTGCGCCGCGTCAAGGAACTCAACCTCCCACTTCCAGTGATCGTCATAACCGGTCACGGCGACATCGCGCTGGCGGTTGAGGCGATGAAAATCGGCGCGATCGATTTTCTGGAGAAGCCATTCGACGATGATCTTCTCTTATCCGCCGTCCGTACCGCACTCAACAAGGAGGCCAGTGCCGCCAAACAGCGCGCCGAGCTCGCCGAGATTCAGGACAAATTGGCCGCCTTGTCCAATCGTGAACGGCAGGTGCTCGAAGGATTGGTTGCCGGGCACGCAAACAAGGTAATTGCCTTCGATCTGGGTATCAGCCCGCGCACGGTGGAGATCTACCGCGCAAATCTGATGACCAAGATGAATGCCAACAGCCTCTCGGACCTGGTACGAATGGCCATGACCGCTGGTATCCTGGAAAACTCCGCCGAAAGTCGCTGAGCTCCGATCGAAATCAGTCTCAATCAGAATGCTTTCGCACTCCCAGCCCGCGCATGAAGCGTTCACGGATCTGCACGGGGTCCCGTTCGGTTACGGCCGTCGCCGGCTTGCCGTCAATCCGAGCAGCAAGGAAGCTCGGACCAGGATTGCCCAACGCCGTGACCAGCAGCTGCTCAAAATCGCTTTCATCGGTTGCCCATTCGCTCCTTGAAATTCCCGCTCCTCGAGCAACGGCAACGAGGTCGGCCGATCTCCCGCTCGCAGTCGGCTGTGAGCCTGTGATCTGATAAATCCCGTTGTCCCAAACGACAATTACAAGATTTTCCGGTGCTCGCTCGGCGACTGTGCCGAGGCAGCCAAGCTGCATGAGAAGTGACCCATCGCCTTCGAGCGCAATGACGCGCCTTCGTGGCTGCGCGATGGCAACTCCCAGCGCAATCGGAATGGCAAGCCCCATGCTGCCAAGCATGTAAAAGTTCTGTGGGCGCCGGCTGCTGGCCCACAAGTCAAAATTGGTGTTCCCAATTCCGGCGACGACCGCCTCCTCGTGTGTCAGTTTGTCAACCAGTCGTTTGGTCAGATCAAAACGATTCATCACCTTGACATTGCGAGCGCCAGCAACACTTCGCGCAGTCGACGACATGGCCCGACTATGCCTCGAATGCCTTCCCGCCGGTAAGTAGCGGAGACAGGATGAAAGTGACCGGCGCTTGCGTCGCGATTGCCTGCTTAATCGAACGGTCGAGAATGAATGCGAGTTCGTCCTGTCGGGTGATCGTGATGTTTTCAATTGCCAGAGAATTGAGCACGGGACGCATCGTCTTGCAGGCTAGGGCCTGTCCAAGATTGAACTCACCCAAGGTCCCGCGTTCGGAGACAAAGATCAACACCGGAATTTGGCAGGGCACGATCAGCGAGGCGAGCGTATTTGCAACGGTCGCAAAACCGCTGGTCTGCATCAGGACCGCGCCCGCGATTCCGCCCATCCAGGCGCCGGCGACGATGCCGAGCGCTTCTTCCTCGCGCGTGGCTGCGAAGATTGTGAAATACCGGTCTTCGTGCAGGCTGTTGATCAGGGGAGTGAAAACCCGATCAGGCACATGAACAACGAGCTTCACGCCACTCGCCTTGAGGCTGGCTCGCACCGTCTCATACCAGGCGGTTGCTGGGATTTCGGGATCAGTCATTTACAAGCAGCGCCCATTTGGGCGGTCGAAGTCGGCGTGTGAATGTAGCCTACGCGGGGCACTGCAAGGCCATTGCTCCGGTATTCGCGAAAGCTTAGCCTAACATTGTTTGCGGCGCTAATCAGAACACAAGTCGAAGCGAGGGGACGACAATGACTACGGTCAAACGGGTTTCGATGCTGTCAAGGCGCAGCGTGATCAAAGGGGCCGGTGCGGTAGCCGCGGGCGTCGCCGCGCCCAATGTTTTACACCTACGGTCGGCTTATGCTGCCTATCCCGAACGACCGGTGAAGGTCATCGTGGCCAACACGCCCGGTGGTCCGTCAGACCTAGTCGGCCGAATGATCACCGCAGCACTTCAGCAGTCGACCGGCAAGACGTTCTTCATCGAGAACATCGGCGGCGCCGGCGGCAACATCGGTATGGGCATCGCCGCAAAGGCTCCGGCCGACGGATACACATTCCTGCTGGCTACCAATGCCTATTCGGTCAACGCGAGTTTGTACAACAAGATCCCTTACGATCCGCACCAGGATTTTGTGGGCGTCAGCGAACTCGCAACATCGCCGAACACTTTCGTGGTCAGGTCCGAGTTGCCGGCGAAGAGCATCAAGGAATTCGTCGCGCTCGCGCGTGCCAATCCCGAGAAATTCAATTGCGCGACGCCGCCAATCGGCACCACGCCGCAGATACAGCTAGAGGTGCTCAAGCTCCGTGAAAACCTGCCGAAGCTCGAAGACGTGGTGTTCAAGGGCGGAGGCGATGCGCTGCAGGCTCTGCTGAGCGGCACGGTGCAATTGAGTTCGGGCTCCCTGCCCCCGGCTGCCCCGCACATAAAATCGGGAACGCTTCGTTGCCTGGCAGTGACGGGCGAATCCCGGTGGCCGGATATGGCCGATGTTCCGACCATGCAGGAGATCGGGTATCAGGACTTTGTGTTTGCGACGGACACGGTGCTTCTTGCGCCGTCGAAAGTGCCGCCTGAAGCAATCAAGTGGCTGGAAAGCGAGACCCTCAAGATTCTCGGCACGCAGGAAATGAAAGAAAAATTGTACAAGGCCGGCTTCCGAGTGCGGCCCAAGGGGGCCGACGCTGCCTGGGCCCGCGTCACCAAGGAAATCGGAATGTTCAAGAACATCATCGACCAGGCAGGAATCAAAAAGCTGTAGGGCAGGTTTGACTCCGAGGCTCGTGCGTAAAGCAAGCCGGCAACTCACCTGTGACAGCAGGCTGCCCATCCGGCCACTAGTCGCGCCCTGTCCTGGAGCGGTGATATTGAGCGGAGCGATCGTGCGCATCAAATCCATCGAGCCGATCGCGGTCAGCCTGCCGATGCTCAAGCCGGTCATTATGGCAGGCGAAGAAGTGCGCCGAGCGAATAACGTCCTCGTGCGCATCCAAAGCGAAAACGGGTTTGTCGGCTGGGGCGAGGTGGCGTCGGCGCCTTTGATGACGGGCGAAACCCTCGAAAGCATAGTAGCCGCGGTAAATTATCTGAGCCCGTCGCTGTGCGGACATGATGCTGCCGACATCGCTGGTGCTCATCGCACGATGAATGCGCGCATGTATGGAAACCCCGGCGCCAAAGCCGGCATCGACATTGCCCTTCATGATCTTTGCGGCCGCGCGTGGGGCAAGCCGGTACATGCCCTGCTCGGACAAAAAAAGCGCGACCGCATGCCATTGTTGGGCGTCATTGGCGGCGGTGATCTTGACGGCGATTTGCGCGATGCCGTGAAGAAAAAAAATTCCGGCCTGACTGCGTACAAGATCAAGGTTGGCGTCGACACGCCCGAAAAGGATGCCGCCCGAACGCGTGCGATCTGTGGGCTGCTGGGCGCCGGAGTCCTGATCTCCGCCGATGCCAATCAGGGTTATACCCGGGAGCAGGCACTGGCTTATATCCGCGCAGTCGAGGGCTCCGGGCTTGATTTTCTTGAGCAACCTGTCGCCGCCGATGATCTGGACGGCATGGCAGCGGCCGCGATGGGCACGCAAATTGCGATCGGTGCCGACGAGGGAATCCACTCAATCTATGACATCCGGCGTCACCACGAACGTGGGGCGGCGCGCGGCGTGAGCCTCAAGGCGATCAAACTTGGCGGCCTTCGCTCTCTCACTGATGCGGCCAGGCTTTGCGATCAGCTCGGCATGAGCGTGAACATTTCATGCAAAACCGGAGAATCGAGCCTTGCCTGCGCAGCCGCCTTGCAGGTCGCGTCAGTCATTCCTGAGATCAGCTGGGCACTCACACTGACTCATACCGGCCTCGCCGAAGACGTGACCGCGACCCCTCTGCCGGCCGCAAATGGTCACGCCGAAATCCTTGAGAAACCCGGCCTCGGCATTGAGGTCGACGAGGACCGTGTTGACCGCTATCGCGTTCCCATCGCGGCAAGAGGTATGGACTGTTAGCGCCGCCTGGCCTCGCGAGCGCGGGGCAAAGATGGGCGATTTTCGACCCTATTGGGAGGGCGTGAACTTCCAGGTAAGCGCGCCGCGCACGGTCTGACCCTTGAAGGATACGCGATAGGGGTCGCCGGAACTGCCGACGTAGTCCCTGTGGCTGAAATCGTCGTACAGATATTCGATTCGGCCGACGAGATGGCCTCTGAAAGCCCGCTCGATGCCGCCGCCGATCGACCAGCCGTAATATTTGGCTCCTACGCTCGTCGTTGTTGTTTCGCCCTCCTGGAAATTGAAATCTGCCACGGAAAGTCCGCCGGCGGCGTACAGGAGCCAGTCGCCAATAGCGTAGCCAATGCGCACGCGTGCGTGTGCAGTCCAGTTGACGTCATATGTATTGGGCGATCGGACACTAACGGATCCGGGAACGGGAACTGGTGGTGGTGATGATGGAGCCGGTGGGGCTGGTGGTGATGGCGGTGGTGGAGGTGGCGGGGGTGGCGGTGGGCTCGATCCGATACCGTGCGCGTTGCTCCAGCCGAAATCACCGTCGAAGCCGAGAACGAGAGGGCCCGTTTGCCAATTGTAGCCAGCCACGAGCCCGCCCACCCCGCCGTCGGTGGATGCATTGTGCTCGGTGACGAGTCCTTCCTCCTCGACACTGGTTCGACCCCACAGATAGCCGAGGTGCGCTCCGACATAGAGACCGGACCAGCTGGATAGCGCCGGCGCGGCGGGCGCAGCTTGCGTGTACACCTGCGCGGCCTGAAGATCGGCTGCGGAAGCGCGACCAGGAGCGATGCCCAGCACGGCAGGCACCATGAACGCCAGCACCTTGAGATTGATGACGCGCGCGAGCTTCATGAGCGACTGCCTTCCGACACGAAATGGCGGTGAATTCTGCAAGCGGGACGGATTCAGATTGGCGCTGGCTACTCATCGGCGCGCTGAAAAACTTGGGCTTGAACGAATCCAAAGAGGCTTAGAACGACAACCGGCTTTTTTCGCAAGCTGATGCAAAGATGAGACAGCGCTGGCGCACAGCTCGGGGTGAGTAACGCTCGAGGCAGTGAGGAATGATATCTCTGAGTGAAATGGCGGCGGACGTTTCGTTCCTACCGGCCGCTCGCGCTAGTGGGGGCGAAGCTCACGACCTGCATTACCGAAACATCCGCCGCCGTGCCGCGGAAGCGGCCCCACACCAGCGATCTAATTCTTCGCTGGTGAAGCTCTAAGCCTGAGCGGCAAATCTGTACCTTCGATTCTTAGACGCGCGTGCCACCAAAAATCTTGGACAGACGCGACCGTAGTTTGGCCCAGGACGAAAATTTGAGATCACACATTCAGTCGATTAACGTCGATCGACTGCTCCTCGTCACGTCGGACGACTTCGTTTTTTTCCGTTCCTGCGCGACGATGTCCTTGCAGACCGAAATGATACGCCTGCACATCCCGCTGCAATCATCTCCCTCGCGATTGTCGCTCTTGCAGACCGCCATACATTTTTGCAGGCGGCAGCTGACGCTGGCAGCCGGGGCCGTGTACGTCGGAACAAAAATGCCCACAGCCACGATTGCGAGCGTCGCAATGACGACTGATTTGCTCCCCATATGCTTCGCCGAATTGCTGCCGGTGCACTGCCGGTTCGGATAAATGCCAGGAGCTTTTGGCGCATTCTCGCTCTTTGTGCGTCAGTCATTTGAACGAGAAAAGAAAAAGGATCGGCAGGAGTAGCGCTCGTTGGTGCTCGCGTCGATAAATTGCAATCTACATTGTTAGGATTTTAGCGATCCTTTTGCGTGGATCGCGCAGCCATCATTCGTTCCAATGAGAAAATTAAGGATATCAGTCGAAGCCGACCGCACGTCCTCCGCAGGTGTCAGCGGTTCCGCAGGCACGTGCAGGGATCCCGACGACGACCATCGCACCCTTATTTCCGCTGCCACTTAGCGGCCGTATCTCCTGCCGCCGCCGTTTCCAAAGTTATGGCCATTGCCGCCCTGGTGCTCCCTGAACATTCCCTTCGGGGAGCCGCGCGAGCCAGCTCTCTCTGCTGCCTGGTGTGCCGCGCCTCGCATGCAGGAGTTATAGCTGCTCCAGCAACCCTGCTGGCCGAAAACGCCGCCCCCGTTCTTGCAGCTCTTCAATCCTGACATGCACACCGTTCCGTTTGCTGATGACGCGGGCTCTGACAAGATCAAGACCCAGCCTAGTACCAGACCGAATACAGCGACGAGCGCTTTCCTCATTTGAAGTCTTCCAGCGTCCAAGAGCTTGTTAGTAGAATTTGGCGAGGTCGGCTGGTCCTATGTCATACGTTGTCGCTGATGAATGCCGGTTGAACGATTTAGGGTCGCGCTGCTTTCCTCAAGCGCCATGAGCCGCTGCGGACCTAACAGCGAAACAAAAAGCTCGTAGGGATGGCAAGTGTTGGCGGTCTGGCCTCCGCGATCTTCAAAACCGCGTGAAGCTGCGAGGATTGGTGCTCGTGCCGTATCCCGGAAGCAGTCTTAACCTAAGCTCATGAAGGCAGTCACTTTCAGCACCCAAATCTCCCAAGCAGCCGGGCAAATTGCGCGGGCTGACAAGTTCCCGTGTGCAATCGGTTGTCAGATGCTATCGACCTATCGGAGTACTCGGCTTAACGGCGCGTCTTGCAAGCCCAATCAACAGCGACTTCCAATCTGGGAGACTCTCGCTAACTCGAAGCGACCCGTTCCGATCGGTCGATTTCGTTGCGGACGTCGCGCGGGGTCGCACCATAACGGCGTTTGAAGGAACGATTGAAATAGGAAAGATCCCCGAACCCAGCATCATACGCAATGGTACCCACGGGACTCTGCGCCAGCCGTGGTTCGGTCAGCATGCGATGTGCGCGGCTGAGGCGCTGCGCCAGAAGAAATTCCGAGAATGTCGTTCCCTCGCTTTCAAACAGTCGCTGAAGATTTCGCGGCGTCAGGCCAAGATGTGCCGCGACTGCACCGACCGACAAATCACGCCGGTTGCTGTTCTCGATGATGTAGGATTTGGCCATCCTCAATCGCGCCGCTGGCAGGCCGCGGCCATTGCCTAGTACCGAGCCCTCGTGAGTCGCGCCAAGTGCCAGAGCGACGAGATCATGCAGGTGATTGACGGCCGTGCGCCGAAATTCTGCGGTGGTCAACGCAACATCGTTGAATAGTGGCGCGGCGTAGCCAGCGAGGAGTTTGAGAACTTCCGTCTTATTGGGAATTGCCTGCATGACAACGTCGTCGACATCGGCGACGATCTTCGAGAGAACTACGCGCGGGATGCGGAATGAAAGGGACCCACCATGAGAAGGCCGGTCGAACACCTTGACCTCGCTTGTGTTCATGAGCACCGCATCGCCCTCTCGCAACGTAATCTCTCGTCCTCGCGAACGGGCAATGGCAGTGCCCGACTGATTAATGATGAAAATGAGATCGCCGTTACCGTCCGCCAAAAATTCGCGAGTGCGCGTGATGCGCGCTGGTGACATCGATGTTGACATGAGCTGCACGCCCGGTAGTGCGCGGGTCAGGATCGAGCATTCCAGAGGCGCCTCGTCAATCGCTTCGATGTCCAGCTTCATGGCCAAACGGCAATAGTGGTCTCGCCACATCGCAACCCGATCCTTCTCCGGCAGATCGGCTGTCGAAAAGCGTACGGTTCGGGAAATCGTCTGATCCATCAGCTAGTGTTCCTGTTTGAACGCTTGCCCATATAGGTGTGTCAGCACCTCTTAGCGTCCTCCGTGCAGGGGAGCGGTTGTATTCAGAATTGTTGGGCCTGGAATTCCGGTCTTTGGTTGAAGCAGATCACGCTCTGCTTCGACGGACGGCACCTCTGAGCAAAGGTGGGCCTTGTGAACCCGCGCACAGCGGACCCCATCTCGATTGCCTCGTGATAGTCATTCTCGACATGACACTAAATTGGCCTCTAGCGCGTCATCCGATCGTTGGAGATCAGGTCAGTCATCCACTTCCGAATCAACGCACTGAAAAGAAAGGCTTTTTCTGTGTGGGGAAAGGAAGGTCCTCAGCACGTTTAATCCCCGCGCGCCTTGACCGCCGACCTGCGACGAAGATTTTGCCCAGCTTTGGTGTTAGTAGGTCCCGAGGGGAATATGCACGCAACGACGTGCCGTCTTGGCTCCCAGCGCAACTGAATTGGTTGAGAGTGCAATGTCAGGAATCCGCCCAGAGAGGAATCGGCAAGAGCCGCAAATGATCTCCTGGTCAACCGATGCGGTGAACGACCGAGAACGCTTCGCTTATTGGCGTGAGGTAGTCTGCAAAAATGTCTACGACATTTCACCAGAAATGCCGTCGGAGCGTTTTTATGCTCGTATTGCCGCGCGAAATTCGGACGCGCTTCGTTTCGTAAGCTGCGAGAGCACCAGCTATGAGATCGTGCGCACTGCGCGGGATATTGCGAAAGGACCTGCAGACCACTACACGGTCTATCTGCAGGTCCGAGGGGAGACGACCATAAGCATTCGCGAGAAGACTATTAGGCTCAACCGTAACGAAATCGCGGTTTTTGATGGCGAACAGCCATTTCGGGCCGCGGTATCGGAAGACGGATGGCGCGCGATCGCCGTCTTGCCCCGCTCACTGATGACTCGACGTGCCCCTTGGCTTAAGCAGCGCGCACTCTGGAAAATCGCCGCTACAGCGGAATTTGCGGACTTTGCCCGCGGACACATGCATCGACTCGTTTTTGAAGGCTTGACCGGGACGGAGACAAATCTCCTTTCCGAGAATTTCTGCAACCTTCTCGCGCTCGCCACCGCGCCGGACAGATCGACTGCTGAAATGAAAAGTGAACTCCAACTGGAGGCGATATTTGCTTTCTGCCGGAACAATCTTTGTTATCCGAGCCTATCAGCACAGTCCGTGGCCGAACGATTCGGGATTTCTGTACGAACCTTGCATTTGCGGTTCGAAAGGCTTGGATACAGTTTCGGTCAGTGGCTCCTCCAAACGCGGCTGGACGCATGTGCGGCCGTTTTGAAAAATCCCGATCAGTGCTGCAATATTTCTGACATAGCCTACGGCTCCGGTTTCAATGATTTGTCGCATTTCAACCGAGCCTTCCGTGCGCGCTTTGGCATGACCCCGAGCCAAATGCGCTCGGCCGCTAATTCTCGGCGCGCCGAGTCGTAAGCTAGAGGCAAACCTCAATGGGCGGCGCGTGAACAAAACGCCACCGCACAACACTTGAATTCAAGGATGCCGGGCACTTCGTGCCCCGAATGATGCACGGTTTTGTTATGCGGGCAGTCGATCGTTCGGAGATCCGACGACCTAGGTCCTGCCGAATCCTGATCTTTTGCCTTCGGGGATGTCCCAGTGACTGCGACGGGCTCGTTCAGGGCGGATTGCCGCCTTAGCAGCAAGTTGCATTCATGTCGCGCCGATCTCAGCGCTTTCAATCGACTAAAACGCTTGAGTATCCAGCGACCAGCTTGACAAGATCAGCCTGACGGCTGACGCCCGTCTTTTCGAACAAACGGCCGAGATGGGTCTTCACTGTTGTGTCGGCGACCCCGAGGTTGCCGGCAACCTGCCGCACTCCGCCAACGTTCACGATGGCCTGCAACACGCGCAACTCGGTCGGCGTCAACTTGTAGGTTTTTCTGATCACTTCCGATGGTGTACCCGCTTCCAGCTCGGCCTTGCGAACAAACAACGCCGCTACCGCGCCCGACGCCGCAGCGGCTTTGCGCTTTTCACCAGGCGTCAAAGGCAGCACGTGAGCGACATAGCGCTCTCCGCTTCGGCTCTTCAGCGGCAGGGCACGGCATTTTCTGCTGCTTTCATCTTCAGCAGTACCGGCGAACGCGAATGCTTGGTGCAGAGATTCATCGATCTGAGAATCGCTCGCAGTCAACCGCCCATGAACTGTCCGGAGAAAGTCTCCCCTCTCGAGTACCGCCTTACTTGCAGCATTGGCATGAACAATCTGCCCCGTGGCATCGACGAGAAAAATGGCCGGGCTTAATCCATCAAGCATATCAGCAAATGTGGCGGCCTCTGCCTGACTCAGATCGATGAGCTTGCCGGTTCGCACGGCGCGGCGCACATGCGGCACAATGAGCGCCAGTCGCCGGCGCATATACTCATCCACCATACCACTCGCTTCATTTCGCAAGATGATCAGATTGGCAGAACTCGTGGCCGATTTCTCCAGCACCGCATTCGCGGCGTCGATCCACCCCTGAGGCTTCGCCCATTCCCGATAGAACGGAGCGGCACGATACCGATCTCGCGGCAGGAACTCGGAGATACTGGCAATTTGGTCCACCTGCCAATCGTACGATTCCATAATGGGATCGAGCCGCCAGTAGTTATCGAAATACAGCTGCACGAAATGGGGATCGATGCCCGTCTCATAATGGACAATGCCTGATTTTTTCGCGAGATCCTTTTTTATCAGGATCGCCGCCTGACCGCGGGCAAACTCCGCAATGCTCTTGAGCACATCGCTCCAACGCGACGAATCTATCGCCGCGTCATAGATGTCACCGATAAGTTGAGTGAGGCCCCGATATTCTTCCATCGGCTCCGCATATAATTTCAAATGCAGGACAACGAATGCACATCACCGCTCGCTAACTTTTAGCGGACTAACGCGCACACACGCAGTGCTTACGCCAAGCTGCGAATATCTTCTTGGGCCAAAACGCTGGTAAATTGTCTTAAAGCGCGAAAGGTGCGTTAACGTGATTTCTGTACAAATGAGATGCAAAGCATTCGCAGCGGCTCAGCCACAAATCGCGATCGTCCGTGTAGGCCGGCCGCCATCGCGATGTAACCGTGCGAGCCGGTAAACTTCGGCATGATGGCTGACACTCATTGCACTCGCGCGCATGTCCCAGCGCAGCATTATTTTCGAAAGCAATCTGATACGCAGCATTATTTCCGGGAATCTGACACAAGGTGAGTGCTTGCTTGGCATTGACCTTCGCGAAGTCGGAGATGCGCGGCCATGCCACGGCGAGCGCACAACGCCGTGGGCCCAATGACGCGGTGCCCGAGCCGTCACTCAGCACAGCGTCGATCAAAAATTCTTTCGTCCTTGCGCAAATACTGATCCGTGGCGTCACGTTACGGCGGGCCATCGTCAATATTGTCCGGCGATCGTCACAATTGCGCTGAAATCTTCTTGAATTTCACTCTTCCGAGTCTCGGAAAACATCTGGGGTTCCGAGCATGGCGGAACGTTGGGAGCCGCCGAGCACTTATCTCTGATCGGTGGATAGCGGGTTTTTCTCTTCCTCAGGCATTTGTGCATGCGGGTAAGCGCACTAGATGTTGTCGGGGGAATGACACGCAATGGAACTTTTTGAGCGGTGCACCTCTGATGGCGACGAGAGGCGAGAGCAAACTTTGTGGTAGCCGCAGATGGCCGCAGCCAGGTCGCAACTAAAGCGCGAGACCTTTCCACTTCCGGGTGAGGCAGTCGACGAAATCCAGCTTCGTGACGCGATCGTTTCGAAGCTGACGAATTTCTTCGGCAAGAGTCCCCAATCGGCCACTGATTTCGATTGGTATCAAGCGACTGTGCTTGCGATTCGCGACCGGATCGCCAGCATCTGGATGCGGTCGAATGCCGCGGCGGAGGAGCAAAGGAAGAAGCGGGTTTACTATCTATCGATCGAATTCCTGATCGGCCGGTTGCTTTTTGACACCTTGACCAATTTGCGTCTGACCGAAACGGCTCGGGCTGCACTCTTAGGTTTGGGCGTGGATCTGGATCGCGTTTGTGCCACCGAACCCGATGCCGCGCTTGGCAATGGTGGGCTCGGCCGCTTGGCTGCCTGCTACATGGACAGCATGTCGGCCTTGGGCATCCCCGCCTACGGCTACGGTATCCGCTACGAAAACGGGCTTTTCGAGCAGCGGTTGCGCAACGGCTGGCAGGAAGAATATCCGGAAGACTGGCTGGCCCATGGCAATCCGTGGGAGTTCACCCGCCGGGACATGGCCTGTTCTGTCGGCTTCGGCGGCACCGTAGAGTATCTCGGCGGTAGCGACGCCACAGCCCGCGCGCTCTGGTACCCTGACGAGCGCGTTCTCGCAGTTCCGCACGACATCCCGGTGACGGGCTGGCGAGGCCGCCATGTTAATATGCTTCGTCTCTGGGCGGCGCAGGCGACAACTCCAGTCCATCTCGGCGCCTTCAATCGCGGCGATTACGTTGGCGCGACCGCCGCGCAAAGCCGCGTCGAAGCGATCTCACGCTTTCTCTATCCGAATGATGCCACGGCGGAAGGACAGGAACTGAGGCTTCGCCAGGAATACTTTTTCACCGCGGCCTCCCTGCAAGATCTCGTCCGCCGTCATCTCGATGAATTTCCCACGCTGGAAAACCTCGCTACGCAGGCGGCGGTGCAACTCAATGATACGCATCCGGCGATTGCCGTTGCCGAACTGATGCGAATTCTCATCGATGAGCACGAGATGGGATGGGAGCAGGCCTGGAATATCACTCGCGGGACGTTGAGCTACACCAACCACACTCTGCTTCCGGAGGCATTAGAAACCTGGCCGGTCGAACTCTTGAGCCGGCTGCTCCCGCGGCACCTTCAAATCATCTATCTTATCAATTGGTTCCATCTTCAGGAAACCCAACGTCAGGGCTTTCAGGCTCCGGAATTTCTATCGGCCGTATCGCTGATCCGTGAGAATGGCGGCAAACGCGTACGCATGGCTCACCTCGCCTTTCTCGGATGTCACTCCGTGAATGGAGTCTCGCATCTTCACACGGATCTGCTGCGTGCGACCGTATTCCACGACCTTGCCCGCACCACTTCCACACGCATAATAAACAAAACGAACGGGATCACATTTCGCCGCTGGCTGTACGAAGCCAATCGGCCCTTGACCGAATTGCTGATCGCGACATTGGGCGATCGCGTTCTGGACGAGCCGGGATGCCTGCAAGAGATCGAGCAGGCCAGCGAAGATCCTCGTTTCGTCGCTCGATATCGGCACGCCAGGCTGGCTAACAAGGCTCGGTTGGCGAATCTACTTCGCGAGACCACGGGCGTATATATCGATCCTCATGCGCTCTTTGACGTGCACATCAAACGCATTCACGAGTACAAGCGGCAATTGTTGAACTTGCTTGAGACGATTGCGCTATATCAGGACATCGTCGCCAATCCAGATCGCAACCATGTCCCGCGCGTGAAAATTTTCGCTGGCAAGGCGGCTGCCGCTTACGATCGTGCGAAACTTATCATCAAGCTGGCCAACGACATTGCGAGCGTGGTGAATGATGATCCGGTCGTTGCAGGGCGCCTGAAACTGGTTTTTGCGCCGAACTACAACGCCAGTCTTGCAGAAAAGATTATCCCTGCCGCGGATCTCTCCGAGCAAATTTCAACAGCAGGCATGGAAGCGTCAGGCACAGGCAATATGAAGCTGGCCCTCAATGGAGCAATCACGATCGGAACGCTGGACGGCGCCAACATCGAAATACGCGAGCATGTCGGCGACGAGAACATTATCATCTTCGGCATGACAGCCGACGAAGTAGCTGCGCGGCGACAGACCCGTTTTTCCGGGGTTGAGGCCGCCAACCGCTCATCGCGTCTGGCCGGCGCGATCGAAAGCCTTGCCGGCGGGCGCTTTTCGCAGGGCGATAGCAACAGATACCGGCCGATCGTTGAGGCTCTGTTGGGATTCGATCCGTTCATGGTCGCGGCGGATTTCGACCAATACTGGGAGGCCCAGCGGCGCATCGAATCACTTTGGAAATCGCCCTCAGAATGGTGGCGGGCGGCGATTCTCAACACGGCGAGGATGAGCTGGTTTTCCTCCGATCGTGCCATTCGCGAATACGCGCGTGAGATCTGGCACGTTCCTGCGGGTTAGCTAAATCGAGCGGCCGCACCTCGCAAACGCGTTAGCCACTTCGTCAAACGTACTATTCTGCTGCAGATCTTCGATGAAGTCAGGCAGCCTGCGCCGCCAGTTTGGATACTGATCGATCGTTCCCGGAATATTCGTTTGATCGAGAGCTCCCATTAGATCCTCCAAGGCCATAACGACGAGCCGCGAGGGAGTGCTGCCGAGTACCTCGGCAATTGCCGGCGCAGCATGATCGGCATGCTCGCCCACCCTTTCGCGCAATATGTCACCCAGACAACGCTGCGCCCAGGCGCGCGCTTCGTCGCTCTCCCCGGGATCGAGGTCGAGTCCACGCTTGGTGCGCAAGTCATGACTTTGAAGCCATCCATTCAATGTTGGCAGGTCATGTGTGCTGAACGTCGCCAGCGATTCCGCTGGATACGTTTCGGGGGCTCGGAACCTGCCATCATGCTCGCGCTCAAACAGCATTACGCGGTAGCTCCAGATGCCCCAGCGAGCCAGCGTCTCGCGGAATCCCTCCGGAACCGTGCCCAAATCCTCGCCGATGACGATACACCGCATAGCCTGGCTGACGCGCGAGACGGCGTTCAATGACCCTTCAAACGGGAAGCGCACGTAAGCACCTTCGCGCGCAGTTAGCCCGTGCGGAATCATGAATACGCGCTTAAGCGCAAGAATGTGGTCCAGTCTTATAGCGCCTGCGTGGCGCATCGTCGCCTGCAGCAGGCGCTCGAGTGGCTTGAAGTCATTGGCCGCAAGCACAAGCGGATTGAAGGGCGCGAGGCCCCAGTCCTGTCCTGCCGGATTGAATTCATCGGGAGGAGCGCCCATGGATACTTTCGTGATAAATGTATCCTGATCGCTCCAGGCGTCCGCACCATCGGGATGAATTCCGACCGCAACATCAATGTAAAGACCAATCGCCATCCGGCAGCGGTGTGCCACCTGCTTGCACGCTTCAAGCTGGCGGTCCGCAATCCATTGCATGAACTCCTGAAATTCGCAGGCGTCGGATTGCTCGTTCCTGAGTTCGTCCAGCGATTCGATGCCTGGGCAATTCCACGGATGCGGCCATGCCGCCCACGGCCTCGGTCTAAATTGCGCGCGAAGCACCTCGAAACAGGCAAAACGCAGGAGTGCCTCGCCCTGCTCGCGGCGATAAGCCGCAAAATCGCGTTTGAGTTCGGCGCTGGCGGAGATGCGAAACGCATCATATGCGGCCCTCAGCCCTGAAATTTTAATGCGCGCGACATTCGTATAGTCGATCAGCTCACCGGTACGCGCCGATTCAACGCCCTCCCGCAGGCCTGCCGCATCGATTCCTGGAAACTCGGGCACATTCTCGACGTCGATATAGAGCGGGTTGATAAAAATGCGGCTGTTCGGAGCATAAGGACTTGCCTCGTTGGCACGGTCCAGAAACAGCGCATGCAACGGGTTCAGGCCTATTGCCGCCGCTCCCCTGCCCGCCCCGATTTCGATCAGTCGGCGCAGGTCGGTGAAATCACCGTGGCCCCAATTTCGGCGCGAGCGCACTGCATAAAGCTGTACGGCGAGCGCCCAGGTCCGCCGTCCGTCGCCCTGAAAGGCACGAATGGGTTCGGGAATTGCCGCCGGCTCGGGCGGGCGTTCCTGGCCTTGTGAAAGAATTTCGAGCAGGCGCTCCTGCGTCTCGCCGCTTGTCGCGTGCCAGCTTCCGAATACGTCATGGTAGCCCGCTTCTATCCCCCAAGACTCTGGAGTCGCCGAGAAATCATCCATTTGCGGAGGGAACTTTCAATATTTTCTGCGGTTTTCCGTCAGGGTCGGTTCGAGATCACAAAATGAACGTGGTAAAGGCCAAGCGTACCGGTGTGCGCAATCGAAGTGTTGTCCCGCCCGAATGCCGGGATCAATCTCCGTTTGATCCGACCGGAACACGCTTTGTCATCGAGGATATCTATCCCAACGTTGACGGCGGACGGTACCCCGTTAAACGCATTGCTGGCGAAAGCGTTGACGTCTGGGCCGATGTTTTTCGAGACGGGCACGACGTCATTGCCGCCGCGCTACTGTGGCGGGCCGAAAGTAGCGGCGCGTGGCACCGTGTGCCGATGTGCCTCGACAGCAACGACCGCTGGCGTGCGTCGTTCGTGCCGCCCGAGCCCGGTCTATTTCTGTTCGCCATCGAAGCCTGGACGGACCGATTCGCCACGTGGCGGAAAGAATTCATGGCCAGAAAAGAGGCGGGCCAGGATCTCTCGATTGCGGCGCAAGAAGGACTCGATCTTCTTCCCCTGCTGATGCCTCGCGATCCCGAAGCTCGTCGTATCATCGAAGACTGCGCAAAAGCATATTCAACTTCTGGAGATGCTGGCGTGCTGCTCGAGGAAAAACTCGCGGCCGCATTGGAGAAGACCGAAGTACGCCCGGATTTGACGCGAAGCGTGACCATTCCCATCGTTGCGGACCGGGAAAGGGCGCGCACGGGAGCCTGGTACGAAATGGTCCCGCGAAGTCAGGGCAGCCAACCGGGCCAACATGGCACATTCGATGACTGCATCAGACGCGTGCCGGACATCGCGAAACTCGGATTTGACGTTCTCTATCTCACGCCGATCCATCCTGTGGGACGCAGTAATCGCAAGGGCAAGAACAACGCACTCACCGCGGAACCGGAAGATCCCGGCAGTTTTTATGCAATCGGAAATGAGCATGGCGGACACGATGCCGTCGAACCCAGACTCGGAACCATCGAGGACTTCCGCCGCCTCGTTGAAACGTGCCGCGAACACGGAATGGAGGTTGCACTTGATTTCGCCGTGCAGTGCTCGCCGGACCATCCGTGGATAAAGGAGCATCCCGAGTGGTTCAGCTTCCGACCTGACGGCACGATCCGCCATGCCGAGAATCCACCAAAAAAATACGAGGATATCGTCAATCCCGATTTTTCCTGCGCCGACCCAATCCCGTTATGGGAGGCGCTGCGATCTGTTGTTCTTTTCTGGATCGAGCAGGGCGTCCGCATCTTTCGCGTCGACAACCCGCACACGAAACCCTTTCCGTTCTGGGAATGGCTTATTCGACAGATCCGCGGGCGTCACTCTGACGTGATTTTTCTTTCCGAAGCCTTCACCCGGCCGAAAGTCATGAAGGCGCTTGCCAAGCTCGGCTTTTCTCAGTCGTACACATACTTTACATGGCGCACGACGAAGGACGAGCTTCAATCGTACCTGAGCGAAATCACCAGGTATCCCGAGCGCGAATATTTTCGGCCAAATTTTTTTGTAACCACGCCGGATATTCTTCCGTATCAGCTGCAGAGCGGGGAACCCTGGATTTTCAAGTCCCGCTTGACGCTGGCCGCGACGCTTTCGTCGAACTACGGAATTTACAACGGCTTCGAATTGCTCGAGCACGACGCCTTGCCGGGGCGCGAAGAATACCTGCATTCGGAGAAATACGAAATCAAGGTCCGTGACTGGGACAAGCCGGGCAACATCAAGGACTATATAAGGCAACTCAACGCCATTCGGCATGAAAATCCGGCGCTTCAGCAAACCGCAAACTTGCGTTTTCTGCCGGTCGACAATCCGAACGTGATTGGATTTCTCAAAGAATCCGTTGACGGCCAGAACGCGGTGGCATGTGCCATCTCACTGGTGGGGACACCGCAGGAATTCTGGCTGCACTTTGGCGACGAGAAGATCGGACGGGCCGCGAGACTACCCGTGCGGCGGATCGAGAGCCTCAAGGGTGGCGAAAGTCATCTGCTCCAATGGGGCGGCGCACGGCTGCGCATCGATCCCGGCAATGACCCGGCCCTTATTTACCTATGTCAGACGTGAGCTGCCAATGAATGTCCGCCCTTCCATCGCGACCGCGAGCCAAATGTCGGACGAAGAACTATGGTTCAAGGATGCGATCATCTATCAGTTGCACGTCAAGGCGTTCTACGACAGCAACAATGACGGCATAGGCGATTTCGCCGGGCTGACCGACCGCCTCGATTACCTGCGCGAACTTGGCGTAACGACGCTTTGGCTTCTGCCTTTCTACCCGAGTCCGGGGCGTGACGACGGATACGACATCTCAGACTACGGCGATATCAACCCTGCTTTCGGCACAATGCGCGATTTTCGCCGATTTATGCAGGAGGCTAAGCGGCGCGATCTTCGTGTGATTACCGAGCTCGTCATCAACCATACCTCCGACCAGCACGACTGGTTCAAACGAGCAAAACGCAGTGCGTCGGGCAGCAGTGCGCGCAACTGGTACGTCTGGAGCGATACGGACCAGAAATACCAGGGCACCCGGATCATTTTCACAGATACGGAAAAGTCCAACTGGGCATGGGACGAAGAAGCCAAAGCCTACTATTGGCATCGCTTTTTCTCGCATCAGCCTGATCTCAACTTCGACAATCCGCGCGTCGTCAGGGCAGTGCTTCAGGTCATGAAGAGATGGCTTGACACAGGAGTGAGCGGATTCAGGCTCGATGCAGTCCCATATCTCTGCGAGCGCGAGGGCTCGAATAACGAAAATCTCCCGGAGACCCACGAGGTGCTCAAGCGCCTGCGCGCCGCCCTTGATGCATACGCCCCGAACAAGGTGCTGCTGGCGGAAGCCAATCAATGGCCGGAAGACGTTCAGCAGTATTTCGGAGACGGCGACGAGTGCCACATGGCCTATCACTTCCCGCTGATGCCGCGAATCTACATGGCCATTGCGCAGGAAGATCGTTTTCCGATCACCGACATCATGCGGCAGACACCGGAAATTCCGCCCAACTGCCAATGGGCCATGTTTCTGCGCAACCACGATGAGTTGACACTCGAGATGGTCACCGACGCCGAGCGGGATTACCTGTGGTCGACATACGCGGCCGATCCTCGCGCGCGCATCAATCTTGGCATTCGACGGCGCCTGGCCCCATTGATGGACAATGATCGCCGCAAGATAGAACTGATGAACTCAATCCTGCTCTCAATGCCCGGCACACCGATCATCTATTACGGCGACGAGATTGGCATGGGTGACAATATCTATCTCGGCGATCGTAATAGCGTCCGTACGCCCATGCAGTGGACCCCTGACCGTAACGGAGGATTCTCCCGTTGTGACCCCGCGCAACTCTACCTGCCCTGCATCATGGACCCGGTGTACGGCTACGACGCCGTGAATGTGGAGGCGCAGACGCGCTCACTTTCCTCGCTGCTTAATTGGATGAAGCGGCTGATCGGCGTTCGCAAATCGACGAAAGTGTTCGGCCGCGGCACGCTTACTTTCATCCGTCCGGCGAATCGCGCGGTTCTCGCCTACGTCCGCCAGCTAGGCAATGAAGCGATACTCTGCGTGGCGAACATGTCCCGCTCCGCTCAGGCGGTTGAACTCGACATGAGCGCATGGAAGGGACGCGTCCCGCAAGAAATGCTTGGCCGCACCCGCTTTCCGCGTATCGGCGAGCTGCCCTATCTGGTCACCTTGCCGCCTTACGGCTTTTTCTGGTTTCAGCTCAATGCGGACGCGCAGACCGAGCCCGAAAAGGTCCTCCCGCGCGAAATCACGACGCTCGTCCTTGGCCAAAGCTGGCAAAACGCTTTTTCGAGCTGGACTCGGCGCACATTTGAAACCGAAGTCCTCCCCCACTTTATTCCGGACCGGCGCTGGTTTGCGGACAAGACTGCCAGCTCAATCTCAGCCAAGGTTTCTGCCGCCATCCCGCTCGAACGCGGTCAACATCCGATCGGCGCTGTCGTGGTGGATTGCGCGCATGCCGGCAGGACCAGCCGTTACTTCCTGCCTCTGATGATCCGCTGGACCAGATACACCGCCATCGACAAGAGTCCGGCGGCGATACTCGCAGCCGTTAGAAGAGGTCCGGTCGAGGGGACGCTGATCGACGCGAGCGCCGAGCCGGAATTCATTTCAACCCTGCTCACGAAAATACGTAATTCAGAAAACGCCGGCACCGGTCCGGAAAAACTCGAATTCCGGCCGACATCGGCTTTTCTCAACATTGAACTCGCCCCAGTCGGCACGATCACTCCGATCGAGAGTGAGCAGTCGAATACGAGCGTCATCGTCGACAACCGTTATGTGGTCAAGATCCTTCGACGGGTCACGGCCGGAATTCATCCCGAATTTGAGGTTGGCCGCTTTCTCGTTGACGTCGCACATTTTCAAAATACGCCAGCGCTCCTCGGGACGCTGGAACTCATTGAAGGCGAAGACTCTACCGCTCTCGCAGCCGTCCACGCATTCATCGAGAACCAAGGCGATGCATGGGGTGTTACGGGCGCCTCGCTCGATCGACTAATCGATGAGCAGAGGCTTTTGCCGGATGAACCGGCGGCAGACACCTCCGAAATGACGTCAATGCTCCAGCGCATGCGGCAGATCGGCCGCCGAACCGCAGAATTGCACCAAGCTCTCGCAGGACATGAAAACGCGCCTGGTTTTCAACCAGAAAAAATTTCCGAATCCGACGTGGCCGCATGGGTTGACAGCCTGCAGAACCGCAGCGAGCGCATCCTTGATCTGCTTGAGAAGAACAAGAGACTTCTCGGCGAAGAAGCTTCCCGTGCCGCCGATCAGTTACTCGGTCGCAGAAGTATATTGAACGACTATGCGGCTGCGATGCGCGGCATAACTATTCAGGGCGTCAAGATTCGTCACCACGGCGATTTTCATCTTGGACAGGTTCTCGTAGCCAAGGATGACGCCTACATTCTCGATTTCGAAGGAGAGCCGCAGCGCGGCCTCGAGCAGCGCCGCTGCAAGGCCCCCGCGGCACGTGACGTGGCTGGCTTCATAAGGTCCATCGACTACGCAATCAACACCGCGCTCGATCGAGCCCCGAATCTGAGCCCAGCCGAGCACGCCGCACTGGATCAGCGGATTCGTTCCTGGGGCGTGCGGCTCACGAAGGCGTTCTGGGAATCCTATCGCGAGAGCATCTCTGAAACAAACATATGGCCCGCAAAGGAAGAACAGTCGCGCCGACTTCTAAAACTGTTCATGCTGGAAAAGGCGCTTTACGAGATCGAGTATGAACTGTCCAACAGGCCGAACTGGGCGCACATCCCTCTCAATGCAACGCTACGGATTCTAGAAGAGCAGTCGCTGGTGCCGGCATGACCGATCTCTCCCCTGGAGCACGCGAAATCCTCGCCGGCCGCAATGCTGATCCGTTCCACTATCTTGGCCCGCACACCGAAAAGGATCGGACTATCGTTCGTGTTTTCTTGCCGAATGCGTCGCGCGTTACGGCCATCGGAGATGGTGGCGAATCCGAACTCGATCGTATCGATCCCGCCGGCCTCTTCGCTGGCCCAGTGAAGGATCCAGCCAACTATCGTTTGCGCGCACAATTCGGCGAGCAGGAGGTGGAACTGGAAGATGCTTACCGATTTCCTCCCGTCCTATCGGATTTCGATCTCTACTTGCTCGCTGAAGGAAATCACCTCCGTCTCTACGACAAGCTCGGCGCACATCCGACGGAAATGCAGGGCGTTCTGGGGGTGTCGTTCGTCGTGTGGGCCCCAAATGCGCAACGCGTCAGCGTTGTCGGCGACTTCAATTTCTGGGATGGGCGGCGCCACGCGATGCGCGTCCGCGGCAACGGCTATTGGGAGATCTTCGTTCCCGGTGCGCGTGCGGGCGACAAATACAAATATGAGATCGTCACGCCATCCGGCAACTTGCTGCTGAAAGCAGACCCCGTCGCATTCGGCAGTGAAGGGCGGCCGGCCACTGCTTCCGTCGTGATCGATGCCTCGTCGATTCCCGTTCCCCGGCCCTGGCGCGACAATGGAAACGCACTCGATGCACCGATGTCGATTTATGAAGTTCATCTCGGCTCATGGCGCCGGGGCAATGCGGGTCAATGGCTCACCTATCGCGAGCTCTCCGAACAGCTGCCTGCCTACGCAGCCGATTTGGGTTTCACTCACGTCGAGTTCTTGCCGGTCATGGAGCATCCTTTCGACGGGTCGTGGGGCTATCAACCGACCGGGCTTTTTGCGCCGACCAGCCGTTTCGGTACGCCTCAGGATTTCGCCGCGCTAGTGGACGCGTTGCATGCAGCAGGAATAGGCGTCCTGCTCGATTGGGTACCCGGACATTTTCCCGACGATCCGCACGGTCTCGCGCGTTTCGACGGCACGGCGATTTACGAACACGAGGACCCAAAGCAGGGCCGTCATCTCGACTGGGACACGCTTATCTATAACTACGGTCGTGTGGAAGTTACCAACTTCCTCGTCGCCAATGCTCTGTTTTGGCTGGATCGCTACCGGGCTGATGGACTACGCGTCGACGCGGTCGCCTCCATGCTCTATCTGGACTACAGCCGGCCTGAAGGCGGCTGGATCCCCAACCGGCTTGGCGGCCGCGAGAATCTAGACGCGATCGCATTTCTGCGGCGCGCGAACACGGAAGTGTTCGGGCACTTCCCCCATGCGACAACGGCCGCCGAGGAGTCCACGGCTTGGCCCATGGTTTCAAGGCCGGTCGATTGGGGCGGGCTCGGCTTCGGCTACAAGTGGAACATGGGATGGATGCACGACACCCTCGAATACGTGTCCAAAAATCCGATCTATCGGCGCCATCACCACGGCAATATTCTTTTCGGGCTGCACTACGCATTCTCTGAAAATTTCATGCTGCCGCTCTCGCACGATGAGGTGGTGCACGGAAAGCGCTCGATCCTTGGTCGCATGCCCGGCGATCAATGGCAGCGCTTTGCGAATCTACGCGTCTACTACGCGTTCATGTTTGGCCATCCAGGCAAGAAGCTCATGTTCATGGGCTCCGAGTTTGCGCAGGATACGGAGTGGAATCACGATTTCAGTCTACCGTGGCACCTGCTGGATCGGCCTGAGCATATCGGAGTGCAACGACTCGTTCGTGACCTCAACCGTATGTATCGGTCACTGCCGGCGCTTCACGCTCTCGACTGCGATGCCCGTGGATTCGAGTGGCTCGTAGCTGACGACGCGAACAACAGTACCTTTGCATGGCTGCGCAAGGGTCGCGAACCGCACGAGTGTTGTATCGTCGCCGTAAACTTCACGCCTCAGGTTTTGCATGACTATCGCATCCGCGTTCCCTTTGCATGCAAGTGGCGCGAGATCTTCAATTCAGACGCGGCGATCTATGGCGGCAGCAATGTGGGGAACGCGGGCGCTGTTTCCGCCGTTGTGACGCGTGAAAGTCCGGAGCTTCGCATTGTTGTCCCACCCCTTGCTGCCGTCTTTTTCGTTCCTGAGATCGAGTAGCAATGGGCACGTCTCGGCGGGACAGCCCTATCCGCTCGGAGCGTCGTGGGACGGCCGCGGTACCAATTTCGCGCTGTTTTCCGCCAACGCCACGAAGGTAGAACTTTGTCTGTTTGACCGCGAGGGGCGCAGAGAGACTCAGCGAATCGTGCTGCCGGAGCGGACGGATGACGTCTGGCACATCTATCTCTCGCACGTCACTCCCGGGCAGCTCTACGGCTATCGCGTTCACGGACCGTACGAACCCGAAGCCGGCCATCGCTTCAATCCGTACAAACTATTGATCGACCCATACAGCATGCGGCTGTCGGGCCATTTTGCATGGACGGATATGCACTTTGGCTACCGCGCCGGCCACAAGCAGGCGGACCTGACGTTCGACAAGCGCGATAATGCGCGCAGCATGTACAAGTCGGTGGTAGTCGAGCCGGCGCACAGCTGGGCGCATGGGCAGCGGCCCTCCGTCGCCTGGGAAGACACGATCATTTACGAGGCTCACGTGAAGGGTCTTACGCAAACACGAGGCGACATTCCAAAAAAATTGCGCGGAAAGTTTCGCGCACTCGCCGAGCCTGCCCTGATCGCGCATCTGCGTCGGCTTGGAGTCACGTCAATAGAATTGCTGCCGATTCATGCTTTCCTGGACGACCGATATCTGCACGATCGCGGACTACGCAATTATTGGGGTTACAACACGCTGAGTTTCTTCGCGCCGGAGATGCGATATTCCGATGCTAATCCCATAAACGATTTCCGCATGGCCGTAGCTGCCCTGCACGACGCCGGCATCGAAGTCATTCTCGACGTCGTATACAACCATACAGCGGAAGGAAATCATCTCGGTCCCACGCTCTGCTATCGCGGCATCGACAATTCATCTTACTACTGGCTCCTGGAGAACGAGCCGCGCTACTACGAGGATTTCACTGGGACCGGCAACGCAATCAAGGTCCGGCATCCGCGCGTTTTGCAAATGGTCATGGATTCGTTGCGGTTGTGGGTCGAAGCCTTCCATGTGGACGGCTTCCGATTCGATCTTGCGAGCACGCTGGGGCGCGGGCCGGAATTCGATCGCAATGCGCCTTTCTTCGCCGCCGTCCAGCAAGACCCCGTGCTCGCGAAAATCAAGCTCATCGCCGAACCGTGGGATCTCGGCGTGGGCGGTTATCAAGTGGGCGGATTTCCGGTTGGCTGGTCGGAATGGAATGACATCTACCGCCGCACCCTGCGCCGCTTCTGGCGGGGAGAAGGCAGACTGATCGGCGATCTTGCGCATTGCATGACCGCGTCTGCCGGACAGTTTAACCATAACGGCCGTGGGCCACGAAGCAGCATCAATCATGTGACCGTTCACGATGGCTTCACGCTGGCTGACCTTGTCAGCTACGAGACCAAGCACAACGAAGCGAACGGCGAAGACAATCGGGACGGCTCCGACGACAACGCCAGCACGAATTGCGGCATTGAAGGACCGACTGATGACGAAAACATCATTGCAACGCGAAGGCGCTTGCGACGTAACCAGCTCGCCTGTCTTTTCCTCGCACAGGGAGTTCCCCTCCTCCTTGCTGGCGATGAGGTGGGAAACAGTCAGGGCGGGAACAACAATCCTTATTGTCAGGACAATGAAACGGGCTGGATCGACTGGTCGAACCTTGGCAAGGAAGACGACTTGTCGGACCTCATAGGTGCGCTCGCCCAATTGCGTAGCCGGTTTCCGCAGCTCAGGCCGTTTCGCTGGCTGGAAGGCAAACGTGCTGATGGCACCTACGATGTGCAATGGCTTACGCCGGCCGGAATCGAAATGTCCGAAGCCGACTGGAACCATCCTGAGGGGCGCTTTCTTTCTTACGTATTGGCCGCGCCGTTTGATAAAGGCGAGCCGTTGTACATCGTGCTGAACGGAGCGGAAGAAGCGGTAGAAGTCATGTTTCCGGAATGGAACGGCGTGAGCCGATGGCATTTGGTGCTCGACACGTCGAATCCTGAGCCGCCGGCGATTGCATATGAACCGAAGACCCGCTGGAGCGCACAGGCGCGATCGGTAGCTGCATTCGTGGGCGACTCGTCTGCAGCCAGCTCATGATGACGCGGTTTGGTTTCGGACCGTGGATCGACGAGCACGGGGCGGGGTTTCGGCTGTGGGCTCCGGCCGCGGAAAGCGTGCGGCTTCTGCTTGAAAAGCCCGTCCCCATGACGAGACGAGCCGAATGGTTCGAAGCGTATGTCGGAAAACTTTCTCCTGGTGCGCGATACCGTTTCGAGATCGACGGCGATTTGGAGATCCCGGATCCAGCCTCGCATTTTCAGCCCGACGATGTCGCGGGACCGAGCGAACTTGTAGATCATCGTTTTCGATGGCAATGCGACGACTGGAAAGGACGTCCATGGGAAGAGGTCGTCTTTTCGGAAGTGCACATAGGCACATTCACCCGTGAAGGTACTTTCGCTGCAGCAGCCCGCAAGCTCGATCACTTTAGGGAAACGGGAATAACGGCGATCGAGTTGATGCCATTGTCCGAATTTCCAGGCCGCTGGAACTGGGGCTACGATGGCGTCCTGCCCTTTGCACCCGATTCAAGCTATGGGAGGCCGAACGATCTCAAGGCCTTGATCGATGCCGCACATGCACGCGGGCTCATGGTTTTTCTTGACGTCGTCTTCAACCACTTTGGCCCACAGGGAAATTATCTCGGACGCATTGCTCCCAATTTCTTCTCCGATGCGCAGACGCCTTGGGGCGGCGCGATCGACTATCGTGTACGGGAGGTCAGGCAATTTGCAATTCAAAACGCAATTCATTGGTTGAACCACTATCGGTTCGATGGCCTTCGGCTCGATGCCGTGCATGCGATCGTGACGCCCGGAGAGCCAAGCATTCTCCATGAGCTCAGCGCGGCTGTCACTGCATTTGCAAGCAAAGTTGGCCGTCGCATTCATCTCGTCCTTGAAAACGACAATAACGAGTCAAGCCTCCTTTCGAGAAATGACGAATCGCATTCCGGCCTGTATCGCGCGCAGTGGAACGATGACTATCACCATTCTTGGCACGTCCTGCTCACCGGAGAAGAGAGCGGTTATTATCGTGATTACGTGGACGCACCGAGACATATCGTGCGCACGCTTGCGGAAGGTTTTGCCTACCAGGGAGAGGCCTCACCGCATCGAAGCGGAGGCTCCCGCGGCGAGCCTAGTCAGGGGCTTGCTCCGTCTGCATTCGTCAACTTCATTCAAAATCACGATCAAATCGGAAATCGGCCAAAAGGCGAGCGGCTATCCGTCCTTACTCAGCGACCCGCGTTCCTTGCTGCGCTAAGTATCTTGCTGCTGCAACCTTCACCGCCCTTGCTATTCATGGGCGACGAGTGGGGCGCAGCTGAGCCATTTCCTTTCTTCTGCGACTTCAGTGGCGAACTGGCCGACGCGGTCCGAAATGGCCGTAAGGAAGAATTTAGAGAAGCCTACGCGCAATATGGAGCTGAGATCCCGGATCCGCTGGCCGCGCAGACACGCGAAAGCGCCATTCTCAACTGGACTGCGATTGATGTGCCGGAGCACCGCGCGCTCCTCGATCTCGTTCGCGGCATTCTAAACGTTCGCCGCCACCACATCGTCCCACTGTTGGCGACGATGCGGCGCGCGGAGAACGTTAGTCTCGATTCGGGCGTCCTTTCAGCCGAATGGCGAAGCAACGGACAATCACTTCTGCTGCTGGCGAATCTGTCGGCCGAGCCGAAAATTCGGCCCCCCCAGCCGCAGCGCCTGCAAGCGATCTGGGGCGGCGATCCGCCCGCCAGATTGCCTGCCTGGTCAGTCTACGCGGCACTGACAGGACCATGATCTCGTGACGATTCCGCTGGCCACTTACCGGCTGCAGTTGACAAACTCCTTTGGCTTTGACGATGCCGCCGCGATCGTGCCTTACCTAAAGTCCTTAGGAATTACCCACCTCTACGCCTCCCCATTCCTCAAGGCGCGACCAGGCAGCACTCATGGTTACGATATAGTCGATCATGAACATCTCAACCCGGAGCTCGGCGGACCCGAAGCTTTCGCTCGACTGAACGAGGCATTGCGCGAGCACGGGCTCGAGCTAATCATGGACTTCGTTCCCAACCATATGGGGGTGGGGTGGGCCGATAATGCGTGGTGGCTTGACGTGCTCGAGTGGGGGCCGAAGTCGCGGCACGTAGGCTCTTTCGATATCGATTGGCAAGCGCTCCCGCACCGCCGGCATCCCGGCGTGCTGCTGCCGATTCTTGGGCGACCATATGGCCAAGCGCTTCAGAGCGGCGAGATCGAGCTCAGATATGACGCCGACACTGGCACTTTTTCAGCCTGGTATTTTGGGCACCGACTTCCAATCAACCCGCAACGCTATTCCGAAATGTTGCGTACGATCGTCTCAGCGGCAGATTCCGACAATGAACCCGCGACAAAGGCACTGCTCACGTTAGCGGCGGACTACCGCAATCCGAACACGCCTTCTTATCGCGATGCCCCGGCTCTGAAGCAGCGACTGGCCGAAATTGAAGGCGCAGCACAGGTCATTGCGCGCGGGATCAAAGCGTTCGACGGGAAAACCGAAGCGGGCGCCATGGCCTTGCACCGCCTGCTCGAACGCCAGAACTATCGAGTCGCCTATTGGCGCGTTGCGTTCTCGGCCGTGAACTATCGCCGTTTCTTCGACATCAACGATCTTGCTGGATTGCGGGTTGAGGATTCGGCCACATTCAAAGCAATCCATTCGCTCGTCGCCAGACTTGTATCTGCAAATCAGCTCCATGGACTTCGCCTCGATCACATTGATGGACTGCTCGATCCGGCCCAGTACACGCGGCGATTGACCCGCCTTGTTCGCAAGCTGCGTCGCGAGGCGGGGTTGCGCGGACGGTTCTATGTGATCGTCGAGAAGATCCTTGGCGAGTGCGAGCCCATTCCTGACTTCCCTGGGGTCGCGGGCACCACCGGCTACGAGTGGCTGAATGTGCTGTCGCGCGTGCTGTTCGATGACAGCGGCCTCACAGAATTGGACCGAATCTGGCGCGAGTTCGCCGGTGAGCAGTCCGAATTCTCACAAATGCTGGATGCGTCCAAGCAGCGCGTGCTCGACACGATCCTGGCGAGCGAATTCACGGTGCTGTGCGGTCAGCTTTCGCGTATCGCATCTGGTCATTTCAGCACGCGCGATTTTACTCTCGACCGGCTGCGAACGGCCCTGAAACTCTATCTGCTCGAATTTCCAGTATACCGCACCTACGCAACGGCAGCCGGCGTTTCAGAGCGTGATCGGAAGATCATTCAACAGACGATACGTCGTGCGCGTTCACGGTGGCCCGGACCGGATGCCGAAATCTTCGATTTTCTCTCCGATGCAATTACGCTCGATCTTGTCAACAACCCCGGATACAGCGCCCCTCGCGTACGTAATTTCGCACTGAAGCTGCAGCAGGTGACCGGTCCGCTGATGGCAAAGGCGATGGAAGACACTGCCTTCTACCGCTATTTTCGTCTGCTGGCGCTGAATGAGGTCGGCGGAGAGCCAACCGCACGCTCGCTTTCCGTTGACGAGTTTCACCAACGCCAAAAAAAGCGGGCCGAAAGCCCCGGCGGACTGACTGCAACTGCAACCCACGACACCAAGCGCGGAGAGGACGCACGCGCCCGCATTCTGGCGCTTTCCGAAATAGCCGCAGAATGGGGAGCCGCGGTCGGCGAATGGCACTCGTGGAACAGCCAATTTACGCGATCATTAGACGGCAGCAGGTGCCCGACGCTCGCGCATGAGTACATGCTGTACCAGGCCTTGATTGGCGCCTGGCCTGAGAGAATTGACGCGCCTTTTGTGGAGCGGTTTCAAGGTTATGCGCGTAAAGCCGCCCGCGAAGGCAAGCTTGAAACAAACTGGATCAACCCAAACGAACAGTATGAGGGTGCATTGACTGCCTTTATCGAGAGCATCCTTGATCCGAGGCGCGCCGCAAGATTTCTCGAGTCCTTCGATGCCATCGCCCGCAGAACCGCGTTGCTTGGCTGCTGCAATGGTCTGTCGCAGTTGGCACTCAAGACTTTACTCCCAGGTGTTCCGGATTTTTACCAGGGAACGGAATTCTGGAATTTGTCTCTTGTCGATCCCGACAACCGTCAGCCGGTGGATTTCGATGTCAGGCGCCGATCCCTGTCTCGCGAGATCACAACTTGGCCGCTTTCCAACGAAGATTGGCAGAGCGGCCAAATCAAGATGTTTTTAATGAGAAGACTTCTCAAGGTGCGGCACAGATATGCGGATGTTTTCCGCGAAGGCGCTTACGATGCCGTCGAAACTGCCGGAAAGGACGCACATCGGGTCATTGCGTTCGCGCGCACCCGGTCGAACCGACAGATCATCGCTGCGGTGGGCCGGCACTTTAGCGCGCTGACCGACTCAGGACGAAACTGGCCGCGAGGCTGGGATGCTGTTCTGCGGCTTCCCCGGGGACGTTACAAAAACATTATCGGCCCTGAACGTGAGCTCCACGAGGGAGAAGTTACCGTCGCGAAATTGTTTGCCTCAATTCCTGTCTGCGTGATGTACCGAATGTGAACACGGAACTTTTTTCCGGAATGGTTACTTAACGGCACAAGGGAAGGATCGGGCTCACTGGCGGGCGCTTAAGCAGGTCGAGTGCTAGATATTGTTGTATCCAATCGGGTGGCTCGAGTTGCACCCGGACGGCCGATGATCGGCGGCCTTGCGGCGGCGTTGTTGCCCGCCGTCGAAAAAGCCGGCGTGGTCTGGTTCGGTTGCACCGGCCGCGTGCGCAGAATACCTGCCGGATCAACCTCACTGGTACAGATCGAATCGCACGGTCTTGGCACCATCGCCATGGTGGATGCACCGGAACAACATTACGCGAGATATTACGAGGGTTTCTCCAATTCGACGCTGTGGCCACTTCTGCATTCACGACCGGAACTCTCAGTCAATTGTCCGGAAAACTATGCCTCCTATTGCGCGATGAACGCCTACATGGCGCGAATGCTTGTGACTTTCGGAGGCGAAAGCTCACGAATCTGGGTGCACGACTATCATTTTCTCCCACTCGGGCGAGAGCTGAGACGGCTCGGTGTGGCGCGGGAGATCGGCTTTTTCCTGCACACGCCATGGCCGACTGCCGAGATCATTGCCTCCCTGCCGCAATATCGGGAACTTGTCGATGCAATGCTGTCGTACGATCTCATCGGCTTTCAAACCGAGGTGGATCGGAACAATTTTGCGGATCTCTTGCGGAAGACGTTTCACATCCATGATTCCGGCCTGAGATTTTCCGGCCGTCATGGCGCATGTCGTCTCGCGGCTTTCCCCATCGGAATCGATGCCCAGCAGTTCGCGGATCGCGCCGCACAGGCGGCTGGCGACCCGGATGTGCGCCGGCTTCGTGCAAGTATTGAAGCCAGCCGCTTGGTTATCGGCGTTGATCGAATCGACTATTCGAAGGGACTTTTAGAACGCATTGCAGCATTCGAGCATCTTCTCGACCGGTTTCATCGACTGAAGCGCAGACTCTCGATGCTCCAGATAGCCATACCTTCACGTTCCAACATCGAGCCCTATCGTCATCTTCAACGCGGTCTTGCCAGGGCCGTCGGCGAAGTGAACGCGAAATACGGTGAAGCCGACTGGACGCCAATTCGCTATTTGAACAAGGGCTTCTGCCAGTCGACCTTGGCCGGCTTTTACCGGTCTGCGGCGGTTGGGCTCGTCACCCCCTTACGTGACGGAATGAATCTCGTCTGCAAGGAATACGTCGCCGCGCAAGACCCGGCGGATCCTGGAGTTCTGGTGCTGTCCAAGTTTGCTGGAGCGTCGCAGCAATTGTCTGCGGCACTGCAAGTCGATCCGCAGGATACGGAACAAGTGGCGCGTCAGATCGCATCCGCGCTGATGATGCCGCTCGAAGAGCGGCGCGCGCGCTGGCAGCAAATGATGGACGGGCTGCTGCAGCATTCGATTCATTCCTGGTTTTTCGATTTCATGCGAGCTCTCGTTGCCGCGGAACGGGAGCACCCTTCGCTTCCCGCGCAAACTCTAGGCGTGTTACCTTCAGCAGAGCAGGAATTTGCCGCTGCCCATCGATAGCCGCCGTCCTCTAGAATCGGAACTTTCCGGGCCTGTCTTCGTTTTAGAATCGGCTTTTCGATTACTTTCTGACGACCAAAAGGGCGACGCACCCCATGATGTTCCCGCGCGATGTTCGTACAAACGGTTCGGGTATACGGCACGTCATTCGCAATACCCAGGATGCGCTTCGCTTTATAGAAGAAGAGTTGCCAGGTGAATTAAAATGTCAGCCTCGGTGGACCTTT
Organism: Pseudolabrys sp.; assembly: GCA_035718275.1. Lineage (GTDB taxonomy): Bacteria > Pseudomonadota > Alphaproteobacteria > Rhizobiales > Xanthobacteraceae > Pseudolabrys. The sequence goes on along the minus strand of DASTHI010000036.1, from coordinate 63,517 downwards.
GCGCGCGATCTGCTGCTCGTGGCGGAACGTACGGAAAAACGCCGGGATCTGAATTGCGCCTATCGCCAACTTCAGCAAGCATTGCGCAACGATCTGCTGCTCGACGATATGATGGTAGAGGGCTGATACGACCTCATCATCGGCATTGCGGAGAGGGCGAACGACGCGTTTCAGATGAAGCAGCTCAGATGATCGGACATGGATCCTCTGCAGCGATCGACACCGATAACGATGTCTGCTCTCCAATTCTGAAGACGCCTAGTTGCAGAATACCTTCAACGACGGAGATTGCGACCGCAAGCCCATATGTCGTTGTCGCTGGAGACCATAGTCAAGTCATTGCGCACCAAGAAGAACGTTCCCGAATGAGCGCATGGCGATGCCTGCTCTCGGCAAATAGCGTCATGCATTAAGGCAGACATTCCCCGACAATCACGAATGCTTCGGATAGCAGTCGTTACTGGTGATGCCGAATAGCACATGCTATTTGCGACTCACCGACCGCAAATTGGCATGACGTATCCCGGCACGTTTTCATCGCATCGATAGAACCATGCGCAAATGGTCAGGCGAATGATTGCCGATTTCGTCGATCCATCGATCGTTCGCTTTTCGGCTTCCGAACTGCCGGAGAAAGATCGTATTGCCATTTGGCAGGATTGCTATTCCCGCGTGGCGATGAAATTGGATGTCCAGTTACCTGAGAGTACGAGCTTCGACTACGCTTTCGTTGGTCGCAAGCTGCCGGGACTGCAGCTGCTTTCCGCAACACTGTCCCCTCTGCGTGTCAGCCGTACACGAGAACTTATCGCGGATGGAAACGACGATCTAGCTCTGATCATCAATGTGTCAGGCCTGGTCAGCATATCCGCACGCGGCGAGCAGGTGGCGCTCAGTCGTGGCGATGCAGTGTTGATGAGCAGCACTGAGCCGATGATTTCTCAACGGCATCTCCGAGGCTCGTCGCTATCACTGGTGATCCCACGATCGCTTCTCGAGTCCATTGTCGTGGACGTTGCCAGCAGGATTATGAACCGCATTCCTCGCGACACCGGTGAATTGAAACTCCTCTGTGCGTACGCGAGCACTATCATTCATGAAAGGCTGCCTGCGAGTCTGAAACTCAGACAAGCACTTGTCAGCCACCTGCAGGATCTCGTGGCTCTCACACTCGGAGCGACTCGCAGTGCAGGGAAGCTGGCCAGGACACGAGGACTGCGTGCCACCCGACTCAGTGCTGCAAAAAGCTATGTCGTGGAAAACAGCAACAGGCGAGATCTCTCGGTCAATGCCGTGGCCGCGATGGTCGGGGTGACGGCCCGCGTTCTACAGCGAATGTTCGAGCGCGATGGCACAACATTCACCGAATTTTTATTGAGACAGCGACTTAACTGCGCGTTGCGCATGTTGGCAGCTGCGGAACCGGATCGCTTTATCGGACAGATTGGATATGAGGTCGGGTTCAATGATCTGTCCTACTTTCATCGCGCCTTCAAAAGACGATATGGCGCAACCCCGCTCGAGATCAGAAATCATTCTCCGAAATTCGACGGAGCAGACTAAGCGGGCATTTCAACCACAGGATACGAACATCCAGCTGACGGCGCGTGTCCGAGTGAAGGGGGCTGCATTGACCGGAAAGACCGCAACCGTACTGGGCCGAATCCTTGCGAGCCTTCACGCAACCAGACAATTGGAGGCGGAGCAGTTCATCGCGCGAAACTGTCACCTGAAAAGCGACTTTGGGGATGCATCTGTGCCTAAAAAACAGGAACCCGATACACAATAAATGTTAGAAAAATTCTCGACCAAGCCGTGGTGTTCTAGGCGTTCACCCGGCCCTTGAACTTCCGTCCGTTACTTACCACCTCGTTCGCCGAGGTGCTTGATGGACGTGCAACGGCTTCTCATCGGTCTCGGCTTATTGCTGCTTGTCGTCGGCCTCGCATGGCCATTGTTGTCACCGATCGGCCTTGGCCGGCTGCCGGGTGATTTCGTATTTGAGCGGGGCGGTGCCACGTTCTATTTTCCTCTGGCTACCAGCATCATCATTAGCATCGTGCTGAGCGCTATTTTTTGGCTGCTTAACAGGTGATGCAGCCCGAACCGAGGCGCCCGGCCGTGACCTGCGAATGGCTTTCGGGCGGGGCGTTGGCGCGCCCACTGAGGCACTTATATTAGAGTGCAGGCAGAGGACCTCGGGGGGATCGAGGCTCCTTGGCTGAATGAATTCGGGAGGGCATCCTTCCACTATGTCGCTTTTTCATCGCGCCGGCGCGGCTGTCTCGCACTGGCTGCGCGGCGCACCCGATCTGGCTGAGCTCGTCAAGGGCTCGACGGTCAACCTGGCTGTCACCGGCCTGAGCCGCGCCGGAAAAACCGTATTCATCACCAGCCTCGTGCACAACTTGCTCAGTGCACTACATCAACCCCATCGCATGCCGCTGCTCAAGGTCGTCGGCGATGGTCGACTTCTCGCTGCCAGAATCGCGAGCGGCAAGAGCACCCGCCTGCCCCGGTTTCCCTATGAACGAAATATCGAGCAGATGGCCGCGAGTCCGGCGGATTGGCCCGCGCGCACCACCGACATCAGCGAAATTACAATCGAGATCCGTTTTACTCCCGCCGGAGCACTCGGTTTCCTGCTCGATCGCTTTGGCAGCGGCGCCGCGACTCTCAAGCTTGGAATTGTCGATTATCCGGGCGAGTGGTTGCTCGATCTCCCTTTGCTTACGCAAAGCTATGCCGAATGGTCGCGCGCTACTCTGCAAACCTGTTCGCGAGGTGAGCGCGCCAAGACGGCCCGAGATTTTGTCGCCTTTTTGGCCGACCATCATTACGATTCGGCTGAAAGCGAGGAGGATGCCAGGCGCGCGCACGAACTCTTCCGAGAGCACCTGCGCCATTCGCGCGATCGGCATGGTCTGAGTTTCCTGCAGCCTGGCCGATTTCTTGACCCCGGAATTCTGGGGGACAGTCCTCTCTTGTGGTTTGCGCCGCTGGATATCCCTGAGAGCGCCCGACGGCTGACGCCAGGTACGCTGGCCGCCCTTATGGAGGCGCGATTTGAGGCCTACAAGAACGAAGTGGTGATGCCATTCTATCGACAGCACTTCAGTAATTTCTCGCGGCAGGTCGTACTGGTCGATGTTGTGGGAGCGCTGCTGGCTGGACGCGAGGTGTTTGAAGATATTCAGCAGGCGCTTGCCGCAATCCTGGAAAGTTTTCGCTATGGACAAGGGGGCATTATCAGTCGCCTGCTCGGAGGCGCGAGCATCGAGAAAGTTTTGTTTGCAGCCACAAAAGCCGATCACGTCCCCGACGTGCAGCGGGATCATCTGGCGTCTCTTTTGCGCAGCATGATGGCTCTGCCAGCACTGGAGGTTAGAAGCAACAAGGCCGCGATCGAGGTGATGGCGCTGGCGTCGGTGATTTCGACCGAAGATGATACCCAGGACATCGAGGGCCATCGCGTGCAAGTCGTGGTCGGCAAACCCGTTGGCAGTGATACGCGCGCGAAATTCTTTGTCGGCAACATCCCGGCGCGTCCGCCGCGACCGGAGGCCTGGGGCAAGCCGTTTCTCAATGTTCCGGTATTCGAGCCGCCGGTGATCGATGTGTCGCCGATTGACGGAATACCGCACATCAACCTTGACCTCGCGCTCGATTATCTCATCGGAGACCGTTTGCAATGAGCAATCCGAATATCGGGAAAAAACGCGACGAGTGGCTGCATCCACAGGTATTTGACGTCGAAAGTACTCGCGAGCCGGCAATCGCCGAAGCGCCCACCCCTCGCGTGATCGCAACAGAGCAAACCGGGCGTATCGTCCCGACCTTGCCGGCAGTGCAAGACATGCCCGCCGTTCCGGCGCGCCGGCGTTCCACGCTTTTCAGAAGGCTCGCCTATTCGAGTCTATTCGTGGCCTTTTGCGCCTGGCTTGGGATCGATCTCTATCTGTGGGTCGGCTCCGCATTCGAGTACGGGAACGGAATCGGCTGGGCGGCTGCAGCGGCGGTGGCGATCGGGGCCGCTGCGGCGGCGGCAATCATCGGGCGCGAAATGCGGAGCTATCTCGCCTTGAAGGAGGTGGAGGCCAATCAACAGCGCCTGACGGCACCGGCAACCACCGTGCTCGCCGCCGACCTGCAGGAAGCAATTCGCGACGTCATTAGCCAAATACCGAGAGACCGCGAGAGCCTCGCCGCGATTGAGACATTCCAGCGGCGCGTCCAACGACATCATTCGCCGGCACAGCAAATCGAGCTGCTGTCGAAGTCGGTGATGGCTCCGCTCGATCGGCGCGCCGAGGCGATTGTACGGAGGGCAAGCGCGCGTGCGTTCGGTATCACCGCCATCAGTCCTGCTGCCCTCATCGATGCACTGTTCTTCATCGCGATCAGCGTGCGGATGGTCCGAGAGATCGCCGCCTGTTATGGCCATCGGCCAACGGCATTGAGCACTGGACATCTCTTGCGGCGTCTGATTGTAGAAGCCGGAAGGCTGGGTGCCGTCGATCTTGCCGGCGCCGCCCTCTCTCAGCATCTCGGCGGCGCCGTGTTCGAGCGCGTCGCGGCAAGCGCTGCCGAATCGATGTACGCGGCACAGCGCATCGCACGAATCGGACTGGTGACCATGGATATGTGCCGCCCAGTGCCGTTCAGGCGGGACGAGGTTCCCGGCATCATGTCCTCGCTGATCGGCAACCTGTTGACTGGGCGCGAACAAGGGCAATCAGCGGAGCAGAGAAGAACTCGCTGATCGCGTGACTCACAACTGATCGCGCCACGCTCATCGCCCGATGCATCTTGAGCTCGGAAAGGCGCGCTGCCAGACCGCCCGTTGAATCGGCTATTGGGGGAGAGGTCAAAACTCTAAGCTCGTCTGACAGATTCACGGCCGGCGCCGTTTCAGTCGATGTCGGCCGCGGGAATGCGCTCTTGGTGGAAGCCGCGCGCATACATTGCGTATGCCTCGCGAACGAGAATATGCGTCGCGACTTCGTTTTCAGTGCGACCAAGCTTACCGAGGGTCGCCAGCAGGACGAGGTAATTGAACGTTTCGATGGGAAGCGTGAGGCTTAGTGCTCGGGCTTCTGAACGGTTCTCCGGACGGGCCATAATCAACTCCGTTACAACGCCATTATTATGGCATTATAACCCTTGTCGCGCGAATCGAATCATGGAACGCTTGATTCGGCGAGGTTTTTCGCTCGACCAAACGGCCCCGAGCACTCGAAGGGGACATCCCCATCGGCCAGCAGAGCACTTCGGTGCCGAGCCGACCGTACTTCAGGTGCATCAGGGCCCCTGGCGCGATCAGTTTGTGGACACAGTCGGATGACGCAGATGCGGCTCGCCGTCATCAGCCCGAGTCCCCAACGTTCAGATCCGTGCCAGCACACGCGGACCTGCGACCTCGTCCTGTGGGCGGCCCAGTCTGGCCGCATCAATCGGTCGCGAGGCCATCATGACCGCCATCGAAACATCCAGCAAAAATCTGCATTCGACCTGGACTACCGAACGCGTAACCCAGCTCAGAAATTACGTCAGCGCCGGACTCACCTGCGCACAAATCGCGCACGAGATCGGCGTGTCTCGTAACGCCGTTATCGGGAAGATCAATCGCCTAGGCCTTTCTCGCAGCAGGCACAAAGCCGAACCACGAACGCATTCCGACGCGCCGTTGCGTCGCCGGATTTTCCTGCGCCGACCGGTGCTGAAGGCTTTGCTTCACTCGGAGCCGATCACAGATGACGTGTTGAGCGCGCAACCCTGCTCATTGCTGGAACTCGGACCGCGGAGGTGCCGCTGGCCTATCGCCTCCGGAAACCCAGGGGCTTTCACATTCTGCGGTAACAGTACCCCCGACGGAATCTCCTACTGCGCAGGTCATGCCCGCATGGCATATCGCCTTTCATCAACCGTGCGCTCGTGTGGCTAGGATTATTGCGCGGCTTTGCCTCCGCATCTTCCTGCTGAAGACCCGCGTAGCCAGCAATCAGACATGTGTGCACCTGCGAATGGCGCGCGATGAGCCGCTCCTCCGGAACATTGGCTTGGCGTTAACCATGCATGACAAACGGTGGCGGAGTGTAGTGTCGAACAAATCGACATTGCCATACACTCGAAAAACCGGGGGCAGGTCCATGCAATGTATTTCGGCCGTTGCCACTACGACGATGGCGGACTTCCCCAGACCGTCCTCGTGGTTGCGATCATGATTTTTTGCGGGCTGATGCATTGATGGCGATGCAGGGCAAGACCTCGCAACTCCCGGAACTGTGATCAGCAGGCGCCTGGACCGAACGGTCTCGGTCGCCTGGAGAATGAAAGCGACTATATCGCACCGGGAAGCAACCGCGTGAGGATACTGCTGGTTTCAATTTTATTGGCTATCGTTGCCGGCTGCTGTCCCTCGCCACGGCAAGCCATGCTCCATCACTGTACTTGGTATGGGTGCTACCCGCAGACCTCCGCTGGCTCACCGATGGATTTGAGTCCGCCATCGAGCTTGGCGCACTCCAAAAAGAAGGCAAAATCAGCAAAAGCGGCAAAGACCGCCAAAGCATCGCTCGCGCGCGACACAAGTCAATCCAGGACGGTTGAAGAGAAGAAGAAAGTATCGGTTTCTGCCCCATCCACCGAGGCAGAAGACGCGGTTCTCGCAAAGGCACGCATCACAGTCGCTGCCAAGATGGAGGATCCGCCATCCACAAAATTTGTCGACATGCACCGGGCCATGCGAAAGAACACGTTCGGAAAGCCCATCGATACCATCTGCGGTCACGTCAAAGGTAAGAAGCCGTCGGGCGAAGACACCGAAGAGAGAGCCTTCCTCTACGTCGTGGCGGAGAACCAGGCCTACGTCGTCATCGGTGAAGGCGATTCGGCCGCTGCAACTGCTTATCGAAACATATGCACAGAGCCGGATGCAGCCGCCAAGCATCACTCACGACAATGAGCGCAACCATTTGACTTTTGCGGCGGCATTGCCGCAGGACCGGAGCGCCTGAACCGGCGACACAAAATCATTACCGGCGCGATTCCGGCTGTCCGCGTCGTCCCCTCTGCAGGCTCAAATGAGCACAGCTTCCGGAAAATCAGACTGCTGCGATTGCCTCGACCTCGAGCAGGAAGTGGGGATTGGCCAGCCCTCGTAGCACGCAGAGCGTGCTCGCCGGCGGCTCGCCGCCGAAATATTCCTGCAGAATGCCACGCGCTTTCGGGACGTCATGCGGGTTGCAGATAAAGATGGTCACCTTCACCACGTCCTTGAAAGCGGCACCACCTTCCGCCAGTGCGAGCCTCAGATTTTCCATGACCATTTTGGTCTGAGCGGCAAAATCATCCGGCGGCAGCACCTTACCTGCAGGATCGGCCGCTACCTGGCCGGCGCAGAATACAAATTTTTTTGCTCCTTCGGCGGTGACGACATGCGAATAATTTGCAAACGGCTTGTGAGCGCCTGAAGGCGACTTTCGCGACAAAGTGGCCATGCTTTCCTCGAGCGTTGAGACGTTGGAACGACGACCTAAGCTAGCTCACGGATACTGCCCCGCCTACATAGTTCGGGTTGAGAGCTCGCTCCCAACTCTATGCCTGATAGCTTAAAACGGGTTTTTCGGCGCGCCCGCGCACGCACTGCACGAACTGAGCAGAGGTTATGGCACGATGTGAAACTCGTTCGGCAGGTTGTACGCTTCGAAGTCACGCTTGTTGGTATCGAGATTTTCCAAATTGAAGAACAGACAGTCGTCGTGCAGGAAATGCGGTCCTGCGTGCCATGTGCCAACATGGAGCTTGATGACGCAATCGCCAGGAATTCGGAACGCTGCAATGCGATCGAGCTCCGGCGGCGTGCCGGCCGCAGGATGATTTGGTGGGGCCACCGCAATAAACCACTCCTTGCCTTGCAGCGATCCCAAACACTGGGTGACCCGCCGATGGCGAGCCAGTTTCGCGAAGACGAGCCCATTTTTTTTCAGCTGCATGATCCACAGACGCGGCGTGCCATTCGTCAGCGTGAGCTTCGGCTCCTCGGCACTGGTTTCCGGATCGTAAGGATTATCGTCGAACTGCGAGCCCGCAGTGCGGCCATAAATCACCTCGCCATAGGCGGCGAAGATTCCGACGTCGAGCGCTCGTGCAGGTATCCTCGTTATGACGGGTTCAGCCATGCTTGACCTACTTGCCGATGGTCGACCGGATCGTGTGCACGGATACTCAAAGCTGAATGTCATGAGACGTTAGCACTTGGATCCGAAGAGTCGAATGGGCCCCTAAATAGAATGGGCCCGGCGATCGGTGACCTCCGCCTGCCTTACACCCGAGATGCGCTTCAGAAATTTCCAGGCCGGCGCGACTGCGAAAGCAACAATCGGAACTGAGAGCGCGCCGGCCAACAGTCCGACCACTGCCGGCGAGACCGCCATCAAAACCCATTGCACCGGGGCAGCGACGGACGGCAGCATGTGAGCGGCTGCTTCGCCCACCAGATCGAGAGCGTGCCGAACGGAGTGAAATCCGTATTCCTCCAGACCATGCACAAGGATACCGCCCCCGACCCATATCATGGCGGCTGTCCCCGCAACCCTGAGAAAAGTCAGGAACGAAGGCATGCCGAAGACGAGGGCGCGCCCTAAAAGTCGAACGAATCCGCCCGCGGCTGATGCACTATCGTTCTTCGAAAGGGCAACACCGGCATCATCAGCTTTCACAATCAATGCAACGGCGCCGTATACCGCGGCCGTGATTCCTACACCGACAACCGCCAAAACAGTTGCCTGCATCAACAGTCCCTCGTCGGGAACAGCCGCCAACGCAATGGCCATGATTTCTGCCGACAGGATAAAATCGGTCTTGATGGCGCTCGCGACCTTTTCATCTTCGAGCGTTTGGGGATTTAGGGCGACGGTTCCCAGCTTGGCCTCATGCGCATGCGCCTTGTTTGGCGTCACCGCCTCAAAAATTTTTTCTGCCCCTTCGTAGCAGAGGTAGGCGCCTCCAAGCATGAGCAGCAGGGTCATCATCCAGGGGAGGAAATAGCTCAGAGCGAGCGTCACCGGAAGCAGAAGCAAAAGCTTGTTGCGAAGTGATCCGATGGCGATCCTGCCCACGATCGGCAGTTCGCGCTTTGCGGCGAAGCCAAGCACAAAGCGCGGCGTCACTGCTGCGTCGTCGACGACCACGCCTGCCGTCTTCATTCCAGCCTTGGCGGCCTGAGCAGCCACGTCGTCAAGAGAGGCTGCTGCGACCTTTGCGATCGCCGCTACATCATCGAGAAGAGCAAGCAGTCCGATGCTCAAGGTGATTTGCGCTCCTTCTCACGGCAAATCGATCACCTGACGTGCAACCGAAGGCCTCAAGTTTGACAATCGCCGAGGGCGTTGAAAGCGGCAATGCAATCGGCGCGAACGGAACAGCTCTTATCGTCCGCAGCCACTTCATAGAAGTTCTGACCTGGCAGTTCCGTTCCGGAATCCTGGACAACGGCAAATGTCGCGATAATCTGTAAGCAAGATCGGCTGAGCACACCCTTACGTCAGACAATCCTATGATTATCAGATGAAGCGACTTGTCGTTTTCGCATCACTATTCCTGCTGCAAATCGCCGGGGCACCAGAAATACCTTCTGCTTCGGTGAATTCGCCCGGCTGGGTCGGCAAAAATATCGCATTTATATCCGATGCAATGGCGCAATCTGCGCCCTTGACGAAATCACAGTCGGATGCACTCGCTGCCTACGACGCAGCAGTCAGCGAGTTTAAGTCGATCCTGAGCCGGCGGCGGGCGCAAATCAACTCCGGACAATTACCGGAGTTGCCCGGTCAGGCGCTCTACTTGGCTCGCATCAACATGATGAGTGCGTACAAGGATCTCACCGACGCGCTTCCCTCAAGAATCGGAAAACAGAACAAATTCGGGATACCTCCGGCTTACTTCGATGCTGATACCGAAGACCTTATCGATGAGTACCGGGCTCTTTTTGATATCATGGAAGCGCCGCCGGCAAACGCACAAGCCTCCGATACTCCATTTGAAGATGTGGTCGATCTCGCCGCAACGATTGCACGGGTCAAGGGACTCGACCCGGCAAACGCCGAAATAGCCGCTCGGATCAGCCTCGGCCTCTTTTTCGCGGAGACGAACGGCAAACAGAATATCGGCAATGGGCGCTCGAGAAAATACAAAGGAAGCTTTCAGACCGGTACTGCGGAAGATCAGAACGGTCAGAGGAAATGGGCAGCAATCCGCAAGTCGATCGAGCGTATCAATCCCAGACTAATCGCTCGCGACGATAAGGAAGAGGCGCGGATTGGGAACCTCGACCGTCGGTTCAATCATTGGACTGCAGTGAGAGACGGCCTGATGAGCGCGCACGCCGATCTTTTTCCGCAAATACCGGCCGTCGTAAAAGTGATGCCAGATCCGATCGATCAGATGAAAATTTTCGAACTCATCCAGATTGTCCCTACCCCCACCAGAGCCGCTCTGAGATCGGGTGACCTGGCGAACTACAGGATTTCCGACCCGAGAGTCATGGGATATCTGCGCAACAACAGTATTTTTACGTTTGGGCGCGCGGACAAGGCAAGAAAATCGGCAACCTTCCGCGAAATTCTCGATGCCATGTGGCTGTTCAATGACAAATTTGAGCGAGCACTTTCGGAGTACCAGAAGATCAGACGCCGTTGAATTTGTTTCGGGATATAAGCTGACCCTGTTGCTGGTAGGAGCCGAATGGCATGACCGAGTGGATCCTGCCTCCTCGATGGACAATAATCGATCGCCAATCCTAGACTTGGCTGCGTAACCCTTGTGGGACATGCGCTCGAGCGAGATACAACGTGTCAGACGGGCAGCATTCTGAGGACTTTGGGCAACGGCTTTTGTCGCCGCGCGCGGGCACGCTCAACGCACAAGTCACGGTCGTTGGCTCCGGGCCGGTCGGCATGACGCTCGCGCTCACACTCGCCGCGCGAGGCATCGCCGTCGTTGTCGCCGAGTGCCGACAGGCGCACGAGCCACCAAGCGTCAAGTGCAACCAGATTTCCGCACGTTCGATGGAGATTTTCCGTCGCTTAGGAATTTCGGCGCGGCTGCGCAACCTGGGACTTCCTCCGGACTACCCGAACGACGTGGTTTCGCGCATCACCGCAACGGGCATCGAACTCGCGCGCGTTCCGATCCCGTCTCGCGGTGAGCGTTTTAAGACGAATGGCGGCCCGGATACTGACTGGCCAACGCCCGAGCACACGCATCGGATCAATCAGACATATTTCGAGCCGGTGCTGTTCGCGCACATGCTCAAGGAGCCGCGCATTCGCGTGCTCAATTGCACGATGGTCGACGAAGTCGTGCAGGACGAAAACGGGGTGACGGCCTACGCGCACAATCTCGAAAGCGGGCAACGCCTGACGATCACATCCGATTATCTGGTCGGTTGCGACGGCGCGAGATCGATGGTGCGCAAGAGCATCGGCGCCAGCCTCGACGGCACCCCGGCATTGCAGCGTGTGCAGTCGACCTATATCCGGGCACCCGGACTTCTCGAGCTCATGCCGGGCAAGCCGGCCTGGCTGTACTATTCGCTCAATCCTCGCCGTTGCGGCATGATGATGGCTATCGACGGACGCGAGAAATGGCTCATCCACAATTATCTCTATCACGGCGAACAGAACTTTGATTCGGTTGATCGCGATTGGGCGATCCGCATGATTCTCGGACTTGGCCCCGACTTTCACTATGAGGCGCTCGGGAAAGAGGACTGGATCAGCCGGCGTCTTGTCGCTGGAAAGTTCCGCGACCGTCGCATTTTCATTTGCGGTGATGCCGCACATTTGTGGGTGCCGCATGGCGGTTACGGCATGAATGCCGGCATCGCCGATGCTGCAAATCTCGGCTGGATGCTCGCGGCGGTGCTTAGGGGATGGGGTGGTCCAGCAATTCTCGAGGCCTATGAGGCGGAGCGCCTGCCGGTCACCGAGCAGACGTCGCAGCTCATCACTGAGATCGCACAGAGGGTGATGATGCATCGGCGAGAAATCTCGGCGGAGATCGAGCGCCCGGATGCAATCGGGAATGCCGCCCGGACCCGCATCGGCCGGGCCGCGTACGAGCTCGATGTAACGCAGCAATGCTGCGGCGGGTTGAATTTCGGCTATGCCTACGGAGATTCACCGATCGTTCGCCATGACGGCGAGAGCCCGCCTGCATACCGGATGCATGAATTTGCGCAAAGTACCGTGCCCGGGTGCCGCGCACCGCATTTATGGCTGAACGACGGCCGCTCGCTCTATGATGCGCTCGGAGAGGAGTTCACGCTCCTCCGATCGAATGCTTCCGAGGACGTCTGCAGCTTCATCGAGGCGGCAGACGATCTTGGCGTGCCACTTTCAGTACTCGACGTTGAAGGCCCGGATAGCCGGGAGCTGTATCCCGAGAAACTCGTGCTCGTGCGACCCGATCAGCACATCGCATGGCGCGGCAATCGGGTGCCGAGCGATCCCGCTTCGCTCCTCGCATTCGTCGCCGGGCGTTGAGACCTTCTCAGCGAGTCGATTCAAACGGCACTGACAGACATGACGCCGGGAACGGCGCCATGTCTTTTGCAGGCGGCAAATCGATTTTGCTGCCCGGCGATGTTCAGCAGCAGCCGGGCCGACTCAATGTGACCCTAACGCCGTTTCCTGCCGGTAATCATCGCGCCAACGAGGTTTTCCCGATGCTCGAAGCTCGCGATCAGCACGCCGAGCACATGCGCCACGACGAGTCCGACGCTTACGTGCGCCAGCACCTTATGGACCTGTTCGACCCATTTCGAGCCCCAATAAGCGTCGGTTGTCATCATGTAGCCGGTCAAGGCGGTACCGGCCAGCATGACAAGGAGCGCAATGATCATCGCAGCACCGGCAGGATTGTGACCGATATGGCGAGGCGCCCTGAGCAAGATGACGTCGCGCAGATAAGCCAGCACCTCTCGCGGCGGACGCACAAAGTTCGAAAATCGAGCGTGGTGCGGACCGATGAAACCCCAGATCACTCGGGCGGCAATCAGCCCTGCGACTGCGTATCCAGCGGCTATGTGCACTTTTTCGATTTCGTCGCCGGTTGCATACGCAACTACGAACAGCGAGGCCAGCGACCAATGAAATATCCGCACGAACGGATCCCAAACTCTGATCGTCGCCGGCGGCATCCCGCCGCCAGCTTCGATCGCACTATTGACGGCGCTCATGACCGTCACCGTTAGAGCTGACCAACAATCTGGCCGTTGGTCGGATCGACGAAAAGCTCGACCCGGTTTCCGGCCTTATCGATGGTGTAGATTTCGCCGCACGCGTTCTTGAGCTTTGCCTTCTGAACCTTGTAGCCCAACGCTTCGACCTTTGCCTGCAGTTCCTGCATCGAAAGCCATTGGTTTTGGGGAGCTGACGTACACGGACGTCCCAGGCTGCCAGCATATGCGCTGGCGCCGGAACCTACGAGCATTGCGGCGGCGGTGAAAAGCGCGAATTTTCGCATTGATTTCTCCACTGAGGCGGCCCGGACGCACCATGCACCGGGCGATGCCGGGAGATTGCCTCGACAGGGCTGACTGTCCCCTGTTGATCCATGTCAGCGACGTGTCAGCTTCGGTCTGGCATGCGTATTGCTGACCATGAGTTGCTCGATGATGCCAGGCATTCCCCGGACGCTGCGGGCTGTCGCACTTGCGGCCGCCATCCTGATAGGCGCCGGACTTCCACCCGCGCTCGCCCGTGACCACGACGACGCCCGGCGGTCCGTCGAGGCCGGCGAAATCCGTCCCCTCTCGGATGTCCTGAAGATTGTTCGCGAAAAACTGCCCGGCGAAATCATTCGCGTGAAGCTGGAGCGCAAGAGCGACCGTTGGCTCTACGAATTCCGTATCGTGGACCCTGGAGGCCGGCTCTTCGAAGTTTATGTCGATGCCCGTAGCGGCGAAATCGAACGCTCGAAGGAGAAATAATGCGCGTGCTTCTCGTCGAGGACGACCGGAGAATCGCGGCCGATATTGCCAAGGCGCTCGAGGCGTCCGGTTACCTGGTGGAGCGCGTGAGCAACGGTGAGGAGGCATGGTTCCGCGGCGATACCGAGGACTATGGCGCTGTCATTCTCGATCTTGGGCTCCCGGGCATGGATGGTCTCGCGTTGCTCAAGCGCTGGCGCGCGAACGGGCGGCGCATGCCGATTCTCATTCTGACCGCGCGCGCTAGCTGGGCGGAGCGGGTTGACGGAATTGATGCAGGCGCCGACGACTACCTGCCGAAGCCGTTTCGGATGGAGGAGCTGCTGGCGCGGCTGCGTTCCATCGTGCGCCGGTCGTCCGGGCACGCGTCTTCAGTGATCACTGCAGGCGAGATTACGCTCGACGAGCGACGAATGAAGGTGACGGTGCACGGCGTTCCGATTGCGCTCTCGCCCCTCGAATACCGGCTCGTTACTCATCTCATGCGGCACCGCGGCCGTGTCGTGTCTCAGCACGAACTCGATGAGAACGTGTACGGACACGGGGAAGAGCATGACTCAAACGCACTCGAAGTGCTGGTCGGTCGCGTGCGCAAAAAGCTGGGCCCCGGTGCGATCGAGACGCGGAGAGGCTTCGGCTACATGATGCCGGAGGCACCCGCGTGAACTGGCACTCGCTGAGGCTACGGCTCATTGCGGGCGGGGTTGTTGCTATCCTCATTGCGCTGACGGTCGCTGGGGGCGGATTGGTCCTGCTGTTCGAGCGGCATGTTGCTCGCACGCTTGCCGCTGACCTTGACGTTCATCTCAAGCAGCTGCTTGCCGGGGTCGATGTTGATGCGCAGGGCGATCTTCTGGTTGCGCAGCCTCCGACCGATCCGCGGTTTGCCGATCCGCTATCAGGGTTTTATTGGCAGGTCAGCGATGCCCGCGGACATCTTCTGCGATCGCGTTCGCTGTGGGATGCCACGCTGATGCTCCCGCCCGATCAGCCGGGCTTGGGCGAGATTCATCAGCACGAGATACGAGGTCCCGATGGCGTAAACCTTTTGGTCGTCGAGCGCGTCGTGAGCTTCACGGCCGGCGACCGCAAGGCGGCTGTGCGCCTGGCGGTCGCAACCGACCTTTCGCGAGTGTCGACGGCTGCATCTGCCTTTGCGAAAGATCTCGCGATAGCGCTCGGCATTCTCGCCTGCATTCTTGCCGTCGCCACCTCGATTCAGGTGGGCCTTGGGCTACGCCCGCTCGCAGCACTTCGCCGTGGCGTCGCCGACATCCGGGCAGGACGCCGTCACCAGTTGCCCATAGCCGTTCCGGCCGAGGTCACCCCGCTGGTCGAGGAAGTCAATGCGTTGATCGAGGCGCAGGAGCGCGAGATCGAGCGATCGCGCAGCCGAGCCGCTGACCTGGCGCATGGGCTCAAGACGCCGCTTGCGGCGCTTGCAGCAGACGCCACCCGGCTTCGCGAACATGGCGAACACGGCATCGCGCAGGACATTGAGGCAGTCGGCGAGGCAATGAGCCGGCACGTGGACCGCGAGCTCGCGCGCGCAAGGGTCCGCGGTGGGTACGGACGAGCGCACCGAGCCGCAACGTCCTCAACCGCGCTCATGCCGCTCGTGCGTTCCCTCATTGCAACGCTCGTACGGACCCCGGACGGGGCGCGAGTGACATTCGATGCCGATATAGCGCCCAATGTCCGGGTTCCCATCGACAGGACCGATCTCGCGGAAGTGCTGGGCAATCTGCTCGAAAATGCCGCAAGACACGCGGCGAACCGGGTTCGCGTTAGCGCCGTACCAACCTGGAGAAATCCGTCGATCATTGTCGAAGATGACGGACCGGGAATCGACCCTGGCCAATTGCCGCGCATTCTCGAGCGCGGCGTGCGCCGCGACGAGCGTGGCGGCGCAGGCCTGGGGTTAGCGATCGTTCAGGACCTCCTTGAAGCCTATGGGTGGCAGCTCACGCTCGCTGCTTCGAAACTCGGCGGTCTCAAGGTGACGATCGCCCCGGGAGAAGCAGGTAATTCGCAGCAACCTTTGTCAAGGAAGGAGACTGTTTCCCAGTTACCTTCAATCTGACTACCGCCTATGAGGGTCACTGCCGGCACTCACTGCGCTCGACCTGGATCGTCGCATGGCGAATCGAAAATCGCTCGTTCAATAATGATCGGATTTGTTGCAACACCTGGTCGTGGTCTGCGCCGTCGCTGATGCGTGCATGAAGGGTCAGCAAAGGCTGCTCTGGCGTGAGCTGCCACGCATGCACGTGATGGACGTCGGTCACGCCAGCCACGCTCTCGACAATGACGGACTTCAAGTCCGCAATATCGAGCCCTTCTGGCTTGCCCTCCATGAGTACGTGCCAGGACTGCCGGACGAGCAGCCACGCGCTGCGCACGATCAAGAGAGCTACAAGGACCGAGAGGATCGGATCGGCGGCTGTCCAACCGGTCAGAAGTATGATGAGAGCCGCTGCCATTGCGGCGATCGATCCGAGAATATCGCCGAGGACGTGGAGCATGGCGCCACGGATGTTCAGGTTTTCTCGTTCTCCGCCGTTCAGGATGAAGAACGCCCCGATATTCACCAGAAGACCCGCTGCGGCGACCACCAACATGGTCCCGCTCTCAATTTCCATGGGAGCGGCCAGCCGGTGCGCTGCTTCGATTGCGATCCATCCTGCGATGGCCAGAAGCGTCGCTCCGTTGACCAGCGCGGCAAGAACCTGAAAGCGCGCGTGACCATAGGAATGCTCCGCCGTTGGTGGCTGGCGGCTGGCACGAAAGGCATACCAGGAAAGGGCCAGGGCCGTTGTATCCGTCAGCATGTGTCCGGCATCGGCAAGCAGCGTCAGAGATCCCGCCAGGACTCCCCCTGCTGCTTCGATCAGCATGAAGCCGCCGGTCAGCAGCATGGTCCAGAGAACGCGCCGCTCGCTCGCTGCATGACGGCCATGGTCGTGAGCGTGATCTGAACTCATGGCCTTACCCCTGCCGGCTGGCGTCGGTGTCACGGCAGAACGCGGCAAATGGCGATCCGTTCACAGCTTCACACACCTGCGAGCCGGATCCGTTGTTCGCACAATCAATCGCAGTCGAGCACCAATTGATCTCCATGCACGAGCTATATCAGAAATACGGAAGTTCGCAGGCGCAAACTCAATTTTGTTGAAAGCAGGAGACCAAATGGCTCAGCGATGAGCAGGTTTTACCGGCGCGGCCATCATCCCGATCATTTCTGCAGCGCAGGCGTCGGCAAAAGCGGTGTCGTTGATGTGATGCGGCAATTCGCTGATCATGCTTGCGGGCAGATATCGCTTGAGCGTGTCGACAAACACCCGATCGGTTTCGGGCTGCGCCCATGTCCCGCATGCGTTGCCAGCGAGGTCATAGGTGGCGCGTCCGACAAGCTGGCTCATGCCGCCGCCCGGAATGAGCACTCTGACCGGACCCTTGGCAGCGCGCAGCCGTTCGCCGAAAAGCTGCCCGAGTGCAGAAAACTCCTCGGCCTTCGTCCGCATCAGCAGGATTTCAACATTGTACTGGTAGAATTCACGCTTGCGATATCGGTCGGGCACCTGCCCTACCCACCAGTTGGTGAAGTCGAGGCAGCCTGGCACCACAACCTGCGGGATTCCGGCGGCGCCGGCAGCAGTGAGCCGTGCCTCGCCAGCACTGTATACACCGCCGGTGATGAAATCGGTCAGTTCGGAGGTGGTGAGATCGATCACTCCGGCGAGTTCGCCCGCTGCGGCGAGGCTCTCGAGCGCGCGACCGCCGGGTCCCGAGGCGTGGAAATGAATGACCTCGAATCCTTCCGCCTCCAGCCGCGCGGTGATGCGGTCCACGGCCGGCTGGGTGTTGCCGAACGAGGATACGCCTAGCAACGGCACACGTGCGGGACTGCCCTGTCGCTTGCGCGCCCTCGCCATTCCGAGTGCTGCATGGACAGCATTCGCCATGGCGGCGCGCGTGACGCGGTTGAGAGAGATGTCGCCGATGGTCGGATACATGGCGATGTCGCTCTCGGCGACATACCATTGAACGGCTGCGGTTGCGGCCACCGGCGTCACCATGATCTTGGGGAATGACAGCGGCAATGTTCGCATGATCGCACAGGCAATGGTCGAACCGTTCGCCCCTCCGACGCCGAGCACACCGTCGATCTCGCCGCGCGCAAACTTGTTGCGCACGATTTCCGTGCCAGCCGTGGACATGATTTTCGCAGCATCGGCGCGCGTACGGCGACCAAGCTCGGCCCATGGCACACCTGCGGCCTCGGCGAGGGCGGCGCCTTTCACGTGGGCGAAATCATGCGCATGCGGCCGCAGCGACAGGTCGACCAGCCACGGCGTAGCCCCAGTGCCTGCGAGAGTGTCGCAAACAAACCGCGCGGCTTCGTGCTTGCTGTCGAGGGTGGCAAGAACGGCGACGCGAACCGGAATCACCTAACCCGCCTTCGGCCGCTTGACATTCTTGAATTGCCGCGCCGCGTTGGCGACGGAATTCTCGATCGGAAATCGTTCGGCCGACGAGCCGCCGACATACCCGTGCAGGCGAGGCTCGGATTTCAGGAAACGCTCGAAATTGGCCGGCGTCTCGATCGCGCCTCCATGACAGGTGATGATGCGATCGGAAAATTTCGCGGACAGCGCATCGATCACCGCGGCGGTGCGTTTTAGCGAGGCCTCTTCGCCCAGAACCGTGTTGGAGCCGATCGTTCCGCCCGAACTGTTGCCGAAATGCACGATGATGTTGTCCACGCCGGCCTCAGCCATGGCCAGCGCTTCCTCTGGCGAGGTGCAGAACGCCTTCGTGAACAGCCCCATGTGCGACGCGCGGCCGAGCACCTCGACCTCTCGGGCAAACCCCATGCCCGTCTCTTCCAGATCGCTGCGAAACTTGCCGTCGATGAGCGCCACGGTGGGGCAGTTCATCACGCCGTCAAACCCGGCCTGCGCAATTTTCTCGAGGAAGCGGGTCATGTCGCGTGTCGGATCAACGCAGAGCAGTCCGGCAATCAAAGGGCAGCCAGGGACCACGTTCGCGAGCGCCCGCTCGCCCATTTCAAGGGTGAGTGCGTTGGCATCGCAGATTGGCAAGTAGCCCGCCATGGAGCTCATGCCTTGCATACGAAAATATGCAAGGCAGTGCGTGGTGATCATGTCGGCGCCGCCGCGCGCAGCCATCTTGGCGGTGATGCCGGATCCGCACAGCGCATCGTAAATTGGCCGACCGGCCTCAATTTCGGTTTTCAGGCGCTCGACGATCTTTGCTTTGCCGAATTGTCCGGCCATGCCGCTTCCAACCCCCAAAGACACTGGATCAGCAATCAAGCCCGATTAGTATAGAGACAAACGGGAAATCCATGCAGGTCTTCATTGAAAACGAGGCAGGCTCGCGACGCAAGAACGTCTACGATGAGCGCACGATGCGCCGCCTGCGCACTATCGACGTTTCGGCGAGCTACCCCTATCCCTACGGCTTCGTAATCGGCACGATCAGCGGCGATTATGACGCAGTCGACTGTTTCGTGCTGACGACAGAACCGCTTACTGCAGGCACGACGGTCGAATGCGACGCGATCGCGCTGCTCGAGCAGATCGAGGACGGCGAGATCGATCACAAGGTGCTCGCTGCCCCCATTGGTGAGGTGACTGTCATCGACGAGACCGTGATTGCGGCTCTGAAGACATTCATTTCCAGTGTTTTTGCCCACGTGCCGGGCAAGCGCATGGAGATCGGCCGCCTGCTCGGGCGGGATTCTGCCGAGGATTATCTGCGGCAGTGTGGTGGATCCCCCTGAAGCAGCGCGCCTGAGGCTTTGATGCGGAACAGCCGTAAAGCCTTGTGATTTTTCTTTCGCTCAGTGAAAAGCAATTGGGGGAGAGCCTAACAAGCGGTCTGCGACTCCGGCGTGAACTGATCGGCCTGGTCAATGAAGTATGCTGTCAATGGAGTATGCTTATGGGGTACGAAACCTGTGAGTTTTTGCAGCGCTTCCGCTGCTTCATTTTGACCTCATGTCAGTGCGTAACGGCAGTAGTCTAACCTGAAATAGTTGAGTAAGTTCTCGGCGCTGTTGCATTTGTTGCGCGCATGGCGATCGAACACCTTCAGCACGGGTCTCATGCCGCAAGGGGGAGACGTTGATGAGCATTCGTACATTCTTGAGATTCCTGATTTGTGTCTGCGTGACTGTGACGGCCGGGGCCTCGGCGTCAGGGCAGGAGACGATCCGCCTGCGCATCGCCTCCGGACATCCGCCGGCCAACACCTATGTCTACCTGATGCAGAACTTCTTTGTGCCCGAAGTTACGAAAAGGGTCGCCGCGAAGACCAAATATAAGGTCGAATTCGTCGAAGGTTACGGCGGCGCCATGGTGAAAGTGGCCGACACGCTGGAAGGCGTGCAATCCGGCATCATCGACATCGGCGGTTACTGCTTCTGCTTCGAACCGTCCAACCTGCCGTTGCACGCGTTTCAGGTCATGCTGCCGTTTGGCACCATGGACCCGACGGTGAGCCTTAAGGTCGCCCGCGCCGTGTACGACAAGGTGCCGTACATGTCGAAAGTGTTCGAGGACAAGTTCAAGCAAAAGCTGATCGCGTTGATCGCCGACAATGGCTACAATCTCGGTACGAATTTCGAATGGAATTCAGTGGCCGACCTGAAGGGCCAGAAGATCGCCGGCGCCGGCCTCAATCTCAAATGGCTCGAATTTGCCGGTGCGACCCCGGTGCAGTCCTCCCTCCCCGACGCTTATACGTCGATGCAGACCGGCGTCTATAACGGCTGGATCATGTTTCCGTCGGGTTGGGTGAACTTCAAGCTCTACGAAGTCGGCAAATTCTACACCGAGATAGGCTTCGGCGCGATCACCTGGCACGGCCTCACCATCAACTCGGCGCGTTGGGCAAAGTTGCCGAAGGAAGTCCAGGACGTCATCCTTGAGGTGGCCAAAGAATACGAAGCGAAAACCGGCACCGTGAACAAGGAAAATTACCCCAAGCAGATCGCCGAGTTGAAATCGCATGGCGTGAACGTTCGCACTCTGCCGGACAAAGTACGGCAGGACTGGGGCAATTCGCTTGCGACCTGGCCGGCGCAGAAAGCCAAAGAGCTCGACGCCGCCGGCCTGCCCGGGACGCAGGTGCTGGACATTGCTCTCCAGGCGGCCGAAGACAACGGGCACAAATGGCCTGTCCGCTATAAGGTAAAGTAGTCGGTCACGAGACGGGAGCGGCGGACATTCCAGCCGCTTCTCTTCCCTGCTCTGCATGCGAAAGATCTCCGTGCTTCAAGATTGGAATGCCCGGGTCGTCCGCGCACTGCTGGCGGCCGCCGCCGTCATCATTTTTCTGCTCGGCTTTCTGGTGTGCGCCGATGTTTTCGGCCGTGCATTCTTCAATTCTCCGGTCAAGGGCACGCCGGAGATGGTATCGATGTCGATTGTGATCATCTGCTTCCTTCTCGCCGGCTATTCGGTGCAGAGCGGCGGCATGATCTATACGGACGTCGTCTCGGGGGCTCTCGGTGTGCGGGGCCGTGCTGCGGCGCAGCTTCTCTCCGCCGTTCTCGGTATTCTCTTGTTTGGAATCATTATCTGGGGCAGCTACGAGCCGATGCTCCATGCAGTGCTAAGCGGTGAATACGAGGGCGAAGGTGCCTTGCGCGTGCCCGTCTGGCCGGCCCGCAGCATTGTTGTGATCGGCGCCATCTTAGTGGTGGTGAGCTATTTCATCCTCGCATTGAGCGCAGTCGGAGCCCTGATCAGCGGCCGTACCGAGGATATCGTCGTGCCTTCGGCTTCGCCGCACGTGTAAAGGAAACGAATCGTGCTCGGCCACTTCGACATGATCGCCATCGTTGTGGTTGTGCTCGCGCTGGTTTTCGCCGGAGTCCATATCGCGATCGCGCTAGGCATTACGGCGGCGCTCGGCATTTATCTTATGATGGGCGACGTTGAGGTGGTGCGGACGTTCATCGCCAACACAGCCTATGAGGCGCTGCGCGACTACGTCTTTGCCGTCATCCCGCTTTTCATGCTCATGGGCGATTTTCTGGCCAAGTGTGGCGCGGCGCGCGACCTCTACACGCTCGGTAACCGTGCCAGCAAGTGGTTGCCCGGCCGCCTCGCCGCCGCCACCATCCTGGCCAATGCGCTTTTCGGGTTTGTGACCGGCGTCAGCATCGCCGCGGCCGCTGCGTTCTCACGCATCGCCTATCCCGAAATGCGCCGCTATGGATACCGCTCTGATTTCGCGCTCGGTTGCGTCGCGGGGAGCGCCTGCCTCGGCATGCTGATTCCGCCTTCCGTGCTGATGATCGTATGGTGCGTGTTGACCGAATTGTCGATCGGCAAGCTGTTCCTCGCCGGAGTGATCCCGGGTTTGCTCGCGGCCGCCGGCATGATCCTTTACGTCGTCGTCGCCGCCAAGCTCAGACCCGAACTGGTTGGCGAGACGCGCACCGATGTCGCTGCCGTTCCACTCGGCGCCGATGTGACGCAGTCGGTGAGCGCATCGCGCTCTGTCGAGGATGACGAGAACATCCGCGCCATACTGGCCAGCACGCTGCTCGTGGTCTCGCTCATCATCGGAACGCTAGGGGCGATCTGGTTTGGCCTGTGTACGCCGACCGAGGGCGCCGGCATCGGCGCCGTGGGCGCCCTCATTCTGGCTGTGATCAAAGGCATCAAGCCGCGCGAGGTCTGGCAGGTGGTGCTTGATGTGGGCCGCACCTCCGGGCCGCTCCTGCTTCTCTTATTTTGCGCGCAGCTTTACTCGCGCGTGCTGTCGATGACGGGCTTCACCGAGGCCGCAAAAAGTTTCCTATTGTCGACCGGCGCCGGGCCTTGGGGCATCCTCGTCATCATGGTGGCCATCTGGCTCGTGCTGGGCTGCCTGATCGATTCGATCTCGATTATCTTGCTCACGGTCCCGATTTTTTCACCGATTGCCGTGCATCTCGGTTTTGATCCTCTTGCCTTCGCCATCATGGGCATCCTTGCGATCGAAACCGGCCTTCTCACCCCGCCCTTCGGAATTCTGGTCTTCACTGTGAAAGCCGCAGTGCCGGACCGGAATGTCCAGCTGGCAGAGATTTTCACCGGCTCTATTCCTTACTGGATCGTGCTTCTGGCGGTGGTCGCCGCGCTTGCGATATTTCCTCAGCTTGCCACCTTCCTGCCGCGGCTATAGCTCGGTTCGAAAATCCCCAAGAAACCGGGCAATCGAATTACGCCGACACGACGCAATAAGCCGTCTCCATGCCTGTCGAGTTTTTCGGCCTATGCCGACGCGACCGCTTCCAGGATGGCGATCGCTGGATGCCTAGTCGGGACGATCCGATCAAGCCGTAGGCCGGCTTTGCCCAGAAGTATTGAATATTCTTCCGTTGTGCGTTCCCGCCCGCCGGACAGCAGCATCATGTGAAGATCGAGCCAACGTCCGGGGCCTGGACTGTCATCGACCGGCAATGGCGCCTCAATAATCAGGATGCGTGCGTGCGGCAGCATCGCTTCCCGCACATTTGCAAGAATACGCAAGCATTCCTTGTCTCCGAAATCATGCAGGACGTGACGAAGCAGATAGGCATCGCCGCTTGCAGGAACGGACTCGAAGAAATCGCCCGTCACCGCCGTGATCGCGGCCAGACGATCGGGATGATCGCGTCCTACAGCCGCAACTGCTTCCGGCAGCTCGTACAGCGTCGCCTTCCGGCCGGGGAAAGACGACAGGATTGCAGCGAGCAGCGAACCGTTGCCTCCGCCGACGTCGACGATGTGTGTGAAATGCGAGAAGTCGTAGGCTGCCACGATTGCCGGCGTCTCCGGTCCGTGCACCTCCTCGATCATCCGCTGAAACAGAGTTGCCTGCTGGGGATTGTCTGCAAGCCACGAGAACAATTGCTTCCCGAACATCCTGTCGAACGGGTTGTCATCGCTTGCGATGGCCGCATCGATATTGCCCCAGAGAGCCGCGAACGCCTCGGTCAGAAGCATGGCCGTCGATCGCATCGAATCGGGCGATCGCGATCCAAGCACGCGACCGAGCGGAGTGATTGCGAATTGCCCGCGAACCGGCTCCGAAACGATTCCAATCGTCGAGAGCGCGCGCAACAGGCGGCAGACCCGGTCTGGCACGAGCCCGTGCGCCGACGCGATCGTTGCAAAATGCACCGCTCCCCCCTCCAGGGTGGAAGCCAAGTCAAGGCGCGCGAAGGTCCCGATCGCATTGCTGATCCAGAGACCGCTGATCAGCTGCAGCATCTTCTTGTGCAACTTCAGCGGATCGACGCGCTCTGCGGAAAGGTTGGTGATCTGAATGTCTGTTCCCCCGATGATTATTTGCGCTCTGAAAATGGCGCGACGATCCTAACCCAGAACTGCGGCAATGTAGTCTGCCTCAGGCAAATTTTTTTCATGACGTCCGGCGACACACGGAATTGGCTATTGCACGTCAAAATGCGGCAATGACTGCACCACCAAGCGCACTCAGCACGACGACCAGCCAAGGCGGCGTCCGCCACATGAACAGCAGCAGGAATGCCGCGATGGCCAATGCAAAATCAGCGGGGCCGGTGATACCCGACGTCCACACCGGCTTATACAGCGCCGCGAGCAGGAGCCCGACCACCGCTGCGTTGACGCCGCGCAATGCTGATTGCGCCACGCGCCGCCGGCGCAACTGGTCCCAAAACGGTAACACCCCGAGCACAAGCAGGAACGACGGTAGAAAGATAGCTACCAGGCATAGGGCTGCGCCGGCCCAGCCGTTTGGCTGTGGGCCCATGACAGCTCCAAGGTACGCGGCGAAAGTGAACAACGGCCCGGGCACCGCTTGCGCCGCGCCGTAACCGGCAAGGAATGCATCGTTGCTAACCCAGCCGGGCGGAACAACCGAGGCCTGCAAGAGTGGCAGCACCACATGGCCGCCTCCGAAGACAAGCGATCCGGCGCGGTAAAAAGCCTCGAACAATCTCAAGGGCTGGCTTGGGACGTTCGCCGCCAGCAATGGCAGTCCGGCGAGCAGAACGAAGAACAAGACGAGCAAGGCAGCACCGATCCAGCGGCCGATCGTGATCGGCAAGACGGCATGACTGGTGGACGCTGCAGCGCCGGGAAGAGCAAGCCCGACAATGCCGCCGAGGACGATGGCGGCGATCTGGGCCCATGCCGAGGGCACGGCGAGCACGATCACGGCGGCTGCGACCGCTAGCGTCGCGCGCTCGCGGTCAGGTGCGAGCGCACGCATCATGCCGAGCACGGCCTGTGCTACGACTGCGACCGCGACGACTTTGAGACCGTGCAGCCAGCCGGTGCCCAAGGCACCCCCGAGCGCATCCAGCCCATAGGCAAACAGCACGAGGGCGACGGCAGACGGCAGAGTGAACCCGGCCCAGGCCGCCAGCGCACCGACATATCCAGCCCGCAACTGCCCAATTGCAATTCCAATCTGGCTGCTCGCCGGACCAGGAAGAAATTGGCAGAGCGCAACCAAGTCGGCGTACGCGCTTTCGTCGAGCCATTTGCGGCGTACGACGTACTCATCCCGAAAATAACCGAGGTGTGCGATGGGCCCGCCAAACGATGTCAGGCCCAGCCTGAGGGAAACATGTAAGACTTCACTCCAATGCGACGCGCGCGGTCGATGCGCGCTGGTCTGCGGTTCTGAAGATTGCGGACTCATCAATTCATGATCCCCTGATCAGCTCGCCAAAGAGATCTTGGGAGCCGCCACCGCACTAAAATTTTTCCACCCACGGCCGGAGTTCCATTTCCCACGTCCAAGCGCTTCGTGGCTGGCACAGCACGTGCCAGTAATTGGAGGCGATCGCATCCGGATCGAGCATGGAATTCGGCCTGTCTGCCGGTTCAACCCGCGTCGCGCTCCGAATGCCGCCGTCTATTACGAAATGCGCCACGTGAATGCCCTGCGGCGACAATTCGCGGGCCATGCTCTGTGCAAGCCCTCGCAATGCGAACTTGCCCATCGCAAAAACTGCGGACTGCGGATAGCCTTTCATGCTCGCCGATGCACCTGTGAAAAGAATTGCACCATGCCCATTGGGAAGCATGCGTCGCACAGCCTCTTGCGCGACCAGAAAGCCGCCAAATGCGGTGACTGCAATAGCGTTCGAGACGTCATCTGGGATGAGATCTACGAATGCGCCACGCGCGCGCCCGCTTGCATTGTAGACGACAACGTCCGGTGCGCCACGGTCACGCTCGATGGCGGTGAACAGCTTCGTCACATCATCCAGTCTCGTCGCATCGCATGCATACGCTACGGCACCGGTTTCCTTGCAAAGCGTCCCAAGTTTGTCGGGATGCCGGGCCGCCAAGGCGACGCGCAGGCCCTTGTGGCTGAAAAGCCTCGCCAATGACGCGCTCAAGCCTTGGCCGGCCCCGACGATCAAGGCTGTCTTGTATTCCGACGTCTGCATGAACGTTCTCCACTATCCCCAGCTTTTCCGGCAAGCGGGATCCATCGAATCTGCGAACCACTATGCACTGAAAACCGGCGCAATTCATGAACGGCCGCGCCGTGCTCGCGTATTCCGTCCTACGCGGCACCATTCAGCCTGATGTCAAAATAGCGAAACCAATTACTTCTTGGCTTCAGTTCTCGGGAACACCTGCAGAACTCTGCCGATGAAGCTGCGGAAGTCGGCCATGTAGTTTCGCAGAAATTGCTCTGTCGACTCGACACTGACTTCGCCATCATCGCTGATGAGCCCGGGTTTGAACTGGATATAGGCTTCAGGAGCGTTCATCTGTGGGGAGTTGCAGAAGCCGAGCACGCTGCGCAAATTCTGTTGTGCGATGGCTGTACCGATGGCGCCGGGTGAAGTACCGATCACTGCCGAAGGCTTGCGGGTGAATGAGTTCTGGCCAAACGGGCGGCTCGCCCAATCGATGGCATTCTTCAGCCCACCTGGAATTGAACGATTGTATTCGGGTGTGACGAAAAGGACGGCATCGACGCCTGCGATGGCCTCCTTGAACGTCTTGGCCACGGGCGGAAAATCAGCATCGTAGTCATAGCTGTAGAGCGGCAGTTCTTTGAATGAGATCTCGGACAATTCGAGCTCCGGAGGGGCAAGCCGAACCAGCGCTTTGGCGAGTTTGCGGTTAATGGATCCCTTGGCGAGGCTGCCAACAAGATATCCTACGCTAAAACTCATGGAACACTCCTTTGCCACTTTGCTCTGACAGTCTCATTTCTGTGTGAGCGGACGCCTGCCCTGGCGCAGATCCTTTCAGGCGATTGATACTCGTCGAATAGCAAATATGTCCGCGCAGGCCGCTGCTGCCGATTGAATCTTAAGGAGCACAAGTAAGAGAGCGCTCTCGAAGATTGGACACCGGGGGGCGTTGACGGCCTGGCCGGGAGCACCAGAACGTCTCTGCAACGCGCAAGATGTGCGGAAGTTCTCCCCGGATGGGTAATTGGCTGCACCTCCTTGTGATGAAGATGCACGCTTGCTCGGGGGTCTTCGCAATACGCTGATCGGAAGCGTTATCGACGAGCCCGCACTCGGTCAGTGTGAGGATTCTGCACTACCGAGTTCGGCGCTCGCTCTCTCCCGCGCCTGGAAGTGGCGGATAATCTCCCAGCTCATCGCGGAGCACTGCACCGCGGACCAGTATCATCAGTGCAATCGGCATCGTCGTCGTGATAAAAATCACAATCAGTACTTCGTGCAGCACGGGCCGGGTCCCCAGCGTCGAAAAGTAGATCATCGAGGCGATCGCGATGCATGTTGTACCCAGTGTGGTCCCCAGCGTCGGCGCGTGGACCCGCTGGTAGAAGGTGCGGAGGCGGAGCAGTCCGAGCGAACCGATCAGAGTGAAGGTTGCACCAACGACCAGCAGCATTGCTGTGAACGTCGCCGAGAGAACAGGAATTTCCGCTCCTTCATTCATTCGATCACCTCACCGCGCAGCAGAAACTTAGCAAGCGATACCGTACCCACGAATCCGAGCAGCGCAACGATAAAGGCCGCCTCAAAATAGAGCGTGGCACCCGATTTGATGCCAAACGCGAGCAACATCATCATTGCATTGGAATAAAGCGTATCGAAGCCGAGGATCCTGTCCTGCGCCCGCGGGCCGCATATGATGCGATAAGAGGCGCATGCCATCGCGAGACCCAACATGATCTGCGCGGCCGCAATCGCCCAGGTAAGCACGATACTCATGCGAGTATCTCCAGGAGGCGACTTTCATACCGGCCTTTTATGGTTCGTATCCAGTCGGTCTCGTCGACCAGATCGAGGACATGGATGGTCAGGGTACCCGTCGCACCCTCGAACTTCACCCACAGGGTGCCGGGCGTCGACGTGATGATGCAGGCAAGCGCTGCCAGGCCATAAGGGTCACGTAGATCGAGCGGGATGTCGACGAAACCGGAGTGCCATGCCCGTCGTTCGAGGCCCAGAATCAGGCGAGCGACGGCGATATTGGACCAGAATATGTCCATGAAAACCGAGGACATCAGTCGCAGCGCAGTGCCGAGCCGTCGTGGGCGCGCCTTCGGCTGCTGCAGCAGTGCAAGGGCCCAGCCGCCACCGAGGCCGACACCTGCTCCAAGAACGATATGACCCAGCGACAGCGATCCATTGAGGAGCAGCCAGAGCGCAAGAAAGCTCGCGCTCGCCAGCGGATATGGAAGCAGGCTCATTGATCAACCCTCTGGCTCTTCGGCGCCTCGCCCGCCGAACCGAGCACACTGCGCACATACTGGTTTGGCGCATGCAGCGATTCGGCCGTCGCATACATGAAACGCATCATAGGTCCCGCCTCAATCGTCTGGACGGCACACAACAGGATGAGCGCGACGACCGGCACCGTCTCGATCGCGCGCACGCGAGGCACGGTTCGGTCCGGAGAAGCCCAGAACACATTAATGCCTGAACGCGTCATCGCGATCAGTGTCGAAAGCCCTGACAAGATCAGCACGGCGATAAAACACCATGCGGCGACCGAAATGGTGTCGGCTTGTGGATTGAGCGCCGCCGTCAGCAGCGCGAATTTCCCGATGAAACCGGAGAGCGGTGGGAGCCCCGCAAGTACAAGTGCGCAGCAGATGAAGGCCAGCCCGAGAACGCCCATCGTGATCGGGAGCACAAGACCGATGTGAGTCGTGTCCTCGAGTTCGTGTTCTTCCCCGTAAAGTTCGCGGGTTACTGCGAGCATGTCGGCGCCCGGCTCGCGGCCGCGTTCGACGAGTTCGATGAGCAGGAACAAGGCGGCAAGGCCGAGCGTCGAGCTGACCAGGTAGAACAGGGCTCCGCCTGTCATGCCGGTCCGCTCCATCCCTATGGCCGCAAGGACTGTGCCGGAGGAGACAAGAACCGAATAGGACGCAAGGCGCGCAAGATCTTGCGATGCAAGAATCCCGATGGCGCCGAATGCGACAGTCGCAAGCCCACCCACTAGCAACCCTTCGCCTCCGAAATAACCCGCGGCCCCTGCCTGACCTCCAAACAGCAGCGGCCAAAGCCGAAGCAGAATGTAGACGCCGACCTTGGTCAGGATGGCGAACAGGGCGGCGACTGGAGGCGGCGCAGCGGCATAGGTATCTGGCAGCCAAAAGCAGAGCGGCCACATACCCGCTTTCACCAGGAACGCGATCCCGAGGATCCCGGCCCCCGCTTCAAGGAGCGCGCGATCCTCGGACCGAATCGTGGGAATTCGCGCAGCAAGATCGGCCATGTTGAGTGTGCCAGCAACTCCGTAGATCAGGCTGACCCCAATCAAGAACAGAAGAGAGGCGACGAGATTGACGACAATGTAATGCATTCCCGCCATGACGCGCGCCGACCCTGAGCCGTGCAGCGCAAGTCCGTACGAGGCCGCCAACAGCACTTCGAAGAAGACGAACAGATTGAACAGATCGCCAGTGAGGAACGCGCCGTTTATTCCCATCAGCAGCAACTGCACCAAGGGATGAAAGTAGGCACCGACGCGATGCCAGCGCGCGAGCGAGAAGACGACAGCCGCTAAGCCGAGTACGCTTGCCAACAACAGCATGATTGCGGCAAGCCGATCCAACACCAGATCAATGCCGAACGGCAGCGGCCAGTTGCCAAGCCGATATACAGCGGAGAGTCCGAGCGGAGCGGCGTCGGCGGCGCGGAGCAGAACGATCGCGATTGCAATAAGCGCGGCGGTGCTACCGACATTGAGGGTGGCATTGAGAACGCGGTGATCGCCACCCAGCGCCAGCATGATGGCGGCGGCGAAGAGCGGCAGGACCACAGGCGCGATCGTCAGATGGTCAGCGAAAGAGCTCATCGCTCGGACTCCCGTCCGTCGACATGGTCGGTTCCGGTCAAACCGCGCGACGCGAGCAGGACCACGAGAAAAAGCGCCGTCGTCGCGAAACTGATGACGATCGCGGTCAACACCAGGGCCTGCGGGAGCGGATCGGCAAATTGCGTGGGATCGCCAGCGGCGCGAATGGGCAGGATTGGAGCGGCATTGCTACTCAGCCGCCCCATGACCAGGATGAACAGATTGACGGCATAGGAGAGCAGCGACAGGCCGATGATCACCTGGAATGTGCGCGGTCGCAGGATCAGCCAGACACCCGAGGCGGTGAGCACGCCTATGGCGAGGGCAAGCACGATCTCCATCACGGCACCTTTGCCCACGGACTCTCGTCCAGCGCAACCGTGGAGGAAACTGGACGCGGCGTCCGCGTGCTGCGGAGCGACTGGTGCGCAATTGCGATCAGCATCAGCACGGTTGCACCTACCACGAGGGCGAATACACCCACGTCGAACAACATTGCGCTCGCGAAGGGCACGGCGCCTACCCATGGAACGTCGAGATATCGAACGGACGAAGTCAGAAACGGACGATTGAAAAACCAGGCGGCAGCTCCGACACCAGCAGCCATGACAAGGCCGGTGCCCATCCACCTGACCGGCAGGACGCGCAGATGCGCCTCCACCCAGATCGTTCCGCGCGCCATGTATTGCAGAATAAAAGCTGTCGCCATCATCACACCGGCCACGAATCCGCCCCCTGGAAGGTCGTGTCCGCGCAGCAGCAGGTAAAGCGCCGCAATGCCGATGACCGGGAACAGCGCCGTCATCATCACTGCGGGTACGGCCATCGTGCTCTTGACAGTGTCGCCGCGTTGCCGCGTCTCGCTCGCGTCGTCGAATAGATCCTGCACGCGCTGCTGCCCAGGCACCGGAATGCTTTCCGCGGCCGGACGAAACCGCCGCAGCAGGGCGAATACGGTGAGAGCGACAATGCCGAGCACCGTGATCTCGCCGAGTGTGTCGAACGCGCGGAAATCGACTAGGATCACATTCACGATGTTGGTGCCGCCGCCTTTGTTATAGGCGTTCTCGACGAAATAGCCGGAGATGCGCTCCGGGGGCGGGTGGGTCATGATCGCGTAAGCAAGCGCCGCGAGGCACGAGCCTGATGCAACTGCGATAGCGAAGTCGCGGACACGGTACCATCGGATAAGCCGCCCGCCCGTTCCGTTTGGGCGGCTTTCCTGAATCCGCTTCGGCAGCCAGCGCAGCCCGAGGAGGAGCAGCACCGTCGTCACAGTCTCGACGACCAGCTGGGTGAGCGCGAGATCGGGCGCGGAGAGCCAGACGAAGCTGATGCATGTCACGAGCCCGGCAGCGCCGACGAGCATGAGCGCGGCCAGCCGGTGAAACTTAGCCTGATAGGCTGCAGCCAGCGCGCAGGCGATTCCGACCGCCCAGATGACCGCGAACACGAGATCGAATGTCGTCTGCGGTGAAACTGTAGGGCCTATCCCGCGGACGTATAGAGGTGCGAGTCCGGCAACCAGTGCGGCGCAAACCAGGATCTGCAATTGGGGCTGCAGGCGCCGGGTCCCAAGCAGGCTCTCCAATCGGCGTGCCAGTCGCCAGGACACAACAAGGAGAACGCGATCGAAAATGCGCTGACCGTTGATGTGCTGCAGGAGCGGCAATCCGCTGTAGACGCGCAGATACGGGCGCAACAGAACGTAAATGGTTGCTCCGCCTGCTATTGCCACAAGGCTCATCAAGAACTCCGGCGTGAACCCATGCCACACCGCAAGACTGTACGGCGGAACGACCGGTCCAAGGACGGCGCGTACGGCGGTTGCGAGCGGCGGGCCAATCGTAAGGGCCGGAGCCATGCCGACCACCACACAGATGAGGACGAGCAGTTCGGCCGGTAGACGCATGAGAAATGGCGGCTCGGCCGGCCTGCGTGGCAGCCGTTCCGGGTCCGGACCGAAGAACACGTCGAGAATGAAGCGCAGCGAATAGGCGACTGTAAACATGCTAGCGGCAGTCACGATGTACGGCAGCATCTGATCGACGATCGAATTGTCATGGATCTCGATCGTCTCGGCGAAGAACATTTCTTTTGAGAGAAAGCCGTTCATCAGCGGCACGCCCGCCATCGCAGCGGCGGCAACCATCGCCAGGGTCGCCGTGATCGGCATGAAGCGCCAGAGACCGCTGAGCCGGCGGATATCCCGCGTGCCGGCTTCGTGATCGATGATGCCGGCGGCCATGAATAGTGAAGCCTTGAAAGTGGCGTGATTGACGATGTGGAAGATCGCGGCGACCTGCCCAAGGGGCGTATCAAGGCCGATCAGCACCGTGATCAGGCCGAGATGACTGATCGTGGAATATGCGAGAAGCCCTTTCAGGTCCTGCTGGAAGACAGCGATGAATGCGCCAAGAATGAAGGTGATGAGGCCGGCCGAAGCCACGAGCCATAGCCACTCATTGGTCCCGCCTAAGGCGGGCCAGAGCCGCACCAGAAGAAAAACTCCGGCTTTCACCAAGGTGGCCGAGTGCAGGTAGGCCGAGACCGGTGTCGGCGCGGCCATTGCGTGCGGTAGCCAGAAATGGAAGGGGAATTGCGCGCTCTTCGTCAGAGCACCGAGAAGAATGAGAATGAGCGCCGGAAGATAAAGTGAATGCGCGCGGATCGTCGCACCGGATGCGAGGATCCGATCCAGGTCGTAGCTGCCAACAATGTGCCCAAGGATCAGCACGCCGGCAAACAGACAAAGTCCGCCCGCTGCCGTAATAATGAGGGCCATCCGCGCGCCATCCCGCGCTTGCGCGTTCTGGTGCCAGTAACCGATCAACAGGAAGGAAAACAGGCTGGTCAATTCCCAAAAAAAGACCAGCTGGATCAAATTGCCGGACAGCACGATGCCGAGCATCGCGCCCGCGAATGCCAACAGGAACGAAAAGAAGCGTGGTACCGGATCCGACGGCGACATGTAGTAGCGGGCGTAAAGCACAACCAGAAATCCGATCCCCGTCACCAGAACCGCCAGCAGCCAGGCCAAGCCATCCATCCTCAGGCTAAGCTCAAGACCGAGTTCGGGGACCCATGCCGCTCGATATTCGAGCACGCCGCCATCGAGAACACGTGGGTAAGTGAGGAGGACCAGCACGAGAGCAACGAGCGCCACAACCCCGGCGAGGTACGCCTCTGCGTTCCGGGCATTTGCCTTGAACAAAATGGCGAGACAACTTCCTACAAATGGAAGAGCAAGCACCGCGATCAAAAACGTTTCTGTGGAAATCATCATCTCTCGTGCCCGGTTCGCAAAAGCTCCGATTTCGCCGCTTCAGTAGGAAACAGATAGCTCGCGCAAGCTACCACCGGCCGTGGATGGCGTTCGCGACCCACTCAATCGCTCCTTTCTGAATTCATGTCAGATACTGCACGACAAACATGCACAGAGTGTCGGGCATAAGACAACTCGCGGAAAGAGAGAACTGGCGTCCCGATTCATCGTCCGAACGGAGATCGAAAGCCCGTTTAGTACTTATTCGGTGATTTTGCGAATGACGCAACACGGGTTACCTGCGGCAAACACGCTCTCTGATACGGCACGCGTCACCACATTTCCCGCCCTGACCACCACCTGCTCTCGAGAGAGCGCCCAATCACGAAAAAGGTGAGAGGTCGAAGCAAATTCAGGCAGCCTAAGAGCACTTGGTCCCGCCGCATCCTTATGGGGATCTTGTATCCTTCAAAACGTACTATTCCTGCACTGCATGTGAGCGAATGCAATGTCCCTATGTGGGGCGATTTCCAAGGACGTTTCGGAACCGCGGCCACGGGCTGTCGTTTGTTTCTGCCGAATTCAGCGTTCCGATCCGACACTTCTGGCTCCGGTCAATTCGTGGGTTCTCACATGTGACACCCTTCAAGGAGAAGCGCGTGGACCATCTTGCCAAGATCGTCACTGTCTCGCTCGCACTTTATGCGATCGCGACGGGAATCTATTTGATTTCCGAGAATCGCCGGCCTCAAGCAACCATGGCGTGGATGCTGGTCTTCTTCTTCCTTCCGGGCATTGGATTGCTGGCCTACGTATTCTTCGGAAGGGACAGAAAAGCCTTCGCCAAGCAAAGCAGGTTGCTCCGGCAGAATCTGGAAGCGAATGCCAAACCGCTCCTCGAGCCCATTCTCTCGCGACAGGATGCAGAGATCGCGCGGCTAGAGGCCGACAGTGCCAGCCGCAAGAAGTTGATGATGCTGGTAAGGCGGAACTCCCATTCTGCCCTGACGCGGCGCAACAAAGTCGAGATTCTACAAAATGCGGCACAATTCTATCCTCGCATGATGGAAGATATGAAAAATGCCCGCCATTCGATCCATCTGCAGTACTTTATTTGGGGCGCAGACGAGTTCACGGAGCAGCTCAAGGATATTCTGATTGAAAGAGCGCGCGCGGGTATCAAAGTCCGGCTGCTCTATGACCCGCTGGGGTCGCGTGCGCATCTCAGTCGCGCTTATATAAAGGCGCTCAGGGCTGCCGGAATCCAGATCGCGCCGAGCGCGCCGTTGTGGCGGCTGCATACGATCAGTTACCGCAACCACCGCAAGATTACAGTCATCGATGGCGTGACCGGCTACACGGGCGGAATGAATATCGGACGGGAACACCTGAGCGGTGGCAAAGGGTTCGAGTCGTGGCGGGATACCCAGGTCCGCATTGTCGGAGAAGGGGCTGCGGCCTTGCAGACGGTGTTCATGGTTGATTGGTACAACGCTGTTCGCGAGAATCTTTTTTTTCCGGCCTACTTCCCGACACTCGCGACCGAGCCTACCGAAGGAGATGTTCCCGTTCAGATCCTGACGTCTGGACCGGACTCGCAATGGGCGGCCATCCGTCAACTCTACTTCTTCATGATCATGAGCGCTCAAAGGCACGTTTATGTACAGTCGCCCTATTTCATCCCTGATGTGAGCATTGGTGAGGCACTCAAGTTAGCTGCGTTGTCTGGTGTCGACGTGAAGGTGATGCTGAGCGCGCGCGCCTCAGGCGATCCAGTTCCGGGTTGGGCAGGCAACACTTTCATTGCGGACGTCGTGGAGGCCGGCGTCCGCGTCTTCCTCTATGAGAAAGGCTATCTTCACGCCAAGACGATCAGCATTGATTCCGAAATATGTTCGATCGGCTCGGCGAATATCGACACTCGCAGCTTCAGCATCAACTATGAGATCAATGCCGTGCTTTACAGCCGCACGCTTGCCAGCGAACTCGAGAATACTTTCGAACGCGATCTCGAGCATTGCAAGTTGTTTGACCTGGCGGAATACGAAAAGCTGGGCATAGGAATTCGCTTCAGAGACTCGGTCGCGAGACTTCTGTCGCCGCTCTTGTAAAGCTGAGAGAAGGGACAGCTTCAATCATGCCGCCTCCAAGCGGATTTGCCGGAGAAGCACGCGAACCGCCCGCATGAGGCATGGCACGGCCGTCCTAGTTTTTCCAATAGGACGTTCCAAAGGGCGGGCGTTGCGAGGATCTTCGAATATTTCGTTATGGCGCAAAGGGAGGCACAATTGCTTCAATAGGTGCCCAATGGCACGCAGACGATGACGTTAACGCTGATGTAGGCGCGCGAACGGCGTCGTCCATAAGAGTAAGGAGGGCGGCCCTCTCCGCAGCGTCGCCATATGACCAAGCGGCTTTGGTCAGGACCGCCCCAAGCGCGGCACCCAATTCTCCCCCGTCGCCGCGCTTGCAACACACGTAGAACGTGGTGAGCGTTCCATATTGATGTGGCGCAACTTAGGACGTTTTCGCAAGCTCGCCGGCTACATCATCTGCCATCGTGCCGACCCTCTTCACTGCGGCTTTCACTCGCTGCTCCGAGACGTCCAATTTGCCGGACCAATAACGCAGTTCGTATTCCTGATCGACATCGATGCGCTTTCGGTCGGTTGTGGTCTTGATCCTATTATCTGCCAGGCGTGTGCGCGGAAACGGAAAAAAGTTTTCATCAGGTTGTGGAGGGATATTGTTAAACTTCATCGCCGGCTCTCCAAAAAAGAAGGGGCCGGTACGCTGTACAAGCCCCTGACGCATTTCGGTCGACAACTGGACGGTCCCGACCGCAATGCAATCGGGATTCAAATCCCAGCGAGCAGGAAAGTTCCAGGTAAAGCCTGCGCAGCGATGCTCTTCGATCGCACCGCGCAGCTAACGCTGGTCTCACGCACAAGACGCCATGTACTTCTGTCAGATGCCCGACATCAGGTATCCTCGCACGGGCTGCAGTCGACAGTCGGTCAATGCGTCGAGCACACCGAGGTGACGGCGACAAATTCCTGGATCCCTGCAACCTGGCGAAGACGAGCCCAGCTCAGTGCGTTTTATCGCACCCCGCACCGGGCACCGGGAACAATGTTGTGCGTGAACTCACTTGTGTTACACGGGAGGTCTGGAGGCAGTGACTGCAAATGTCGGAGAAGATCATAGACCTTAAGAATCGTGCCTCCGCCAATAGCAAAATTGGCGAGCAGCATGCTCAACGGCTCGCAGCAATTGTGGAGTCGTCGGACGACGCAATTGTCAGCAAAGACTTGAATGGGAGTGTTGTCACCTGGAACAAAGCTGCCGAGCGAATATTCGGCTATGCGGCTGAAGAAGTCGCTGGAAAATCGATTACCATTCTCATACCGCCAGACCGCGAAAACGAAGAAGCTATGATCCTTGACCGCATTCGACGGGGAGAGCGCATCGAGCACTATGATACGGTTCGCAGGCGCAAGGATGGAACACTCATCGATGTCTCGCTCACCGTTTCCCCCATCAGGGATGAAAAAGGCAGAATAGTCGGCGCCTCAAAAATCGCCCGCGATGTCACGGAACGCAAGCGCCAGGAAGCGTTCATCGCCCTTCTTAGTCGCGAGGTTGATCACCGTGCTAAAAATCTCTTGGCCGTTGTGCAGGCGATGGTGAGCCTGACGGAGGGAGATAGTCCCGCAGAGGTCAAGGCCGCGATCATGGGGCGCATTCAGGCACTGGCCCACGCGCACAATCTGCTCGCTCTCTCACATTGGGAAGGCGCATCGCTTGAGACCATCATCAAGCACGAGCTCGCACCCTATCTGACCGAAGACAATACGCGCGCGATGATCACTGGGACAAATCAGACAATGGGTACGAGGGGAGCCCAGTCGATCGCCATCGTCATGCATGAACTGGCAACGAATGCAGTAAAATACGGCGCCTTTTCCGTTCCCTCTGGTCGTGTCTGCATCGAGTGGTCGGTAGCACCCGATCGAGGTTTGCATCTGCGCTGGACCGAGACCGATGGTCCGGCCATCAGTTCACCACCACGCAGCGGTTTCGGCACCCGCGCCATCAATATGATGATCAAAAATCAACTCGGCGGAACTGTCGCTTTCGACTGGCGGAACAGCGGATTAGTGTGCGACATCGTTATTCCGATGGAGCAACTCAGCAAATCGGATTAATCGTTCGGGAATACC
This sequence comes from Pseudolabrys sp., assembly GCA_035718275.1. GTDB lineage: Bacteria > Pseudomonadota > Alphaproteobacteria > Rhizobiales > Xanthobacteraceae > Pseudolabrys. The sequence continues at coordinate 25,726 of DASTHI010000036.1, read as the reverse complement.
GAGGCGAACGACGCTTCATCGCGAAGCGCTGCTGACGGAGCGCCGTTGTTTGCGCTCATCCGCCTTCGCTTGGCTGAGGATGGGACGCCTTTATTTCGCGCGGACAAGAGATCGGAGCGTTACATTCAGGCCAGGCCTCAGCAGGTAATCCGGATTGGGAAACTCCGCTGTAACCTCTGTTGTCTGAGTTGCGGGATCGAACTCGTATGCGCCGGCAACCAGGCGGCCTTTGTGGGGGTACTTGGCGCCAGTCGGCAGGACAAGCTCGAACTCACGCTGCTCAGCCATCTGCTCAAGGCTCTTGAGTCCCCCTGCACGCTGAAAATACAGGCTCGCGGGAGCGCGGCCAACAACGTGGATCGGATCCAATTGCACAATGCTGGCGAGGCGGCTCTGATCGCGCGCTTCCTTGGTAATGTAAGCACCTTCATTGATAAACGGGCGACTGATGATCCCGGTCATAGGGGCATACAGCTTCGTCTGCTGCAAGACGATTTCGGCGAGGCCCAAGTTGGCGCGCGCTTGCGCGGCGGTCGCTGCGGCGATGTCGCGTTGCGCTTGCCTTTCCAGCAAGGTCATTTCCGACGCGACGTTGCGCCCGCGCAAGGTTTCAGCATTCTTGAGGTTCACCTCGGCAAGACGCAACTGTGCCTCAGCCTGCTGTAGGCTCGCCTTTGCGGCTGCGAGAGAGAGTTCTTTGTCGGATGCACCGAACTCGAACAGCAGATCGCCTTTGTTCACGAGCTTGCCTGCTGTGAAATTGATCTTGAGAAGCAGGCCATCGATTCGAGGCGACACCTCCGCTTCGCGTGCAGCGGTAGCGGTGCCCCTGTATTCGACAACTTCAGAGGTGAGCTCTTCGGCTGCCATGGGCTGGATCATGAGCCAAGCCAGAGCGAGCGCCGGGATCGTTAGCCGAAGCGATTTGGCGAGGAACGTGCTCGTGAGAGTCATTGGCAATACTCCATACTCCTGGGTCGCAGGATATTGTTTACGCAACGGTGTTTCCTTGTGCCGTCGCGCGGAAGAACAACGCACTCGCCTTGGGCGTCCGCGTCTGCGTCTTGAAGTCCACGTACACCAAGCCGAAACGATTGCCGAAGCCGGCGGTCCACTCCAGGTTGTCCATCGTGCTCCAATAGAAATAGCCCATGACAGGAACGCCGTCGGCTGCAGCGCGCTGAAGCTGCGTCAGGTGGGCGCGAATGAACGTGATGCGGTCGGTGTCATAGATGTTGCCATCCTCAACAAGCACGTCTTCGCCTGCGCACCCGTTCTCAGTGATGAAGATCTCCTTCGGCCCCCAAAGCGACTGCACGAATTTTGATGCCCAGTACAGACATTCCGGGGCGATGGGGAAATTGTTGATCGCCGCCTTCGGGTGTCCCTTGGCGTAGGGCACGGCGCGCCAACCCGGAGCCTGATCCGAGGCCAACACGTAGAACCTCGGCGCGTAGACGTTGATCCCGACGAAGTCGAGCGGCGCGCCGATGATCCTGAGATCCTCGTCGGTGAACCTCGGCGCATCCTTACCGGTCTCCTTCAGGTAGCCGTCGGTGTACTTGCCTTCGAGCATGACCGTGAGGAAGGGCGCGTTCATTTCACGCGTGGCCAGTTGCGCGGCCGCGATATGTTCGGGAGACTCGATCAACGGGACGGCGGTGTCGATGTTCTCCGCCGGCCCGACCTTGGTACCCGGCTTGGCTTTCGCCCGGATCGCCTGCACGGCCAGCCCATGCGCGAGCACGGCGTGATGCCGAACCTGGTAGAACTCGGCTGACGGCAGCTTCAGGCCGGGCGCAAGATGAACGGTTCTTGGCACCGGACCCGGGACTTCGAAACCTCGATAGCCCGCGTCGGTGAACGAGCGGAACTCGTTGATGGTGAAGATGTGCTTTATGCGGTCGGAAAGCTTGTCGGCGATATATCCGGCGTACTCTCCGAAGGCTTTGGCCGTGTCGCGCGACTGCCAGCCCCCCTTGTCCTCCAGGGCTTGCGGCAGGTCCCAATGGTATAGCGTGGCGAACGGCTCGATGCCGGCAGCCTTCAACTCGTCGACGAGACGGGCGTAGAAGTCGAGGCCCTTCGGATTGGGCTGGCCGGTTCCCTCCGGAAAGATGCGCGGCCAGGAAATGGAGAACCGATAGGCCTTCGCGCCGATGTCCTTCATCAGCGCAACGTCTTCCTTGTACCGGTGATAGTGGTCGTTGGCGACATCGCCGGTGTCGCCGCTTCGGATGTTGCCCGGCGTATGTGCAAAGCGGTCCCAGATCGACTCGCCCTTGCCGTCCTCGTTCCACGCACCCTCGATCTGGTACGCGGACGTTGCTGTGCCCCAATAAAAGCCTTTTGGGAAAGTTCGTGCACCTTGAGGCGGCGTGCTCTTTGGCGCACTAGCCGGCTGCGCCGTTGCCTGACTGCCAAAAGCAGCGCCAGGCAAGCTCATTGCAGCGGCCGCGGCGCCCTTCATTGAATCCCGTCGCGTGATCCTATTTGTGCTGGCTTTCATGAGTGACACGGCATCTCCTTTCCTATCCACATCAACCTGGCCTCAGTGCCATGTGGTCTCCCTCATCTGAGAAGGCACTCACACCACGGCATTGCGCCGCGCCGCCTCCTTGAACCACTTCGCAGTGAGCTTCGGTGTGCGCTTCTGTGTTTTGAAGAAGAACCTCGCGACGTGTTGGCGGCATGACGCCATCTCTTGTTCGCGGTTCTTGTTTGCAGCCGAGTGACCTTCCTTCGTCTTCTCTCCTCTCTCAGCGGTCAGCGTTGTTGCGCAGTCTCGCGAACGGATAAACCGCTCACTTTTAGCGTTCGATCCTGTATTTTGAAATTCACGTGCATGCTTCCGAATCGATTGCCGAACTGCGTCAGATCGCTGCGAAGTTGGACGATGCAGGTGTCGGCCAGTCCTTCAATGTTCCAGACCGAACTGTGGCGATTTATTGGTCGCCAGTGATGACATTTTCGCTACTGCTCGAGATTTCGAGTGGACGCCGTGTCCAGGCTTCGACAAAAACGGCAAGCAGAGCATGTCGTCGGGTCGGCAATGACGCAATGACATGCGGGCCGACCTCGAAACAGTTTGGCACAGAATGTGCCGCGCGATTAGCGAGGCTCTAGAAGCGTCCCAATCTATCTTTGTTGTTGCCTCTTTTCTGTAGAGACGAGGTCAACAGCAGATTTGCGCTCCATCAAATTGACCACAAGCGGGGGCGCAAACGCCGGGCGTGGGTGAGTCCGGACACACCGAACTTCGGGAGCCCCATTGCTAGATGCTGGGGGCCTTCCTGGGCATCCCACGCGTCGTCGGTGATCTTCACTCCGCGTACGTGATCTCCATTGCTCCCGGCCATGGTTCCGACTAGCAGGAAATTTCGCTGCACCCTCTGGCATTGTGCACTGCAGCAATTAATTGTCTGCGACAACCAGGATTGAACCATGATGATAAATCTGCGCGACGCACTCGCGTTCGGAAAGCGCCGCGGCCGGTGGGAGAAGCTCCTTCGGGCCCTGCAACGCGGCCGAGCCAAAGGTACTCCCAATCGCACCACACGTCTGCAGGAGATCGTCGGTTTCGGATCGAACCCCGGCAATCTGAAAATGTTCACTTACCGGCCGCCGACTCTCGCTGAAAATCCTGCCCTTGTTATCGTGCTGCACGGATGCACCCAGACGGCTGCAGGGTATGATCTCGGAACCGGGTGGTCGACACTTGCGGATCGCTACGGCTTTGCGTTGCTTTTGCCGGAACAGCAGCGATCCAATAATCCCAACGGTTGTTTCAACTGGTTCGAGCCTAGGCACAGTCGACGTAATCAAGGCGAACCACTATCAATTCGACAGATGATCGAAAAAGCTGTAGCCGATTACGGAATCGATCGGCGACGGATATTCCTCACCGGGCTGTCAGCCGGTGGCGCAATGACCTCCAACATGCTTGCCTGCTATCCGGAGGTATTTGCCGGAGGCGCGATCATTGCAGGCCTTCCCTACGGTGCCGCCGCGAACGTGCAGCAGGCATTCGAAAGCATGTTCAAAAGTCCTTCCCGCTCGCCCAAAGAATGGGGGGATCTCGTGCGGCAAGCCTCGTCTCACCGCGGACCTTGGCCCCGCATCTCGGTGTGGCATGGAAATGCCGACAAGACCGTTATTCCCTCGAACGCGCTCGAGATCCTCAAGCAATGGACCGACGTGCATGGATTTCCGCTGTCTCCGTCATCGAAAATGCGGGTCGACGGTTTTCCTCGCCAGGTCTGGATCAATGGCGCGGGTGAAGAACTCATTGAGGCCTATACGATCGATCACATGGCGCACGGTACACCACTGGCCCTCGGCGAAGCCCACGGCGCGTGCGGCACACCAGGTCCGTTTCTGCTGCCAGTGGGAATTTCTTCATCCTATCATATTGCAAAGTTTTTCGGGATTGTCGTCGCTCTCGCTCCAGCGGAGAAAAACATCGTAGAGCTTTCTCCAACTTCCTCACCCTTTGCGGCGGAGCCCGTGCTCGAGGGTGAAGTACTGGGCAAGAATGACGAGCCAGAATCGCAGCAGGAAGCGAAGCCTCCTCTTGTTGACATCGCAGCGGTCATCAATAACGCGCTGAGGGCCGCCGGATTAACCAAAGGTTGAGTCTCGTTTGAGGCTCGGCTGGCAGCTGCTGCATCGCTGGTTTGTCACTAAGATGAATTGCTGCCGCTGATGTGAAGCAGTTCACTGTGGCGATGATCGCGATTTCATATTAGCAGATCATGAGCGACCGCCAGTTTTTGATGGACTCGACAAGAACAACGTGCCGACACATGCTAAGTGGGCCCGCCGATGACCGCCCTGCCTGCCCAGTGAAAGACAAAAAGAAAGCAACACGCGCATCCGAGATTGCCATGCGCGGCCCGGATGGCCCGTCCGCGTGGTCGTTCTTGGGCGTCGTCGGCACGGATGCGCTTAAGGATGTTGCGGCTGGCCTCCTGGCCTCAGTCGTTCTGATAGCGAATGTCGTTTCGTTCGCCGCCCTCATGTTTCCCGGCGAGATGAGTGCCGGTATCCCGGTGGCGATCTGGGCGATGCTGGTCGGCAGCTGTATCTGCGGCGTTGTGATTGCGTTGATGACGTCGCTTCCGCCCCTCACGACGGGCATCGATTCGCCTACGGGCACCGTTCTCATCTTGTTAAGCGCGACCGCAGGCTCCGGCGTAATGGCCTCCGGCGGCAGTGCACAGGCAGCCGTTGAAACTGCGATGTTGGCATTCACCGCTGCTACCCTCCTGACGGGCGCAGCGCTGTACGTCCTCGGCGCCTTTCGTTGGGGATCCTATTTCAGGTTTGTCCCCTACTTTGTCGTTGGTGGTTTCCTTGCCGCCACCGGCTGTTTTCTGATCGTCGGCGGCATTCGGATGACGACCGGCCATGCCGTTTCTTTGAGCAGGCTTTTTGCACATTGGACAACGACCGAACTCACGAAACTTGCAAGTGCCGTTGCCGTGCTTGCGGTGCTATTGGCGCTGCGCCGCTGGATCAAATCGCCGCTTGCGATGCCCGCGGCGCTCCTGGTGATGTGGCTCGGCGGCGCTTTCGCTCTTTATTTTTCGGGCGTTTCCGATGGCTGGTACTTGCGGTCCATGGGAACACTGATCCAATGGAAGCCATTCGAGGCTGCACACGCTCTCCACTTGAACTGGCCAATGATGGTCAAAGTGGTCCCCGAACTGTTCGCCGTGACCATCGTCGCGCTCATTTCCATGATCACTAAAATATCGAGCATTGAGGTCGCGCGTCAGACGTCCGGCGATGTCGATTGCGAGTTTCGCACCCACGGGATTGGAAGTTTGCTTGCAGCCCCTTTCGGTGGGATCACCTGCAGTCTGCAGATCGGGACGAGCCAGCTCTTGCAGCATGCGGGCGGAGCGACACGAATGAGCGGTGTCGCCTGCTCTTTGATCATGGGCATTGTCGGCGTAGGCAGTTTCAACCTTCCCGGACTGGTTCCCATTCCAATTGTTGCAGGCCTCGTTTTCTATCTTGGATACACCTTCATTGCCGACGCGCTGTGGAGGCCGATCTCAGGGCGCGCATGGCTCGACCTGTTATTTGCGGTCGGAATCATGATCGTATGCCTGAAGTATGGGTATCTGGTCGGCGTCCTGGCCGGGATCATATCGGCTTGCGTGCTGTTTGCAGTCAACTATGCGCAGATCGGTGTCGTGCGCCGGCGGGTGACGCGCGCACAATTCTCAAGTTATGTCGACCGCTCGACCGAAGCGAACAGGTATCTGCGTGAGGCCGGAAACGCGATCCAGCTCTACTGGCTCTCCGGCTACATCTTTTTCGGCTCTTCCGAGGGATTGTTCGAACGCATCCGTGGCGATGTTGAATCCGCGCTGCCGGATCGGGTCGAGTACGTGATCCTCGATTTCCAGCTGGTCTCCGGCGTCGATTCTTCGGCCATCGCGAGCTTGACCAAGTTGCGCAATTTTTGCGACCGGCAAGGCGCCATCCTTGTCTATGCCGGACTGTCGAAGGCCAATTACGCGGCGCTGGCACGCGGGAAATTGTTTGGCAGCAAGTCTCGGCACAAGGCCTGTGCAGATCTCAATGACGCTCTGGCCTGGTGTGAAGACCGGCTACTCTCGCAAGCGAATCTTGATTCTGATACAAGCCTTGCCAGTTTCGAATCCTGGTTTCAGACGCAACTCGGCACCGGCATCAGAGCCGCCGATCTTATTCGCTATTTCGAACGCAAAGACGTCGGTGCCTCGCAGATTCTCTATCGTGAACAAGAACCGGCGGACACGATCGATCTCATCGTGAGCGGTCGGCTTGCGATCGACGTCATGAAACACGACGGCGAAACGCTGCGCGTCCGGCGCATGACGACACATACCGTCGTGGGAGAAATGGGTTTCTTCCGGCGGGCAATGCGTTCCGCAACCGTCTCAGCCGAAACGCCAACCACTCTTTTCACCCTGACGCGAGTCAATTTTGAGCGCATGCGGAACGAGCGCCCCGAACTGGCCAATGCGCTCTATGATTTCATTTTGCGCATACTGGCCGATCGCACCGATTTTGCAAATCGCACAATCGCAGCGATGACGCCATAAATCGGGCGCTACGAAAGTCGCGCCGTCAGTACGGTGCGTGACACCCATCAATGGTGCCACTGCGCCGCTATCGCGTTCTGGACTCCCGTATCGTTGGGCATTTGCGCGGCTGCTGCCGGGTCGAAGCCCGGATTTTCGGAGGCGTAAGTGGCCATTGCCTGGACAAGCTGTGCAACGCCGGCATCGATCAGCGAGCCTCCGACAGTCCTGATATGCGCAAGTTGCGAGGCGTTTGAGCCGAACCAGTTGTCGATCGTCATTTGATCGGTGCTGCCCACGATCGAGATCGTCAGATCATTACCGGTTTGCTGAAACCAGAGCTGATCGGCACTGATGTTTGCTCCGAAATCCAGCTCACCGTGCGGCGCAGTCTCCGTCGCCATCCCATTGACAATGTGGTCCTGACCACTGCCGCGACCAAACTGATAAAGGTCGTTGCCACCGCTGCCAACGAGCACATCACTGGCCGCAGTGCCGCCAAGCACGTCGTTGCCCATTCCCCCAGTGAGAGTCGGAGGCGTCACGAGCACATTGAAGGTCTGCAATACCGATCTGGTGCTGGTCGGTTGCGAGCCATCCGACAGGGTTGCCATGTCAATCGCAGTGGCTGAGACCGCAAGCTGGAAATTGCCGGTAAAGTTCAACGGCGGCGTCACCGTAATGTTGGCCATGTTCCAGCTGCTGACGTCGACGCTCGTGTCACCGGTCACAGAAATAAATGTGTGAACACCGTCGGACAAAGTGGCGCCTACAGGAATGCCGGATACGGCAACGGCCAAACTTTCAGAACCATCGATGTCGGTTACTGCCGCCGCGATGTTGAGCGGCAAAGCCGTATCCTCGTTGGTGCTGAGCAGGGTAAAAATTTGCCCCTGCACCCCGCCGCTCACGCCATTGGCAAAGTTGGAATCGGTCCAGGCCACCACAAAACCGTTTGGTCCCAATGCCGTGACTGTCGGATCCTTCTGCTCGCTATTGGTGATCGTGTTGACCAGAAATTCGCCGCCGAGCCTGACCCCGTCTGCGCTGAAGACCTGAGCCTTGATTGCACTGACGCTGGCATCGCCACCCACCCCGCTGGGATCGGTCCACACTACGACGAAATCGCCGTTGGCGAGCGCAGTAATCGAGGGCTGAGATTGCCCGCCTGCTGTCGCAGTATTGACGAGGAATTCACTTCCGATCTTCCCGCCGGCGGAATCGAATATTTGCGCCTTGATGCCGTCACCGCTGGCGTCGCCACCCAGACCGCTGAAATCCAGCCAAGTCACGACGAAATTGCCGTTGGCGAGCGTCGTCACGAACGAAGCCGACTGCAAGCTCGCCGTCTGGCTATTGACGAAGAATTCGCCGCCGAACTTCGTGCCATCGGCGTTGAAGATCTGGGCTCTCACTGCGTTAGGATCGCTCCCCGTACCGCTGTCGTCAGACCAGGTCACTACAAAGCCGCCGACGGCCGGTCCTGTCATCAGCCTTGTAACGGAAGGCTCCTTCTGTGAACCGATGGTGGTCGTATTGACCAGAAACTCGTCGCCAACTCTGTTGCCCTCCGCATCGAACCGCTGGCCTTTAACGGAATTGCTGCTGCCATCGCCATTGGGATCGGTCCATGTGATCACGAAACCCCCGCCTGCGAGCGCAGCAATGGCGCGACCGTCCTGATCGCCTAGCGTTTGTGTATTGACGGTAAGTTCATCGCCGACCTTGGCGCCATTCGCGTCGAATACCTGCGCTTTGACGCCGAGACCGTTGCCGTCGCCATTGCTGCCTTCCCAGGTCACCACAAAGCCGCCTCCGGTCAGGGCAGTGATCTTTGAGTCATCCTGATTGCTCTGGCCGGTCGTGGTCAGCTTGTTGACCAAAAACTCGCCGCCAAGCTTGTTCCCATTGGCGTCGAAAATCTGGCCCCTGATGGCATCGCCGAAGAAGCCGCCCGTGCGGCTGGTATCGTTCCACGTCGCGACAAAACGGCCGTCCGCAAGTTGCGTAATCGATGGCTTGAACTGGCCTCCCTGCCCCGTGGTGGTGTTGAGCTGAAATTGACTTCCGGCCTTGCCGGCTACGAGCTGTCCCGCAAGCAACGCAGGCGTATTGGCGACTGGCGTGACATCGACCGTCACGTGCGCGGTCGTCTTGTTGCCATCCGCATCACTGACCGTGTAATCGAAACCGGCAACGCCGCTAAAGTTTAGGTCGGGCACGAAGATAGCGTTGCCATTGCTCAATGATACGGAGCCATGCGTTGCATTGCCGACCGAGCTCAGCGTCAGCGGACCGCCATCCGGATCCGAAGCCAGCGCGAGCAACGACGGCCCAGGAACGGCTACCGAACTGTCCTCGCTGGTTGAGGCGTGCGCGTCAGCAGCGACCGGCGGCTCATTTGTGTTGCCGACGCGGATCGTGAATTGCTTTCGGATAGACAGGCCGCCCTGATCCGTAATCTTCACGTTGATGGTTTCTGTCGGATGAGTTTCAAAATCAAGTTGAGAGCTATCAGCAACGGTGACGATGCCTGTACGAGCATCAATCGCAAACGGGCCGCCATTTAACGGATTTCCGAGACTATCCACTAGCGAATAGGTCAGAATATCATTCGCGTCCGGATCGCTGCCGTGAACCGTGCCGACGGCAGTACCGTTCGGGGAATCCTCCGCAATCGTGTCGTTGGACAGAAGCGCGTCGCTCGGCGCTTCGTTAACGTTCCTCAATCGGATGGTAAATGCTTTCTCGAATGAGAGGTTATTCTGATCCATGACCCGCACAGCAATGTCGTGCGCGCTCGCTGTCTCGAAGTCCAACAAGGCGCTGTCGGCGACAGTGATCGCGCCGGTATTGGCATCGATCGCGAACCGTCCGCCGGCGTCATTGGTGAGCGCATAGGTAAGCACCGCACCCGGTTCCGGATCGATACCTGTGACGGTTGCTACAAGCGTTCCATTCGGCGAGTTCTCCGAAACGGTATCGTTGTCCAGTACCTCGCCCTGTGGGCCCTCATTCTGGTTGATCACGTGAATCGTGAAGGTCTTGTCGAATGAGAGACCGTCCTGGTCAGTCAGTCGCACTGTAATGTCGTGAGACGGTGCCGTCTCGAAATTCAGCAAGCTGCCATCGACGACAGTGATCACACCGGAACTGGCGTCGATCCTGAAGCGTCCCCCCGCATCATCCGTGAGCTCAAAGGTCAAAACCGAGTTCGTATCCGGATCGACTCCTCTCACGGTGCCGACCACGGTGCCATTCGGCGAATTTTCAACAACCGAGTCGCCGGTCAGAGTCTCGTCCGCCGGCGCTTCATTCACGTCCGTGACTTTGATCGCGAACGTCTTGTCGACCGAAAGGCCGTCCTGGTCGGTCGCACGTACCGTAATGTTGTGCGCGCTGTTTGTCTCGAAATCGAGGCGCCTGCCATCGGCAACCGTGATCACGCCGGTATCAGCGTCGATTGCGAAGCGCCCATCTGCGCTGTCCACGAGCGTGTAGCTCAAACGATCGCCGGCATTCGGGTCGATACCGGTCACAACGCCGATGATCGTATCATTTGCCGCATTCTCGGCGACCACATCTCCCGCAAGCACTTCATCGATCGGTGCTGCATTGCTGCCACCGACCTTGAAGATCTGAGCCTTGACCGCAAAGCCCTCGCCATCGGAATTTTGATCGCTCGAATCGCTCCAGGTGACGATGAATCCACCATCCGCGAGTGCCGTGATCGAGGCGAAGGTCCGGTTGTGCTCCGGTGCCGAATTGACCTGAAATTCGCCGCCGATCTTGTTGCCGGCCCCGTCGAAAACCTGTGCTTTCAGCGCGATGGTACCATCCGGGCTGCCGTTATCGTCCCATATCACGACGAAATTGCCGTTGGTCAAAGCCGTGATCTTCGGAGTGATCTGCGCGCCATCGGTTACGGTATTCACCAGAAGCTCGCTGCCGGAGTTGGTGCCGTCGGCGTTGAAGATCTGCGCTTTGATGGAGCCAGAGCTGCCGTCTCCCCGGCCGCTGAAGTCTTCCCAGGCGACAACAAATCCGCCGCTGGCCAGCGCCGTGATCTGAGGTGCATCCTGGCTGCTTGAAGTTGTCGTATTGACCAGGAACTCGCCATTGAACTTGCTGCCGTCGGCATTAAAGATCTGCGCCTTTACGGCGCTGACGCTCTGGTCACCACCCTGGCGGCTGGCGTCTTCCCAGGTCACCACGAAACGGCCATTTGCAAGCGCCGTCACCGACGCTTGATTCTGCGCGCGTGCGGTCGTCGTATTGACCAGGAACTCGCTGCCTAGCTTCTTGCCATCGGCTTCGAATAGCTGCGCCTTGATAGCGGTGCCGCTGGTGTCGCCGCCCTGGTGGCTGCTGTCCTCCCAAGTGATCACGAAACGACCGTTCGTCAGCGTCGTGATCGAGGCCGCCTCCTGCGTACCTGCGACTGCGGAATTGACCTGGATTTCATTGCCAACTTTGCCGCCATGCGCGTCAAAAAGCTGCGCTGTGATCTCTCCGCCTTGATCACTTTCGCTTTGAAACGTCACGACGAATCCGCCATTCGCCAACGCGGTCGTATGCGGCTTGCGTGCAGCGAGATCGGCCCTTGAATTGATCAGAAACTCGTTGCCAACCTTATTGCCGGCGGTATCGAACAGTTGTCCGCGGATCGCATCGGCGAAAAACCCGCCGGTGCGGCTGGTATCGGTCCATGTCACGACGAAATTGCCATTCGCCAGCATGGATACCGATGGCTGAAATTGACCGCCTCTCGTCGTGGTGTTGACCAAAAATTCAGCGCCAATTCTTTGAACGGTGGCGTCACTGGCCGATGACACCAAGTTGCCTGCGACGGTCACACCGTTGTTGGCGCCTTCGGCATTGATAAAGCCATTCATCAACGCCAAAGCGTCAAATGCCGCGCCGTCGAATGTGGCCGGATCAACGCCAAACTCGGCGCCATCCAGGGCATCGCGCTGCAGCCGAATGTTTTTGGACGCATTGGTGGGAACTGAAATCCTGTTGACCATTGTGGCTCCTCGACACGCCGATGGGTTGACGCTGTTTGGAAATGCTCGATCGATGTTTAGGATCTACATCGCTATTGCTGGAATTCGAGCCTGCAACAAATCAAGTTGAAAGGAGCCCCCATTCAACGAGCGCGGATACATACAACCGAACTTTGACGGGTACAATGCACGACGCTCGTTTCAAAATCAGATTGTTCTACAAAATTTTTGTGTAGTTACGTTTTTTAAAAGACCCACTTGAGGATTATCGCTCACGCAAGCTTTCCTGCCTGTAGCGCAGGATTGGTGAAAGCACGTATTCAATAATGCGCCGCCGGCCCGTCTTGATTTCGACTGTTACTGCCATGCCTGGTTCGAGATTGATATTTTTGTCTTCGATTTGCATCCGAGTGCGATCAAGCGAAACCCGCGCAACATAGTTCAGTTCCTGGCCGGGCGGCTCGCTGCTGGCGTCGCTTTGAGCACCTTGTTTGTCGCCGACAGCCAGCCTGTTAGACTTGTCACGGATGACGGCGTCACGGGAGATACTGAGCACTTTTCCGTGCAGCAGCCCGTACTTTGTAAAATTGAATGTGTCGACTTTGATTTCGGCTTCGTCGCCTTCGTGGACAAAGCCGATATCCCTGTTCGGCACCGTGGCTTCAATTTCGACGCCGTCTTCTTCCGGCACGATCACCATCAACGCCTGTGCCGGCGTGACCACTCCGCCGACCGTATGGATCACAAGTTGCTGAACCGTACCGTCGATGGGAGCGCGCAGAGTCTGATCTTTGATCCGCTTGTCCGCCTTTCTCATGTCTTCGGCAAGCTGGCCAGCCTTCTGCTCGGCATCGGCCAGATCGGTGACGATGCCTTGTGCATATTCTGCTTTGGCCCGCTGCTGCTCCCACTCCAGCGCCTTGATGGCTGCAGCAACTTCCGCCGCCCTGCGCTGTTGCGCCGTCAGCTCATGACGGGTTTCTATCAGTTTGAGTTGTGCATCGAGATAAGCGACGCGGTTACCGAACTCCATGCGCATGACTTTTTCGCGGATCCCCGCCGTTTCTTCAACCAAAGGCAGTGACGCGTTGAGCTTGGCAATGACGGTCGCAACCTCTTCCGCTTCCGCTCTTTTTTGCATGATCTGCTGGTCTAGCGATGCTAGTTTGGCCGCCTGTTGATCCAATTGCGCAACCATGGCGGCGCGCGTGCGTGCGACCTGATACATGGAGGCTTCAGGGGGGGCCTCAAAATCGGCTAAGCCGGCACTCGCTTCGATCCTCGCACGCAGTGCCTTCAGCCGCGCCACGTCGAGCCGCGCGTGCAAAAGCTCATGGCCAATGCGATTGCGCTCAGCCGTGGAGACCGTCCGATCAATCTCAATCAATGCCTGGCCTTCTTTGACCCTGTCGCCATCTTTGACGTTGATCGCGGTAACCGTGCCGGCCTCGAGGGGTTGAATGACCTTGGTGCGTCCGGTCGGCACAATCCTGCCGGACGCAATTGCAATGATGTCGACGTGGCCGACACTCGCCCAGAAGACGGCGACTGCAAAAAGGAGAACAATGACCGCGCCGATTGAACGCCCTACGGGCGAAGCGGGGCTTTCAAGCACTTCCAGCGCAGCGGGGAGGAACTCCAGTTCTGCACGGGTTATTGCCGTATCTCGCCGTAACAGGCGTGCAATCGCAGCGGACACAAAAGCCAGCGTTTGTGCTGCCCTCGAAGCTTCCGCTGCCGTAGCGGACAGGTCAGACCACTTCATGAAGCCCCGCCTGCAGACGATGTAAGGTGGCATAGCGGCCGCTGCGCCGGATCAACTCGTCATGGCTGCCGTCCTCGACGATGCGTCCCCGTTCGATTGTGATGATCCGATCCGCGCGGCGCACTGTTGAGAGCCTGTGAGCGATGACGAGGACGGTACGGCCTTCGGAAATTGCACGCATATTGTCCTGAATGATGCGTTCGCTTTCGTAATCCAGCGCGCTGGTCGCTTCGTCGAAAATCAAAATACGCGGATCGGCAATCAGGGCGCGTGCAATCGCAATGCGCTGACGTTGCCCGCCGGACAGGCTCGCCCCACGCTCGCCGACCATGGTGTCGTAGCCGTCTGGCAGCTCCAGAATAAAGTCGTGTGCGCCTGCTAGCCTAGCTGCCGCGATGACCCGTTCCATCGGCATCGCGGAATCGACCAGCGCGATATTGTCGCGAATCGTGCGATTAAAGAGGACATTTTCCTGCAACACCACGCCGACTTGTCTCCGCAGCCAGGCCACATCCGCCAGCGCAATATCGACGCCGTCGATGAAGACTCGTCCGCTTTCGGGGACATACAGGCGCTGCACCAGCTTGGTCAGAGTCGACTTGCCCGAGCCAGACGGCCCGACAATGCCGAGAACCTGCCCGGCCTTTATGTTCAGGCTGACGTCCTTGAGGATTTCCGGTCCATCGATGCGATAGCGAAACGTTACACGCTCGAAGGCAACATCGCCGCGAACGGGGGGCAGCGCCGCGCGGGCAGGATTGTATCTCGGCTCGGGCACCGTGTTGAGAATGTCGCCGAGCCGCGCGATCGAAACGCGTGCCTGATGGAAATCCTGCCACAGTTGAGCGAGCCGCAGCACCGGTTGCGCCACGCGTCCCGCCAGCATGTTGAAGGCAATGAGCTCACCGATGGTCAGATTGCCTTCGATGACGAGGTGGGCTCCGAAATACAGTGTGAGAGCGGTCACCAGCTTGCTGACGAGCTGTACCGCTTGGCTTGCCCAGTTGCCGAGCGAAAGCACGCGAAAGCTTGCCTGGACATAGCCCGCGAGCTGCTCTTCCCAGCGCCGCTGCATCTGCGGCTCGATCGCCATCGCTTTGAGCGTCTCGATCCCGTTGACGCTTTCGACCAGAAACGCCTGATTTTCCGCACCTCGATCAAACTTCTCCTCGAGCCGGCGTCGGAAAGCCGGTGTCACACCGGCCGAAATCAGAATGTAAAAAGGAAAGGAGCCCAGCACGATCCAGGTCAAAAACGGGGAGTAGTAGAACATCACTGCCAGGAACACGCTCGTAAAGAACAGATCGATCACGAGCGTGAGTGCCGAACTGGTCAGGAAATTGCGAACGTTCTCGAGTTCGCGCACGCGGGCCACCGAGTCCCCTGCCCGCCTTGCCTCGAAATACGCAATTGGTAAAGCGACCAGATGCCGGAAGAGCCGCGCGCCGAGCTCGACATCGATGCGGTTTGTCGTGTGCGCAAACACGTAGGTGCGCAGCGCGCTAAGAACCGTTTCGAAGATCGATACCGTTACGAGCCCGATCACCAGCACATCGAGTGTGGTAAAACCTCGATGGGCGAGAACCTTGTCAGTGACCACCTGGAAGAACAGTGGCGTTACCAGGCCGAACAACTGCAGGAAGAACGAAGCCACCAGTACTTCGCCGAGCAGTCGGCGATATTTGTGCATCGCCTGCAGGAACCATGTGATGTCAAATTTCCGCGTCAGATCGCCGAGGACCGCACGCCGTGTCATCAGGATCAGACGACCGGTCCAGTTCGACTCGAATTCCGCGCGTGACACTATTTGCGGCCGGCCGACGGACGGGCGTTGCACAAGCGCGCCCTGATCGGTTAGCTTCCCAAGAACGAGAAAGCTGCCGTCGACACATTCGACAATTGCCGGCAAGGCCAGTTTCGCGAGGCGCGACCAGTCCGTCCCAAGGACGCGCGCCTTGAGCCTGAATTCCTTTGCACAGAGCAGCATTTCGGTCGCGCCAATTGTGCCGCTCCCGAAGCGATGCTTGATTTGCGCTGGCTCAGCTGCGATTCCGTGAAACCGCAGCAACAAGATCAAGCAACCGAGACCGCTCTCGGTCTCATTGCCCTGCATGGTCACTCCCACTTCTGACTGCGGATTTGCAGCGCCACAAGTTGTGAACGCATCACACTCTATGATTTTTTTTCAAAGCAGAACGCCAAACACGTTTTATACAAATCAGCAGAGGTACGCTAAAAGCATATTCAATCCAGGTGAAAAAAGTTTATGCGACGAACTTGTGATTTTGACTGCAAACAAATATGGATGCGGACATAAACGACACTATGCGGACTATTGCGACAAAAAATTCGAGCTCGATTCCTAACACCTCTGCAAACGAAGTTGCGAAACAGCCGACGCTGTGCCGGCGATAGACACTACGTGCGAGTCTAAATAAAGACGCCTCAGCGCCAGCCCAGCCCCGGCGCGACGTGCTTCAGGATCGCTTCGATGACGTGGGCGTTGTACTCGACGCCGAGTTGATTTGGCACGGTCAACAGGATCGTGTCGGCCTCGGCGATCGCCTCGTCTCCCATGAGCTGCTCGATCAGAGCCTCCGGCTCGGCCGCGTAGCTTTTGCCGAAGATGGCCCGCTCGGTTGCGCTCAGCATGCCGATCTGGTCCTCGCTCTCATCGCGTCCGAAATACATACGGTCGCGATCGTCCACCAGTGCGAAGATACTGCGTGACACCGATACGCGCGGCGTGCGCGTATGCCCCGCATCCTTCCAGGCCGCGCGATAAAGCCTGATCTGCTCCGCCTGCTGCACGTGAAACGGCTTTCCGCTCTCATCGATCTTGAGCGTCGAGCTCTGCAAGTTCATGCCAAGCTTCGCCGCCCATTCCGCGGTGGCATTGGTACCGGCGCCCCACCAGATGCGCTCGCGCAGGGTTGCCGAGTAGGGCTCAAGGCGTAGGAGACCGGGGGGATTGGGGAACATCGGGCGTGGGTTTGGTCGCGCGAAGCCCTCGCCTTTGAGCAGCTCGAGAAAGACTTCGGCGTGGCGGCGCGCCATGTCGGCATCGCTCATGCCGTCCGGCGGGGAATAGCCGAAGTGTCGCCAGCCATCGATTACCTGCTCGGGCGAGCCGCGGCTGATGCCGAGCTGCAGCCGGCCGCTGGCGATGAGGTCGGCCGCACCGGCATCCTCCGCCATGTAGAACGGGTTCTCGTAGCGCATGTCGATAACCGCTGTGCCGATCTCGATCCGCTTCGTGCGCGCGCCAATGGCTGCGAGCAGTGGGAAAGGCGATGCGAGCTGGCGTGCGAAGTGGTGGACGCGGAAATAGGCGCCATCGGCGCCGAGCTCCTCAGCCGCGACCGCCAGCTCGATCGATTGCAGGAGTGCATCTGATGCCGACTGCGTCTGCGATTGCGGCGACGGCGTCCAGTGGCCGAAGGAAAGGAAACCGATGTGTTTCATGGAATGGGCGCTCAAGGCGGGGGGACTGGTGAGCACTCTATATAGACTCTTGCGGTGGGATATAGGCGCTTACTTCGAGCGCACGCAGGTGTTCAAGAAGCACGGAGAATTCGCCTTTTGCACCGGAAACAATTGCGCCCTTTTCGGTACTCTATGCGCCGGCGCTGTATTGCTTCATGCTTTGTCGGCGGATTCGATCGCGCGTAGCATCATCTCGACCGCGGCGGCCTGCTTCATACCGCTCTCGCGCACGAGACCGCGCCACGTGTGAAAGCTCAGCGCAAGGTGCAGCATCGCGCGCTGTTTCGTACTCAGCTTGGCCCCGAGCACCTCGTGCCACGCCGCAATTGATGGTCCGTACCGCAAGCGGCTGATCTCCTGCACCAATGCGTGGTGCTCGGCATCACGCAGCACGCTCGCTAGCAGAATTTCGTTGCGGTCGAACCAGGAATAGATCTCGCGCAGCCCGGCAGCCCGCCGCTCGGCGAGATTGGCGATGCTGCGCCAGGTCGCGGCGTCCGGCATCGGATCGCGTGCCTCGACATGACCCGAGCAGGCCATGAGGAGACTGCGCTCGTCGGGAAAGTGTGCATAGAGCGTGTGCCGTTGCACGCCGGCTTTCTCGGCCACCATGCTGAAGGTCGTCGCCGCCGGACCAAGCTTTGTGTGCAGCTCGACTGCGGCTTCGACCAGCCGATTCCGGGTTTCTGCCTGCTGCGCCGCGCGCTTTTTGAGGATATAGGTCCGCGTCATATTTTCATTGCACGATAATGTGCATCCATATTGACAGGCCGCCCCTATTTCGATACACATATCTGTATCGTCAAATATGGCGGTTGTCCAGCCCGCAAACGCGGAGAAAGCCCATGCAGACCAAGATCGATGAAATCGCCGACGGCATTTACCGGCTCTCGACCTATGTGCCTGAGATCGCCCCGCCGGCCGGCTTCGCCTTCAATTCCTTCCTCGTCCGCGGCCACAAGCCGCTGCTCTTCCACACCGGATTGCGCAAGATGTTCCCGCTCAACCGGGAGGCGGTCGGCCGGCTGATCCCGCTTGAGACGCTGCGCTGGATCGCCTTCGGCCATTACGAGGCCGACGAATGCGGAGCGATGAATGAGTGGTTGGCGGTCGCGCCCGGTGCTCAGGTTGCGCACGGCCAGACGGGCGTCATGGTGTCACTCAACGACATGGCCGATCGCGCGCCGCGCGCCCTCGCTGACGGCGAGGTCATCGATCTTGGGGGCGGCAAGCGCGTGCGCTATATCGACACGCCGCATACGCCACACGGGTGGGACGCCGGCGTCATGTTCGAGGAGTCCACTGGCACTTTGTTGTGCGGTGACCTGTTCACTCAACTCGGCGACAACCCGGCACTAACCACAACCGACATTGTGGGGCCCGCAATCCAGGGCGAGGACCTGTTTCAGTACTCAGCGCTGGCTCCAGGCATGGGTTCGGCGATCCGCCGTCTCGCGCCGCTCGAGCCGAAAGCGCTCGCGCTGATGCATGGGCCGTCCTTCCAGGGCGACGGCGCGGCCGCGCTGCGCGCACTGGCCGATCACTACGACGAGCGCGCCGGCGAGCGGTGGGCCGAAATGATGCAGCAGAGCAAGGCAGCCTAAGAGACTCGGGGGGATGGTCCACGAGCCCGCCACCAGCGCTTTCTGTGAAAACGGCGAGCTGCAAGGAATGAGGCAACTACCCGCATAATGGCGAGTTATCGGTGGCGAATATCACAGAGATAGTTATGCCAAGTGTTTCCGATCGCGCAGCCCGCCGCCACTTTCCGCTTTCAGCGGGTGTGTTCTTCGGACTCGGGCTTGGAGGCTTCTTCGACGGGATTGTTCTCCATCAAGTCCTGCAGTGGCATCACATGTTGAGCAGCTGGTATCCTGTGAACACGATCGACAATCTGGACTGCCCGGAGCTGGCGCGGACGAGACCACGCTCCAGGGCCACCAGCATGCGTCGGCCCCCGAGTCCTGATTGGCTAGCCGGTTCATCTGCGGACGCGATGCGGAGCGGCAGATGATGCTTATCTAATCAGGGGAGCCTAGCCGAATGGCACCGTTGGAGAACACCACTATGGGCCATGGAATTCATCATGTGACGGCCATCGCCGGACCGGCGCACCGCAATCTGGGTTTCTACACCGGCACTCTCGGGCTGCGGCTCGTCAAGAAGACAATCAACTTCGACGATCCCAGTACCTATCATTTCTACTACGGCGACGAGACCGGCCATCCTGGCACGATCCTCACCTTCTTTCCGTGGGAGCATGTCGCGCCTGGCCGACTTGGCGTCGGCGAAACGCAGGAGATACTCTTTCGCGTTCCGGAGAACTCGATCGGCTACTGGACGCACCGCTTCATTCAGAAAGGAGTCACGCACGAAGCCGTTGAGAAGCGTTTTGGCGAAACCGTGCTGTCATTCAAAGATGCGGATGGCACGCGGCTCGCGCTCGTGGCCGTGCCCGACATCGAAAGCGAACCCGCGTGGAGCGCCGGCGGGGTGCCCGCTGACTATGCGATCCGCGGCTTTCACAGCATCAGCCTGCTCCTGCGTGAGGCCGGCGCGACCGGGGAGATTCTGACCAATGTGTTTGGCTTCTCCGAGGCCGACCGCGAAGGCTCCATCCTGCGCTTCAGAACGCAAGGGACCGAGATTGGCGGCATTGTCGATATCCGCGTTGCGGGCGACTTCCCGCGCGGGCAGCAGGGCGGCGGCTCAGTCCACCACGTCGCCTTCCGGGCGGCCGACGACGAAGCGGAGCTCGCGATGATGAAGAAGCTTGCCGAGGATCACAGTATCCGCACGACCGACCAAAAGGACCGCAATTACTTTCGGTCCATATATTTCCGCGAACCCGGAGGCGTGCTGTTCGAGATTGCGACTGACATCCCCGGCTTCACGATCGACGAGCCGGTCAGCTCCCTTGGAGAGTCGTTGAAGCTGCCGCCGCGGTATGAATCACGGCGTAAGGACATCGAGGCGGCGCTGCCCGCGATTGCCGCTTAGCAGATTCGACTTTCTGCCCGCGGTCACTGTGTCCGTACGCGGCACTGCGACCGCAGCGGTGGGGAGATCGCGGCGGGCGCAGCAAGTCACGGTGTCGTTACCTAGTCGATGATTTGGATGACTGTGCGATTTGAAGGGTCCACCAGGTAAATGTGATCATCGGAATAGACGTAGCGATATTTCGAGAGTTTCGGACCCCAAGCGGAAGGTGCTGTCCTCAGCTCCACACCTGCCGGAACTCGCGACCCGACAGCGATCCGTTCTTTCACTCTGACGGGAGCGACTTTCTCTTTCACAACGTACTCTTTGATCACGGTCCGTTGCTCAGGTTCGACGACAATCGTATCCGTTGGGCCAACGCCAACCGTTTGGCCAAACGCCTGCGCCCCGGCAAGGCAGGTCGCAAGACCCGCTGCCATCACTATGCGTTTCATTTCAATCTCCATTGAAGGCAAAATGCCCACAGACGAACGCCGTGCACGATTTGAGGTTCCGATCGTCGAGCAAATCAGCCCGGCACTTTCAACTGCGGGACTGCTTTTGCGCCTCTGGTTTTAGGGAATTAGTCGGGGCATTTTGATGCGTTACAGGGATTGAGAGCGTCCAAAATCGACTCTCACGCATTCACATTATCGGAACGGAAACGCCCAATTCGTGTTTCCGATTCAATGCGCATGCCTATTGTTTCATATTTCGTCGTCATGAGTATCGTGCTGACGGCAGCACTGGTGATTATCAGCAACCGAATGCAGCCGCAGCCATCGCCAATCGCAACATCGCAAATAGAGGGGCTGCAGAAGTCATTCGCGCCCAGACCCGAACCGTCGCCGTACCGGATCACTGCAACCAATTTTGCGGCTCCCCGCAAGCCTCCTACAGATGCGTTGGCCCAAGCTGATGATCGCTCGAAACCGGTGCGTGCAGCTACGCGCCGAAAACAAAAAAACAATCAAAATGACAGGCACGCTAGCTCGCCCTGGAGACACACAGCAAACAATCCGATCGACGCAATGATGTCGATCCATTGATGAGCCTGATCGCCTGGTGAGAAAACGCGGTGGAAATGTTGGGCGAATTCGGTCGGCGGGGGCCTTCCAGGCAGGAGGAACTGTTGCCCCCTGCCACCGTTCTCCCGGAAAGGAGAACCGGTCATGAAAGCCATTTTGTCAAGCGGCGCGGCGGCTCTCGTACTGCTGGCGACGCCCGCCGCGGCGCAGAACAACAGTTCCAACAAGGTCGATCCGCATCAGCTCGCGGTGCAGCTGACCAAGCCCGCACTCGAACTCGATGACGCGCAGCGAAACGCGATCCGCGATGCACTCGTGGCCGAGCATACTCAGCAGAAGACGCCGAAGGATTTCAAGCCGCAGGTCGGTACCGCGCCGCCAAAGGGCGTAAAGATCGACGCCATGCCGCAGGCGCTCGGGCGTCAACTGCCGGTCATGAAGGAATACGGGTACGCCAAGACTGCGAGCGACATTCTGGTGATCGATCCGATGAGCCAGAAGATCGTGGCCGTGATCCCGCGTAAATACCCGGCCGATCCGCAGGCAAATTCAACGACGCACGCACAATGGTGGCACAACCATATGCGGGAATTGACCGGACGATCGCCGCAAAGCGGCTCAGAAAGCGACCATGTTGCCAATCCCGAAGGAGAAGCTCCCGCCGTTGGCAACGGCCAGGCCCCGAACGCGCAACCAGCCCAGGCACAGGAGCATCAAGGCAAATAGGTGCGACGTCTTCGGCGCCCTCACGCATTCGTTGCGGCCAATGCGAGTGGAGATCTCGCGTCGCCCGGACCGCCTCCTGCAAATGTTAGGTTGCGGAAAATGGGCGTCCGTTACGCGTCTATTTCAGTTCTTCTTGATTGCTACTGAATATTGCGAATAGAGGTTGTTAACGCGTTGTCGCCACATGCTCACAAACGCGCCGGAGGTCAGCTTATTGACTGATTTCCAAACCTGTTTGATGGCGGGAAGCGTATTGCGCCAGATCGCTAGTTTGCACCACCGCTCACCTTTTTCCTTGCCTTCATCGGTGGCACACATCGATTTCCAGGCGACGCGTTTCGGATGGCTGACGTGTTGTGCGGCGCCCTGCCATCCTTGTTGGTGAATCAAATACAGATCACTGAAAGTCGGTTTCTTGCCGGTCTCATATTCGAAGAGAAGCGCCTGCGTCGCAAACTTGTAGGCGCCCGCGACGGCATTGTCGCGTGGATCGGTAATTTTTCCTGAACCGTATTCCTTGAACTCATACTTACTAAGCTGAAACAGCCCGATATAGGATCCAGTGCGTTGTTTAGGATTGAAGCCGGACTCGATTTTAGCCACGGCTTTCATAAAGTTGAAATCCAGACCGAATGCGTTTGATGCACGTTTGATCTCCTCAATAGGCGTTCCAATAGGGACGTCGTTCATCGTCTTCAAAACAGTATCGGCTGGCTTCTCTTCGGGTGGAATTTCAGAGAAAACGTAATAAGCGAGAAGAGAGAAGTTCTGCTTACGAGGTGTCGGATCAATGGAAGGATCCTGAAGCGAGCCCGTTGTGGCTGATTGCTCGTTCAGCGGGTCTGTCGCTGTTACTGGTTTTTCGACCGGGACGTCGGAGGTCTTGGCCAAGCGACCTTGCTCTTTTTCACGATTGTCTGTTTTCGCGTTCGGTAAAAGCGATGGCCCGTCCGACTCCGACAATGCAGACGTCGCGGAATTACTCGACACCGCTGAACTAGCTTCGGCTGCCTCGACGGGGGAAACGATCATCGTCTTCCCGACAATGACTTGTAAAGCCGCGGCAAGTGCACAAACGGCTACAAGGAAGGCGAATTGCAAAGGTCGCGTCTTTGGCAAATCAGTCCCCAAATCGAAGTATACACACGAATCCCAGAACAAATCCGCAATATTTTACCGGCGCGCGGACCAAAGGGCGACATCTCACTCTAACCGAAGCCGAGAACGGTGCGCGCATCGAATGCGGAACCAATTGGTTCTCTCGGGATTGTGTTTGCTTAGCGGCCGGTCCGCGACATCGCTATCTCCATGGGGCTTTGCGATGATTTTAGTGCTCGAACAAACTTCTGACCCAAAGCAGACATGACTTAATGCATCGCACCACCCTTGCCGGTGGTGGTGGCTACAGATAATTTCCAAGAAACGCGATCTGATCCGAGCGCGACAGAGATTCCAAGCGGGGTAGAGGATGGTCAGTCGATTGTCGGCGGCGCGATCCACGGTGGCGATCTGGCATCGGCGGCCTATTGGGATGGCAGCGCTCGCGACCGCTGCCGCGTTCACGGCGTTGACTGCCAGTGGCCTCGCGACGCAGGCACTTGCCGCGCCATCTGCCGAGGCGACGGCGCCGCGCGCGGCAGGTGAGCCGATCATGGCGATCGTGTCTATAAAGACCCAGCAGGTCACTTTGTATGACGCCGATGGTTGGATTATGCGTGCACCGGTATCGACCGGCGTCGCCGGGCGCGAAACGCCCGCTGGCGTTTTCGCCGTCGTGGAGAAGGACAAGGACCACTACTCCACAATGTATGACGATGCCTGGATGCCGAACATGCAGCGCATTACCTGGAACGGTATCGCGCTGCACGGCGGGCCGCTGCCCGGATATCCAGCATCGCATGGCTGCGTGCGCATGCCCTATCGTTTTGCCGAGAAGCTCTTCGACAAGACCCGAATTGGGATGCGGGTGATCATCTCGCCCGACGATGCAGCCCCGGTGGAGATTACGCACGCCGCGCTATTCACGCCGAAAGCTGACGCCATCGCTGTGGCTTCCGCGCGTGCCGCGGCTCTTGCCCGCGAGGCAGCGGAAGCTGCTAAGGCCGCCGACGAAGCAAAGAAGGCAGCGGCGCGAGCTGTGCGCGAGAACGCATCACTCACGGCATCACTGCGCAAGCTGAAATCGCAGAAGACTCGCGCTGGCGCCGAACTCGCGGCGGCCGAAAAGGCGCTCGCCGCAGCAAAGACGGATGAAGCCAAGGCGCGGGCGGAGGAGCGCAGGCAGAAAATGGCCTCGCGCTTTGCGGAACTGGAGACGCAGCTCGACACCGCCACGGCCGATTCAAAATCGAAACTCGATTCGGACGCCGCAAAGGACGCGATGAAGGCAGCCGAGAATAGGAAGGTCGCCACCGCCAAGGCCGCGACCGAAGCGAAACTCGCGCTCGAACCGTTCTCGATTTTTATCAGCCGCGCCACGCAGAAGCTTTACGTTCGACGCAACACGCATAAGCGTTGGCCGGATGGCGGCGAGGTATTCGATGCAAGCATCGAGGTTCCGGTTACGATCCGAAATCCCGAGAAGCCGATCGGTACGCATGTGTTCACCGCGATGGCACGCAACGACACGGGCCTGCGCTGGACCGCCGTCACGATTGACAACGGAGATCAAGCCAAGAACGCGCTCGATCGAATCACCATCCCTCAAGAGGTGCTCGATCGAATCGCGCAGACAGTCCTGCCGCGCTCCTCGATCGTCATTTCCGACGAGCCGCTGAGTAGCGAGACCAATTATCGCACGGAATTTGTCGCGGTGCTCAACAACCAACCTCAGGGCGGGTTCATCACACGCCAGCCTACGAACGATGGCAACATTGCGAGCAACGAATTCCGTGGCGACGACAGCTTCTTTTTCTCTCGAGGCAATTGGGATGCCCAAACTGGTAGTTCGTCTCGGCGCGGCTACTATCAGCGAAACTATTACTATAGACGGGCGCCGCCGAATCCGTTTTTTCTGTTCGGTCGCTGACAACTGAAGAAGCCTGTCGTCTCCATTTCGGCCTTTAGGGGGCATACCAGAGTTGGGCTGGACATGTGTGCTCTCGGCGGAGATACGGCAAATCGAAACTGACGGTGCCTAGGCTCCCTGGTCCGAAAACGTCAATTTCCGCTTGGCGCTGCACCGCTTTTGCATCGATGGCGCAAATCCCTCACACTGCGCGCAGACTTCGGATGTTAGCGCGCCACCCAAACATTCTTTTACCATGGACGCCTGCCGAATTTGGCAACGCGGACTCAGTCGCCGCTTCGAGGCCGACCCGGCCGATTACCTCCGGGACGGTTTCCTCCTGGCCGATTTGCGCCAGGACGATTACCACCCGGCCGATTGACGCTCGGTGGCCGATGGCCCGGCCGATGAATACCTGGTCGATGGCCCGGTCTGCGCCAGCCGTGCCACCCGCTAGGACCACCCCAGCCAAAACCACGGCGCCAGCGAAAGCCGCAACGATACCACCCCGGGCCACGCCACCCTGAATTGTACCAGCAATAGCGATGGCCCCGCCACACGAACTGAACATTATCGAGGATAGTGAACTCGTCGGCGGCCTTGCGAAAACCTTCAGGGGCGATCGCAGCAGCTTCCGCGCGACCACCAAG
>DASTHI010000035.1:0-18581 GCA_035718275.1 Pseudolabrys sp. | reverse complement strand
CGCCCCGGACTTGCGGGTCAGAAAGCCCGTGAGGTACGCGCCAGGGAAGCACGGCGCCGGGGACAGAAAAGCCGCAGGTGGAGCGCCGCGGGGCGCGTGCGTCTCACCGGACGCACGCCGCGCCCCAAAAGCGCGGAGATTGTGTTGGTGCGCCTCGCGGTGCTCCATCCCCCTCGCTTTGCGAGGGCAAAGAAAAGACCGGCCTGCCCGGGGCCGCGATCAAACAATACGGGCGATGGCGCTTGCCTTGATGCCGGCGCGGGCTCTTTGACAATTGAATCAGAAGGCCGGCGTAGGGCTGTTGAAGACGTCCAACCTCCGCTCATTCCCGCGCATTGCGGGAATCCAGCGCCAATACTGCGGCCGTTCACTTCGGCTACGCTTGCAAGTTCTGGATCCCCGCTTTCCGCGGGAATGAGCGTTTGAGAGTCTGCACCGCCCGTGTGCGTGCACCGGCTCTCCACGTCATGCCTGCGAGGGAATGAGTGGTTGAGAGTCTGCACCACCTGTCATTCTTCGCGGTGCTTGAGCAAAGCAAGACGTGGATGCCGGACAACCACTCGCACTCAGCGGCCGGATTTTTTCCGCGGCAGGCCCTTGCGCTTCGTGTGCGCGAATTCCTCGAGCTGCTTCTCGGTCATCGAGTTGACCATTTGTCGCGAGGCTCCCTTGAGGCTCGACTTCGGGCGCTCGCCGCGTTTCGCGGACAAGGCTGCTCCCGCCGCCATCTGCTGCTTCTTCGATCGTGCCGGCATGACCTTTCACTCCCTGCTATTCGGGCAGGGAACGCGCGCACGCCGCGGACGTTCCGGGGCCGGCTCGTTTAGCCGCCGACGCTGCCTGCCTGTGCGACCGTCACCGGCTCTTCGCGCCACATGTCGGGAAACATTGCCTTGAGGTTCTTCACCTTGGGCGCGTCGTTGAACACGATGTAGGGCTGGTAGGGATGCTTGATCGCGTAGTCCTGATGGTAGGCCTCTGCCGGGAAGAACGACGCCTTCATCGTCCCCGTCTTGGTCACGATCGGCCGCTTGAACACCTTGGCCGCGTCGAGCTGCGCAATGTAATTCTTCGCGGTCTTCGCCTGCGCCCCGGTCTGCGGGAAGATCTCCGAACGGTATTGCGGGCCGGTGTCCGGTCCCTGGCGGTCGAGCTGCGTTGGGTCATGCGCTACCGAGAAGAAGATCTGCAGAATCTTGCCGTACGAGATTTGCTTCGGATCGAAGGTCACCTGCACGGCTTCAGCGTGGCCGGTGCGGCCGGAGCTGACGGTACTGTAGGACGCATCCTTCTGTGCGCCGCCGGCATAGCCGGACACTGCGTTCCGTACGCCCTTCACATGCTGGTACACGGCCTGGATGCCCCAGAAGCATCCGCCCGCGAGCACGGCGGTTTCGAATCCGCCGGATGGCGGCGCTTCCGTTGCAGGCGGCGGGATGGTCACGGCGGATTCCGCGTGCGCCGCAAGCGGCGCGGCGGCAAGAGCGATGGAGAGGAGGGCAATTCGGAGCAGCATGGCAGGCGTTCCCGATGATTGTTCTGGCTTATGGCCGATAGTGGCGGAAGTTATATAAAGGCGGGCGCGTCCGGCGGCATCACACAATGTTACACATTGAGGTGAGAGGCATGTCAGCGGCAAACGCGTCATCGCGCCCCGGCACCCATCGGATCGCATTGAATTGTGGTGCCAGGCATGTCTGCGAACAGGTGTCAGGCATGTTTCCGAACGGCTGTCGGCTATCTCCCCAAACACGCGTCGTTATGTCCCCAGGCCCTCGGACTGCTTTGAGAGCAGGGCCCGAAATCGGAATAGCCTGGGAGGGCGGAGATGACGGTCTCGAGAGGTGCCCTGACGCCATCGGCGCGCTGACCTATAATCCGCTTGCCGCGTTCCTCCAGAAATCCGGAGATGTGTCATGGCCACGTATTTGCTGTTCGGGAAGTATTCATCCGAGGCGCTCAAGGGCATCAGCGCACAGCGCTCCGAAGAGGCGAAGGCGCTGTTCAAGAAGCACGGCGGCGAACTCAAACAAGCTTATGCGACCCTGGGCGGCGTCGATCTGGTGATGATCGCCGACCTGCCGGACAACGCGCGCGCGATGGCGGCATCGACCGCGCTGGCGAAGGCGACCGGCATTGCCTTCACCACAGCGCCCGCGGTCACGATCGAGGAGTTCGACAAGCTCGCCGGATAGGCGCCATCGCTAGGGACGCCAGCGAGAGCGCTACAGGCTGCTGACCTTGGCACATGCCCCGCTCACCACGAGGTGAGCGGCGTCGCGGCAAAATTGCCGAGACTGTGGGTCACTGCGCCGGAACGGCCGCCTCGTTCCCTGCACCAGTCGGCCAATGGCCGACGACCAGTCCGCCGGCTTACTCAAGCGCCTCGATGATGCGGATGTCGCGCACAGCCCCGTCGCCGAGCGCGCGTAGCGCCTCCTGATACCCCGGGCTGTCGTGTCCCGCGATGGCCTTCTCGAGACTCGGAAATTCGGACACCACGAGACGCTCCTTCAGGCCATGCTCATAGGTCGCGCTCGGCATGCCGCGGCAGAGATATCGCACGCCGAAAGGCTCAAGCGCCGGCGGCGCCAGCTTGGCATAGGCGGCGAGCTTCGCCGGGTCCTTGATCTCCCGGTACGTCGTGATCCAGTAGGCCTTCGGCATGCGTCCGCTCCCTCGATGGTGATGTCGAGGGTGATCTTAGCCTCGTCGTCGCCGTGCAAGGAAGCCGTGTCCGCCAGCCGACGTTGTGGGCTCTATTTCGGCTGTCGCGGTGCGCGCGCTAATGCCGCCGGCGCGATGTCGCGTCCTGCTCGATGGCCGTCCGCGCCGAGGCCATCTTTGCCAAGCATCATGACCGCAGCGCCCATCGCGCTGCTGCCGAACGTCACCAAAAAGCCGAAAAGCAGCAGACCCAATGCCGCGCCGCCACTCTGGTCGGCGAAAATGAGGTCGCGCAGCCGCACCGGGTTGAGCGTGAGCAGGCCGCCCAGCATCAGCATTGCCATGATCGCGCCAATCCCGAGGTTGAGCGCGAGCAGTCGGAGCAGGGGTTGGCGCATTGGCTGCATGCGACACCAACTCTACCTTGATCTTGGAGGTTCCCCACCTTGGCACGGGACAAGGGCCCTCAAGCCATTGTAGAAAATCAGCGGGGGCAACACAGGTCCGTTACATGCTCAGATTTTTCTCGCTCGTGTGCAGTTACGTTCTTCTCACCGGATCGGCTTTCGCCGCGCAATGCGGCGGTGATTTCAGCGCTTTCCTTTCCGGAATGGCCCGCGATGCGCAGGCTGCCGGCGTATCGCGCAGCGTCATTGATCAGGCCTTTTCCGGCGTGACGCTCGATCCGAATGTGCTTGCATTCGATCGCCGCCAGCGCGGCACCTTCCGCAAGAGCTTCGAGGAATACGCCCGCACGCGCGTTGTCCCCGCGCGCGTCAATCGCGCACGGAAATTGATGCACACGCATGCTGCACTGTTGGCGCGGATCGAGCGGCAGTTCGGGGTGCCGAAGGAACTGCTGATGGCGATCTGGACCATGGAAAGCGATAACGGCGTCGGCGACATGGGCAAACTGCCGGTCATCCGCACGATCGCGACTCTTGCGCATGATTGCCGGCGCAGCGAACTTTTCCAGAACGAGCTCATTGCCGCGCTCAAGATCGTGCAGCGCGGCGACCTGCCGTTGCGCGATCTCGTCGGAGCCTATGCGGGTGAAATCGGGCAAACGCAGTTCCTGCCGTCCTCCTACATCAAATACGGCGTCGACTATGACGGGAACGGCCACGTCGACTTGCGGCACAGCGTGCCGGACGTGCTCGCCTCCACGGCCAATCTCCTCAAGGTCAATGGCTGGAAGGCCGGCGCGCCATACGACGAGGGCACGGAAAACTTTCAGGTCATGCGCGAATGGAACCGCTCGGAAGTCTACCGCAAAACCATGGCCTATTTTGCCGACAAGCTGCGGGAAGAAGCGCGGCGGTAGTGCTATTCCTTTTTATTCTTGTTGACGACCGCACACGGCCGGCCGGAACAACTTCTGTCACGTGAATGACACACCGCCCAAAGACTGACGATAGCACGCGCAGTTTCGCGCAAGTTCCCTCGTGCGCGCCCTCGATCTGACGCATTGTGATGCTCTTTCTCGCGTAACGAGTCGATTCACGAGGGTGGGAGCCAGGGCAGGCGGTTCCGTGCGTAGGTGCGGGACCGCCGCTCGCAGATTGCTGCGGAACGTAAATCGAAGGACCGCGTTTTACCTTCGATCGCGCATCCCCCCGATCCCCCGAAACGCGCGATCAAGCTCATCGAGGACCACGTAGTTCCCCTTGCGTGGTCCTCGTTTGCTTTTCTCTTGCAAGAACTGCATGCAATTCGATCGCTCTCTTGCAGGACCTCGAATGCAAACCTATCTGTTCGCGCGAAAAAAACCCGCCGCAAAGCGGCGGGGCGAAGAAGGGAGGGGAAACTTCGCTCAGTTATTCTGCATGGTGTTCCAAGCGCGCCGAGTGATGCGCTTCACATTGGCCTCAATGTCGTGCGCATATTGTTCAGTCATGTAGCGAGGACGAAGGAGAGCTTGCCATGCTCGCCCTCATTGTCGAGCACCCCAAGCTGCTGATGCTGTTTCTTTTGACCGCAACCGTGATCGCGCTTTCCTGCCTGGGTCGGCGCTCTTCACCATCGGTCTAAATGCAACCTGATCACTTCTTCGAGGCGCTGCCGCCCTCGATTGGCGAGGCGGCGTCCTGATCGTCCGGATAGATCTGACCGCCATCATATCCGCAGGCGATCCGGCCAAGGCGCGCGCGGAATTCCTCTCCCTCGAGCGAGGCAAGGGCTGCGTCCACAACCTCCGCACTCGATGCACTACGGCCCCGCTCGAGAAGGTCGGCGATGAGCTCGCGGTCAAGAAAAGGAAGGGCGGACCAGAAACCTCTGGCCAGCACCTTCGTGAGCGCATGCTCCGGATGCTTTGCGTTTTCCGGGGCGCGACCGATCTCGTACATGTGGCGCACGCAATCCCATGGCGCCCGCTCGCGCGGAAAATGCGCGGCAAGGTCGGGCTGCTCCTCGGCGACGTAGAACCGGTTGAGCGTGTCGAACAGCATGAAGCGATAGCCCTGCGCGAGGAGAAAGGGCTCCCACCCCTGCCACGACGGCTCGTTCGATCCAGGCGCGATCGCTTCGACGACGACGGCCCTTGGACGGAAGCGATTCCAGTCCCCGCTCCTGAGCACATCCGCTTCCGCTCCCTCGACGTCCACCTTCAGAAAATCGATGACTGCAAGCGTCTGCTGGATGCAAAGATCGGCGAGCGTCATCGTCGGGACCTTCCTTGTCGTGAACGAGGCGCCGAGTGCCTGGGCCGCCTGCGCGTGTTGTGCGCTCGTCGTCGACAGTCCGTGCAGCTTGTCGAAGACATGGAAATCGCTCAGTCCGCGTTGCGTGCCGATCAGGGCCGCGACGGCGACATCGCGCGGACGAATTCGTCCATAAAGATCGAGAAGTCTCGGTTGCGGCTCAACGACGATGCCGCGCCAGCCGCGCTCGTAAAAAAAGAAGGACACGTTGTCGGCTACCGGATGGCCGGCGCCGATATCGATATAAGTGCCCTCGCGCCGCCCGCCGAAGGCGAGCCACAGGTGATAGTCCTCCATGTTCTGCGTGTAGGAGAGGTCCATGCGATTTCCGCCGACCCTTCACAATGCGCTCTTTGGCTGGCGCGCGAAATCTGGAGTTAATTTTGAACGTTGTCTACCTGACTGATCTTTCGGAAGGTCCTGAAAAAGCCCGCGAATTTTTACGGCTCGTCTCGGGCCTGCGTCGCGGCAGGAATTACTCCTTTCGAGAAGCAATTCCTCGGGGAACCATCGCTTATCTGCGCCGTTAGGGCTCAGAAGTTTCGGGACGGTTCTTTACGTCTGTAGCCCAGACGCCTCTTTGGAATGTCAGTACGGGTTTGCGTTCTGACCGGCTCGCGCCGGGCGAGGAATCCATGCTCGTATTTTGTGATTTCGTTTTGTCGGGTGGGTTTTCGCGACCCGCTTTTCGCAACGAAGCTGCGCCGGAAGGAGGCGGCGTTTTTCTGGAATTCTTCCGCTCATCTTGAAGAGGGACATCATGAATTGTTCGCGTATCATGGGGGCATCGGCCGCATTGCTCCTGGCCGGTTTCGTGGTTACTCCAGCCGACGCATATCAGCTCAAGCGTCATCATCGGCACCACTACTCGCATCATCAGAGCTACGACGCGTATCGCGGCGATTTTGT
Organism: Pseudolabrys sp.; assembly: GCA_035718275.1. GTDB lineage: Bacteria > Pseudomonadota > Alphaproteobacteria > Rhizobiales > Xanthobacteraceae > Pseudolabrys. Next base: position 12,303 of record DASTHI010000035.1, on the reverse strand, counting down.
TCGTCGTGCCACTTATCGCGATACCCGCCGCGTCCGGCACCGCCGTGTCGTCGAGTCCTGCACCTTCACCAACGAAGGGCGCCGCGTCTGCCGAGGGACCGACCCGCAGCAGCTCTCCGCCCGCCAGCGCGTCACCGTTGATGGTTTGAGCAATCAGGCTTACGAGATGGCGGTGGATCGGGTGTCGAATCGGGCCTACGCAATGATTCCCGCCGATCAGGGCCGCATCATCGGCTCGCGTCCCAGCGGCTGTCCGCATGCCTATTGCGGGTGCGGACTGCGCAAATATCTCGGCCTCTCCGACGTTCGTCTAAATCTGGCATCGAACTGGGCGCGGCTGTTTCCGCATGAAGCTGCACCGCGTGCGGGGCTTGCCGCCGTACGCAGCGGGCACGTGATGTATATCGAGGCTTCGGCGGGCAACGGCCAATGGCTGGTCCGCGATTACAATTCCGGCGGCGGACTGTCGCGACTGCACGTGCGTGATGTGCGTGGCTACCGGTTCGTGAATCCCCACGCCGCTCTTGCAAGCCGCTCCTGAGGCCGCCATCGAGGGGCGTGCACGCCCAACCAGCGTGCACGCCTTCAGCCCGCGGCCTGTTTGCGTAAGTCGAAGATCTCGCGATCGCGCTCGGTGAGGGCGCGTTCCAGCCGCCCAATATTTTCGAACAGGCGCGCGGTCGACAGGCGCAGAAAAAAGAATCCGAACTTCGGGTTCTGATAATAGAGCTGCTCGATCTTTTCGTAGGATATTTCCAGGATCTCGCTGTCCTCGACGCACTCAAGAGTCTGCGTACGCTTGCGGTCCGGAGCAAGCATGCCGAGCTCGCCGACGACAGAGCCGGGTGCGATGTCGACGTTGATTTCACGCAAATGCAGCCGGCCCGAGATGACGAAGTAGAGCTCTTCCGCGCGCTCGCCTTTGTTGAACATGACCTCTCCGGCCTTGACCGATCGATGCGTCATGAAGGGCTTGAGCCAATCGAGCGACATGTCGCCCTTGCTCGCCGCCTCGACCTGCTTGATCAGCCTCAGCATTTCGTGAAGCCGGTAGAGGTTGAGTGGAAACAATATGCCGTGCAGCACGACCGTTGGGATACTGCCAAACAGGAGTCCGTAGCTGACGAAGGCGACGTTGCTGGCGAGGCCGACGACCCGCAGGGGAATCATTGTTCGCATCGAAAGCGTGGCAATGACGAGCCCGGCCGCAAGAAATCCGATAAGCGTCACGTAGTCCATTGATGTCCCCCGCAACTCTGCTGCCCGGTTACACGTTATCAGCGATTTTGCGGCCGACAATCAGACTCTGCATGCGCGACGGCGTTCTCGCGATCTGCGCGCTCCGCAGCCCGCGAGCAATCAGGACGACGGTTCACCCCAGATGGCGTCGGCGGCCTGGACCACACGTTCCAGCTTCCTGCGCTCGTCCTCCTCAGTGAGGGGATTGCCGGCCACTGTGCTCGCGAACCCGCATTGCGGGCTGATGGCGAGCCGATCGATATCGATATAGCAGTTCGCCTGATCGATGCGCCTTCTCAGTGCCTCGATTGTCTCAAGCTCCGGAGTCTTCGAGCTGACGGCACCTACCACAACGCCTTTGTCGCCCGGCATCAACCGCAGCGGCGCAAAGTCCCCGGCGCGTTCGGTGTCGTATTCGAGCAGGAAATGATTGACCCGCGTCTCTGCGAAGAAACGCTCCGCGACAGATTCGTAGCCGCCGGCACCGAGATAATGGCCTTTGAAATTGCCGCGGCACATATGCACCCCGATCGTCACGCCTGGCGGACAGGCGGCTACCGAATCGTTAATTGCATCAACATAGAGGCGGATAAGCGCGTCCGGTTCCTTTCCCGATGCTTTGACCTGCTCGCGAATGGCTGCGTCGCAAAGCAGCGCGACGGCGACCTCGTCCAGCTGGATATACCGGCAGCCCGCTTCCGCAAGCTCGGAAATCTCCTCTCGAAAGATGCTTGAGAGATCGGCGAAGAACGATTCAACATCCGGGTAGATCTTCGGATCTGCGAAATCACCGCAACGGAAGAAATGCATGGTCGATGGCGCGGGCAGCGTGATCTTGCCAGTCCTTTTCGTCGCCCCGCGCAGGAACGTGAACTCATCCAGCGCGAGAGGCCGCAGGCGACTGATTCTGCCGCTGGCATAAGGAGCGGTAAAATCGATCTCATGACCGGCATCGTCGCGGAATCTGAAGGAGGCCGGCTTGACCGTGAAACCTTCGGTCCGTTCCACGAAACGTCCCCAATACGAGCCGCGGCGAAATTCTCCATCGGTCACGACCCGCAATCCGACATCCTCCTGTAGCGCGAGGACATCGCGAATGCATTCGTCCTGCAGTTTCGCGAATTCTGCATCGCCCATTTCCCCCGCCGCGTGCGCGCGGAAAGCCCGCCGGAGTGCTGGCGGACGCAGCAGGCTGCCGACATGATCGGCGCGGAACGGTGGGCGGCCTGGAGCCGACATGAGAACCCCATCTACAAATTCTATAGCTTGATAGATAGAATTTAGATTGCTGCCGTGGCAGAACACAATGGTCCGGTTCAATCTGCCTCTGAACTGCCGGCCGCATGCAAGAAGGCCGGAGCGAGACGACCCACATGAATGTGCTCGCCCTGCGGCCATCCCAGCGAGGCGCTACGCGACGCCGCCGCGCCCCCCAGATCATCGATGCGGCCGCCCGGATTTTTGCCGAACGCGGTTTCCACGGCGCGACCACTCAGGACATCGCGAATGTCCTCGGTATTCGACAGGCGAGCCTCTATTACTACTTCTCGTCCAAGGAGGCGGCGCTTGAGCTCGTTTGTCTCAAGGGCGTCGAAGGCTTCTTCGAATCGGCCAGAGAAATTGCGGCGCGACCGGACAGCGCGCGGGAAAGACTGAGGGTCCTGATCAAATCGCATCTTTCGCCGCTGGTCGCTCGCGCCGATTACGTCAGGGTGTTTCTCAATGAGCGTCAGCACCTTCCGCGCGAAAGTCGGCGGCGCATCGGCCGCTGGTCGCGAGGCCTCGAGCGCATTTTCGAGGACGTTATCCGCGAAGGCGTTGCTGCCCGTGAGTTTCGCGCCGATATCGACGTTCGCCTCTCGACGCTTGCGATACTCGGCATGTGCAATGCAGCATCAAGCTGGCATCGGAAGGAGAATGCGCGCGTCGAGCGGATTGCCGACGAATTCGCCCGTCTGGCCATCGAAGGGATGGAAAAGCCGCGAGGGCGCCGCCGCCGCTGAAGAGGTGCGTCGCTTGACGGCCGCATCGATTTGGAATTCGATTGAGCTATAGAATTCATGCCGGAGCAAAGCGCACGATGACCGTTGCGGTCGATCGCGAGGGGCTGCGCCGCACAACCGCTCCGCATCTCTTGTGCGGACGAGCGCACGCCGCGCCGGATTCGATCGCGTTCCGCTCCAAGCACCTCGGCATCTATCGCGAACGAAGCTGGCGTGACTATGCGGAGTTGGTCGCCCATGCGGCAGCTGCGTTTGACGCTCTCGGTCTCCGCCGCGGGGAACGCCTTGCGATCATGGGCGACGTCTGTGAAGAATGGATGATCTGCGATCTAGCAGCGCAGGCGCTCGGTGCCATCGTTTACGGGATCTACCCGACAGCATCTGCGGCGGAAGTCGAGTATCAGATGCGCGACGGTGGCGCCTGCATATTCGTCGCCGAAGATCAGGAATATGTCGACAAGATTCTTCCCTTCGCCGATCAGCTTCCGGATCTGCGCTCGATCGTCGTGATCGACGACTCGGCGATGTTCGCTTACGAGCACGACAAGCTTTGCCGTTTCAGAAAAATCCTGGCCGACATCGAGCCGCCCGGACTGGAATGGCTGGAAAGCTGCCTGTCGGGCCTCTCGCCGGACGATCCGGCCTTCATTGTCTACACGTCAGGCACCACCGGTCATCCGAAAGGCGCGCTGGTCTGCCATGGCAAGCATCTTGCCGCAGCGGATACCGTCGCTGCCCAGTATCCCACGCTCCGCGAAAAACCGCACCGCACGGTTGTCTATCTCCCGATGTGTCACGTGCTCGGGCGCGATGTCGCGATCACGCTGCCGCTAATCTCGAGGCTTGTGCCGCACTTCGGGGAGGATCCGCATGATTTCGCGACGACCCTGTTCGAGGTTGCGCCGACCGTGCTGTTCACGGTCCCTCGCTATCTGCAGAAGTTCGCATCGCACGTGTTGGTCGGCCTGCTCAATTCAAGCAGGCTCAAGCATGCGATTTACCAATTGGCCATGCGTGTCGCCCGCAGGCACGTGCGTCAGCGATGGGAAGGCACGGTAAGTTACGTACAAGAAGCGGCCTACGCCCTTTTTCGCGAATTGGTGTTTCGGCCGATCCTCAACAAGATTGGGTTCGACAGGCTGGAGTTGGTCGTCAGCGGCGGGGCGGCACTGCCGGCGGACACGGCGGGGCTCTGGCAGATGTACGGGGTCAACGTCGTTGAAATGTACGGGCAGACGGAGGAAGCCGGGGGGATCATCGCGGCGCAAAGCGGGCCCTTTGCCCGTCCGGGGAATGTCGGCATGCCGGTCGACGGCATCGAAGTTGCGCTTGCAGACGACGGTGAAGTGCTGGTGCGCAGCCCGGATCTCTTCGAATGCTACTGGCGCAACGACGAAGCAACCGGCGAGGTCAAGCGCGCCGACGGCTGGCTGCACACGGGTGACATCGGCGAATGGCGCGACGGCATGCTGCGGCTTGTCGATCGCGCGCGCGATTTCATCGTAACCGCCGGCGGAAAGACCATCTCGCCTTCCAATATCGAGAATGCTTTGCGCGCGAGCCCGTATGTGGCCGAAGCCGTGGTGTTCGGACACGGGCGCAAATATCTTGCCGCTGTTGTCGAGATCGATTTCGACACCGTCGCCGACTGGGCCCGTGCCAATGATGTCGCCTATACAGGGTTCACCAGCCTCACGATGCATCCTCGTATTGAGGGTCTCATCGGCGCCGAGATCGATCGAGTCAATGCGGAACTCGCTCGTGTCGAGCAGATCAAATCATTCAGGATCTTGCCCAAGGCGCTCGATCCCGAAGAGGAGGGGGAGCCGGTCACGCCGACGCGCAAGGTGAAGCGAAAACTCATGTACGAGCGCTTCAAGGAACTGGTCGACGGGATGTATGACGACAGCGAGGAGCGTCTCATTTCGGCCGGAGCCGGCGATCTTAAATTGTGAACACGAAGCCACAACGACGACAATGGGAGGGACGACATGCTCAGGAGATTCTTGCTCGGCGCCGTCGCCGTTACAGCCTGTGTGCTGCCCGCCGCAGCTCAGGACTACATCGTCGGCGTGACGGGCGCGCTCACCGGTCCGCCGTCGAGCACCTATGCGCCCGCTGTCGATGCGATGCGCATCTATATCGACCGGGTGAATGCGAGCGGCGGCGTTAACGGCCACAAGATCAAACTCCTCGTAGAGGATGATGGAGCGCAACCGTCGAAGGCGGCCGCGAACACGAAGAAGCTGATCACGCAGGACAACGTGATCCTAATGGTCAATGCGAGTCTTTCGTCGACCTATGCACCGGTCATTTCCGAGACCAAGAACGCCGGCGTGCCGCTGCTGTTTGCAAGCGGCGTCTGTCCACAGAGCGTCTATCCGCCGGCTGATCCGTTGCAGTTCTGCACGACCGGCTATGCTTCGCATTTCGACAGCCAGGCGACGCTCGATTTCATCAAGGCCAGGGCGAAGACACCGGTGAAGATCGGGTTCTCGGCAATGGCCATTCCGGTTTCGCGTGGCGAGATGGATTACGCGAACGACCTCTCGAAGAAGCTCGGCATGACGCCCGTCGACCTTGAGGTCATACCGCCACCGACAGCCGACTACACGCCGTTCGCGACGAAACTGAAGGACGCCGGGCCAACTTGGGTTTACTCATGGGCGCCGTGGGTCACGCAGGTGCGGACGCTGGAGGCGCTGCGCAAGCTTGGGTGGCAGGACGATTTCATCGCCTGGGGTCATCTCGAGGCGGAAGCCGAATTGGCGCGGCTCAAGGACGCGAAGTTCTTCGTGGTCAATTCGAACTCGCTATTCCAGGAACAGCTGCCCATCCAAAAGGAGATCGAAGACGCGGCCAAGCAGGCGGGATCCAAATATCCTGCGCAGACGATGACGGAAGGCTGGATCGGCGGCATGGCGATCGAGGCCGCGCTGAAAGCCGCAGGGAGTTCGGCCGACCGCGCGAAGTTGCGTGCTGCGATGGAGAACCTCAAGATCGACACCAAGGGTCTTCGCGGCGGGCCGATCGAGTGGACCAAGGATAATCATTTCCGTACGCAGCTCTACTATCGCGTCTATGGATGGGACGGCAGCAAGATTGCGCGCGTGCAGGACTGGAAGAACTACCCGGTGAAATGAGCAGCCCTGTCATTCCGGAAGGCCGAGAAAGCACAGGGGTCGGCCTCCGGATGCATGTGAAAACCTGGTTCTCATCTGCGGGCGCGCGAGCTTGGTTCGCAGCCCGGAATGGCGATCATCTTCAATACCGGATGTGTTCGTGCAGCTTGCTGTCAACATTGTCGTACTGAGCTCGATCTACGCGCTCATCGCCTGCGGCTATGTTCTCATCTACCGGGTCAGCCGCGTGCTCAATCTTGCGCATGGCGAGTTGATGATGCTGGGTGCCTATCTGCTGCTCACGACGGCGTGGCTCTTTTCGGGCCATCCTGCCATAGCCCTTTCTGCGGCAATCGGGCTAAGCCTCGTTGCCGGTGCACTCGTGTACATATTCCTCATGCGCAGGATGACCGGCGAGATGGTGCTCGCGGCCATTCTCACCACAGTGGCGCTCGGCATCCTCATCCGTGGTTTCGTCGTTCTGGTGTGGTCTGCTCAGCAGCAATATCCCGCTCAGGTCCTCGCGGTTTCGAATCCTTCGCTCGCGCTGCCTGGGGGCGCTCGGATTTCTCAGTGGTCGGCTGTGCTGGTGGCGACGACCCTTATTGTCTATGCCGGACTGTTTTCTTTTCTTCGTTTCGGGCGCTGGGGCATGCGCACGCGAGCGGCAGGCCAGAACGCGCTGCTTGCGGCACAACGCGGCATCAATCTGCATGTCGTCTACGCGCTGGCATGGAGTCTGTCGACGCTTACCGGAGCGCTCGCGGGCATCCTGATTGCACTCGATTCCGGCATCACCGGAGGCATGCCGGTCATAGGCCTCAAGGCCTTTCCGGCAGCGCTGGTCGGCGGACTTGACAGCCTGGCCGGCGCGCTCGTGGGCAGTCTGATCGTTGCCGCTGCCGAAGTCCTGCTGATCTATTATGTCGATCCGCTTCTCTCGGATGTGGTGCCATTCCTCGTGCTGATCGCAATGCTGGTCATGCGACCCTGGGGTCTGTTCGGCACGCGCGAGGAACTCGACCGTGTTTAGGCCGGCGCCGCGGGCAAGCGGCTATTTCCACACCGCCTATGACCAGGATCTCGCGCTGGTGCAGACGCGCACCGAGCGCCTGACTCTGGCGTTGCTGATCGCGGTGCTCGCGATGTTTCCGTTCATCGCTTCGCCTTTCGCGCTCGATCTCGCCTGCCAGGTCTTTCTTGCTTGCGTCGGATCGCTCTCGTTGATGCTCCTCACAGGGTATGCCGGACAGATATCGCTGGGACACGCGGGGCTGCTGGCTGCCGGCGCCTTCACGACCGGAATTCTCGCACGCGAGGTGAGCGCACCGTTCTGGATCACCTTGCCCTGTTCGGCAATCACGGGAATTGTGCTCGGCTTTGTGTTCGGGCTGCCATCCCTGCGGCTGCGGGGACTGTATCTTGCAGTCAGCACCCTGGCCCTGCACTTCGTCGTCATCTATATCGGCGGCGAATACGAAACGAAACGCGGATTCTCGACCGGTATCGTCGTCGAACCGCCAAGCGTTGCTGGTTTGAGGATGAGCGATGGCCGCGCCTGGTACTTCGTGCTTCTCGCCGCCGCAGCCGTCAGCCTTCTCATCTGTATCAACCTCCTGCGCAGCCGTTCCGGGCGCGCCTTCCGCGCCGTGCACGCGCGCGAGACGGTTGCCGAGGCACTCGGCATTCATATCGCCGCCTACAAGCTTCTCGCATTCGTGATCTCGTCGAGCATGACGTCTGTGGCCGGATGTCTGTTCGCCTACTATCGCGGTTTCGTATCAATCGAGGCATTCGATCTTTTCCTGTCGATCCAGTACGTCGCGATGATCATTATCGGCGGCATGGGTTCGCTGCTGGGAGCAATCCTGGGTGCCGCTTTTGTCGTCCTTTTTCCCTATGTCATCGAGGGTATGCTGAATCTCCTGCCAAACGTCGAAAAGCTCGCCGGAGACATCTTTGCGGTCAACTATCTCGCCTTCGGCGTGGTGATGATCATCTTTTTGGTCTTCGAGCCGCTCGGCCTCGTCGGCATCTGGCATCGGCTGCAAAATTATTTTCTGCTCTGGCCGTTCAGATACCGGCCGCTTTCAGGATCGCGCAAGTGAACGGCGAGACGCTTCACGTTGAGAAGGTCGAGGTCGTGTACAAGCGCGTGATCACGGCGGTGCAGGGCGTCACGCTCTCGGTTGCACCGCGCCAGATCGTCGCCATCCTCGGCAACAATGGGGCGGGCAAGACGACGATGCTCCGCGCCATATCGGGTTTTCTCGGGCTGGATGATGCCCGCGTCACCGAAGGCTCGATTTCCTTCGCAGGAGCGAGGATCGAGAATCGAGCGCCGTATCAGATCGCCGCGCATGGGGTCGTACTCGTTCCCGAACGCGAGAAGGTCTTTCCCAATCTCACGGTCTCGGAAAACCTCGCCGTGCCGGTGTCGCGCCGAGGCGGTTCCACAGAACGAACGCTTTCCAGGGGCGATCATGTCTATGAGCTTTTCCCGCGTCTTGCCGAGCTGCGGCAGCGCGTTGCCGGCCTGCTGTCGGGTGGAGAACGGCAGATGCTGGCAATCGCCGCCGCCTTGATGTGCCAGCCGCGGCTTCTGCTTGTTGATGAACTCTCGCTCGGCCTCGCTCCGGTCATTGTGCGGGATCTCATGCGACGGCTGCTCGCGATCCGCGATGAACTGGGAATCGCCATTCTGCTCGTCGAACAAAGCGCGCCGATTGCCCTGGCAATCGCCGACTATGCCTATGTGATGGAAAACGGTCGCATCGTGCTCGACGGTGATCGCGACCGGCTCAAGAGCCATCGCGACGTACAGGAGTTCTATCTCGGCCAGGCGAGCGGTGAACGACGCTCCTATCGATTGGTCAAGCAATATCGCCGCTCGCGGAGATGGTATGGCTGAGTTGGCGGTCTCCGATCTTGGATTGCGCTTTGGCGGCCTGACCGTGCTCGAACACGTGTCGTTCGCGGTCGAGCCCGGAGAACTGTTTGCGCTCATCGGGCCTAACGGCGCCGGTAAAACCAGCGTTCTCAACTGCATCAGCGGAATTTATCGCGGTACTGGCAGCATCCAGTATTGCGGAAAGGATATTGTAAACCGCCAGCCTCATGACATTGCGCGGCTGGGAATTGCCCGCACGTTCCAGCATGGAGAATTGTTTCCGCAGTTGACGGTCCTCGAGAATCTGCTCACGGGCCGGCACGCGCGTATCAAGACCAATCCGCTGGCGGAGATGCTATTCCTGCCCGGCGTCAGGCGCGCGGAAATTGCCCATCGAGGAGCCGTCGAGCGGATTCTCGATCTGGTGGAGCTCGAGCCTCATCGTCACGCGCAAGTAGGGAGCCTGCCTTTCGGCCGCCAGAAGATCGTCGGTTTCGCCCGGGCGCTCGCGCTCGAACCCTCGCTGATTCTTCTCGATGAACCCTCAGCGGGACTCAATCGCGAGGAACGCGAGGACCTGGCGCGATTCATCCTTCGCATCAAGTACGATCTGAAGATGACGATGATTTGGATCGAGCACGACATGCAGATGGTTCAGGATCTGGCCGATCGGGTTCATGTACTCGACTACGGGCGAACCGTGACCGAGGGCGCTCCCGCCGTCGTGCTTTCGGATCAGCGTGTGCTCACCGCCTATCTCGGCATCGACTCGCAAGCGGAGTAGTGCTGGCAACCAACGGCGTTACTCCTCACCAGATTCCCACGGCGCGGTCGAATGGTCGTCCGCCCGCGTATGGATTGCCGTAGACGGGCGGGCCGAAGCCGTGACCCCACGAGGAGCCGCCGCGATCCCACGCAAAATAGGGCGCGGCCCGATCCTCGCGAGCGCGGTGGTGTGAGGGGAGCCGGGCCATGACCGGCTTGCTGCTGCTTGCATAGTCGCGCGTGATCGGCCTGTCGGCGATCTGGCGCTCGCTTCCTCGCATCAATTTCAAGATGGCGGCATCGAGACCGTAAATGTCAGGGCGAAGCTGCAGGCGGCCTTTCTCCACAAATGCTGTCTGATAGGTGACGTGGACCGGGATCGGGTTTTGCAGCTTGATGGTTCGCTCTTCATCTCCGTAGTAGCTCCTGATGCGCGCGGCCGTGATGCCTTGTTCAGGCTGAGACAGCGACAGCAGAATCTCCGCATATTGTTCCGGGTTCTGTACGCGCATGCAGCCGTGACTCAAGGCGCGATTCGACCGCTCGAATAATTTCTTGTTCGGAGTATCGTGCTGATACACCAGGAATGGGTTGGGAAAATTAAACCGGATCCGGCCAAGCGCATTGCGTTCTCCCGGAGGCTGATACACTCGCAGCGATCCGTCTGAATTATGCGCAACCTTGAGTCCGATGCGGTCCAAAGCATCCGGATCCCGCTCCAGAGCCGGCAGATATTCATTGCGTATGATCGATGGCGGGACATTCCAGGTCGGATTGATCGTCAGGTATTTCATCGTTTCCGTAAGGAGCGGGGTCGCGAGCTTGCCAGGCTTGCCCACCACGATCCGCGCGTGCCAGATCGGACGGCCGTTATCGATGACCTCAAGCGTGTAGTCGGGGACATTGACCATCACGTAAGCGGCACCGAGATCGCGCGGCAACCAGCGCCAGCGCTCCATGTTTGCGATGATCCTGTCGATCAGTTCCGCTCGGCCGCGAGCATCGGCGCGTGCGTCGCGGTGGTGCTTGTTGGGACTCTCGTCAATCGCCTTCCCAGAAAGAGCCCGGGCCAGTTCAGCTTTCAACGCCTTGAACGCGGGATGCTGCGGCTCGAAAGAGCTCAGGACGTCGGGCACATTTTGCGTTTCCGCAAGTCGCGCCAAGACGTCGCCGGGATCGACGGCCTGCGATGGATAAAGGATCGACCCGCTCACGCGAGTGAAAGCTACTCGTCCGGAGCTGGCGTGGCGGGCATATTTGAGCAGCGATCCGGTGAGCTGCAGTTCGCGCTTCGCCGCATCTTCGTCGCTGCTGGCGGCGGACAGGTCCGATGTCGGATAGTCCTGTGGATCCAGGCCTTCGGTCGTCACGTTACGGAGAAAATCGATGGCGGCTGCGCCACGAGCATCGGCTTCTGGACTGCCGGTCCAGAGCGGTTGAAAATTCCGCTCCTGATAAAAAACGCGGACCGCATCCTGCTCGGGCTTGCGGTCGACGAATGCCGATAGGCGCTGATCGATCAATTGCCGAAGCTGCGCATTCGCGGGTGGCAGTGGCGCCGATATAGGCTGATCCGGTGCGACGGAGGGTCGCGCCGGCTCGCCGCCAGAATTGTTTGGACGCGTCGCAGTCGGCAGTTCCATTTGCGCAAAGCTCTGCGTGGCTCCTGAGATCACGGCAAAGATAAAGATCAAGAGTATTGCGATTCGCTGCATTATTACTGTTCCACTCTTTGGGGAGCAGATCGATAACCGGAGCGATCCCGATAAGTTCACCGACGCCGCAGCTCAGGGAACAAACGATTTCGTGAAATCGTCAAAGTCTCGCCCCTAAAGCGCATAATGCGGCACCTATCAGCGGCGACTTCGGTGGGGCCAATCAGGAGTGAGTGAATGTCGATCCGCTTGGGCGCCGCAGTTTGCGGCGCTGCATTTCTCTTCGGCTGTGCATCCGCAGCAGCCGAGTCCGGAATAGCTTCGGTTTACGCTTACAAAGGAGAAAAAACTGCCAGCGGCGAAATTGCCCGGCCGGGCGGCTACACGGCCGCTCATCGCAGCCTGCCATTCGGAACCCGTGTAACGGTGACGAACAGGCGCAACGGACGCAGCGTCACGGTCAGGATTAACGATCGGGGTCCCTTTGTGCGCGGCCGGGTGATCGATCTCACGCCCGCCGCTGCCCGGGCGCTCGGATTTTCAGGGCTCGCTCCCGTTACACTCGACGCCGGCTGAAAGGCCGTCAATCAACGAGGTGCGCTGAAATCATGCTGAAAATAAAGAGCCCC
>DASTHI010000034.1:0-22393 GCA_035718275.1 Pseudolabrys sp. | reverse complement strand
GGTCATCCGGCGTGATGTGAAGGTTGGAAAGGGCAAACAGCACGTAATGCAGACTGAAGTCGATTCAGCGATCAGGACAACCCACATGGGCCTCAGCATCACTTGAATGCGAGCTATTGACCGGGACCTGATCCGCGAAGGGCATTATGGCCAGCGGCCTCGTGTGTCGCACGAACAGGCCGAACACATGGCCGCACCGACCAATGCTGCAAACGTGAAGAAAGTTCTTGCCAACCCGGAGCCGTCCACACATGGCCCCTAGCAGACAATGCCTCTTGCACCGCACATGTCCGCTTTCGGGACAAAGCGTGTATGACGCGTTGCGGGTGTCCGCGCCGCAATCGGCACCAGATTGAGCGGCGAAAGTTGCAATCATGCTTGACAAGGCAGTGGTCGATCTTTCGCACTGGGATGAAGTCGATAGTTTTGAACACGCAAAAAATGATGGCGTGGTCGGCATCATTCACAAGGCAACCGAATCGAATAACTATTTCGATCCGACTTATAATCAGCGCAAAAAAGATGCACTCGCCGCCGGCCTGCTCTGGGGTGCGTATCATTTCCTGCGGCCCGGCAACATGCAAGGACAGGCACGGTATTTTGTCAGCAAAGTAGGGAAGGATCTCGATCTCTATGCCGCCGATCACGAAGATGAAGGCGTTTCGCTCGATGATCTGAAAACCTTCCTGCGCGAAGTGAAACGGCTGACCGGGAAACGCCCGATCATCTATTCCGGTCATGTGTTGAAAGAACAGCTTGGCGGCAGGCGCGATTCGGAACTGTCGGGGTATCGACTCTGGCTGGCGCAATACACATCGGGCACCCCAACCTGGCCAAAAGCGACATTCCCGCAATGGTGGCTCTGGCAATACACAGAGCATGGTGAATGCAACGGCATTCCCGGTGATAGCGAAGGCAATCTCGATCTCAATAAATATGCCGGTACCAAGCAACAGCTAATCGATGAGTGGCGCGGCGAGGTACCGCCGAAGCTCGCGGCTCGAACGAAAAGGCCGAGGCCTCGACGAACCAAAAAGCGAGGGCCGCGCGCCAAAGCGAAAAGGGCCAAAGCGAGGGGTGCGCCGCGCAAAGCGCAGACATGATTGCATGTCCGCTATACCCAAACCGGACATTCCGTTGCCGCAGCGCAAGTGTCTGCTCGCGATGGGAATCGCCGTCGCAGTCGCTGTAATGCGCTCCGGCTGCCCTAAGCTTTGATCGTTTCTGTTTTGTGTTCCTGCGAATCTACGATCGTAACAACTACGACCGGATAAGCCTTCTTAATCGCCGAGCCAGCGGCTTTCGCTGCTTCTTCGCTGTCGAATGAACGCTTGAATTGTCCGTCCACCTTTAAAAGGAAACGCTTCTCGATCGGCCGGGTCTGACCCTTTGGCGGGGCTAAATCATCTTGATCGGAGAACCGGTCCGACCTTTTCAGTGTTGGTCGTGTGAGCATGGAAGTTTGCCGTGCAGGGGAATCAATACTGGGAACGTCCGAAGGACCTTTTGGTTCACGGGCCATTGCAAGCACTACAGGTTGCTGTGATTAATGTCTCAATATTGGAGTTGTACAATGTAGCAATCGAAGGACGTGGAACCAAAGCGCACATTGCCGAAATTAACCGGCCATCACTTTTTTCATTCGCCACAATTGAAATCCGTCCTTGGCGATGGATTTCTCAATCACGTCGCGGCTTAGATTGTGGGGAGGCACGGAGTCTGGGCGAATGACGCCAATGGCATGCCACGGTCGAAATTGCTGCGGCAGCTTATTGCCATCCTGATCATCAGAGAAGGCCCGCAGGTCAGGGCTCCGGTCCGTTTTGAAGATAAAGATTCTCATAGCACTCTCGGCGGTCAAACAACTTTCACATTTTTTCCGACGTCTTGCCCTTGTTCGGCACTTCTTCATACTCAACCGTCTGGCCCTCGTGAAGAGTACTCAGGCTCGCCTTTTCAACGGCAGAGATGTGAACAAAGAGGTCCTTTCCCCCGCCACTCGTCGATTGAATAAACCCGTACCCCTTGGTTGGGTTGAACCACTTCACTGTACCTTGGCCATTTTCAAACTCCGATGTTATTGTTGTTCTCGATCGGCACGAGACTAACGATCTTATATTGACCGTGCGCAGCATTTGTGCCCGAACGTCCCTTCAAAACACACAAGCTGCCCGATTGAATATTTATGCATTATTGGCAGGTAGGCTGTCGGCAATTCGATAGCACGTTTCAGCAATGTACTCTAGCATAATACGATGAGAGGCGGACGTCGGTTGCTGCCTAGCTTTAGGCGCTCTCTTGCGTTTGACAGGCAAAGATCAGCACTTAACTGATTTTGGGTAGAGGCAATCGCGGTATTCTACAGACTCCATTTAATCCGTGTAATCATCACCCCGAATGTCCTTTAGAGCGGGTTCTTGCGCACCTGATTTTAAAATGCACGTGTCCACTTTTGGGCCATGAGCGGACATTCCGCTTAAGTCAAAAAGTGGAAGTGGTGCCGCGCTCGATGATCTCGTCGGCAATGGAAAGAAGGCCTGACGGAATTGCAAGGCCAAGCATCACGCTTGCCGCCAGGATAGCGGCAAAGCTCTCCAAAAACGCAACAGCCGCCACCTAATTGACATAACCAGGCGGAGTCTTTTGCCATGGATATCCGGCGCGACCTTTTTGATATCCGTATTCAAATAGCGCTTGCATGTAGTCGGGCGCAAAGGGACCCTTGTAAGGGATATTAAAGTCGTCGCCTATCGCCGCAAGATTGAAATCGACGCCGTCCCGCTTAGCGAGCAGATACATGCGATAGGTGTCATTCACTCCGCTCGCGGTCGTCATCGTCGATAACGCCTCTTTGGCGATCGCAATCGTTTGCAATTTGACGCTCTCCTCCGGCCGCGTAAGCCGGCCATTACGAATAACATAGGCAGCACGTCTTCTCTCCGTTCTCAGAATCTTTTCGTTAACGCCGGTGCGCAACGCCGCTGTCCTGAGCGATACCGAGGGTGGATAAAGAAACGTCTGCGCGATCGTGCCGCCATCGACATGCATTTCCTGGTACTGCTGCCCGCTGACGGTGACGTCCAGCATCACGGGCGGGAATACAACAGGGATCGAGGTGGATGCCAACAGGACTTCAACGATGAGCTCGCGGGCCTTTGGGTGGTTGCTTGATGCAATCGATCCGATATTCCAGATCACAGGGCGGCCCTGGTCGAGATTGGTCGTCAGAATGAACAGCAAACGCCCTTTTTTGTATTCCTCGGCAATCCTGCGCACCGTCTCGTCATCGAGGTTGCGTGAGATCATCCGCCGGAGAGGAGCGTTGTCTGTCACAGCGTCGCCGGCGATTGCACCGAGCAACGGCGCGCGCTTCTCAAAGATGTCGCTCGCGCTGGTTTCCGTGTAGACGGCCTTCAATTGTGGATCATAGGCGCGCCCGAGAAAAGCGAAGGGCGCCGACAGAGCTCCCGTGCTGACGCCAGTCACCATATCGAATTCCGGTCTGTCCCCTCGGTCACTCCACCCCACCAGCAGTCCGGCACCAAAAGCTCCGTCGTCGCCGCCGCCCGAAATCGCCAGGAATCGTCGTGTCGCAGAAACGCCGCGCGCCAGATTGCGGCGCTGATTTGCCTTCACCGCAATGTCGAGGATCTGTTTCGTTTCGGCGACATAAAAGCGGGCGTCCGGAATATCCAGAATGTCCGCCTGCTTGGCTTCCGCATACGTCACCGCGGGGAGACGCTCGAGCGTGGTGCAACCGCTGATCCCGGCGCCCAGTGCGGCGATTAGGCCGAACAAGCTAGCGCCTTGCAGGCTGCGCATGTGCCAGCCAGCGGTCACAATACTGCGGAGCATCTACGTCCCCGAACCTGCGAGCCGGCAAGTATAGGCGAATAGCGATGAGGCAACAAAATGGCAGCCGATGCGACGGCACCGCTCTGGGTCCAGAAGCGGACATCACGAGCCGCGTATGCAGCGCAGTTACGGGCTAATCGAAACGGCGCCATGAGGACGTCATCCCGCCCTATCAAAAGAACTCGCGAGCTATTCGATCACTTCGTCGGCGGTCGACGCTGCCATTTCGAGTTTCGCAATTCGAATGTTTGCACCCCGAAGCAAACCATTCTGTGATGTCCAGCACAGTTCAGGCGATTTATCGTGATTGGCGAAAATCAGCTCTCGACTTTGACTACTCGCGCGTAGCGTTCATCCAGTCCCACGCCTGCCGTCCTTTTTCGATAACTAGTCCTGCTTTGCACACGCCCTTTCATGTCGCGCCGACCCAAGCTTGATTTATGAAGCCTTAGTCACCACGCAATTGATTTTCCGTCGAGTGCAGCCAGCAATTTTGCATCATGCCCGTAGATATCGGGACGGAAATTGACAAATTTGCCGTCGGCCCAAGCGGTCATGTAGGTGATGTGGACGGGCAACGGGTTCTGCAGGTTCACAACCGTGTTCTTGGTCGAGGCAACCACCTGGTCGATCCGGTTTCTGTTCCATCCTGCAACACCGCCCGCACGAAGGACTTGCTCTGCAAGATCGAGCGGTCTTGCGAGCCGAATGCATCCATGGCTGAAGGCTCGCACATTTCGGCTGAACAGGCTGCGCGCAGGACTGTCGTGCAGATAGACATTATGCTCGTTTGGAAACATCAGCTTTACGCTACCCAGTGCATTATTGGCACCCGGCCGTTGCCGAAGCTGAAATGGGAGATTCCCACCGCCATATCGAGACCAGTCAATTGACGTTGGATCGACCACTTGATTCCCGCGGACGACCTCAAATCCCTGGGCCGATAAACTCGCCGGGTTTTTTCGCAGTTTCGGTAGTTCCTCATTGGCCAAGATAGCGGGCGGTACAGTCCAATATGGATTGAACTCGACATACCGAATGCGATCGCTGAACACGGGGGTGCGATGATAGGGCTTGCCGACGACGACGGCCATTTGCTCCTCGACATTGCCACCGTTGATGCGGCGCAAGTCGAATCCGGCGATGTTGACGATCACGTATTGCTGGCCAAGGTCGTCCGGCATCCATCGCAGACGCTCCATGGCCATGACGATACTTTGGATGCGCTCCTGGATCGGCACATTCATCGCAACGATCGTGGACGGGCCAACAACGCCATCGCTGTCCAAACCCTGACGCGCCTGGAATCGCTTGACCGCGTCGGCCAGTGTGTCGTCGTAGATCTCCGGTTCAGCCGATGACGGTCGGACGCCGTCGGTCACACTCAGCCTTGTGCGAATGGCTGGCACCCGAGGATCCTTCATACCCGGCTTCAGCGACTCGCCCAATGGCACGGAGTTCCACCCGCCCTTGTCCGCAAGAGCGAGATAGTTGACGAGCGAAGCGCGAAGCGCAGCGTAACGCGGGTTCGAAGGTTGCCATGCGTCGAAAAACCGATCCAAGCTGTCCACGGTTGCAAGACTTTTCAAAGCCGCCGTCTGGTCGATGGTGCGAGCTTCGATGAAGAAATTCGGGTCAACCTTCCGCGGCAGGAAACGCCCTACCTTGATGTCGGAGGCATATTCAAGAAAAGCTGCCGAAAAAAACAGCTCAACCAAAGCCAGGCTGCGCTTGTCGTCTGTTGATTTGGCGGCGGCGAGCTTTGCGAGTTGTTTGCTGGGATAATCCTTCGGATCGAGACCGTCACTTGCAGCATTTTGCAGCCGTGCCAGCAGTTCATCAGGACGGCGGCTGCCAAGCCACAGCAGTTCGCCTGAGAAAACCTGGTAATACTCCCACAACGCATCGCGCCGCTGTTTTACCGGTAACGGAAGGTTTTCCTCGTGGACCAAGAGGTCGAGCACATTGATACGAATGACCGCAAGCTCGCGAGGCGAGCTGACGATCTGCGCCAGCGGCTGCGAGATCTGGCAGGTCAATAAGAACCAAAAAACAGCAAAGCTCGTTGCAAGTCTGGCGAGCACATTCGGCCGCAAATCGCGCGCCAATCGCCACCAGCCGGCTTCCGCCACAAGTCGGCGCGTACTATTGCATCGGCGGCGCATACAAAATCCCCCCTTTATTCCACAGGGCGTTCATTCCACGGTTCAGCTGGAGCGGCGTATCCGGTCCCAGGTTACGTTCGAAAATCTCGCCGTAGTTGCCCACGCTGCCGATCAATTTGACGAGCCAGTCGCGCGACAAGCCCAGCGAACGCGCCGCTGGCGCGCCCAAGGCCACCGCCTGTGGGCCTTTCTCAGCCGCTACTGATTTCGAGTTAATCTCAAGTTCCTCCGCATTGATCAGTGCAAAAAGTGTCCAGCGTACGAGGCTTGTCCATCGCGAATCGTCATCGCGTGTGACGGGGCCCAATGGCTCCTTGGAGATTATGTCACGCAGAATGACATGATCCTCGGGCGAGGGCAGTGCGGACCTCTCTGCCGCCAACCCGGAGCGATCGCCAGTAAAGGCATCACATTTCTTCTCAGCATATGCTGCGTGCGCTTGCGCTCGCTCCGTGAACGTCAGGAAGGAGACCTTGAGGTTGTGCTTTTGAAAAAACTGCGACGCATTCATTTCGGAAGTTGTGCCCGTAGCAACGCAAATTTTGGCGCCGCCGAGCTGAAGTGGACTGGTTGCCCCATACAAGGCGGGCACCAGAAATCCCTGCCCGTCAAAATAGCTGACCCCCGCAAATTCAAGATTGAGTTCAAGTTCGCGCGACATTGTCCAGGTGCTATTCCGCGATAAGAGGTCGATGCGACGGTTCTTGAGGGCGTCGAAGCGAGCCTCTGCCGACAAGGGCTGATATTCGACCTTGGCAACATCGCCGAACACGGCGGCCGCAACAGCCTTGCAGAAATCGACGTCGAATCCCCGCCAAACGCCGGAAGCGTCCTTCTCGGAAAAACCTGGAAGACCTTCGCTTACACCGCAGATTAGTGTGCCTCTCGCGCGAACGTCATCCAAAGTCCCGGCAAGTGTGCTGGAAGGTGCCGTGACTCCGCTGATCCAAAGCGCCGAAGCGAAACAGACGATCGATGCAACGCGCGAATAGCATCTCTGATCCCCTGCGCGAGGCCCTGAGCGGCAGCCGCTTCGTGCTTCCGAATTCGGCCAGCAACGCGTTCGTTTCATAAGCGCTTCCCCCCTCAATCATCCTGGAGTTCAGGGTAGCAAAATTCTGCCTTTTTACGAATTGGACGATGGTCCCCTGTCCGCTGTGGGGTCGTTAGCAGACATTTGCAGTGGATGACGTCATGTCCGCTTTGCTCCTGAAAGCAGACCTGTGCTGTGCGAGAGCCGATGTCTGCTAAGGGCTGCAAAAGGAGAGCGCGCCGGCCTCGTCGTTCAATCCGCTGCCAGTACTCCGGGGCGCTTGTCGGCCATTTCCGGAACGATGCTTGGCGTACGTTCCGCAAGGTTCACTTTCAATTTGCAGACGAGCCCCGTCGGTTCAAAAGCGGTCTCCACCGTTCCGCCGAACTGATCCATTGCTCGTGAAAGTAATCGCGCTCCGAAACCCCTATGCTTCGGAGGGGCCACACTCGGACCGTCAATTTCCCGCGCGGTCGCATCCTGTGTAGCAACGCTGACAAACGTGATGAAATCGCGTCGTTTCATATCGGCCTCAAGGCCAGCCACGGTAGCGGCTCAAATGAGGTTCGTTAAGAACGACACCCGCAAATCGAGAGGAGTGCGCTTTGGTCAAAAGCGGCGATGAGGAACTACCGGTATTTTATTCATGAAGGTCTCGTGCCCACATCGAACTTGGCGACGCCCGAGGCCCCTCAAGGTGCTTATGATCAGCGGCTAAACGCGCTTGTCGGGCAGCGGTCGACTGCCCACATAAAGGGCATGAAGCGTATCGCTGTTGAGTGCTTGAGCTGCGGCCATTGCTCCTCGTTTCCTGAGGAGCGATTGAAGGCTTTCGGCATCAGCCCAGACGCCCCAATAGCCAAGTTCATCAAGCGATTGACCTGTGTCGACTGTGGCAGCCATAGCGTTCGCGCTTATCGCTACGACCTTCAAAACGCGGAATGACCTCCGCTTTGCCGCTGAAAGCCGACTCGTGCGGTGCAACGACTCATGTCTGCAAGGGGCCGAAAACAGTCACGTGCGTTGCAAAATGCGATACGACGCACCGCTGACGGATTGCGGTGAATGCATTCTAAGCGATTTGACCCCGATGTTCTGTCGCGAACACGTTCGCGTAAAGGTTGGCAACCCACTGCTGCCCTTCCTGGGTAACTCGGAGATAGCGTAGAGCATTGCCGATGTAGGGGTTTACGGCGTTCCAAAAAAAACGAGGATAGTTGGCGCGAAGATCGGCAGCGCTGTTGTATTTCAAAGTTTTGCTCGTTCCTGTTTCTTGGAATTCGTGGAACAGAGCAGCCGTTTTACGAAGATAATTAATATCTGCGAGCTGGCCGATCAAATCGGCCGCACGAAGCAAACCCGGAAAATCATCCGTGGCTGCGTGCTGTTCTTCTCCAGGGACTGGAAATCGCGTGTGTTCGATATTGGCTTCGATCTCCGCAATGTCCAGGTGAATGAGAGCAACTTTACCGAAGCGCTCTCGGACAAAGATTTTCGAGCGTGCCACATGATATGGCGTCAGCGATGCATCCGTTGCGCCTTCCGGAACGCTCATCGATTCGCCTTTTGCGTTAATAACGTATTTTCCATCGCGATCGCCACGACAAACGCCGCGGACGTAACCGATATCATGGCATAATAGTGAAACGATAAAGTGAAGCCATTCGCGCGGAGTTACACCGCCGACACTGACGTGTTTTCCTCGTAAAATCTCCTGTCCGACCATCGTCACCATGATCGTGTGATTCATATCGTGGTAGGCCGCATCGCTGTTCGCGATGTTCTCAAGCGCCAGCCGCGCAACAAAGCTCATAATGCCGGGGTAACTTGGTTCAAGGATTCCGTATGTCTGTTCGTACATTTCGTGAAGCTCGTTCACGAAGCCATCGATAACCACCTGTGTGGGATTGAACATCGGACCAATCCTCTCCCTTGGAGGTCTCGCGTGCATTCAGCTACAGCTAATGCAAGGACCCCGTTAGCGGATCGCCACAAACACCGCGCCGGTGAGGATTACGATGAATCGGCCGCCATTAGCCCCCGCCAGCGCCTTATGCTACCGGTTGCAATTACCTGCTTGAAGGGGCGGTGTAGCCACCCCTTCAGCCGCTTTAGGTGTAAGCGAACATGCCTGGTTCGGACTAAAAGTGCTGTTACCTCGCAGCCGTTCCACCTTCGACTTTCCGAGCCGCCGGGGGCTTCCAGGTCCCATTGATGATGGACGGGGATTTTTCGTCCGGCCAGTACATCCGCAGCATCAGGACGAACTTGCCCGCCGGTGCGGGAAGCCAGTTCGATTCCTTATCCCGCCCTGGCGACTGGTGCTGAATGTACAGGTCAGTTGAGCCGTCCGCATTGGTTTTTAAGTTCTGGCGCGGGCTGATCGAATATCGGTTCAACGGGTTTTCGACGAAGAAATAATTCGCATCATACATCGTCACCGACCAGAAACCTCGGGTCGGAGGCAACTGGCCCTTCGGAAAATGCATCACATACTTGTTGGCACCGCTGTAATCGTGCCCTTCGGCATCCTTTAGCGAGGTCGGATAGACAGCATCCTGTGGGCGATTCGCCCCGAGACCTATGGCCGTGACCAGGGCACGGTTCAGGTAGCCCGTTCCGTAAATTCCTGTCTCGGTATCATATCCCCAACCGTTTATGTGTTTCACCGCCTTGTTGATCTTGAATTGCACCATGATGCGATCAAACCCGACCTCGGGAATACGTTTGACAAAGTCGGCATTCAGCTTGCTTGCATCGAAGTCCTTGCCCGGGACAAGTCCGATTCTTGCAAACTTCGCGAGTTCGGGCGCATCCGCTGCCGCGGGCGGATTCGTCTTCATGAGATCGGCGAGCAAGGTGAAGTAAGCCTTCGCGTCCATCCGGTTGACCTGGTCGCGTACAGCCGTTTTCATGTCGATAGAGGGATCAACCTTGCCTTCCGGCGGGGTATACGATTTTCCATATGAGCTAAGCGGCACGAGTTTCATTTGGTCCTGCAACTCGTGCACCGCCTTGTAGTCCTCCGGCGTGCCGGTGCAGTACATGCGAGCGATCAGCCAAACGATATTGGTCGGTGACTTGTATTGACGGACGCCTTGCGGAAGCGTCCCTTTCCAGCCCGGTCCCGTGATTGCGTAGGTCTGCGCTGCTGTCCCGGTCGTGCGCTTGCCCGGAACCTGAAAAACCGTGGTCCAACCATCAAGCATGGGAAACAGGGCGTAGCGCCCCTTCATATCGGGGATGCTCAGCACCCATGGCTCGTCGCCAACATCGAAGAACGCGCTTGTGTAGAGCGTGTCAGCATTCGGCGCCGTGACGTCCCGAAATGACGCATCGGGATATTGACGCAGCTTTATCAGGTGCCCCATCGGGCCTCGCGTGCCCTCGGGCCGCGCGACGTTTGTCATGACACGGCGCGTCATCTCCATTGTCACCAAGGGGTAGCCGAACACGTAGGCATCCGTCGCCACCCAGAAATCTTCCAGGCCTTGGCCGACCCGAAGTCCGTCGCCAAAATGGGCCAGCGCCGATGAGCCGAATTGAGACCCGGCAAATAGACTGAGACCCCCAATGGTGGCAGCGCGACGTGTGACGATCATGAAAGCCTCCGTGCTCGATTTGTTTCATATTCGCGTCCTGCGGTGCAGCTACTCTAAAAATCTGGCGGGTAGGGGAATATTGCCCTTAAGGGCAATATCCGCCGCAGCAATAAAGCGGACATCACCCGCCTATTCGCGCTTGCACTGGCGCGAACACAAGCACTTGCTAGGATCGAATGTCGTATGAGCCGACGAAGGGGGGCGTCAAATGCCAGCTTACCTGATTGCTGAGCACATCATCACCGATGCAGCCAAATTCGAGGAATACAGAAGCAAAGTTGGGCCGATGATGGCGAAGCACGGCGCACGCTACTTAACAAAGGGCGGAAGTCACAAGATGCCGGAAGGTGGCCATTGGAAACCGGAGCGGGTCGTGGTGATAGAGTTTCCAGATATGAATTCACTAAACGCTTGGTACAATTCTCCGGAATACCAGCCGCTCCTTACTCTTCGAAAACAATGCACGAGCGACCAAGATATGTTGTTTGTCCTCGAAGGCGCTTAGCAATTCGTTGGGCGGCACTGCAGCAAAGTTCGTTTTTTTGGGGGGCGTCAATGCAGTTCGACATCGACAAGATGGCGGCAATGGACCGGTATGAATTGTTGCTTGGCACTGTTGTGCCACGGCCGATTGCTTTGGTTACGACGATCTCAAGTAACGGTGCGATTAATGCTGCACCCTATAGCCTTTTTAACGTCATGGGCCACGATCCGGCGGTCGCGATGATTTCAGTTTTGGCGCATCCTGATCAAAGATTGAAGGATACCGCCAACAATATCCTGGCCACGAAAGAGTTCGTCATCAATCTTGTGTCTGAGTCGGTCGCAGAGGCGATGAACATTACTTGCATAGACGCTCCGCCCGGAACAAACGAACTAGAACTTGCTAAGTTAAAAACTGAGCCTTCTCTCAAGGTAAGGCCACCACGTGTGAGCACGAGTCCTGTCGCTTACGAATGTCGTTTCCTCACATCAATATCGTTTGGACCAAATCAGGCGATAATTGTTGGACAGATCATTCAGGCTTATGTCGAAGATCGTTTTGTACTCGACCGTGCCCGAGGGCTAGTCGACACGCCGGAATTGAGGCTCATTGGCGGCATGCATGGCGCGAAATGGTATGCGAGACTCTCCGACCGTTTTGAAATGGAGCGACCGACTTGGGCGAAGTGGGTTCGTCAAAGAGAAGCGGACTAAGCTGCCGATGTCCGCGTCTGCCCCAAAACGGGCATTTAACGAGCACCTTGACGAAGCGTGTGGTCAGAGTGCTGCATCAGCATCCGAAAATGAGCGAAACATTCGACGATACTGTCCGGGCGTCAGGCCGGTGCAGCGTCTAAACAGCCTGCGGAAGAATGCGGGATTTTCATATCCAACCGCTGGCGCAACATCTTCAATTGAAGTATGGCCAGTCTCCAGAAGGCGCTTTGCCTCTTCGATCCGAAGATTTTGCACATAGCCGATGAGGGTAGATCCCGTCGCAGTCTTGAAGCGACGCTTCAAAGTTCGCTCCGGGACACCGCTTGTTTCCACCACGGCTGCAACCACATTCGTCTCCCTGAAATTTTGCGAGAGCCAGGTCTCGGCACGACGAACGACGGAGTCAGCATGCGGCTGGCGCCGCACGAGATTCGCGTATGGCAATTGCCCTTCACTATGCCACTTCAGGAGATAGACCTTGGCGATCCTTAGTGCCTCGCCCGGGCTGCAATGGCGCGAAATAATGTGAATTGCCAAATCATGCCAGGACGTCGTTCCGCCGGCAGTAACAATCCGTCCCGACGGATCGGCGAATACGAGACTAGGCTCAGGATTGAACCGGACTTTTGGAAAGCTATTCCGAAACAGATCCTGATAGCCCCAGTGCGAGGTCGCCTCTCGACCGTCAAGCAGGCCAGTTGCCGCTAACAGAACCGAACCGGAGCAGGCTGAATAAATTGCGTTACTTGCCCGATGGCGTTCGCAAATCCAATCTTTAACTTGCGAATAACGCTCCTTGATATCGTCGCTTGGCGCAAGCCAAAGCTCCGGAAGAATGACGATATCCCCGTCGGTCGCCTCATCGATCGTCAGGTCCGGATTGACGGGGATGCCATTTCCGCATCGGAACGGCTCCCGGGACAATGAAACGACGCGCGGTCTGATCAGCCGTTGGCCGGGTTCGTCACCGGCGAGCTCGCGCCACAAGGTGCCGGTGGCCGCCAATACATCGATCATTCCATACAGCGCTGACCCCGCCGTTTCCGGAAGGGCGAGGATAAAGGCTTCGACGGGTTTGGAACCTGTTTCCTTCATGTCGGGCTTTCAAATATGGCACGAAAGGATCCTTTCTGACCAAACGCAATCTTATGGACCTGATCATCCAGCCCTAGTTTGCGCCCGTCGCATCACACGAAAGGAGCGACGATTCCAGCGGACCTATAAAAGGGAGATGAAAATGAAGCATCAAGCCGTCGCTGAAAAGGCGACCCACATCAATGGCCTGGATGTGCAAGCGGCTGTCGACACAATTGCTGCGATCAAAGCGAACAAGAGCCTCGCCAAATTCCAGTTTCGCGCACGCAACAAATGGATCAGCGGTGGCGAAAATCGTTCGACGATCCGCGATTTCTATGGAGCGGGGCGCGAAGACAAATCCCGAGCCATGACGTTCGAGTTCGTCAACGGTGAGCCACCGGTTCTTCTGGGTAATAACCAAGGGGCGAATCCCGTTGAATTTTTGCTCCATGCGCTCGCCGGCTGCGTCACGACAACATTTGTCCTGCACGCGATGGCACGCGGAATCGTTATTCGGGAGCTCTCAACCGAGCTCGAAGGCGACCTCGATCTGCGGGGCCTGCTCGGCATCGATGATTCGGTTTCGCCGGGTTACGAGAAGATTTGCATACGGATGAATGTCAAAGCGAATGCCACTGATAAAGAGCTGGAAGATCTTTTGGTCTACGCGCAGCAGCACTCTCCGGTCTGTAATACCGTTTGTCGACCAGTACCGGTCGTGATCGAGCATGTGAGAAACTGACGAAACACACGGCCGCCCAGCCCCGACGCTTTGGATGGTTGGAGTTGGCCGCGCTGCCATTCTGATGTCCTTGGCCCAAAGCGGACATTTGCACCGCAAAAAGCGATGTCCGCTTTAGTCCCAACAGCAACTGCAAAAGCGGACGTCGGGGCACACGGTCGCTAGGGAAAGGTGGAGTGAACTGCAAACATACGCCCAAATACGCGGGGCTACTTCGAACTACGAGTAGAGACTTTTGTTTGCAGTCGCACTCCCTCCGCCACCTGCGGACATTAGTTCAAGCTTTCGCGAATGCCTGAAGCAGGCAGCCCTTTGTCCGCTCGACGTATTTTGCTTCGTTGCTCGCGCGCTAGCGTCGGCGCAGCCAGGCATCTACCGAATATCGTCCGGGCCCAAGCACATAAAGCAACAAGACGCCGCCAATGATTGCCAGGTTTTTGCAGAAATTGGCGTATTGAGCCCCCACCGCAGGGGCCGGGTATTCCCAATATCGATGGGCGAGCGCAGTTGCTATCACGAGGTAGAAGACTGTGTACAAGGAAATGTAGCGGGTAGCGATGCCGACGATCAGTGCTGCTCCGATGATCAACTCGGAAAGCATGGCCGGCCAATACAGGAGCTCTGGAGCGGGAACATGCAAATTGGCAAGATATTTGACCGTGCCGGCATATCCGAACAGCTTCATCCATCCATAATCAAGAAAAAGCCAACCAATAAGCAGCCGCGCAACGAGAGTGAGCGTGTCCGCGCCACTATCGGCGTAGGAATCGGTCGCCGCAAACATGCTTGGTGATGCAGATTGTGCCATGTGTTTTCCCCTGAACAGATCGCCGGGAGTTTCTCTCCGCGACCCGAGGATGCAACAACGCAAGCCGCTCGACAATTGCCTCCGTGGACATTACCAGCGGAAAAGAGCTTCCAACGCAGATTGGCTGTGGAATTTTGTCATCCGAAACGCGGCGTCAATCTTCCTCCAGCTTTGCGTTTCCAGAATGAAACGCGGGGCTTCCGCCTGTCATGGAAGCCAGCACCGCGATTTGTTTTCGCCGCAAGCGGGGTAGATTTTGAAAACATGTTCGTTTCAAATCGAATCTTGAAACGTCATGCCCGTGCTTAGCCGAAGGGCGGGTGATTTCACGCGCCGCGGGGTACCTCCGTACGTGCAGCCTCAAAGTCGTTCATGACCGGCACAAGGCCGCCATGACGGCGAGAGTGTCTTCATGAGTGCGCCCGGGTGTGCGTCGTGACGAGCATTGGAAGAAGACGCCGCCGCGCGTGTCTCGCGGCCGGAAAGCTTCCGTCCGATGAGCTGACGTCAGTGGAAAGTCAGACCACCTCACTTACGCCGTTTGCGGCGCATGGCTGTGCAGCTTGAACGCGAAGCCGATCATCAGAGCTCCGTACAATATGGCGTAGAAAGCGATGAGCCAAATCAGCGCCAGCGCTCCGGTTCCAGGCATCACGAACAGCAGGATTCCGAACAGAACGGAGATGGCGCCGTCCAGGATCAGCCACCACTCATTGTCGATTTCCTTGCGAATCTGGATTGCGCCGATGATTTGGAATATGCCGGACGCGATCGCCCACGCCGCGATGAAAAACAGCAGGACAAGCGCCGTGAGGCCGGGCCACACGAACGTCGCGATGCCGGCGGCGATGCCGGCGAGGCCGACGAGGACGAGCCACCATCGCGGCCCGATCGAGACTTTCCCAAAGATTGCTGCCCCGAGCGCGAAGATGCCGTCGACGAAGGCATAAGCACCATAGAGCAGGATCAAGGTTACAAGGCTGATTCCTGGCCAGATGAGCGACAACACGCCAAACGCAATGGCTGCCACTCCACGCAGCAGGAAAAGCCACCAGTTTTTGCCTAGCGCCCGCACAAGCGGACCCGGCGCAGTCGCAGCGTTCCAGGTATCGGTCGTCATGGCAGAACTCCCTGTCAATTGCTTACTGCCGCTTGCGCGGCGTCACGCAGCCTCGCTGGTCTTGCCGCCGATTTGCTCTTCCTTGCATTGGGGGCAGGCTTTGTCGCACTCCGTTGCCGGGGAGGGCAGCCGAGTGCAGAGCCGCGGGCGCTGGTCACCCGCGTTGATGATGCTGTGGCGGGCGCCGGCAGGCACCAGAACCGCATTTTCTGCTTTGATGCCTTGCCGTTGATCACGACCTGGCCTTTTCGAAACGGAAGAATGGATCTCGGTCTTTATGAACGTCCTCGCCGATGTCCTCGCAGGCTGCACGAACATCAAACAAGTTGAAGATTCTTGCCGGTATCGACGACGCGCCGGAATCCGTTGGTCTCTGGCGCGTCTTCAATATCGCCGACCAGAACCTTTCATGGCGCCCTCCCGCGGATTTTCAATTCCAAGCATCGCAGAATGTTCCGGTGCCCCCGAGCGAGGGTTCCGCGAAGGCTGAGACCTGGTGACGAGAGACCCGTTATGGGGTCTTTTTGCAGGTCATTTCGATAAAACGTGGCGCGGCGGCTCGTCCCTGAAGCGTGCCCGGACAGTCAGGCACTGCTCAGCGCGCTTCTCCCGGAAAGGCGCACGCGGCCCAGTGTCCCGGCGCAACCTCGCGCAATGCCGGCTCATCGCGCGCGCATTCCGGCCGCGCGATGGCGCAACGGGTGTGGAAACGGCAGCCCGGGGGCACATCGATCGGGCTCGGAATCTCCCCCCGCAAACTGGCCTTGAGCTCGAATTCATCCGATTCCGACTTCATGCGCGGGAAGCTGTGCAGCAGCGCCACCGTGTAGGGATGTTGCGGACGCGTGAAGATGGCTTCCGAGGTGCCGACCTCGACGATGCGTCCGAGATACATGACGGCGACGGTGTGACAGAGATATTGCACGACGCCGAGGTCGTGCGAGATGAAGAGATAGGTCAGACCCATCTCCTCCTGCAGGTCGGCAAGCAGGTTGAGGATCTGCGCCTTCACCGACACGTCGAGACCCGAAACCGCTTCGTCGGCGACCAGCAGGTCGGGCCCGACGGCAATCGCGCGCGCAATCGCCACGCGCTTGACCTGGCCGGCGCTGAACTCGTGCGGATAGCGATCCGCATATTTCGGGTTGACGCCCACGCGCATCATCAGCTGCGCCACCCGGTCGTTGCGCTCGGAGGGCGCGCCGATGCTGTGGACATCGAGCGGTTCGCGGATGATGCGCCGGATCGTCATGCGCGGATTAAGCGATGTGAAGGGATCCTGATAGACGATCTGCACGCGGCGCCGGTAGGCAAACAGCGGCGGACCGGTGAGTTGTGCCACGTCGTCGCCGTCGAACACGATCTCGCCGGCTGTCGGCGTGATCGCCCGCATGACAAGGCGGCCGATCGTGGTCTTGCCGCAGCCGGATTCGCCGACGAGGCCGATGGTGCGCCCGCGATGAATGTCGAGATTGACGCCAGCGACCGCTTTCACCACCCGCGGCGCCGGACGCCGCACCATGTTACTGAGCGTCAGCGGCGCCGGGACCTCGAAATGCTTTACGAGCCCTGCGAGCCGGAGCAGGACGCCGTCGGAGGCCGCTGCGACGTGCTCAACCGACACGGGCCTGCACCTTCCAGCAGGCTGCGCGGTGCGCCGCCGTCTCCGGCTCGAGCAGCGGGTGCGACTGCACGCACCCTTGGTCCTTCTGCGGCAGCGGACAGCGCGGGTGAAAACGGCAGCCCGGCAGATATTCGCTGAGCGTCGGCAACTGACCGGGAATGGGGTCGAGTCGGCGGGCACCCAGACGCGGGACCGAACCCAAAAGCCCGCGCGTGTACGGATGCTTGGGCTCCCGAAAAACGACGTCTACGGGCCCTTCCTCGACAACCTGGCCGGCGTAGAGGATGAGGACGCGCTGACACATATGCGAAATCACCGCGAGATCGTTGGAGATGTAGACCACCGACGTGCGCAGTTCGCGCACGAGATCGCGGATCAGCTCCAAAATCTGCGCCTGAATCGTCACGTCCAGCGAAGAGGTCGGCTCGTCGGCGACCAACAGGCGCGGCTGGCAAGCAACGCCCATACTGATGACGACGCGCTGGCGCATGCCGCCGCTGAACTGGTGAGGATAGCTCGCGATGCGGGTTTCGGGAGCGGGGATGCCGACGCGCCGGAACAGGTCGACGACTTTCGTCAGCGCGTTGCGAAGGCTGATATTCTCGTGAATCTCGAGCGGCTCGGCGACCTGCATGCCCACGCGGAAGACGGGATTCAATGCCGAGGTCGGGTCCTGGAATATCATTGCGATATCCTTGCCGCGAATTTTCGTCAGCTCGGCGTCCGGCAGCGTGTTGAGATCGCGTCCGCGATAGATGATGCGGCCGGTGATGCGGCCGGGCGGGCTTGGGATGAGGCCGAGCAATGTGTCGGCAAGCACGCTCTTGCCGACACCCGACTCGCCCAGGATGCCGAGAGTCTCCTGCTCGCCGACGGTGAAAGACACGTCGCGCAGAACGTTGACGTAACCCGCGGCCGTGTCAAAGCCGACGTTGAGCCGATCGACTTCCAGGACTGTGTTGCTCACGAAATCTGTGCCTTTGGATCGAGGGCGTCGCGCAATCCGTCGCCGAAAAGGTTGAGGCCGACGATGATGATGACGAGCGCCAGGCCCGGGAAGCCGGATATCCAGGGCGCCATGACGATGAAGCCGCGTCCCTCGGCGATCATGAGGCCGAGGTCGGGCTCCGGCGGCGGCACGCCAAGGCCGAGGAAGGACAGGCCGGATTCAAGCAGAATGGCAACAGCGAGGTTGAGGCCGAACTGCACGATGATCGGCGAAAGCACATTGGGCAGCAGATGCCGGAACATCACGCCGGCGCCTCCCACGCCGAGGAGCTGTGCAGCTTCGACGTAAGGCTCGCCCTTGATGTTGAGGACGTCTCCGCGCGTCACGCGGGCGAACATTCCGGCAAATGTCGCGGCAAGCGCGAGAATGACGTTTTGCAAACCGAGACCGAGCACCGCGATGAGAGCGATGGCGAGCACCAGCGGCGTAAAGGACAGCAGTCCGTCGACGATGCGCATCAGCACCGCCTCCACCAGGCCACCGTAGTACCCCGCCGCAAGACCGATGGCGACGCCGATCACCATGGCAATCGACACCGAGGCAAAGCCGACCACGAACGAGATGCGGGCGCCATAAAGAATGCGGGTCAGCATGTCGCGGCCAAAGCTGTCGGTCCCGAGCCAATGCGCCCAGCTCGGCCCCTGGAATGCGGCCATGTAGTCCTGCTTGAGCGGGTCATAAGGAGCGATGACCGGCGCGAGCAGGGACACTGCGATGAACAGCAGCACGATGATCAGCCCCGCCACTGCGCCCCGATTGGCACAGAAGCGGAGGACCATTAACCGGCTGGGCGACAGCCGCCTTTCGGAGGTTGCCTGCGTGTCCGCTGGCGTCTCCGGGAGTGTCGCCGAAACATTCAGCGTGGTCATATCTTACGCTGCCCGCATACGGGGGTTCAGGAATCGGTAGAGCATGTCCACCCCCAGATTGATGAAGATGAACATGATCGCGATCACCATGACGGAGGCTTGCACCAGCTGGTACTCGCGATTGAGCACCGCGATCGTGACAAGACGACCGATGCCCGGCAACGCGAACACGGTTTCAGTCATCACCGCGCCGCGCAGCATGCCGCCGAGCTGAAGGCCAACGATGGTCACGACCGGGATGAGCACGTTGCGCAGCGCGTGCTTGTAGACCACGGCGCGTGAATCGACGCCCTTGGCTTTCGCGACCTTGATGAAGGGCTGGTTCAGCACATCGACCAGGCTCGATCGCGTGATGCGCGCGATCAGTCCCGCGTACCAGGCGCCGAGAGTAAAGGCGGGCAGCATCATATGGGTGATGCTTCCCACAGGATCGCTCCAGGGAGAGACGTAACCCATGGTGGGAAACCAGCCCAGAGAAACCCCGAAAATCCAGATCAGCACGATGCCCAGGTAGAAGCTGGGAAACGAGTTGAAGAAGATCGCAAGGCCCATGCCGGTGTAATCGACCCAGGTGTTGCGTTTGAGAGCGGCGAGAATGCCGGATGGAAGCGCGAGCACGAGCGCGAACACGAGCGACCAGAGGCTGAGGAAGAGAGTGACCGGCAGCGCATCCTGGAGGATCAGCTTGGAGACTTTGGCGCCAGATATGTACGAGTAGCCCCAGTCGCCGGTGACGAAACGCGATATCCAGATTCCGTACTGGATGAAGATGGAGCGGTCGAGGCCGAGCTCCGTACGCAGCCGAGCATATGATTCGGGATTGTAGTCGGAGCCGAGCATGACGGTGACGGGATCGCCCGGCGCCAGCTTCATGATGAAGAACACGAAGACCGAGATGATGAAAAGCAGAATCAGTGTGTGCTGTAAGCGTTTAAAGGCGAACTGGAGCATACGGGTATCCCATCGGCGGGGGGCGGACGCCGCCGCCCCGCCCCCGGTCCTTTAATGGTGGTTTTCAGATGTGGATCTTATGGAATCGCATCGAGTCGGATGGGATGTATTCGAATCCATTGATCTTCTTCGACAGCGCCTTGAATACCTTGAAGTGGGCGATGAAGGCACAAGGGGCTTCCTGCGCCAGGATGAGATCGGCCTTGTCATAAAGCGCCTTGCGCTTTGCCAGGTCGGGCTCGAACTGCGCATCGGACACCAGCTGGTCGAACTCCTTGCTGCTGAAGCCGACGAAATTCCAGGGTTTGCCGGTGACCCACTCCGGAAAGATGGTCTCGTCGGGATCGAGGTCGGCGACCCAGCCCTCATCGTACATGCTGAAGTCGCCAGTGTTGCGCTTCTTGTGCCATGTCGCCGACTCGTAAAGCTGGATTTTGACCTTGACGCCGATCTTCGCCAGCATGGGCTGCACCAGCTCGGCCATGCGGGGTCCGACGCCCCCCGAGCCGGTATACTGGCCGACCACCATCCACTCGACCTCGACCTCGCCTTGATGCTTCGACTTCGCCCGCAAAGCCTTCGCCTTTTCGAGATCGAAGTATTGGGCGCGCTTCGATGTACACTGGTCCTCGTTGTAGAAATTGGTCATTGGCGGCGAGACGGCGCTGCATGACTGAATCGCACCGCCGAAATACGCCTGCTGCAGGATTGGCGTGCGGTCGATTGCGAACGACACAGCCTGCCGAAGCGCGACATCGTCAAAGGGCGGCTTGCGGCAGTTCATGCCGACATAGGTGTAATTGCCCTCGACGCCGCCCACGATTTTGACGTTGGGGTTTTTCTCCAGCACCGGCACGAACTGGAACGGCACGAGGTCCATGCCGTCCATCTCGCCGGACATGAGCGCGCCCACTGCCGTCGAGCTCTCGCGCAGCAGATGCATTGTGACTTTGTCGAGATACGGCAGCGGTTTGCCGTCTTCTCCCTTTTCGAAATAGTTCGGGTTCTTTTCGAGAACGATGCGGTCGTTCTCGATCCACTCGACGAATCGGAAGGGTCCCGTGCCGACCGGGTTGCGACCATATTGGCGCCCCCATTTCTCGACGGCTTTCGGGTTGACGATCGTTCCGGCACGACCCGTGCTCCCGGTCCAGGCGACCGGGAGGAATTGATACGGACGCTTGAAGGTGATCTTGAGCTTGTGCGAGTCCAGAATCTCGATCTTGTCGAGGTCGGCCAGCTTCCATGCGTGCGGAGACTTTACGTTCGGGTCGCGCACGCGTTCCTGATTCCACTTGATCGTCTCGGCCGTGCAGTCGTCGCCATTGTGAAATTTCACTCCTTGGCGGAGTGTCAGGATGTGGGTGGTCGGCGTTGGCATCTCCCACTTTTCCATAAGGTCTGGAACGAAGGAGACGCGCTTGCCGTCGAAGGCCACCTTGAGAATGCCGTTGTAAATATTGTCGTGGATCTTGATGGCGCCGAGCGAGGACGTGAAATGCGGGTCGAGGGTGTCTACGGTATCGACCCAGGCGATGTTGACCTGGCCTCCGCGCTTGATGCTTTGGGCAAAGGCGCGACTGCCGAACCCCGACGTTGCAACACTGGCGCCCATCGCGCCTGCGCCGGCAACGAATGACCGACGGCTCACGAGTTCTTGCGCCATCTTATTCGCGAGCATTGCAATGTGATCGTCACCCTTTCCAGCCATGATTGCCTCCCCTTTGGTCCCTAATTGATCGGCAAGAGCGATTCACGGGCCACAATGGTGGCGGCCTCTCAAAGGTGAGGCCCGTTTTCAATGCTGGTGGTGACCGTCAGACGCTCCAATCGGGTGTGCTTGAAAGGCTACAAACCGCATCAACTGCTTGTCAAACAAAAACTCTTTCATTTCGATCAATCGCGGGCGCGAAGAGAATGTTGGATGCGAATTCTCTCGTTCCGCAACTACGCCCGATTTGCAGTGACTTCTTGCACGATCAGCACTGCAGATAGCCGACAGCATGTGCGCGCCGAGCAACACACTTGTGCCCACGCCATGTGGCATCTTCGAAATGCTGTCCGCTGCACCGCACGCGCCTGCGCAGCCGGCGAAAAGGAGACGACATGAGAAAGGTCAGGATCATTGAACATATCTCGATCGACGGTGTGATCCAGGCGCCGGGCGGGCCGAACGAAGACGCTATCGGGCGAGCGGGTCTTTTCGCACCGGCTCCTTCGATGACGCGGCAGCGTGAGCCGGCTTGGTTCGAATGGCGACTAGCCGAACCGCACGGCCGCACAAGTCCTGAAACGCCCAACACGCAAGGAGACTGGATATGGCCAACCTGGTGACATG
>DASTHI010000033.1:0-125742 GCA_035718275.1 Pseudolabrys sp. | reverse complement strand
GAGTTGCAGCACCGTTAAGAAAGACGTGGATGCCGGCACAAG
The DNA here is from genome assembly GCA_035718275.1 of Pseudolabrys sp. Taxonomy (GTDB): domain Bacteria; phylum Pseudomonadota; class Alphaproteobacteria; order Rhizobiales; family Xanthobacteraceae; genus Pseudolabrys. Next base: position 125,700 of record DASTHI010000033.1, on the reverse strand, counting down.
GCCGGCATGACGTGAGAGGCGGCGCACTCTGATCCGCTCATCCACACGTCGAGGACTCTCGTTCGTCTTGGCCGGGCTCGTCCCGGCCATCCACGTCTTGCTGAGTTGCAGCACCGTTAAGAAAGACGTGGATGCCGGCACAAGGCCGGCATGACGTGAGAGGCGGCGCACTCTGATCCGCTCATCCACACGTCGAGGACTCTCGTTCGTCATGGCCGGGCTCTCGTCCCGGCCCTCCACGTCTTTCTGAGTTGCAGCACCATAAAGAAAGACGTGGATGCCGGCACAAGGCCGGCATGACTCTACGGAGGCCAAACGGAATCTCCCCACGTCGAGGACTCTCCTTCGTCTTGGCCGGGCTCGTCCCGGCCATCCACGTCTTTCTGAGTTGCAGCACCGTTAAGAAAGTCGTGGATGCCGGCACAAGGCCGGCATGACTTGAAGAGGATGTGCGCGGGCATGTCCCGAGCATGACGAAGAATGTGAGCGGGGATTCAGTCGAGCCCTCATGGCGAAACGATCACGCGCCCTTTCATGTTCGGGTGGTACTTGCAGAAATAATCCGCAGCCCCCGGTTTCTTCAGCACCAAGCGCCCGCTTTGCTTCGGCGCAATGACGACATTCCAGTCGCCATTCGTTGCGGTCGCGGTGTGCGCGAGCGCATCCTTGTTCACCCATTCGATGGTGTCGCCGACCTTGGCATTGACCTCGGTTGGAGCGAAGGCGAGTTTGTCGATCGTCACGCGAATGGTTTCGGCTGATGCCGGGCCAGACGAGAGGGCATACACAACGAGCCCGGCAAGAGCGATCCGTCCCGGCATCATAACGAGGCCCCCGCCCTATTTGAGATCGGCCTGAACATTCTCGGCGTGCTGCTCGTGGCCCTGGAAGATTTTCAGGCCGGTCTGCAGCAGGTCTTTGAGCTCGCCATTCTTTGCTGAAGGAATGAGCGTGGTTTCGAGCGCGTTGTTCACCGTCTTGTGGAAGGCGACCTCGTTCGCGACGTAAGCCTTGTCGAAGGCGGCACCTTTCAGCTTGTCCAATTCGGCGCGTTTTGCCTTCGCCTCCTTGGTCAGCGCGCGGCTCGTGTCGTTGTCCTCAGGCTTCACGTTCAGTTTTTTGACCAGCGCAAGCGCCTGCTTGTTCACCTCGGTGTGGTCGCGCACCATATCCTGCGCGAACTCGCGCACTTCCTTGTTCTTCGATTTCTTCAGCGCCTGTTTCGCCGCCTCGATGTCGATCTGGCCGGCGGTATAGGCGATGTGCGCGATCTGTGGATCGGTCGGCTTGCTGCTCTGCGCGAAAACAGGGGCAGAGAGCAGGCAGGCGGCGAGAACGCCTGCAGAGAGTCGGGCAATCATGGAAACCTCCTTGCTGGCGGCGCTGCGGCCGCGCCATGCATCGCTGCCGGATTGGATGCAGCGAAGTGCCGGAGGTTCCCGGAATTCAGCGAATGCAGAGCCGGCGGACGATCAATTCCGTCATGCGTTCGCAGCGCCGGCCGCCGAACGGAAAACTGCTTGTGAGCGCCGGACCGAGCTGCCTGTCGAGCTCCGCGCGCAGCATGACGCGTGCGCGGTGCAGCCGCGTCTTCACCGTTTCCTGCTGGAGGCCGAAAAGGTCCGCCGTTTCCTCGACGCTCATGCCTTCAACGATGCGTGCGACGAATATCGAACGAAAGGCGTCCGGAAGCGCGTCGATCGCCTTTTCCAGCACCGCACGAATTTCGCCTTGCGCCATTGTCTTCTCCGGATCACTGGCTGCCGCCGAAATCGGGAAATGGATGATGTCGGCCTCGCGCCGCTCGGCGGCATAGCTGTCCCAGTCCACCGTCGGCCGCCGACGCCGCAGCCGTCCCAATGCCTCGTTCATGGCAATGCGCGTGATCCACGTGCCGAAGGCAGCGTCGCCGCGAAACATGTCGAGACCGGTGAAGGCGCGCACATAGGTCTCCTGCACCACGTCTTCGGCTTCCGCGTCGTTGCGCAGAATGCTGCGCGCAATGCGAAACAGGCGGCGGTTGTATCGTCGGGTGATGACGCGCACGGCAGCCTCATCACGCGCGCGCGCCATCTGCACAAGTTCTCCGTCATCGAGCGTTTCGGCGGCCCGTTGCGCCTGCATCAATGTCATCGGCGACATCCTCGGTTTCGATGTATTGGATGCAGAGCGGTCGATAAGGTTCCCGCCACAGGACGACTCAAAACAGCACCCCCTGCCCGTCTTCTTCACTGGCCGGGAGGCGCGGGGCTTTTTGCGGGCCTCGGTCAAGTGCAGGTTCCGAGGCCACCGACCGGCGTTCAATCAGTGCCGGATGATCATTCGCGGTGCGATTGACCTCGCTTGAGACCTCATAAGCTTCGAGATCGGTCTCGGCTGCCGGCGCAATCAACGCGGCGGCCGTCTCGGCATCGACATTGGCGCAGTCGAGCCAGAGGTCGAACGCCTCCGGCGGCACGATCACGGGCATGCGGTCATGGATGTGCGCGATCGTGCCGCTCGCCCGCGTGGTCACGATCGCCGCCGTCTCAAGCTCCTCGCCATTGGGTCCCGTCCATGTCTCCCAGAGCCCGGCAAAGGCGAGCGGCGAACCCGACCGCGCGCGCACGAAATAAGGCTGCTTGCGGGTCCCGAGCGCCTTCCACTCGTAAAAACCGTCGGCCGGAACGAGGCAGCGCCGGCGCCTCATCGCCGCCTTGAACGCCGGCTTGTCGATGACCGATTCACCGCGCGCATTGATCAGCAGCGTGAAGTTTTTTGGATCCTTGACCCAGGACGGCAGGAAGCCCCAGCGCAAAAGCGCAAATTGCCGCCTGCCCTCGTGCAGGCGCACGACCGCGATCGGCTGTGTCGGCGCAATATTGTAGCGCGGCGGAAAGTTCGGCTGCTCGGGATAGCCGAACAGAGCCCTGATCGCCTCCGGCGCGGAAGTCACTGCGTAGCGGCCGCACATTCTGGCACCTGGAAATCCTTTAAGAGCAATCTGATCCAAGCTCAATCGAAGTATTCATTTCGATAGGGATTTTCCAGGACCGCTGCAGACATCCATCCCCGCCGCAAAGTGGAGGCGCGCATGGGACAATCGGAACCTCGCAGGTGCAGGCAGAGGCCTAATTCAATTGCAGAGATCGCGGTAGGGTGACGTCAGAATGTACACGCCGACATAGGCCTCGTCTTCATGGACCAGATAAAGAAACGGCCTCTCTCCGGTTTCGCCGCCTGCTTTGTTTTTTCCTCTCACGTGACCGCATACGGTATCGATCGAATCGCCGGTCGAGGTTTTCCTGGCCGCCCTCTTCATGTCGACGAATTCAACCGATGCGGGGAGCTCCATCTTTGCTGCAACTTTTGCCTTGGCTTTTTTTATCGCGGCCTCGGAACTGTCGCTTGAGGAAGCACGAATCTTCGCCGCATGGGCATGTCTGATCGATTTCCTCCGGTGTGACCTGATCTCCTTCTTCGCAACGGTCTTCTCGGCTTTTGAAAAGGACGAGTGGGGCAATTGCTGCTGGCAGGCACAGCCTGCCAGACTCACCATGAGCGCGCCGATCAGAACTGGTCTCATGAAATCAATCCTCCAATATTGTTTTGGCGGCAAAGCACTATTTTTGAGGCAGACCCCATTAAATGCCTGTTAGCCACGTTGGTACCGCGCTACCAAAAGCGGCGCATAGTTAAGCAGTCCCTTACCTCGCGGTGGTGCAGTCGTTTCTTGGATCTCGCCAACGGAGTGGCAATCCCGCGAAATCCGGCTTCAGCAAGTTGAGACCTTGCACTCTGGAGCGTTTGCGCAGCGAACCATTGAATGCGATGAGCCGATTTGCTCAGGCTGCCGAGCGAGGGGCAGTGACTCTGAAAGCGTCAGGATGCGCGTCCATGGGTCTGCAGAATCGTCGCGCACTCAACTGACGATCGTTGGTTGGCTTTTCGTTTTGGCCCGCCTTGATCTCCCAACAGACGAAAAATTTTTATGGCAATTTAACCGGCTCTCACAAGACTAGCCGCCGGGAATATCGGGGGGGCGCTTGCCTAGAAATCACGACCACACTGCCGCGGTTCAGGCACAGAGTGACACACATGCGATCGATCATGCGATCGATGCCGGTCTGCGCGTGTCCGACGCCAATATCAATCCGGAGACGGGGCTTGCGACCGACTACCTTAACCGCTTCAACGAAGCCGTCATGCTGCTCGAAATGCTGACGAGCGCTCCGGAATTTCGCGCGGATTTTCTCGCGTGGGAGCCAAAGAGCTATCGGGAGCATTTTCGCACGTCGCGCTTTCGCACGCGAAACCTTGCAATCGCGGCATACGAAAGCGCCGATCCCAATCTCCGCAGCAGTCTCGACACGCTGGCGGTCACGATGACTGTCGTGCTCGAGGCGACCAAAGCCGCTATGAACGCCGATCTTCGCGCCGAGACCGTCACCGCCCTTGCGGGAAATGCCACGCGGTGGTTAAAGCCCCTGATCGCGCGCGCCGGCGCAATCATCAGCGGCGAAGCCGACGTGACACATGCGCCCTCGCCGCAGGCACTCGTCGATCAATTGATGAAACGATAGATCGCGTGGCCGAGCAGAGAATCTATCCGCAGCGCCCCTATCTCGCCGTTAGCGCCGCCATCCTGCGCGAGGGCAAGGTGCTCATCGTCCGCCGCGCCCGCAATCCCGCCATGAATCTCTACACGTTGCCGGGCGGCATCGTGGAAACCGGAGAATCTCTTGCCGATGCTGTGGTCCGCGAGGTGCGCGAAGAGACTTCGCTGTCCATCGAACCGCTGGGACTTGCGGGATACCGAGAAGTCATCGCGGCTGACGACGAAGGCCGCATCAAACGGCATTTCGTCATCCTCTGCTTTGCCGCCCGCTGGGCGTCAGGCGAGCCGGTTCTCAGCGAGGAACTCGATGACGCCCGCTGGATTGACCCGTCCGGACTCTCCGGCTACGCGACGACCGAAGGCCTTGCTGAAATCGTGGAGTCTGCCGCTGCGCTGATCGCAGCGAAGCGCTAGACTGTTCCGCTTGCGGTCGGCCTCGCCGCGGCGCATATCTTCGCGACACATGGGACCGCGCGTGAAAAAACTTCTGACTATCTGCTCGATCCTGCTTTGTCTGACCGCGGCCGTCCGGGCGCAGAATGAAACGCCGGCTCCTTTCGACGGAGATCTGCAGCGGCTCGGAGAGATCATGGGTGCTTTACATTATCTGCGCGCGGTCTGTGGGGCCAATGAGGGGGCCAAGTGGCGCAACGAGATGCAGGCTTTGATCGAAGCCGAGGCGCCAAGCGGCGAGCGCCGCCGGAAAATCGTGGCGAGCTTCAACCGCGGTTATCTCGGCTTCCAGCAGACCTACCGCACGTGCACGCCGGCGGCTGACCTCGCAATCCGGCGCTATCTCGATGAAGGCGCAAAGATCGCGCGCGATATCACAGCGCGATACGCGAATTAGGCGCGCCGGATTAACCTTTTCTTTAATTTGCCTGCCCGGACGAAGTCCGCGTGCTAACGTCGCCGCGGGACAAAAAAAGGGTGTCCGTCAGGACACGCCGGGGACGTGACCTGCATGCCAATCGTTGAGGGCTCGAGTGAATCGCGCGAGAAAACGTCCGATCGCGAGCAGAAGGCGGTAGCATTGGGCTACCTGCAGGAAGCTTGGGCTGAAGCGCGGCTCGACGGCATCGACGGCGATTGTCTGGCGCAGGCCTGCCTTTTCCTGGCCCTAGCGGAGCTCGTGACGACCTATGGCGAAGATGCGGCTGCCGTTTTTGCCGACGGCCTCGGCTCTCGCGTCCGCAATCGCGAATTTTCCCTTCAACAGCCGCGCCAATAAAACGCGTCGTACCCACAAGCACTCGCGCGGTTCAGGTCGCCAGCGTCTCCAGGAACCTGACACGCTCGCCTTGCGCCGGCAGAGTGAGTTCTCCCTCCCACATAATCTTGCGGCCGCGCACGAACGTGCCGACGGGCCAGCCGGTCACGACAAGACCATCGTAAGGCGTCCAGCCCGCGCGCGAGGCGATCCATTGATCGGTAATCGTTTCGCGGCGCTTGAGATCGACCACCGTGACATCGGCATCATAGCCGACTGCGATCCGGCCCTTGGCGGCCACTCCGAACAGGCGCGCAGGCCCGGCGCTGGTCAGATCGACAAAACGGAGCAGCGACAGCCTGCCTGCATTCACGTGATCGAGCATGACAGGAACGAGCGTCTGCACACCGGTCATGCCTGACGGGCTCGCCGGATAGACTTTCTGCTTTTCCTCCCGCGTATGCGGGGCGTGATCGGACCCAAGCACGTCGATGACGCCGTTCTCGACCCCAGTCCATATACCGGCGCGGTGCACGGCATCCCGCACGGGCGGATTCATCTGCGCGCGCGTGCCAAGCCGCTCGTAGCAGCCGGGCGCCTCCAGCGTGAGATGATGTGGTGTCGTTTCGGCAGAAGCGACGTCCTTGTGCGCGGCAAGAAATTCGATCTCCTGCACAGTCGAGACGTGAAGGACATGCACGCGCGCACCGGTCTCCCGCGCGATCGTGACGAGGCGCTGCGTTGCCTTGAGAGCGGCGACATCATCGCGCCACATGGGATGGGAGCGCGGATCGCCGTCGATACGCAAATTCCTGCGCTCTTGGAGGCGCGGCTCGTCTTCGGCGTGGAAAGAGGCGCGTCGCCGGATCGCCTTTAGCACCGAGCTCAGACCAGCGTCGTCCGCAACGAGCAGCGAGCCCGTGGACGAGCCCATGAACACCTTGATGCCGGCACAGCCCGGCAGGCGCTCGAGCTCGGCGAGATGCGCGGTGTTCTCGGCTGTTGCTCCCAGAAAAAATGCAAAGTCGCAGTGCATCCGGTGGTGCGCGCGCCGGACTTTGTCGGCCAGCGTCTCGGCACTGACCGTGAGCGGTTCGGTGTTCGGCATTTCAAAAACCGCGGTGACGCCGCCCATGACAGCCGACAACGAGCCGGTTTCCAGGTCTTCCTTGTGCGTGAGCCCCGGCTCGCGGAAATGAACCTGGGTGTCTATGACGCCGGGCAGCACGTGCAGCCCCCGACAGTCCACAATCTCCCCAGCCGAAGCGCGGGAGAGGTCGCCGATTCCGGCGAAACGTCCAGCGCGAATGCCGATGTCACGTCGTTCCTCGCCGTCATGGTTGACGACGGTCCCGCCCTTGAGGATCAGATCGAAACTCTCGCCCATCGCCATGCTCGGTCTGCCAGGACGCACTCGGCACGCCTCAATACAGATTGAAGGCGGCGCGAGGCCCTCGCTTTCCCGCGGGGGACAAGCCTTGGACGACCGCGCGCACTGCGCTTACGTTCCGGCGTGAGTTCTGGCAAGAGACTAATAAGAAGGCACAGGAAAGAGATATGCAGTCAGCACTTCTGTCCGAGCGGGGGGTCGTCAAAGTCGTTGGCGAGGATGCGCGGCGTTTCCTCAATGGCCTCGTCACGACTGACATGACAAAAGTAGCGCCCGGCCGCCCCCGCTACGCCGCCCTGCTCACGCCGCAAGGCAAGATCATCGCCGACTTCATTGTGGCGGAAGCGCCGGCCGAGGATGGCGGCGGCTTTTTTCTCGACTGTCCGCGGGCGCTCGCCCCCACGCTGGTGGAGAAGCTCAATTTCTACAAGCTGCGGGCCAAGGTCATTTGCGAGGACCTCTCCGAAGTGCTTGGCGTCCTGGCAGTCTGGGACGGTGCGGCGGAGAGCGAGTTCGGCCTGAGCTATCCGGATCCGCGCCTGCCGACGCTCGGTTCGCGCATCATGCTGCCCCCGCACCTTGCGGCCGAAGCGGCAACCGATCTCGGTATCGCGCTTGGAACGCCCCAAGATTACGAAGCCCATCGCATCGCACTCGGCATCCCGCGCGGCGGGCTCGATTTCACCTATGGCGACACTTTTCCGCATGAGGCGGACATGGATCAGCTCAATGGCGTCGATTTCGACAAGGGCTGCTATGTCGGGCAGGAAGTCGTTTCCCGGGTCGAGCATCGCGCCAGCGCACGCAGCCGCGTCGTGCCGATCGCTTATGATGAATTCGCCCCGAGTTCTGGGCTGCCCATCATGGCGGGTGAGAAGCAGGTCGGCATGCTCGGCTCGACCGCAAAAGGCCGCGGCGTTGCGCTGGTCCGGCTGGATCGTGCCGGCGACGCCATCGCCGCCGGATCGACCTTCGAGGCGGGCGGGATTCCGATTCGCCTCGTGAAGCCGGACTGGGCGAAATTCGACTGGCCGGGTGAGTCGAAAGCTGGTTCATGAGCAAGCCGGTTCTCCATCCCGACGGCCTCCTCCGCTGCCCGTGGCCGAAACAGGACCCGCTCTACGTCGCCTATCATGACGACGAATGGGGCGTACCCGAATACGATGACCGCGCGCTTTTCGAGAAGCTTGTGCTTGACGGCTTCCAGGCCGGTCTTTCGTGGATCACGATCCTGCGCAAGCGCGATGACTTCCGCCGCGCCTTCGATGGATTCGATCCGGAGAAGATAGCGCGCTACCCAAAACGCAAGATCGAATCCCTATTGAAGGATGCGGGCATCGTGCGCAACCGCGCCAAGATCGAAGGTGCAGTGCTCTCGGCACGTGCCTGGCTCAGGATTATGGAGAGCGGTCCGGGCTTTTCACATTTCTTGTGGGATCACCTCGATGGCAGGCCGAGGATCAACAAGTTCCGTACGACCAGGCAGGTGCCGGCGGAAACCGAGCTGTCGCGAAAAATATCGAAGCAGCTCATATCGCAAGGCTTCAAATTTGTCGGACCGACGATCGTCTATGCTTTTATGCAGGCGGTGGGCATGGTCAACGATCACCTGGTCACCTGCCACCGCCACGCCGCAGTCGCGAAGCTCGCCAAAAAAAGATGAGAAAGCCGGCCAGAGCGCGTAGCCCCGAAACTGCGCCGCGGGCGTGGCAGCGGATGCTTTCGGGCCGCCGGCTCGATCTGCTCGATCCCTCCCCGCTCGACATCGAGATCGAAGACATTGCGCATGGGCTCGCTCGCGTCGCACGCTGGAACGGCCAGACTCAAGGCGCGCATATCTTTTCGGTGGCGCAACATGCTTTGCTTGTCGAGGCCCTCGCGCGGGTTAGGGTTGCGCGACTCGACCGCACCGGCCGGCTCGCCTTGCTTCTTCACGATGCACCGGAATATGTGATCGGTGACATGATTTCTCCGTTCAAAGCCGTAATCGGCGATGGTTACAAGTCAGTCGAGAAACGGCTGCTCGCCGCGATCCACCTGCGTTTTGGACTCCCCGCGAGGCTGGCGGAGCCAGTGCAGCAGCTGATCAAGGCCGCCGACCGCAGTGCCGCCTATCTCGAAGCGACCCGCCTCGCCGGCTTTTCCGATGAAGAAGCCCGGAGATTCTTCGGCCCGCCGCCGAAATTTTCCGCAGTGCTCGAGCGCGACTATCTCAGCCCCTGGCCAGCCGAAACCGCTCAAGCGCGTTACCAGGAACGATTCGTAAAGCTTCTTCGCGCGTAAGCCTTTTCATCGCCTATCGGGAAACATAGATTCAGTCGGAAATGATTCACGTCTGCTCGCTTGCCCGACTTCACGCCACGGTTGACGAAACCGGTGCGCGTCACATCGTCACCCTGCTGCGACTGGTGGATCGCGTGCAGCGCCCCGTCCACATCGCACCCGAAAATCATCTTGTGCTGGCGGTTGATGACATCACGACGCCGATGGACGGCTACACCATCCCGGCGCACGAACATGTGCAGCAGCTCATCGAATTCGTGAGAGCCTGGGATCGCACGGCGCCGATGGTGGTGCACTGTTTTGCGGGCATCAGCCGATCGACGGCCGGAGCCTACGTGGCTGCATGCGCTCTCAATCCGCAGCGCGACGAGATGCAGATCGCCTGGGACATCCGCCGCGCGTCCCGCACGGCGCAGCCGAATGCGCGCATCGTTTCGATCGCCGATCGCCTGCTCAACCGGGGTGGGCGGATGATAAAGGCGATCGAGGCAATCGGAAGCGGGGATGCCGCGACCGAAGGCCATCCATTCCGACTTGACATCGGCTGAACCCGCGAACAGCCGTGGATTAAACGCGCGATCGCGCGGACCAGATGTATCGCGCGTCACTACCCGCGATGATCTTTTTGCCGAAGATGCGAGGATCAGTTGTTGTCGGCAGTTAGCGACGGACGTAGCCCGAGCGGTTGTGCGTGCGACCGCCGCGCGGTGTGCGCAACCGTCGCCCGCCCTGGATGCCGGGTGAATTCGCAATAGGCAAAGCCGAGCCCCGACACCGATCCGCGGAAGCTGTTTTCACTCGTGCGCTCGAGATAGAAGCACGGCTGGATCGGCATGCCGCGTAGTGATGCGCAGACGGACTCGCCCTTGACCTGCAACGTGTCGGCCGGCAGCCGCGCATAGCGGACCTGACCCGTGCCCTGGAATTGGATCGAGCCGACGACCGAGCCGTCGGAATTCACGCGTCCCTGCCCGCGGGTACCTTCGAAGCAGGTGTAGCTGAATGTCTTGCCGACCACGAAACGGCGAGCCTCATCGGCGTTCATCTCGCCCGCCAGGGCCGGCATCGCCGCCAACAAGCCGACCGAAAATGCGAAATGACGCAGCATCCCCGAACTCCGAATACGCAACAGTTTACAGCACACGCGGCCCGATTTTCAGGGCTAACGAATTATGCACTGCTTTCGTCGACAAATCCTGAATGTGTTTACCCGATCTTGACCACGACACGCCCGCGTACGTGCCCGGAAAGGATTTCTGGCGCTACCCGGATCACGTCGCCCAAGCCTATTTCCCGGGTCATCGTGGCCAGTTTTTGGCGGTCGAGGTCCGTTTCCAGCCTTTTCCACGCCTGACGTCTGCGTTCCAACGGGCACATGACGGAATCGATGCCGTAAAGACACACAGCCCGCAAAATAAATGGGGCCACCGACGCCGGCAGATCCATACCTCCAGCCAATCCGCATGCGGCGACAGCGCCGCCATAGCGCGTCATGGAGAGCAGGTTCGCAAGCGTCGTGGACCCCACGGCATCAATCGCGCCAGCCCATCGCTCCTTGGCCAACGGCCTGGCGGGTCCGGCGAGCTCTTTGCGCTCCACGATCTCGGTGGCGCCCAATTCCTTCAGATAGCCGCTTTCGTTCGGCCGCCCGGTGACGGCGTGCACGGCGAAGCCTCGGCGGGATAAAATCGCGATTGCAACCGAGCCGAGCCCGCCCGCCGCGCCGGTCACGGCGACGGGACCGTCCGTCGGCTTCAGCCCATGATCTTCGAGGGCCATGACTGCAAGCATCGCGGTATAGCCTGCGGTGCCGATCGCCATCGCGTCGCGTTCGCTCATGCTTTGCGGAAGCGGAACCAGCCAATCGCCTTTCACCCTCGCCTTTTCGGCGTAGGCGCCGAGATGTGTTTCGCCGCAGCCCCATCCATTGAGAATGACCTTGTCGCCGGGCCGCCACCCGGCATGTGCCGAGGTTTCGACTGTTCCTGAAAAATCGATGCCGGCGATCATCGGGAACCGTCTCACGACCGGGCCTTTCCCGGTGATGGCAAGCCCATCCTTGTAGTTGAGCGTCGAGTACGCGACGCGGACGGTCACATCGCCATCCATCAGATTGGCTTCATCGAAATCGGCGAGCGCAGCTTTCGTGCCGCCGTCCGCCTTCTCAATGACGATTGCCTTGAATGCCACGCATGCCTCGTCCGTTAGTCCGCGCATTCATGGCGCGGGCCGCATCCGGGCGCAAGCGCTTAGGCTGGCACGGGCTCGCCGCGGGCGACCGGTTTTTCCACGATCGGCAGGTTGATGATGGCAGACACGACGCCGAGGGCAACCGAGAGCCACCAGATGACTTGGTAAGAACCCGTTCTTTCGAACAGCACGCCGCCCAGCCAAACGCCGAGAAATCCGCCCACCTGGTGGCTGAAGAACGCGAAGCCGAACAATGTCGCCATCCAACGCGTGCCGAACATCAGCGCGACGAGCCCGGATGTTGGCGGCACCGTCGAGAGCCAGAGCAGGCCCATGATTGCGCCGAAGACAACTGCCGATAGCGCTGTGACAGGAAGACTGATGAACGCCACCACGGCAAGCGATCGCAGCAGATAAATCACGGAGAGAAGGTAGCGTTTAGGCATCCGGTCGCCGAGCCAGCCGGCGGCAACAGAACCGACAATATTGAACAGGCCAATGATGCCGATCGTCCAGGCGCCAGCATCGACAGACAAGCCCCGGTCGACGAGATAAGCGGGCAGATGCACTGTGATGAACAGCAATTGGAAGCCGCAGGTAAAAAATCCGAGCACCAGCAGAACATAACTGCGATGTCCGAATGCTTCCGAGAGTGCCTGCACGAGCGATTGTTTTTTTGCTTCGCCCGGCGAGGCGGTCATGTCCATCGGAGGCGTGCGCACGCCGAATGCGCAAGGAATCATCAACAACGTCAGGAGCCCGAGCGCGAACAGCGCATGCTGCCAGCCGAGAAGCCCGATGAGACCTACGGCAAGCGGCGAAAACAAAAACTGGCCGAATGATCCTGCAGCCGTGCCGACACCAAAGGCAAAACCTCGCCATTCGATGGGCATCAATTTGCTGAATGACGCGAGCACAAGCGTGAACGACGTCCCCGCGATGCCCAGTCCAGTCAAAACACCGGCAGAGAAGTCGAGCATGGCCGGAGTGGTTGAGTTCGCCATCAGCGCGAGCCCGGCGAAATAAAGCACCGCGCCTGTCGCGAGCACGGGCAGTGAACCGAAGCGATCCGCGATAGCGCCGGCAAACGGCGTCGCGGCGCCCCAGATCAGCACCTGAATTGCCAACGCCAGCGCAAAGACATCTCGGCCCCAGCTGTAGGCCGACGACATGGGCGTGAGGAAAAGGCCCAAAGCAGCGCGCGGTCCAAATCCGATTGCGCCGATCAGGCAGCCGCAGACGATGATGACGAGCGGTGTGCGCCACGCGCTAGTCCCCACTGTCCTCTCGCTCACCGACTGCACGGCCATCCGATCGCTCCCGCAAAATACCGTCCTGCTCACGGCGTTCGCGTGGCAAGGCGCGGAACATAGATGTTCACCCGCCGGTTCCCAAACGAAATTTGGTGATCCTGGCCATTTGCCAAACGCATGGCTCGGCGACGGCCTATTTACGGACGTTCAGCCGTGCCCAGGCCCGGCCCTCCTCCGAACGCAACCATTCAAGACTGTGGCTGACCGGGGCCCTCGCCTCCTCCTTGGCGGCTTCCTTTGCGGTCTGCTCGGGATCACCCCATGTCGGCTCATCCTCTCCATCGCCCCACGCACGCGGTCGATAGAATGTATGCACTCCGAGTTTGTAGATCTTCTTCATTTCGTTGACCCAGTCGGGATGCACCCAATAGGCGTGATAATGGGTCGACTTTGCCACTTCGGGCATCCACAGCTTGCCATCGAGCATGTCGCGCGCGATCCGCTTGGCGCGCTCCCAGGCATCCGGCTCTGTGACGATGTCGGGAATGCCATCACATGCGAACGTGAATTGGCATGCCAGATGCCGACCGACATTTTGATAGACGACGCCGCAAACATCATTGGGATAGAACGGCGAAAAGACGCGATTCATGACGACCTGCGCAACTGCTATCTGGCCGCGCACGGATTCACCACGCGCCTCGAAATAGACTGCATTCGCGAGACACTTCTCGGCTTTCGCGCGGCTGGGGCCTGAAAGTGCCAGACGCTCCGCCGGCGATCGCGGCCGCTGGTCCGCTCCGGTCACCTCGCCCTTGCTGGCGATGCTTTCTCCTGAATCATTGGATGCACCCGGCGACGTCGCAGTGAGCGCGGACTCCTTGATGTCCGGATCGCCACGCGAAGCAAGCACTACAGGCGCTTGGCCCGGAGCCCATGGCGCGATTTGTTCGCGCGCTCCCATCGAGCTGGCGCCAAAGAAAAGCCGAGTCATCTCCTTGCCTTTCACATCCGCGGATGCGGTCGGCGTGAGATTGGCTGGCGGAATGTCTGCGTACGGCAGATCGATATCGGGTGTCGCCCCGCTGTCCGGTGAACGGCTGACGAATTCATATTGTGCATATGGTTCGAACCGCCCGATGCTTCCGTCATTCTTCAAGGGTTCGGCGTCACTGCGGGGGACGGGTTCGATTGCGAGTTCGGGCGGCAAGGGAGGCATCGGCTCGCGCGCTCGCGCAATCAAGGAATCGCGCTTGGCTTGCCGGTTCGATTTTGGGAATTGCAGCGGAGCATTCAAATCGCCAAGGACCTGCTTGCCGATCGAGCCGGTGATATCCGCCGGATCGAAATTGGCCAGCGCATATATCGGCGGATGCGGTATGACAGTCCCGACCGGTCGCGGAAAGCTGAACATTGCGGCATGGATGGTACCGAAAGGCGATGCGATCAGGTGCTGCTGCCAGCGCTTCGCGACGCCCTTTTGGCGCGCAAGCAATGCTCCGAGATCTTGAAAGGCGATCGTATCGGGCAGGACCGCAATGAGAACAGTCAAAATGCAGAGCGCCGCGGCTTTGAACCGCCGGCGCCGAACCGAAGCTGATCCCTGTACGCTCAACGCCACACCGAAACGTCAACCATCGCGCGCCGGCAATGGCTCCAGAAACCCAGGTTATGAACCGATTAACCTTGCGAAGGCGTTAACCGCCACGCTTCCGCAACACGCGGCGAGCCTCAAATGCCGACAAGCCGCACTGCGACGAAATTGCCGACGAGAAAGCAGAGAATTCCGGCCGCGCAGCCCAGAGCCAGCGTCCGTTCCGGCAGCAGTTGAGGCACGGGCTTTCCGCGGACGATCCGCAAGACAACAAGTCCGATGCCCACCAGCAGAAAATAGATCACGAAAGGATGTGCGAGCACGTCGTCTCCAAATGGCCGCCGTTCGCCTGACAAGCCAAACGCAAGCCCGCCAATTGCAACAAAAGCATACCAATAGACGCCCGCGTGGCTCATCGGCGTCACATCCAACAAGTCTGCTGTGAAAAACAATAGTTAACCATATCGCAATCGGTGCCGCCCACTATGCCCGCGGGAAAGCTTTGGGGCCGAATGATCGCTTATTTTCTGTCCGCATCCACTGCCACACAGGCTTTGCTGGTCGCAATATCATGTTTGGCGGCCATGGGACCGCTCGTTTTCCTGTACGAACGCTTGCGCAAGCACAACGCGCGGCTCCTCAGCGCCATCGACAACATGTCGCAAGGACTCAACATGTTCGACGCGCAGACCAGGATCGTGATGTGCAACCGCCGCTATATCGAAATGTACAGGCTCTCGCCGCAGATCGTGCGGCCTGGCTGCTCGCTGCGTGCACTGATTGAGCATCGGAAAGAGACAGGGCTGTTTTCTGGAGATGTGGACGCCTATTGCCAGATGATCATCGACGGTGTGCGATCCGGAAAGAGCAAGGGCAATTATGTTCATGCAAGCGATGGCCGTATCGTTCTGGCCAAGAATGAACCTTTGCCTGGAGGCGGCTGGGTCTCCACCCATGAAGATGTGACCGAGCAGAGGCGGGCCGAGGAAGAACGCGCCGTCATCCGCGGCCACGAGCAGCGACGTACGATCGTCGAATCCGCGATCGCGTCGTTTCGCCCGGCCGTCGAAAAACTGCTTGCGACCGTAGGCAGCAGTGCTAGCGCGATGCGTACGACCTCAAGCGGGCTATTCGGGTCATCCGAGCAGACCTCGCAGCGGGCCGAGAGCGCCGTGCATGCATTCCATGAAGCTTCGGCCAATGTTGAAACGGCCGCCGTTGCAGCCGATGAATTGGCGCATTCGATCAACGAAATCAGCCGGCAGCTGAACCAGACCACGAATGTCGTGAGCCTGGCTACCAGCGAGGCGCGCGCGACGGACGATGAAATGGGCGGACTTGCCGAAGGGGCGCAGAAGATTGGAGAAGTGGTCAAGCTGATCCGCAACATTGCAGGCCAGACCAATCTTCTGGCGCTCAACGCGACGATCGAAGCGGCACGGGCTGGCGAAGCGGGAAAAGGTTTTGCCGTTGTCGCCTCGGAGGTCAAATCACTGGCCGTTCAGACGGCCAAAGCAACCGAGGACATCGCAAACCATATTCTTGCCGTCCAGGGTTCGACTTCGGCTGCGGTCGAGGCAATCAGGCAAATCGCTTCGCGAATGCAGGAGATCAACGTGAACACGGCCGCTGTGGCCGCCTCCGTCGAGCAACAGAACTCCGCTACCAGCGAAATCTCGCGCAATGTCGCGAGCGCGGCCGAAGCCACTGGCCACGTAGTCGCCGTGCTTGGGGAAGTTGCCGATGCGGCAACGCAAACGCGGCGCTCGGCCGAGGTGGTCCGGGACGCCTCTCAAGCGGTCGAACAGGCTGTCGCCAATCTGCGCCTCGAAGTGGAAGATTTTCTCGGCAGGGTAGCTGTCTAGCCCGGCAAACGTCTCGCCCGACGGCGAAGCGGCACGATCGCCAAATCCGCGGATCAGGCCTGGCTGGCAACGGGCTTGCCCAGCGCAGCCTGCGCAGCGGCCAGGCGCGCGATTGGCACACGGAAAGGCGAGCATGACACGTAATCAAGCTTCGCCTGGTGACAGAATGCGACAGAGGCCGGATCACCGCCGTGCTCGCCGCAAATGCCCACCTTGAGCTTTGGCCGCACTTTGCGGCCCCGTTCGACCCCGATCTTCACGAGTTCGCCGACACCCTCGCGATCGATCGACACGAAAGGATCGGCTGCCAGGATTCCGCGCGCGGTATAAATGCCGAGAAAACTTGCCGCGTCATCGCGCGAAATACCAAACGTAGTTTGAGTGAGATCGTTCGTGCCAAAGGAAAAGAATTCGGCGCTCTGCGCAATCTCTCCGGCAAGCAGCGAGGCACGCGGCAGTTCGATCATGGTCCCGACCTGGTAGTTGATCTTCGTATTTCTCTCCTTCGCGACGGCTTCGGCCATGGCGTCGATGTGCGCTTTGACAATGTCGAGCTCGGCTTTGGTCGCAATCAGCGGCACCATAACTTCCGGCACGACTGGATTGCCGGTGCTCTTGGCCGCCTCATCGGCCGCTTCGAATATGGCGCGGGCCTGCATTTCGGCGATTTCAGGATAGGCTATGGCGATCCGGCATCCTCGGAACCCCAGCATGGGATTGAACTCCGAGAGTTCGCTGGCGCGCGCTGCGAGTTTCTTCGGGTCGGCGTGCATGGCCGCCGCAACCTCGGCGATCTCTTCTTCGCCATGCGGGAGGAATTCATGCAGCGGCGGATCGAGCAGGCGGATCGTCACCGGCCTCCCAGCCATGATCTTGAAAAGCTCGACGAAATCGGCACGTTGCATCGGCAAGAGCTTGACGATAGCTGCACGGCGAGATCTCTCATCGTCGGCAAGAATCATCTCGCGCACCGCCTGGATGCGTCCCTCCTCGAAGAACATGTGCTCGGTGCGGCAAAGGCCTATCCCTTCCGCTCCGAAACGAATTGCCGCCTTTGCGTCGGTGGATGTGTCGGCATTCGCCCGCACGCCCAGACGGCGCACCTTGTCGGCCCAGCCGATCAAGGTCGCAAATTCACCGGACAGCTGCGGCTCGATCATCTCGACCTTGCCTGCGAGCACCTGGCCCGTCGAACCATCGATCGTTATGTAGTCCCCCTTCTTGAAGGTCTGTCCGCCTGCCGTCATCGTGCCGCCGGCGTAATCCACCCTGAGCGAACCGGCCCCGGAGACGCAGGGCTTTCCCATTCCGCGCGCGACGACGGCGGCGTGAGACGTCATGCCCCCGCGCGTGGTGAGAATGCCTTCCGCCGCATGCATGCCGTGGATGTCTTCGGGCGAGGTTTCCACGCGGACGAGAACAACGCGCCTGCCTTCTGATTTGAGCTCGGCGGCTTCGTCTGGCGAAAAGACGATCTCGCCGGTGGCAGCTCCTGGCGATGCCGGGAGTCCGGTCGCGATGACGCGACGGTGCGCGCGCGGATCTATGGTGGGATGGAGAAGCTGGTCGAGCGTCAGCGGGTCTACCCGTAGAACCGCATCGTTTCTTGAAATAAGCCCTTCATTCGCGAGTTCGACGGCGATCCGCAGTGCTGCTTTGGCCGTGCGCTTGCCCGCCCGCGTCTGCAGCATCCACAACTTGCCCTGCTCGACTGTGAATTCCAGGTCCTGCATGTCGCGGTAATGACGCTCGAGCACGCCGTGGATGCGCTTCAACTCGGCATAAGCTTTCGGCAGCGCGTATTCCATCGAAGGCTTATCGGAGCCAGCCTCCTTGCGAGCCTCCTCGGTGATTTCCTGAGGCGTGCGAATGCCCGCTACGACATCTTCACCCTGCGCATTGATCAGGAATTCGCCGTAAAGCTTCTTCTCTCCGGTCGACGGATTGCGCGTGAATGCAACGCCCGTCGCCGAGGTGTCGCCCATATTCCCGAAGACCATGGCCTGGACATTGACCGCGGTGCCCCAGCTTTCCGGAATGCCGTGCAGCTTGCGATATGTCACCGCACGCTGGTTCATCCACGAGCCGAAAACTGCGCCGATCGCGCCCCAGAGCTGCTCGTGCGGATCCTGCGGAAATTCCTTGCCCAGTTCATCGTTCACGCGTTTTTTGTACTGCAGCACCAAGTCGGCCCAGTCGTCGGCGGAGAGATCGGTGTCGAGACTGTAGCCCTCCCGCTCCTTGTGGCGATCCAGCAACTCCTCAAAATGCTCATGGCCGATCCCGAGCACCACGTCGGAGTACATCGTGATGAATCGACGATAGCTGTCATAGGCGAAACGCCGATCTCCGGATTTTTTCGCCAGGGCCACGACGGTTTCGTCGTTGAGTCCGAGATTGAGAACAGTATCCATCATTCCCGGCATCGAGGCACGGGCACCGGATCGCACCGAGACAAGCAGCGGATTGGAGCTGTCGCCGAATTTCTTTCCGGTCAGCCGGCCGACCTGTGCCAAGGCTTTTTCCACCTGCGACTGCAGGTGCTTTGGATATTGTTTGTTATGTGAATAATAATAGGTGCAGACTTCGGTCGTGATCGTAAAGCCCGGCGGGACCGGAAGGCCCAGACTCGCCATCTCCGCGAGGCCGGCTCCTTTGCCACCAAGCAAATCGCGCATCGATGACTTTCCCTCGGCGCGGCCATCGCCGAAGCTATAGACCCACTTTCCTCTGGACACAGGGGCCGTCGACCGGGAAGCCGATCGCCCGGGCTTACGTAAACTGCGCTTCTTGCTCTTGGCGCTGACGCGACGACGTTTTCGCTTGGCCATGGTCAGATTCTACGCGAAGCAACGTTACTAAAAAAGCACTGCAGAGCGGGCCGGCGCAAGCCGTAATTCCGCTAGCGCAGAACTCCAAGCCCGAGCAGACCGATGAGGATCAGGTATACAGCCACAATGATGTTGAGCAAACGCGGGATGACGAGAATGAGAATGCCCGCGACAAGAGCGACAATCGGCTGCAGATGCGAAATTCCGACGACCATGTTGTGTTCCCGGTTGGTTGGCGATGGATCAAACTATAAGCTGGGTACTGCAGTTCCCTCTTTGATTCGCAATACCCTCCCGCAATTCGGCCTCAGATCGGAGCATTAGCCCTCGATCTTCGAGAAATCCGCGACAGCCCGCGTCGCTTCGCGAATCTGGTTCAGCAGTCTGAGACGATTTTCACGCAAGCGCTTGTCGTCCACATTCACGGTCACCTTCTCGAAAAAGGAATCGACACGTGGGCGAAGCGCCGCGACGGCCTGCATTGCAGATGCAAAGTCTTCCCTCCGCACTGCGCCGGCAGCTCCCGTGATGGCCGCATCGATCGCCTCCGCGAGTGCTTTTTCTTCGGATAATACATAGAGTTTCGGATCGGGAGCGCCCGTGTAATCACGCTGATCCTTCTTTTCCTCGATCCGGATGATGTTCGTCGCACGCTTGTAGCCTGCAAGCAGATTTTTGCCGTCATCCGTGTCGAGAAATTTTCCAAGTGCCTCGACGCGCCGCACGATCATCAAGAGATCGTCCTGTCCCTCAAGCGAAAAAACCGCATCGACCAGATCGTGCCGCGCACCCTGATCTCGCAGCTGCACCTTGAGACGATCGGCGATGAACGCGATCAAATCGTGCGCCTCATGAAGATAGCTGTGCGCCTGAACGAGCAGCGGCTTCGAAACCTGCCTGGCTTTTTCGGAGACCAGCACTTCGAGCTTGACCGCAAGCTCTATGTCGCTGGCACTGATCCTGGCGATCTGATCATTCAGCGGCTGCAGCATTGCAATCGCGCTCGCAAGAGCTTCATCGCGCGCGACCAAAGCGAAATGCTTCCAGAAGAACACCTGGAGTGAGAGGCGGAGCTCGTTTTCGAGAATAATCCGGATGATGCCGAGCGCCGCCCGTCTGAGCGCGAACGGATCTTTCGATCCAGTTGGCTTTTCTCCTATGGCCCAGAAACAGACCAGGGTGTCGATCTTGTCAGCAAGCGCAACTGCTATGGCAACCGGATCTCCCGGGACCAGATCATCCGGCCCTTTGGGTTTGTAGTGGTCTTCGATGGCATGCGCGACCGCTTCGTCCTCGTTCTGCGCTTCGGCATAGTATCGGCCCATCAAGCCCTGCAGCTCCGGAAATTCACCCACCACTTCCGTCAACAGATCAGCCTTGCACAGCCAGGCAGCGCGTTCGACTGTGGCAACATCGGCGCCGACACTCGTTGCGAGCTGACCTGCAAGCGCCGTGATGCGTGCGATGCGTTCAGCCTGCGTGCCGAGTTTCTCATGAAAAACGATGCCCTCGAATTTCGGCAGCCGATCTTCCAGACGTGTCCTCAGATCGGTCTCATAGAAGAATTTCGCATCGGACAATCGTGCATGGATGACGCGCTCGTTGCCCGCAACGATCGCCTTTCCGCCGTCAGCGGCGTCTTGGTTGGCTACAAGAATGAATCTGTTGACGAGTTTTGCCGTTTGCGGATCGCGCAGCACGAAGCATTTCTGATTGTTACGGATTGTTGCACGAATGACTTCATCGGGCATTGCAAGAAATGCCCGGTCGAAACTGCCCATGAGCGTGACAGGCCATTCCACCAGGCCGGCCACCTCGGCAAGCAGCGCGTCGTCCTCGACCAGCTCATATCCTTGCGCGAATGCGAGATTCTTAGCGTCCGCCAGAATAATGTCGGCTCGCCGTGCAGGATCGAGCACCACTTTGGCTTGCAACAGCTTCGCGGCATAGTCTTCGAAGCGCCTGACCTTGATCGGCGCAGGCGCCATGAAGCGATGCCCTCGCGTCTCGTCCCCGGCGGCCACGCCATCCACGGAAAAACGCAGGACCTCCGGTTCTTCCGTCTCCGGACCAAACATCGCAAGGACCGAGTGCAGTGGGCGTACCCAACTCAGGGTCCCCGTGCCCCACCTCATTGATTTCGGCCACGGAAAATTCGCTACCACCTCGGGAAGAAGTTCAGCGATCAGTTCGCCCGAAGGCCTGCCCGGCTTCTCGATGATTGCGACATAGAAATCACCTTTCTTGTCGGGCTGGACTTTTGCTTCCTTGATTGATTTGAGACCTGCCGATTTCACAAATCCGGCAATTGCCGAATCCGGAGCGCCGACACGAGGCCCTTTTTTTTCTTCCTTCGCATCGGGCTGACGCGCCGGAATTCCGTGTACCGACAAAGTGAGCCGGCGCGGGGTCGCGAATGCCTTGGCACCTTCGTACATGAGCCCGGCGGACACCAGGCGATCTGTGACCAGCCTACGCAGATCCTCGCACGCGCGCGCTTGCATGCGGGCGGGAATCTCCTCGGAGAGAAACTCGAGCAGAAGGTCCGGCATCTCGGTCGTGGCCTTGGCTGTGCGGGCGCTTGCCTAGCAAGGAGGCCCGCTGCTGTCACGTGCGGGAGTTCACCAGCCTCCATTGCCGCCAAGCCCCCAGCTCCGATCCGCTGCTGCCGGAGAATTGACACATCTGACGGTGCAGGCAGCGCGCTTGCGAGCGCGTTGCTCAAACCCAGAGCTCATTCTGCAGTCCAGGGCGGAACAAGATCGAACCAAAGCTTACGCCGCCCCGCCGCCCTCGGTCGCCAGCCAAGCTTCCCCGCAAGCCTTAGCCAGTTCGCGGACGCGCAGAATATAGCTTTGCCGCTCGGTCACCGAAATGACGCCCCTTGCATCGAGAAGATTGAAGACGTGACTTGCCTTGATGCACTGGTCGTAAGCCGGCATCGCCATGAGATGGCGCTTGCGTTCGCCGTTGGCCCAGCCATCAGCAAGATATTTCCGACATGCGGCCTCCGCCATTTTGAACTGTTCAAACAGCATCGCGGTATCGGCAAATTCAAAATTGTGGCGCGAATATTCCTGTTCCGCCTGCAGAAAGACGTCACCGTATGTGACCTTCCTGTCATCATCGCGACCGTTGAAGTTGAGCGCGAATACGTTGTCCACTCCTTGCACATACATCGCCAGCCGCTCGAGACCATAAGTGATCTCACCGGCAACGGGCGCACATTCGAACCCTGCCACCTGCTGAAAGTATGTGAACTGCGATACTTCCATACCGTCGCACCAGCACTCCCATCCCAGGCCCCACGCCCCGAGCGTCGGACTTTCCCAGTCGTCCTCCACGAAGCGGATATCGTGGACCGCAAGATCGATGCCGATGGCCTGCAGGGAACGCAGATAAAGGTCCTGAATGTCCGGCGGGGAAGGCTTTAACATCACCTGAAACTGATAATAGTGCTGCAACCGGTTCGGGTTCTCGCCGTAGCGGCCGTCTTTCGGCCGGCGCGACGGTTGCACATAGGCTGCGTTCCAGGGCTTGGGTCCGAGGGCGCGAAGAGTCGTCGCCGGATGGAAGGTGCCGGCGCCGACTTCCATGTCGTAAGGCTGCAATATCACGCAACCCCATCTCGCCCAGTACTGCTGCAGCGCGAGGATCAGGCCCTGGAACGACCGCGACGGGTCGAGGCCATCCTGACGCGTGATGCTATCGCTGGCACGAAGATCGGCTTCAGCCATCGGTCGGATACTGATTCTTAAGCACAGGAATAGATTCGACCCTAGAGGCGCTGTCGGAGAGGGTCAAGTCGAGCGCATTTACCGGAAATTTGAGACGCCACTGTTATGGACCGCAGCGCCAGCGTATGGGGGACGGCCGTGATCGCGTTTCAACTCGTCGGTTGGGTACTGATCGTGTTGTTTTTCGGCGCAATGATCGGCGGGCACAAAAGCGCGCCTGATCACTATTTCGACTAGCAGCGAACAGCTGGCAATCAGAGGCGATATTCGCCGCTTTCGGGATCGCGGCGCAGGGTCGGTCGATTTTCCGTGTCGGGAATTTTTGCTTTCACGCGCCGGGCCCGATCAAGCTCCTCGTTGATTCGACGGGCCTCCTTGACAGCCCAATTGATGATCATTGCGCCGCCCAGCGCGGCGAGCGACCACTTGACGAGTGGCGATAACAGAAACGACGGCATGGCGACCCCAATCGATGTCCAGATCGAACCTCGTTCGAGATGGAGGCATTTTCGGGGCGGACTGCGGCCAATGCAAGTTACGGATCGGCAATAGTGAAGCTGGCTAAAGTCCGAATCGCGACCACAAGGCTCGAATTTCCAGCGCCGAAATTAGGTCCTCGGCGAAATTCGTCCGCTCCGCCATCGCATTCGCAAAATTGACACCCGGCAATCGTCTACCCAGCAGGCTGCGCTCCGCCGAGATAAGCGGCGTATAAACCTTTTCGCCGTACCGCTGACGCAATGTCGAGCGCAGATCGCCCACTCCATCCGCAAGCCCGAGTTCGACGGCCTTCTCCGCGGTCCAAAATTCACCCGAAAACAGAACGTCATCGGAACCCTTGAGCTTTTCACCGCGTCGCGTCTTAACCAGGTCGATGAAGTTCCGGTGAATATCGCGCTGGATGGCATTGATCCGCTCGATGTCTTCCGGTTTTTCCGGAAGGAATGGATCAAGCAGAACCTTGCGGTCGCCGGCCGTGTAGACTCGGCGTTCGATCCCCAGCTTTTCCATCAGCTTCGGAAAACCGAATGTGCCGCCGACCACCCCAATCGAGCCGACAAGCGAAAAATTGTCGCAAATAATCTCGTCGGCTGCGCAAGCAAGCATGTAGCCTCCGGACGCGCCGATGTCCTCCACAAAGGCGAGGACCGGAATCTCCTTCTCCTGCGCAAGTTCGCGAATTCTCCGAAAGATCAGATGCGACTGGGAGGGCGATCCTCCCGGCGAGTTGATGAGCAATGCAACCGCGCACGCGCGGGGCATCTCGAAGGCGCGCTCGAGCGAGCGCGCAACCGTTGACAACAGCATCCCCGGCCTCAGCGGGCTCACAACTCCAATGACACCGGCAAGGCGCACCACGGGCACAACGGGAATATCGGACCTGAATCGCCGCGGAATCGCGTGCGCAAGCACATCGATGACTCGCTGGCCTGTACTCCGTCGTGAGGAACGAGCTGGATCGGGCATCGCAATCAGATAGGCAGCTACACCCCCCGAAGTCAAAGCCTCGGCGGCGGTGGGCACTGGCTCAGCGGAGCCTCAGCTTTTCGGACGTTTGCCGGAGGAGCAGGCGTTGGTAATTCTTTAACTTTGGAGTGCTTTTTGCAGCGCCTTGGCTGCCGGCCGGGTGGGCGCTTGCGAAAGGACGGATGGATCAATGGACCCCAAGATTGCAATTCTGTTTGTTTTGACAGGCAGCGTGATTGGCCTTTCTCGCCTGAGCGACGGGAACCTCGAAAGGCTCCGCGACCAGATCGGTGAAATCTGCTGGCGTGGGCTGCTGCGGCGGGCGTGGCGGAAAAAATAGGAACGGCTCGTCAGGCCTTCGCAATTTCGAGAATTTCCCGACCGCGCAGGATCGCTTCCGCCGTCGGCGATGGCCTTCCCAGTTCGTCGGTAAGAAATAGCGGCGGATATTCCCATTGTCCGCCGGCTTCACCCTTGGTCGCCCGAATCAAGACGCGAATTGGCGGAGCACCCGGCCGCGGATGCGCGCGCTGGACGGCAATACCGCCCATTGCAAGCCTGAGCACCTCATGGACGTCGTCGACGCTGTCAGCCCTCCAGATCATCGTGAGCACACCACCCGGCTTCAACAGGAAGACGGCACTGTCGATCCAACGTGATAGAAGGCCTGGAGCACCTAGGTAGGCGAGCCGGCGACGCTGATCGGGAGAAGGTTGATGGCGTTGCGACTCAAGGAACGGCGGATTCATCAACACGCGATCGAAACTTTCCGATAGCACTCCAGCGGATTCCAGTGCGGCGATGTCCTCTACATCAGCGCAGCGAACAATCACACGTGCATCCAGACTATTGAGCTTCGCATTCGCTTCTGCCAGCTCACAAAGGCCAGGATCGATTTCGATCATTGTCAGTTGCATCCCTGGGGTTCGCGCAGCAAGCGCCAGCCCGGCCGCGCCTACGCCCGCTCCCAACTCGACTGCACGATCCCCTGGGCGCGCTTGCGTTGCCGCAGCCAGCAAGATGGCATCGTGCCCTACTCGATGACCACGCAATGGCTGGCGTATCCGCAACGCGCCATCCAGAATTCCGTCTTCGCTGGTGCCGCTTTCAATCGTCATCGCGCAATTCGTGACCAAAACCGGCATTTTGCAGAAGTGTACGCGCCCGCAACTCTTGGTCGGCCGCAACGAGCACCCGCCGGGGGAGCACGCCGAGTGAACCTTCCAGGACGCTCATGTTCTGATCGAAAACCAGCGGACGAATGCCCGCACTTTCCAGCAAGGCAACAACGGCCGAGACCAGAACCGCATCATTTGTACGGATGAGTTCGCGCATCCTACCCCTCACGAAAGCCGCGGGCGCACAAATACCGGCTTGAAATCATACCCGATGCACAATCCCTCTTGCCCACCTTCAGAAATGGCATCTGCGGTGGTACGCAAACCCATGCACTTGCCGCATCGGCATAGCATTCCTATGCTCATATCTTAGACCTGCCGGAGAAGATGTTTGGCCGTTGTCCTTCCATTTGAGAGCCCGCACCCGGCCTCCCTCGATCGCCTCGTCGATCTCGTCGCACCGGACCTGGAGCGCGTCAACGCCACCATCCTCGCGCGCACCGGGTCCGAAGTCGCGATGATTCCCGAAGTTGCCAATCACCTCATTTCATCCGGGGGAAAGCGGCTCCGGCCGATGCTCACCCTCGCCATGGCAAGACTGGCGGGATACCCGGGAGACGGCCACATCAAGCTCGCGGCGGCCGTCGAATTCATGCACACGGCCACACTCTTGCACGACGATGTGGTTGATGAAAGTGACATGCGGCGTGGCAAGGTGGCGGCTCGAATGCTCTGGGGCAACGAGGCGAGCGTGCTCGTGGGCGATTTTCTTCTCGGCCAGGCGTTCAAGATGATGGTGGAAGTCGGCGATCTGCATGCGCTGGAGATCCTGTCATCTGCAGCCGCCGTCATTGCCGAAGGCGAAGTGATGCAACTCGGGACTGCAAAGAACACCGCGACCAATGAAGACGAATACCTCGCCGTCATTCGCGCGAAGACCGCCGAATTGTTCGCTGCAGCCTGCGAAGTCGGCCCGGCTCTTGCCGCCAAGGAAAAGGCAGAGCTGGCTGCGTGCCGATCATTCGGAATGAACCTTGGCATCGCATTCCAGCTTATCGATGATGCGCTCGACTACGGAGGCAAATCGGCGAAGCTCGGCAAGAACATTGGCGATGACTTCCGTGAGGGGAAGATCACTTTGCCTGTCGTCCTCTCCTTCCGCCGTGGCACCGAAATCGAGCGGGCGTTCTGGAATCGTACCCTGGGCCAGGGCGATATCCGGGATGGGGACCTCGATCGCGCACTGTCATACATGGCCAAACATCATGCGATCGAGGACACGGTCGGCCGCGCGCGTCACTACGGTGCCATCGCGACGGACGCACTGGCCCTGGTGCCGCCGTCCAAAATCAAATCGGCGCTGGAAGAAGCCGTCGCTTTCTGCATCGGGCGCGCGCACTGACGCGCCGATAGGCATCAATTCCGGCCGAAACCGCCGGATACAAGTGCTCTATGGTGGCTATCCAATGTGCGTTGCACATACCCACCAATTGCTCCGCCGCTTCAAAAGAGATTCTGCCGCGCCCACTGCCGCTTCGTAAGAACGCAGGATGGCGAAACAGGTCGGTCCTGATCCCGACATGCGGGCCAAGCGCACGCCTTCCATACCGTTCAGTTCTGCAAGCACCTCGCCGACAATCGGCGCGCACGCAATGGCTGCCGCGGTGAGTTCGTTCTCGTGTCCATTCAGCAATTCCAAAAGCGCGTCGGGATCGTCAGGAATTTGTGGAAGTTTCCGCGATTCTCCGCCTGCACGATGCTGCGCAAAGACATCGCGCGTCGAGAGCGGCACGCGCGGGTTCACCAGCACGGCCGGCATGGACGCAAGCCGCACCGGCGCCGAAAGCAATTCCCCGATTCCGCGCATCACGCGCGGGGAAGGATCGAGACAGACCGGCACATCGGCCCCGATCGCCAGTGCCGCTGACGCGAGTCTGGAATCATCCGGCGCGATCTTGTTGATGCGGGCGAGAAGACGCAATGCCGCCGCAGCGTCGGCTGAACCGCCGCCGAGCCCGGCGGCAACGGGAAGTCTCTTCTCGAGTCTGAAGGTTCCCGCCTGCACCTCCGGGATCCGCCGGCGCAACTCTGCGAGAGCCTTGACGATCAGGTTGTCTGCAGCCGGACCGCAGAAATCGGCAAACGGCCCCGTAATCTCGAGCGGTTGCCCGGACCCGGCCTCCATCTCAACCGTGTCGCCGATTTCGGCGAATGCCACGAGGCTTTCGATCTCATGATAGCCGTCAGCACGGCGGCCAAGCACGCGCAAGGTGAGGTTCACCTTGGCAGGCGCGTTTTCGAGCAGCATCGCACTCACGCGAAGTTTTCCCAGCCGACCGGCAAATCAGCCGCCGTTGCCGCCCTTTTTGGTAGCCTTCGCCTGAGACGAGGTTTCCTCCGGCAAGCCCGATTTGAGCTTTGCCTCGATCTTCGGCAATTCCTCCGGGTCAGGCTTGAGGTCGCGCGCATGCGCCCACTGGAATCTCGCTTCCAGCATCCGACCAACCCGCCAATAGGCATCTCCCAGGTGGTCATTGATGGTGGGATCTTCGGGCTTGAGCTCGATCGCGCGCTCCAGCTGTTTGGTAGCCTCGTCGTAATTGCCGACACGATAGTAAGCCCACCCGAGGGAGTCGACGATATAGCCGTCATCAGGGCGCTGCTGGACGGCCTTCTTAATCATCTCCATGCCCTCGTCGAGATTGATCCCCTGATCGATCCAGGAATAACCAAGATAATTCAGCACATGCGGCTGATCGGGGAACAGCTCGAGCGCTTTCTTGAGATCCGCTTCCGCCTTGGGCCACTGCTTGGAGCGCTCGTAACAAATTCCACGGAAATAGAAGAGTACCCAGTTAGCCTTTTCAGGCTTTGCGATTTGGGCGACTCCTTTTCCATAGACGTTAGCGCATTCCGCGAACTTCTTGTGACCACGAAGGACGTTCCCGAGCGCCATGATGGCTTCAAGGTCATCCGGGTGGCTCTTTATGAGCGTTTCTAAATGCTTTTGCGCCTCGTCGGCGCGGTCGAGCGCATCCAGGTTGGCAGCCATCTGAATGGCCGCGTTTCGGTGAAGAGGCGAATTCGCCGGTACTCGCTCGTAGACCTTGATCGCCAGTTCAGGCTTTTTCAGCGATTCGTAGAGATCGGCCAGTGACAGCAATGCGAGCGAGTGATTGGGGACTAGAAAGAGCGCGAGCTGCAAATAGACGAGGCCCAGATCTTCGCCGCCGCGCCGGCCGAGTGATGCGCCTAGACCGTACAGAGCCTCCGCCGCACCGGCTTGCGCATTTGAAACGAGGACGGGCAGCTTTTCACCCGCCTTGAGCTTGTTCATTGCCTCAGTGACGAGTGGGTGTCTTGGCAGTGTCTTGTCGAATGTCTCGAAGATGCCAAGCGCCTCCTTGGCAGATCGGTGACGCGACACCCAGCTGCCATAGGCCTGGACTACGCGCAGAGCCGTTGAATCCCGCTTGTAGGCATGTTCGAGCCGCCTGCCGGCTTCCTTGTGATTGCCGGCGAGCTCATAGATCATCCCGGCGTGCAGATCCTTGAAAATGGCGTACCAGTCGGGACCTGCAAGGCGGTCGATTGCGGCCACGGCTCCTTTGGCGTCATTGGCGCCATACATGCTCCAGGCAGACAACAACGTTGCCGTGAGATCGGTGATCGGTCCGCGAACCGATTGCGCAAGGTCCCGGCGTGCGGCAGCATATTGCCTTCGCTTGAGCTCGTGAACGCCCAGCACGAGACGTGCGACCCGGTCATTCTTGTCGACTTGGACAACGCGCTCGGCGTATTTCACCGATTCGTCGACATCGCCGTCGACCAGGAATGACAAGAACACGCGATCGAGCAGTTCGCCGTTGTTCGGGTCGCGCTTGAGCGCCTGGCGGTAAAAGGTTGCTGCAGCTGCGGCATCCCGCTGCTGTCCTGCGTGACGGGCCGCAAGATAACTGCCTGAGGCTGTCGTGCCTACCGGCAGCGTTTCCGGCGGTGCGGCAAAGCTCACTGGCGAAGTCACCAGAACGGCGGTGAGCGCGCTGCCGCCAATGCAGCGGGCAAAAATCGAAAACGTCACGGGCTGTTGCTCCAATAAGGCGACCGATCGCGGATTTGTCGCGGACCGTCGATGTCAGCCGAGAATGGCCTTTTTGCGCCTATCCTGCAAGAACGCGTGGAGGCGGAACCCCGGCCGACGCGCACTGTGGCAGTAAGGCCACGGCGCGGGCCATGCAAATCACATGTTTGGGTAGTTCGGCCCGCCGCCGCCTTCAGGCGGAACCCACGTGATGTTCTGATTCGGGTCTTTGATGTCGCAGGTTTTGCAGTGGACGCAATTCTGCGCGTTGATGACGAATCTCGGCCCGGCCTGATCCTCGATCCATTCGTAGACTCCCGCAGGGCAATATCGTGCAGACGGGCCCGCATAGACGTCGTGTTCGGAACGACGCTGCAACGCCATGTCGTGAACCTTCAGATGCACGGGTTGGTCTTCCTCATGATTGGTGTTTGAAAGAAATACCGAGGACAGGCGATCGAATGTGATGCTGCCATCGGGCTTGGGATAGGAAATCGCCTCACATTCGGCAGCAGGTCTAAGCGAGGCGAAGTCGGGCTTGCCGTGCCTGAGGGTGCCGAACAAGGAGAAGCCCAGCGTATTGGTCCACATGTCGAATCCGCTGAGCGCAATGCCGAGGAGCGTACCGAATCTCGACAGCAGCGGCTTGGCGTTGCGTACCTTCCACAGATCCTCTCCCACCGCTGAATCGCGCCAAGCCGTCTCATACGCGATGAGGTCGTCGCGATTTCGTCCCGCCGCGAGGGCGGCAGCTGTCGCTTCGGCTGCCATTATTCCTGAGAGCATGGCGTTATGGCTGCCCTTGATGCGCGGAAAGTTCATGAATCCGGCATCGCACCCGATGAGTGCCCCGCCGGGAAACGACAGCTGCGGCACCGATTGGTATCCGCCTTCGGTGAGGGCACGAGCCCCATAGGCGATTCGCTTTCCCGAGACGAAAGTGTCGCGGACCAGCGGATGGGTTTTGAATCTTTCAAATTCCTCAAAAGGCGAAAGATACGGATTCGAATAGTTCAGATGCACGACGAATCCGACAGAGACCAACTCGTCATCGAGATGGTAAAGAAATGAGCCCCCGCCAGTTGAGTTGTCGAGCGGCCAACCCAAGGTGTGCTGCACCAGCCCTTTGCGGTGCTTCCCGGGCGCAACCTGCCAGAGTTCTTTCAGGCCGAGACCGAATTTTTGCGGGTCGCGATCTTTTGAAAGCTGGAACCGCTCGATCAAGTCCTTGCCCAAATTGCCGCGCGCACCTTCGGCGAGGAGGGTGTACTTGGCCTGCAATTCCATCCCACGTGTAAAGTTGTCCTTCGGCGAGCCGTCCTTTCCGACCCCCATATCGCCGGTGGCTACGCCGCGCACCGCACCATTCGCGTCGTAGAGAACTTCAGAGGCCGCAAAGCCGGGGTAAACTTCGACACCCAGGGCTTCAGCCTTTGCGGCCAGCCACCGGCAGACGCTTCCGAGAGAAACGATGAAGTTGCCGTGATTGTTCATCAACGGCGGCATGATCAAATTCGGTATCCGTACGGATGAGCTTGCGGTCAGGTAATAGAACCGGTCGTCCGTTACGCTGGTCTTGATCGGCGTCTCCTCCTCACGCCAACCTGGCAGCAGCCGATCCAGTCCCGCCGGATCGATCACCGCGCCGGAGAGAATGTGCGCCCCGACTTCAGAGCCCTTCTCCACGACGACGACAGAAATTTCCGCGTTGATCTGCTTGAGCCGGATCGCGGCGGCGAGGCCCGACGGACCGGCGCCGACGACCACGACGTCGAATTCCATTGCCTCTCGGGCGGGTAATTCGGCCATGACTTCACTCCGCCGCCATTGTCCCACTCTTGTGCGCAGCGGCGCAATCGCGCGCTCGACGTGATAGGGTATAACGATGATGACCCGTTCCGACAAAGGCGCGCGGGACCTGCTCGACTTCTATATCGATGCGGGTGTCGATGCGCTTGTGACCGAGCACACGACCGATCGCCTCTCGCCGATCGAGCAGATACAGCCGGCAAAATCCTCGCGAAGCCTCCAGCGGGCGGCCCCTGTGTCCGAAATGCGGCCGGTCCCCGCTCCCCTTGCTCCCGACCACGCCGTGATGGCGGCGCGCGAAGCGGCGAGAAGCGCACAGACACTCGAAGAGTTGCGCACGATTCTTGCCGGATTTGCAGGTTGCGCGCTCAAGGCAACCGCCACTCAGCTGGTCTTCGCCGACGGCAATCCGGCTGCCTCCTTGATGCTGGTTGGCGAAGCACCGGGCCGCGATGAAGACATCGAAGGATTGCCCTTTGTTGGCCGTTCGGGGAAATTGCTCGATCGGATGCTCGCGGCGATCGGAATGGATCGCTCTTCGGTCTACATCGCCAATATCGTGCCGTGGCGTCCGCCGGGAAATCGAACGCCGACTCCACAGGAGTCGCAGATTTGCCTTCCCTTCATCTTGCGTCAAATTGAGTTGGCCGATCCCGACATTCTGGTCTGTCTCGGAGGACCATCGGCACAAGCCTTGCTTGGAACAAAAGACGGAATCACAAAAACGCGCGGTCGCTGGTTCACGTTCGATACGGGAAAACGTCAAATACGCGCCATGCCCACCTTCCATCCGGCGTTCCTCTTGCGAAGCCCGTTGCAGAAGCGCTTTGCTTGGCGCGATCTGCTCGCGGTCAAAAAAGCGCTATCGGAAGAGTCCTGAGTACCGCTTCCATTGGAAAGCCCCCCGTCGGTCACCCGCCGACGGCGAATTTCAGAGCAAACAGGGCGGCCAGCAGGACGACTGCCGGGGATGCCTCGCGCGCCTTGCCCGATATCACTTTTGCCAGCACGAATGTGATGAAGCCCAATCCGATGCCCGTCGCAATTGAGTAGGTCAGCGGCATGGTGATTGCCGTCACCACCGCCGGCGCGTATTCGGTGACGTCGTCCCAGTTGATCTCCGCGAGTCCCCGCGCCATCACGCAAGCGACGTACAGCAAAGCCGCCGCGGATGCATAGACAGGGATCATCCCTGCAAGCGGCGCGAAGAACAGCGCAAGCAGGAAAAACACAGCGACGAAAGCGGCAGTCAATCCGGTCCGTCCGCCGGCGGAAACGCCGGCCGCGCTTTCAATATAACTCGTGGTCGTCGAAGTGCCGATCAGGGCGCCGAACATGGCGGCAAAACTGTCTGAGATCAGCGCTTCCTTCATCCGCGCCAGCTTGCCGTTCTTCATCAGGCCAGTGCGATGCGTAACGCCGATCAAGGTGCCGGCATTGTCGAACACATCAATGAACAGGATTGAAAACACGACGACAAGAAATGTCAGCTCGGTGATTCGTGAAAAGTCGAGCTGCAGCAAAGTGGGCGCAATCGACGGCGGTGCCGAGACGATCCCTTTGAATTGCGCAAGCCCGAGTGGCAGGCCTGCCGCGGTGACGACGAGAATGCCGATCAATGTGGCACCCAGAACGCGCCGATGATTGAGACCCGCAATCAAAACAAATCCGAGCAGCATCAGAATGGCCTCCGGATTTTTCAGATCGCCGAGCGTGACCAGAGTGGCAGGATGCGCAACGATCACTTTTGATTCTTCGAGCGCGATAATGCCCAAAAACAAGCCGACCCCCGCCGAGACCGCGAGCTTCAGGTTCTGCGGAATGGAATCGATGACATATTCGCGGATTCGGAAGACCGAAATCAGGAAGAACAGCACGCCGGAGCAGAACACTGCCGCGAGAGCCTGCTGCCAAGTGTATTTATAGGTAAGCACCACGGTGAATGCGAAAAAGGCATTGATCCCCATTCCCGGGGCCAGCGCGATGGGATAGTTGGCGTAGAGCGCCATCACCATCGTGCTCACCGCCGCCGCTACGCAGGTGGCCACGAAGACAGCGCCGGAATCCATGCCGGCTTTGCCCAGGATGACCGGGTTGACGAAGACGATATAGACCATTGTCAGGAACGTCGTGGTGCCGGCTACGAATTCGATGCGGATATCGGTGCCTTGCTGCGCAAGGCCAAAGTAGCGAGCAAGGAGAATGGCAACTTTCGATCCGCCGTTGCCCTTGCGTGCTCCGCGTCTTGGCCGTTTCACCATGCCCGGTCCTCCTCCCGAGAGCGGCTGCACGCCAGACTAGTGCCGAATTCCACCATCGTCAGCGTCTTGGAGCCGCTGTGGACAGAGTCCAGGCCGCCCGATTTCTGCTGCGATTCACCGCACGATGGGAACGCAATACGCTCGCCACGATTTTATTGGCTGTGCGAAACGGCGGTAGGAGCTTTTGATGGAATTTGATCCTGTCCTCCTGGCCCGATGGCAATTTGCTTTCACGATCGCGTTTCACATCATCTTCCCGAGCTTTACGATCGGCTTGTCGGCCTACATCGCCACCCTCGGCACGATCTGGCTGCGCACCGGCGATGATTACCACCATCTGCTCATGCGATTCTGGACAAGAATTCTGGCCGTCTCTTTTGCCATGGGTGTCGTGTCCGGCATCGTGCTGTCATATCAACTCGGCACGAACTGGAGCCGTTTTTCAGTCGCCACCGGAAACGTCCTCGGCCCACTCATCGGATATGAAGTGCTCAGTGCATTCTTCCTCGAGGCGACCTTCCTCGGAGTGCTGCTGTTTGGCTCGAACCGCGTCCCACCATGGCTCTATGTGCTTTCGGCAGTGATCGTCGCAATCGGAACGGCGATTTCGGCATTCTGGATTCTTTCGGCAAACAGCTGGATGCAGACACCGAGCGGCCACGAGTTTCGAAATGGTGTCGCATACCCACTCGATTGGCTGCACATCGTTTTCAATCCGAGCTTCCCGTATCGTTTGGCGCACATGCTCAATGCCGCGTATCTCACCACCGGATTCGTGGTGCTCGCCGTAGGTGCACGGTACCTGATCGCAGGCCGACACGTCCCTGAGGCGCGCATCATGTTGAAAATGGCGATCGGCCTGACAGCCGTTTTGGCACCATTGCAGCTTTTTCTGGGGGATCTACACGGACTGAATACTCTTGAACATCAACCGATCAAGGTCGCAGCGATGGAGGCCCATTGGGACGGCAACAAGCCCGGCGACTTTCATATCGTCGCTTGGCCTGATCAGAACACTGCGCAAAACCGGTTCGAGCTTTCGATTCCAAAAGCCGCCTCGCTCATTCTCACCCATAAGATGAATGGGCTCTTTCCCGGATTGACCAGCGTGCCGGAGTCCGATCGCCCGCCGGTAGCGATCGTTTTCTTTTCATTTCGGATCATGTTGGCAATCGGTCTCTTCATGATCGCCTCCGCTCTGATGGGAGCGTTTCTCTGGTGGCGCGGCACCCTGTTCGAGGCCCGCTGGTATCTTCGTGTGATGTCACAATGCTGGTGGCTCGGATTTGTCGCCGTCATCGCGGGCTGGGTGGTCACCGAAACGGGACGCCAGCCATGGCTCGTGCAGGATTTCCTGCGAACCGCTGATGCGACATCGCCTGTGCCCGGCGCAACGATTGCGGGCACGCTGGCCCTATTCATTGTTGCTTACGGCGTCGTGTTCTCGTTCGGGATCTATTACATCAACCGCCTGATCGCCCAAGGCCCACAGCGCGGTGAACACGAGTCCAAACTGACGTCCGCCAGTCCGATCTCGGCGGCACACGACATAGGCAGGCCGGCCGTACGTCAGAGCTAGATTGACCGCGGCCGCAGGAGCCCGAGCATGGAATGGTATCTCCCCGTGATCTGGGCCGCACTGCTCGGCACGGCGGTCGTCATGTACGTCGTGCTCGACGGATTCGATCTTGGAGTTGGGATTCTTTTTCCAACCTCGCGCAGCGAAGTGGAACGCGATCAGATGATGCGTTCAGTGGCCCCGTTCTGGGATGGGAATGAAACATGGCTCGTGCTCGGCGGCGGTGGTCTGCTCGTCGCTTTCCCGCTCGCCTATGCGATCATAATGCCGGCGCTTTATTTGCCCGTCATTGTGATGCTGATTGGTCTGGTCTTCCGTGGCGTCGCCTTCGAATTCCGGACCGTCTCGCGCAGCAAGACCTGGCTGAACGTGACGTTCGCCCTATCATCGGCAATCGCCACCTTTGCACAGGGTCTCGTGCTTGGCGGATTGATTCAAGGCATACCCGTTCGCGACGGCGCTTATGCTGGTGGGCCGTTCGACTGGGCGACGCCCTTTGCATTTCTCTGCGGGCTTGCGCTGATTGCCGGCTATGGGCTTCTCGGCGCGACCTGGTTGGCGATGAAAACGGAAGGTGCGGTAGCGCACCGCGCTCGCCGGCAATCGAAGATATTGCTGCTCGTGGTGCTCGCGTTCATGGTGGTGGTCAGCCTGTGGACGCCGCTTACCGAGCCGCGCGTTGCGGAACGCTGGTTCTCGCTTCCCAATTTCTATTATCTGTGGCCTATCCCAGCAGTCACCGCATTGACTGCCTATCTTGCCTGGCGCTGGATCGAGAACGGACGGGACGTCGCGCCTTTCCTTGCCGTCATCGCGCTGTTCCTGCTCGGATTCCTGGGGCTGCTCATTTCGAATTTCCCCTATCTTGTGCCGCCGAGCCTTACGATCTGGGATACTGCCGCTCCGCCGGCAAGCCAGATATTCATGCTGCTTGGCACATTGGTACTGTTGCCGATCATCATCGGCTATATCGCCTTCATCTACTGGATATTCCGCGGCAAGGTTCGCGAAGGTGAAAGCTATCACTGAGGTTGGGGTGCGGACGGGCGGAGCATTGCCCAGCCGATTCGGATCAGAGGCAGAATGCCTTGGACCGTGCGTGGAAATGAGCGTGGAACCTCAGGCACCATTTCTGGAAACTGTCCCTTGAGCGTTGCCGGCGGTGACCCCGTATTGTCAGCCGCTGGCCACACCAGAATTCCCCCATAGGATCGAAAATCGGCCGGGTTCGTCCATGGGCTGCGTTCGGGCGCCCAGGCGAAATAGACGTGCGGTCGGCTGGACGCTCCGAGCGCGATCAGTGGGGCAATGCGCGGATCGCCACTCACATAAGCGAGAGGCTTGCCGGTCCGTCGCTGAAAATTATCGGAAAAGAAGCGGCCCTGGGCGTTGGCCGGCTGCATGATTCTCAGATCGATGCCGAACGTCCATGGCAACAAAAGAACTGATAAGGCTGCCAGCGCGGGCGGCACGAATAGCAGGCCTATCCAAGCAGATGACACGAGTCGCTCCCGGTAGAGCAGCACCTTGTCGCCGGCGGCGACGATAACCGCGAGACCGGAGAGCACGACCAGAGGCGTAATGCGATCGAGTGGGCCGAGGTGGCGGGTTGCGATGACAATCACGATCGAAAGCAAAGCGGGCGCCAATGCGAATGCGTAGACAAACAATCGGGCCAGCGGCTCAACCGGATTGCGGTCGATCTCGGGCGCGCGCTCGCGCGGATGTCGCGGCCACCCGCTCGCAAGGACGATGAGCAAGGCGAGACCAA
Source organism: Pseudolabrys sp. (assembly GCA_035718275.1). Classification (GTDB taxonomy): domain Bacteria; phylum Pseudomonadota; class Alphaproteobacteria; order Rhizobiales; family Xanthobacteraceae; genus Pseudolabrys. The sequence goes on along the minus strand of DASTHI010000033.1, from coordinate 88,664 downwards.
GATGGGTGGACAACAGCACGAAGCACAGCCACACAGCCGGCGATAATCGTCCAGTGGTGGCCAGGACTTCCTCAAAGCCTTCCAGCACAAGCGAGCGGTTGCCCACCAGCCACAGCGCATGAGGGAAAACGACGATGCACAGAAGCAGCAGTGCGATCCAGGGTTCGGGGTGCAGGATCGCGGCTCGCCCGCGCGGCGTCATCGGCGTGAATGCGGCAATAAGGACGAATAAGATCAGTCCCGCATAATTCGCGAGGAAAAGAAGCCCGAGATCGAGCGCTAACAGAAACCAGTAGCCCCGTCGCCGCTCTCCCAGCGCCCTCCAGTAAAAAAGCAGAGCCAGTGCCCACAAAGGGGTGGCAAGGATCGCGGGACCGAAATCCGGACTCGGAACGCTGAAAGCCGCGACACCAACCATGAGGAGGATGGCGAGAACGGCATGACGGGTACCGACAATTGCCCGCCCGAGAGTAAAAACGGCCCAATAGGTCGTGACGATGCAGGCCTGTGCGAGTGCATAGAGTCCGAAGGCGCCGCCCAGCCTGAATGCGATTTCGCCGAGCCAGAATGCGAGCGGCGGTCCGAGATAACTGCCGAGCACGAATTCATGCCCGACGGCGAGAAGCATCGGCACGTCGCCTGGTGGTGCGCCGTAAAAGATCGCCGGGATCAATGTCCAAAGCGCCGCCTGCGTCAGCGCGACCGTCCAGAACACCACGGCCGGGCGCCCGCGCAGGAATTCAATAAGTAGGGAAACGTAATGCATTGGCCCGGGAGGAATGAAATTTTCAATCGGGCAGCAATAGAGAAGCCGCGCTAAAGAGGCAACAACTGTGCGATCGCTTCGTCCGAAGCCGTGCCGAGCGCAGCAAGTTTGGCGGCGACCGGCGCGAACGATTTCCGATGATGAATCGTGGGCCCAAGCCGCGAAAGCGCAGCAAAGTGCTCCGGCACGCTGTACCCCATATGTCGTTCAAACCCGTAGCCCGGATGTGCGAGTCCAAGGCGACCCATCAACCGGTCGCGCGTGACCTTGGCTACGATCGAGGCTGCAGCAATGGATGCAACAAGGGCATCTCCCGAGACCACAGCCTGGCAGTCGCAGCCACAATCGATCTTGTGATTGCCGTCGACAAACACGAGCTTCGGTCGCACCGGCAACGCCTTGACCGCGCGAGCTAACGCCCACAATGAGGCGCGTAGAATATTGTCACGGTCGATCCGTTCGACGGTCCCGAATGCGACCGCTACTTGCGCGCTGGCACAGATCTTCGCGTAAAGTTTCTCACGAGCCTCCGCGTCCAGCTTCTTGGAATCATTGAGTCCGCGCGGGATACGCTCTGGATCGAGCACCACAGCCGCCGCGACGACCGGACCGGCCAAGGGCCCCCGCCCTGCTTCATCGCATCCCGCGACCGGGAAAATGCCGTTCTTGAACGCCCGCCTCTCGCGGCGAAAGGTCGGACGCAAGACAGGTTCATTGAGCGGCAGACGCGGATTCGGTTTCGGCTTGCTTGCCATTGCCGGAATGAGGACGCGCGCAGCAATGGATGTCAATCGCGCCGTTTACGGCTTGTGGACGAAGCAAAGCCTCAATGCGCTATTCGGGCAGTATGATGCGGCCATCTTCGGTGTACCCAAACCCGGGTGCCTGGACGATCTCCCAGATATGTCCGTCCGGATCTGCAAAATAGCCGCGATAGCCACCGTAGTCGGTCTTTTCCGGGCGCCGGAGCACGCGTGCGCCCGCTTTCTCGGCCAGTGCGAATGCGGCATCGACTTCAGCGGGCGTTATACAGTTCCAGGCAAAAGTGGCGCCGCGAAAACCCCCGTGCTGGTCCCCCGCCGGCATTGCGCAATCCTGTGCAAGCTTGTTCCAATCCCACAGCGCCACCACGACCCCCGCCCCGTCGAGAAAGGCAATCTCGTCGCCGGTCGCCCGGTATTTCCGCTTGAAGCCAAGCGCCTCGTAGAAACGTAAACTTGCAGGCAGATCGCGCACGCCCAGGGTGACCGCAGTCAGTTTTGCAGACGGGACGCTCATGCGGGCAATCTCACGCGAACAAGTTGAGCTGATCGTCGGACCGCGTGGGAGGACGGAAATGCTCGGTGGATAGCGATATACGCTCTGCATTGAGGCCGAGCTTTTCGCAGGCAACTTCGAACCTTCGGCCGATCATCCAGGCGTAAGGGCCCGTTCCTTTCATGCGCGTGCCCCAGGTCGAATCGTAATCCTTGCCGCCCCGCATGTCGCGAATGAGCTTGAATACGTGGCGGTGCCGGTCGGGATAGTTCGCCATCAGCCATTCACGAAAGAGGTCACGCACCTCGAGCGGCAGTCGAAGCAGGACATAGCCAGCTTCCTTTACACCAGCCGCGTGTGCGGCTTGCAGAATGCGCTCAATCTCCATGTCATTCAGTGCAGGGATAACGGGAGCAACCATTACTGTCGTCGGCACGCCGGCCTGGCTGAGGCAGCGCAACGTTTCCAGTCGTCGCATCGGAGTGGTGGCGCGCGGCTCCATCTTTCGGGCGAGCGCTGCATCCATGCTGGTCACCGAAAGTGCGACCTTGACCAGATTTCTCTCTGCCATGCGCACAAGAATATCGAGGTCGCGAAGGACCAGCGCCGACTTGGTGACAATGCCGACCGGGTGTCCCGCCCGATCGAGAACCTCGAGGATCCGCCTCATGACACTGTATCGGCGCTCGATTGGCTGATACGGGTCAGTGTTGGTGCCGATTGCAATCACCTTCGGCTCGTATCCTGGCGCCGACAATTCCTTTTCGAGAAGATCGGCCGCTTCCGGTTTCACCAGCAGTTTGGATTCGAAATCCAGCCCTGGTGACATTCCCAGATAGGCATGCGTCGGACGGGCAAAACAATAAACGCAGCCATGCTCGCATCCCCGAAAAGGGTTGATCGAGCGGTCGAAGCCTATGTCCGGAGAGTCGTTGCGATTGATGATCCGGCGCGTTGCGTCGATCGAAACGGTCGTCCTGAACGGCGGAAGATCGTCCAGAGAGCGCCAGCCGTCATCGAAACCCACGCGGGTGATTGGCTCGTAACGCCCTGAAGCATTGCTATGAGCGCCGCGGCCTCGGCGTCGCTCGTGCTCCACGACAACGCCCAGCAGCTGGCTGATGTCTTCATAGACGCCCGCCGGCGCGGAGGGCAGGTCCTTCACCGGCGGGCGTTTTTGGGCTGCGCTATGTCGAGCCATAGCGGCACTTTAAGCGAAAGAAGCGAACAAAACAAGAACATTTTATCTTTGCTAGCTGGCTCTCGCCAATTATAGTTGATTTCGTCAAATAATTACTTGATAAAGTCAACTATTCGGCGGAGTGCAAATTCCTTAATGCGCAGGCCAAACTTGCATTCAACGGTCGCGGATGAACTTGCCTTGCTGGCATTCGTCTCGCACGCGACCTGATCCGCGGCGGCACTTGCATGACGGAACGACAGGAGATGGCACAACGGATCGCCGCGGTGCGCCGATTTAATCGCTTTTACACGCGGCAGATCGGGGTGCTTCGCAGGACATATCAAGACGGCCCCTACTCGCTTGGCGAAATGCGCGTGTTGTATGAGATCGCCCATGACCGAGACCTCACCGCCAGCGACATCGCGCGTAAATTGGACCTTGATGCGGGATATCTCAGCCGGGTTCTCCGCAATTTCGAGAAACGCGGGCTTATCACGCGCAAGACCTCGCAAGGCGACGCGCGACGAAGCCGTCTGGCACTCACTGCACGCGGACTGAAGACCTTCCGGCCTGCAGAAGCGCGATCACAACGCGAGGTCGCCCGCATGCTTGCAAGACTCAATCCCGGGCAACAGACACGTCTGATCGCGGCAATGCAAACGATCGAAAGCCTTGTCGCCGTCAAGGCGCCGATCGACAGCCGGCCGCCCGCATACACCCTGCGCGCACCCAGGCGCGGTGACTTCGGCTGGATCGTCACTCGCCACGCACAACTCTATGATCAGGAGTACAACTGGACCGACCCATTCGAAGGCCTGTGCGCGCAGATTGTTGCTGACTTCATCAACAATTTCGATCCGGACGTGGAGCGCTGCTGGATCGCAGAAATGGAAGGCGAGAATGTCGGCTGCATCATGCTGGTGAGAGCCGAGGAGCCGGGCGTTGCGCGCATCCGGTTGCTGCTGGTCGACCCGAAGGCCCGCGGGCTGGGGCTGGGATCGCGACTGGTTGACGAGGCGGTGACGTTCGCGCGCGCCGCTGGCTACTCGAAGATTACGCTCTGGACGCACAGCGTCCTGACGGCTGCCCGTCACGTCTACCAACGCGCCGGATTCGTAATGACATCGAGTGAGGCCCGACGCAGCTGGGGTCAGGACGTCGTCGCCGAATTCTGGGATCTCGAATTGTAACGGCGACAGCTTCCACGCTCTGGGTTTCTTTATTTCCGATCGATGAGACTTAAGCCGTTGCCCCCTTGGCTTTCGGGCGCCGCAGATGCTCGTCGAGGCGCGGCAGGATTTCCACGAAATTGCACGGCCGATACCGGTAATCGAACTGGTGCACCAGAATCTCGTCCCACGCGTCCTTGCAGGCACCCGGCGAGCCGGGGAGACAAAAAATGTAGGTGGCGTTCGCAACTCCCGCGGTGGCGCGCGTCTGTATGGCCGAGGTACCGATCTTCCTTTCGCTCACCAGCAGGAACATCATCGCAAAGCCATCCATTTTCTTCTCGAACAACGGCTCCACCGCTTCGGGTGTCACGTCGCGGCCGGTAAAGCCGGTTCCTCCAGTGGTAATCACCACGTCGATGAACTTGTCTGCAATCCACGCCTTTACCCGTTGTCGTATTTTTTCCACGTCGTCAGTGACGATCGAGCGCTCTGCCAGAATGTGGCCGGCAGCGCGGATTCGTTCGATCAGCGCAGCTCCCGATTTGTCGTCGGTCGACTCACGCGTATCCGAAACCGTCAGCACCGCGATCTTCAGCGGCACGAACTGTCGGCTTTCGTCGATTCCAGGCATGGCCCTTCCTAAAGTGAAGCTGCAGCGAAAGTATTGCAGGAGGACACCTTGCCGTCCTTCAATCCGATCATAAACCAGCGTTGCCGCTGTGCCGATGAACCATGCGTGAATGCGTCCGGCACAATGTAGCCCCGCGACTGCTGCTGCAAACGATCATCGCCGATGGCTGCCGCCGTCTGCAGCGCAGCCTCCACGTCTCCCGGCTCGATCGAATTCCATCGCTGGTTGGAATGGTGAGCCCAGATTCCAGCCAGACAATCTGCCTGCAACTCGACCATGACCTGAATCCGGTTTGCTTCAGCCCGACTGCCGGATGCGCGCTGTGCCGATTGGGCCTTCGGCAAAATACCCAGGAGATTCTGCACGTGATGTCCTACCTCGTGCGCAACCACATAGGCTTCGGCGAATTCGCACGCCTTGCCGTTGCACCCGCGAAATCGGACGCGGATGTCCCGGAAGAATGAGGTATCCAGATAAATTCGTCGGTCGTTCGGACAATAGAACGGCCCCATGGCCGCCTGCGCAAAGCCGCAGCCACCCTGCACCGCTCCTGCGTAGAGGCGCAGCCTCGGCACGCGGTATTGCTGACCGCTGCTTTTGAAAATGGCGCTCCAGGTATCTTCGGTGTTGCCGAGAATCGCGGCAACGAAATCTCCCATCTGGTCCTTCGGCGCGCCGGTTTGGCGCGCGCTCGGCTGGGAAGGCTGCTGATAGTGCGTGCCACTGTTGACGAGCTCAGCGCCACCGATGAGCACGCTCGGATCAATGCCGAGCGCCCAACCGATCAAGCCAAGCACGACGATCGTTCCTATCCCGAGGCCGCCGCCCCCGACAGGAATACCGATGCCGCCGCCACCGAAGCCACCACCGCCGCCGCCGCGATCATCCTCGACATTGTCGCTGCGGCGGAAATCATCCCAACGCATCGCCGACCTCCGTGAAGACCAAACCATAACCCGGTGCGCACGCTTTGATCCAACATCGCACTCAACTGCGCATTGCGATGCCGCGCGGAACAGATAGGCAGAATTTGCCCACCTGCAAAGCATGAGCATAAACCGCTTTTTTACTTTGCGCATTCAAGATGCAGGCCTGTCGGTTGTAGGTCCCGCGTCGCCGGCCGCGTCCCCTGAGTCAGAGTCCTGAGTCATGGTTGTGTCGCGTCGCGGGGCGCCCAAAAGGGCGCCCCGTGGAGTTTCAGAGAGTCCGAAAACGCACCGCGTATTTGTCGGAGATTGCGTCGCCGAACTGGCGAAGCTTCCTGCCGCTTCCGTCGATCTTGTATTTGCGGATCCGCCGTACAATCTCCAACTCGCAAACGAACTGAAGCGTCCTGATGACTCCCGCGTCGATGCCGTCGATGACGCATGGGACAAGTTCGCCAGTTTTTCCGCTTACGATCATTTTACGAAAGAATGGCTTGCCGCCTGCCGCCGCGTCATGAAGCCGGCTGCGACGATCTGGGTCATCGGGTCCTATCACAACATCTTTCGCGTCGGCGCGATCATGCAGGATCTCGGCTTCTGGATCCTCAATGACGTCATCTGGCGCAAGGCGAACCCGATGCCGAACTTTCGCGGACGCCGCTTCACCAACGCACACGAAACACTGATCTGGGCATCAAGGGGCCCGAACGCGCGCGGCTACACGTTCAACTACGAAGTGCTCAAAGCCGGCAATGAAGATGTACAAGTTCGTTCGGATTGGACGCTGCCGTTGTGCACCGGCGAAGAACGTCTGAAGAGAAGTGACGGCAAGAAGCTGCATCCGACCCAGAAGCCGGAAGCGCTGCTCGCACGGGTCATTCTCTCGAGTTCGCGTCCAGATGACCTGGTGCTCGATCCATTCTGCGGCAGCGGAACGACGGGAGCAGTCGCCAAGCGACTTGGACGTCGCTTTATCGGTTGCGAGCAGGATCCGCGCTATGCGAAAGCAGCCGAAGATCGCATCGCCAGGACAGCGCCGCTGGATGCGCCGACGATTGCACCATTCGTGACCGCGCGGGAAGCACCACGCGTTCCTTTCTCGGCACTTATCGAGAGAGGACTCGTAAGTCCCGGTGCACGACTCGTCGACGCAAAGAGGCGGCACAAGGCGCTGGTTCGCGCCGATGGCGCGCTGTCGCTGGATGGCGCGGTCGGCTCGATTCACCGCATTGGCGCGTTGGCGCAGGGCCTCGATGCGTGCAACGGCTGGACCTTCTGGCACGTGGAAACGCCTAAGGGCCTGACTTCGATCGACACCTTCCGCGCGATCGTGCGCTCTGAGATGACCGAGACGGCCGGCGAACTAGCCGAGACTACCGGTCGCAATTCCAGCGCCCGCTGATCTATTGATCTCAACAACTAGCGTGCCGCCACCACCATGATCTCAACCTTGTAGTCGGGCGCAGCGAGCCTTGCCTCCACGGTTGCCCGAGCGGGTGTGTGGCCGGGTACGACCCACGAATCCCAGACTGCGTTCATCGCCGCGAATTCAGCCATGTCAGTGATCCAGATATTGGCGGACAGGAGCTTTGTCTTGTCCGTGCCTGCCTTCGCAAGCAATGCGTCGATCTGGCCAAGAATGTCCCGCGCCTGCTCCGTCATCGTCGCGCCTTTCGCGCGATCTGCGACGATCCCTGAGAGGTATACCGTGCTGCCATGCACGACCACCTTGCTCATGCGGGGCCCCGTCTCATGACGCTCGATTGTCACTTCCAATCTCCTCGTTCGATGCCGACCGAAGCTTGGTAGCTCTATTTGCCCGTCCTGGGAACCTGTGGCGACCGCTCGACTTATCGACTTTGAACAAGGAGGTGCGGCATGGGATGGTTTTCAGCCGACATGCGGACGATGCAGGATCTGTTTCTGCACAGTCTGCACGACATCTACTACGCGGAACGGCAGATCGAGAAAGCTCTTCCGGAAATGGCCGATAAGGCGTCGGATTCAGAGCTCAAGAAGAGCTTTCGTGCGCACCTCAAGCAGACCAAAGGTCAGATCAAGCGCCTTGAGCAGGCGTTCAGGAAACTAAAGGTCACCCCGGAGGCCACGCAGTGCCCGGCAATCGACGGCATCATCGATGAGGCCAATGAGATCGCCGGGGAGATCGATGACAAGATGGTGCTCAATGCAGCGCTGATTGCGGCAGCGCAAGCCGTCGAACACTACGAAATCACACGCTATGGCACGCTCGTCTCGTGGGCAAAGCTGCTCGGCCGCAATGACGTGGCGAAAATTCTCGGCACGAGCCTAAAAGAAGAGAAAGCGACCGACAAAAAGCTCAATGGCATCGCCAAACGAAAGATCAACCGCAAAGCGCTGGGCCGTCAACGCAAGCGCCCCGATCTTTCGGGCCGCGCCGAGGATTCGTTGCGGATGGCGGCCGCCGGAGTTCCGGCGGTGTAGGGATGATCGAGAGCATGCGCCAGCACCTTTCGCATGACGTTGGGCAAAGCCTCACCGGCAAGCGCGGCGATTTTCACCCAGCGTGACCCTCCCGGCGGTCGGCTCGCACGCGGTACGCGCGAGACGAACACCGCAAGTTCGAGAGGGAAATGAGTGAAGACATGACGAACCACGCCGGGCACGGGCCGCCAGTCGGCACCGGCAAGGGACGGGGCTGACCGAAGCGCGCCAGCGACATTGAAGTCGTGCGACCATTCGCTACCAGGCACCTCGGTCATGCCGCCGAGCAACCCTTTCTCCGCGCGAGGCCGCAAGAGCACCGATCCGTCGGCACGAATAGCCACGAACGCGGCACCGCGCCGCAGTCGCCCTTCGTGCCTTACGGGTTTGCGCGGGAATGATTCTTGATCGCCGCGGGCATTGGCGACGCAGCAGTCGCTCCACGGGCAGCGCGCGCAATCCGGTCGTTTCGGCGAGCAAATCGTCGCTCCGAGATCCATGAGAGCCTGCGCGAAGTCGCCAAAGCGTCGCGGCGGCAGCAATAAATGTGCAAGGCGCCTGATTTCGCTTTTGCCGGCAGGAAGTTTCTCTTCGACAGCAAACAGGCGTGACACGACGCGTTCGCCGTTGGCGTCGACCGGAACTTCCGGCCGCTCGAAGGCAATCGCTGCGATTGCGGACGCCGTATATTCGCCGATCCCGGGCAGCGCGCGTAGCAAGCCGAGTTCGTCCGGAAAGCGCGCGCCATGTTTTGCCGTTATGGCGCGGGCGCAGGCGTGCAGATTGCGCGCGCGTGCATAGTAGCCGAGGCCTGCCCAGGCACGCAGCACCTCGTCCCGCGGCGCGCGAGCAAGCGTCTCCACCGTCGGCCATTTCGCCAGAAATTTTGCATAGTACGGCACGACCGCCTTGACCGTCGTCTGCTGCAGCATGATCTCGGACAGCCAGACGCGATACGCATCCGGGCGGCAGCCAGGCGGCGCGCGCCAGGGAAGGACACGCGCGTTCCTGTCGTACCAGGCGAGCAGATCGGCCGGATCTGGCCGCACGGGTTTCTTTCGCCGGGACAATCGGACTGGTAGGCTCATCACGCCGAACCATGGCACAAGGCGCTCCCCTATGAGCAAGCGCTCGCGCAGTTTTCCCCGCCCCCTGTCGGATCTGCTGGGTAGTACACTGAGGGACATCCTGAAGGCGCAGGGTTTTGCATCGACCGAAATCATTTCGCGCTGGACCGAGATCGCCGGCCAGGACATTGCGGCACATTGCGAACCGCTAAAAATCAATTGGCCACGCTCGGGAGGCGATAAAGAGCCGCAGCCCGCAACCCTGGTTCTGCGTGTGGAAGGACCTGCCGCCTTGGAGATCCAGCACCTCTCGGCGGTGATCCTCGAACGGGTCAACCGCTTCTTTGGGTGGCGCGCCGTGGGGCGCATCGCGATCCGCCAGGCTCCCCTGCATCGTCGCGAGCGGCCGAAATCTCCTGCTATGGACCACGCCGCTGCGGCCCGAATCGCAGAAACACTGTCCGACGTTCAGGACGACGAATTGCGACAGGCATTGGGGCGACTGGGCGCGGCGATCAAGCGAAATTGAGTATCCTGGAGCGCCTTGGCAGCCCGGCTCGCCATTGCCACAATTGTCTCGTCCAGCTAGCTAACCGTCAGCCTGCTTCAGCCCTGAGGGAGCACCATTTGCAGATCACGCGTCGCCAGTTTTGTCAGTCCACCGCTTTTTTGGCGCTCGCCACAAGCGTGTTGGGCGCTTCAAGCGTGTCACCTTTCCTGAATGATGCCTTGGCCGAGACCATACCCACGGCCGAGTTGATGAAGCCCGACACCTTGCCGGACATGGCCATCGGGAACGAGAAGGCGCCGGTGACCATCATCGAATATGCGTCCATGACCTGTCCACACTGCGCCCACTTCCAGGAGACGACATTTCCGGAACTCAAGAAGCGTTACATCGACACCGGCAAAGTGCGCTACATCTTCAGAGAGTTTCCGCTCGACAATCTGGCTGCAGCTGCATTCATGCTCGCGCGGTGTGCTGCCGGCGAGACCGACAAGGACCGATATTTCGCCTTGATTGACACGCTATTCCGCCAGCAGCGCCAGTGGGCCGTAGAGAAGCCGATTCCGCCCCTGCTTGCGATCGCCAAGCAGGCCGGCTTCACCGAGCAGTCATTCAATGCGTGCCTCGCGAATCAGAAGATGCTCGATGGGATTGAAAGTGTACGCCAGCGGGCGATCAAGGACTTTAAAGTCCAGTCGACCCCGACCTTTTTCATTAACGGCACCTCTTACGCGGGCGCGATGTCGATCGACGAGATGGCCAAGATCATCGACCCCTATCTGAAGGGCTGACCACGGTTTTTTGCCGCGAATCGGAATTGACGTTAGGCATTGCCGACGCAATTTCATGCTTGATCCAGCCGGAAAGGTCTGGAAAACCGCGACGTGGCCCCGCGCGGCAGTTGCTCTCGCGTTGCCGCCGATTCATGCTCCCGCAGTACGGCACAAGTTCCGGGAAGGATTGGCGAATCATCAAAAAATCGGAAAGGATGACGTCAGCTCCCGCTTGCGCACCAGATTGCAAAGCCGCCGCCGCGGGGACGGCGCCGGTAGGCGTGCGCCAAGAAGAAGACTGCATGAGGCACTGAGGCAATGAAGCTCACCAGACTGCGGCTGCTCGGTTTCAAGTCCTTCGTGGAACCTACGGATTTTCAGATCGAGCCGGGACTCACGGGAGTCGTCGGCCCGAACGGCTGCGGTAAGTCGAACTTGGTCGAGGCGCTTCGCTGGGTCATGGGCGAATCCTCGCACAAGTCGATGCGCGCCGCCTCTATGGACGATGTCATTTTTTCCGGATCGAACAGCCGGCCGGCGCGAAACAATGCCGAGGTTGCAATCGTTATCGACAATTCGACGCGCGCGGCGCCGGCGGCGTTCAATGACCAGGACTCGCTTGAGATCGCGCGGCGCATCGAACGCGAAGCCGGGTCAAGTTATCGCATCAATGGGCGCGAAGTGCGCGCGCGCGACGTGCAGATCCTGTTCGCGGATGCCTCGACCGGAGCGCGCTCGCCGGCATTGGTCCACCAGGGCCGAATCGGCGAGATCATCCAGGCCAAGCCGGAACAGCGCCGGCGCGTGCTCGAAGAAGCAGCGGGAGTGGCAGGGCTGCATGCGCGGCGCCACGAGGCCGAGCTGCGGTTGAAGGCTGCCGAAACCAATCTCCTGCGCGTCGAGGACGTCATCGGGCAGCTGGGTGCACAAATCGATGCTCTCAAAAAGCAGGCGCGGCAGGCCGTCCGTTATCGCACCGTTTCCTCCCAGGTGCGCAAGGCCGAAGCCACCCTGTATCACTTGCGGTGGACGGCCGCGAACACGGAAGTCGCAGAAGCCGAACGCGCCAAGGACGCCTGCGTCCGAGCCGTCGCCGAGCGCGTTGCTGCCGAGGCGGAAGCCTCCAAGCGGCAAGCGCTTGCTGCCGCGGTGATGCCGGAATTGCGCGAGGCGGAAGCGCGTGCCGGCGCCGCTTTGCATCGGCTTAACGTTGCGCTGCAGGATCTCGACCGCGAAGAAGCCCGCGCTAAGGACCGGTTGGCCGAGCTCGATTTGCGTCTGGTACAGCTCGCCGCAGATACAGAGCGCGAACGGCGGCTTGCCGCTGACGCCGAACAGGCGTTGTCGCGCCTCGGCTCGGAAGAGGACACCATCCGGGCGGAGGCACGAGAAAGCGCGGGAAGACGCAACGGCGTCGACGCTAAAGTCGCCGCGGCGGAGGCAGAGCTCGGCGCCGCCGAAAAGATTTTCACTGATCTGACCACAGAGCTTGCCGATCTCGCGGCCCAGCGGAGCCGTTTTGAGAATGCCGCACGGGAGCAGACCGAGCGTGCCGCGAAGATCGCCTCCGAAATCGACGTGATCGAGCGTGAACTCTCGACGCTGCAGACCGCCGGGATCTCCTCTGTTGCGAGCGAGGTCGTAGGGGCGCAGGGCGCGCTGAGCGAGGCGGAAGCGGCTGCAGTTGCAGCCGAAGCCGCACGCAATGTGGCGCGGACGGAGCTCGAGGCCGCACGCGAGGGCATCGCCGAGGCCGAAAAACGGATCCAGCGGCTTGAAACCGAGGCCAAGACGCTGTCGAAAATGTTGTCGCTTGAAACCCGCAGCCTCTGGCCGCCCGTCATCGACAACATTTCCGTCGAGAAAGGCTACGAAAAGGCATTGGGGGCGGCCTTGGGGGACGACCTCGATGCGCCGGCAGATCCCTCGTCGCCAATGCACTGGAGCGAAGTCGCGGGCGGACCGGGCGACCCCGCCCTGCCCGACGGAGTCGAGCCGCTCGCAAATTACGTCAAGGCGCCCAGCCAATTGCGCCGCCGGCTTGCGCAAATCGGCGTCGTCGATCGCGATGCAGGTATCCGACTCGCAGCAACGTTGAAATCGGGACAGCGGCTGGTCTCGCGTGAAGGAGATCTGTGGCGTTGGGACGGCTTTGTCGCGGCTGCGCACGCGCCGACCGGTGCCGCGCGCAGGCTCGCGCAGCGTAGCCGGTTTGCCGAAATCGAGCTCGAGTTGAGCAGCGCGCGCAGTGAAGCTGAAGTCAGGCGTCATACCCTCGCGATGGCTCAGGCTGCTTTCGAGGCGGCCAGCAGTGCCGAAAGCGAAACACGAGCGCGCGAACGGGATCTAAATCGCCAGGCGGCACGGCTTTCAGCGCTCGTCGAAGCACGAATGCGATTGATCACCAGCCGCGACGAAGCTGCTGCGGCGAAGTCGCAAGCCGAAGCCTCGCTTGGCAGTCTCGCCCCTGCGGCTGCAATCGAGGCAGAGCTTTCCCAGGTGCGCGATGATCTCGCCGGCAAGCGCGCCCGGCTTGCGGAAGTGCAGGCAGAACAGCAGGCGATTGCGCGCGAAGCCGAAATTGCCGACCGGCGGCTCGCTCAACTCTCGGCGGACAAGACCGGATGGCTTGAGCGCCAGTCAGGCGCTCACAACCAGATCGCCACGCTCGAACAGCGCATCACAGAAGCGAAACGCGATCGCGCTGAGCTCGAGAATGCTCCGCAGATATTTGCCGGAAAGCGAAGCGGCCTGCTTAGCGAAATCCAGTCGGCAGAGGCGGAGCGGCGCGCCTGCGCCGACCGCCTGCAGGAGGCTGAAAATGCCCTTGCGGAAGCTGACCGGGACGCCCGCGCGGCCTTGTCGGCGGCGAGCACCGCGCGCGAGGAACTGGCCCGCGCCGAGGAGCGCTTCGAGGGCGACAAGCGCCGGCTTGCAGATGTCGCGCGCGAAATCCACGACATGTTGGAAGTACAGCCTTCGGCCGTGGCCGAGCTCGCCGAGATCGGGCCGACCGATCCTTTGCCGGATCTCGCCGAGATTGAATCCTCGCTCGAGCGGCTGCGGCGCGAGCGTGAGCGGCTCGGCGCGGTCAATCTTCGTGCCGAAGAGGAGCTGCGCGAGATCGAATCCCAGCACACCTCCCTTACGACCGAGCGCGACGATCTTGTCGAAGCCATCAAGAAACTGCGGCTGGGGATTCAGAGCCTGAATCGAGAGGCGCGGGAACGCCTGCTTTCCTCCTTCGAGCAGGTCAACAGGCATTTCCAGCACCTTTTCACGCAGCTTTTCGGCGGCGGCACCGCCGAGCTGCAGCTGGTCGAGAGCGAGGATCCGCTCGAGGCCGGGCTCGAAATTCTCGCCAAACCTCCAGGAAAGAAACCCGCAACGCTTTCCTTACTCTCGGGCGGCGAGCAGGCGCTGACCGCCCTTGCGTTGATATTCGCCGTCTTCCTGACCAATCCGGCCCCGATCTGCGTGCTCGACGAAGTGGATGCCCCCCTCGACGATCACAATGTCGAACGTTTCTGCGATTTGCTCGACGAAATGACCAAGTCGACCGACACGCGGTTCGTGATCATCACGCACAACCCGATCACCATGGCGCGCATGAATCGCCTCTATGGGGTCACGATGGCCGAACGTGGGGTGTCTCAGCTCGTATCAGTCGACTTGGAAGCCGCCGTACGGTTCCGCGAAGCAAGCTAACGAGCGGCAATATCGCAGTCCGCGTGACCGCCGTTATGCCCATGTTGGCCCGAACGTTTCCTGTGGCAGAGCATCCGTCTTGAATGAACCGCTCATGTTCAAGAAGACGTTCAAGAACATGCCGGAACCGGCATGATCACCGTCTTTGGCCTGTGGATAACGTTTGTTTGATCGGCTGATTACTGGTCGGAACAATTGAGGGGGTGCCGCGTTGTTTGGCTGTGCTTTAGCTGGGCGGCTCCCCCCTTACCCCCCGAATAGCCGTCTGGCGAAAAGACCCTCGGTCAATAGACTGAGGGTCTTTTTTTGCCCAGAGCTTAGCTGACTCGCGGTGACCGCCCGACTTGCTGGCCAGTGTTTGCTCCCAATGCACTCAGAGTGGCTTAGAGCATTGTCTGGGTGCATTGGTCTTCGATGATTCAGGTGTTGCCCCTTGGCGGGCGCGCCGCCATCTGAGCTAGACTTGGCCGGTCCGAATAGCACCGCTCTCCCAATTCTGGAGCCGCTCATGTCCACCACCGGCTGGATTGTCCTCGGCGTCATTGTCGTCCTCGTGATATGGGCGATCAGTATCTATAACGGCCTGGTCGCGATGATGCAGAGGACGAACCAGGCCTTCGCAGACATCGATGTGCAGCTTAAGCAGCGCCACGACCTGGTCCCCAACCTGGTTGAAACCGTCAAGGGTTATGCCGCACACGAACGAGGTACTCTCGAATCGGTCATTCAGGCGCGAAACGCGGCTATAGCGGCACCTAGCGTCGATCAGAAAGTGGCCGCGGAAAACGTGCTCACGGGTGCGCTGCGGCAATTGTTCGCGCTTTCAGAAAACTACCCCAACCTGAAGGCCAACGCGAACTTCCAGCAGCTGCAAAGTGAGCTTGCCGACATTGAGAATAAGCTCGCCGCTTCGCGGCGCTTTTTCAACAATGCGGTGCAGGAGTACAACACCGGCATCCAGCAATTCCCCGCGTCGCTTTTTGCCGGTGTGTTCGGTTTTTCACAGCGTATGTTCTTTGATGTCGGTGAAACACGAGCGCAGCTGGAGCAGGCGCCAAGCGTCAAGTTCTAGCAGATCATTTTCGGCGCGGTGACGCGGAGAAGTCGGACCCGGTAAGTCTTGCGAGAGGCGGCCGTCGTTGAACGCGGAATCCAGCGCCAGATTCCAGGTTCGTCGCCGGGCTCGGACTCCCGCTCTTGCCCGTTCCAATAGCTGCACACGAAAACGGCATACAGGTTCAGCACGAAGCCCATGGCCGCTTACGGACTCTACACACACATTCAGTCGAACAAGCGGCGTTCGATCGCGCTGCTGATCGGACTGTTCTTCCTTGTCTATGTGATGGTCTTTGCAGGCGCGCTTCTCGCTGAGGCGCTGAGTTCCTCCTATGAATATAACGCGCCGCCGCTCGACTATCTATTGCGCGCAGCTGCATTCGATTTTTTAAAGGCATTGCCATTTGCCACCGTCGGTGCGGTGATCTGGATTGCGATTGCCTACAAATTCCATCAATCAATGATCGATGCCGTGACGGGCGCGCATCAAGTAACCCGTCGGGAACAGCCCCGTCTCTACAATCTTCTCGAGAACCTTTGCATTTCCCGCGGCATCACCATGCCCACTTTGCGAATCGCGGACGACCCGGCGCTCAATGCCTTCGCGACTGGTCTCAACGAAAAGCAATATTCGATCACCGTCACCCGCGGGCTGATGAACGCGCTCGATGATCGGGAAATCGAAGCCGTCCTCGGTCACGAACTCACCCACATTCGCAATGGCGACGTGCGCATGCTCGTGATCGCGGTGGTGATCGCAGGTGTGATCTCGTTTTTCGGCGAGATGATCTTCCGGCTCTTTTTCCAGACCGCTTTTTACGGCAGGCGCCGCGAAGGCGGCGGCGAACGCAAAGGCGGTGCCGGACTCGCCATTCTCATCGCTGTCGTTCTCATTGTAGTCGCGTGGGTGTTGTCGATCGTGATTCGTTTCGCCCTCTCTCGACAGCGCGAATATCTCGCCGACGCAGGATCCGTAGAACTCACCAAAAATCCCGACGCGATGATCTCGGCATTGCGCAAGATCGAGGGCCGCGGCGAGCTGCAGGCGGCCAACTCGGCGGTCATGGAAATGTGCGTCGACAATCCCCGCGAGGGCTTCGCCGATCTGTTCGCCACGCATCCCTCGATCGATTCACGCGTCGAGGCGCTCGTCAAATATGCCGGCGGGCACGACCCGGGCCCACTTGCCGTCGGCTCCGAGACCCCGGGCGAACTTCCCTTACCGGAAACGGATGGTCCATGGGGTCGCACTGATCAGGACCAGAGCGGCGGCAAACCTTTCCTTCCGGACAAGCCGCCGGTCGATTCAGGCGGCGAGACCAGGGGGCCCTGGGGGCCGCGCCCTGGTTAATGCCCTTCAAAGGAGACCAGCGTGCGCACCGGCACATTCAGCTCGCGCAATTTGTCGCCGCCCCCGAGTTCGGGCAAATCAATGACAAAGCAGGCTGCAAGCACATCGGCGCCCAATCGGCGAAGAAGCTTGACCGCTGCCTCGGCAGTCCCGCCGGTCGCGATGAGATCGTCCACCAACACGACGCGCTCGCCCCTCGCCAACGCGTCCTCATGCATCTCGATCTCATCCAGGCCGTATTCCAGCGAATACCCGATACTGACGCGCTTGTAAGGCAGCTTCCCTTTCTTGCGAATCGGGATGAATCCTGCCGATACCTGATGGGCAACCGCTCCGCCGAGGATGAAACCCCGTGCTTCGATTCCGGCCACCTTGTCGATCTTCATGCCGGCCCAGGGCTGCACCAGCTCGTCCACCGCACGCCGGAAAGCGCGCGCATCGCCCAGCAGGGTCGTGATGTCACGGAACACGATGCCGGGCTTCGGATAATCTGGGATCGAACGGATGGCGGCACGCAGATCGAATTCCAGCTCGCGCAACGACATGAAAAAGACCTGAGTTGGGAATTTTTTACGTGAAGATTTTGGCCGGTCGCGCAGGAGCGGTCAAATGCTGCCCTTGTCCGTCTTTGGTGCAACGAACGATTTAATGACGCACTGTAGAAAGCAGCGCCCGTTAGCCAATTTGGCGTGAGCATCGCAGGCAATTCTTCTGAACTAGCGTTTCAACACCCTTCCAGCGACGGCGTCGAGCATGCAAATCAGCTCTGGATCGCGCGCCTCGGGCGCGGTGATCAGCGCGGTCTCGAGCGCGCGGTCGGAACCGATCGGGCACGGTTCATGCTCGCGCGGGAAATCGCGTGCGAGGCGCGCAATCAGACGCTTGGCCTTGTCGGCATTCGCCAACAGAACCTTCATGATATCCTGAACGGTCACCGCGTCATGATCGGGATGCCAGCAGTCGAAATCGGTGACCATCGCAACGGTCGCGTAACAGATCTCGGCTTCGCGGGCGAGCTTTGCTTCCGGCATATTGGTCATGCCGATCACGGAATATCCAAGCTGTTTGTATGTGAGGCTCTCAGCAAGCGTAGAAAATTGCGGACCCTCGATGCACACATAGGTGCCATCACGCACTACGGTGATATTTTCTGTCAGCGCCGCCTCGGCGAGATGAATGCGCAGGCGCGGCGAAACTGGATGTGCCATTGACACGTGCGCGACGCAGCCTTTGCCGAAAAACGATGTCTGGCGAAGATGCGTTCGATCGATGAACTGATCGACGAGCACGAAAGTGCCTGGCGGCAACTCCTCCCTGAATGAACCGCACGCCGACAGCGATACCAAATCGGTCACACCCGCGCGCTTGAGGACGTCGATATTGGCGCGGTAGTTGATATCGGACGGCGACAGGCGATGACCGCGGTCGTGCCGTGGGAGGAACACGATAGGCAGGCCGCCGATCTCGCCTCTTAGAAGAGGACCCGACGGCTCGCCCCAGGGGGATTCCATGCGCTCCTCGCGCGCATTCACGAGTCCCGGCAATTCGTAAATGCCCGAGCCGCCGATCACGCCGAGGACTGCCTTGCTCATGTCGGTTCCAATTCAGCTAAGCCCTGAACGAACGGATCGCTCCGCTCGTTATTGGCCAGTCCGCATCCGCATTTAATGGATATGACATGGCGAGCACCCGAGAAAGAGTGCCAAAGCACACGAGTGGCTCCCGTCAACCGCCCACGCGGCAGCGCACAGGCAGAAACGTTCACTATTACAACCGCGATGCGCGGTGACCATGGCCACCCGTTCAAAAGCGGCAGCGCTCCACTTCGCGCGGCAAGAACCTAGGCGATCGGCGGTTGCTAGATGGTGGTCTTCCCGGGATCCTGCCCGTGCGCCAGCTCGCGCGGCTTCTCGACCTGGTGCCAGACCTTTTTCTTTGTGAAGTACAGCAGGCCGGCAAGAACGATCAGGAAGACCATTACCTGAAAGCCGAGGCGCTTGCGCGCGACGAGATGCGGCTCCGCCACCCACATCAGGAACGCCGCAACATCTTTCGAATACTGGTCCAGGGTCTGCGGCGAGCCGTCATCATAGGTCACCTGGTCATCCTGCAGCGGAGGCGGCATCGCGATGTTGTGGCCGGGGAAATACTTGTTGTAGTGGCCATTCGGCGGAAGCTGGAAGTCTTTGGGAGGCTCCTGATATCCCTTCAGGAGCGCGGCAATGTAGTCAGGCCCCTGCTCCTGGTATTGCGTGAACATGTCGAACACGAACCATGGGAAGCCGCGCTGATAAGTGCGAGCCTTTGCGAGGGTCGACATGTCCGGCGGGGCCACACCGTGGACAGCCTTCGCGGCGAGCTCGTTCGGGAACGGAGACGGGAAATAGTCCGCCAACCTGCCGGGGCGCTCGATCGGCTGACCCTTGTCGTCGAGATCCTGGATCTTGGCCTCGGCCGCCACCGCCGCCGCCTGCGCCTGCGTGAATCCGGGTCCGCCAGGCTCCGCCAAATTCCTGAAAGCGAGCATCGATATCGAATGGCAGACTGCGCAGACTTCCTTGTAGACCTTGAAGCCACGCTGCAGCTGTGCCTGGTCATATGTGCCAAATGGGCCGGCAAAGGACCACTTCAGTCGCGGCGGAGCCTCCTGTTCTTCGCTCATCGCGGGTGAGAACGCAGTCGCCACTGCGCCGGCGAGCACGAAGGCAAAAGCGGTGTATTTGACGATTCTCATACCCGTGCTCCTGCTCACGCCTTTGCGCCAAGTACCGAATCTGAAATCGAATTCGGCAAGGGTTTCGTTTTCTCGAAAATGCCGAGCAGCGGCATGATGATGAGGAAAAACGCGAAGTAATAGACCGTGAAGATGCGCGAGAGGATCACGTAGATGCCCTCCGGCTGCTTCGAGCCCAGCCAACCCAGGCCGATGCAGGCGATCACCCAGAGCCAGAAGAACTGCCTGAACAGCGGTCGGTATCGCGCCGAGCGCACCCGCGAGGTATCGAGCCAGGGAATGAAGGCAAGAACCACGATCGATGCGAATAACGCGATCACGCCCATGAGCTTGTCCGGGATGGAACGAAGGATGGCGTAGAATGGCAGGTAGTACCACTCAGGAACGATTTCGGACGGCGTGACCGCAGGATTGGCCGGAATGTAGTTGTCGGCATGGCCCAGGAAGTTCGGGATGTAGAAGACGAACCATGCAAAGACGATGCAGAACACGCCCATGAAGAACGCGTCCTTGATCGTCGCGTAAGGCGTGAACGCGACCGTGTCCTTCTCGGATTTGGGCTCGATGCCTGTCGGATTGTTCTGACCGGCGACGTGGAGAGCCCAAATGTGCAGTACCACCACGCCCGCGATTACGAAGGGCAAGAGATAGTGCAGCGAGTAGAATCGATTGAGCGTCGGGTTGCCGACAGCATAGCCGCCCCACAGCCAGGTCACGATCGCGTCGCCCACACCGGGAATGGCCGAGAACAGGTTGGTGATCACCGTAGCGGCCCAGAAGCTCATCTGACCCCAAACCAGCACGTAGCCCATAAATCCGGTCGCCATCATCAACAGGTAGATGATCACTCCGAGTATCCAGAGCACTTCGCGCGGCTCCTTGTATGAGCCGTAATAAATGCCGCGGAACATGTGGATGTAGACGGCCAGGAAGAACATCGACGCGCCGTTGGCGTGCAGATAGCGCAACAACCAGCCGAAGTTGACGTCGCGCATGATGCCTTCGACCGACTTGAAGGCGAGATCGACGTTGGGCGTGTAGTGCATCGCAAGCACGACCCCGGTGACGATCTGCACGGCCAGCATGAATGTGAGAATGGCGCCAAAGGTCCAAAGGTAATTGAGATTACGCGGTGTCGGGTACGCCACGAACGAAGAATGAATTAGACTGCCCAGTGGCAGCCGTTTCTCGAACCATTGCAGAAATCTACTCTGCGGTTGATAGGTCGAGTGTCCGCTCATGATTGAACCTTAAATGCGATTTTCTCAGCCGATCTGAATCTTGGTGTCGGAAACAAACTTGTATGGCGGCAGGGCCAGGTTTCTCGGTGCCGGACCTTTCCGAATACGCCCCGACGTGTCGTATTGCGATCCGTGACAGGGGCAAAACCAGCCGTCGTATTCGCCCTGATGCGCGAGTGGGATGCAGCCGAGATGGGTGCAGATCCCGATCACCACGAGCCACTGGTCATGGCCTTGCTTGACGCGCTCGGAATCAGGCTCCGGATCGGGCAGGCTCGCCACGTCGACCTTGCGCGCTTCTTCGATTTCCTTTTGCGTCCGGTGGAAAATGAAGATCGGCTTGGAGCGCCAGAACACTTTGATGATCTGGCCATCGGTGACGGGCGCGAGATCGACCTCGATCGGCGCACCGGCCGCAATCGTGGAAGCGTCCGGATTCATCTGCGCGATGAGCGGGACCAGGGCGGCCGCAGCGCCCACCGCACCTACAGCTCCGGTGGCAATGTAGAGAAAATCGCGGCGCGTGTGCTCCGCCGAAGACACGGTCGTCACGTCTTAAGCCCTCTCCTCCGGCTGGCTTCTTCATCCGCCCGCGGCTGGAGCCCGGGACCGAAATCCCTGCGGCGGCGGGGCGGACCGGTTGCGGCAGCCTGGAACAGGCAAGACCGCGCGTCGGTGCGTTCTATTGGCACCCTTGCAGTACAAGCGCAAGCCCGCTATCGCGCCCGCGAGGATTAGCCGCATAAAACATTGTTTGGGGCCGCTTAATCCGAATATGCAAGCAACCCAGGCCCGCCATGCGGATCGCCCTCTACGAGCCTGACATTCCCCAGAATACGGGCACGATTCTCCGGCTTTGCGCCTGCCTGGCGATTGAGGCGCACATCATTGAGCCGGCGGGATTCCCGGTAACGGATCGCGCCTTTCGCCGCGCCGGCATGGATTACATCGAGCATGTCAGTGTTGCGCGACATGCATCCTTTGCTGCCTTCGAAGAGTGGCGTGCGCGCGAGCAGCTTCTTCTCGTCCTGCTGAGCACACGGGCCGAGGAGTCCTATACCAACCATAGGTTCACGACGGAGCAAATCCTTCTGTTCGGGCGTGAAAGCGCTGGAGTTCCTGAAGTCGTCCATCGAACCGCGGATATTCGAGTTCGCGTTCCGATGGTCTCCGGAATGCGTTCGCTCAACGTGGCACTGACAGCCGCCATGGTGATCGGAGAGGCGTTGCGGCAGACGCGCGAATTTCCGCAGAGATGAACGGAGTGCATTCAATGCCGGCTGCCTACAGTCGCGCCAAGGTTTATATTGTGCGCTCTGGAGATCATGCATGGATGCAGCACAAGGCGAGACCCGTAGGACGCGCGCACGAACGTGGTTCGAGCAGCTGCGCGACGAGATCTGCACAGCTTTTGAGGCCATTGAGGACGAGCTGCCGGCGAGCGCTCCGTTTGCCAATCTGGAGCCCGGGCGATTTGTGCGCAAAGCCTGGAAGCGCACCGATCACACCGGCGCCCCCGGAGGGGGCGGCGTCATGGCATCGATGAAGGGGCGTGTCTTCGAGAAAGTGGGCGTGCATTGCTCGACCGTGCACGGCGAATTTCCGCCGGAATTTCGTTCGGAAATCCCCGGCGCCGAGAGCGATCCGCGCTTCTGGGCGTCCGGGATTTCCCTCATCGCGCATCTGCACAATCCGAACGTTCCTGCCGTGCATATGAACACGCGTTTGGTTGTGACGACAAAATCGTGGTTCGGAGGCGGCGCCGACCTTACCCCCGTGCTCGACAGGCGGCGTGCGCAGAGCGACTCCGACACCGTCGATTTTCATGCCGCGATGAAGGCCGCCTGCGATGCACATGCGGAGATAGCACCCTATGACAAATACCGGAAATGGTGCGATGAGTATTTTTTTCTCAAGCATCGGAACGAGCCGCGAGGCGTGGGCGGAATCTTCTTCGATTATCTCGAGACCGATTGGAACGAGACTTTCGCCTTCACGCAGGATGTCGGCCGCGCGTTGCTACGCGTTTACCCGGTTCTGGTGCGAAGGAATTTCGCGCAGCTATGGACCGAAGCGGATCGTGAGGAGCAGCTGATCCGGCGGGGACGCTACGTCGAATTCAACCTGCTCTATGACCGCGGTACGATCTTCGGGTTGCGAACGGGCGGCAACGTGGAATCGATCCTTTCATCGATGCCCCCGGTGGTGAAGTGGCCGTGAATCCGGCGATCAACGCAGCCCGCCATAGACGAGAAACACACCTCCCACCAGCACCACCGCATCGAGGATTGCCGTGTGAACATGCACTGGCATTCGCTCGACAAATGTTTTTGCAAGGAATGCGCCTGGCAGCGCCACGAACCCGATCAACAGCGCAAAGGCGATCACCTGTAAGGTAATCACGCCGGCAAGCCCGAATACCGAGATCTTCACGATTCCGATCACGATCGAAATCGCGGCATCGGTCGCGATAACGCCGGCCCCTTCGACTCCCGCTGCCATCAGCAGGGAGAGCAGAATCACGCCCGAGCCGGCGGTTCCCCCGACAACCACGCCATAGCCGAACGACCCGACGCCGAGGCCGACATCACCGATGCTGAAGCCGCGATGGCGCAGGAAGCGTCGCAGCGGCACGCTGATGATCAGCATGCCGCCGATGACAAGCGCCGCCCCCGAGCTTGAGAGGTGCGTATATCCCCATGCGCCCAGCACACATGTGGGCACCGATGCTGCAAGCACGATTGCCGCGCGACGCCAGTCTGCGTATTTCAGGAAAGCAAAAACGCGGCTCGAATTCGTAAACATTGCCGATATCGCGATGATCGGCACGACGGGCTCGGCCCCCACCAGGGGCACCAGAACCAGCGGCATCAACGCACCGGTGCCATAGCCTGAAACGCCGCCGATAATCGAAGCGAGCAGAGCGATGCCGGCGACGAGCATCAGCTGCGCCAGCGACACGTTCGCAAGACTGGCGAAGATTTCCATTCAGCGCGCGGGGACGAGGTCGGCCGGTGAGATTAACACGCTGAAGCGCTCGCACCAGATGACGACACTTGGATAGTTCTTCAGGTCGACACCCGCCGGAATCGGATAATTCTGGCTACCTTTGAACGCCCGCAGCCCCCCGAGATCAATGAACATCGAATCCTTTACCGCGGCCGCATCACGAATGTTGGCCTTCGGCACCAGATAGACATGAAAAGCGGGACCCGGCCCCACTTCGAAGTCTGACTCAAGGAACACTGTACGCTGGTAAACGCTGACCTTGCCCTTGCCGTAGTGGATAGGATCGGAGGGATTGGCGTGAATGAATGTTCCCGTTGCAACGAGTGGCGAACGATCGGCCTCGGCGAGCTGCTCGGCTGCCGGCGGCGGCGGAAATACGAAAGGAAATAAAAAGAAGCCGAGCGCGACACCGAAAGCGGTCCCGAGAATGCCGCCGAGCAGGAAAATTGCCAGTCCACGCCAGAAGCCGCGCATCATGCCCCTTGGGAAAGGATATCCCGGCTGTCTATTCTGGTCACCCTCATCTTTTCGCGGCTTCCTCGGCAATACGCGCGACCGTATTCTTATCGGCTGGAAATCCCGCCGCGATCCACGCGCGCTCGGCGGCTGCGAGCGCTGCACCGAGCGCCGGACCCTGCGGCACGCCGCGTTTCATGAAATCCGCCGCCTTGAGCGGGAATTGCGGCGCGGTCCAGCGCTGCGGGAGTGTTACAAGCCGCCGCCAGTCGGAATCGTCCGCTAGCGCTTGAGAGCGTGCCCAGCCGAGCAGGACGTGGTCGATGAATTGCTCTGGCCCGAGCCTGTACAACAGCGCCCGCGCGGCGTTTTCCCCGAGACTTGAGGAAATGCGGCGCCATCCTTCGGCCATCGAGACAAGCCGCTCGTGTTCGCCGTTGGTCAGCCGCAGCTTTTGCCAAAGCCGCTCGGCGTCCTCAAAAATGGCAACGCCGAGCGCAGCGAGGCGGCGCACCGGATCGGGTTCGAACCGGAGGGCAGCCTCCAGCGCGCACATCTTCTCCAGGTCCGCCAGATAGGGCACCCCCCCAAGGACGCGCAGCAACAGTCCGGCGTCCGCCATGGCGTGCAGGGTAGGAGCCGCAAGCGGCGCCGCCAAAAGCTTCATCAGCTCCGCTCGAACCCGCTCGCGCGAGAGCTGTTCTAGTCCGTGGCGTCCGGCAATGCAGGCCGCCAGGCCTTCAGGGTCCAGAGGACCGCTGCCATACGCAGCGTGAAAGCGAAAGAAACGCAGGATGCGCAGGTAATCCTCCGCAATGCGTTTCGATGCATCTCCGATAAACCGGACACGGCGCCTTTCGAGATCTTCGAGTCCGCCGGTGTAGTCGTAGACGGTCCCGTCGCGTGTGGCCGACAAGGCGTTAATGGTGAAATCACGCCGCTCGGCATCCGCCTTCCAGTCTCGGCCAAATTCCACTTTGGCATGGCGCCCATAGGTCTCCACATCCTTTCGCAGTGTGGTCACCTCGAACGGATGCTTGTCGATTACGACGGTAACCGTCCCATGCTCGATCCCGGTCGGAACAGACTTGAAACCGGCGTCCGTCACGCGCCTCACAACAACTTCAGGCAACGCCGTGGTGGCAACATCTATTTCTGCAATCGGCATTCCCAGCAGCGCGTTGCGGACCGCACCTCCCACGACACGCGCCTCCTCGCCATCGCGGTCGAGTACAGCCAGAAGACGCGGCAGCCCACCTGTCGCAAGCCAGTCAGCATCGGCAAGCTTGCGCCCGGTTACAGCCATCGTCGTCACCACCAACTCTCGATGCGCCGCGAGCGCGCATCCACGCAGGCATGTTCCGAAGCCTGTTTCACCTGGTCGTCCCTGGCACAAATTTTCCGTTTTCGATGTGTGCAGGAACGTAAGTCGATCCGGGAGGCGCTCCGGAAAACTGCGCGAAGTAGATGAAGCTGCCGAGAACGAGAAGAAATGCGAGGATTGCGAGCGAAACGATCCGGGATATTGGCCATGACTTGACGTCCAGCACGCCGGCATTGCTGGCCCAGAGGAACACAGCGTAGAGGACAAAAGGCGTGAGAAAGAGAAGAATCTCGGTGAGGACCGGACGGATCATCGCTCATTCACCTTACCGTACGCTGGGACAACCCCGTCGGGATGTCCTGAGAGTCATGCTTTGCACGCATTAGCGATAAATCCGATCGTACAGATTACGCAGGATGCCGGCCGTCACGCCCCAGATATAACGATCCCCAAACGTGATCGCATAGTAATGCCGCGTCATTCCCTGCCACTCGCGCGAATGCCGCTGCACGTTACTCTGGTCCATAAGGTAGTCGAGCGGCACTTCGAAAGCGGCGTCGACTTCGCTCACGTTGAGCGCAAGCTTGAATCCCGGCTGCACCCGCGCAATCACGGGCACGATACGATAGCCGAGCGTCGTCATGTAAAGGTCGAGATAGCCAAGAGGTTCGACGAAGCGCCGGTCGAGACCGATTTCCTCCTCGGCTTCGCGCAGAGCCGAGGCTCGCGGATCTGCATCATGTCGCTCGATCTTGCCGCCAGGAAAGGAGATCTGCCCCGGGTGATCAGGAAGATGCTGAGCACGCTGCGTGAGCAGCACCGTCAATTCGGAATTGTCGACGATCGGAACCAGCACGGCGGCAGGACGGATCGGCCGCACTTCCGCAATCCTGCGCATCACCGGATCGGCATCGTGGTCGCCGCGCACGGGGGTCACGGTCGGATCCGTGAGACCGGGCGGCACCTCGCTGGTCAACCGGTTCGATACCCGCGCGAAAAAGTCTTTCCCCGAAAGCGCCGACAGCGCATCTCGCATCAAGCAAACTCCCGGACCGCACTCGCCTCCGCCATGGCGAAGAATTCACCCTGTGACGCAATTCCGAACATAGCCTTTCCTGCAACCTCGCGTTCCTGCCCGAGTGCGACAAGATCGTAGAAGAGCGCACGCGTCACCTTCGCCCAGAGTCCGCGACGGACATGGAGGTACGGCTTGAGGCCACCCGTCGACTGCTGCGGTTCGAAACGCAATACGTGACCGCGCCCAGCCACGATCCAGTCATCGACATTGGTACGGAACTGAAGTATCTGTCCGTGTTCACCCGTGGCGGTTTTCATTTCGACGGCGAGAAAAGGTGCATCCTCGACCAGGATCCCCACCTTCTCGATTGGCGTCACCAGGAAATACTTGTCGCCCTCGCGCTTAAGGACAGATGCGAACAATTTGACCAGGGCTGGCCGTCCAATCGGCGTCTTTTCGTAAAACCAGGTGCCATCGCTCGCTATCCGCAGATCGATGTCGCCGCAATAAGGCGGATTCCAAAGCTCGACGGGCGGCAAACCCTTCTTTTCGCGGGGCAGCCCTGCCGCAATCGCCTCCAATCCGCTTTGCCCTGCCTTCGCCATTGTTTTCCTTCGATAATCCAATCGCCGCGAGCCTGTTCGCATCTTCGTGATTCACCGGATCGCGGGCAGAAGATAGCGTAAGCTGGGCGGCAGATTGAGGCAGATTCGCCCATATAAACTAAACTAAACGCAGCAAAATCGTCGCTGGTGCGTTTGTTGCATAGTGCAATTGACGCCCTGTTGGCGGACGGAAGGATTAAAGAAGATGGGAATGGCTGGCGGCGAGAGCCTGGAAAAGCTTGAAGACATGATTGTTCGCGCGGCGGAATCCACGGCCGCCCACGTTCGCGCAGCCAAGGCCGAGATCGGCGCAGTCATTTTCGGGCAGGATCTTGTGGTGGAGCGCGCATTGGTTACGGTCCTCTCCGGCGGGCATGCGTTGCTCGTCGGCGTGCCGGGCCTCGCCAAGACCAAGCTCGTGGAAACGATGGGAACAGCGCTTGGGCTTGATGCACGACGCATCCAGTTCACTCCCGACCTGATGCCGTCCGATATTCTCGGCACGGAAGTGCTTGAAGAAAGCCCGGGTGGCAAGCGCAGCTTCCGCTTCATCGCGGGCCCGGTATTCGCCCAATTGCTGATGGCCGACGAGATAAACCGTGCTTCGCCACGCACCCAATCGGCATTGTTGCAGGCGATGCAGGAGCAGCATGTGACGGTGGCGGGAGCGCGGCACGATCTGCCGAAACCATTTCATGTGCTCGCGACGCAAAACCCCCTCGAGCAGGAAGGAACCTATCCTTTGCCGGAAGCGCAACTTGACCGCTTCCTCATGGAGGTTGATGTCGACTATCCCGATCAGGAGGCCGAACGGAAAATCCTGTTCGACACGACCGGGGCCGAAGAGACTCGCGCAAAGGCCGCGATGAGCGCTGAGGACCTGATGTCGGCGCAGCGCCTTGTTCGCCGTCTTCCGGTCGGCGAGTCGGTCGTCGAGGCGATCCTCGCCCTGGTCCGTTCCGCGCGCCCGGGTCCGGAAGCGGGCGAAATCAGCAATCTCATCTCGTGGGGTCCCGGACCGCGCGCCAGTCAGGCGCTGATGCTGGCCGTGCGGGCGCGCGCTCTTCTTGATGGACGTTTCGCGCCATCGATTGATGACGTGCTCGAATTGGCGGAACCGGTTCTCAAGCACCGCATGGCCCTGACCTTCGCAGCTCGCGCGGAAGGGGAGACCATCCCGAACGTGATCAGGCGACTGAAGGCCCGGATCGGTTAGCGCAATGGCAGAGGTAAGGCCGAATGAGACCGAGAGCGGCCTTGTCGGGCAGGCGACCGTCACCGCCCGCAAGCTCGCCGATGCGATGCCGCGTCTCATTCTCGAAGCGCGTCGGGTCGCGTCGACTGTCATTCATGGGCTGCATGGACGTCGCCGTGCGGGGCCGGGAGAAAACTTCTGGCAGTATCGCCGCTTTGTCTCCGGCGAACCGGCGCAGAACGTCGACTGGCGCCGGTCGGCGCGTGACGACCATCTCTACGTGCGTGAACGGGAGTGGGAAGCCTCGCATACGGTATGGCTCTGGCCTGACCGCTCGCCCTCCATGACTTTCCACTCTTCGCTGTCGAAGGACAGCAAGCTCGAGCGCACGCTCGTTGTTGCCTTCGCATTGGCCGAAGTTCTGGTGCAAGGGGGCGAACGCGTCGGCCTTCCCGGCCTGATGCGTCCCACCGCAAGCCGTAATGTGATCGAGAAGATGGCGGAAGCCGTGCTGCACGATCCGGCCGAGCGCGCGAGCCTGCCTCCCTCTTTCGCACCCTCCCCGCTGTCCGAAGTTGTCATTCTCTCCGATCTTTGGACACCCATTGCCGATGTGAGAGATATGATTGCACAGCTTTCGGCGAGCGGCGCGCATGGACATGTCGTGCAGATCGTCGACCCCGCCGAAGAAAGCTTCCCTTATTCCGGCCGGATCGAATTCATTGAACCGGAAGGGGCCGGCAGTGTTACGGCAGGCCGCGCCGAGGTATGGCGGAACGACTATCAAACTATTGTCGCGCGTCATCGTGCGGCAATCCGCTCCGAAACGGATCTTCGCGGCTGGACTTTCGCAGTGCATCGCACCGATCGCCCTGCGAGCGAACTCCTGCTCGTGCTCCACGCGCGAATGGGCGATCACGCACAGGGCGTTGCCAATCCCAGTCGGTACACTCCGGCGCGTCCCGCGAGCGTCGCATGATCGGTTCGTTGCCCCTCGCATTCGCGCAACCGCTGGTCCTGCTCGGACTGCTGAGCCTGCCGGCGCTGTGGTGGCTGCTGCGGCTCGTGCCTCCCCGCCCGCGCCGAATCGACTTTCCTCCTACCCGGCTGCTGTTCGAGATCGCACCGAAGGAGGAAACGCCCGCGCGTACGCCCTGGTGGCTTACGCTGCTCCGCCTCACCCTCGCGGCGCTGATCATCATCGCCGCCGCCGGCCCGATGTGGAATCCGCCACTGGCGGCAACAGACCGGAAGGCTCCACTCCTGATTATGCTTGATGACGGCTGGCCCGCGGCCGCCACATGGGATGCCCGGCTGCGCACCGGGGACGAACTTATCGCACGGGCGGAGGCCGACAGCCGCGGCGTCGCGCTGCTTCCGCTTTCGGAACTCGATCGCGACATCTCGCTTCGACCTGGGGGCGCTGCCCGCGTGCAGATGAAGCAGATCAAGCCGAAGCCCTATTCCGTTGATCGAACACAAGCCTTGCCGCTGCTCGAGCGATTTCTCGCCTCCACTCAGAATGTGGAAGTAGTCTGGCTATCTGACGGTGTCGATGTCGGCAAAGGAGCTGAATTCGTGGCCGGTCTGAAACGGGTGATTGGAAGTCACCCGCTCACTATCATTGCCGGGGGATTGCCCGTCTCACACGCGCTCGCAGCGGCCGACAATGCAGCCGGGGCCCTCACGGTCAAGGTGCTTCGCGCTCAGACTGGGCCCGGCGATAACGGCATGGTGAATGCAATCGATCTCAAGGGGCTGCCTCTCGGGCAAGCGACCTTCAGCTTTAAATCCAGCGAGCGGGAAGCCGATGCGGTCATCAACTTGCCTGTCGAAATCCGCAACGACGTGGCGCGTCTTGAAGTCGTCGGCGAACGTTCCGCAGGCGCCGTTCAGTTGCTCGACAAACGCTGGCGCCGGCGCACGGTCGGAATAGTGTCGGGCTCGGCTGCCGACAGATCGCAGCCGCTGATCGGCGCCACCTATTATCTTTCGCGTGCATTGAATCCTTTTGCGGACGTGCGACTTGCGGAAGGCGCTGCGCCGGCGGAAGCAATTGCCGGTTTCCTTGATCGGCAATTGCCGATGCTCATTCTCGCCGACGTCGGCAATATCGCGGAAGCGATCGATCGCGTGAACAAGTGGATCGAGAACGGCGGCGTCTTGGTGCGCTTTGCCGGTCCACACTTGGCAGGCGCGGGGGACGACCTCGTCCCGGTCAAGCTGCGACGCGGCGGCCGGGTGCTGGGGGGAAGCCTGAGCTGGGACAAGCCGCAGCAACTCGCTGCCTTTTCGCGCGAGGGTCCGTTCAGCGGCATGACCGTCCCCAATGACGTCACCGTCACGCACCAGGTGCTCGCGGAGCCCGACTCCCAACTCACCGATCGCACCTGGGCCACGCTCGCCGACGGTACCCCGCTTGTCACGGCCGAACGTCGCGGCAAAGGCCTGCTCGTGCTCTTTCACGTCACGGCCGATACGCGCTGGTCCGATCTACCGCTCTCTGGCGCTTTCGTGGACATGTTGCGGCGTCTGGTGGCGCTCTCCGGCTCGGTGGCAGCCGACGAAGGTACCGGTTCGGCCGGAGAGTCCGGTGAAAAGCGCGCGGGACAGGTGGTGCCGCCCACACGCGTTCTCGATGGGTTCGGTGCGTTCACGACTCCTCCGCCGACGGCGAGGCCTATACCCAGCAATTACAGCCAGCGCGGGAGTCTCGATCACCCGCCTGGCTTCTACGGCCCGCCTGAAGGGCTGGTGGCCGTCAACACCTTGGCGCCGGGCGATCGTCCCGCAGCACTAGAGGTGTCGGCGCTCAATGCGCGGCTCGATGCCTATCGTCAGGGGGAGCCTCTCGATCTGCGCGGACCGATTTTTCTGGTCGCGCTTGCACTGCTACTGCTCGATGCGGTCGTAGTCGTCTGGTTGTCGGGAGGGCTGGGCGCGATGCGATTGCGTCGCCGCGCTACCGCGGCAATGGCAGCGATCGGCCTGCTCGGAACGCTTTGTCTGGTTCATCCAGTTCAAGCGCAGCAGCCAGGCTCTCAGACGCCGGCTGCCCCTCTGACGGCGCAGCAGGAAGACTTCGCCATGAAGGCAACCCTGCGCACACATCTTGCGTATATCGTCACGGGGGATGCGAGCGTTGACGAGATCAGCAAGGCAGGGTTGGAAGGACTTACGCTGTTCCTTGCCCAGCGCACGGCGCTTGAAGCGGGCGATCCGATCGGCCTCGACCCTGGTCGCGACGAGCTTTCCTTTTTTCCGCTGATCTATTGGCCGATGTCGACGAGCGCACAGAAGCCCTCACAGGCCGCGCTCGAAAAAATCGATGCCTATATGAAGCGTGGCGGAACGGTGCTGTTCGATACACGCGACGCCATCGACGCACCGCCCGGCCGCGGGGGCGAGATGCGCAGTCCCGGCATGGTGACTCTGAGATCGATCCTCTCCTCGCTCGACATCCCGGAACTCGAACCGGTCCCACACGATCACGTGCTGACGAAAACATTCTTTCTGCTGCGAGATTTTCCGGGGCGATTCACGAGCGGCCAAATGTGGGTCGAGGCACTGCCGCCGGAAAACGCGGCGGAAGAGTCCAACCGGCCGGCGCGCGCGGGCGATGGAGTTTCATCGATCCTGATCACGTCCAACGATTTTGCCGGAGCCTGGGCAATGCGACCTGACGGTCAGCCCATGCTTCCGCTAGTCCCCGGCGAGCCCAGGCAGCGGGAGTTCGCCTTCCGCGCCGGCGTCAACATCGTGATGTACGCGCTGACTGGCAACTACAAGGCGGATCAGGTTCACATTCCGGCGCTACTCGAGCGGTTGGGGCAGTAGGAGTACAGGCGTGAATCTTGGAATTTCATTTGCCCCGCTGGTCCCCGAATATGTTCTCTGGACGGCGTTCGGCATTGCAGCTCTGATCTCCGTGCTCCTTGTCGTGGCGCGCAGTCGCGGAGCCTCATTGCGGGCACTGGCGCTTGGTCTCATGGTGCTTGCGCTCGCCAATCCTTCGCTGACCCGGGAGGATCGCGATCCGATTCCCTCGGTCGCTGCCGTGATCGTCGACAAGAGCCCAAGCCAGTCGTTTGGCGACCGCAATGAGCAGACGGAGGCTGTTCGCAACGCCTTGCTCGAGAGGCTCAAGCGGATTCCGGGCCTCGAAGTCCGTGTCGCCGAGGCTGGAGCCGCAGATGGCGAAACTGATGGAACGAAGCTGTTTGCGGCGCTCTCCTCCACACTTGCCGACGTCCCCCCGGACCGCGTTGCGGGTGCCATTCTAATCACGGACGGGCGCGTACACGATGTTCCTTCCGATGCTTCCGCCCTCGGATTTGCGGCGCCGCTTCATGCTCTGATCACCGGGCATAGAGATGAGATCGACCGCCGCGTCGTCCTCACTCAAACGCCCCGCTTCGGCATTGTCGGGCAATCGCAGACGATCGGCTTTCGCATAGAAGATCAGGGCGCCAAGATCGGCGCCGCGGAAGTCACCATCCGCCGCGACGGTGAGGTGTTGAACAAGCGAGTGGTCACGGTGCACACCGAAGTCAAGTTCAATGTGCCGATACCGCATGCTGGGCAGAACATCGTCGAGATCGAGGCCTCGCCGCTCGAGGGCGAGCTTACGCAGGTCAACAATCGTGCAGTCATCTCTATCGACGGTGTACGCGACAAGCTGCGTGTTCTCCTCGTCTCGGGCGAGCCGCACGCGGGAGAAAGAACCTGGCGCAACCTTCTCAAATCCGACGCCTCCGTTGATCTGGTGCATTTCACGATTTTACGGCCGCCGGAAAAACAGGACGGCACGCCGATCAACGAGCTCTCATTGATCGCATTTCCAACCCGCGAGCTGTTCCAGCAGAAGATCAGCGAATTTCAGCTCATCATCTTCGACAGATATGCGCGCCAGGGCGTGCTGCCGATCATCTATTTTGAAAACATCGCGAAATACGTACGCGATGGAGGCGCGGTCCTCATTGCCGCGGGTCCCGACTATGCGAGTCCGACAAGCATCTGGCGCACGCCGCTCGACGGGATATTGCCGGCCGAGCCGACGGGAGAAGTCACCGAGCGCCGTTTCCAGGCGCGGCTCACTGAAGCCGGCCGCCGCCACCCCGTGACCCGGGACCTCGAAGGATCGCAGACAGATCCTCCGCACTGGAGCCACTGGTTCCGCCTGGTCGATATCAAGCGCAGCACCGGCACGGACATCATGGAGGGACCTGACGGAAAGCCGCTCCTCGTATTGGGACGCGAGGGCGAAGGCCGAGTGGCGCTGCTGTTATCCGATCACATCTGGCTATGGGCGCGCGGCTATGAAAGTGGCGGTCCGCATCTCGATCTGCTTCGGCGCCTGTCCCACTGGCTGATGAAGCAGCCGGATCTCGAAGAGGAGGCCTTGCGGCTGCTCGTGCGCGGCCGGGATGTCACCATCCAGCGGCAGACCATGGCAGATACGGTCAACCAGGTGACGCTCACCTCCCCAACAGGTGCCACTCGCACGCTCGATTTGCAGTCGGTCGAACCGGGGCTTTGGCGGGCGACTACGGCCGTGAACGAACTTGGGCTTTGGCGGGCGACAGACGGCAAGCTCACGACCCTCGCCAATGTCGGACCGGCAAACCCCCGTGAATTTGCCGAAGTGACGTCGACAGCCGATGTGCTTCATGACCTCAGCATTGCGACTGGCGGAGATGTCCGGCGGATTGCGAATGGCAATTCAATCGAGATCCCGCGGATCGTCCCGGTCCGCACCAGTCTGAGCTTCAAGGGCGATGATTGGATGGGCCTCAAGATGCGCGACGTCAGTGTCGTTCGGGGCATCGGCGTGCTCCCGGTGTTTGCTGGATTGATCGGCTTGTTGCTGCTGGTCGGTGCGCTCGCGGCGACTTGGGCGAGAGAAGGACGCTAGGCCTTCGTGGCGCGTGCAAAAACGCAAAGCCAGCATGAGGCGTTGATCATTCCCAGTCGGGCCGTATGAGCCCGGAAACCCCATCAAATGCTCCTTCTGCGAGTTCTGCCAACAGCAGGCGCGCAGGATCGACCGGACCCGGCATTTTTACCTGTCCTTTTGGAATCCTCCTGAAACCCGACTTCTTATAAATCGGCTCGTCCCCAACCAGCACGACGAGCTTGTGTCCGGATTGCCTCGCCTCATCCAGTGCGCGCTTGATGAGCGCGGTACCAACCCCGCGAGCGCGAAATGGCGGCTCGACCGTGAGCGGGCCCAGCAAAAGCGCTGGCGTGTCGCCAATGCAAATCGGAGTCATTCGGACCGAGCCGACCAGGAGCGTTCCGATACGCGCGGTAAAGGAGAGCTCGAGAAAATGGCTCCTGCCCTCGCGAATACGGAATGCGGTTCGCGCGTAGCGGCCCGGTCCGAACGTCCGCTCGTGCAGCCGTTCAATTGCCGGAGCATCCGCGGTAGTCTCGGGCAAAATCGTCAACGCCAACTCGCTCATCGAATGAATCCTGTCATCCGGCGGGCTGCCGCTTAGCATCTGCGCCGATTCCGGTCCATTGCCCATGGCTTTGTCATCGACAACAGCCTAAATGAAGACGACCGATGCAAGGAGATTGACATGGGTCTTTTGGTCGAAGGCGTGTGGCAGGACGATGTTTCCCGGACCAAGGACGGCCACTTCGTTCGCCCCGCGGCGCAATTCCGCAACTGGATTACGCCGGATGGCCTTCCGGGCCCCTCAGGTAGCGGCGGCTTCGCTGCGGAGGCGGACCGGTATCACCTGTACGTCTCCTATTCGTGTCCGTGGGCGCACCGCACGATCATTTTTCGCAAGCTGAAGGGCCTGGAAAACGTTATCTCGATGTCTTCCGTATCCCCTGACATGCTCAGGGATGGCTGGACATTCAACGTGAGCGAAGGATCGAGCGGGGACGCTGCGAATGGCAAAAGCAGGCTGTCCGAGATCTATCTTCTTGCAAACCCGCGCTACACGGGTCGCGTAAGCGTCCCCGTTCTCTGGGACAAGAAGAAGAGGACTATCGTGAACAACGAGTCCTCTGAAATTATTCGGATGTTCAACTCCGCCTTTGACGCGCTGACGAACATTCATGTCGATTTTTATCCCGAGCCGCTGCGGCCGCAAATCGACAGACTCAACGATCTCATCTATGCCAACATCAACAACGGAGTTTACCGTGCCGGGTTCGCCACCTCGCAGACGGCGTATGAGCACGCCTTTCGCAATGTTTTTGATACGCTTGAGGAGATCGAGCAGAGTCTGTCACAGCATCGCTATCTTACCGAAAACACGTTGACGGAAGCGGACTGGCGACTCTTCTGCACGTTGATACGTTTCGACTCAGTTTATTATTCGCACTTCAAGTGCAACTGGCGGCACATTTACGAGTATCCAAATCTTTCGAATTATGTGCGGGACCTGTATCAAATTCCTGGCATTGCCGAGACGGTGAACATCGAGCAAATCAAGCGGCATTACTATGGAAGTCAGCGGCACGTTAACCCGTCCGGAATCGTACCGGTCGGCCCGCAGCTCGATTTTGCCGCCCCTCACGACCGCAATCGTTTCGGCTGAGTCACCAAAGTTGACTGGTCGTCACGGCCTGGAACACCTCGGCGATGCGCGCGCGCGTACCGCGCGTCGTTCCCTCGGGCAGCGCATCGGGCGCGAAGAACCCATGCGCCACGATTTCGTGATTAGGCCTTGGCTCGCCCTCCTGCTGGAAATCGCGCACGATGAACAACGCCACATGGTCGCGTCGTGAGATCCTCTTGTTGAAGTAGATGCCATAAAGCTGCGGCGCGGCAGTAAGGCGAAAATTGCCTTCCTCGGCCAATTCGCGGGCGAGCGCTTCAAGCACAGTTTCTCCAACCTCGACGCCACCGCCGGGAAGATGCCAGCCCTCGACATAGGAGTGCTTGATCAGGAAGACGCGCCCGGTGCCGTCGATCACAATCGCTCGGGCGCCGAGCGTGGTGCCCCGTGAGAAACGCCAATAAAAATGCAGAACCCGGCGAATGAGCGGTTCAAGTGCGCGGCGCAAGCGTTGCAAATGTAGACCCTCTTTGCCCAATTCAAACGAACCCAGGCGCGGACCGCCACGAGACGAACCGGACCTTCTGGAGTTCCTGCAATATATGGCATAAGGCCTGCAGCCGGCGACCAAGGGGACGGCCTGTGAAACAATTCTCTGACCTGACGGAACAAGAAGTCCTGGCTTTGGCCATCACCAATGAGGAGGAAGACAGCCGCATATACCGCGGCTTTGCCGAAGGACTGCGCGATCAGTTTCCTGCCTCCGCCAAGGTGTTCGACGAGATGGCCGAAGAGGAAGTGCATCACCGCACAATGCTTTTCGACCTTTATCGGAAAAAATTCGGCGAATACCTTCCGCTCATACGCCGTCAGGACGTTAAGGGATTTCTGCAGCAGAAAAGGCCGTTGTGGCTGATGCGGCCCCTTGGCCTCGAGGAAGTCCGCAAATTCGCGGAAAACATGGAATTCCAGGCGGAGCGCTTCTACCGTCGGGCGGCCGAAAGCGCGCGCGACGCATCCGTGCGTCAATTGCTCATCGAGCTTGCCGAGGCTGAGGCTGGGCACGAAAGCCTTGCGCACAAGCTCAGTCAGGAAATCCTCACGACAGGCGCACGCGCGATGGAGGATGAGACGGCGCGCCGCATGTTCGTGCTGCAATACGTGCAGCCCGGACTCGCCGGCCTGATGGACGGCTCCGTCTCGACGCTGGCGCCGCTGTTCGCCGCGGCATTCGCCACGCACAATACTTGGGAAACATTTCTGGTCGGCATGGCAGCGTCGGTGGGCGCGGGCATTTCGATGGGCTTCGCTGAAGCACTTTCGGACGACGGATCCCTTACTGGGCGTGGCACTCCATGGCTGCGCGGGACGGTTTGTGGGGTGATGACGGCGATCGGTGGGCTTGGCCACACATTGCCGTATCTCATTCCCGACTTTTTTGTCGCGACAGTTGTTTCCATCATCGTGGTCGCGGCCGAGCTTGCAGCGATCGCGTGGATCCGGTTTCGTTTCATGGATACGCCGTTCCTCCAGGCGGCATTTCAAGTCGTCGTTGGCGGCGTGCTCGTTTTCATCGCGGGCATTGTGATTGGAAGTTCCTGAACTCGGGCGGTCGCTGGTCTACTCGATCGTACGGCCCAGGGCGGAATAGCAAAAATGTTTACGCTCGCCCACATCTCCGATCCACACCTTGCTCCGCTTCCAGCCGTTCGATGGTCCGAGTTGATCGGCAAGCGCATTACCGGATATCTCAACTGGGAGCGCAGAAGGCGTTTCATTCACTCTGCCGCAGCCCTTGAGCTCGTTACCGCGGATCTCAAGCGGCAGTCGCCCGACCACACGGTTGTAACCGGCGATATCGCCAATATCGGGCTCCCCGCGGAATTCACTCGCGGACGTGAGTGGCTGGAAGAGCTCGGGCCGGCTCGCGATGTCAGTTTCGTCCCGGGTAATCACGACATCTATGTACGTGACGCCTTTGCCAACGCTGCGCGCCAATGGGGCACGTACATGCACGACGACGACGGGCGTACTGCTTTTCCTTATGTGCGTCGGCGCGAAAACCTCGCGCTGATCGGAGTCTCGACCGGTGTGCCGACCGCACCTCTGCTCGCTACCGGCTTTATCGGAACCAGGCAGCTCGTCGAGCTTGCAGCTGCTCTCAACAAATTAAAGGTGGAGCGCGTTTTCCGCGTGATCATGATCCACCATCCTCCGCTCACCAGCGCGCCTCGACACAAGCGACTGCTCGATGCCGCTGTTCTCATGCGCGTTATCGCCGAGCACGGAGCGGAATTGCTGGTGCACGGGCATGATCACCGCCACATGGTCAACTGGCTCAATGGACCCAACGGCTCACGGTTACCGGCCGTCGGAGTGCCATCTGCCTCTGCGATACCAAATGCGGAGCACGACTCTGCCGCCTACAATCTTTACCGGATCGGCGGCGAAGCTGGTGCCTGGACATGCGAGATCGAGTCGCGCGGTCTCGATCACTCCGGTCAGGTTGTGCAACAGAAACGATTGAAACTGATCGGCTAGGGCGCGGCCAGCATGGCCAGAATAAAGAGTCCCGCCACGCCGGCGACAAGCCCATACATAAAGAGGCGCACCGTACGCCAACGCGACTGCCGCCGCCGGCGCCGCAGAACCGACTGGGCCACGTCGCCTCGTGCATCATCGGTCAGTGCGCGTTCGCGTTCCACCATGCGGCGGGCGACATATCGCGTGACCGCGTCAGCGATGACCGGCACTTCATAGGATTCAGCAAGCACCGCGCGCCCGTAGCGCGTGTCCTGTACGAACCGGTATTGCCGCTTGTCGCGTCCCATTTCCACGTGGGCAACGACGTCGATCCAGAGGCGCGGAATGTCGCCTTTGCTCAATCCCCGGTCGAACAGTTCGACGTCATTCGGAATGTCTTTGAAAACCGGATCAAGTGCCTCATTAAGGAGTTCAAGCCGCGCCGCATCCGCATCGCGTAAATCCACGACAACGCCAGATCGCTCCGCGGCTTCGATACGTGCGTCGCGCACGGCCTCCCTGAGCGGCTGCAGTTCTTGTGAAAGTTGAGAATCGTCTGCTTTGCGTTCCCACATGAGTCCAATTTAACAAGGGCCGGAGGCGGCGCAATCAAAAACCGTCAATACTCAAGAGGTTTGGCGGGACATTTTCCACCGATCTCGAGGCACTACGCCGTATTTCATCGCCCAGCCCAGTCCTTCCTCGGTGCCTGCTCTGGGTCGATATTCGGCACCCACCCAGCCATCGTAGCCTAATGAGTCGACAGTCTCGAAGAGAGCTGGGTAGTTCAACTCGCCTTCATCCGGCTCGTGTCGCGAGGGTACGGCCGCACACTGAAGATGGCCTATGACCGGCAGAAATTTTCTCAGCCGATAGGTGATGTCCCCGCCAACGATTTGTACGTGGTAGAAATCGAACTGCATGCGAATGTTTGGCTGGCCTGCTTTTGCAATCAGATCAGCGGCATGCTCCACGTGATTGAGAAAATAGTTAGGCCGGTCGCGTCCATTGATGGGCTCGATAAGCAGCATGATGTTCTTCTCGGCCGCAAGATCGGCGCCGCGCACAAGATTCTGCAGAAACACACGGTCCGCCGATGGACGCTGCTCGGCTGCGACCTTGCCGGCGAGGCAATGAATTGCACGTGCCCCGATGGCACTCGCATAGTCGAGTGCGCGAGCGAAACTGACATCCCAGTCCTTTTCACGACCCGGAACCGCGGCGAGACCGAATTCCCCTTCACGATCGCCTGGGGGCGTGTTGAGTCCCAGCATTGTCAAACCGTTCCTCGCGATCGCTGCTTTCACCGCGGACGCAGGTACGTCGTATGGAAATTGCAGCTCGATTGCCGCAAATCCTGCAGCAGCAGCCGCATCGATCCGGTCAAGCAATGGGCGATCCGTGAAAAGATAGCCAAGATTGGCAGCAAACCGAGGCATGCCCTCTCCCCGAAGATCACTTGCGCGCGGATGCGCGGACGTATTGATTAGCCCCCAAGCCAGGACAGCGCCATCCCGGAATTTCCATGTCAGCCAACTCCGCTTTCCATATTGCCGTTCTGCCAGGCGACGGAATCGGGCCTGAGGTCATGGCTCCCGCGCTCGAGATACTCAAGAGGATCGAGGCGGACACGCCGACTTTGAATTTCCACTTTTCGCATGCTGCGGCAGGCGCGGGCCACTACAAGGAGACCGGCCGTTCGATGCCGGAGTCCACCCTCAGGCTGTGCGAGGAGGCCGATGCAATCCTGCTCGGCGCCTGCGGCCTGCCGAGCATACGCTATCCTGACAACACCGAGATCATGCCGCAGGTCGAGCTCCGCTTCATCTTCGACCTTTATGCCGGCGTGCGACCGGCGCGCCTGATCCCCGGCGTGCCGAGCCCCATCGTTGCTGCGCACGAACACGGCATCGATTTTGTGCTGATCCGCGAGTCGACCGAAGGCCTCTTCGCCTCCATGGGCAAGGGTGTGGTTACGAACGAGGACGCCCGCGAGACGCTCGTGATCACGCGCAAAACCTCCGAGCGTCTGTTCGATTTCTCCCTGCGATTGACAGAGCGACGGAAAAAACGCGGCAAACCGGGCGTCCTCACCTGCGTCGACAAGGCGAACGCTTTCAAGGCTTATGCCTACTTCCGATCGATTTTTGATGAGCGGGCAAAAAGTTTTCCCGGAGTGAAGACCGATCACGTCTATGTCGATGCCTGCGCCGCCTTGATGGTGCGCAAGCCATGGAATTTCGACGTCATGGTGATGGAAAATATATTCGGCGACATCCTCTCGGACCTTGCCGCCGGATTGATCGGCGGCCTTGGGATTGCGCCATCAGCCGACGTCGGCGACCGGCATGCAGTATTCCAGCCCTGCCACGGAACGGCGCCCGACATCATGGGACAGGGAAAGGCCAATCCAACGGCAATGATCCTGTCTGCAGCGATGATGCTGGACTGGCTCGCCGAGCGGCATGAGCACCAGCCAGCCGCGGAAGCCGCCCAGAGAATCGAGCAGGCCGTGGATCGTGCCTATGCCGACGGAATAAGGCCGGTCGAGTTCGGCGGCGAAGACGGCACGGCAGCGGTTGCAGCGGCCGTCATGAATGCGATCCGCTGATCGTCCAAGCTGTCTATCTAAAGCCCGACGAATTCCCTGATCACAGCGATAAATTTTTCCGGCTGCTCTAGCGGTGGACAGTGCCCGCAGCCCGGCAATTCGATGTATTTCGCGCCCGCGACTTTTTCCACGATCTGCTTGTTGAGCGCGGGCGGCGTCGCCTGGTCCAATTCACCGCATATCACGAGCGTCGGCACCTTGAGATGGTGAAGCAAGGGCACTAGGTCCGTTTCCTGCAGGATTTTGCAGGCTGCCTGAAAGGCCTTCGGATCGATCCCGAGCAGAACCTTCTTTCGTTCTTCGATTTTATCCGGATGCGCGGCGAGGTAGGCTGGCGAGAACACTCTTTTTGCTGCGACCTCCGCGATACTGCCGAGCCCCTCCTCCTCCACTTTCTTTGCCATGGCTGCAAAAGCCTGTCGGCCCTGCGGAGGAAAAGCTGCGGCGGCATCGCTGAGTACAAGCTTCGAGATTCTTTCGGGATGTGCCAGCGCAAAAGCGAGCGCGACCGTGCCGCCGAAGCCATTTCCCAAGAGGACCGAATCCCGGCCAATTCGAAACTCGTCAAACCCATCTTCGATCACCGCCACATACGCGTCCATGAGCGCCAGCATCGCCGGTTGCGAGCCGTGAAAGCCCGGAAGGTTAAACAGAGTCACGCGGTTTTTTTCAGCCAGCGCGGGAAGAACAGGATCGAACGCGTGACGATCGGCAAGCAGAGAGTGGAGGATGACCAGGTCACGGCCCTCCCCCGTTCGTACGGCTGTCAGTGCGCCACGCCCGGCGCTGAGCTGTTCAAGCGACATAACTATCCTCTTGGGCAGGGATTATTCCCTGCGGCCCGGAAAAATCTATTGGGCACGATCCCGCCGCGATACCGGCAAACGACAACGCTTAGCCTCGCTTTACTTTCCATCCTGTGCAAAATTGCCCTGAACAGCGCGATGGCGGCTGCTCGCCGCCGCGGGTATAAGCCCGGCAGGGCCCAAGCCGCACAGCTTTATAAACGAGAACGCCGAGGGAGAAAGCCTCTATGTCGATGTTTGATTCATGCCGCGGAATGCTCTGCATGCGGGCAGTCGTGGCCGGGTTTGTGATGCTGGTTGTGGGTGCACATGCAGGCCAGGCACAGACATACGGCTTCGCGACGATGCAGCCCGGGACGCTCAACCACACCTCGGCTTCCGCCGTCGCCAAGGTGCTCAAGGACAAAGCAGGTCTTAACGTGGTGGTGCAGCCGACCGCCGGCGAATCCGTCATGATACCGCTGGTTGCTCGTGGGGAAGCCGAGTTCGGCATCGCCAACATCTTTGAAGTGCAGGGAGCGAAAGCAACCAATCCCAATTTGCGCCTGATCGGCTCGCTGCACGCCTTGCGTGGCGCCTTCTGGGTCCGAAAAGACACTTCGATGAAATCGATCGCCGATCTCAAAGGCAAGCGAGTCGGCATGGGATACTCGGCGATGCGCACGCTCGACCCGATGATCAAGGCGATCCTTGCGACCGGCGGGTTGACTGAAAAGGACGTCTCGCCCGTGTTGATACCGAATGTCATCCGCGGCGCCGACGACTTCACGTCCGGCTCCGCCGACATGTTCTTCTTCGCGTTCGGCGCCCCCAAGGTCCGTGAGGTGGATGCAACAGTCGGCGGTATCCGTGCACTGGAAATTCCGGAGAGCGGCATGCCGGCAGCGAAAAAGATCCTGCCGGAAGGCTACCTTACGCCTGCCGTTCCCAACGGATTCTTCGTCGGCGTCGACCATCCCATGAAGGTGTACACCTGGGACAACATGATCTTTACGAACGCGAAGGTCAGCGACGAGGCAGTATACAAGCTGATCGACACACTGGATAAGAACAAAGCGGACCTGATCGCCATCCAGCCAGCGCTGCGCGAGTTCTCCGGCGCCGCGCTCTACAAGAGCTACGACATTCCATATCATCCAGGCGCCTTGAAGTACTTCAAGGAACATAACGTCCAGGCCAAGAGCGTCCAGTGAGCGAAGAACGTATCGTTCCCGACGCGGCGGAGTTTGCCTCCGCCGCGTCGAGGAAAACCGTTCTATGGACGAATGTTTTTCAGTCCTTGCTCGTGGCAGTGGTCGTGCTGTGGGTACTCGATGTCCCACGGCAGGTGTTCAATGTGTCCTTCTACACCGAGCAGATGCTCACGGTGTGCCTCGGCCTCACATTGGCACTGGCATTTCTCGCCGACACCTCGCGTCCAAGGCATTGGAGTGATTGGCTCGCCGTCGTGGTTTCGCTTGCATTGTGCGGTTACATTGCCGTGCGTTACGCGACGCTCACCGACGAAATCGCGCTTATTCCACTCAGTGGGTTGATCGTCAGCGCCATTCTGCTGGTACTGATCATGGAGGCCAGCCGCCGCACCAACGGTTGGGGCTTCGTCAGCATC
Source organism: Pseudolabrys sp. (assembly GCA_035718275.1). GTDB lineage: Bacteria > Pseudomonadota > Alphaproteobacteria > Rhizobiales > Xanthobacteraceae > Pseudolabrys. Next base: position 45,152 of record DASTHI010000033.1, on the reverse strand, counting down.
ATCGCGGGCATGGCGGTCTACGTGTATATCAGCCCGCATTTGCCGGGGGATTTTCAAACTCGCTACGTGTCTCCCGAACGGATGACGGTTTATCTCGGCCTCGACATCAATGGCGCTATCGGCGCGATCCTGCAGGTCGCGGTCATGGTCGTAATTCCGTTCACGATTCTCGGACAGGTGCTGGCGAGAACCGGCGGTGCGGATTTTTTTGCGGACATCTCGATGTCCGCTATGGGCCGCCTCCGCGGCGGCGCAGCCAAGATCGCTGTGCTCGGCTCTGCCCTCTTTGGAATGATTTCCGGCAGCGCCGTCAGCAACGTGCTCGCGGTCGGAATCGTGACCATCCCGACCATGGTCAAATCCGGGTTTTCGCCGTACCGCGCCGCCGCCATAGAGTCGGTCGGCTCAACTGGAGGTCAGTTGATGCCCCCGGTCATGGGCGCTGCCGCATTCATCATGGCCGAATTCCTGCAGGTACCTTACGGCTCGGTGTGTATCGCTGCCGCTATTCCCGCGCTGCTCTACTACGCCTGCCTTTTTTTCCACGTCGATCTGGAAGCCGGCAAGCACAAGATCGGGGCTGCGGCTATTGCCGAAATTCCGAGCGTCGGCAGCGTGCTCAAAGCCGGCTGGCACTTCCTGGTGCCGATCGCCTTCCTCGTCTTCGCGCTGATGTACCCCGACATCACGCGGCTCACGCCGGAGAAAGCAGCGATCGTCTCGACCGGATTGCTGATGCTGTTGGCCATGATCTTCGGTTATCGGGGCAAGCGGCTGACACTCCTGGAGATGCTCAAGGGGGTGATGGAAACCGGACGCGTATCGCTCGACATTATCCTAATTGGCGCAGCGGCCGGCGTGATGGTCGGCATTATGAGCATCTCCGGGCTGGCATTCAGCATGACCGTTCAGCTGCTCACGCTCGCAGGAGGAAACATTTTCCTGCTGCTGCTTTTGATTGCGGTGCTGGCGTTTGTGCTCGGCATAGGGCTGCCGACTGTGAGCGTTTACATTCTCACAGCAACGCTGCTCGCGCCCGCCCTCGTCAAGCTTGGCGTCACGCCGATGGCCGCGCATATGTTCGTCATGTACAACGGCATTCTGTCGATGATCACGCCGCCCGTGGCATTCGCCGCCTATGCTGCGGCGAACATCGCGCGCACGGACGGCTGGAAAACGGGCTGGACGGCATGCGTGGTGGGCTGGAGCACGTTCTTGCTACCTTTCTTCTTCGTGCTCACACCTAGCCTGCTCATGGATGGGACGTGGGTGCAGATCGTCATGAATACGAGCAGAGCGCTTTTCGGCATCTGGCTCGGCAGCACCGCCGCGGTCGGATTTTCATTGGCGCCGCTCGGCATCCCAGGCCGACTGATCTACGCCGGATTATCCCTTGCCGTATTGCTGCCGCCCGAAACATTCGCGCAGGCCGTGTGGGTCAATACGTTTGGGATCACCGCAGCGGTGCTGCTGCTGGCGTTCGATTGGCTGCGTCGGAAGCAGGGGAAGGCGCCTGAGATCGTCGCGACGCCCTATTAGATCAATGCTCAGTTGCTTTCGCGCCAGATGCCGAGAGCTTCCTGCGCCGGCCGGTCGGAAATCGAGAACAGCACCGCATCGGTTTTCGAGACCTGATGCGAATAGGGCTTCCACGGCGGCACCACGAAGACGTCGTTGACACCCCACTCGATCGGCTTGCCGTCGATCATCGTCGTGCCTTGCCCCTCTGCGACCGCGAAGATCGTGCCGTCGGTCGAACGGTAGGACTCGCCCTTGAACCCCTTCGGAAACAGCGCCAGGTACGCGCCCATCGTTGGCAGGACCGGTCCGCCATTGATCGGATTGGCATAACGCACGCGTGCCCCGTGGCGCTTGTCCACGTCCCCGGTGTTCTTCAGCCGTTCAAGAATCGGGCGCATTTTTGCGTACGGATAATTGATCACCGGACTGCGATTCAGCGTGGCGGGAGCGCCGTCCGGCAGCACGCCCGATGCGTAGCGCTCGAATGAGTCGCCGTCGGCATGATTCGTCTTCTGCATTCTCTCGTCGAAATGAGAAGCGAACGAAGCCTCGAAATGATTGATCGTGGGCATGTCGAGAACATCGAGCCACATCACCGGCTCTTTGCCGGGATTGCCGTGATCGTGCGGCGCCCAGTTCGCGGTGATGATGAAGTCGCCATGTTTCATCTGCGACTTCTCTCCTTCGACGGCCGTGTAGGCTCCCTCTCCTTCGAGCACGAAGCGGATCGCGGAGGCGACATGCTGGTGTGCGTCGGCGATTTCGCCGGGAAGGATCAATTGAATGCCGGCGAACAGCGAATTCGTTATGCGGGCTTTTCCCGGCATGCCGGGATTTTCCAAAACGAGTACGCGCCGTTCGGCCTCTTCGGCGCTGATCACGTCTCCGGCTTCGATCATCAGGCGTTTGACGTCGCCAAACTTCCAGACCGCCGGCTGAACGCTGGTCTTCGGTTCTTTCGTGACGAGATCCTTCAGCACCTCCCATAGCGGAGCCATGTGGAACTTGGAAATCTTGTCATAGTAGGCCTGACGAGCCGCCTGCACGTTATGCTTGGAACCGGGCTGCTCGGTCACGCTTGCTACCGCCATGGACGTGCTCCTCGGAAATCTGCTTTGCAACTTTATACCGCAGATCGGCGCAACCGGGAAATACTCAGTGGCGCATTGCGGTTACCTAGTTATTGACCGAGCCGCCGTCCACCACCAGCGATTGTCCGGTAACGAAATCGCTGTCGCTGGACGCCAGAAACACAAGCGCGCCGAGGAGGTCCTGCGGATAGGCATCGCGTTTGAAAGCCCGGCTATTGCGTACCGGCACGCGCTCGTCCTCGACATGTGCCTTATTTTCAAGGCCGGTATCGCTGAGGATATACCCGGGCGAAAGCGAATTGACCGCAATGCCGTATTCACCGAGCTCGCGCGACAAAGAGCGCGTGAAGGCCAGTATGGCGCCCTTGGACGTGACATAGGGCAGCATTCGCGGCACGCCCTTATAGGGAGCGCCGGAAGCAATATTGATGATCTTTCCGCTCCGCCTTGCCATCATGTGGGGAGCGACATGACGAACCATCAGATACGGACCCTTTACGTTGACAGCCATGACCCGGTCCCACAAATCCGTATCCCATTCGTTGAAGCTCCTGGGCGTCAAGGTCGCATAGACCGCCGCATTGTTCACCAGCACGTCGATGGCCCCGAAGCGATCGATCGTTTCGGCCACGACCTTCTTCACCGCGCTTTCTTCACTCACGTCAAACGTCACGCTTGCGACGGAATTTGCGCCATGCCGCGCGGCGATCTCTTCGGCGACTTGCCGGCCATCAACGATATCGGCGATCATCACGCGCGCACCTTCGGCCGCAAGCGCCTGTGAATAGTGACGTCCGATACCCCTCGCGCCACCCGTGACGATCGCAATCTTCTCGAAAAGTCTGGGCATGTCTTCTCTGCCTCACCACTGTCCTGCCCGCGCTTGTCGGGGGCACCCGCGTCTTGCAAAATGCCGACGATAAACACGTGGATGGGCGGCACAAGGCTGGTGCTGGGCCAATCATGAAGGGGGGATCAGTCATGCCGCGCGACACCGCCGACCGCCTTGCGATCCGTGACCTGATCGAAAACTGGGTCCTGTGGCGCGATGCAAGGATGTGGGACCGCTTCCGCACGCTCTGGCACAAGGACGGGCAGATGTGGGCCACGTGGTTTCAGGGTAGTTACGAGGAGTTCATCCGCGTCAGCCAGGAGGGTTACGATCGTGGCGTGCGGATCATGCACATGCTCGGCGGCATGACCATCGAGATCAAGGGTAAGCGCGCCATAGCGCAATCAAAAATGACAATTTCACAGCGCGCAAAGGTGGACGGCATTCTGTGCGACGTAACCTGCAGCGGACGTTTCTATGATTTTCTGCAAAAGCGCGGTAACCGCTGGGGGCTGGTGCTGCGGCGTCTCGCCTATGAGAAAGATCGCCTCGACCCTGTCGAGCCGGATGCAAAGTTGAGCCTCGATAAGGAACTGCTAGCGCGTTTCCCCGAGGGCTATCGTCACCTCGCCTATCTCCAGACCAGGATCGGCTACACGATCAAGGATGAGTTACCGGGGCTCGATGGTCCGCCGCTCGAGGCGCTTTACGCGAAGGGCGAAGCATGGCTCAAAGGACGCAAACTCTAGGATCCGGGAGTTGGGTCGCGCCCTAACAAATGCAAGTTTCGCCGGAAATCATGGCATGAAGCTGCGGGGGTTCTATGTCGCTTGCTGACAAGTTCAATCTGCTGAACGAGTTCAATGTTCTTCGCATCATCTGTGCAGTGTTTTTCATCCCGCACATCGTTGGCAAGATCACGGTCCCCGCCACGCTCGACTTCTTCGTGAAGGCAGGCTTCAAGCCCGCGGCGACCTGGATGTATGTCGCCGGCGCAATCGAGACCGTCCTTTGCATCGGCTTGCTTTTCGGCATCTATCTCCAGTATGCCGCTTTTGTTGCTTTCATCCATCTGCTTGTCGCGGCGGCTGCCACATACAAGGTGACGAAAAGCTGGATCTGGGTGATCGGCGGCATCGAATACTGCGTGTTCTGGGCTATCTGCTGTCTTGTCGTTGCAATGCATGCCCACAACGCCGGTGTCTAGTTTTCTCTCGAAAGGAAGTCTCACAAATGGGTAGCGTTTTGTTCTCTCCGATCACCATGCGCGGGCTCACCCTGCCGAACAGGGTCGTGGTCTCGCCGATGTGCCAATACAACTCGGACAACGGCTCGGCGAACGACTGGCACCTGATGCATCTGGGCAACATGTCGCTTGGCTGCGCGGGGCTGGTGATGTGCGAAATGACCAACGTCAATCCGCAGGGACGGATCTCACCGCGATGTGCCGGCATGTGGTCCGACGAGAACGAGACGGCGCTCAAACGCGTACATGATTTCTGCCGTCAGTACGGCGTGGCGAAGCTCGGCGTACAGCTCGCGCATGCCGGCCGCAAAGGGCCGACCACCCCACCGGCGGCGGGCGGAAAGCCGATTCTGGAAGGTCCGGATGCGTGGACGCCCGAAGCACCGTCGGCAATTCCCTACGACAAGGGATGGCCAGTGCCACATGCGATGACGAAAGAGGACATCAAGCGTTGCCTTGGAGAGTTCGCGGCAGCTGCCAAGCGAGTAGACCGTATCGGTTACGATGTCATCGAACTGCACGGCGCTCACGGTTATCTTGCTCATCAATTTTTGTCCCCGCTGTCGAACCAGCGGATTGACGAATATGGTGGCTCGCTCGAAAACCGCATGCGCTTTGCGATCGAGATGTTCGAAGCTGTGCGAGCTGTCTGGCCGGAGCAAAAGCCGCTCGGCATGCGGGTGTCCGCCACCGATTGGGTGGACGGCGGCTGGACGCCGGAGGAGACCGTCATCCTTGCCAAAGAGCTGAAAAAACGTGGCATGGACTACATGGACGTCTCCAGTGGCGGACTCGATCCACGGCAGAAAATTCCACTCGCGCCAGGCTATCAGGTGCCGTTTGCGGAAAAAGTGAAGAAGGAGACCGGCATCACGACGATGACTGTGGGTCTCATTGCCGGATATCGTCAGGCTGAAGAGATCGTCAGTTCCGGAAAGGCCGACATGGTCGCGCTCGCACGCGCCGCAATCTGGGATCCACGCTGGGCGTGGCACGCGGCCGAAGAGCTCGGCGCCGAGACGCCCTATGCTCCGAAAACGATGGCGGGTCACCCGAAGCTGCGGCCGCAGCTTTTCCCAAAGCGCGCGCAAGCGTCCGGGTAGCCAGATTTCTTTCGATTTGCTTTGTATTCTTGCCCGCGCGCGCATGTAGCGAACGCGCACAACGCTGAATGCCGTAAACAAAGCCGGATTGAAAAACGGGCTCGATTGCAACGGGCCACAAATGCGTAAATGAATCGCCCAAACGGCGACTAGCCTTTCATTCGGCTAATGAATTTCGCAAAGGCGCCAAGCTGCGCCTTGACGGCATCTTTTGTGGGCTGATCCTTGAGCTCAAGCGTATCCTTGTCGAATTTGGAGGCGGCGTTGCCGACGAACACTTCGGGCGTTCCGAAGATGAAGGCCTTCAGGAAGGTCATCGACATGCGCCAGTGATATTGCATGCGTGCGCCACCAAGCGGGCCCTGCGAGCAGGATTGAATCGCCACCGGCTTGCCCTCGAACGGCTGTTCTTTCATCCGCGAAATCCAATCGATTGCGTTCTTCAAGCCGCCCGGCATCGACCAATTGTATTCAGGTGTGACAAACAGGACGCCATCGGCAGCGCGAACCGCACTGGCAAGATCTTCTGCCGGAGCTGGAAAACCCGAAGCCTGCTGCATGTCGGCATTGTAGATAGGCAGCGTGTCGAAAGGCGGCGCTGATACCAAATTCATTCCTTGCGGCGCCAACTCCGGCAATGCTCGCGTCAATGCAGCGTTATAAGACCCCTTGCGCAACGACCCACAGATGACAAGCACATTGAGCTGACCGGCCATATGATTTTCTCCTAATCATTCCTGAAAACGGTAGTGGGCAACGTGTGCGCTATTTGACTTGGGCTGTTTGCTTGCGGACTGCGGCGGGCAGGTCAGAAAACCGCCCGCCGCCGAGTCGCCTTCTGAGTTTCAGACTCTATTTGGGCTCCAGCCCGGCCGTCTTAGCCACCTCCTGGAAAGTCTTGATGTCCGATTGGATAACCTTCTTGAAATCCGCGGGCGACGAGAGGTTCGGTATGGCGCCGATGCCCTCAAGTCGCTTCTTGACGGCGTCTTTCGAAAGGACCTCCTGCATCCCCTTGTGCAGCTTTTCGACGATGGGCTTCGGCGTGCCGGCGGGGAATACCAAGCCGTACCAGCCGAGATAGCCGATTCCGGAGACCCCACTCTCGGCCAGCGTCGGCACGTTCGGAATCGACGGCCAGCGAGTTGGGGTCGCGACCGCTATGATGCGCAGATCGCCCGAATCCACCTGTCCGCGGATGGGGTGAAAGAGCTCGACCGCATAGGCTGCGTCCCCACGAAGCAATGCGCTGACCACCTCACCGGTCGTGCGGTACGACACAGCCTGTGCGTTGATCGATGCTCGCTGTCGCAGATGCTCCGCGATGAGGTGCTGCGTCGAGCCGAGGCCGACGGTCGAGTAGTTCAGCTTGCCCGGCTGCTTGTTGACGTATTCGACCAGGCTCTTGATGTCGGTCGCCGGCGAATTCTTGGGCACGACGACAACGAAGGCAGAATTCGTGAATATTCCCACAGGCTCGAAATCGTTCACCGCGTCATAGGGCACCTGCTTCACCATGACGGCGGACACCGAGTGACCCATGCTGATTGCCAGCAGGTTGTATCCGTCTTTCGGCGCCTTGGCGCCGATGCCGCCGGCGATCGTGCCGCCCGCGCCGGGACGATTCTCGACTACGAATTGCTGACCCAAAGCCTCGGAAAGACCGTCGGCGAGAATTCGCGTTGCCACATCGGTGCCGCCGCCGGCACCAAATCCAACCAGAATATGGACCGGCTTCGAAGGCCAATCCTGCGCCAAAGTGGACGAGGCGACTGCACTCAGCAACGCAGCCGCAACGATCGCGGTCATGACATGCCTGCGCTTCACGATATCCTCCCTGTATTCGGCGCATCTCCCCACGAAATGCGCCTTTGTTGTTGTTCAGGGAACGCGCTCAGGCACGATCTTGTCAACCGCGACGGGGCTATTTCTCGTCCTCAATCGGGTTGCGCAGCACCCCCACGCCCTCGATCTCGATCTCGCAGGAATCTCCGGCTTTCATCCAGACCGGTTCCGGCTTGCGCGCATGTCCGACGCCAGAGGGCGTTCCGGTCAGGATGACGTCGCCAGGCTCGAGTGTCATTCCCTTGGTGAGATAAACCAGCGTTTCCGCAAGCGGAAACATCATGTTGTCGGTATTATCGGATTGCATGGTTTTGCCGTTGAGCCTGCTCGTGATCTTCAGGCCCTTGCCGCCCGCCGGCAGTTCGTCGGCAGTCGTCATCCATGGCCCGAAACCACCGGTCCTATCGAAATTCTTTCCCATGCCCCACTGCGTGGTGTGCCGCTGAAATTCGCGGACCGAGCCTTCGTTGGCGCAGGCGTAACCGGCAACGCAATCGACGGCGTTGTCGAGCGTCAGGTGCTTGGCGCGTTTTCCGACAATAGCGACCAGCTCGGCCTCATAATCGAGCTGAATCGATTCCTTCGGTCGCAGGATGGCATCGAGATGGGGCACCATTGACGTCAGGACTCGAAAGAAGATCGAGGGATATCTCGGAATGTTATCGCGCTGCGGCCCTTCCTTCACGTGATCGAGGTAGTTCAGCCCAAGGCAGATGATTTTTCCTGGCCGCGCCACGGGCAATGCATATTTTAACCCAGTGAGCGGCCGTCGGGCTGCTGGTGGCGCTTTCCTGGCCAGGTCGGAAATAACCGTGAGATCGCCCCCGCTGCGACGCAAGACTTCGCCGAGATCCACGGGCATGTTTGCATCCACATGCTGCAGATCGATTACTCTGTCCTCATCAAGGACGCCTAAGCGAAGCGTATTGTTCTCCTGAAAGCCGACAATTTTCATAATGCCCCTCAGTGCAAAACGCCCCGAACAAGAAGATGGGGCGCGGAGGCTTAGCGCAGGTGACGGAATGCGAGCAAGTCAGCCTGAAAATTTGAACGCCAGGAGCGCAAAATACTTGCGGGAGTCCGTCCAGGCTCCCGCCGGCAGCCAGCCGGCACCACGCGCGAGTGCGGCCATGGATTGAATACTGTATTTGTAGCTGTTCTCAGTGTGAATGGTCTCGCCGGCGCGGAAATCGATCGTCTGACCGGCGACCCGCACCTTCTGACGTTTGAGGCTGGCGAGGTGCATCTCGATACGATGCCGTTCGCGGTTGTAGAACGCGTGATGCTCGAAATTTTCAAGCTGGAAAGTGCCGCCCAGCTCTCGATTGATGCGCGTCAGCAGATTGAGATTGAATTTTGCCGTAATCCCCTCTGCGTCGTTGTAGGCCGCGTTCAGGATCTCGACCGGCTTTATCAGGTCTACGCCGATAATGAGAGTCGCGTGTGAGCCGAGAATATTCTCTGCATTTTTCAGGAAGGCAGAGGCTTCATGCGGCTCGAAATTGCCAATGGTTGAACCCGGAAAGAAGCCGACGCGCACGGGCGCTACCCTCGCCTCTTCAGGCAATGCAAATGGCTTGCAGATGTCGGCGGTCACCGGCAGAACTTTAAGGTTCGGGAAATCACGGCGCAGTTCTGCGGCTTCGCGTTCTATCATTTCGCCGCAGATGTCTACGGGCACATAGGCGGCGAGCTTGGGGGCAGCCCTGAGCAGGATGCGCGCTTTTTTGCTCGAACCACTGCCGAATTCTACCAGCGCCGCGCCGACAGGAATAAGCTTAGCTATTTCTGCGGAGCGGCGGCGCAATATGCGCATTTCGCTGCGCGTTGGATAGTATTCAGGAAGCTCGGTGATTTTTTCGAATAACGCGGATCCTTCGGCATCGTAGAAATATTTCGCCGGTATGTGTTTCGGCACCGCCCGAAGCCCGGCTAGCACGTCGCTCCGGAAGTGCCATAGCCCGCTCTCCTGTGGGTCGGGCCGCTTGTGTGCTACTGCTGCAATCATGACGCTCACACGAATTCGGCCAGACGCAGCCCACTGAATTGCCATCGCGCGTTTGGATAGAAGAAATTGCGATAGCTCACGCGTGCATGACCTTCGGGTGTCGCAAGTGAGGACCCGCGCAGGACCATCTGGTTCACCATGAATTTCCCATTGTATTCGCCCAGCGCTCCTTCTGCCGCCCGATATCCTGGATAGGGCAAATAGGCGCTGCGAGTCCATTGCCAAACTAACCCGAATGCATCCGCAATGATCTTCTCGCGTGCCGCCACCTCCCATTCCGCTTCGCTTGGAAGATGCTTGCCCGCGAAGCGTGCAAATGCATCGGCTTCGTAATAGCTGACGTGCTGAACGGGAAGCTCCGGATCGATTGGCTTGAGCCCTGCGAGCGTCATCGCGTGCCAGGCACCATCTCTTCGGCACCAATAACCGGGCGCCTCCCAGTTTTCGGCCTGCAACGCAGCCCAGCCGTCAGAAAGCCAGAGGGACGGTGTCGCGTACGCCCCGGCATCGATGAATTGGAGCCATTCGGCATTCGTCACCAAATGGCGCGCAATACGAATGCGAGGTACCAGTTCATCGTGCAGAGGAGTTTCATTGTCGAAGCAGAATTCTTCGCCGTCGTACCCGATCTGGTGAATGCCTGCAGGCACTTCCACGTAACCGCGTGGTCCCCGTGTCGGTCGCGGCGCCTGTCTGCCTTCGTCATAGGCCGGACACGTCGGATTTTGCGCGAACGCATGCAGGATATCCGTCAGCAGAAGCTCCTGATGCTGTTGTTCATGGTGCAATCCGATTTCAAGAATCGCGAAGATGCGCCCGGCCTCTGTCGGCGGCGCCTGCTCGATCAGATGCTCGACCGCGGCATCGACATGTGCGCGATATGCGGCGACATCCTCGGCGTTTGGACGCGTGATCAGACCACGTTGCGGCCTTGCGTGACGCGGGCCCGCGGCGACATAGTAGGAATTAAACAGAAACGGAAAACGTTTATCGAATATCCGGTACGCGGGATGATGGGGCTCGAGCAGAAACTGCTCGAAGAACCATGTGACGTGCGCGCGGTGCCACTTGGCCGGGCTTGCATCCGCCATCGACTGAACGACCTGGTCTTCGGGAGAAAGTTGTGCTGCCCGTGCTTCGGTTTCCGCACGGACCTGGCGAAATGCCTGCAACCAATATTCGCGCCTGTCATTCAGGGAATGCTTCGGCTGAGGCGCCGGCCCGCTGCGCGGACCCGGCGACATTGCAGTACGGAGCATCAAAGGTATCCTTTGCTAGGCGGCCACAGCGGGCAGCATATGCATATTTATGACGAAGGACGAAGATTGTTCCATCCTCCAAAGCCAGGAGCAACCATTTGATGGAAAAAATGTGTCCGAAGGCAGTACTTTATCTTTTCTTCTTCAACGTAATCGGTAGCAGGTTCCGGCCTTCGATCGCATGATCTAGGAGATACGATACTGTTTTCTGCAGTGATCGAGCTGCGCGCTCAAGCGTACGGATCGTACGGGTATCCGGCGTAGACCAGGCTGGCACCGCTCGCGCTTAACAGTACTTCAATTTTGTCAACTGTCCTGCTGATCACATTGTGCGGGTGTCCGTCACGGATCTGATTTCTCAGCTCGGCGACGGTGTGATTGGCTCCGTCGAGTCGCCGCGCGAGGATCGAAGCCACATGATATAGAGTATCGGGGTCGCGCAGCGCTGCCGCTTTGGCAACGTGAAACGCGCACGTATCGACGGCGCTCACGTCCGCCGAGTGCGGCTGATTCAACAAGGCTGAAATTTCGCCGAAAACCGCACCCGGCTCCGTCACCCTGGCGATCTCAATGCCTTCCCTGACAACGGTGACGGTGCCTTTCGCGAGGATCAAAAGCCGTCCGGTTTTCGAGCCGGCAGAGAGCACGGTATCTCCCGCATTATGGATTGCGAGAGGAAGAGCTGCAAACCTCTTCTCGATGGCGATGCTTTCGGCGTAGGCGGTCGACATGGGCGCCTCCACTTCATCACCTATAGAATATAAAGCCGCCATCCAACGTCTGAGTGTGAGGCAGTTCACCCGAGCTGATTTTATTTCGTGGGCGGCAATGACAGCCGAATGGGGCCGGTCGATTACTACCTCGATTGACCAAGCGCCGTTTTCTGCCGAATCATCCAACCAGAAGATTCGGGAAGAACTCCTCGGCAAGTTCAGTATCGGACAACTTTGGCCCCACGACATTCTCTGTCGTCTGAAATTCATGTCCGCACACAGGACAGCTCCAGATGCAAATGGCTCTTCCGTCCTCGTTTTCCGACCAGTCGGGAGAGATCAAAAGCGTGCCACACCTGGTACATGTTGTTGAAGGCAGAACTGACGCGACAGTTGTCATCACGGTCTCTTTTTTGGCGACGCATTGAATCGTGATGCTCACCTTGCGAGGAGAACACCGTTCGAAACATCAGCCCTCTAAGTCATGAGTGCTTTGATCTTTCTCAAGGCTGGAGCACGACTTGAGAATCTTCTTCATGAAACGCAGCTATAAGGGCAGCTCGAGCCCACATCGGAACAAATCCAGCAGCGATCAACGAATGAGGAACTGGCTCCATTGCCGGAACGTAACCGCCCAGTTTTGCAGTTTTTCTCGAGGTTGATGCTGTTGATCCAAAACATGAGAGCGGGGTGTGCGCCTGGGAACTGACGGAAAAGTGAGGGCTTAGATCGATCGCTTGAGCTAAAATCCTGCTCAAGAGACGGCGGACGTTCTGTCGCACAACCAAGAGCTTGGACTATGGCCCTGAACAAAACATCGAAATCAACTCGCCGCCGATTTCTGCTCAATTCGGGCATCTTTGCTGCGGGGTGGGAACTGTTCTCTTTGGACGCCGTCCTGGCACAGGAACTCGCGCCGACGCCTTCATGTCAGGATAACGATGAACCGACGGTTCGACAGACCGAAGGGCCGTTTTTCAAACCCAAGTCGCCTGAACGCAGCGACCTTCGTGAGCGTGGCTCTCGAGGCCGCCCCTTTGAGCTTTCCGGGCTCGTGCTGACGAGGCACTGCCGCCCGCTTAGCGGAGCGGTTGTCGATCTCTGGCATGCCGACGAAACGGGCGAATACGACAACACCGGTTTCCGATATCGCGGCCATGTCATCACCGGGCACGACGGCGGCTTTCGTTTTCGCACTATCGTGCCTGCGGCCTACTCCGGTCGAACGCGGCACTATCATTTCAAGGTTCAAGCGCCAGGCAGCCGCCTGTTAACGACGCAGCTATATTTCCCAAACGAACCTGCAAATGCCCGTGATGGCCTCTTCCGGCGCGAATTGCTGATGAAGGTCGCAGACGCCGGCGATGGGCTGGCTGGAGGTTTCGATTTCGTACTCGACGTTCGGTAGAATTTCGAAGCTCGCTCCACAGGCTTGCACGACCGCAAGCATCGTTTTCTGTAAGGAGTTCAACCTGCTTCTGAGAATCTCTGCCGCAGTGAAATTTTTCAGAGGCGGCGCGATTTTGGCTGAATAATCTTGCCTGAGACTTTAAACGCCCGCGGATTTATTGGTGATCCACCATTTGGCTCTCGCATCGTACCTGCGGCCTCATCTAAGTTGGCCGCCATCGGCACGAGGAAATTTCGTCGTACTGCAGGAAGTGTCCCCTTAATCGAATGTGCATGCAAGCGCCTGAAATCAAGTATCAGGTGTTACCAGCGACTCCTTGCCCGATGTCACGTTGTTTGCGGCGTGCCACGGCAAGTTCGGTTATTGCTCTTGCATGCGCTGGAGGATGAAGAGCGCCGAGTATCAAAAATCCACCAAAGAAACCCGAGCCGCCGAGCTGAAGAAGTTGGTTAAGGACGGTGTACCAGTCGGCGTTCTTGCATATGCTAGGGAGCAACCAGTGGGCTGGTGTTCGATCGCACCTCGTGAGACCTACAAAGGTCTTGAGCGTTACAAGGCGCTTTCACGAATCGACGAAGTGCCAGTTTGGTCAGTAGTGTGTTTTTTCGTCGATCGTCACTTCAGACGTAGACAACTGACCCTTGGACTTCTCAAAGCTGCACGAGATTATGCCCGGTCTCAAGGCGCAAATGTCGTTGAGGGCTATCCCGTCGAACCCGGATCTCGTTTGTATACCTACATGGGGTCGCCCGCGACTTTTCAGAAGGCTGGCTTTCGAGACGTCACACCTCCCGGACAACAACGGCTCGTCATGAGGCACGTCTTCGCGCAGGGCCGGAGATAGTCCCTCAGTTATCTCTCGCGATTGTCATGCGACGCAATGCCGATGCAGACTGCAAAGCCAATTCAGTCGCCCGTTTCGCGCGACGTAGTCTGGTTGCTTTGCTTCGTCGTAATTTGCCCCGGATCTTCGCAAGAACTGCGACAGACCAATGTTGGCGGGATCGCATCGGTTGCCAGGATCGAGATCTTTAGCAACCCGTCTTATATTTTTACATCGACGCTTAGCCTGAAATTGGTAGCGGGGGAGGGACTCGAACCCCCGACCTCCGGATTATGATTCCGCTGCTCTAACCAGCTGAGCTACCCCGCCATTCCGAAAACCGACCGGAATGAGCGCGATATAGGAAGCTGCAGCAAACACTGTCAAGCAACGGCATCCCCACGGTCTATTTTGGCTGAACGGATTGATCGCCTCCGGGGCTTCCGGGCGGCGGAATGACCTTCATGGTGCCTCCCCGCGGGGTCGGCTGCCTGATCTCGGGATCTACATGCGCGGGGGGACAAATCACGCCCCCGGACTGGGCAAGCTTGTCGCTCAGGTCCTCGTTGCTCCGGGTGTCGAGATCCCTCTTGTCCCCGCCCTTCCCTGTGGTGTCATGCGTGTCCGAGTTCGCGCACGCTTTGGGATCGAGCTGTTCGGTTTTGGGAGCAACAGGCGGATTTGGCGATGGCGGCGCCTGCGAATAGGCGAGATTCACCAGCGAGAAAAACAAGACTATAATGCCGAGAACGCGAATTGCCTGCACCGCTCAATTCCCTATTCGCCATCAGTGGAAAAGATAACGAGCGGGCGCGAAGGTGAGTTCCGCGCCTACGCAGCTTCGGCAGCGAGCCGTTGAAATCGGATCAGCGAAAAGTGCCCAAGCGGCGGCATGGGTCGCTGTTCCAGCAGCCGCACGCCGGCGTGACGTTGCGCCCAGTCGGATAGGCGGCCGAATCGGAACTCCGGCCGCCAGCCGAGGCGGCGCGCCACCGGTGCAAAGCAGAGCTCGAAGACGCGGCGAGGCCCGGCCTCGGCGCCGATGTGATTCACCAGCACGATCTCTCCACCGGGGCGGATCACCCGCGCGAATTCGTCGAGCGTCGCCTCGGGATTGGGGACAGCCGTGATAACAAATTGCGCAACGACGACATCGAATGAATTGTCTGGAAGCGCCATCCGCGCGGCATCCATCACCGCCAGTGCCTCGACATTCGCAAGTCCCTTTTCGCTCACTCGCTCATGGGCCTTGCGCAACATTGGCTCGGAAAGATCAATACCGACGATCGTGTTCTGACGCGAATAATCGGGCAAGGATATGCCGGTACCGACGCCAACTTCCAGAATTCGTCCACCGCCTTCACCGCAGGCCTTTTCAGCCGCTTCGATGGCCGCGCGCCGGCCAGCATCAAACACCGCACCAAAGACGAGATCATAAACCGGCGCCCATCGTGCATAGGCCCGTTCAACGCTCGACTTGTCGATGTCCGCGCCCACGACGCAGCTAACCGCGCATTTCCGGCAACGCGACCTGCTCGCGCCCGGGCCGATCATGCTGCGCGGCCCGCACCGCGCTCTTGATGAAACCGCCGCCGAGCAGCCGAGCTTGGCCCTTTTCGCCGTCATAGAATACGCAAGCCTGGCCGGGCGAGACGCCATGCTCTCCCTCGACCAGTTCGACTTCGTAGCCTGCTGTGCCGCGCCGGAGCCAGGCAGCCTGCGGAGGCCGGGTTGAGCGAACCTTCACAAAGACCTCTCGGCCTTCCTTACCAAGCGCCTGATCAAGCGTGTCGTCGCCGATCCAGTTGACGTCGCGCAGCATGATGCGGCTCATTCGCAGCGCCTCGCGTGGTCCGACAACCACTCGCCGGCTCTCCGCCTCAAGGCGAACGACGTAAAGCGGCGAGCCGGTGGCAATGCCCAAACCGCGCCGCTGGCCTACGGTGAAGTGAATGATGCCGGAGTGACGCCCCAGCACCCGGCCGTCGACGTCGACAATCTCACCCGCTTCCGCCGCGCCGGGCTTAAGCCGTTCGATCATGTCGGCGTAGTGGCCTGCCGGCACAAAGCAGATATCCTGGCTGTCGTGCTTCTCGGCAATCGCAAGTCCGAAGCGCCGCGCAAGCTCGCGCGTTTCTGCCTTGGTGCGATCGCCCAAAGGAAATCGCAAAATATCGAGTTGATCCCGGGTGGTGCCGAACAAGAAATAACTCTGATCGCGATCTTCCTCTCTCGCGCGATAAAGCGCGCGTGCACCTCCCGGCAGTGCGCGCGAGGCCACATAGTGTCCCGTTGCCAGCACCTGCGCACCCAGCTCTCGCGCGGTGATGAGCAGATCGTGAAACTTGATCGACATATTGCAGTCCACGCAAGGCACCGGGGTCTCACCCTGAATGTAGCTCTCTGCGAAACGATCAATCACCGCTTCCTTGAAGCGGCTCTCATAGTCGAGGACGTAGTGTGGAATGCCGATGCGCTCCGCAACCCTGCGCGCATCGTAAATGTCCTGACCGGCACAGCACGCGCCTTTGCGGTGAACGGCCGAGCCGTGATCGTAGAGCTGGAGCGTAACCCCAATGACCTCGTAGCCGTCGGCTTTGAGCAGGGCAGCTGTCACGGATGAGTCGACGCCGCCCGACATGGCAACGACAACGCGGGTATCCGTCGGCGGTTGATCGAGATCGAGGCTGTTGCGCATGATTTTAACTACCATAGGTGGGTACGCTTCGCGCGCAATGTGAGGCGGAATGCCGGCAATTTTTGCCTTCCGCAGCCGATTGTTCCTGCTTTCAGCAGATAGCTCGTGCCCTCCCTCTTTCCAACAGACTGCAAAACAATGAGATTTCGGCCGGACCAAGCTGGCCTGACGATTGCAATCTGATGGGCGGAAATCCCGGAGGTCCGCCAGTGCCGCAAGTTGCGTCCAATCCGACAATTCACGCTGCCGATCGCCATTTGCCGCGTGTTGCCCATGCCGTTCAAAACCCCGAACGTCCGCCTTCCCCGTTCGAGGACTTGTTACAGGAGACCGCTGCAGCCCCCGAAGCACCTGCCTCGCAATCCGAGCTGAAGCCGCCATTTCCCGGGAGTTCGCGGCCGGTCAAAAGCCCCGAGTGCAACGCAGCCAAGGCGAATGCCGACGAGCCGCCCCCTGCCCCCGTCGATCAGGTTGCCGAGACAGCCGGAAAAAGCGAAGGCGGGACCACTATCGAGAACACGGTGTTGGCGAGTGCAGAATCGACTCTGAAGGTAGCAGACGAGAACAAACCCACCGATGATCAACAAGGACAGGCCGAGCAGCATTCCAAGGATCCGGCCGCCCCTCCTTGCGATGCATCCGCACTGACCGCTTCGCCGCCCGATGCCGCTCCGACTCCCGTCGCAGCAAGTACGCAGCCGGCCGTTCCCGAAAATTCCGCAGAGCCCGACGAGCCCGTCCTGCAGGTCCCTGGGCTGAAGGATAAAGCTCTGCTAACCGAAATCGACGTGCCGCCAAAGATCAGCACCGGCAAACAGCCCGGAAAGGCTGAGAACGTCGAGGGTGACACGCAAATCGATCTGCATCCGGATGTCTTGGCCGAACTCGCGGATGCGCAGACCGGTGTCACGACCGCTCATCAGCCGGATGCAAAATTGAAGGCCTCTTCGAGCCACAACGGCGTGGATGCCGAGCAGGCACGTAATCAGGCTGCGCCGAGCAGCGACCATAGAGTTGTCCTCGATGCCGCCGCTCGCCGCGACGACGCACCCGATTCGCCTCTGCCGAACCCAAACCCCGATGTGCATCCGGCGGTCACAACAACGCCGCACGCGTCACAACACGCAGCCGCCCCAGCCACTCTGGTGTCTCAGCCCGGTCCGCAGCCGGCTGCGGTTCCGCTTGAGGGAGTGGCAATCCAGATTGCCGCAAAGGCGCATGCAGGGAAGAACCGCTTCGAAATCCGTCTTGATCCTCCTGAACTTGGCCGCATCGACGTTCGCCTCGACGTCGACCGTGACGGCAAGGTCACCTCTCGGCTGATCGTCGACCGGGTAGAGACACTTGACCTGCTGCGACGTGACGCTTCCGGCCTTGAGCGCGCTTTGCAGGAAGCGGGATTGAAGACGTCGGATAACGGCCTGCAATTCTCATTGCGCGACAAATTCGTTGGTCAGCAGCTTGCGGAGGAGCACTCCGATCCTGCCCACCTGATCGCGCTTGATGAAGTTTCGACGATCGACCAGATTCCGCAAAATTATCCTGGGCGGCTCGGTCACGGCGTCAGTCTCGACATCCGCGTGTGAGGACAGGTCATGGCCATTTCACCAGTCTCTGCAACAGGCGGCGCATCGGTTTCAAGGTCGCTGGACGGCATCGAGATTGCCAGCAATTTCACCACATTTCTTCAGCTGCTGACGACGCAATTGAGGAATCAGAACCCGCTTGATCCGCTGGACACGAACCAGTTCACGCAACAGCTGGTCCAATTCGCGCAGGTCGAGCAGCAGATGAAGTCGAACGACCAGCTCTCGAGCTTGGTAGCGCTGGAGAAAAGCGCTCAGGCAACCACGGCGCTTGCCTATGTTGGCGCGACCGTCGTCGTCGATGGCTCGACCGCCCAGCTGACAAACAGCACCGCGCACTGGAGCCTGAACGTCGCAAAGCCGTCGACGGCGACGATTACGATCAAGGACTCAATCGGGCAGAACGTGTTCACGGGGACGATTTCGGTTAATCCGGGTACGCAGACATTTACCTGGAACGGGCGCGGCAACGATGGCCGCCTCTGGCCGGATGGCAACTACACACTCACCGCGACGGCTGTCGATGCCAACAAGCAGTCCGTTGCCATCTCAACGGAAGTGCAGGCGGTCGTCGACTCCGTCGATCTCACTCAAGAGACGCCGCTACTTTCAATCAACGGGCAGAACTTCACCCTCGATCAGATTAAGCGAATTGTGCGGCCGAACAGCGAGCCGCAGCCGTAGGTAAGCGATCACCGCAACCGCATGCCTGCGTAATTCGGCAGCTGGCGTGGCGTTCATCCGTAACCAAAAGGTTATCGGATACGGCCGATGTATTTCCCATGCTTAGGCAAATTTTAAGCCGGCACCTGTAGTTTTTTCCGAAGTATCTGTGGTGTCTTGTCCTTGTGAGTGTACCAATGACCGAACCCCATCGCCCGAGGGTCAAGTATGTGATCGGGCCAGATGGCAGTCCGCTGACCATTGCGGATCTGCCGCCGCCGACAACCAAGCGCTGGGTCATCCGCCGAAAGGCTGAGGTGGTGGCCGCGGTCCGGGGCGGCCTGTTGTCGCTCGAGGAAGCTTGCGCCCGCTATACGTTGACGGTCGAAGAGTTTCTTTCGTGGCAGTACTCGATCGACCAGCACGGGCTTGCTGGCCTACGCACCACACGCATTCAGCAGTATCGTCAGTAGCCACGGCGGGCGTGCCGCAACCCGCATTGCCGGCGCATGCCGGCAACTTTCATTTTTGCGCTCAGGCAAGCCGCTCATTAACCGGACGCTAACCTTAAACTGGGCAAATCTTGCCGGGTAAGGCGCTTGATCGCGCCTTCTGCGGGCAGGACGGGACGGTGCAAGCTTTCTTCGATTTCGTGAAGTCGTTGGGTGCTGCGCGATTGACGGCGATGGGCGCTGTGACGCTCGCCCTAGTCGGTTGCTTCGCGTTCCTGATGACCCAGATGATGACGCCGCAGATGGTGCCGCTATTCACCGATCTTTCGGTGGACGACAGCGCTTCCATCATCAAGGACCTGGAACGCCAGGGCGTTCCTTATCAGCTCAAGAACGACGGCGCGATCATCATGGCGCCGAAGGACAAGGTCGCGCGGCTGCGGATGAAGCTAGCGGAGTCGGGCCTGCCAAAGGGGGGCGGCGTCGGCTACGAAATCTTCGACAAGACCGATGCCCTTGGTGCAACCACGTTCGTCCAGAACATCAATCATCTGCGCGCGCTCGAAGGCGAACTGGCCCGCACTATCCGCAGCATCGACAGGGTGCAAGCCGCCCGAGTTCATCTCGTCCTGCCCGAGCGACCCCTGTTCTCGCGCGAGAAGGTCGATGCTTCAGCCTCGATCGTTCTGAAGGTACGTGGCACGCTCGAGCCACAACAGGTGCGCGCCGTCCGGCATCTGGTCGCGACGGCGGTGCACGGACTGAAGCCGGAGCGCGTATCGGTTATCGACGAAACCGGCAAGCTGCTCGCCGACGGGGCGACGCCCGATAATCCGCTCAACGGCATCAGTTCCGACGAGCGCAAGCTGGCGTATGAGAATCGGCTGCGCAACGAGGTCGAGACCATCGTGTCTTCAGTGGTTGGCCCGGGTCACGCACGCGTGCAGATCAATGCCGACTTTGACGTCAACCGTATTACCCAGACCTCGGATAAGTTCGATCCCGACGGCCGCGTGGTGAGGTCGAGCCAGACTCGCGAGGAGCAATCGGCGACGATCGACAACAAGGAAGGAGCGGTGTCGGTCGGAACGGAATTGCCGGGTGGCAACAGGCAGCAGCCTGAGCCAGCCAACCGCGGAGATCAAAGCCGCAAGACCGAAGAAATCATCAACTACGAAATTTCGCGCACCACAAAGACTGAGGTGATCGAGGCCGGGCGAGTCAATCGGATTTCCGCAGCCGTGCTCGTGGACGGGACCTATAACAAGAATGACAAGGGCGAGGTTGCCTATCAGCCGCGTCCCAAAGAAGAGCTGGACCGCATTGCAGCACTCGTACGTTCGGCGATCGGCTTTGACGCCAAACGTGGGGACCAGGTCGAGGTCGTCAATCTGCGTTTCGCCGATCCGAAGCCATCACCGATCAACGAGCCCACCGGCTGGATGAGCTATCTGCAATTCACCAAAGACGACATCATGGGAGCCGCCGAAAAAGGCGTAATGGCCCTGCTCGGCCTCGTGGTACTGTTCATGGTCGTGCGTCCGCTGGTCCGGCGCATCATCACGCCCGAAGGAGCTGCAGCGCCATTCGCCTTTGCGAGTGCGCCAGCGCCGGCGAGCGGCGAGCCCGCCACAGGCGGTGTGCTGCTTTCGGGCGTCAATGGCAGCATCACCTCGACCGGCGGACCGAACGTGTCGATCGTCGGAGGCGACGAATCGGTCGCGATTTCGAACCGTACGTCCGCAATGATCGACATCGCCAAAGTGCAAGGACAAGTGCATGCCCAGTCCGTGCAGAAGGTCGGTGAGCTCGCCGATAAAAATCCGCACGAGGCCGTTTCCATAATCCGCAACTGGCTCCATGAGGATGCAGCCTGAGCCATGCCATCAGCCTACGCCGAAAACAGAAAAGATAAGGAAAAGCACGTTCGCGAAGACATCGGCGGTCTCATGGCCGAGCTGTCCAAGCGCCCACAGCCGACCGAACGCTCCCGCAAGCTCACGGGCCCCGAACGCGCCGCCGTTCTCATGCTCTCGCTAGGCGATCAGTATGGGGCCAAGATATTCAATCTGCTCGATGACGACGAATTGCGCGAAATCTCAATCGTGATGTCATCGCTTGGCACGATCGAGGCGGAATCTGTCGAACAGTTATTGCTCGAATTTGTCTCGCGAATGTCCGCATCAGGTGCCCTGCTCGGCAACTATGACGCAACCGAGCGCTTGCTCAAACAGTATCTGCCGCCTGAACGCGTCGGCGGCATCATGGACGAAATTCGTGGCCCCGCCGGCCGCAACATGTGGGAAAAGCTCGCCAACGTCCAGGAAGAGGTTCTGGCAAACTATCTCAAAAACGAATACCCGCAGACCGTCGCCGTTGTGCTGTCGAAACTGCGGCCGGAACACGCCGCCCGGGTGCTTTCGATCCTGCCCGAAGAACTCTCGCTCGACTGCGTCAATCGCATGCTCAAGATGGAGGCGGTGCAAAAGGAAGTCATCGAGCGCGTCGAGCAGACCCTTCGCACCGAGTTCATGTCAAATCTATCCCAGACTCGCCGCCGCGACCCACACGAGGTGATGGCCGAGATCTTCAACAATTTCGACCGGCAAACGGAGACACGTTTTCTGACTGCGCTCGAAGAGGAGAATCGTGACGCAGCCGAACGCATCAAGGCGCTGATGTTCACCTTCGATGACCTCGTAAAACTCGACACCGGCTCGGCGCAGACGCTGATGCGCAACATTGACAAGGAAAAGCTGGCGGTTGCGCTGAAAGGCGCCAACGAAACCGTACGCCAATTCTTTTTTACAAATATGTCGAGCCGCGCGGCCAAGCTTCTCGTCGAGGACATGCAGGCCATGGGTCCGGTGCGGCTGCGGGATGTCGATGAGGCGCAGGCTCTGCTTGTCAATGTTGCGAAGGATCTGGCGGCCAAGGGCGAAATCCTGATTTCGAAGAGTCGCGGCGAAGACGAACTGATTTACTGAGAACCAATGAAAGCAGCGGCCAAATATCTTTTCGACGAGGATTTCGCCACCGGCGAGAAACCGACGATCACCCTTGTCGAACACGAGCGGCGGCGCGCCGATGCCGAGTCGCAGGCTTACCGCAAAGGCTTCGCCGCCGGACAGGAGCAGGCTCAACAGGAGACTGCGGAGCGCATTGCCGCGGCCCTTTCGGTGATCGGGGACAATCTCGGCCGCCTCGATAGCGCTCTCGGCGCGATCGAGACCCGGCTCGAGACCGAGGCCGTGGAAGTGGCGGTCGCCGTTGCCAGCAAGCTTGCGCCGGCGCTTATTTCGCGCGAGCCATTCGCGGAAATATCCGCGCTTGCGACGGAGTCCTTTCACCATCTCGTCGCATCTCCGCATGTCGCAGTCCGCGTCGCACCGGCGATTTATGAAACGGCAAAAGATAAGATCGAGGAGATCGCGCGTATGCGCGGTTTCGAGGGCCGGCTAGCGATCACTTCCGATGAATTTTTGGGTCCCGGCGACTGCCGCATCGAATGGGCAAACGGCGGCCTTGTACGTGACCAGTCCTCGACCGCAACCGCGATCGAGGAAATGGTGGCGCGGTACATATCCGCCCGCAGCACGCCGGCTGGAAGGAATTCTGGAGATAAAGAATGAGTGACGACGATAAAAAGGTTCCCCTCCCCGATCTCGAAAGCGGTGACGTGCAGGTCGTGCCTGACGCCGGCAGTCTAGCGCCCTCGGACACTGATGAGACCAGTCGCGGCGCTGCGGACCTCGAGGCGGTGTTTGACGTTCCGGTCCAGGTTTCGGCAGTGCTTGGCCGCGCCCACATGGAAGTCGGCGATCTGCTCAAACTCGGCCCCGGAGCGGTGCTCGAACTGGACCGCAAGGTCGGCGAAGCCATCGATATCTACGTCAACAACCGGCTGGTGGCCCGCGGTGAGGTGGTACTCGTTGAAGACAAGCTCGGGGTGACCATGACTGAAATCATCAAGTCGGACCATAACTGATGGCATTCTCGATCCGCCAATTTTCGGGACATACACGGAGCTAAGCCATGCGCCTCCTCATTGTCGGCACGCTCGGCGGCCAGCTCACCACAGCAACCAAGCTTGCGATGGAGAAGGGAGCTAGCGTCACTCACGCGGAAAGCAACGAGCAGGCCCTTGCGGTGCTTCGCTCCGGTCGCGGCGCCGATCTGCTGATGGTGGATGTGACGCTCGACATCCGCGATCTCGTTGCGCGGCTCGATTCCGAGCGAATCCATGTTCCCATAGTTGCCTGCGGCGTGACCAATGACGCGCGTGCTGCCGTGAACGCTATTCACGCAGGCGCGAAGGAATACATTCCACTGCCGCCGGATCCTGACCTCATCGCCGCCGTGCTCGCTGCAGTCGCCACTGATGACAAGGAGATGATCTATCGCGATGAAGCCATGGCGAAAGTCGTCAAGCTTGCACAGCAGATCGCGATTTCGGATGCTTCCGTGCTCATCACCGGAGAGAGCGGCACCGGCAAGGAGGTGCTCGCACGCTTTGTACACGCGCGAAGCGGGCGCGCCAAACGGCCCTTCATCACGGTCAACTGCGCCGCCATTCCTGAAAACCTGCTCGAATCGGAGCTGTTCGGGCACGAGAAAGGCGCGTTTACCGGCGCCCTCGCCCGCCGGATCGGGAAATTCGAGGAAGCGAATGGCGGTACACTGCTTCTCGACGAAATTTCCGAAATGGACGTGCGGCTTCAGGCCAAGCTGTTGCGCGCGATACAGGAACGGGTGATCGATCGAGTCGGAGGCGGCCGACCCGTTCCGGTCGACATCCGCATCATCGCGACATCGAACCGCAATCTTGCCGATGCCGTGCGGGAGGGAAAATTTCGCGAGGATCTGCTGTTCCGCTTAAATGTGGTGAACCTCAAGATTCCGCCCCTGCGGGAGCGACCCGCCGACATCGGTGAACTGGCCCGGCACTTCGTCAAAAAGTATTCGCAGGCGAATGGACTGCCTCTGCGGCCATTGTCTGCGGAAGCACATCGCGCGCTCAGCGTTAATCGTTGGCCGGGCAATGTACGAGAGCTCGAGAATACCCTTCATCGCGCCGTGCTCCTCTCGACCGGCATTGAAATCGGTGTCGACGGGCTGTTGTCGCCCGACGGTGCGCGGCTGGACCAGGGGCGCGCCAGCGATATTGCGACCCAGGCGGCCATTGCAGCTGAGCAGGTCACGCGCAGCCTCGTCGGTCGTACCGTTGCCGAGGTCGAGCGGGATCTGATTCTGGAGACGCTCAAGCATTGTCTCGGAAACAGGACGCACGCGGCGAACATTCTGGGCATCTCGATCCGTACGCTGCGCAACAAGCTCAACGAATACGCGGCGGCCGGGGCCCCCATTCCGCCGCCGCATGGTGGCGAGCCGCTGAAAGGCGCTGCGTGAGCGACGGGCAGTCGGGCACCCGTCCGAAAGTCATTTACAAGATCTGCCCCGCCGCGCTGTGGCGGGAAGCGGAGGCTGCAGGTGTTTTCCACGGCTCCGCGGTCGACCGCGAGAGCGGTTTCATTCATTTCTCCACGGCGGCTCAGGTTGCTGCCACGGCAAAAAGGCATTTTGCCCGCAAAGCAGGCCTGCTGCTTCTAGGCGTCGCGGTGAGCAGTCTCGGCAATCGTCTGAAATGGGAGCCGTCCCGCGGCGGCGACCTCTTTCCGCATTTGTACGGGCCACTCATCGCAGCCGACGTTCTTGGCGTCGATCCGCTTCCGCTCGGGCCGGATGGGCTGCATCGTTTTCCGCCGCTCGACGACTGATCCGGATCCGGTGTTAACGCCCCGCTAACCATAAACTGGGCAAATATTGCCGGGGGACCTCGACTCGCAATCGCAATCCGGCACCTACCTATGTCCGTTTTTTTTAAATCGCGCACTGCACGCCGGCTAAGGCTCAGGCCGCGGCCTTTCGGGAGCGGCTACGCCTCAACAGTGAAACACCGGACGCGATCTTCGCAATGAGCGACATGACTGCCGTTCCGGCGAATTCCGTTGCTGCCATCAGACTGCCCGGCTTTGGCGAGATCGGCGCGTTTTTCAGACGCGGTGACATCGCGCTTGCGATCGGCGTGCTCACGATCCTGGTCGTGCTGATCCTTCCGCTGCCGCCCTTGCTGCTAGACTTCTCGCTGGCAATTTCGATCATCTTCTCCGTCCTCATTCTGATGACGGCGCTGTTCATTCACACGCCGCTTGAATTCTCGGCCTTTCCGACGGTCCTGCTGATCGCGACCATGCTGCGGCTCGCGCTCAATCTTGCCTCGACGCGCTTGATCCTCTCGCGCGGGCACGAAGGCACCGATGCCGCCGGCCACGTGATCGAGGCATTCGGCAATTTCGTGATGAGCGGCAATTTCGTGATCGGAATCATCGTCTTCACGATTCTCATCATCGTCAACTTCGTTGTGATCACGAAGGGTTCCGGACGCATTGCGGAAGTGGCTGCCAGGTTTCATTTGGACGCCATGCCCGGCAAACAGATGGCCATCGATGCCGATCTTTCAGCCGGACTCATCGATGAAAAGGAAGCGAGGCGGCGTAGACAGAAGCTTGAGGACGAAGGCGGCTTCTTCGGCGCCATGGACGGCGCGTCCAAATTCGTGCGTGGCGACGCCATCGCCGGACTGCTGGTGGTCTTCATCAATGTCATCGGCGGGATGATTATCGGAATCGCGCAACAAGGGCTTTCGTTTGCCGATGCTGCACATTCCTACACGGTCCTGACCGTCGGTGATGGGCTTGTCACCCAGGTTCCGGCTTTGATCGTTTCGACCGCCGCCGGCTTGCTCGTCTCGAAAGCGGGCGTCACCGGTGCAGCCGACAAGGCGCTGCTCAGCCAACTCTCCGGATATCCCAAGGCGCTCGGCATGTCCGGCGCTGTCATGCTGGTGATGTCGATGCTGCCGGGAATCCCGATGATTCCATTTCTGGCCCTTGGCTGCGGCGCCACCGCGCTCGCATTCATCGTCGACAAGCGCACGAAGCTGACGCTTGCGGCGGAAGCGAAAAGAACGGAAGCGGCCGCCAAGACCGAAGCCGCGGACGAACCGATCGCCGCTGCGCTCAAGATGGATGACCTGAAGGTCGAACTCGGTTACGCGCTGCTGCCGCTGGTCAATGCCCCGGACGGGTCGGACCGGTTGACCGAGCAAATCAAGGCTTTGCGCCGCTCGCTCGCCGTCGAAATGGGTTTCGTGATGCCCGCTGTGCGGCTTCTCGACAATGTTCAGCTCGATGCCAACTCGTATGTCATCAAGATAAAGGAAGTCGAAGCCGGAAGCGGCAAACTGTGGGCCGGCCAGTACATGGTCATGGATCCGGCCGGCGGGCAGGTGAAATTGCCGGGCACACACACAACGGAGCCGACCTTCGGCCTGCCGGCAACATGGATCGATGCGTCTCACAAAGAAGAAGCATCGATGAAAGGCTACACGGTCGTCGACGCTGCGACCGTGCTTTCAACGCACCTGACCGAACTGCTCAAGAACAATATGGCCGAGCTGCTCTCTTACGGCGAGGTACAAAAGCTTCTCAAGGAGCTGCCGAAAGAACAATCCGACCTGGTCAAGGATCTGGTGCCCAACCTGATTACAGTTTCGGGAATCCAGCGCGTACTCCAAATCCTGCTTGCCGAGCGCGTATCGATTCGCGACCTCGCCACGATTCTGGAAGGCGTCGCCGACGGCATCGGATCGTCGCGCAATCCGGTTATGCTAGCCGAACACGTTCGTGCCCGCCTCTCCCGCCAGCTTTGCGCTCAGCATACAAATCCCGGCGGCTATTTGCCGCTGATCGCGTTATCCGCCTCGTGGGAACAGGCCTTCGCGGAATCCATGGTCGGCCAGGGAGATGACAGGCAACTTGCCATGCAGCCGTCGCGGCTCTCGGAATTTATCAGCCTCGTTCGCGAACGCTTCGAGGAAGCGGCGCGCGAAGGCGAGGCGCCCGTTCTCGTCACATCGGCCATAGTGCGGCCGTTTGTCCGGGGAATCGTCGAGCGCTTCCGCGCACAAACGCCTGTGCTCTCCCAAAGCGAAATTCATCCCCGCGCCCGGCTAAAGACCATCGGAAGCATTTAGCCCCGTTTCCGCCCCATCAGAGTCGGACCCAGGGGGATCTGCGCGCAATCACGAGCTTTCACCGATCCGTGAGGCGCCCTTGGGAACCCGGGGTCTTCTCCCTACGTTTGATGTGAACCTAGTGTCGGGACGGGGACACTTACGAGGAAGAGGCGCCCCGGAGGAACGTCATGAATTGGTCTCTGTACACGGCGGACCGCGGCACGCATGTGAAAATCGTGGTGGTGGGGCTTGTTGCCGCACTGCTGATAGCCGTGATTGGCATCTCGGCCCGGGAGCTCAATCTGGGGACCGACATCATGGCCGCGCGAAATCCTGCAATCATGAAGGCTGGTGGGCCGGTTGTGTTCACCGATCGCGATGCTGCGACGGTTCGCTAATTACTTTTTCTCACCTGCTCTCCTGTGAGCGCCGCATTGCCGGCGCGTTTTCTTGTGAAATGGGACGAATCGTCAGAAATGGCGATAAGGGGATCGATGAGAACTCGCACAATCCGCTGGGGCTTGGGCATTATTGCCGCCGCGTTGACCTGGGTTCAGGCTGCCGGACAAAACGCGCCGGTCAACGCGCTCGCCGACTATCAGGCACGGCTCGCCCAATATCAGGCTGCCCGGTCCGCCTACGAGGCCGAGTCACGAGCTTACTGGGACGCGATCGCGGCGAAGCGTCGGCTGCGCAATGCCAAGCGCCGCGATCACCAGCCGATCGGCGTCGATGATTACCTGCTTGCGCAGCCGCCGGTGTATACCGGACCGCAGCGGCCAATTGATCCGCAAGCGCCCGCACGGCCGCCGGCTGATCGCGTCGAGCGCCCCGAGATTCCGGTGATCGCGGACTTTCTCCAGAACGCGGCGGAGCAGTTCGGATTTGTACCAAAGCGGCCGGCGAACGAGTGGGAGTTCAAGCAGGCCTACGCGAAGGCGGCCGTCGCGGCCGGACTCACGCGTGAGCAGATCGTCGGAGTCTATGCTTTCGAGACGGGCGGAAACGGCGCCTACGATTCCCAGGCCGGATTGGTACCATATCGGCCGGGCGCGCGGGCGATTTCTCCAGCCATCGGCTACAATCAACTGCTGAGCACCAATTCAGTTTCGTTGCTGGCAGAACATGGCGCTCGCATCTCCGCTTTTCTTGCCCAGAAGGCCCGTGCGTCGAGTGGCGTCGCAAAACTCGCAATGGAGCATAAGATCGAAGCGCTCAGCAAAATGATTGCGTTTTGCCGCTCGGTGCCTGCCCGGTGGAGCGAACACGACCGGCTCGCCAAAACGACCGCCGGCGGCTTCGGCGTGCACGCTGCCGTCCTCGACATCGATATCGGTCCGCTTCTGCAGGTGCAGAAACTCGTTGACTCGATCAACTTCGCGCGCAGCAAAGGTTATAAAGAGCCGCTGACTCCGGCCGAGCTCGAACTGATGAATCTCACCGGAGACGGCAACGGCTTCGACATGGTGACGATGCCACACCATCTGCGCGCGCGGGTCCCCACGGCCAATTTCTTCCAGCAACAAGGATATGAGCGAAACCCAGTTGCTCGGCGCACGGGCGTTGTCGCAAATCTTATCGCCGACATCGAAAGCAAAATGCGTCGCGGCGCACAGGCCGACGGCGCGCGCGAACTCGCGGCCGCGTTCTAGTGCAGGATCAATCAACCTCCAGGTTAGCGCTGATCTCCCGCGATCTCCTCGACGAGATCGACGACGCGACGGCGAAGCTTGGAGTCCTTTATGTTCGTGAACGCCTTCGTGAGCGCCAGTCCGTCTGAGCTCGACAAGAACTCGGAAACGTAGTCCGAAACCGGCGGCTTTGATCCCGTCTCGTCGTAACGGCCGCCGGATACTCCTTCAAAAAAGAACGACACCGGGACCTTGAGGATCTGGGCGATGTGCTGAAGGCGGCTGGCACCGATCCGGTTGGTCCCCTTCTCGTATTTCTGTACTTGTTGGAACGTAAGGCCGAGCTTTTCGCCCAGCTTCTCCTGGCTCATGCCAAGCATCAGCCGGCGCATACGGACGCGCGAACCGACATATTTATCAGTGGGATTGGGAGATTTCTTTGCCATCGTCGCAGCAACGCCTGGTTGGAGACCGGTTCTGTCACGCAAAAGAGGCGAAACAAGGATAGGTTGCGCCTAGGCAAAGTACATCGCAGCATACACAGCCTGTCATTAAAGCTCGGCAGCGTTTTTATTCGATCCCATCTAATACATCGAGCTGCTTTTGCTTATCGGACCGTCATCTGCGCGCGTATCTTGCACGCATGCCAGAAGAGCGTGTTGCGCAGAGAAATACTCGCAGTGACGCTTGGCTCAGCAATTCATTGCCGCGCTCGGCCTCCAGGCCGCCCGTGGACATTCTGCGAGCCGTGCCTTTCGGCGCGCATCATCGATGCGAGTCAAACACCCTCGCCTATGATCAACGCCGAAATTGAGCTCAGGCGGGTGCGCCCCCGGCATTGAAACGAAGGGCAGCGATGCGGTCGAGCTCTGCCTGCTCGCGCGCATTCTCCTCTGATTTTTCCCGCTGCTGATCGCGCTGGTCGAGCATCTCGACCTTCTTCAGCTCTTCGAACGCCTCTCCCAGGGCCGACTTCGCGTCTTCGAGCTGAACCCTCAGCTCGTCCGTCGAGTGCCTGAGGTTTTCACGGCGCGCCGTCGCCGCTTTAGCGTAAGTTGGATATGCAAAGTGAGCCGGATCGTGAATCCCCGCGCGATCCTGCTCGATCTTGATTTCGCGTTCGAGCTCCGCCGCGATGCGATCGAACTCGGCGATCATCGCCTCGATCTGGGCAACCTTTCGACGTTTCTCGTCGACCTGGAATTTCTTAAGACGGATTAAGGTTTCTCGTGACTTCATCGACTAGATACTCCCCGAAGCCCAAAGAACGTGCGCAGACGCGCCGCTACCGGTGCCGCGCGCGCTCGTGTTCCGGCCCATTGGGGGAACTGTGCCGCAACAACGTTAGTTTTGTGTTTCTTCACCGCGCAAAATTTGCTCAAGGCGCTCATAGCCCTGCGCCATAGTCGTTGACTCTTCCTTAAGCTGGGACAGGAAGGCCTCCAGTGGCTTATGAAGCGCAATCGCTTCGTCCACCTCGGGGCTTGACCCTGCCCGATATGCTCCGAGACGGATCAATTCCTCCATATCGGAATAGGTCGCCATCACCTGGCGCGCGCGGTTGATCGCGGGAAGATGGTCGGGATCGGCTGCCCGCGGCATTGTGCGCGAGATCGACTTGAGGACGTTAATGGCAGGATAGCGGCCGCGCTCCGCAATCGCACGTTCCATCACAATGTGACCATCGAGGATGCCGCGAACCGCATCCGCGACCGGCTCGTTATGGTCGTCCCCGTCCACCAGCACACTGAAAATCCCTGTAATGGTGCCCTGCTCAGTCCCGGGCCCTGCACGCTCCAATAGACGCGGCAACTCCACGAAAACAGTGGGCGTATATCCTTTGGCCGTGGGCGGTTCACCCGCCGAGAGCCCGATTTCGCGTTGAGCCATGGCAAAGCGGGTCACCGAATCCATCAGCACAAGCACGTCCTTACCGAGATCGCGGAAATATTCGGCGATCGCCAGAGTGAGATAGGCCGCCTGCCGGCGCATCAGGGCCGGTTCGTCCGAAGTCGAGACGACGACGACTGAACGCGCAAGCCCGGACGCGCCGAGGTCGTCCTGAAGGAATTCCTGTACCTCGCGCCCGCGTTCGCCAACGAGGCCGATAACCGAAATATCGGCAGAGACATTGCGGGCAAGCATTGAAAGCAGCACCGACTTGCCCACACCCGAGCCGGAAAAAATCCCCATGCGCTGTCCACGACAGACCGTCACGAAGGTGTTAAGCGCGCGCACGCCAAGGTCGAGCGGTTCGCCGACGCGGCGGCGGGCATGCGCGGGAGGTGGCGACGCGCGATAAGGGTAAGGCGCTGGCCCCGGCGGCAGCGGCCCGAGCCCATCGATGGGCTCAGCGCGCGCATTCACCACGCGGCCAAGCCAACGCTCGGAGGGACGGATCGCGCCCGCGGCACTTGAGACGACAGCACGGCATCCGCGACGCACGCCGTCCAACGCAGCAAACGGCATTGCGAGCGCATGGCCCTCGGAAAATCCGACGACCTCGCATGGTATCGTTTTGCTGCCGGTCTCGATCCCCAGCCTTGCGCCGACCGACATCGCGTGGATTGGACCTGCGACCTCGACCATCAGGCCGCGGACCGCGACCACGCGCCCGTATATCTCCACGCCGTCGATGTCAGCGATTTGTTCAGCAAGTGCTTTCATTGCCGTCCCTGCCCAGGCGAGGAACGCAAGCACGCTTATTCGACACTGTACGCGACACTACGCAGGCCGTGATGGCGCGAGTCGCGGTCGGACATAAACCTGCCCTTAGGCTTACCCGGTCCTGCGCAGCGTTAACTCGGTGTTTACCCGCGTCGTTAATCATTGGGTCATCGTCCACGGGACTAAAGGCTTATGGATCGCCCAGCCAGGACGGAAGGGGCGAGTCACCAGAGTCGGTTAGATCCGATTCTTAAACCAGGGCATTAGACGGGTCGTGGCCAAAAAAACACTCTCACGCAACATCTTACGCCGATTCGGGCGCTTCTGCCTACGGCGCGCTTGCGCGATAGAATCAGGTTTTGTTAACCATGCCTCGATAGTGTCGATTCGGTTTGTCCCACCGCGTTTTTTTCAGACTCGCCGCCGGATTGCGGCGTGACCTCAGGGGCCCGGTTGCGGCGAGAAGGGGACTTAAATGCGCGTTCTACTCATCGAAGACGACAGCGCGACCGCGCAATCCATCGAACTGATGCTCAAGTCCGAGAGCTTCAATGTCTATACGACGGACCTTGGTGAAGAAGGTGTCGATCTCGGCAAGCTCTACGACTACGACATCATCCTGCTCGATCTGAACCTGCCGGACATGTCGGGCTTCGAGGTTCTGCGCTCGCTACGAGTTTCAAAGGTCAAGACGCCGATCCTGATCCTTTCCGGCCTCGCCGGAATTGAAGACAAGGTCAAGGGTCTGGGGTTTGGCGCCGACGACTATATGACCAAGCCATTCCACAAAGACGAACTGATCGCGCGCATCCACGCGATCGTTCGCCGCTCCAAAGGCCACGCCCAGTCGGTGATCAACACCGGCGATCTCGTGGTCAATCTCGACACCAAAACTGTCGAGGTGGGCGGCCAGCGCGTCCATCTGACTGGCAAGGAATATCAGATGCTGGAGCTGCTATCGCTCCGCAAAGGGACAACTCTCACCAAGGAGATGTTCCTTAATCACCTCTATGGTGGCATGGACGAACCCGAACTCAAGATCATCGACGTCTTCATCTGCAAGCTGCGCAAGAAGCTGGCGAATGCGTCGAGCGGCAAGAACTACATCGAGACGGTCTGGGGCCGAGGCTATGTGCTGCGCGAGCCGACCGACGCGGACGAGCGCATTCCCGCATAGGCGGTTGAAGCATCGCTGTTCGCAAGTCCAAACCCCGCCGCACCGGCGGGGTTCTTATTTCTGGTGGGCAAAGCGCTATCGCTGTGGCCTCATCTGAACGATTTTCCAGCCGAGCTTTTTGATTTCAGCCGATGCCATGGGGGTGACCGTCCCTGTCGCAGCGAGGACCGGAGCCTTTCCCGGAGAAATCCGTCGGATTTCTCCGGTGGCTGCAATGAAAGTGCGCTGCTGAACTTCGGTCCAGGCGATATCGTCGAAGGTGAAGGCGGCAACGATACTGCCGTCACGCGCGACATTGATCGGTTGCCCGCCCACAACGATGAAGGAAGCAAGGCCACCCAGTTCGCGGGAATGCGCCGCGAGAGTCTGCGCACGGCGGCGATGGTAGAAAGCTACATTGCGCGAGCCCGCGCCGGCAGCATGATCAACGAAAGCCACTGTGTTTTCGGCCCCGATCTGCCGTAGTGCGCGCGCCATGATCAGCAGATCGGCGGGGGTAAAATTTCGATTTTGAACGAGTCGGCCCGCTGACTCAGGAGGCACGCCGAGCGACTGCAGGATCGAACGCGTCTCCGCGATGACCTGAGCCGCTGTCTTGTCGCGAAGACTGTCCTTTGCAGTGTTGACGCTCGCGACGGAGGAGACCGCGATGCCCGCGCCCCCTGGCACCAGCGCAAGTCCTGCGCGGACCGGCAGGCCGCCGCCCGCCATTGCGCCCGCCATCTGTTTCAACCTCTGGGCCAAAGGCGGGAAATCCGTGTAGGGATCGACATCGAGCTCAATCGCGAGTTCCCGCTGCGTGTCGCTGACGCCGAGCAAACTTTCCACCAGGTTGTCCCGATCCGCGCCGGTATTCGACAATCCCGCGCCGACGCGATCAAGCATGTTGCCGATCCCACTCAGGGAGCGCTCGACCGTATCGGCGGGTTTGGTGATGAGATCGGCGCCGAACTTTAGCGGGCCGAGAGCAGCGCGCCCGAACGCTTGGCCGAACGCGTCTGATTGGGACATCTTTTCGATTGCCGCGGCGGCATCAAGCTCATGCAGCCGCAATTTGGTGAATTCTACTCCGTCGAATGTAAAGTTGCCGTAGGCAGTGTCGACGTCGAAGATGCGCATGACGCCGTCGCTGCGCACAGTTGAATTGACCCTGTAGTTGGAGCCCGAAGAGGCAGACCCCAGAAACTTCTGCACCGGCTCCGGCTTCGGGAGCTCGACGGCCGCGAGCGGGCAAAACGAGCCCAGCAACAGAACCGGCGAGAGCAGGATGGCAAGGACGGACCTTCTCCGTAGGCCGTATTCCGCGCTGGAAACAATCGGATTGCGATTGTGGCGCTGCATGTCGGACCCCCCAAAGCTTCATGAGGGCACAGAGTACCACGCCCGCGCAAGCGTGGAACTTGGAAAGCACATCCGGCGCAAGGATTTGCCTTGGCGATGCGATTCAGGACGGCCTTTGGAGTGGAAAGTAGCGCGATGAGGCCAGCGAACGGCAGGCATGAGCCGCGCGATGACAAGTTTCGCGTTCAGCTTTGCGGCGGACGCATGAGCTGAGTGATCACATCCTTCAGCGTAGTCAGGCTGAATGGCTTCGTCATGAAAAAATTAGCGCCTGCCGCGATTGCGGCTTCCGCGTGCCGCGCCTCCGAACTCGCGGACATGATCACAATCGGAACGTTGCGGATCTTCGGATCCGCACGAATTTCCCGCACCAGTTCCAGCCCATTCATGCCCGGCATTTCGCGGTCACTCATCATGAACAAGAACGGCTTCTCGCGCAGCTTCTGTAAAGCTGTCGGGCCGTCGTTGCACTGCTCGATGTTGCTGAAGCCGCATTTGCGAAGCATCCCATCCACGATGCGCGTCATCGTGTTGAGATCGTCAACGACCAGCACCGGATCGACATAGTCGATCAAGGTCGAATGTCCCCCGTCAGGCCATGTTCACGGGCGCTTTGGCCGGCAAACCCCCACACGCGCCGAACCGAGCGCGCCAGCCTGCTGCTTCTAACCTACACGATTCGTCGCGACAACAAGATGCCAGGGCGGCCTGGAAAAAGAACGTTCCTACAGGCAATGGCCTCATCGCGCTGATTATGCCTTGGCCGCCGCAAGGCGAATGACATTGTCCGCGCCATGCGCGGTTCGTCTCGCTTCGTTGCGCACGTAGATGCCGCGCTTGTCGGGAAGCGGCTTGAATGCGTCAGTCAGGCCGATCACAGTTTCGGCCGCACCAAGCACCAGATATCCGTCGTCAGGCATCTGTCGGGCGATACGTTCAAGCACGCCGGTCTTGCAAGCCTGATCGAAATAGATCAGCACGTTTCGACAGAACACCACGTCGAAAGTGCCGAGAGCGGAGAAATCATTCATGAGATTGAGCGGCCGAAACTGAACCATGTCGCGTAATTCGCGCGCGAGTTGCCACGCGTCGCCCTGCTGATCGAAGAATTTCACCAGCAAATTTACCGGAAGCCCACGCTGTACCTCGAACTGACTGTAGATTCCGAGCTTCGCTTTTTCCAGAACCTCGGTTGCAAGGTCGGTCGCCACGATATCGATGCGAAATCCGGCAGCCGCCGCGCCCATCCCCCTCAGCAGCATTGCGAGCGAATAGGGCTCCTGTCCTGTGGATGCCGCCGTGCACCAGATGCGGATCCGCCGCTCGCGCGCCCTGGCGGCAAGCAAGGCAGGCATGATGGTGTCGCGGAAATGGTCGAATGGAATCTTGTCGCGGAAGAAGAACGTCTCGTTCGTGGTCATCGCCTCGACGACCTGTGCCGAGAGCGAAGCCGGCGGCTTGTTCCTCAACTGCCCTATCAATTGCGCGAGGCTGCCCATCCCATGTTTGCGTGCGATGGGCAAGAGGCGGCTTTCAGCGAGGTACTGTTTTTCAACGGCAAGCACGAGTCCCGAACGTTCGCGCAACAGCTTCCGAAGGAAGTCGAAATCCTCTGGCGTCACGGACGGTCCCCGCCGAAGATTCGGGTGAGCCTGCCGCCGATTTCGGGCAGTGGCAGGACCGCCGAACACAAGCCGGCATTCGTCACCTGCCCGGGCATGCCCCAGACTGCGCTGGTGGCTTCATCCTGCGCGAGAACGTGGCCGCCCGCGGCGACGATTGCCTTTGCTCCTGCCAGCCCGTCCGAACCCATTCCGGTGAGCACGAGGCCCAGAACCTTGCTGCCCCACACGTCGGCAGCAGATTTGAACAGCGGATCGACAGCCGGTTTGCAGAAATTCACAAGCGGCCCGTCTTCGATCGCGATCACGGCCACCCCGTCACGCCGCGCAACTTTCATGTGCTTGCCGCCGGGCGCGAGATAGATGCCGCCGACATTGATCTCTTCGCCGTCGATCCCTTCGCGCACGGGCCCTTTCGCAACGCGGGCGAGATGCTCGGCGAGAACCGCGGTAAAGGTTGCAGGCATGTGCTGCGTGATCAGGACGGGTGCGCGCTGAAGGACGCCAGCAACATTTGCAAGAATGCTGTTGAGCGCCTGCGGGCCGCCTGTCGATGCGCCGATCACAAGCACGCGCGGCGGCGTGCTAGGCATCGGGCGCAAATTGGTCTGCGCGGCGTCATCCTGCTCCGGTAGCGGGATGATCGAAGGCGCCTTTCCTATCTCGGAAATCCCTCGCGGCGTCCCGGCGGTACGGCGCTTGCGTCTGGCACGCAGCCCCAATTGGCGAATCTTCTCGATGAGATCCCGGCGGAACGCTGTTGATGCGCCAACTTCGCGGTTGCTGCCCGGTTTCGGAATGTAGTCCGCCGCACCGAGCGACAAAGCTCTCAGGCTGATTTCGGCATTTCGCCGTGTCAGAGTCGAAGCCATGATGACGACGAGGTGCGGCTTCTTTTTCAACAGAAGTGGGAGCGCGGAAATGCCATCCAGGTCGGGCATATCCACGTCGAGCACAACCACGTCGGGATCGACGCGTTCAACCTGATTGACCGCGTCGCGGCCGGTACGCAGCGTTGCCACAACCTCCAGATCCGGCTCGGCATCGACCCACCGTGCGAAAAGACCCCGCACTACGACGGCATCGTCGACGAGCATCACTCGAATACGCCGGCTCGCGACCGCGGCGGCGGAAGGACTAACGGCAACATTCATGGAGCGCATCTGACTTCACTGGCATTTCGATTATTGCAGAGGGAACGATCAGATGAGTCCCACTTCCTGGAATTTCGCCTCGACGATCTCTTTGTCGAACGGCTTCATGATGTATTCGTTGGCACCCGCATGAAGCGCGCGAGCGATATGCGCGACGTCGTTCTCTGTTGTGCAGAAGACCACTTTGGGCACATCACCGCCCGGCAGCCTGCGCAACGATCGAAGGAAGTCATAGCCATCCATTTTCGGCATGTTCCAGTCGAGCAGGATCGCTTCCGGCAGCTTTCGCCGGCAAGCTTCCAACGCTTGCTCACCGTCCTCCGCCTCGACGATCTGAAAATCGAGTCCTTCAAGAATTCGTCGCGCCACCTTGCGGATGACGCTCGAGTCATCGACTACCAAACAGGTTTTCATCACCAGCCCCTTTGTGTTTCCCGAATTACCATTTCCATTGCATTCGGACGCGCTACGCCGCGGCCGCCTTCATCTCGACATCGAGTACTCGGTCGACATCGAGCACAATAAGCAGCTGGCCATCCAGCCGGTAAATGCCGGTTGAAACGCCAGCCAGTCTTGCATCCAGATTTGCGGGAGTTGGCTCCCAGGCCACACTCTCGAGCTTGAGAACTTCTCCAATGCTATCGATCAGAAGTCCGTAGGACTCTCCGCGGGACTCCACCCCGACCGCCATCGGCGCGGCAACATTTCCGGGCTCTTCCAGACCAAGTCGGCGCCGCATATCGATCAACGTCACGATGCGACCGCGCAGGTTGAGCACTCCTGCGATTTCAGGAGGCGCCAGCGGAACCCGCGTCAGCCTTTCAGGTGCGAAGACGTCCTGAACGCGCAGAATGGGAAGCCCGAACAGCTGTCCGCCAATGGTGGCAGTGACATATTCGGTGACTTTGCTTTGGGCGATGTTTTTCATGGCCTGTCAATCACGCAGCTCGAACGATCTCGGTTTGCTCCTTGAGAGCTGCGATCAGCCCCTGGCGGTCGAACTTGGCGACGTAGTCGTGAAATCCGACGCGACGGCCTCGATCGATGGCTTCCGGTGAGACCACTGAAGATAAGGCGATCATCGGCAGATCGGCCGCGCGCGGGTCGGCGCGCACGGCCTCGGCGAACTCGAATCCGTTCATTCCCGGCATTTCGATGTCGGTAATGGCGACGTCGAATGAGCGGCCGTTGCGCAGCATGGACAAGCCTTCCTCCGCGGAAAGCACCGCGGTGACCGAATACCCGGCAGCCTGCAGTACGGGGGTCAGCATGTTCAGGAAGAACGGCGAGTCGTCGACAAGCAACACGGATGGCGGCCGATGTCTCGTTGAATGCTCCTTGCGGCGGAACCAATCTTCGAAGGCGAGCGGAAGGAAATGGCCCACGTCGATGATCTCGGTGGCATGGCCGCGCACAACCGCTGAACCCAGCACTCCCGGGCTTTCGCCGACAATCTCGATATCGAGATTGCCCTCGACAATGTCGACGATCTCGTCGACCACGAGAGCCATCGAGCGGTTTCCGTCAGAAAAGACCAGTAGCGGCTGTGCCCCTTCGCTTTTCACGCGGACATCGTCACTCATGCTGATCAGTGGCATAAGGTGCCCGCGGTACTGCACCATGTGCCGTCCGTTCGACAGCTCAATCTGACGTGCGTCGATCTCCTCCAGGCGAGTGACGAGAGACAGCGGAACGGCCTTGGGCCGCCGCGACCCTGCGCGAAACACCAGCAGCGAAGTGCTCGCCTCCTCGGAGACCGGACTTGCATCGGCCGCGGCTTCCGACGCTGCCAGTTGCGAAGCGGCGCTCGCGCCGAAAGCCTGGGCTACTCCATTCGGATCGACGATCATGATGACGGAGCCGTCGCCGAGGATTGTGTTGCCAGAGAAGAGCGCGATGTGACGCATTTTGCTCGACATCGGCTTGACGACGATCTCCTCGGTATGAAAGACGCCATCAACGATGATCCCGAAAGTTTGGCTTCCGACCTGCGTTACGACGATGAAACCGCCGTTGCCTCCGCCTTTGTCCTGATCGAGGCCGAGCAGTTGAGTGAGCGCGACCAGCGGCAGCAGTTTGTCGCGCAATCGCAGCACCTTCGTATTTTTGATACTTTCGACACGGTGCTCGCTTCCTTCGCGAGCGCGAACCAGCTCCACGACCGACAGTTGCGGAATCGCGAAGCGATGGCCGCCAGCCTCCACGATCAGAGCTGCGACGATCGCCAGCGTGAGCGGAATCTTGATCGTGAAACTCGATCCGACGCCGGCCACCGACTTGACGTCGATGGTGCCACCGATCTGATCGATGTTGTTGCGCACGACGTCCATTCCCACGCCACGGCCCGATACATTCGTGACCGTTGCAGCAGTGGAGAAGCCCGGCGCGAAAATGAATTTGTGGATCTGCGATTCCGATAACTTTTCGGCCTCGGCCTCGGAAACAAGCCCTTGTGCGATCGCCTTTGCCTTAATGCCCCGGGTATCGAGGCCGCGGCCATCATCGGCAATGCGGATGATGATATATCCGCCCTCGTGATACGCGGAAAGTCGGATCAAGCCGTGTTCGGCCTTGCCCGCTGCGCGCCGCTGTTCCGGACTCTCGAGGCCGTGGTCGGCCGAGTTGCGGATCATATGCGTGAGCGGATCCTTGATGAGATCGAGCACCTGACGGTCGAGCTCGGTCTCGGCTCCCTGCATCTCCAGCTCTATCTTTTTGCCAAGCTCGTTCGAAAGGTCGCGCACGATGCGCGGCAGCTTCTGCCACGCATTCCCTATCGGCTGCATGCGCGTTTTCATTACGCCTTCCTGCAGCTCTGCCGTAACACTCGAAAGCCGCTGTAGCGGCGTCTTGAATTCGGAGTCCTCGTGACGGCGGACGATCTCGAGCAACTGATTGCGCGTGAGCACCAGCTCTGAGACCATTGTCATCAGCTGTTCGAGGGTGTCGACCGTCACGCGGATCGATTGGTTAGCAGCTCTACCGGTGGCCTCACCTGCGTGGACGTCGGCCACTCCAGCACCCGCATCGGCGGGCTTGACGTTCGGCGGCTCGGTCGCCGTCTGACGAAAGGCGCGTTCGAGATCGTCGAGAGAATCCTCGTCCGGACGCAAGGCCCGCTCGAGGATCTGCGGAACCAGCGTGCCAACGGTGCGTACCCGCGGGCTTGATCCGGCAACAGATCCCACCCGTTCGAGCATGCGCTCGAGGCTCGAAATCAGGTCGGTATCGGCTCCATCGGGCTCCCGCTGCTCGGTTTCGAGGGATTCGAGGATGATCTTGATCCGGTCGATGGTCGCCAGAATGAGGCTGACCGCCTCGCTCGAAGCCGGCGCGCCATCGCGGAATTTACCCATGAGGGTCTCGGCGGCGTGAGTGAGCGCTTCGAGCCGAGGCAGGCCGAGAAAGCCACACGTGCCCTTGATGGTGTGGACGAGCCTGAAAATGTTATCGAGAATCCTGGCGTTGTTCGGATCCTGCTCGAAACGCACGAGCTCGACGTCGACCACATCGAGACTCTCATGTGTCTCTGTGACAAATTCCCGCAGCAGGTCGTCCATCACAAACGCCTTCATCGACGGGCAAGACCCGTCCGCCGCTTTCCGTCGGAAGCGAGCCAAGTGTGTCGGTGAAGCGTTTAATTTTGGTTGCGGGTCCGCGACTTCCGAAAGCCTTTAACGCAGCGTTAACCGGCCCGCTGCGCGCCGTTCATTGCGCGCTGACCACGACCGTGTCGCCTTCCATGGTCATCGTGGCCTTGGCGCCGCAGGCCCGCGCGAGCAGCCCCGCATAGAACGGCTGGATGCGGTGGGCGTCCAAGCCTTCTCCATGCTCGCCTGCAAGCAGCGGCGGGATGGCAGCAGGAACTCTGGCATTCGTGCCGGCGGCGCTGACGCGAAATCCCATGCTTTCGCCGGAACCCATCGCGTCCACCGTGAGCATTCCACCCCGCGGTATCGCCTGGCTCGCGATGATCAGCATGTTGAGCAGCAACTTAACGCGATTCTTCGGCAGCAATGCCCGCGGGACGTTCCATGCAAGCTTGGTCTTTTCATCTTCCAGAAAGCCGCGTGCGATTTTCTCAGCATCCCCGAGGTCGATCTGGGCTCCTGCCGATCCGGCCGCGCCGAACGCGATTCGGCAGAATTGAAGCTTCGCCGATGCATTCGCCGCGCTGCTCTTGATGAGGTCGAGTGCGAATTCCTTGGTGCCTTCGTCCTTCTCTTCTTCGAGCACCTCAAGTCCATTGACGATCGCGCCGACGGGACTGATGAGGTCGTGACACACGCGCGAGCACAGCAGGGCGGCGAGATCAAGCGCTTCGATCGATGATTCCGACATGGACTGGTCTCCGCTGAGCGGGCACGCTTCATTCAATGGCGCCGAATCGAGGTCGCGCCGCTTGTGGTTGGCGTGATACACCGCACGCCGCTGCTCGCCAAGGATCGTTATGGCAGAAGAAGGATGTTGCGTTGGCGAATGAAATCATACCGTCCCATGCGGCGGAACTTCTGGATGATCTGACCGCGATCGTCATTCGCGCGTGCGCGGCTATTGCAGCGACCTCGCCGGCGAGCGCGGAGCACTGGACCAAGGACGATCACTCACCGGTCACGGAGGCGGACCGCCGGTCCGAAGCCATCATCCTGGAAGGGCTCGCGCACCTGCTGCCAGAGATTCCGGTCGTTTCGGAAGAATCGGGCCCCGCCGCATCTTTTTCATCTACGGACAGTTTCCTTGCCGTCGATCCGCTCGACGGTACTCGCGAATTCATCGCGGGCCGTGATGAATTCACCGTCAACCTCGCCGTCATTACCCGCGGTGCTCCGGTCGCCGGCATCGTTGCCGCGCCCAAAGTCGGACAGATCTGGCGCGGGGTTGTCGGAGAAAAAGCCGAGCGGCTTCCCTTTACGCAAAAGGGCCCGGGTCGGCCTGAAAGCATCCGCACGCGACCATGGCGGAGCGAAGGACCGGTCGCCGTCGTGAGCCGATCGCATCTCGACCCGGCGAGCCAGTCATTCCTGAATACGCTTGGGCCAGTGACGCGCGTAGCCAGCGGCTCGGCCATCAAATTTTGTCAGTTGGCTGAGGGCAAGGCCGATGTCTATCCGCGTCTAAGCACGACGTTCGAATGGGACGTGGCGGCTGGCCATGCGCTCGTCACCGCGGCCGGCGGCATCGTGACCAGCCCTCAGGGGTCGCCTCTTGTGTATGGGCGTGCCAGCGAGAATTTCCGGATCCCCGCCTTTATCGCATGGGGGGATCCCAGGAAGGCTAAGGAAATCAACCGATAGTACCGGGAGAATTACCGCTCGAGTGTTTTGGATACCCGCGGCCACTTGCGCTCGGCCGTTTCGATCATGTGACCCGGATCCAAAAGAAAGGCGGCCCGATTCCGTTCGCTGTAGAAGAAGTAAAGTCTCTGCCCGGCAATGGTCCAGATCAGCGGATGGCCGGCCACCGACCGGTCGCGGCCGATTGCGACCGGGTCATAGCCGCCGAAACGCGGACCGTAGACCTCAGGATGCAATGCGAAGGCGCCCCTGTTTCCTTCGTTCGTGAACCGCCACACCGCACCGTCGAAATTCAGTTCGATTTCGGGTCGGCCAAACAGCGCCTTGCCCTCAACAAAATACGCGACCGGATCAAAGCCGC
Organism: Pseudolabrys sp.; assembly: GCA_035718275.1. Classification (GTDB taxonomy): domain Bacteria; phylum Pseudomonadota; class Alphaproteobacteria; order Rhizobiales; family Xanthobacteraceae; genus Pseudolabrys. The sequence continues at coordinate 2,577 of DASTHI010000033.1, read as the reverse complement.
TGATGGCAAGGCCGGTCGTGGGGTTGACTGCCAGCTGGTGCTCGGGCGCCGCCCGAAGTGGCCCGGGTGCCTCAATACTTCCCAGAACGCCAACAATCAGCAGAATACCGAAAAGCAGGGCTGACTTTCGTTGCCGCCGTTCTGCAGTCATAGTTCTCAGCGAACGTGAGGTGATTCGGGACCGGTCTCTCGGCGCCAATCTGCGTGCCTGACGTGAGAATCCGGTTAAACAGGGCTGTTAACGTCCAGTATCCATGGAGTCTTTAATGCGCGAGACACCGCGCCTTGCCGTTCTGACATTTTGTCTTCTGGTGCTCGCTCCGGGATTCGCCGCCGCTCAGTATCAGGCTGCGCCGCCCCCACCCCCGCCCCAATACCAGCCGGCCCCGCCACCTCCGCCTGCCCAACAGGGCAATACCTTCACGCCCGGCGAACTGGTGCGGGAGGGACACCGATTTTTCGGGACGGTCTCGCGCGGCCTTGCTCAGGTCGTCGAGACGGCAGTCAGCCGGTGGGGCCTGCCGAACGGCTATGTGCTAGGGCAGGAAGGCAGCGGCGCATTCATCATTGGCCTGCGATACGGTGACGGAAAGCTCTACACCAAGAACGCAGGCGATCGCCGCGTATTCTGGGAAGGTCCTTCGGTAGGCTTCGATACCGGCGGTGAAGGTGCACGCACCATGATGCTTATCTATAACCTGCCGGCCACCGAGGCGATCTACCAGCGCTTTGCCGGAATCGACGGGTCCGCTTATTTCATCGGCGGCTTCGGCATGACGGCCCTAGCATCCGGCAACATCGTCGTTGTGCCGATTCGTTCGGGGGTTGGGCTCCGGCTCGGCGCCAATATCGGCTACCTGAAATTTACGCCGCAGGCGACCTGGAACCCGTTCTGATCGCCGCGACGTTTACGAATTCGTTGCAAGGTTGCGCGAAGAACGCGACGGCGGGCCGGCTTTAGGCTAATCTGCTTCCGGCAGCAAACCCACATCGATGAACGCAGGCGCGTGCGTTGGAGGCGTATGATCCATGATTGAACCGATCATGTATTTCGGGATCGGATTTCTTTTCGCTGCCTTGATCGGAATTATCATCGTTCCACTCATTCATGCGCGTGCCGTGCGGCTGACGGTGCGACGACTTGAAGCTGCGACGCCGCTCTCGATGGCCGAAATCCAGGCCGACAAGGATCAGTTGCGCGCCGAATTTGCCATGTCGACGCGCCGCCTGGAGATGAGTGTCGAGCAACTCAAGACCAAGAGCACGAGTCAGTTGGCCGAGCTCGGAAAGAAAAGCGACGCGATCAATCGTCTCAAGGTCGAGCTTGGCGAAAAAACCGCGGCGATTTTCGCGCTGGAAGCGCGTGACAAGGCGCTTCGCGATCAGCTCCGCATCACCGAGGAGGAGTTCGCGCTCAAGACGGATGCGATGCACGAGGCCCAGCGGGCGCTCTCCGACAAGGAAGCCGAGCTCGCTAAGATGACGGCCGAGCTCGACGAGCGTTCGACGCTCGCCGATTCCCAGAAGGTAGAGATCGTGGCGCTCAAGACGCAAGTCGAAGCGCTCAAGCAACGCCTGGATGAAGCTGGCCGCGAATTGCGTGCCGTCGAGGACCGCCGCGATGCCGAGCGGGTCGAGCTCAAGGCGGCAACGCACGAGCTGACGGAGGAGCGAAACAGGGTTGGCAATCTCGCCACCCGGGTGACCGAGCTCGAGCAGCATCTCGTCGCGCAGGCAAAAGAAGCCGAGCTCATGGGCCGCCGCGCCGCGGAGCTCGAGGCACGGCTGGCTGACCAGTCGCGGCTGCTTAATCAAAGCGAATTCGAACTCAAGCAATTGCGCCAGGAAATGGAGATGGCGCGGAAGGTGGAAAGTGACCTGCGCACGGCGATGATCGAGATCGAAGGCCGATCGAATTCATCTTCACAGCATCTGAAGACTGAAAATGCGCAGCTGCACACGACCATCGCTCACCTTAAGGAAGAGCGCGACCGGTTTGCCCGCGAAGTCGCGACGATGAAGCGCGAGACCGAAGAGGCGTGGGCTTCCGAGCGGGTGGAAAACGCGCTCCTGCGCGAGCGCATCAATGATGTGGCGGCGGAGGTCGCCCGGCTTGCCTCCGCGCTTGAGGGCCCGAACTCGCCCATCGAGTCGCTGCTGGCGGCCGATACACCGCATCCCGGGCTTGCCGCGGTGCCGCAGCCGGCCGGCGAGATCGGAACGCGGGAAAACAATGGCAATCTTGCCGACCGCATTCGCGCGCTGCAGATGCACGCATCACGGCTCGGGCAAGCAAACGATCCGAAGACGCGAAACTGATGAGCGCCGCGCAGGTTTGGCTGCACTTCTGAGAGCTTCGCTTGACACCTTCGAAGCCCCCTTCTTATATCCGGCCTCCGCAACGGCCGGGCGCTTAGCTCAGCGGGAGAGCGTTCCCTTCACACGGGAGAGGTCGTAGGTTCAATCCCTACAGCGCCCACCATTCGCGGCGGTACAATCAATGTCCGCTATTCAGTGCCAGCTCAACCGGTCGAAGCAACACATGCGTAAATCTCTCTGCCCCGGTTTCGAATCCTA
>DASTHI010000032.1:0-3047 GCA_035718275.1 Pseudolabrys sp. | reverse complement strand
GATGGCGGCCTGCAGCCACACAGTGATCTTGATTTGCTGGTTACGGTGACCGTAAGGCTTGATGAAACAACGCGGCGAGCTTTGATCAACGACCTTTTGGAAACTTCGGCTTCCCCTGGAGAGAGCGAGATTCTCCGCGCTGTAGAAGTCACCATTGTTGTGCACGACGACATCATTCCGTGGCGTTATCCAGCTAAGCGCGAACTGCAATTTGGAGAATGGCAGCGCAATGACATTCTTGCGGGTATCTTCGAGCCAGCCATGATCGACATTGATCTAGCTATCCTGCTTACAAAAGCAAGAGAACATAGCGTTGCCTTGGTAGGTCCGGCAGCGGAGGAATTCTTTGACCCGGTTCCTGAACAGGATCTATTCGAGGCGCTGAGGGAAACCTTGAAGCTATGGAACTCGCAGCCCGACTGGGCCGGCGATGAGCGAAATGTAGTGCTTACGTTGTCCCGCATTTGGTACAGCGCAATAACCGGCAAAATCGCGCCGAAGGATGTCGCTGCCGACTGGGCAATAAAACGCCTACCTGCCCAGTATCAGCCCGTCTTACTTGAAGCTAAGCAAGCTTATCTGGGACAAAAAGAAGATCACTTGGCCTCACGCGCAGATCACTTGGAAGAATTTATTCGCTTTGTGAAAGGCGAGATCATCAAGTCAGTTGGTAAATGATGTCTAACAATTCGTTCAAGCCGACCGCGCTACGCGCGGCGGCTTAACTCCGGCGTTAGATGCACTAAGCACATAATTGCTCACAGCCAAACTATCAGGTCAAGTCTGCTTTTATTATTTTTAAGCGTGCATAATAAGCCCTACACAAATTGGGAGATATATCATGAAAGGCTGGCTTTTTCTTGTTATCGCAATAGTTGGCGAAGTAATCGCAACATCCGCATTAAAATCTAGCGAGGGCTTTACTAAGCTTGCCCCTTCCGCCGTTGTCATAATCGGTTATGGCATCGCATTTTATTTTCTTTCTCTGGTTCTGAAATCCATCCCTGTCGGTGTTGCTTATGCAGTCTGGTCGGGACTCGGCGTCGTCATAATTACAGCCATTGCCTGGTTGCTTCATGGGCAAAAGCTTGATGCGTGGGGCTTTGTAGGTATGGGGCTCATAATTGCTGCCTTTTTGCTCGCCCGATCCCCATCGTGGAAGTCGCTGCGGAGGCCGACGCCATGGTGACGGTGTTCGGCATTCTGAATCTCACCGAGGACTCCTTCTTCGATGAGAGCCGGCGGCTAGACCCCGCCGGCGCTGTCACCGCGGCGATCGAAATGCTGCGAGTCGGATCAGACGTCGTGGATGTCGGACCGGCCGCCAGCCATCCGGACGCGAGGCCTGTATCGCCGGCCGATGAGATCAGACGTATTGCGCCGCTCTTAGACGCCCTGTCCGATCAGATGCACCGTGTTTCAATCGACAGCTTCCAACCGGAAACCCAGCGCTATGCGCTCAAGCGCGGCGTGGGCTACCTGAACGATATCCAAGGATTTCCTGACCCTGCGCTCTATCCCGATATTGCTGAGGCGGACTGCAGGCTGGTGGTTATGCACTCAGCGCAGCGGGATGGCATCGCCACCCGCACCGGTCACCTTCGACCCGAAGACGCGCTCGACGAGATTGTGCGGTTCTTCGAGGCGCGGGTTTCCGCCTTGCGACGGAGCGGGGTCGCTGCCGACCGGCTCATCCTCGATCCGGGGATGGGATTTTTCTTGAGCCCCGCACCGGAAACATCGCTGCACGTGCTGTCGAACCTTCAAAAGCTGAAGTCGGCGTTGGGGCTTCCGCTATTGGTCTCGGTGTCGCGGAAATCCTTCTTGGGCGCCACCGTTGGCCTTCCTGTAAAGGATCTGGGTCCAGCGAGCCTTGCGGCGGAACTTCACGCGATCGGCAATGGCGCTGACTACGTCCGCACCCACGCGCCTGGAGATCTGCGAAGCGCAATCACCTTCTCGGAAACCCTCGCGAAATTTCGCAGTCGCGACGCCAGAGACCGAGGGTTAGATCATGCCTAGCATTCACCTTCCGGCCGCCCGCTAGCGGACCCTGGTCAGGTTCCGCGAAGGTGGGCGCAGACATGCTGGGCTCGTCAGGATCAAACTGCACTATGAGGCGGCGGTTCATACCGCGCCAGGGGAGCGAATGGACAGCGAGGAGCCTCCGAACGTTCGGGTCGCCTGCTCGGGTGATATCGACGAGGTTGTGCGGCTGATGCACGACGCTGCGGCGTGGATGTCCGCCAAGGGAACGCCCGCCTGGGACGTCGCGCGGATCGACCGGACATTCGCGGAGACCTTCGTCCTGAGATCCGAGCTCCTAGTCGCGAGTTGCAGCGACGGCATCGTCGGCTGTTGCACCTTGTCGGCCGAGGATCCCGAGTTCTGGCCCGACGCCCTCAAGGGGGAGGCCGCATATCTGCACAAGCTCGCGGTGCGACGGACACATGCGGGCCGGGGTGTCAGCTCCGCGCTGATCGAGGCTTGCCGCCATGCCGCGCGAACGCAGGGGTGCGCCAAGCTGCGGCTCGACTGCCACCCGAACCTGCGTGGCCTATACGAGCGGCTCGGATTCACCCACGTCGACACTTTCAATCCCGGCTGGGATCCAACCTTCATCGCAGAACGCCTAGAACTCGAAATCTAACGTCCGTTCGGGCATCGAGGTCCATGTCGGGGTGGGACGGGCCCGTGGCTTCAAGATCACTTGCAGTCCGACCGCGATGTCTTGGTTGCGCGAGAGGTTGTCGATATCCTCCACTTCCATCATCAACCCTGGATAATGCCGCCGCCGTCATCGCCGCCGACGCCCGTGCCGGGCTTTTCGGGCCTGTCAGGCTTGCTCGGCCTTCAGCCTGCCTGGGCGAGATCTCCGGCGGACGGATTAACGGCGGAGCTTCGCCGCCTTTCGTGCGTGTGAAGGCCGAAGATAGTTCTCTCAAAAACATCCGTTTATGAGAGATACCAAAGCCGACAGTCTGCCGAAGGTTGAAGGTCTCTCAAAACTGCCTCTCGCTTCCGATCTCTCACCGATCTACGTTTCT